>NZ_NPKJ01000062.1 GCF_002284575.1 Mesorhizobium temperatum
CGCGCACCTGACGCATGATCGTTGGCTGTACATAGAGAACGGGTACTCACCCGGTACGGATGAAACCGGCATGCCGGCGCGTCTGGTCCAAGACTCCATCCATGCATGGCTAATCGCCACGTATCCAACCCACTACGTGCCGACCTTGGCAATCATGCAGACTTACAGCCTTGGTGATGCGCCTGACAACGCGGCTGTTGCCGCCGGTCTGTGGCCAACATCGCAAACATCGGACGGGCTGCACCCGAGCACAACCACGCCACCAAACGGTCAAACGCATCTTTCGCAGATCATCGTGGACGCGATCAACGCGCGCGGCTGGTAAGGCAACCTTCTCAGGGACGGGGAATGCATCCCTGGCCATTTTCACAACCATAAGGATTTGACTATGCCTCTCAACGTCAATGGCCTGATGCTGGCCGAAAGCAAGCGCAACGTTCACCGCATCGCCCTCTATGCCGGCACGAAGGCGGAAGAGCTTCTTGACCCTGGCTTCTGGGTCCATGTCGGTCCGCAACTCCGCGCCGATGACCGGATTGAAGTCGTCGGCTTCGATCGGCAGTGGTTCGGCGAAGTCATGGTCCTTGAAGTGGGCAAGGGCGCCGCTGGTGGCGCTCGCGTGGCCTACATCGTCGGCCCGGTGGCGCTCACGAATGAAGCGTCGATCGCCAAGCCAGCCGAACATGAAGTGCGCTGGGGTGGCCCGAATGGCGGCTGGCGCGTCATCCGAACCAAAGACAAGACCGTCCTGGCTGAAATGCTCGATTCCAAGGAAGCGGGCGCCGCCTGGATCGCGGAACACCTCAAGGCGGCCTAAGCCATGACGGATCAGCTTTCCCTCTACAATGGCGCCCTGATCAAGCTTGGTCAGCCGCGCCTTGCCGCCCTCACGGATGAGGGGAAAGCGCGCCGTGCGCTCGATGCCGAATACGCGAAGACCGTGAAGGCGTGCCTGGAGGCGGCGTTCTGGAATTTCGGAATGCGCTTCGTGCAGCTCGAAGCTACGACAAGTGAGGGCAGCAACTTCGGCTATCAATACGTGTTCGACAAACCCGACGACTGGCTGCGCACGGCTGGCCTGACGACGGACGGCTACGGCCGCGTTCCGCTGCTCGATTACGACGACCGGACCAGCTACATTCTCGCCAACCAGTCGATCATTTATCTGAAATACGTATCAAACGACGAAGATTATGGCATGGATCTGGGTCTGTGGCCGCAATCCTTTGTCGATTATGTCGAAACGTGCCTGGCCTGGACGGTCTGCGAGGAAATCACGGGCTCGGTCGATCGGAAAGACCGTCTCGAAAAGGCGCGGGACAAGGCCAAATACAAGGCGTCCAACACCGATGCCATGAATGAGGCGGTAACCAGATACCCGCCTCCTGGCCGGCTTGTACAAAGCCGTGGCTCGTCCTCGCGTAGCAGGCCGGCCGGGCTGCGCTGATGGCAAAAACGAATGCTCCGCTGCTGGCCTTCAACCGGGGGCTTGTTTCCACGTCCGCGCTGACGCGCGTTGATGTCGATCGCATCCGCCTGTCTGCGGAAGTGATGGAAAACTGGCTGCCCAAGACTGCCGGTTCGATGTTTCTGCGGCCCGGCTTCGAATACCTTGGGGCCAGCCGCAACAACGCCTTTGCCATCGACATTCCTTTCGTTGCCGCGACCGACGACACAGCGCAGATTGAGTTCGCGGACGGTAAGATGCGGGTTCGCATCAATGATGTGCTGATCTCGCGTGTTGCGGTCGCCACGACGATTTCGAACAGCAACTTTGCCACCTCGGCTAGCTGGACCGACGGGTCGACCAATGGCGGCACCCTGACATTCGGCGGCTCCGGTCTGATCCTCAATGCCGTGAATGTTGGCGGCCTGGCGCTGTGCCGGCGTCAAATCGCTGTGGCAGGCGGTGACCTGAACAAGGAACACGCGCTCAGCATCAGCGTGACGCGCGGGCCTGTCACCTTCCGCTGTGGTTCGACCTCTGGCGGTGACGAATACATCCCGGAAACCACGCTGCGCACCGGCGCCCATAGTCTCGCCTTCACGCCAACCGGCGATTTCTGGGTGCAGTTCCAATCGGATCTGGACATCGACAAGATTGTTGCGTCCTGCCAGGTGGCGTCTTCCGGTACCATGGAACTGGATATCCCCTATGCTGCGGCCGATCTGCCGTTTGTGCGCTGGGACCAGTCGGCGGACGTGCTTTTCCTCGCCTGCGATGGGTATCAACAGCGCCGAATCGAACGCCGCGGTACGGGCACCAGTTGGTCGATTGCGCTTTATCAACCGACCACCGGCCCATTCTTCGGTGCCAGATCGGCAAAGGTGAAGCTGAAGGTCGCATCGACAAACGGCAACACGACGCTGACCGCCGACAAGCCGTTTTTCAAATCGACGCATGTCGGCGCCATTTTCAGGCTGTTCAATGAAGGAGTAGCCCAGACCTTCAAGCTTGGGGCGAGCGGGGCCTACACTGATCCATTCCGGGTAACAGGGGTTGTCGGGGTCGACTACAACGACCGCAATTGGTTCTGGACGGCTAGTGGCGTCTGGGTCGGCACGATGAATTGGCAGCGGTCGTTCGATGGTCCAGACCAGGGGTATAAGACCTTTCGGAAAGAGAAATCTAGCGCCGCGATCGACATCACCGCCAACGCGGCCAATCAGGAGAATCGCGACAACGATGATAACGCCATCGTCTGGTACAAGGTCGGGTTTGCGGATGGCGCCTACACCTCAGGTACGGCCACGATGGCTATTACTTATGACGGTGGCGGCTCGTACGGGGTATGCCGCGTTACTGGGTTCACATCTTCAACGGAAGTAAGCGTCGAAGTCCTCGATCGGTTCGGGACGACAGACTACACTGACAACTGGCAGGAAGGCATCTGGTCGGACAAGCAAGGTTGGCCTGGCGCTGTGGCGTTCGACAAAGGCCGGCTTGGATGGTCTGGCAAGTCGCGTTTCATCTTCTCGGTGTCAGACGATTACGAGAACTTTGACCCGGACTTCGAGGGCGATTCCGGCCCTATCAACCGGACGCTGGGGTCCGGGCCTGTGGACACCATCAACTTCATGCTATCCCTCAGCCGGCCGATCATCGGTACTCCTGGGGCTGAGTTTTCGATTAAGTCGACATCGTTCGATGAACCGCTAACGCCGCAGAATGCCCAGGCTGGGGCGCCATCAACGCAAGGCTCTCGACAGGGTGTGGCGGCGGCAAAGATTGATGGTCGCGGCATTTTTGCCCAGCGCTCGGGCAAGCGCCTTTTCGAATTGGTCTTTAGCCCCGACACTTACGAATACTCCCCGCGTGACCTGACGCTGCTTTGCCCGGATCTGACCGGATCTGCCAAGGTGGTCGGGATGGCTACCCAGCGCCAGCCGGACACCAGGGCGCATTTCTGGCTCGATGACGGCTCGGTCGTCGTGCTCACCTATGAGCCGACCGAAGACGTGACTTGCTGGTCACGCATTTCGATTGGCGGCAGTGGCTTTGTCGAGGGCGTGTCTGTCCTTCCGGGCGAAGACGAAGACCAGGTATTCTACCGCGTCCGGCGCACCGTGAGCGCGGCAACGGTTCGCTATCTGGAAAAGATGGCGATGGAATCGGAATGCGTTGGCGGCACGCTCAATAAGCAGGCCGACAGCTTCATCATCATTCCAGCCGTGACAGGAACGACCGTGACCGGCCTTTCGCATCTGAACGGTCACAGCGTGGTCGCCTGGGGCGCTGGGAAGTATCTCGGCGCCTACACGGTGTCCGGCGGCTCGATCACGCTGAGTGCGGCTGTTACCGCCGCTGATGTCTTGGTGGGCCTGCCATATACCGCGCTCTACAAATCGACCAAGCTGGCCTATGCCGCATCGGCGGGTACGGCTCTAAGCCAAATCAAGCGGGTCAACTATGTCGGCCTCGTCATGGGCCTGGTGCACAACGACGGGATCGAAGTCGGCCGCGATTTCACCAACATGGACAAGCTGCCGCGTCTCTACCAGGGCCGGCCGGTGACTGCCGACGAAGTCTTCACCGACTATGAAGAGCCGGCAACGGCATTCGGTGGCGAATGGAAGCCGGATAGCCGCCTCTGCATCCGGGCAACGGCGCCGAAGCCTTGCGTGCTGAATGCTGCCGTTGTCACGGTCGAGACAAATGACAAGGTTTGATGGCTCACGAAGTCGTTCCGCTCACGCGAGAGCATCTTCTTGAATGGTACGGCGACAAGGGCAGCGGGCCAACGGTTCGGGGCATCGCCGGCCTTGTTGATGGCAAGCTGGCGGCTGTCGCTGGGTTCTGGTTCTCCGGCGGCAACGTGATTGCGTTCTGCTCGCTGAAGGATGAGGCGAGGCCTTACCGCCATGCCATCCACCGGACGGCTCTTTCGCTCCTGAACGATGCCAAAGCGCGGCACAAGCGGATTATCGCGCTCTGTGATCCTGACGAAAAGACCTCGGCAAAATGGCTCTCGAGGCTTGGTTTCAAGCCTGACGATGGGGACGTGTGGACATGGCAGACTTCGGACTAAGCACCATCCTTGCCCTTGCGGGAACCGCTGCTTCTGCCGCTGGCACGCTTGCGGCCGGCGCGGCGTCAAAGAGCGCTGGCGATTTCCAGGCGGCACAGCTCGAACAGCAGGCGAAGGAAGAGAAGGCTGCGGCTCAACGTGAAGCGGAACGCGCCACGAAGGAGAAGAACTTCGTTCTTTCGCGTCAACAGGCTGTGGCGGGTGCCTCCGGCCTCGGGGCGCTCGATGAAACGGTCCAATCCCTGGCCGGCGATATCATCACGCAAGGCGAGGTCAACAAAGGCATGATCCTTTATGGCGGCGAAGAGCGGGCGAAGGGCAGGCGGGCTCAAGCCGCCGCGGCTCGTATGGAAGGTAAAGCAAAACAGACGGGCTCATACTTCGGGGCGGCCGGCACGCTGATGGATGGCGTTGGCTCCTTCGCGAAGGATTGGAACCCGACGCCTTATGCGGCGCCGTCTTCGGGGATCTATTACTGATGGCTTTGAAACTGCCTGGCGTTGAAGACCTGAGTGCGCCTATCAGCGGTCGGTCCGGTCGGCCGATCGCCTCCTATGATGGTTCTGCCATCGGGCAGGGCATTGCGCAGCTCGGCGCCGGCGCGCAGTCGATGGCGGACGGCCTGAAGTTCAAGGAGACGCAAGCCCGCGAAACGGTCGACAAATCAAAGCTGTTTGAAACGGAAAGCCGATTCCAGCAGTTCAAGTCGGCTCGGGCGCAAGAGCTCACCGCGGCCGGCGACAAGGCCGAACCCGGCGCCTTTGGTTTCAAAGAGCAATATCAGGGCGCTTACAAGGAAGCTGCAAAGCAGTTCATGACGACTGTTCCGGCTGAGCTAAAGCCGGTCTATGACGCGAAGCTTTTCAGCACGGAAGAATCGCTCATCAACGGGGAGGGCGGCGCTGGCGACTTCGAACGCAAGCAGCGAAAGGCCTATTATAAAACCAGTGTCGATGAAGGACTGACGGCTATTGAAAGCCGGCTCTACAGCGACCCGTCGAAATTCGATGATGCTGTCTTCGAGGGCAACAACTACATCGATTCCATCCCTGACGAAGACGTAAACCCGATCGAAAAGGATGCGCTTCGCCGCGGCTGGAAGGCCAAGGCACAGCTTGCCGCCCTGAACGGTATGAAGCCGGCCGATCGGCTCCGGGCGCTGGGTGAGGCTCCGGGGCAGGACGACATCATCCAAGCAATCCAGGGCGTCGAAAGCGAAGGCGATCCTGGCGCCGTCTCGCCGAAGGGCGCTATCGGCCTTATGCAAGTGATGCCGGAAACGGGGATCGAGATTGCTGAGGAAATCGGCGATCCGAATTTCCCAGCCTCGCCCGACGCGCAAGCCGAATACCTGAAAGACCCGGATGTCTCCGAGAAGTACGGCACGTACTATTTCAACAAGATGCTGGCCCGCTATGACGGTGACACGGAAGCGGCGCTCATTGCCTACAATGGCGGCGCGGCTCGGGCCGACAAGTGGCTGGCCAGCGGTCGCAATGATGCCGTGATACCGCAAGAATCGGCCGACTATTACAAGAAGGTGATGGCGCGCACCAAGGGCGGCGCCGATGCTGGCGGGCAGGCAAGCGGCGGGAAAGAACAGCCGGTCATCATCGGCGATGCTGCCGGCCGTGTTGGTAGTCCTGATGTTGCCGGCGTCAACAGCGTTGTCATGTCGCGTTTCAAGCAAGTGCAGAACGCATTCGGCGCCTCGGTGCCGATCGTCTCGGGCTTTCGTGACCCCGAACGGAACGCAAAGGCCGGCGGTGCCCGGAAATCCCAACACATGCACGGCAACGCGCTGGACCTCGATGTCAGCAAGCTCTCGAACGAAGAGCGTGTCCGGCTTATCCAGACGGCTTCATCGCTCGGCTTTACCGGCATCGGGGTCTATGCCAATTCCCTGCATCTCGATATCGGTTCACGTCGCGCTTGGGGTGCCTCGCATCATTCGGACAGTGTTCCGACCTGGGCGCGTGACGCTATCGCAAGTCATATGGCCGGCAAGGCTGAACCGCTCGGACAGCGCGGCGGCGCGGGCTTCAAGATCGATTCTCGCTTCGCCGATATGGACTATGTGTCACGCGACGCAATCGCCAAGTCGACGCAAAAGGACATTCAGACTGAGGCGACCGCGACCCGCGTTCAACAGCAGGCGCAATACACGGCCTATGACGACTCTGTCGCCCTTGGCATCGAAACCGGCAAGATTGTCAGCGAAGAACAGATCCTGAGCGACTATCTTCTGAACGATGGCGACATCACCAAGCACCTGAAGGCCTTCCGCTCGAAGCAGAAGGAGGAAGGGGGCGTCGGCGAACTGGTTTCGGCTATCTTGGCGGGGAGCCCTGCCGCATCGGTCAACAGCTTCGACGGCGACCAAAAGTCGACCGCGAACAAGGCCTATGACCAGATGATGAAAGTCACGCCTGAAGAGCAACAGCCGATAGTCACGCAAGGCTTCGTCAAGGCGACCGGCTACATTCCCGACACGCTTCAGGCGAGGGTGAGGCAGGGCGCGGCCTCCAAAGATCCGGCCGTCTTTGCCGCTGCAATGTCGCAAGCTGATGCGCTCCAGACCGTTGCGCCAGTGTCGTTCGGTGCCGTCGAGGGCGCGGCCGACATTCGCGACAAGCTCGCCGCCTTCCGTCATTTCGTGAACGATCGGGGCATGTCCGGCGAAGAGGCATCGCAGGCCATCCTTGCCATGGATGACCCGGCGCAAAAGGTGAACCGCGAAGTTCTGAAGCCGGGCCTGGAGAAGTTCACAAAGACCCTGACGGTTGCCGATGTCACCAACGCCTATGATCCGAGCATCTTCGCTTCGGAGCCGGGCGCCGGCATCATGCCCATTCAAACCAACGCGCTCCTGGCTGAGTACAAGGAAATCGCGGAGGAAAAATATTACGAGACCGGCGGCGACACTGGCGCGGCGAAAGCTCAAGCGCTGGCTGAACTAAAAACCCGCTGGAATGTCAGCAACATATCTGGCTCTCCTAACCTTATGCGCCTGCCGCCTGAGCTGCATTATCCGGCGATTGACGGCAAATATGACTATCTTCGCGACGACGCACTGAAGACGGCGGAAAGCTACGTCGCCGGGCTCCACGATGGGCGCAAGGTCGACAACATCGCAATCATCCCGAACCAGCTAACTCGGGCCGATATCGAGATGAAACGACCGCCGCGCTATCGGCTTTTCTACCAGTACACGGAAGACGGCCAAAAGAAGTTTGATGAAGTTTTTGCCGGTCCCTGGGGGCTCGATGCAAAGGCGCTCAACGGTGGCGTGGCCAAGGGCGCGGAAGAGGCAAAGAAGCGGTTCCTAGCCCGCCACAGCCTCAATGACGCTGCCAACGATATCGAGCGCGCCGCGGCTTCCGATGCTGAAACGGTGATGGATGACCCGAACTTGCCGGACTGGATGAAGGCCAATCAGGCAATCCAGACGAAAGACCTGGGCAAGGCAAATGCCGATCAACTGCGGATGGGTGGCAGCGACAATCTCGAACTTACCGAACCTACGCCGGAAAATGTTCCTGCTCCTGAAGTCGACCCGCTCGGGCTCGGTTCCAATCTGGGTGTTCCCTGATGCCAATCCTGCAATACCCTGAAGACCGGCCGGCGCTCGGCACGTTCGGCGCTGTCGATTACAAGCCAGCGCAAGAAACCGATGTCGCGCCAGACATTGCAACGCTGCTCGGCGCCAGCTTCAGGCAGGACAACATGATTGGTTCGATGGCCTCGAACAAGCTGGCCGGCGTCGATCTGGCCGCGCGTGAAGATGGCTTCAGCGGCGATGTGATGTGGGACCAGATCAAGGGGACGCCTTACGAAACGCATTGGGATCGGTTTGCGAACGTCTTCAATCGCCCCGGCTTCGAAGCGATGAAAGCTCAAATCGACATGGAAACCGAAGACCGGCGAACGGTCGATGCGGGCGGCTGGTGGGGGACGGGCGCTTCCATGCTGGCGAGTGTTGTCGACGTGCCGTCCTTAATCCCTGGCGGGCAATTGGTCACAAGTGTTCGACTTGGGCAGGCAGCGTTGCGAACCGGCGCGCGAACTGCTGTCGCCGGGGCGTTGGGTGCTGGTGCTTCTGAGATAGCCTTGCAAGCGACACAACAGACTCGGCCCTTGGCCGAAAGCGCGGTTGCCATTGGAGCCGGTACGGTCCTGGGCGGGCTGCTCGGCGCCGGGGCGGGTGCTCTCTTCTCGCGCGCCGAACGTAAAGCCGCATTCGCTTCTGTCGAACGCGCACTGCAGGACCATGTTCCGACGCCTGAACAGGTTGCAGCTCATGCCGAAGGCATAGGCGCTGCGGCCGTCGATCGGCCCGTCCTCGGTGACTACGGCATCGCCTCCGGCGCAAAGACCGTGGGCGCACTGCAGTCTGGCTTCAATCCGACGTTGCGAGGCTCGCATAGTCCCTCGGCGCCGTCTCGTGAGATTATGGCCAACATGGCGGAGACTGGCTACTACATCGAAAAGAATGTGCGCGGCGAAGGCAATCTCGCCGTCGAAAGCGCCGTCAAGTATTGGGACCGGGGCGCCCTGACTAAAGCCCTGGAAGACATGCGCGGCACCTATGCCAAGGCACGGCAAACGCCTGGCTTTGAGATGACGCCGGAAGAGTTTCGGACGGCTGTCAGCAAGGCGATGCGCCGTGGTGATGTCGGCGAAAACGATGCAGTGTCTGCCGCGGCGCAATCGTGGCGCAAGACGCTGTTCGATCCGCTGAAGGATGAGGCAATCGCCGCGGGCCTGCTGCCGGCGGATGTCAACGTCAAGACGGCAACGTCCTACCTGACCCGCCTTTGGAATTCGCAGCGCCTCAATGCCGGCGAAGCGCGCTTCAAGCAAATCGTCAAGCCATGGATCGATGACCAGCTCGCGCAACTAGAGTTCAAGGCCGATGAAATCCGCGTGGGTAATCGGATTGTCGATGCTGAAAAGCGGCGTGAGGCATTCGGCCAAGTCTCGGAACGTCTCGAAAACATCGAAAGCCGTCTGGCTGGCCGGCAGGGCATTCGGCAACGCAAGCAAGCGGACCTCGGGCAATTGCAACAGACCCGGCAAGACGTGCTGAAGGAGCGCGCTCCGCCGGATCTGGTGAAGATGCTGCGCGGCACCGACGAAAATGCCGTGATGGTCGACACGGTGAAACAGGCTCGGGCTGCTGCTCGATCTGCTGGCAAGAAACAGTCGTTTGCCGAGCGCTCGCCAGTCCTGGCCGTCATCAAGCGCAAGGGTGGCGTGCGTGTCGGCTCAAAGCTGGACTTTGAACTGCGCGCAATGGACGTGACGCCAAAGTCGCATCCTGGCCTTTTCATCAAGAAAGGCGGGATTGGCGATGTCGACAACTTCGTCCAGTCGGAAGACGAGATTTTCGCCAATCTGCCCGCTGATGGTAGCGGGTACGTCGACCCGGTGGCAGTTATGGAATCGATCCGCTCTGAGCTGGGCGGAAACCCGCTGCGCACGGCAGAGGAAGAGGCCACAGCGGCGGCGCTAGATAATCTGGACCAAGTGGCCAGCGAATGGCTGGACCGCGTTGGCCTGGCTCCCAATGCCTCGGTGAAGGATGTCCGCGACTTCATCGCGCGCGTGACCGGCGCCGAAAAGAATACGGCCGGCATCGACACGCGAATCTCCCGCTTCGAACAGGAGATTGAAGACTTCGACAGGACAACCGACGCCATCGTCAATGAGAGCAAAATCACTGCTGCTGAAGCGAAGGCCGTAGGCGAAGAGCTGGAGAAGCTGGAAGCCGAACTTGATGCCGTGAAGGATCTCGCCAACTCGTCGCCGCGTGTTGCTCTGGTGGTCGACTACGGCACGACACGGCGCGACTTGTTCAAGGCAAAGCTGAAGGAGCGCACGCTCTCAAAACGCGTCGATGCACTCAAGCGGTTGATAGCAGAAAGTGGTAGGCCTGCGAGTGCTCCAGCCCGCAAGACGGTCACCAATGTCGCTGGCGATGCCATACCGATCGGCGCGGGCGAGGTTCCTGCGCGCGGGCTGGCTCCGGCCAATCTCGGCGATGATGGCAATCTGTACGTTGGCAAGCCTGGCGGCGTGCATTTCGAAATCGATAGCCCGCGCAATGTGCAATTTACCGATGTGGGGTTCGTTACGCCTGACGGGCAGTATCTCACCCGGAAAGAGGCGCTGGCCTGGACGCGTGCCCATGAAGGCGGCAACGTGAAGCCGTCCGACAACATGAACGGCGGCCTGGACGCTCTCGACTATCGGGAACAAGTGCCCGAAGGAAAGAAAATGGGCGCCACCGCTTCGGTGAACGACAGCGGACACGGCGCGATTAATGATGAAATCCTGGCCGAACTTAACGCCAAGTCGATCGACCTGGAGCGGCTGCGCGCCAACATCGACGGGCTCAAGGTGAAGGCTGACAAGCTGGAACCGATGATGCCCAAGGTGAAACAGGAAATCCCTGACTTCGTGTCGCCGGAAGACCGCGCCGATTATGTCAAAGGCATCGTTGACGATATTTTCTCGCAGCTTACCGGCCGCGCAAATCAGGGCATGCCGTCCTATGATATGACGGTGGCGGCGCGCGGTCCCCTGAAGGAACGCACGTTCAACATTCCCGATCACCTGATTGAAGAATTCCTCGAGCACGACATTGAGCTGATCGGCCGGCGCTATGCCCGCGTCATGGCGGCCGATGTCGAGCTGACGAATCTGGATAAGCGCCTCGGTGGCGCCGGCAAACCGACGCTGCAAAGCCAGCTAGATCGGGTGAGGGCGGATTACCTGACCCTGCGCGAAGCGGTGAATGCCGGTGACTTCGAACCGAAGGCGCGCGAAAAGGCGCTGCTGGAGCTCGCTCGTAGCGAGAAGAGCGACATCGAAGACATTGGCAGCGTGCGCGATTTGCTGCGCGGTCAATACAAGGTCGACACGCAACACACTAATTATGCTCGGGTGCTGCGCGTGGCCGGCGTGTTCAACTATATGCGCTCGCTGGGCGGGGTGCTCGCCTCGTCGCTCGCCGATGCTGCCCGGCCGCCGATGGTTCATGGCCTGCGCCGCTACATGGGCGAGGGCATTGCGCCGCTGGTAACCAACCTGAAGGCGATCAAGTTGGCCGTCGAGGATGCCAAGCTGCTGGGCGCCGTGACGGAACGGTCGTTGCAGGGGCGCCTTGCAACGATGGCCGAACTGGCGGACCCGTATGCCAGCAACTCGCCCTTCGAGCGCTTTATCGACAACATGGCGAATACGTTTTCGAAAATGACGTTGCTGCCGTTTTGGAACGATATGCACAAGTCCATTGCCTCGGTTCTGGTCCAAAACCGGCTGCTGAAAAATGCCGCGGTGGATTATGAAAAGCTCGGTAAGGCCGAACTGAAATACATGGGCTTCCTCGGCATTGATGCTCATATGGCCGAACGGATTTCAAAACAGTTTGCCGAATTTGGCGATGTCGACGGAAACGTCCACATTCCGGGAATTGCGAACTGGAGCGACGAGGGCGCACGGCGCGCGTTCGCTGCTGCGGTCAACAAAGACGT
This sequence comes from Mesorhizobium temperatum, assembly GCF_002284575.1. Classification (GTDB taxonomy): domain Bacteria; phylum Pseudomonadota; class Alphaproteobacteria; order Rhizobiales; family Rhizobiaceae; genus Mesorhizobium; species Mesorhizobium temperatum. The sequence continues at coordinate 12,068 of NZ_NPKJ01000062.1, forward strand.
GGATTCGATCATCGTCACCAAGGGTGTGGGCGATGTCCCGTTGTTCGCTCATACCCCGACCGGGCGGGCTCTGCTCCAGTTCAAAACATTCGGTCTTGCGTCCAACCAAAGAGTGCTGATGCGCGGCCTTCAGGAAGGGCCGGGCTCGTTCATCACCGGAACGATTGGCATGTCCACGCTGGGAATGGTCGCCGCCTACGCAAAGATGGTCGAGTCAAACCGCGACTGGAACGATAATCCCGGATACTGGATTGCGGAAGGGCTGGACAAATCGGGCCTCTTCTCGCTTGCTTTCGAGGTGAACAACACATGGGAAAAGCTGGGCGGGTCGGGGATCTTTGTTGGGGCCGCTGCGGCCTTTCCCGACAGGATGCAGCGCGCGCCAGCGTCACGATACGCAAACCGTGATGCCTTCGGCTCGCTGCTCGGCCCGTCATTCCAGCTCGGGACGGATGCGGCGCAGTTGCTCGGCATCGGCGCGCGGGCAACTCACGGTGATATCGACCTGAACGAAGCCGACATCAATCGTGCTTTCAAAATGGCCCCGTTTCTGACGCTGCCTTACTTCCGGTGGGCAATCGAAGGGGGCTTCGGCCTCGATGACGCCGGCCTAAAGCCGCAGCTCAAGGAAGCGGTAGCCGAGTAGAGTTATTCGCCGATTTGAAGCAACCGGGCATCAAGCGCGGCCTTTGCTTGGGCGTATTCGAAATGAAAGCACTGTTCTTCGGCGACTTCGAAGATGGCCTCAGCGACTAACCGTAGCCGCGTCTTATATGGAAGACTTGCAAAACGAGGATCAGGCTCGCCTAATGTGCGGCCATTGCAGGCAAAAAACCAGCGAACGCACTGAGTAGAAATGAGCGCGTCGGCTTTGCTCATGCTGCAAAGCGGAGATTCTGCCAAAGCCGGCGACGATAGCATCAGCACGAAGACGGCAAGAGCTTTCCGCATGTGCGCCCCTAGCAATTAATTGTGTCGTCGGACCTGCCGCCGTAGTTCCAGCACTTCTCGAAAGTGCCGCCGCCGTCGGGCCTGTCAATGAAACTGGTGATGGCAATCGCTATCGCCACCACTCCCAGCAAACCGATCAAGATGCCGAAACCACTATAGCGCGGATTCTGCCAGAACCCTGGCTGAGCCGGCACAATCTTCTTTTTAGATGCGGAGTCGATCAAAATGGCGACCACTTCGGTTGATCAGGTCACTGGCTATGGCGAAACGGTAGCATATAAGGCTCCGTGCCGCCTAGCGACCACGGCAAACATCGTTCTGAGTGGTTTACAGACGATCGACGGCAGCGTCACGGCTGCTAACGACCGGATCCTGGTGAAGAACCAAAGCGTGCCCTCGCAAAATGGCATTTACATCGCCGCAAGCTCCACCTGGCAGCGCGCGCGGGACTTCGACAGTAACCGCGACATCACCAAGGGAACGCGCGTTGCCGTCACAGATGGAACAGTAGGGGGAACTACAGTCTGGGCCGTGACGGCAGCCAACCCTATCACCGTTGGAACGACATCGATCACCTTCGCCAACGCCTTCACCGGTGAGCTCGTGGCCAATCTGCCCGGTGCCCTGGATGACGCCATTCACGATGCCACGGCCAAGTCTACGCCCGTCGACGCGGACGAAATGCTGCTGTGGGACAGCGTTTCGGCGGCAATCAGAAAAATCACATGGGCAAATGTGAAGGCCGGCATTCTCGCCTATTTCAACGGGACGGCGAAGGCGCTCCCGATCGACGCTGATCGCGTCTGGTCCGGGGACAGCACCGCCTCCAATGTGCCGGTCTATTCGACATGGACCCAAGTCAAGGCGTTCCTGAAGACCTATTTCGACACGCTTTACCAGGCCATCGACGCTCAACTGTCCTCGCTCATCCGGCAGAACAGCCAGAGCGCGGCCTATACGCTCGTCCTGACCGATAGCGGGAAACACATCTACCACCCGGCCGCCGACACGACGGCGCGCATCTGGACGATCCCGGCTAATGCCTCCGTAGCTTTCCCGATCGGGACGGCCATCACCTTCGACAATGACTTCGGCGCGGGCGTCATCACGATTGCCATCACGTCAGACACTCTCGTCCTGGTGGGAACCGTAGGCTCCACAGGCAGCAGGACGCTGGCATCAGGCGGGCAGGCGACAGCCATCAAGGTTACGTCGACCCGCTGGCGGATCTCTGGAACGGGGCTGACCTGATGCCGTCCGTCATGCACATGGCGCTTGCCTCCTATGGCAGCTCGGCGGCGCCGAACGTGGTACAGCGCACCACCACAGGCGGCGCGGCGCGCACCACATCAACGGTGCTGGCCTGGGCGGCGGCGACAGCGGGCAACCTCATTGTCGTCGAGTTCATCTGTGAGATGAATGCTGCAGCGCCGACAACACCGGCTGGCTATTCTTTGTGGCCTTCAGGTAATTTTGTCGGCGGTACGTGGACGACCAGTATCTTCTATAAGCTCGCGGCCGGTGGAGAGACCGGCGTTACGATCACTCACGGCAACAACGTGACCTGTTCTGCAATGCGGGAGTTTGGAAGCACGTCAGGAACTATCGACTTTGTCGCACCCTCAACCGGAACCAGCGTTAACCCGGACCCGCCGTCGCTCACCCCAGCCGGTGGGGCAAAGAACTACCTGTGGGTCGCTGGTGCTTCCTACATCACTACGAGCGTGAATGCCTTTTCCAGCGGCTACTTGGATGGCGTGACAGGAGCCTCGACTAGTGCAGGACACCTAAGCCGCGTCAGCTCGGCAGAGCGCGCGGCTGCAGCAGCTGTGGAAGATCCTGGTACGCTGACATTGGCGGCGTCTAGCGCTTGGGCCGCTTTCACTTATGCGGTTTCTCCAGCCTGAATATATCTGCGTCAGAAAATCAAGGAGCCTCCCATGGACATGACGTTCAAGGGCGCTGCGAAGCGCCTGGACGATATCGACTTGCCGAAACTTGGCGCGCAGATCGGCGCCGGCGAGGACGAACTGCACGCTTTCATCGACGTGGAAACGCGCGGCTCTGGCTTCGACGCGCAGGGGCGCCCTGTCATCCTCTTCGAGCGGCACAAATTCTACCAGTACGTGCCGGCAGCAAAACGCACTCAGGCTGTCAATGCCGGTCTCGCCAATAAGACGCCGGGCGGCTACGGCAAGGAAAGCGAGCAATACGGCAAGCTTCTGAAGGCCATTGCCATCGATCGCAAGGCCGCGCTCTACTCCTGCTCATGGGGCCTGGCGCAGGTCATGGGCTTCAATCACAATCTTGCCGGCTACGATACGGTGGAGGCGATGGTTTCCGCCTTCATGGCTGACGAAGAGGCGCATCTTCAAGCGGCGGTGAACTTCATCAAGAACACGCACCTTGACGATGAACTGCGCGCCCACAATTGGGCCGGCTTCGCGAAAGGCTACAACGGCGCTGGCTATCGCAAGAACGCCTACGATACCAAGCTCGCCAATGCCTACCGCAAGTGGTCGCGTATCAAGGATACGCCGTGGCCACAGGCAGCCCCGCCAGCACCCGCGAAGCCAATCCCGGTTCCACAGCCGCCTGCCGTGCCAAAACCGCCTTTAGTGGCTCCTGTGCCGCCCGAGTATCCGGAACGCAATTGGCTTTGGAAAGCTCTGTTCGCCATTCTGAAATGGATATTCGGAAGGAAATGACCATGTGGACCCGCATCAAAAGCTATTTCTCCGACAGTGAAACCATCTTCTGGGCGCGACTTCAGGCGGCGATCGGTGTCGTTGCTGCCGTCGTGACCTACGTTGACCCGCAAGTGCTGGCGCCGCTCATCCCGAGCGAGATTTTCCCGTGGTTCCTCGTCATCAATGGCTTGCTGACTGAGTTCCTTCGCCGCCGCCGCGCGGAGGATCTGTGATGGAACGCGCCGCCTGGTTCTGCCCATCCTGTCAGAAATATCACGCTCCGCATGTCGATACGTGCCCAGCGGTCACGCTTGGACTGCCAACTCAGCCGCTCATGCCCCAAACGTACCCGCGCCCCGGTAGCGCTGGCGATGTGCCTTCGCGGCTCCTTGAGGGGCTGAAATACACTCAGCCCTTCGGCATTGGCACTATGATCTGGAACGGGCAGGCAACCACTGGCGGCGTCCAATGAGCGCGCTACTCGGCTTCATCCTCAGCAATCCAACCATCCTCGCTATTGGCGCGGGCGTCATCGCCGTAGCTGGCGCATGGTTCAAAGGCCGGCTCTCAGGCGCAAAGGCCGAACGCAACGCACAGAAGGCCAAGGAGGCCGACGCATATGCAAAGCATCTTCAGGATATCCAGAACGCCGCCAATGCTCGCAGTTCTGTTGACGCTGGCAGGCTGCCAGACCGCGACCCTTACAAGAGGGACTAAGGCAGTCTGTTCCGTGTTCCCGCCGATCACCTATTCGAGCAAGGACACGCCAGAAACGACAATCCAGATCCGGCGCCACAATGCCGGGTTCGATGCGTACTGCAAGAAATAGCGGGGCAGGGCATTTGACCGATGAAAACGGAGATGACCAGATGCGTGCGCCAAGCATAGACTGGAAATTGAACGCAAACTCAATCGGTTTGCTGGCGATGTTCGCGGCACAGGCTGCCTTTGCCGGCTACGTCTATTCCGAGCATGTTTCTGGCCTCAGCGGGGCATGGAGCGAGATCGGCAAGCTTCAGATCGAAGTGAGGCGGATCGATGACATCACGCGCGCCAGCAGCCAGGCTATATCCGGTCTCGATTATCGCGTCACGACTGTCGAATCCATGGCGAGGGAAGCAATCTCCGCGAACCGGGAAACATCGGCCGTGCTCGGGGAGCTCAAGTCTGACCTCCGTGTCGCGAAAGAGATTTTAGTCCGGCTGGAGGCTACTTCGAATCGATCGCCGACGCGCTGACGCCTCCCGGCCCTAACGCTAGACGGTCGTCACGTAGCGCCGAAGCCGCCAGTCAAACACCGCGCCGGCCGGGGTCTGAAACCCTCGCGCCGGCTTTTTTGTGCCTTCATGGCGGGCCTGTTGGCGCTTGGCCTTCCTGATCCTCGGCAAGTCCTGGGTGTGGGTCTTGACCTCGGCGCACTTGTAATGAGCCGGTGCGCAGTTCGGGTTCGTGTCCGGACCAAGCAAGGCGAGGGCGCGCTTGTGTTCGACAATCCAGCGGTCTTCGTGGCGGTGGATCGGCTCGCCGCAAAGGCAGCACGGCGCCACGTTGTGACCGGTGCAGCGCTCGGTGAAGATGGCTTGCCGTCGCTTGGCTGACATGCGGGAGCGGGGAGTGTTTGTTGTCAACGCTGTGTTCCCACTGCGGCAAGCGCCGCTTCGGCTATTTCTGCACGCTTCATCCATCGATCTCTTTCGATGGTGCAAGAACGTAACGCACGTTCGGCGGCATCGGCCCGCTGCGTTTCCGCTTTGGCAAATTGCTCTGCTGTGTTGCGCGCCGCCGTCTCTCCCCGGATCTGGGCAGTCAGGTCTTTGATTGTCTTCATGGCTTCGTCCTCAGGCGAACGCCTGGGCCTCCGTTGGCTGTATCACCATCATCAAGAAATATCACACCCGCGCCTCTCAGGGCGTCGGTTACCGCGTCAAGCGTGCCCGTCCGGACCTTCACGCGTTCGGCGCCAAACGCCTCCATATTTCGTATCGTGTTGGCGCTAACTCCTGCTTTGTCAGCAAGGGCTATCTGCTCCATTCCCACAAGGGAACGAGCCGCCCGTATTTGGTTCCCAGTAATCGCCATTTTGTCCCCATATGCAGCAATTTTGTTATAGTACACAAATTCTTGTTGACGGCAATCCGCCATCGGGCATATGGTTAAAAAACCAACCAGGTTGGTATTGGTAACCAAATACGGGAGATAAAACACATGCCGAACACCACTGTTCGGGCAGCCGCCGAAGGCATGCCCGATGTCAACCGCCGCCGCCTCCTCAATCTTGCTGGGGCCGGGCTCGCGCTAGCAGCAACCGTCGCCAGCGCCCGGCAGGCTCCGGCCGCTACTGCACCGGCCGGGAAGGAAAAGGCCTCTCCCGCCCTTCGCGCCTTGATCAAGGACCACAAGGCAAAATGGGCATATTGGGACAGCGTATGCACATGCTGCGATCAGATGAAGCTCGGGCGGGAGCCGACCGAAGCCGAAGAGACCAAGTGGCACGATGCCAGCGATGGCGAACATGACGCGTTGAAGGCGATCTGTCGCTATCCCGCGCGTACGGTGGCTGATCAAGTCGCCAAGGGCCGCTATCTACGAAAGTTCAATCACTGGCGCATGGGCGAACTCCAGCCCAAGCAGATCGACGCGCTCTTGCTGTCGATGGCCCATGCCAGAAAGGCGGTGCAGTCATGAGCGCCGCCAAGGGAAAGCCGGACATCGCGGACCTGGAGCCGCTGCTCTGCGACACCATGAACATGCTCGACGTTCTCGTAAGCATGATGGACCGTATGGGCCTAACCTCGAAACCGGCAGGCTCCAATCATGTGCTGACCCACGGCGAGGCCGATCAGCTTTTCTTTGTTGCCTGCACCGCGGAATCGATGTCCGAGAAGGCTAGGCAAGCCTACTATGAAGCGCTCGGATGGGGTGCGTCGTCATGAGCGCGCCTTCGGACGACCTCGACGACCTGCAATCCGATATCGGAAACCTGCACCAGTTGCTTGAAGTGCTCTATGATCAGACCACGGAACAGGAGTTCGAGCGCAACGGCAAACGGTACGCCTTGGCGGATCAGATATGCGCGCTGGCGATGATTGCCCGCGACCTTGCCGAGCGCCTGAATGCATCGGCTGACGCCTGCCATACCAAGGTGATGGCCGACGCCAACAGGGCGATGCGTTAATGACCGCCGGCAACCAGTTAGACAGACTGCGGGAAATCGCGTCAGATGTTTCGGCAATCGGCGAGGGCGTCGAGATCGAGCGCCACGCGGCGTCAATCGCCACTGGCATGGCGGCGGTCCACGGCGGGGAATGGCGGGTTCAGATCGATCATCTTACAGGCTTTGTGTTGGTGCGGCGGAGTTAGCCTAGCGTCACTGAAAACCGGTAAACAAGCCCGCTGCCTCACGGCGGCGGGCGTTTTCCCTAGGGGGGCAAGAACATGATTCTTTATCACTTTACGTCTTTAGAAATGCTCGAACGAATCAAGGCCGAAGGGCTTACGAAGGGCGAAATCCCGCTAACTGCCTACAGAACGATAAACGCTGTTTGGTTCACAACTGACAGCGACAGCTCTGGGCATGGCCTTAGCGACAACGAACCGCTTTCACGAGAGGACATTCAGAAACTCAAGGCTGCTGGGCTGCTTTCGGCCAGCGCTCCGGACGAAGGAATTAGGCACATCGATAAGCGCGCGGTGCGCATAAAGGTTGTCATCCCCTCAACAGATCGCGATTTGAAAAGGTGGGTCACTTGGGGCCGAAAACATCTAGAGCGCGATTGGTTCGACACACTTTCGGAAGTGGGTGGCGGCAACCAGAAAGCGCGAACTTGGTATGTTTGTTTCCGAACGATCCAGCCGGCAGAGTTCGCAGCGATCGATATCCTGCGACCCCACCCAGCAACATAAGACAGCTGACCACTAGCCCGCTGCCTCACGGCGGCGGGCTTCATCGTTTGCGGAGGTTAGGAACGGAGTTAGGAATTGAAAGGCCGCAACTCACAAAGTGCAAACATATCATGTGCTTAGCTGGATATCTGGCGGAGGGAGTGGGATTCGAACCCACGGTGGGCTTGCACCCACGCCGGTTTTCAAGACCGGTGCCTTAAACCGCTCGGCCATCCCTCCATTGTGATTTTTCAATCACTTGGATGCTCGTCCTGATCTCAACTCATACCTGTCGGCACTGCTGCGCCACCCGGAGATCGTTCGCGCTTCATTGCTCTAGTGCGCCCGACGAAGTCCTGTCAACCAGCCGTTGCCTGTTCCTGCCATGGGCGTTTGACGGCGGAACTGAACCAGGACGAACATGGCTGCGCCGAAGATTGAAAAGCGGTGGTTTTTCACAACAATCGCCGGGACGGTTTGCGCCACAATCTCGCCCGGTTCCGACCACAATCGATTAATACGGTGATAAACAATTCCTGCGCACAAGGGATTGCGAATCAAGGTGGCGCTGGCATTCGTCGAGTGGGTTTTTGGCCCTGCCGACGGTCAAGTTGCGGCGCCTTTGTTGAGAGGGGACAATCGAAAAATGCAACGCACGGCGCGCCCGCATCTTCGTCGCGCTTGCGCTTTCACGTTGTTTGCCCTGTCGGCTGCCTTGCTGGCGGCTTGTGCCGCGCCGCCACAGTCGAAGCCGATGGTCAACAAGAAGCCCCGCTCCAAGGAATATTTTTCCGAATCCGAATACGGCGTGAAGGCCAGCCCGCGCGTCACCTTCAAGATGTCGGGCCTGCAGCGTGGCGGCGGACGCGACCAGCTCGGCAAGCCCTATCAGGTGCGCGGCAAATGGTATTATCCGAAGGAAGACAAGCGCTATGCCAAGATGGGTCTCGCCTCCTGGTATGGCGAAGCCTTCCACGGCAGGCTGACCGCTAACGGCGAAGTCTACGACATGACACATCTGACCGGCGCGCATCCGACAATGCCGCTGCCGAGCTATGCGCGCGTCACCAATCTGAAGACCGGCAGCTCGGTCATCGTGCGCGTCAACGATCGCGGCCCTTACCATGACGGGCGCATCATCGATGTGTCGAAGCGCGCCGCCGAAATGCTCGACTATGCCAATATCGGCACGGCCAAGGTGAAGGTCGAATATGTCGGCAGGGCGCCGCTTGACGGCAATGACGATCGGTACCTGATGGCCTCCTATAATCCAGGCAACAGGGTGCCGGATCCGTCGGACGGCTTGCCCACCGGTGTCATGATCGCCATGAATGGACCATCGCCGAGTACGGCGTTGGCCGCCGCCGCTCCATTTCCCGGCCAGTTGACGAATTCCGCATCGGCACAGCCTGTCATTGCGGCGCAGGCGCCGGCCTCCGGCAATGTCACGCTGCCCGATTTCGGGCCGATCGTGCCGGAACGCCCGCAGATCAATCTGCCGGCGCAATCGCCGTTCAGCGTAGCGTCGCTGTCTTACGCGAACGAACGCGTGCAGCGCGCCTCCAATGTCTTTGCCGGGCTGGATGGCGCCGGCATGTCGCCTGCCGAAATCCTTCGATCGTGGAAGCGGCAAGCTCCTCCGGCCGCGTCGCCCACGGACTTTATCGCGGCTGGCTCGTTCGAGGATGCCGCCGAGGCGCAGCGTGTGGCAGCCCGGCTTTCCAGCTTCGGCAAGACCGAAATCCAGCGCTCCGAATTCGAGGGCAACGACTGGTATTCGGTCAACCTCTATCCGGACGGCCATGGCAGCCTGGACGAGATGCTGCAGGCGGCATGGTCGCACGGCGCACCGGACGCGCTCGTGGCTCGGAACTGACCGGCAAAAACTGTAAGTTTTGCCAGTTGTCCATCGCGCGGTTGATCGGCCGGGACAAAGCCTGATAGCTTGTAGAGCTTGCCCAGAAATGCCGGCTGACAGGTCGAATCTCTCATGAAATTTCGCTTCGCCGCGCCTCTCGCCGGGCTCCTGGGTTTTGGCCTCCTGCTGCTTTCGCTGGCTCCGGCCGCGGCGCAGCTTTTCGAGACCAAGGCCGCGCAGGCCTTCATGATCGATGCCGAAACCGGAACGGTGCTGTTTTCCAAGGATGCCGACAGGCCGATTCAGCCGGCGTCGCTGGCCAAGCTGATGACGATGGAGGTGGTGTTCAACGCCATCAAATCGGGGCGCGTGACGCTCGACGACACATTCGTGGTGAGTGAAAACGCATGGCGCACGGGCGGCGCGCCATCCGGGACGTCGACAATGTTTGCCAAGCTGAAGTCAACGATCCGGCTTGAAGACCTGATCCAGGGCGTGACGGTTCAGGCCGCCAATGACGGCTGCATCATCATCGCCGAAGGTTTTGCGGGATCGGAGGCGAATTTCGCGACTGAGATGACCGAGCGCGCGAGGGAGATTGGCCTCGAGAAATCGACATTCGTCAATTCAACCGGTCTGCCGGCCGACGGTCAGCAAACGACGGTTCGAGAGCTTGCGCTTCTGGCCCTGCATATCTGGCGCTCGTATCCGGACCTCTATCGCTATTACGGCCAGAAGGATTTCACCTGGAACAAGATCACCCAGAGGAACCGCAACCCGCTGCTGGCGATGGATATCGGCGCCGATGGCCTGGCGATCGGCAGGAGCGAGGCATCCGGGTTTGGCGTCGTCGGCTCGGTCAGCCACAGTGGCAGGCGGGTCATTGCGGCGATGAGCGGCTTGGCAAGCGACCGCGAGCGCGCCGAGGAAGCGCGAAAGCTGCTCGATTGGGGCCTTCGTTCCTTCCAGAAGACCGAGATTTTCGCCAAGGACGAGGTGGTCGGCGAGGCCCAGGTTTTCGGCGGTGCGAAATCCGGCGTGGCGCTGAAGGCAAAAGCGCCCGTGGTCATCTTCCTGCCCATCGCCAACCGCGACAAGCTGACCGCCAAGATCGTCTATGACGGGCCGGTTGCAGCACCCGTGGAGGAGGGGCAACCAGTGGGTGCACTGCGGGTCTGGATCGGTGATACGCTGAGCCAGGAGACGCCGCTTTTCGCGGCCGAGTCGGTTGGCGTCGGCTCGTTGCCGCAACGCGCGCTCGATGCCGCCAAGGAACTGGCCGTCGGCTGGCTGCGTTAATGCATGTCGCCCAAAAGTGCGCAGCGGTTTTGGGCAACGACATGCATGAAAAGGGCCTAAAGCGCGTCGCATATCTTCAGACGCGACGCGCTTTGGCACCATGGCGTGGACCTTTTCACAAGTCAGGACTATTACGGTCCCGCAGCATGGATAAAGGCTTTGGTGAGCGGATTTTTCATCACCTTCGAAGGCGGAGAAGGGGCAGGCAAGTCGACGCAGATCGAGCGGCTGGCCAGTAAGATGCGCGCCAAGAAATACGATGTCCTTGTCACGCGTGAACCGGGTGGCTCGCCTGGCGCAGAGGCGGTCAGGCATGTCCTGCTTTCCGGCGCTGCCGAGCCATTCGGCCCCAGGATGGAGGCGCTGCTTTTCGCCGCCGCGCGTTCCGACCATGTCGAGCAGGTCATCCGGCCGGCGGTCGAACGCGGCTCGATCGTGCTTTGTGATCGCTTCATGGACTCCTCGCGGGTCTACCAGGGCGTCACCGGCGGCCTCGACCCGGTGTTCATGGGTGCGCTGGAAAAGGTCGCCATCAATGGCATGGTGCCCGACATGACGCTGATCTTTGATATCGACCCGGCCGAGGGACTGCGGCGCGCCACGGCACGGCGGGGCACCGATGCCGGAGCCGACCGCTTCGAAAAGGAAACGCTTGATATCCACCAGCGCCGCCGCGAAGCCTTTCTGGCAATCGCCGCGGCAGAACCCGAGCGGTGCATCGTCGTCGACGCGTCTGCCGACCCCGACACGGTGGAGAACGTCGTCACCGCCGCCGTATTCGCGGCCCTGGAGACGATGACGCCGGCGCACAGGAAGCAGGCGCCGGGATGATTTTCGAACGGATCGCACCAGAACAGCACGACACGCTGGACGGCGTACCGGAGCCATCCGAGACGCCGCGTCTGGTCGGGCATGGCCAGGCGGCGAACATGCTGGCGTCAGCCTATCGCTCCGGGAAGCTGCCGCATGCGCTGATCTTTGTCGGACCGGTCGGCATCGGCAAGGCGACGCTCGCCTTCCATCTGGCGCATCATCTATTAAAGCATCCGGCGTTCGAACAGGCGCCGGACGTTCTCGCCGTTCCCGATCCGGCGTCATCGCTGTTTCGCCAGATCGCCACCGGCGCGCACCCTTCGGTGCTGCATCTGACCCGCCCGCCGAACGACAAGACGAAGAGCTTTAAGACGGTCGTCACCGTCGACGAGATCCGCAAGGTCAGCCGCTTCCTGTCGCTGACCTCGCATGACGGCAGCTACCGGGTGGTGATCGTCGATCCGGCCGACGACATGAATACCAATGCGGCCAACGCTTTGTTGAAGAATCTTGAAGAACCACCGGCACGCACACTGTTCATCCTGATCGTCCATGCGCCGGGCAGCTTGCTGCCGACGATCCGCTCGCGCTGCCAGATGGTGCGGCTGACGCCGCTCGATGCCGAGAGCCTGATGACGGTTCTGGAGAGCGTCGAACCACCGCCGCCGGACGATCCCGCGGCGCGCGCAGCACTGGCCAAGCGGGCAGGGGGCAGCGCACGCACCGCAATCCTGTTGACGCAGTATGGCGGGCTGGAAATCGCCGAAACGCTCGACGCCCTGGCGACAGCGGGAAAGAGCGATGTTGCCGGCGCCTATCGCCTCGCGGAGGCGGTCGCCGGTCGCGACCAGGCGATCCAGTTCGATATCTTCAATCGCCGTGCGCTCGACCTGCTCTCGACCGGTGCAAGCCAGGCCGCGCTGGCGGGCGATCTGGCGCGGGCCAAAACGCTGTCGGATACTTGGCACGAGGCTTTGAACGCTATATCTGAGACCGACACCTACAATCTCGACAAGAAGCAGCACGCCTTGACCATGATCGACCGCCTGAATTCTGCAATGCGAATGTGACGGCCCATCGGGATGGCAATCGCCGTTTCGATGCGATATCTCACCGGCATCTTTCATTCAGACATTCATGACGGCTCATCCATGGCACGCGAAAAATACTACCTCACGACGCCGATTTTCTATCCGAACGGCAAGCCGCATATCGGTCATGCCTACAATGTCATCGCCAGCGATACGCTTGCCCGCTTCCAGCGACTCGACGGCAAGGACGTCTTCTTCGTCTCGGGGACCGACGAGCACGGTTTGAAGATGCAGCAGACGGCGGACGCCGAAGGCCTGACGCCGAAAGCGCTTGCCGATCGCAATTCGGCGATCTTCCGCTCGATGCTTGAAGCGACCGGCTGTTCGAATGATGTTTTCATCCGCACCACTGAGGAGCGCCACTACAAGGCCTGCCAGGCGATCTGGACACGCATGGCGGAAAATGGCGACATTTACCTCGACCGCTATAGCGGCTGGTATTCGGTGCGGCAGGAAGCCTATTTCGACGAGGCCGAAACCAAGGTCGGCGACGACGGCGTGCGTCGCGAACCGCTCGGCTCGCCCGTCGAATGGACCGAGGAAGAGAGCTATTTCTTCCGCCTTTCCGCCTATCAGGACAGGTTGCTCGCGCTCTATGAGAGCAGCCCCGAATTTGTCGGACCGGCGGAGCGGCGCAACGAAATCGTCAGCTTCGTCAAATCCGGGCTGAAGGACCTGTCGATCTCGCGCACCACGTTCAAATGGGGCGTGCCGGTGCCGGGCGACGACAAGCATGTGATGTATGTCTGGGTCGATGCACTGACCAACTACATCACGGCTGCCGGTTATCCGGATGCGGCCGATGACAGATGGTCCTTCTGGCCGGCGAACGTCCACGTCATCGGCAAGGACATCGTCCGCTTCCATGCCGTCTACTGGCCGGCCTTCCTGCTGTCGGCAGGGATCGAACTGCCGAAGCGCGTATACGCGCATGGCTTTCTGTTCAACCGCGGCGAGAAGATGTCGAAGTCGGTCGGCAATGTCGTCGACCCGTTTGCGATGATCGAGCATTACGGTCTCGATCAGGTACGCTATTTCTTCATGCGCGAGGTGCCGTTCGGCCAGGACGGCAGCTACAGCCACGAGGCCATCGTCAACCGCACCAATGCCGACCTCGCCAATGATCTCGGCAATCTGGCGCAGCGCTCGCTGTCGATGATCGCCAAGAACTGCGGCGGCGTGGTGCCGAAGCGCGGCGAACTGAGCGATGCCGACAACGCGATCCTCGATCAGGCAAGTGCCGCCCTTGTCACGGCACGCAAAACGATGGCCGAGCAGGGCATCCATCTTGCTCTGGCGGCGATCTTTGGCGTGGTGGCCGAAGCCAACCGCTATTTCGCCGGGCAGGAGCCGTGGGCTCTGAAGAAGACCGATCCCGTGCGCATGGAAACGGTGCTGTGGACGACGGCCGAGGTGATCCGACGCGTCGCGATCCTTTGCCAGCCCGTCGTCCCGACCTCGGCGGCGAAGCTGCTCGACCTGCTGGCCGTGCCGGCGGACAGCCGCGATTTCGCGCACATCGCCGAAGGTCATGCGTTGGTGCCTGGCACGGCTCTGCCGGCGCCAGAACCGGTTTTTCCACGCTATGTCGAGCAGCCGGACGCGAACATCTGATGTTGGTCGACAGTCACTGCCATCTCGATTTTCCGGACTTCGCAGAGGAGCGGGCGGGCGTCGTCGCCCGCGCCTTAGCCGCCGGAATTGGTCGCATGGTGACGATCTCGACGCGTGTGAGGCGGCTCCAACAAGTTCTTGAGATCGCTGAATCTTTCGACGAAGTCTATTGCTCGGTCGGCACCCATCCGCACAATGCCGCCGAGGAGCTGGACGTGACTGTCGAGGAGCTTGTCCGGCTGTCCGCTCATCGCAAAGTGGTGGCGATCGGCGAGGCCGGGCTCGATTACTTCTACGACCATGCGCCGCGCGATGCGCAGGCGCAGGGCTTTCGCATCCATATTGCCGCCGCGCGTCAAACGGGCCTGCCGCTGGTCATCCATGCGCGCGATGCCGACGGCGACATGGCTGATATCCTCGAGGACGAAACAGGGAAGGGCGCCTTCCCCTTCATCCTGCATTGTTTTTCGTCAGGGCGTAGGTTGGCCGAAGTCGGCGTGGCGCTCGGCGGCTACGTTTCGTTTTCCGGCATCCTGACCTTCAAGAATTCGGCCGAGCTGCGCGCCATCGCCGCCGATGTGCCACATGATCGCCTGCTGGTCGAAACCGACGCGCCATACCTCGCGCCGATACCGTTTCGCGGCAAGCGCAACGAGCCTGCCTATGTCGCGCATACAGCCAAGGTGCTGGCCGAAACAATCGGCGTCAGCGAGGCGGAGATCGCCGCCGTCACCACGGACAATTTCTTCCGGCTGTTCAAGAAGATGCCGCGCCCAATCGCGCTGAGCACCTGACGCATGAGCGACCGGCTGCGCCTCACCATTCTCGGCTGCGGCTCATCGCCGGGCACGCCGCGCATCACCGGTGACTGGGGCAACTGCGATCCGGCCAATCCGAAGAACCGGCGCTTGCGCACCGCAGCGCTCGTCGAGCGGATTACGGCAAACGGCGACAGGACCACAGTCGTCATCGACACCGGGCCGGATTTCCGCGAGCAGATGCTGCTGGCATCGGTCAGGCGCATCGATGCGGTCGTCTATACGCATCCGCATGCCGACCATATCCACGGGATCGACGATTTGCGCGGCTTCGTGCTCGAGCAGCGTCATCTGATCGATGTCCACGCCGACCAGCCCACGATGCTGCGGTTACAGGAAGCGTTCGGCTATTGTTTCGAAACACCGCTAGGCAGTTCCTATCCGCCCATCGTCGAGCCCCATATCATCGACCACGCCAGGCCGGTGGTGATCGAAGGCGAGGGGGGTGCCCTCACCCTCGAGCCGCTGCCACAGATCCACGGCGACATCATATCGCTTGGTTTTCGCATCGGCGGGCTCGCCTATTGCCCCGATATCAGTGATTTCCCCGACGCCACGGCCGAACGGCTGCGCGGTCTGGACATGCTGGTCATCGACGCGCTGCAATACAGGACGCATCCGAGCCATCTTTCGCTCGGTCAGGCACTCGACTGGATCGAAAAACTGGCGCCGAAAAAGGCCGTGCTGACGCATATGCATGTGCCGCTCGACTACGCCACGGTAATGGCCGAGACGCCGGCCAACGTTGAACCTGCTCATGATGGTATGACGATCGAAATCCCTCTTGAATCAGCATGATAGGTTCGGTTCTTCATGGCTGGCAGCATTGATCGTGTGACCAAGGCAGCGGCCGATTCTGGTCTCGACATCGAGATCAGACGCATGGGTGCCTCGACACGCACCGCCGAGGAAGCCGCCGCGCAACGCGGCTGCACCGTTGCACAGATCGTCAAATCGTTGGTTTTCCAAGGAGAAGCTAGCGGAAAGCTGTTTCTCTTCCTGGTTTCCGGCTCCAACCAGCTCGATCTAGCCAAGGCTGCCGCACTGACCGGCGAGCCGCTGAAGCGCGCCGACCCGCGGCAGATCCGCGACGAGACAGGCTTTGCCATCGGCGGTGTCGCGCCGATCGGCCATCTGATTGCGATCCCGGCGTTCGCCGACGAAACGCTGCTCGGTTTCGACCGCATATGGGCAGCGGCCGGCGCGCACGACGCGGTGTTCGCCGCCGAGCCGCACGCAAATGATCAAGGCAGCGCAGGCTGTCGTAGCGACGCTGGCAGTCTGAATCGAACGCCGGACCCTATTCGGCGGCGATGGCGGTGGGCGCGGGCGGCAGTATGATGTCGGGCGCAGCCGGCGCGAACAGCAACTGTACGATGCTTCGGAAGGCGAGGATCTGGCGTTCGAGGACACGGGGGTCGCCGAGCCCCCGCGACATGATGATGCCGCCATCGATAACACAGGAGAACATGATGGCCACGTCGTCGAGATCCATGCCTTTGCGGGCAGGATAAACGGTCGCGATCTCGTTCAGCGCATCGCGAAACCGCCCGTTCCAGGAGCGTACGGCGTCGGAGGCGATGTCGCGAACGTTGCGATCGAAGAGGCGCTCCTGATAGGTGAACGTCGCGATCAGGCAGCCTGGGTGGCCGTTCGGCAGATCACCCATCAGCTCGGCAAGCAGCTTGAGCGTGATCAGGAACGACTGCAACGGATCATCGGACAACTGCCGGCCGCGGCGAAACACATCATCGAAGATGCGGTCGTTCTCCTCGACGTAGCGCAGCATCAAGGCGCGGGCGAGTTCGTTCTTGTCCTTGAAATGATAGAAGAAGCCGCTCTTGGTGATGCCGGCTTCGGCGATCACCTCCTCGATGGACGTCGCGCCGAACCCCTTGGCGAGCACCGAGGCCTCGGCGATCTCCAGAATGCGTTCGCGCGTTTCCGCACCCTTGCGCATGACCGAATGCCCTCAAATTTACTGTACCGGCGGTATGGTTTTCACCCCAGCCAAATCGGCAATGATAGCAACAAAGCCGGCCCAGTGCGGCTATCCGTCTGTAATTGCTGCGGTTTCCGCTTCGGTGGAGTACCGGACCACAAGCCTTCTACCGCGCCGGCGGCACGTGCTGCTAAAACTTGGCTATTCCGAACCGGCCGCCACCAGGGCGGCACGGTGTTATCTTACCACTGGAGACAAACATGGCCAAGTACCGCCAGAATCTGCCGCAACTCGCCAACAGAACATTCCTCAGCGATGGCGGCATGGAAACGACTCTCATCTTTCACGAAGGCCTCGACCTTCCGCACTTTGCGTCATTCACGCTGATGGCAACGCCTGAAGGCCGGCAGAAGCTCAAGGAATATTACGTCCGCTATCTGACCATTGCGCGCAGAGGCGGGACCGGCTTCATCCTCGACACGCCGACGTGGCGAGCCAACCCCGATTGGGGAACCTTGCTCGGCTACGGGCCGGAAGCGCTACGCGCCGTCAACGAGGCCTCGATCGAGCTTCTTCTCGACCTGCGCAAGGAGTTCGAGACCGCCGAAACGGCCTGCGTCATCAGCGGCGCGATCGGACCGCGCGGCGACGGCTACAAAGCCGGCAAGATGGACGCCAACGAGGCGGAAGCCTATCACGCGGCGCAAATCGAGAGTTTCGCGCGGACCGAGGCTGACATGGTGGCAGCCTATACGCTCACCAATTTCAACGAGGCAATCGGCGTGGCGCGGGCAGCCAAGACGCATGCCATGCCGTGCATGATCTCGTTCACCGTGGAGACGGACGGGAGGCTGGTGACCGGGATGGCGCTCGGCGAGGCGATTGACAGGGTCGACGACGCGACAGACGGTGCGCCGGCCTACTATATGATCAACTGCGCCCATCCGACGCATTTCATGCAGGCGCTGAAAAAGGGCGAGCGCTGGCTCGATCGCGTCTATGGCGTAAAGGCGAACGCTTCGGCTAAAAGCCATGCCGAACTGGACGAATCGGAAACGCTCGACGCGGGCGACCCGGACGATCTCGGGCGGCGCTACAGCAGGCTGACAGCTTCGTTTCCGACCATGCGCATCCTGGGCGGCTGCTGCGGCACCGACCACCGGCACATCGCGGCGATCTGCGAGGCCTGCGTGCCGCAAGCGGCGTAGGACCTGTGTGCGTCCCAGGAGACGCAACGCTACCAACCGCAGTTCCGCTTAGGGAACAAGGAACTGCGGTTGGGTCGAAAGCACGCAATCAAAACCGCATCTCAGTTCCATAATCTATCTTATGCGACTTCCGGATGGGTGGAAATCCCAGCTTGAACCGACGAAAAACTTTCTGATTTCTGCGTCGATTGGCGCACTTTGTATTAGTCTTGCGACCTTAAGGCCTTAGCGTAGGATTTCGCCC
This sequence comes from Mesorhizobium temperatum, assembly GCF_002284575.1. GTDB lineage: Bacteria > Pseudomonadota > Alphaproteobacteria > Rhizobiales > Rhizobiaceae > Mesorhizobium > Mesorhizobium temperatum. The sequence goes on from NZ_NPKJ01000062.1 coordinate 30,478, forward strand.
CCTACCGCAAACGACCCCATCCCACACCCTCGACGCCGAAATTTCAGCTAAACATCATCAAGACCATCAAAAAATGACCGCCTCGCCTCCTTTTCTCGGCTTTCCCGATCGCCTCGCCGATGGCCGCATGCCCCGTGCGGTGATCTTCGGAGCCGGTCACGGCAGCACCTATCCCGGCAAGGACAGCAACGGCTATGCCTTGGCCGCCGACGCCATCCGCGCTGCGAGTCAGATAGATACCGAGCTCGTCGAGCACTGGGATTTCGATCTTGGCGGCCCGCTGTTCGACGGCAAGCCGGTCTGCTGCATCGACGCCGGCGACATCCCGACCACCATGCATGACAATGCCGGTAACCGGGCGCGGATCGAGGCGAAGACGCGTGAGGTCCTGGCATTGCCGGCCATACCGATCCTGCTCGGTGGCGACGATTCCGTGCCCATTCCCTTCCTCGCCGGCTTTGCGGATCACGGGCCGGTCTGGATACTGCAGATCGACGCCCATATCGACTGGCGCGACGAGTTGCATGGCGAACGCTACGGCTATTCGAACCCGATGCGCCGGGCGAGCGAGATGCCGCATATTGCCGGCATCGTGCAGGTCGGCATCCGTGGCGTCGGCAGCGCACGCCTCAGCGAAATCGAAGCGGCGCGGCACTATGGCAGCCGCTTCGTGACCGCCCGCGAAGTTCACGCCCAGGGCGTCGAAGCCGCTCTCCGGCATATTCCGGAAGGAGCGCGGATCGTCGTCACCCTCGACTGCGACGGCCTCGATCCCGGCATCATGCCGGGCGTGGCGGGGCGTACGCCCGGCGGCCTCACCTATACGCAAGTGATCGACCTGATCGCGGGCCTCGGCAAGCGGGCCAGGATCGCAGGATTCGACCTTGTCGAGCTCTATCCTCCGGCCGATATTGACGGCCTGTCGGCCCTGACCGCCGCGCGCCTTCTCGTCAATGTGATCGGCACCATCGTCCGGCAGATTTGAACCCCAGCTTCTTCTCGTAGCATAATGGCCCGACAAGGTTCCATCCGCCCGACGCCGGTCGGGCGGATGCCAGAAGGCTCGTCATTGTCGCGTCTCTAAATCGCCTTGACAACCTTACCAAGAGAGATACGTCCCGTCACAAATCTGCATTCAGCGCTTCATATAGCTCGACGATGACCAAACGCTGCCCTGCTCATCATCGACCTGCTGAATGAGTATCTCGATCCGTGGGAAGCAGATAAAGCCGATCGGCTGATTCAGAATACCAACCGGTTGGTGGCCGCTTTCAGAAGCTTACAGCTCCCGGTGATCTGGGTGCGGCAGGAGTTCCGTTCGGATCTCAGCGACGCATTTCTTGAGATGCGCGATAAACGCATCGCCGTTACGATTCAGGGCACGAGAGGCGCCCAGCTTCACGCGGGGCTCGATTGGCAGCCAAGCGATGCGACGATAGTCAAGAAGCGCTACAGCGCGTTCTTCAAGACGGGACTTGACGAGCTACTGGCTGAATTTGGCGTTGGTGAACTGGTTATATGCGGCGTCAATACGCACGCCTGCATCCGCATGGCTGCGGTAGACGCCTATCAACGAGATTTCCGGGTAGTCTTGGCCAAGGAATGCGTCGGCTCCTACGACGCAGAGCACGCGCGCGTCTCCCTGGATTACATGAACGGCAAGATAGCCAAAATAGCGACTGTTTCCGAGATCGTTGAAGCTCTCGGCGTGATCTAATGAACGTCTGATATGCGCACCCTGCCCTTCGCTAAGGTCGATGCCGGGTTCTAAGGAACAACGCCGGGAATTGCTGAGCAGTATTTGCTACGACACCGTAGACTCTCGCGAAGGCCGATTTCCTGGTCAAACCGCCCTCCGCGCTTTCCATTCGTGTCAAAATTCAATATCGCCAAAGTCGCCGCCGCCGTCGGAGCCGGCATCGTCTGCCTGGTCGGCACCGCCCTCCTCTGCCTGTGACGCCGCCGGCTCGGTTGCCTGCGCTTCGCTTCCGCCAAACATGCCGGCGATGGCGTTGCCTAGAAGCACACCGCCAGCCACGCCCATCGCAGTCTGCGCGGCTCCGGCGAGGAACCCGCCGCCTGCCCTTTGTTGATCATTGCCAGAAAGCGGCTCCCGCGGCGCAGCGGCAGCGGTGCGCCCGACCCGCGGGACCGAACCCGAGCCGAAGAGGCCGCCAAGCAATCCGCCGCCGGCAGACTGCTGTGCCTGTTCCAGTTCCTCGATGCGGGACTGTGCCGCGTTCAAGGCCTGCTCCTGCACGACGATCGTTTGCGCCATGTAGTATGGCGCGCCGGGCTGCCGGCCAATTTGGTCGTTGATGAAGCGTTCCGCTTCGGCATCGCGCGGCGGCGTCTGTCGCTCGACGTTTGCAAGTTTCTCGAAAAGATTCCCGATCGCCTGCTGGTCGTTCCTGTCCATGGGAAGCAACTCCGGTTATCCAGGCGCGCCGTCCAGGAGATTCTCGCGACGCACTCTAAGTCCCTGTTTTATGCATGTCGCGGCTCCAAAACCGCTGCCGCGACATGCATTGATTTGACGCGGCTATTCGCGCTCGCCGGTGAAGTTTAGCAGCAGCTGGAAGATGTTGATGAAGTTCAGATAGAGCGAGAATGCACCGAAGACGGCGAGCTTCTGCTGCGATTCCGCACCGAAGTTTTCCGCAAACTGCTCCTTGATCGTCTGGGTATCCCAGGCGGTGAGACCGATGAAGACGGCGATGCCGATCACTGAGATGGCGAACTGGAGCGCGGTCGAGCCGAGGAAGATGTTGACGATGCTGGCGATCACCACGCCGATCAGGCCCATGATCAGGAAGGACGAGAACTGGGTCAGGTCGCGTTTGGTCGTGTAGCCGTAAAGGCTGGTCGCGCCAAACATGGTGGCGGCGATGAAAAAGGTGCGCGCGATGCTGGTCCCGGTGAACACCAGGAACACGGACGCCAGCGACAGGCCCATGACCGCACAGAATGCCCAGAACATCGCCTGAGCGCCGGCCGCGGACATCGTCTGTATTCGGAACGAGAACAGCAGCACGAAGGCGAGCGGTGCCAGCATCACCACCCACTTCAACGGGCTGGAAAAGATCGGCACGTAGAGGGCTGGCGTGGAAGCCACCACGAAGGCGATCACGCCGGTAACGACGAGGCCAACGCCCATATAATTGTAGACGCGCAGCATGTGCTGGCGCAGGCCTTCGTCGTAGACGGCGCCGGTTTGGGCTCCGACGCCGGTGCGGTATCCTAGATTGGGGGTGTTCATGCCGGTTCTCCTTTGTGAGGGTCAGTAAAGCGTGTTGGCGAGCGTTTCTGCGGTGCGATCGAGATCGCGGACACCGCTTCGGGCGACGACTGCGTAAGCAACTTCGCCGATCTGGAAATAGGCCGAGGAAATTTCGCCCGAGGGGGCGACGGTCGGCTGGACCACGTCGAACGTTCCGGGCCTGATCGCGAACAGCGAGACCAGCCCCAGGTCCCTTGTTTCGACGGCCATCTCGACGCTCGGGCCGAACTGCGACGGATAGATCTGCACGTCACGCACCTTCCAGTCCTTCGGCAGCGACGGCATGACGATCGCCGTGGCGGCGCGGATTTCGTCCGCATCGTAGTTCGGCGCTTCGGGCTGGGATGACATGGCTTCGCGCATAATCGTCGTCCTGTGTGCCCGGATCGCCTCCTCCAGATAGACAGGCGGCTGGGTCGAGGCGACGACTTTCGTCACCGATATCGGCCCGACGATCCCGTTCGCCAACCAGCCAGCAGCCACCAAGACCGCGACCGCCGCAGCCCGCTGCAACGTGCGTAAGGCGCGCCCCCGGGCCAGTCCCCGCTCCAGCCGCCGTGCCGCATCGGCCGTTGCCGGCCGCGCCATGCCCCTGGATCCGGCAAGCGCCACGCGCAGTTCGTCGCGCGTCCTGAGGTCGGACATCACGCGAGCGGCCGCCTCCGGACGGGCGGAAAGAAACGCCTCGACCTCGATGCGGCGGGCAACGTCCAGTTGGTCGTCGACATAGGCGTCGAGGTCGGCATCGGTCACCGGGTCGCGCAGTTCGCTCATCACAGACATCACGGGCCTCCCACGATCTTGAGGTGGTTTTTCGCACGTGCCGGCAATTTGTCCTCCATCTCGCGGAGCGCCGCGCGCGCCCTGCCGATGCGCGACATCAGCGTTCCCAGCGGTACGCCGCTGGCCTCGGCCGCCTGGCTGTAGGTAAGTCCCTCGATGGCGACGAGATGCAGCGCCGAACGCTGCTCATCCGGCAATTTGAAAAAAGCTTCGCGCACCTGTGCCAGGCGGACGGAATGCTCCTGGGGAGCCTGCACGCTGGCGTCGACAAGATATCCGGCCTGCTCGACGCGCACCGCTTCAGACTTGCGGGACCGCAAACCGTCAATGAAAGCATTGTGGACGATCGACAGCAGCCATGCGCGCAGGTTCCCGCCGGAGCGGAAGGTGCTGCGCCTCTCATATGCACGCACCAGCGCGTCATGCACCAGATCCTCTGCTTCTGCGCTGTCGCGCGCCAGCGAACGCGCGTAGCGCCGCAGGGAACCAAGCTGTCCTATAATATCGAAGCGTGGCATCGACCCTCTCATGTCCTGTTTACGGAGCATGGCAGGTTTTAATCCCGCTCTTTGAGTTTTTTTGCGATCCGGGAAGGTCAGGCATCACCGGTACAACGCCACCATCGCGCGTACGGCTTGTTTGTCCGCGAACGATCCCTCAGCCGACACAATTCGCCGCGCGGTTTTAGCGCCACCGGGATTTCGATGTTTATCCCTGAATTAATTTGTGACGCGAAAAATCGCCAAGCTGTCATCTTTTTCGGGGCACTTGCGAGTTATAGGCAGGAAACATTCACCGCCGAATCTTCCCTTCGCCGACGGCCCTTTGGGCCCGCTTTTGTTCAACGAATTATCGACCCGACATGACAAGCAATGTGCCAACCCAGCGGGATACCCGCATTGATGTCTTCCGCGCGCTAGCGCTGCTGACGATCTTCGTCAACCATGTGCCGGGGACGATCTTCGAGTATTTCACGCACAAGAATTTCGGCTTTTCCGATTCGGCCGAAGCCTTCGTGCTGATTTCCGGGATTGCCGTTGGGCTCGCCTACGGACTGAAGTTCCAGCCGGGGAACCGGTTGCTCATCACCCTGAAGGCCTGGCGGCGTGCCGGTGTCCTCTACGTCACCCACGTCATGACCACTGTCGCGACGCTGGCGATCTTCTCGGCGGCTGCATTGCATTTCTCGCGGCCCGATCTTTTGAAGCTGATCAACATCCAGATGATCATCGAGGACACGCCGGAAGCGCTGCTCGGCATCGCGGCGCTCGGGCATCAGATCGGCTATAACAATATTCTTTCCATGTATGCCGTCGTACTTCTGATGATGCCGCTTTTCTTGTGGATCGGCACTTTCAGCCTGCGCCTTATGCTTGCTGCGTCCGCTCTCCTCTGGCTCATCGTCGGAATTTTTCAGATCGCGCCTTCGAATTTTCCCGGCGACGGCTTCTGGTTCCTGAACCCGCTCTCCTGGCAGTTTCTTTTCGTCATCGGGATCGCCGGCATGCTGCATGTCAAGCGCGGCGGCGAAATCCGCTTCAACTGGATGATGGCGAGCGCGGCTGTCGGGTATCTGGTCGGTGCGCTGATTTGGGTGCGGCTGCCGCTGTGGGGCATCGAGACGGCCTCCGGCCTGCCTACCGTGCTGACCGGCTTCGACAAGACGTTCCTGTCGCTGTCGCGCCTCATGCACATTTTGGCGATCGCCTATCTGATCGTGGCAATCCCGGCGCTTTCCAACCTGGCGAGGACCAGGCCCGGACACCCGCTCGCGGTTCTTGGTAAGCATTCGCTGCCGGTCTTCATCGCCGGAACGATCTTCGCCATGATCGCGCAGGTCATGAAGGTCGTCAGCCCAGGCGGGCTCCTCTACGACGCAATCCTGATCTCGACAGGCATCGCGCTGCAATTCGGCTTCGCCTATTACCTCGAATGGTTGCCGCGGATCGGTTGGGGCGGCAAGAAACAGCAACCTGTCGCCGCCTTGCCGTCGGCCGCCCTCAAGCTGGCGTCATAGAACGGCGTCGACCAACTGACATGCGGAAAGCCACATTTGCCTGCTGCGTCCTCCTCGCCGTGTCGTGGAAATGACGAGTACGATGAGCCGTGCCAATCGAGGCTTGTCTCCCGGTTTGGCGGTTTTCAGCTTGGTGCAAATGAAACCGCTGGCGCAGCACGGCCGATTTGCGTATCACTCCGCCGCCAACGGAACCGCGCCGATGTTTGAAGACCTCCAGCCTGCCCCAGCCGACAAGATCCTCGCCTTGATCGGCCTCTTTCGCGCCGATCCCCGCCCCGGCAAGGTCGACCTCGGCGTTGGCGTCTACAAGGATCGCGATGGCAAGACGCCGGTGATGCGCGCCGTGCGCGAAGCCGAAAAGCGACTGCTGCAGGGCCAGGATACCAAGACCTATCTCGGCCTTGCCGGAGATACCGGCTTCAACACGGCGATGGCGAAGCTGGTCTTTGGCCCTACGGCCGAGCTGACGCGCATCCGTGCGGCGCAGGCGCCCGGCGGCTCGGGCGCGCTGCGACTGGTGGCTGAGCTGCTCAAGAGGACGCGATCGGACGCGACGATCTGGCTGTCGGACCCAACCTGGCCGAACCACATGCCGGTGATGCGAGCCGCCGGCCTGCAGATACGCGAATATCCCTATTTCGACGCCGCCTCAGGTGCTGTTCGCTTCGCGGACATGATAAGTGCGCTGGCGACCGCCAAGAGCGGCGACGTGGTGCTGCTGCATGGTTGCTGCCACAATCCGACAGGCGCCAATCTGGACACCGCGCAGTGGGCTGAAATAGCCGACCTCGTCGTCGAGCGCGGCCTGCTGCCTTTTGTCGACATTGCCTATCAGGGCTTTGGCGAAGGCCTCGACGCTGACGCCGTTGGCTTGCGCCTGCTGGCGGCAAAAGTCCCGGAAATGGTCGTTGCCTCGAGCTGCTCGAAGAACTTTGCCGTGTATCGTGACCGTGTCGGCGCGGCGATGATCCTGGCCAAAGACAGCGCGCAGGCGGATGTGGCAATGAGCCAGATGCTGTCGGCCGCCCGCGCCATGTACTCGATGCCGCCTGACCACGGCGCGGCCGCGGTGCGCATCGTGCTCGAAGACGCCACGCTGCGCGCCGGCTGGGAAGCTGAGCTCGAGGAGATGCGCCTGCGTATGCTGCGGCTTCGGGTGCGGTTCGCCGAAGCGCTGCGGCGGCAGTCCAATTCCGACCGCTTCGATTTCGTCGCCAGCCATCGTGGCATGTTTTCCCGGCTTGGCCTGTCCGAAGCGCAGGTCGAGCGGCTGCGCGCCGAGCACGGCGTCTATATGGTCGGCGACAGCCGCATCAACGTCGCTGGCCTGCCGGAGGACGGGATGGACGCTCTCGCCAAGGCGATCGTCTCCGTGCTCGACTGAACACTTTGCTTGACCATGATCTTTTCCGAAAGCCGGCTTCCACTTTTCGGGATCATGGCCCGCGCAACTGTGGACAATGCGCCCTTGCCGGCTGACAGCATTTGCCGAGTGATCGGTGCACGATAGCATTCGACAGATGAAACCCTCGAAAGACATTTCCCGGCTGATCGAAATCATGGCGGCGCTGCGGGCGCCGGAAACCGGCTGCCCGTGGGATATCGAGCAGGATTTCTCGACCATCGCGCCCTACACGATCGAAGAAGCCTACGAGGTGGCGGATGCGATCGCGCGCGGCGACCTGGGCGATCTGCGTGACGAGCTCGGCGATCTGCTGCTGCAGGTCGTCTACCATGCGCAGATGGCCGAGGAGGCCGGTGAATTCGCCTTTGGCGACGTGGTCCAGGCCATCACCACAAAAATGATCCGCCGCCATCCGCATGTCTTCGGCGACGAGAAGGCGCGCAGCGCCGGCATGGCCAAGGGCATGTGGGAGAAGATCAAGGCCGAGGAAAAGGCGGAAAAGCGAAACGCCCGCCTCGCCCGCGGGCACGATCCTGAGGATCATGGCAAGGGTTTTCTGGACAGCGTACCGGTCGCCCTGCCCGCTTTGACCCGGGCGCTCAAGCTGCAGGAAAAAGCGGCCCGCGTCGGCTTCGACTGGAGCGAGGCCACGCCGATCCTCGACAAGATCGAGGAAGAAATCGGCGAGTTGCGCCAGGCCCTTGCCAAGGGCGATACGGCGTCGATCAAGGACGAGTTCGGCGACATGCTGTTTGCCGTCGTCAATCTCGGGCGTCATCTCAAGGTCGATTCCGAAGCGGCGCTCAGCGGCACCAACGAGAAATTCCGGTCGCGGTTCCGCTATGTCGAGCAAGCGCTGGAAGCGTCCGGAAACACCCTGGAAAAGGCGACGCTCGACGAGATGGAGGCGCTTTGGCAGCAGGCCAAAGGCGCGAAGTAACAGAAATTATCCGTTGTTTTTACGACGCAATCGGCTTTCTATCTCTTCGTGCGCGGTTTGCGTCGCTTTGAGCGACACGGTCACGCCGCCATCTTCATTGTCGGTGCGCGAGACGACGTCGCCATTGCGGTAGAGCCAGTCGACGAGCCCGAGCTGCTCAGGCTTGAGCGTGACGGTCAGCGTTTCCAGTTCGCCTGACACTCTTGTCTCGATGATCGCCTTCAGCACATCGATGCCCTCGCCGGTGGCGGCCGATATGGCGATCGGCGGCGCCTTGTTGCCGTCGATGCCGTCGGCGAGCAATCGCGCCCGGTTGCCTTCATCGAGCCGGTCGATCTTGTTCCACACTTCGATGACGCGCTTGGTGTCGCTGGCATCGACGCCGAGATCGGCGAGGATGCGCTCGACATCCTCGGCCTGGGCGGCCGTGTCGGGGTCCGAAATATCGCGCAGATGGATGACGAGATCGGCCTCGACCACCTCTTCCAGCGTTGCCCGGAAGGCTGCAATCAGATGCGTCGGCAGATCCGAAATGAAACCGACCGTGTCCGAAAGGATGACCGGCGTGCCGTGCGGCAGTCGCACCCGACGCAGTGTCGGGTCGAGCGTGGCAAACAGCATGTCCTCGGCCAGCACCCCTGCTCCGGTCAGCCTATTGAACAGCGTCGACTTGCCGGCGTTGGTATAGCCGACGATCGCCACCACCGGGAACGGCACCTTCTTGCGCTTGGCGCGGTGCAGGTCACGGGTGCGCCGCACGGTTTCCAGCTCGTGCTTCAGCTTGTTGATCTTGTCCTGCAGGACACGGCGGTCCGACTCGATCTGCGTTTCGCCAGGGCCGCCGAGGAAACCGGCGCCGCCGCGCTGGCGCTCGAGGTGGGTCCAGCTTCGCACGAGCCGGCCCTTCTGATAGTTGAGGTGCGCAAGATCGACCTGCAGCGTGCCTTCCTTGGTCCGCGCGCGCTCGCCGAAAATCTCCAGGATGAGCCCGGTGCGATCCAGCACCTTGGCGTTCAATTCCTTTTCCAGATTGCGCTGCTGCACCGGCGTCAGCGGATGGTCGACAATGACCAGTTCGGCATGGCCCTCTTTGACGATCTCGGCGAACTCCGCAACCTTGCCGCTGCCGAGCAAGGTTGCGGGCCGCGGATCGTTGACCGTCACCACCGCGGTATGGATTGGGTCGAGATCAATGGCTTGGGCAAGGCCAACCGCTTCGTCGTGGCGGGCCTCGGCGGAGCGCGTCAGGCGCGGACGATTCGTGTCGTCGTCGCCACGCTGCTGGCGGGTAAGCACGGGCACGATGACCACGGCCCGGGTCGGGCCTTCGGCTTCCGGCCCCGGCTGATATGCTGGTTTTTCGCGAACGCTGCGGTCCGCGTCTTTCTTACGTGCCAATCAGGCGCCCTGGCTTTCCTCACCATCGAACATCTGAACCGGCTGGCTCGGCATGATCGTGGAAATGGCGTGCTTGTAGACGAGCTGGGAATGGCCGTCTCGACGCAGCAGAACGCAGAAATTGTCGAACGAAGTGACCACACCGGTCAGCTTCACACCGTTGATGAGAAAGATGGTGAGTGGGTTTTTGCTTTTGCGAACTGAATTCAGGAACAGGTCCTGAAGATTTTGCGATCGTTCCGCCATTGTTCTTGTCTTTCGCCGATCCCCTTCGGTTTGCAGGCCAATGCGCCAAATTACCTGGCACATGTCAAGCGCGCAAACACCGTCTTGCCGTCAATAACGACAAGCAGAACGAGATATATTGATGTTCATTCCACCTGTGCGGTTATCAGGCTGGACTTTTTTCCGCAACGTCAAAAAAGGCGTGCCGCAAGGAAAGTGTTATGGAGCCCGGATGGCCGTTGGCGACGGGAGCACCGTCGATCGCCACGATCGGCATGGCGATTGTGGTCGCGGAGCTGATGAAAACCTCGCGCGCGGCCTTGGCTTCAGCGACCGAAAAGCCCCGTTCCTCGATCTTCAGGCCGAGCTTGGCGGCCACTTCGAACAGCGTGGTGCGCGTGATGCCGCGCAGGATGCCGTGCTCGGCCGGACGCGTCACCAGCACGCCATCCCTGGTGATGATCCAGGCATTCGACGATCCACCTTCCTTGACCGTGCCGTCGGCATCGACGAACCAAGCTTCCTGGGCGCCGGCTTCCTTGGCCTTCTGCTTGGCGAGCACATTTGGCAACAGGCCGACCGACTTGATATCGACCCGGTCCCAACGATTCTCCAGCACAGTGATGACCTTGATTCCGCTTTCGGCCCTCTTCTCGGCAGCAGCGGGGTCGGCTTTCCTGGCGGTCACCACCAGCGACGGCTTCGTGCCGGCGGGGAAAACAAAGTCACGGCTGGCCACGCCGCGCGTCACCTGAAGATAGACCAGGCCATCGGTGACGTGGTTGCGGCGGACCACCTCACGCATGATGATCGGCAACACGCCCCGCGTGACCGGCCAGTCGATCGACAATTCGGTCAGCGAGCGATTCAGCCGCCCGAGATGGCGAGGCATATCGACGATGAAGCCGCGCGCCACCTCGCAGACCTCGTAGACGCCATCGGCGAACTGATAGCCGCGGTCCTCGATATGTACGAAAGCGTCGGCGTGAGCGACATAGCGCCCGTTCACATAGGCAATGCGCGGCATGGGTCACCCCTGGAGAAAGTCAGCGCATGACCCCGAAAATCGGAATCGATTTTCGGAAAGGATCATGCGCAAATCAAAATGCTACAGCGTCCTTTGCGCGTCCCAAAAGACGCGCGGCGCTGTAGCGCTTTCTTAGGCGATTCCGCCGCCGCCGTAACCGATAATTGCGTAAGCCACGATTGGATTGGCTGTCAGACGCCCAGCGACTTCAGCTTGCGGTGAAGCGCCGAGCGCTCCATGCCGATGAACTCCGCCGTCTTCGAGATGTTGCCGCCAAAACGATTGATCTGGGCTATCAGATAGTCCTTCTCGAACTGTTCGCGCGCTTCACGCAGCGGCAGCGCCATGATGTGCTGATCGGATTGGTTTGGCGTGCGCGGCATGACATCGCCAATCTCTGCAGGCAAGAGATCGGCGGTGATTGGTGCATCGATATCGTCGCCGCGCGCCAGGATCATCAGCCGCTCGACATTGTTGCGCAACTGGCGGACGTTGCCTGGCCAGTTGTGCGCCTGCAGCACCGCCAGGGCGTCGTCGCCGATGCGCCGCGGCCGGATGCCGGCCTGGCGGGCGATCTGCTTCATGAAATTGTCGACCAGATATGGGATGTCCTCCCGCCGCTCGGCCAGTCCCGGCACCATGACCGGAACCACCGCCAGACGGTGATAGAGATCCTCGCGGAAGCGGCCGTCGGCAATCATTGCCTCCAGATTCTGCGCGGTCGACGAGATGATTCGGACATCGACCTTGACCCGTTTGGTGCCCCCTACCCGCTCGAACTGTTGTTCGACCAGCACGCGCAGGATCTTGTTTTGCGTCTCACGCGGCATGTCGGCCACTTCGTCGATGTAGAGAATGCCGCGATGAGCTTCCTCAAGCGCGCCGACCTTGCGTTCGACACCGTTTGATTCGGTGCCGAACAGCTCGACCTCCATGCGTTCGGGCGTGATGTTGGCAGCGCTCAGCGTGACAAATGGCGCGCTCTTGCGCGCCGACAGCGTGTGGATGGCGCGTGCCGCGAGTTCCTTGCCCGACCCGGACGGGCCGATGATCATGACGCGGCTGTTGGTCGGCGCCACGCGCTCGATGGTCTGGCGCAACTGGCTCATTGCCGACGACATGCCGATGAGGTCGAAGGTTTCGCCGCTGCGCAGCTTGAGATCCGAAACCTCGCGTCTCAGTTTCGACGTTTCAATCGCACGTTCGGCGATGAGGATCAGCCTGTCGGCCTTGAACGGTTTCTCAATGAAGTCATAGGCGCCGCGGCGGATGGCCGAGACCGCCGTCTCGATGTTGCCGTGGCCCGAGATCATCACCACAGGCAGACTCGGATGCATCGTCTTGATCTCGTCCAGCAACGCCAGTCCGTCCAGACGTGAGCCTTGCAGCCAGATATCAAGGAAAATCAGCCTCGGCGCCCGGTCGGCGATCGCCGCCAGGGCGCTGTCGGCATCGAATGCCGTGCGGGTTTCGTGACCTTCGTCGCTCAGGATACCGGCGACAAGTTCGCGGATGTCTTCCTCGTCATCGACGATGAGAATGTCAGACGCCATTACCGACCTTTTCAGTTTGTCTTTCGTGTTCCGTCCTGCCTTCGCCGAGCGACGGCACAGTGTCGGCAAGCGGCAGGATGATGCTGATCATCGCGCCTCGCCCGTCGTGGAAATCCGCCGGCGCGTCATGAAGTTCGAGCCGACCGCCATGGTCCTCCACTATCTTCTTGACGATAGCGAGGCCGAGCCCCGTGCCTTTCTCGCGTGTCGTCATGTAAGGCTCGAGCAGTCGCTGTCGATTCTCGCGCGGCAAACCCTTGCCATTGTCGATGACATCGATGCGAACCGAGCCATTCTGGCGCCCGGCTTGAATCCGGATTATGCCGTGCGAGCGGTCTTTTTGATCAAGTCCGTCAATCGCCTCGGCTGCGTTCTTGATAACATTGCCAAAAGCCTGCGCCATCAGGCGGCTGTCGAAGGTGCCTTTGAGCGGTTCGTTGCCGAACACGCGCTCGAAGGTGATATCGGCGCGGCTCACTTCGACGAGGAACGAGGCTTCGCGCAACGACTCGCGCAAATCGAGGGCCTTCATTTCGGGCTTGGGCATGCGTGCGAAAGCCGAGAACTCGTCGACCATGCGACCGATGTCCTCAACCTGCCTGATGATCGTGTCGGTGCATTGATCGAAAACCTCGCGGTCTTCGGTGATGACCTTGCCGTAGCGGCGCTTGATGCGCTCGGCGGATAGCTGGATCGGTGTCAGCGGGTTCTTGATCTCGTGGGCGATGCGCCGCGCCACATCCGCCCAGGCCGAGGAACGCTGCGCCTGGACCAGATCGGTGATGTCATCGACCGTCACGACATAGGATTTCTCCTCCGCACCGTCGTCGCCGGCCTCGACCGTGATCTGCACGTTGAAGGTGCGCTCCGTACCGGCGCGATAGAAGGTCACCTGCTCGCGGTGGACAGGCTTGCCCGACTTGCGGCCGATCTCGAAGACGCGGCCGACATGCGGCAGCACCGCGGACAGGTTTTGCCCGAGTGCGGCGGTGGCGGATATGGCCAGCATCGTTTCGGCCGAGCGGTTGACGATGGTGACGATGCCATATGGATCGACCCCGATGACGCCGGCGGTGACACCGGCAAGCACGGCCTCCGAAAAGCGCCGCCGCTCGTCGATCAAATCTTTGGCGGACAGAATCTCGTTACGCTGCGATTTCAGTTCCAGCAGCATCTTGTTGAAGGTGTCGCCGAGCGAGGCGACGTCGCCGTCGGAGGGCCGAACCGGCACGGCAACGTCGAGATTGCCGGTCGCGACCTCGTCGGCCGCGCCGATGAGCTGGCGGATCGGCCGCACCAGGCGGTCTGCCACGGCGATGCCGGTCCAGATGGCAGACAGAATGATGATCAGCGTCAGCGACAGATAGGGAAGTGCGAAGGCGACCTGCGAGGTGCGGCGATTGTCTTCCAGACCGCGATATTCGTCGGTGTTGGATCTTACAATCTGCCGCGCCTTGATCACCTCAGGATCGACGAGCCGGATGGTGTAGAGATAGAGCCCTTCGATCTCGCGCAGCTTGACGATGGCGCCCATGATGTTGCGCGTCTTCGGCTCGATCAGCACCGGCCTGCCGTCGGCGGCACTGCTCATGGCGCCTTCCGGCGGCTCCGGCATGGCAAAATCGGCGTCGGTCTTGGCGCTCATGACGAATGAACCGTCGGGCCTGACCAGTGCGGCATGGGCCAGAGAGCGTCCGACTGCTTCCTTGTTCATGAGATCGAGGAAGCCGGTTCGATCGAGGCCGTAGAGCGTGCGGGAGGCGTCGAGATCGTAAGCCATCGACAGGGTCGTCCCCTGGAGATTGCGTGCGTTCTCCTGCACATAGGCGTCGGCGATCGACAGCGAGGAATTGACGATCGTCTTGGTGCGGATCTCGAACCAGCGATCGAGGCCGATATCGAGTGTGATCGAGGCGATGATCGCCACCATGATGGCGGGAATCGCGGCGACCAGCGCGAACATGGCGACGATCCGCACATGCAGCCGCGACGCCGCCTTGCCGCGCCGGCGCGCCATCAAAATGCGATGCACTTCGCGGCCGACCAGCGCGATCAGGAACAGGATGAACGCCGCATTGAGGGCGATAAGCGCCAGCGTCGTCCTCTCGTCCGGCGTGATCGGCGTGGCGCCGACGAGAATGGCGAAGGAGATCGCTGCCGTAACCAGCGCACCGGCAATTGCCACCACGCCCGGCAGCGCAAGCAGCCGGCGCCCGTCCCGTGTGCCAGGTTCGCTGAAAAGCGTTTCGCTCGGTGTCGGTGCCTGTGAAGCCATGTCGCCGTCTAGAGCCAGTGATTGCGTCGGATGTATGCAACGCATTGTGGCGATTATGCAACAAGTGTGGCCTGGACGGAAATGTTTCGGCGATCGATCCCCCGGAAAGGCTTCGCTCTTTCGCGTCGGCCCGAAAATGGGAATCGATTTTTCGGAAACACGATGCGACAACTCAAAGTGCTAGAACGAACTTTGTACGTCCGAACGGACGGACCTCGCTTTAAGCTTGCCTGGTCGATTTATAGACGTTGACGCCGAGTTCGCGAATTTTCTTGCGCAGCGTGTTGCGATTGAGCCCGAGGAGTTCCGCAGCCTTGATCTGGTTGCCGCGGGTTGCCGTCATCGAGGCCAGGACCAGCGGATATTCGACCTCGGAGAGAATACGCTGATAGAGGCCGGCGGGCGGCAAATCGCCGGCGAACGAAGCAAAATAGCGCTGCAGGAAATGTTCCACCGCCTGGCCGATGGACAGATCGTCGGGTATGAGGTTGCCGCCACCGGGAACGACCGGCCTCTCGCCGGTCTTCAGTTCCGCCTCGATAACTTCGGCGGAAATCTCATCCTGCGAATAGAGCGCGGCCAGCCTGCGGACAAGATTTTCGAGCTCGCGCACGTTGCCTGGCCACGGATAGCGCTTCATCAGCTCGATGCCGCCTGTGGAAATGCGCTTGGTCTGCAGGCCTTCGCTGGCGCCGAGCTTGAAGAAGTGCCGGACGAGATCCGGAACGTCCTCGGACCGCTCGCGCAGCGCCGGCAGCCTTAGCGGCACGACGTTCAGGCGATAGAACAGATCCTCGCGGAAAAGCCCTTGATTGATCAGCGTGCGCAGATCCTTGTTGGTGGCGGCGACGATGCGCACGTCGGTCTTGATCGGCGTACGGCCGCCGACGGTGGTATACTCGCCCTGCTGCAGGACACGCAGCAGGCGCGTTTGCGCTTCCATCGGCATGTCGCCGATCTCATCGAGGAAGAGCGTACCGCCTTCGGCCTGCTCGAAACGGCCGGTGGAGCGGTTCTGCGCGCCGGTGAAGGCGCCCTTCTCGTGCCCGAACAGTTCCGATTCGATCAGGTCGCGTGGGATCGCCGCCATGTTGATCGCGACGAACGGGCCGCCGCGGCGGCGGCCGTATTCGTGCAGCGCGCGCGCCACCAGTTCCTTGCCGGTGCCCGATTCGCCTGAAATCATCACCGTCAGGTCGGTCTGCATCATGCGCGCCAGCATCCGGTAGATATCCTGCATGGCGGCCGAGCGGCCGACCAGCGGCATCGTTTCCGGCGGCTCGTCCGCCCGCGCATCGATCTTCGGCCGTCGGGGCTCGGAAAGCGCCCGGTTGACGATGTTGAGAAGCTCGGTCAGGTCGAACGGTTTCGGCAGATATTCGTAGGCGCCGGTCTCGGAGGCGCGAATCGCGGTCATGAACGTGTTCTGGGCGCTCATGACGATGACGGGTAGTTCCGGCCGTGCCTTCTTGATGCGCGGCAGCATGTCGAAAGCGTTTTCGTCCGGCATGACCACGTCGGTGATGACGAGATCGCCCTCGCCCGCCGCCACCCAGCGCCACAGCGTCGAGGCGTTGGACGTCACGCGCACCTCATGGCCGACGCGCGAAAGCGCCTGATTGAGGACCGTGCGGATGGCCGCATCGTCGTCGGCGACGAGAATATTGCCGCGAACCGTCATTTGCGGTCTCCTTCGCCATCGTCGTCTGTGCCGAACGGCGTTTCTTTCCAGGCTGGCATCAGGATGCGGAAGGTGGTTGCGCGCGGCGTCGAATCGCATTCGATGATGCCGCCATGCTCGCCGACGATTTTCGCAACCAGCGCCAGACCAAGCCCCGACCCGTTAGGCTTGGTGGTGATGAAGGGATCAAACAGGATCGGCAGGATATCTTCGGAGACGCCAGAACCGTTGTCGCGCACGCAGAATTCCAGCGGCAGCGACACGCGGCCCTGCGATCCCGGAACGGAAACACGGATGCCCGGCCGGAACGCGGTCGACAGGGTGATCTCGCCTTGCGGATCGCCGCCAATGGCCTCGGCCGCATTCTTGACCAGGTTGAGGAACACCTGGATGAGCTGGTCGCGGTTGGCGAAAACCGGAGGCAATGATGGATCATAGTCCTCCAATATCTTGATCCGCTTGGCAAAACCGTTCTTGGCAATCGCTTTCACATGGTCGAGAACGACATGGATGTTGACCGGATAACGATCGACGGGCCGCTCGTCGGAAAACACCTCCATGCGATCGACCAGCGAGACGATGCGGTCGGTCTCGTCGGTGATCAGCCGGGTCAGCGCGCGATCCTCGTCGGAAGCCGACAGTTCGAGCAGTTGGGCAGCACCCCGGATGCCGGATAGCGGGTTCTTGATCTCGTGGGCGAGCATCGCGGCAAGGCCGGTCACCGAGCGTGCCGCACCGCGGTGTGTCATCTGACGATCGATCTTGTCGGCCATCGACCGTTCCTGGAACATCACCACGACGGAGCCCGGGAATTCCGACACCGGCGCGACATAGAGGTCGACGACCTTCTCGATGCCGAGGCGCGGCGACGATACGTCGACCCGATATTCGTTGACGGGTGCCCGGCGCTCGCGCACCTGGTCGACAAGCGTCAGCAACGGACTGCCGAAGGGAATGAGCTTGGGTAATGTGTTGCGGGCGAGCATGGTCGCGCTCGAGCGGAAGAAATCTTCGGCATCGGCATTGGCGAAGGTGATGAACCCTTCAGCATCGACCATGATCACCGGGCGGCGGATTGTGTTGAGCACGATGTGTGCGGCGTCCGCCATGTCCATGTTCTGTGCAACGGTGGCATTCATGCTGCGCTCCGCAGGTTCATCGCCTCGGCAGCGCTTGAAAACACCTCGCGCAACGCGGCAACGACGCGGACGGGCTCGAAGCAGGTAAGGATGGCCTTTCGCTGCTCATCAACGACGCCAGCGGCGTGGCGGTCGAGATACCAGCCAAGATGCTTGCGCGCCTGGCGCACGCCGCTTTCGATGCCGTAGAGCGTTAGCATGTCCTCGTAATGGACAACGATGTAGTCGGCCAGCGCTTGCGGACTCTCGGGCGCACCAGGCGTTGTCTCTTTTGCCGCGGCTGCCGCGATGCTGCCTGCCGTCCAGGGCGCGCCATAATGCGCGCGGCCGATCATCACCGCGTCGGCGCCCGACTGGTCGAGGATCATTGCTGCCTCCGCCGGCGAGCCGACATCGCCATTGGCGACGACCGGGATCGACACAGCCTGCTTTATGCGCGCGATGGCGCGCCAGTCCGCCTTGCCCTGGTAGAACTGGCAACGCGTGCGGCCATGCACCGTCACCATCTTGACGCCCGCCTGCTCGGCGCGGCGCGCCAGCAGCGGCGCGTTGAGCGCGCTTTCGTCCCAGCCGAGCCGCATCTTAACCGTGACCGGCACCTCGACGGTGCCGACCACCGCCTCGATCAGCGACAAAGCGTGATCGAGATCGCGCATCAGCGCCGAACCGGCATAGCCGCCCGTCACCTTCTTGGCCGGGCAGCCCATGTTGATGTCGATGATGTCGGCGCCCTCGCCCGCGGCGATTCGGGCGCCCTCTGCCATATGCGCCGCCTCACGGCCGGCAAGCTGGACCATGTGCACAGGCAGCCCGGAATGGCGGATGCGAAGGCCGCAACCGGCTCTGCCCCTGGCAAGCTCGCCGCTCGCCACCATCTCCGACACGACCAATCCGGCGCCATGCGCATAGGCACGCTGCCGGAACGGCTCATCTGTTATGCCCGACATGGGCGCGAGAAAAGCGCGATTGCGGATTCTCACGCTACCCACGTCCAGCGGCGAAGCCAATTTGGTCAGGTCAGGCATGCACAAAAACCAAGCATTTTTTATTGCTGCACATTCTCTAGCCAGAATGACAGCGATGTGCAACGCGCAATGACGTCACATTAAGGCGCATTTGGGAAAAATGCTGGCCTGCGGCCCATACCCGCGCCCTAAGCGGCGTGCGACCTTGGGAAAAGACGCTTTGGCACTTTGCATCTGCGCATGATCTCTTCCGAAAAGCGATTCCACTTTTCAGGATCATGCGCTAAGCGTCTCGGCATGACAGATGCAAGCGAAATGCGAGCTTTGGCTGCGGACGACAAGGTTGCCGTTGTTATCGTCGCCGCCGGCCGCGGCGCGCGCGCCGGTCTGGCCGACGGACCGAAGCAATACCAAACGATCGGTGGCCGTGCCGTCATCGCGCGCACATTGGATATGTTTTTGGCGCATCCAAGAATCGGTCCTGTCGTCGTCGCCATCCACGCCGACGACAGCGCGCTTTTTCGCAGCGCCGCCGGAGCCAACGCCGATCGGGTCATCACGGTGACCGGTGGCGCGTCCAGGCAGGACTCCGTCCGGCTCGGGCTGCTTGCGCTGAGAGGCTATGCACCGAGCCAGGTTCTGGTTCATGATGCCGTTCGCCCGTTCGTCGACGCGGAATTGATAGACCGTACGATCGCCGCCATCGGCGAGCGCCAGGGAGCGCTGCCTGCCCTACCCGTCGCCGACACGCTGAAGCGTGAGTCGGCCGCCGGTATGATCGGCGAGACGGTTTCCAGGAATGGGCTTCATGCCGCCCAGACGCCGCAAGGCTTTCCGTTCTGGCCGATCCTGGCCGCCCATGAAAAGGCCCATCATCTCGGCAAGACGGACTTCACCGACGATGCCGCGATTGCCGAATGGGCGCATATTCCGGTGAAAATCGTTCCGGGCTCGCCGGACAATGTCAAGCTGACCTGGGCAAGGGATATTTCGATGGCGGATCAGCGGCTTTCCGGCGGACGGCCGCGTTTTCCGGACATCCGCACCGGTAATGGCTATGACGTCCACGCCTTCGAGCCCGGCGATCATGTAACCTTGTGCGGCGTCTCCATTCCGCACGGCAAGAAACTGTCCGGCCATTCGGACGCCGATGTCGGTCTGCACGCCTTGACCGACGCACTGCTCGCCACCTGCGGCGCGGGCGACATCGGCACGCATTTCCCGCCGTCGGATCCGCAGTGGAAGGGCGTAGCCTCGCGGATCTTCGTCGAATATGCGGCGAAGCTGGTGCGCGCGCGCGGTGGGCGCATTGCCAATGCCGACATCACGCTGATCTGCGAAGCGCCACGGGTCGGCCCGCATCGCGAAGCAATGACCGAAACCCTTTCGGCAATGCTGGCAATTTCCCGGGACCGTATCTCGATCAAGGCGACAACCAACGAAAAACTCGGCTTTGTCGGCCGCGAGGAAGGCATAGCGGCCATCGCGACCGCCAGCGTCGTGTTTCCAGGGGACGTCCCCGAATGAGCAACAGCGATCTCGCAGATGCCCTGCTTCAAGCCTGCCAGCAACGCGGCATCATGCTGGCGACGGCCGAGAGCTGCACCGGCGGCATGATCGTCGCCGCTCTGACCGACATCGCCGGCTCTTCCACTGTGGTCGACCGGGGTTTCATCGCCTATTCCAACGATGCCAAGACGGAGATGCTCGGCGTTTCCGCCGCCACGCTTGACGCGCACGGCGCGGTGTCGCGGGAAACGGCGATCGAGATGGCGCAGGGCGCCCTGACCCGTTCGCGAGCCGGACTCACCCTTGCCGTCACCGGCATTGCCGGTCCAGGCGGCGGCTCGACGGAAAAGCCCGTCGGCCTGGTCTGGTTCGGTGTCGCCTTGTCTGGCCGGCCGGTTGTCAGCGAATGCCAGTTGTTCTCCAATAGGGGCCGCGATTTCATCCGCCGGGAGACGGTCAGGCATGCGCTTGAACTGGGCTTGCGCGCACTCGCTGCGGATCAGGCTGCCGGCGCTGGCCCATAGATGACGTCGGCGCGCTTCTCGAACGCCTCAGAGAACATGCGGAAGGCGCGATCGAACATCGTTCCCATCACCGCGCCCAGAATACGGCTCTTGAACTCGTAGTCGATGAAGAAGCGGACATTGCAGCCGCCATCGGCCGGCTCGAAGCGCCAGACATTGCTCAGATATTTGAACGGGCCGTCGATGTATTTGACGTCGATGGCGTTCTCGTCAGGCTTCAAAAGCACCTGCGTGGTGAAAGTCTCGCGGATCGCCTTGTAGCCAATGCTCATGTCGGCGATGAGCAGGGTGCGTCCGTTGCGTTCCTTGCGCGAGCGAACCGTCAGTGCCTCGCAAAGCGGCAGGAATTGCGGATAGGATTCGACATCGGCGACCAGAGCGAACATCTGTTCAGGCGTATGCGTGACGCGGCGATGGGCTTCGAATTGTGGCATGAAACCAGTTTGTTAGGCGGATTTCCTGAGAAACGCTTCTCGCGCCGCGCGCAGCCTGGCGAAATCGTCGCCGGCATGGTGCGACGAGCGCGTCAGCGGGCTTGACGCCACCAGCAGGAAGCCCTTGGTCTTGCCGATCGTCTCGAAGGACTTGAATTCCTCCGGCGTGACGAAGCGGATCACCGGATGGTGCTTTTTCGATGGCTGAAGATACTGGCCGATGGTCATGAAGTCGACATTGGCCGAACGCAGATCGTCCATCAGCTGCAGGATTTCGTTTCGCTCCTCGCCCAGGCCAACCATGATGCCGGATTTGGTGAAGATCGACGGATCGAGCTCCTTGACCCGCTGCAGCAGCCTGATCGAATGGAAATAGCGGGCCCCTGGCCGGACCGTCAGATAGTTCGACGGCACGGTCTCCAGATTGTGGTTGAATACGTCCGGCTTCGCCGCCACCACGATCTCCAGCGCGCCTTCCTTGCGCAGGAAGTCGGGCGTCAGGATTTCGATCGTCGTCGAAGGCGTTGCCGCCCTGATGGCGCGGATGACCTCGGCAAAGTGCTGAGCTCCGCCATCGGCGAGATCGTCGCGGTCGACTGAGGTGATGACGACATGGGTCAGACCCATTTGCTTGACGGCGTGGGCGATGCGCGCCGGTTCATCGGGATCAAGCGCGGTCGGAATGCCGGTGGCAACGTTGCAGAAGGCACAGGCGCGCGTGCAGATCTCACCCATGATCATGAAGGTGGCGTGCTTCTTCTCCCAGCACTCGCCGATATTGGGGCAACCGGCCTCTTCGCACACCGTCACCAGCCTGTGCGACTTCACGATCTCGCGCGTCTCGGCATAGCCTTTCGACATCGGCGCCTTGACGCGGATCCAGTCGGGCTTGCGCAGCACATCCTGGTCAGGCTTGTGCGCCTTTTCAGGGTGCCGCAGGCGCGGCGCATTGGCGATCGTGTCGAGGACGGTGACCATCAGAAATCCAGTTCATTCGCGATCGCCTTCCGGCGTTCGCTTTCACAAGTCATCTAGGACGTTTCGCTGCAAAGAAAAAGGCCGCGGCGGCGCATGCCGCCACAGCCGTTTTCGCTTGGCAAGAGTTCAGCAACTAACGGCGCACCATGCGCCCTGCCCAGATCAACAGGCAGGCGCCAATGAAACCGGTGATCAGATAAGCGATCCAGCCGGCGCCGAAAGCGCCAATGTTGAGCGCCTGCAGGATGGCATTCAGCACGATCGCGCCGACGATGCCAAGAACGATGTTCATCAAGATGCCCATGTTGCTTTTCATGAACATCTCGGCAAGCCACCCCGCTAAACCGCCGATGATGATGGCTGTAATCCAGCCCACGCCATTCACATCCATATGCCCTCTCCTTGTGTGATGAATGCATCCGGAAACGAATTACCTTGCCGTTGAGTTCCTTGGCTTTCACGTGTCGAGTCTCACGCGGTCAATTTATCACGCGTTCAGCGCGCGGCCATAGGCGTCGAGGACGCTTTCCTTCATCATCTCCGACAGCGTCGGATGCGGGAAGATCGTATGCATCAGCTCTTCCTCGGTGGTCTCCAGGTTCATCGCCACGACAAAGCCTTGGATCAGCTCGGTCACTTCGGCGCCGACCATATGCGCGCCGAGCAACTGCCCGGTCTTCTTGTCGAAGATGGTCTTGACGAAACCCTGGTCCTCGCCGAGCGCGATGGCTTTGCCGTTGGCGGCGAACTGAAAGCGGCCGACGCGGATGTCCTTGCCCTCGGCCTTCGCTTTCGCCTCGGTCAACCCGACGGAGGCGACCTGCGGGTTGCAATAGGTGCAGCCCGGAATCTTCAGCTTGTCAGTGGCGTGCACGCCGGGGAAATTTGCGATCTTTTCCACGCAGACCACGCCTTCATGTTCGGCCTTGTGGGCGAGCATGGGCGGGCCGGCGACATCGCCGATGGCATAGATGCCGGGGACATTGGTGTTGCCGTAGCCGTCGACGACGACGCAGCCGCGTTCGGTCTTCACACCGAGCGCTTCGAGGCCGAGATTTTCGATATTGCCCTGCACGCCGATGGCCGAGATCATCCGGTCGGCGGTGATCTTCTCGACCTTGCCGTCCTTCATCTCGACATGCGCGGTTACCGAATTCGTACCCTTCTCGACCTTGGTGACCTTGGCCTCGAGGATGATCTTCATGCCTTGCTTCTCGAACTGCTTCTGCGCGAATTTCGAGACCTCTGCGTCCTCGACCGGTATCACCGCCGGCAACAACTCGACCACTGTCACCTCCGAGCCCATGGTGCGGTAGAATGAGGCGAATTCGATGCCGATTGCGCCCGAACCCATCACCAGCAGCGATTTCGGCATCTCCTTCGGCACCATCGCTTCAAAATAGGTCCAGATCAGCTTGCCGTCGGGCTCGATCCCGGGCAGCGCACGCGGCCTGGCGCCGGTCGCCAGGATGATGTGCTTGGCGGTGTAGGTGCCCTCACCCTTGACGCCCTTGGGCGCCGGCGGCTGCGGCTCCATCGGCTTCTTCGACGATTTCGACACGACGATCTCGCCTGGTTTATCGCTGGAAGCGGGCTTGGCCAGCTTGGCTTCGCCCCAGATCACATCGACCTTGTTCTTCTTCATCAGGAAGGCAACGCCGCCGTTCAGCCGCAACGAGACCTTTCGCGAGCGGTCGACCACGGCAGCGGTATCGACGCTGACCTTGCCGTCGATCTTCAAGCCGTAGTCCTTCAGATGATCGGAATAGTGCATGATCTCGGCCGAGCGCAGCAGCGCCTTGGTCGGGATGCAGCCCCAGTTGAGGCAGATGCCCCCGAGATGCTCGCGCTCGACGATTGCCGTCTTGAAGCCGAGCTGGGCGGAACGCACCGCCGTGACGTAGCCGCCGGGGCCGGAGCCGATGATGATGACGTCGTAGTTCTCAGCCACGGATTTCTCCCTGATTCTCTAGAGTTCCAGCACGACGCGCACGATTGGCGCCAATGCCTGCCCGATTTTCCGCGTGTTCTCCGCGTCGAGATGGACACCGTCGAGCGGCGTGGTCTCGGCCACCGAGCCCGCATCGAAGAAGCCGCAGCCGGCCTCGTCGGCAAGGGCGGAATATTGCGGTGCCAGCCGCTTCGACGCTTCATCGCCGCCGGCGAACATTTCCTTGAACTCGGCGTTTTCCGTGCGACTGACCGCGGGCGGCGCGACGATCAGGATCTGCGGCGCCGGCCAATCGAATGGGTAATCGTGCCCGCGCACGATATCGATCAGGCGCTGGACGCCCTGCTTGGCGGCGACCGGATTGCCGTGGATCCACGGCTTCATGTCGTTGGCGCCGAGCATGATGATGATCAGGTCGATCGGCGCATGCGTCATCAGGATCGTCGGCAGCATTCTTGCGCCGTTACGGTCGGCGCCGGCTAGATGGTCGTCGAATGCTGTTGTGCGGCCGTTCAAGCCTTCGGCGATGACCTCGATACCGCCTCCCAACGTCGCCTGCAGCACACTGGGCCAGCGGTCCTTGAGCGGGTGGCGATCCAAACTTGCCGCATCATAGCCCCAGGTCAGCGAATCGCCGTAGCAAAGGACTGTTTTCATGCGCTTGCCCCGCTCCTGCCAAAGCCTGCTTGTGCGCGCTTTACCCGCCAGCCCACGAACAGCCATTGCACGATGATCGTCACGATGCCTGGAAGGCTGAAGGGAAAAAGGCTGGCGAAGAATTTCCGCACCGCCTTCTTCCTTTCTAGACCAGCATGCCCATCGGATTTTCGATCATGCGCTTGAAGGCGCCGAGCAGTTCGGCGCCGAGCGCGCCGTCGACGGCGCGGTGATCGGTCGACAGCGTCACCGACATGATTGTCGCGATCTTGATCTCACCGTTCTTGACCACCGCGCGCTCCTCGCCGGCGCCGACCGCCAGGATCGTCGCATGCGGCGGATTGATGACGGCGGCAAAGTCCTTGATGCCGAACATGCCGAGATTGGAAACCGCCGTGGTGCCGCCCTGGTATTCCTCCGGTTTCAGCTTGCGGCTGCGGGCACGGCTGGCAAGATCCTTCATCTCGTTGGAGATGACCGACAGCGTCTTTTCGTCGGCGCGCCGAATGATCGGCGTGATCAGGCCGCCGGGGATCGATACGGCAACGCCGACATCGGCATGTTTGTGCTTGACCATGGCGCTCTCGGTCCATGAGGCATTGGCGTCCGGCACCGCCATCAGCGCCATTGCCATCGCTTTGATGACCATGTCGTTGACTGACAGCTTGTAGGCCGGCGCCTCCCCCTTATCGGTCTTCTTCACCGGGGCGGCCGCGTTGATCTGCGTGCGCAGTGCCAGAAGCGTGTCGAGCTCGCAGTCGAGCGTCAGGTAGAAATGCGGGATGGTGGTCGTGGCCTCGACCAGCCGGCGCGCAATGGTCTTGCGCATGTTGTCATGCGGGGCAAGCTCGTAGGAGCCTTCGGCAAACAGTTTTAGCACCTGGTCGTCCGACATTGGCTTTGGCGCGACAGCCGGCGCCGGAGCGCCGGCAGGTGCGGCTTTCGCGGCTGGTGCCGCCTTGGCGCCGCCACCGGAAATCGCTGCATCGACATCGGCCTTGACCACGCGGCCATGCGGGCCGGAGCCGGTCACCGCGGAGACATCGACACCGGCTTCCCGGGCGATGCGACGGGCAAGCGGCGAGGCGAAGGTGCGCTCGCTTGCATGGCCGTCGGCGACCGGAGCCGCTTCCGCCCTGGGCGCAGGTGCGGCGGCAGGTTCCGGCTTCGGCGCTTCGGGCTTTGGTGTGTCAGCTTTGGGGGCATCCGCTTTCGGAGCCTCGGCCTTTGCCGGCGCCGCGCCGTCACCGCTCTTCGCGGCAGCCGCCGCATCCTCGCCTTCGGCTGCGAGCACGGCGATCAGCGCGTTGACCTTGACGCCTTCGGTGCCGGCCGGAACGACCAGCTTGGCCACCGTGCCCTCATCAACGGCTTCGACTTCCATCGTCGCCTTATCGGTCTCGATCTCGGCGATCACGTCGCCCGGCGAAACCTTGTCGCCCTCCTTGACCAGCCACTTCGAAAGATTGCCCTCTTCCATCGTGGGCGACAGGGCCGGCATGGTGATGTTGATCGGCATGTTTTCCTCCGGCCCTGCTCAGCGATATGTGACGGCTTTGATCGCCTCGACGACCTCGCCGACATTGGGCAGCGCCAGCTTTTCGAGGTTTGCCGCATAGGGCATCGGCACGTCCTTGCCGGCAATGGTGATGACCGGCGCGTCGAGGAAATCGAAGGCGCGCTGCGACACCTGGTTGGCGATATGATCGCCGACCGAGCTCTGCGGAAACCCTTCTTCCACCACCACCAGCCGATTGGTCTTCTTGACCGAGGCGATGATGGTGTCGAAATCGAGAGGGCGGATGGTCCTGAGGTCGATGACCTCGGCATCGATACCCATGCCGCGCAATTCGGCCTCGGCCTTCACCGTGTAGGTCATGCCGATGCCGAAGGAGACGATGGTGACATCCTTGCCTGACTTGTGGATGCGCGCCTTGCCGATCGGCAGCACGAAATCGTCCATCTTCGGCACGTCGAAGGACTGGCCGTAAAGGATTTCGTTCTCGAGGAAGATGACCGGGTTCGCGTCACGGATCGCGGCCTTCAGCAACCCCTTGGCGTCGGCGGCGGTGTAGGGCATCACCACTTTCAGGCCGGGAATGTGGCTGTACCAGGCGGCATAGCACTGCGAATGCTGGGCGGCGACACGGGCGGCCGCGCCGTTCGGCCCGCGAAACACGATGGGCGCGCCCATCTGGCCGCCGGACATATAGAGCGTCTTGGCGGCGGAGTTGATGATCTGGTCGATCGCCTGCATGGCGAAGTTGAAGGTCATGAACTCGACGATCGGTCTCAGGCCGGCCATCGCCGCGCCAACGCCGACGCCGGCAAAACCGTGTTCGGTGATGGGCGTATCGACGACGCGCCGCGCCCCGAATTCCTGCAGCAGCCCTTGCGTGATCTTGTAGGCGCCCTGGTACTCGGCGACCTCCTCGCCCATCACGAAGACGTCGTCGTCACGGCGCATTTCCTCGGCCATCGCGTCACGCAGCGCTTCGCGCACGGTGGTCGAGACCATTTCCGTGCCGGCGGGGATGTCGGGATCGGCGGCGATTTCGGTTCTCGGCGCCGCGGCGACAGGTGCTGCGCCCTCGATTTTGGCCGCAGCAGGCGCTGGCGCTGCTGTTTCAGCCTTGGCAGGTTCCTCGCCGATGCCTTCGCCTGCCTTGTCGATGTCTTCACCATCAACGGCGAGCACGGCGATCAGCGTGTTGACCTTAACACCTTCGGTGCCGGCAGGAACCACGATCTTGGCTAGCGTGCCTTCGTCGACGGCCTCGACTTCCATCGTGGCCTTATCGGTTTCGATCTCGGCGATGACATCACCAGCGACAACCTTATCACCCTCTTTCTTCAACCATTTGGAAACATTGCCCTCTTCCATGGTCGGCGAGAGAGCGGGCATGAGAATTTCGATCGGCATGTCCTTGCCCTCTCGTTACAATACGATGTCGGTCCAGAGCTCGGACGGATCCGGCTCTGCGTCGTTCTGGGCAAATTCGGCGGCGTCGGCGACAATGTCGCGAACCTCCTTGTCGACGGTTTTGAGCTCGTCCTCGTCGGCCCACTTCTTGTCGAGCAGGCGCGCCTTGACCTGCTCGATCGGGTCACGCTCGGAGCGCATCTTCTGCACTTCTTCCTTAGAGCGATATTTTGCCGGATCGGACATCGAGTGGCCGCGGTAGCGGTAGGTCTGCATTTCGAGAATCAGCGGCCCCTTGCCGTCACGGCACCATTCGGTTGCGAGATCGCCGGCTGCCTTGACTGCACGGACGTCCATGCCATCGACCTGGATACCGGGGATCTTGAAGGAGGCGCCGCGGTGCGAAAAATCCGTCTCGGCCGACGAACGCGATACCGAGGTGCCCATGGCATAGCGGTTGTTCTCGATGATGTAGATCACCGGCAGCTTCCACAGCGAGGCCATGTTGAAGCTCTCATAGACCTGGCCTTGATTGGCGGCGCCGTCGCCGAAATAGGTCAGGGTCACGTTGTTGTTGCCGCGATAGCGATTGGCGAAGGCGAGGCCGGTGCCGAGCGAAACCTGCGCGCCGACAATGCCGTGGCCGCCGTAAAAATGCTTCTCCTTGGAGAACATATGCATGGAGCCGCCCTTGCCCCTGGACAAGCCGCCGCGGCGCCCGGTCAATTCGGCCATGACGCCGCGCGGCGACAGTTCCATCGCCAGCATGTGACCATGGTCGCGGTAGGCGGTGATCATCTGGTCGCCGTCGATCAGCGCCATCTTCATGCCGGTGACAACTGCTTCCTGGCCGATATAGAGATGGCAGAAGCCGCCGATGAAGCCCATGCCGTAGAGCTGGCCGGCCTTTTCCTCGAAGCGGCGGATAAGCAGCATGCGCCGGTAGGCGTCAAGCTCCTCGTCCTTGGTGAAGTCGACAGGTTTAGGGGCTGAAAGCCCCGCCGATTTGCCGTCGGATCTGGATTTGGCAGGCGCTTTTCTGGCGGCGGTGGCCATGCATCACTCCCTGTTGGCGTCTCTTGCGGACACTGAGGGAGATCAGTTCTCCCCACCGATTTAGGAAGGCTAACACGCGAGAAAGCGTTTCGCCATGCTGAAAAATGCATGGCTGACATGCATCTAAGCGGTTAAAATCATTGAAAATATCGGCGATTAACTTGAATTTGGTTATCTTGCCGTAGCCGGTAACATGATGGTGATTTCGTCGGCATGGGACATATTGAGCGCCTTGCGCGCCTGCTCGTCGAGCATATCCTTCTCCAGCGTACCCTGGTGCATCAGCTGAACGCGTCGCTGCAGGTCGATCCGGCGCGCCTTGACGGCATCGAGCTTACTTTGCAGATCGACGGCTTCGGCTTGCAACCGATACTTGGAATAGATGCCGAATTCGCCGTGATAGGCGTGGAAGCCGAAATAGGCCAGGAATGCCACGCAGAGCGAGGGAATGATCAGTCGACCGGTATTTCTCTGCTTGTGCTGACGTGTCCACATGATCCAAATCCCTTAGAGCGCCGCGCCTCCTCTTGGACGCGCAAAGGACGCTCTAACACTCTGCGACCTAGCCCTTTCTCGCTCGATTGTGCTTAATGAACGGTTACGGACGACCGGATTTGGCGGTGTTGAACAGAAAAGGCGGGGAATGTCCCGCCTTTTCATTCGTGGACTCAGCCTTTCACGATCGACTTGCCGGCGTAGAGCGCCTGCTTGCCGAGCTCCTCCTCGATGCGGATGAGCTGGTTGTACTTGGCCATGCGATCCGAGCGCGACAGAGAGCCCGTCTTGATCTGCCCGCAATTGGTGGCAACGGCGAGATCGGCGATGGTCGAATCTTCGGTTTCGCCCGAGCGGTGCGACATGACAGCGGTGTAGCCGGCCTTGTGCGCGGTCTCGACGGCGTCGAGCGTTTCGGTCAGTGAGCCGATCTGGTTGACCTTGACCAGGATAGAATTGGCGACGCCCATGCGGATGCCGTCGCGCAGCCGCGCTGTATTGGTGACGAACAAATCGTCACCGACCAGCTGGGTTTTCTTGCCGATGAGGTCGGTCAGCGTTTTCCAGCCATCCCAATCGTCTTCGGCCAACCCGTCCTCGATCGTGATGATCGGATAGTCCGCCGCGAGCTTGGCCAGATATTTGGCCTGGGTCTTCGGATCGCGGGTCTTCTTCTCGCCTTCATAGACGTAGTTGCCGTCCTTGAAGAATTCGGTCGCGGCGCAATCGAGGCCGAGCGCAACCTCTTCGCCCGGCTTGAAGCCAGCCTGCTCGATCGATTCCATGATGAAATCGAGCGCAGCGGGCGCGCTCTTCAGGTTAGGAGCGAAGCCGCCCTCGTCGCCGACATTGGTGTTGTGGCCGGCGTCCTTCAGCCGCTTCCTCAACGTATGAAAGATTTCCGAGCCCCAGCGCACGCCGTCGCGCAGTGTCGGCGCACCGATCGGCAGGATCATGAATTCCTGGAAGTCGATCGGGTTGTCGGCATGGGCGCCACCGTTGATGATGTTCATCATCGGTACTGGAAGCACATGCGCCTTGGTGCCGCCGACATAACGGTAGAGCGGCAGTCCGGCCGCTTCCGCCGCAGCCTTGGCGACAGCCAGCGAGACGCCGAGGATGGCATTGGCACCGAGCCGGCTCTTGTTGGGCGTGCCGTCGAGCTCGATCATGGTCTGGTCGATGTGGATCTGGTTCTCGGCTTCCATACCGCCGATCGCCTCGAATAGCTCGCCATTGACGGCCTCTACCGCCCGCAGAGCCCCCTTGCCGAGGTAGCGGGCGCCGCCGTCGCGCAGTTCGACCGCCTCATGCGCGCCGGTCGAGGCGCCGGAAGGCACCGCAGCGCGGCCCATCGAGCCGTCTTCGAGCACGACGTCGACCTCGACGGTCGGGTTTCCGCGGCTGTCCAGGATTTCACGCCCGACAATGTCGATGATGGCAGTCATTGCGATGTCCCCGATTGATCCGACGAAGCGTCGCGCACGTCTTAGCCAAAGTGCTGCAAAACGCAATCGGGGCGTCCGCAAATAGTGCCGCCACCTCCGCCATGCCGGTTCACGAAGCACAAATTGCTGTCATCATAAGTCATGTCAGTCATAAGTCTTGGCGGCATGCGGCTTTCTGGTTTATGCTCGCACTGCGCGGGGCGAAACAGGAGGAGTTTCGCCATGTCTCAGTTGAGCGGTATCGTGAGTTTGTTCCTGATCGCGGCGGCGTTTTTGACGTCGTGTGACACTCAGCAGCCTCAACAGGGCGCGGTAGAGTTGTCGACCCTTGCGGCGGAGTAGATATCCTGCAAAAAGGCCCCCGGTCCAACCCGGGGGCCTTTTTTGATTCCGGCAGAGCAAGGTCAATGCCAATAAGGCTCCACCTTGTAGTAGCTGTATGAAGCATCACGCGCGGCCTCGCCGTCGGCGCCCGTCAATTCGTTGATCGAATAGGCGGGAGCAGCCTTCAGTTGCTCCTTCGTGAACGGCACGACATAGCCGCCCTTGTTCTCGTCATAGTCGAGGCTCGCCCACGGAATGGCGTGGTACTTCTCGCCGATGCCGAGAAATCCGCCAAAGCCGATCACGGCAAACATGATTCCATTCGACAACTTGTCGAGCATGACATCCTCGATGTCGCCGATGTGCGTGCCTTCCGTGTTGTAGACGGATGTGCCGATGACCCGCGAGGCAGCGATGGCTTCAGTGTGTCCTGTCTGGGTGGTCATTGTGTACTCCTCGTTGTCGTTGACGCTATGCCTGACAATGAGGGGCGCGGATGAAGGTTCCAGAGTTTTCGACACTAGAGCGGGATGCATTCAAATTGAACTGAGCATCCCGCTCTATCTATTTGTTTTAGCTGCATTTCAGCGACGTCAAGTGAATCCACTTGGCTGCAAAAATGCTCTAACCGGTCACTCAGCGAGGATGAAGGTGACCTTCATGTTGACGCGATACGCGGAGATCTTGCCGTCCTCGACGACCACCTTCTGGTCCTGGATCCAGGCTCCTTCGACGTTCTTCAAGGTCTTTGCGGCGCGCGCAATTCCCAGTTCGATGGCTTCTTGAAAACTCTTATTAGACGATGATGTGATTTCGGTGACGCGGGCGACGGACATGGCTTCCTCCTCCAAGGCACTCTGTGCCTGGGCAGCGTACAACCGGCACCTGTTGACCACAAGTTTAGGGGCCGGGACTTAGGCCCGGCCCTCAGCTTGCTCAGCCCTTGGCGACGCGATCGAATGCCATCAGCCTTTCGAGCAGCGCCCGAAGGTCCTTCAGCGGCACCATGTTGGGACCATCGGAGGGGGCATTGTCGGGATCCTGATGCGTCTCGATGA
The DNA here is from genome assembly GCF_002284575.1 of Mesorhizobium temperatum. Classification (GTDB taxonomy): domain Bacteria; phylum Pseudomonadota; class Alphaproteobacteria; order Rhizobiales; family Rhizobiaceae; genus Mesorhizobium; species Mesorhizobium temperatum. The sequence goes on from NZ_NPKJ01000062.1 coordinate 62,526, forward strand.
AGACGCCGGCGACACCGACCGCAACCGCGGCGCGCGCCAGCGTCTCGACGAAGCGCCGATCGCCACCCGAGGAGCCGCCCTGGCCGCCCGGCTGCTGCACCGAATGCGTGGCGTCGAAAATCACCGGCGCGCCGATCTCGGCCATGATCGGCAGGGCGCGCATATCGGACACCAGCGTGTTGTAGCCGAAGGACGCGCCGCGCTCGGTGACCAGCACGTTGGCGTTTCCGGAACCGGTGATCTTGGCGACAACGTTCTTCATGTCCCACGGTGCGAGGAACTGGCCCTTCTTCACGTTGACGACCTTGCCGGTTCTTGCCGCCGCGATCAGCAGATCAGTCTGCCGGCTGAGGAAAGCCGGGATCTGCAGGATATCGACATGCGGCGCCACGACCGCGCACTGTTCCTCGGTGTGGATATCGGTCAGGATCGGCAGCGAAAACGCCTTGCGCAAATCGTCGAAGACGGGCAGCGCCGCATCGAGGCCGGCGCCGCGCGTGCCGCCAAGCGAGGTGCGGTTGGCCTTGTCGTAACTGGTCTTATAGACGAGGCCCAGCCCCAGCTTCTCAGTCAGTTCCTTCAGCGCCCCAGCCATGTCGAAGGCGTGCTGGCGCGATTCAAGCTGGCACGGGCCGGCAATCAGCGATAACGGCGCGGTGTTGCTGAAGACGACATTGCCGACAGTTACGGACGACTTGGGCTTGTTCATGCGATCTCCCGGAAAATGAAGGCCGCACCCTGCCCGGATGCCGGCCGCACGACAATATCATTGCCGCGTATTTCGTGTTCGACGGAACTGGCTGCAAGCAGCCTGGCGACCGTGTCTGCGAAGCGAACTGAAAAGACGATCCCCGCGAAGCGGAGTTCCGATGGCGCGCCGGCAGGTATGCCGAAGCGCGTTTCGAAAGCAACCGGGTCAAGCAGGGTCAAGTTTGCGTTCGGTAGGACAAATGCAGTGCTGCTCCCCTGTCCGGCAGCCGGACTGCGCGTCGCGATCGAAATCAATCGGTGCTGTTCCGATGGCTGGTTGCTGACCGCCACGACTTCGATGATGCCGGTTGCGCCATTTGGGTGGATCTGCAATGCGGTGCGGTCTACTTTCGGCGCATTGATCCGCTCGCAGGCGAACAGGAATGCGTCCGTCGCCCCGGTGCCGGAGGCGAAGGCCAGTTTGAACGATGCCGTGTCGCTCTTTCCCGCCGGGTCGGTGAAGGCGCGCGAAAAGCTCAGCATGTCTCCGGCAGACAGGCCGGCTTCGACATAGCGCACGTGATCGGCATCCGCATCTTCGGTGCCCAAGGCCAGGGCGGAAAATCCCTCATTGCCGCGCTTGTCGCGATAGGCGCGATCGCGCGCGACGAAGATATTGCCGTCGGCGATCGCTTTCGCCACCGCCTTCTCGTTGCCCACCGCCAGCGGCTCGAGATAGGTGCCGTCCTCAAGGAAGACGCAGCAGTTTTCCGTCCCGAAAGGATGGATGCCGGTCGGCGCCACGACAAAGCCAAGCGAAACCAGCCGCGCCCGCGCCACGCCGAGGCTCGCGGTCGGCAGCACAAGATGGTCAAGCGGGTAGGTGCCCGGCGGATAAGGGCCTGGCGGATAAGGGCCTGCTGTCTTCGTCTCGGTCATGCCGGGCGCGGTGTGCATCATTCCGGAAGTTGGTTCAAGAGCCTCGCCTGACGCCGCAAGGATCCAAGGCAGCCGATCGCGTGGCCGCATTACGCGAACCTCCGGGATACTTGCCGCTGCCGGAAAACCAACCTACGTGGTCCAAAATGAGAAAGATCCTGTTCATAGCGGCAGCGTCGCGATGGCTGTTCTCGCCATGCTGGTCTGGGACGCGCCGAAGCGGCCGGGCGCCGATTCGACAGAACCGACCGCCGCTCAGACAGCGTAACGTTGCTCCTGCTTCGCTCAATTTCTCTTCAAGGTTGCAGCCACAACATCCGCCGAATATCGCAATTCGCGCAGCGGTTTGATCTGGCTGGTCGTCTCGGCATAGAGCGGATGCGCCTTGTAGGCGGCCAGAGCGGCATCGTCCTCGAACTCGGCATAAACGACCACGTCGATCTCGTCCGAAAGCGGGTCGACCTTGCTGTTGAGCGTCACCTCGAAAAGACGGGAATGGGGGATGTTGCCCAGCGCCAGCAAGCCCGTGCGTACGACCTCGACATCCTCTTTGTGCCGCGCGCTGAAGAAAACGATATGCCGGATCAACCCCAGCCTCCTCGATCGATGTGCAAGTGTGTTTTGTGTGGGCAAAACGGTCGCGTCAACCGGCAACGATGTCGCGGCGACAACGCGCTGGGCGGGGAAAAGAAACCTACACCATCCCAGTGATGTAGCGCACGATGCGCGTTATCTCCCTGACCGTGGTGTCGAGATAGTGGCCCTGATTGTAGAGTCCGTCCCAGATCAGGAAGAACGTGACGGCGCAGATGACGATGACATAACGCATGGCTATAACTACTGCACCTGGGTGGCTGCAACCATAGTGATTCCGGCGTTGATCCGCGCCCTCCCCCAAAATCTATCCATTGACCCATGTTCGCTTGCCTTGGCTCTTGAAGTTCCCCTTGATGACGTGAAAGATTGCTGCGGGGATTCATCGGGAAGCGGCGCGCCCTGGCGATGAACTGCGAGAGAGTGGAAACCGGCCATTTTGCGCCGGCGCCGCAGGAGTCCCCGGGGGCGTGACATGGCTCACAAGGAAGACACTGGCGTTGCGTCGGGCGACGCGGTCAGATTGGACGAATTCAATTTCGCCGAGACCGTCAAAGGCCTGCCGGCCAAGGCGCGCATGGTGCTGTCGGCGGCGATGAACCTGCCGCGTGGCTCGCTCAAGGTGAGGATGCCGGACGGCCGCGCCGTCCTCGTCGGCGGCAAGTCGCCGGGTCCGGACGCCGAACTGGTGCTCAAGAACTGGCGCTTGCCCGGCCGCGCCTTCACCGGCGGCACCATCGGCATCGCCGAATCCTACATGGACGGCGATTGGGACAGTCCCGATGTGACCAGTTTCCTGGAACTGTTCGTAGTCAATTCAGAAATCGGAGAGCGCATCGCCGGCGGCGCCAGCTGGCTGATCAACGCCGTCCAGCGTGTCCGCCACTGGTTCAACCAAAACACCCGCACCGGCTCGAAGCGCAACATTTCGGCCCATTACGATCTCGGCAACGCCTTTTACAAGGAATGGCTGGATCCGAGCATGACCTATTCGTCGGCGCTCTATGCGGCTGGCGCCAACGATCTGGAAAGCGCGCAAGCCGCCAAATATCGCGCGCTGGCCAAGGACACGGGCATCGGCGCGAAAGACCACGTGCTTGAAATCGGTTGCGGCTGGGGCGGCTTTGCCGAGTTCGCCGCACGCGAGATCGGCTGCCGCGTCACCGGGCTGACAATCAGCCGCGAGCAGCATGATTTCGCCAGAGCACGCGTCCAGAAGGCTGGACTTGCCGACAAGATCGACATCAAGCTGCAGGACTACCGCGACGAAACCGGTTCCTACGACCGCATTGCTTCGATCGAGATGTTCGAGGCGGTCGGCGAAAAATACTGGCCTGTGTTTTTCGGCAAGATGAAGGATTGCCTGCGACCTGGCGGCACCGCCGGTCTGCAGATCATCACGATCAACGAGAAAGCCTACGACACCTATCGCGCCCGGCCGGATTTCATCCAGCGTTACGTCTTCCCGGGCGGCATGCTGCCGACGCCGTCGATCCTGAAAACGCTCGGCAAAGACCATGGCCTTGCTCATCTGCGCGAGCGCATTTTCCCGGACGACTATGCCCGCACGCTCGCCGAATGGCGCCACCGCTTTTGGGGGTCATGGGAAAAGATCGTCCCACTCGGTTTCGACGACCGCTTCAAGAAGCTCTGGGTGTTTTACCTGCATTATTGCGAAGCCGGCTTCCGCGCCAGCTACATCGATGTCCGCCAGGTGGTTTACAGGGCTTAGGGCAACCGCCGACGGGTTGATCGTGCCCTGGCTGATAAGGTAGCACAATCACGTCGCGGTTGGTGTCCGGCGCCTCGCAGATGATCTTCGAGGCGTTGATCTCCGGGAATTGCCGCCGCCGCTGGCACGGTAATTTTTTGGTGGCGACGACGAATTTCCGCATGGGATCAATTGGTTTTCCGTCGAACATCAAGTGGATGATGCGGTTCGAGGCGGCTCCCGTTCAAGACGTGCCAGCCCTCAACAGCGTGCCAAGTCCTGCCCGAAGGCAGAGCTTCGCGCCTGAATCCAGTCGAGTCCATCAGGAACAGATAACGTGCGGATGCATGCGCGCGCGGAGACGTCAGTTCCTGTCGTCGTCGCCTTGGGTGATTAGCCGCGCGCTGCGCTGACCTGTCGCGTAAATCCATAGCCAGCTCAGCGAAACCGCAAGCCGGTTACGGAATCCAATCAGGAAATAGATGTGCGCGAGACCCCACAGCCACCAGGCCAGCCGGCCGGTGAGCTTGATCCAGCCGAAATCGATCGCGGCGGCGCGCTTGCCGATCGTCGCCAGATCGCCGTCATGCTTGTAGCGGAAAGGCCGCGGGGTCATGTCGCCGGCAAGCCGGGCCTTGATCGTCGCGGCGACATGCCGGCCCTGCTGTTTGGCGGCGGGTGCTACGCCGGGCACCATGCGGCCATCCGGCCGCAGGACGTGTGCTGCGTCGCCGACGATGAAAATCTCCGGGCTGTCCGGCACGGTCAGGTCGGGCTCGACCAGCACCCTGCCCGCGCGGTCCGCTGCCACCCCCAGCCATTCGGCGGCCGGCGAAGCGGCAACGCCTGCTGCCCACAGAATGGTTCTGGCCGGCAGGTGCGTGTCGCCAAAGACGACGCCCTCGGCATCGCAGCGTGTAACGGGCCGGCCGAGTTCGACCGTCACGCCAAGCCGCTCAAGCGCCTTGCTGGCATAGTCGGAGAGTTCTTGCGCAAAATTGGGAAGAATGCGGTCACCGGCCTCAATCAATACCACGCGCGTCTGCCTGGTATCGATGTTGCGGAACTCACCGCGCAGCATGTCGTGCGCCAGTTCGACAATGGTGCCGGCCAGTTCCACGCCGGTCGGTCCGCCGCCAACGATCGCCAGCGTCAGCAGCGCTTGGCGCTTGGCGGGATCGGTTTCCCGCTCGGCCTGCTCGAAGGCCAGCAGAATGCGCCGTCGAATGGTGGTGGCATCCTCCAGCGTCTTCAACCCTGGCGCGAAAGGCTCCCATTCGTCATGGCCGAAATAGGCGTGGCGGGCGCCGGTGGCCAGCAGCAGCGTGTCGTAGGCGACCGCGCCGCCATCATCGAACAGCACGCGCTTGCCGACGCGGTCGACGCCGCTGACGGTGGCGAGCAGCGTCGTCACGTCCTTGCGCTTGCGCAGGAGATGGCGGATCGGCCAGGCGACTTCCGAGGTCGCCAGCGCCGTGGTCGCCACCTGGTAGAGCAGCGGCTGGAAGAGATGATGGTTGCGCTTGTCGATCATGGTGATGCGCACCGGCGCACCGTCAAGCGCGCGGGTGAATTCGAGCCCCCCAAAGCCCGCCCCGACGACGACGACATGATGGCTGGATTCGTTCATCTCATTCACTCCGGGAGAACAGGTTGGCCGGGAGAACAGGTTGGCCGGGAGAGCAGGTTGGCCGGGAGAGCAGGTCGGCCGGGAGAGCAGGTCGGCCGGGAGAGCAGGCTGGAGAGCAATTTCGCCAAATCTGATGTAGGGACTTTTGTGCGCTGCAACAACATCCGACTTTGCTGACTGCCCGCCCTAAGATGTCGCGAATGTACATGCCCTATCCTGCCGCCGAGTATAATTTCATTGAAACTGACGACAGGAGTGGAACTTGGATAGCGATCATGACGATGAAGGTCCGGCTCACTATTCCTCGCCCCCTTGCTTCATGCACGACCCGGAACTCCGGGCGCCCCTATCCGACTGGACCGACGTGAAACGATGGCGCAAGGCCGAGCGCGAGCGGCTGATTGCGGCGCGCCTCGCTGTCTCGGCTGACGCGCGAACGGCAATGTCGCAGCGCATCAGCGAAAGCCTCGACGCGGTTATCGGCGACGTCGCCGGCCGCGTGGTCAGCCTCTACTGGCCGTTCCGCGGCGAGCCGGATCTGCGGCCATGGATGGCTTCCGTCAATGAGCGCGGCGGCCGTACCGCACTGCCTGTTGTCATCGAGAAAGGCCGGCCGCTTGTCTTTCGCGCCTACACACCGGGCGACCGACTGGAGAAGGGCGTCTGGAATATCCCGATCCCGGCTGAAGGCGATCCGGTGCTGCCCGACATCGTCATCTCACCGATCGTCGGCATCGATCCGGGACAGTATCGGCTGGGCTATGGCGGTGGCTTCTTCGACCGCACACTGGCGGCGATGCCTTTCAAGCCGCTGGTCATCGGTGTCGGCTACGAACTGCAGCGCATTGCCACCATCTATCCGCAGCCGCACGACATCCCGATGGACCGGGTGGTGACGGGGACCTTCAAGGCCTAAGCAAGTTCCGGCTTCATCCCCACCGCCGTCCGGTCGACGATCTCGCGCAAGGCGAAGGATGAATTGATCTTCGTCACATGCGGCATCGCCGACAGCCATTCCTTGTGGATACGCTCATAGTCGACGAGGTCCTTTGCCGCGATGCGCAGGATATAATCGTATTCACCCGACATCAGGTGGCAGGACAGGACATTCGGGCAGCGCTTTATCGCCGCCTCGAAATCCGACAGCGTCTTCTCGAATTGCCCCGACAGCGATATATGCACGATCGCCGTCATCTGGTGGCCAAGAGCGGCATTGGAAAGCCGGGCGTGATAGCCGCGGATGGTTCCGGATTTCTCCAGATTGTCCAGCCGCCGCGAGCAGGCCGACTGCGACAGGCCGACCTTCTCGGCAAGCGCCGCGTTGGGTATCCGCCCATCCTTCTGCAACGTTTCGAGAATGGCGATATCGATCCTGTCGAGTGGCATTTTTCAGGATTCCTGCGACAATCCGGCTGTTTTGCGCAACGATTATCGAACCGTGCCCTCTTGCGCAAGCGCATTCGCAAACACCTACGGGACGATTCATGGTTCACTATCTCTAGACAGGGAACGTGCCCCAAAGGGCCGGATCAGGAGGAGAAGAGATGCGCGTCGGCTGCCCCAGGGAAATCAAGAACCACGAATACCGCGTCGGCCTGACGCCGGGCTCGGTCCGCGAATATGTCGCGCATGGCCACGAAGTACTGATCGAGGCCGGTGCCGGCGCCGGCATCGGCGCCGACGACAACGCCTATCGCGCAGCCGGCGCCACCATCGCCAAGACGGCCGCCGACGTGTTTGCCAAGTCCGACATGATCGTCAAGGTCAAAGAGCCGCAGCCCGACGAATGGGTCCAGCTCCGTGACGGCCAGATCCTCTACACCTATCTCCATCTCGCCCCGGATCCGGAGCAGACCAAGGGCCTGATGGCCTCCGGCGTGACGGCCATCGCCTACGAGACGGTCACCGACGACCGCGGCGGCCTGCCGCTGCTGGCGCCGATGTCGGAAGTCGCCGGCCGCCTGTCGATCCAGGCCGGCGCCACCGCGCTGCAGAAGGCCAATGGCGGCCGCGGCGTGCTGCTTGGCGGCGTGCCCGGCGTTCTGCCCGGCAAGGTCACGGTGCTCGGCGGCGGCGTCGTCGGCCTGCACGCCGCCCGGATGGCGGTCGGCCTTGGCGCCGACGTCACCATCATCGACCGCTCGATCCCGCGCCTGCGCCAGCTCGACGATATCTTCGGCGGCCGCGTCCACACCCGCTATTCGACCGTCGAGGCGCTGGAAGAGGAATGTTTTTCGGCCGACATCGTCGTCGGCGCCGTGCTGATCCCGGGCGCCGCCGCGCCGAAACTCGTTTCGCGCGAGATGCTGTCGGGCATGAAGAAAGGCTCGGTGCTTGTCGACGTCGCCATCGACCAGGGCGGCTGCTTCGAGACCTCGCACGCCACAACTCATGCCGCGCCGACCTATGAGGTCGACGGCGTCATTCACTATTGCGTCGCCAATATGCCGGGTGCGGTGCCGGTCACTTCGGCCCACGCGCTCAACAACGCAACGTTGCATTACGGCCTGCAGCTCGCCGACAAGGGCCTGAATGCGCTGATCGACGATCATCATTTGCGCAACGGCCTGAATGTCCACAAGGGCAAGATCACCAACCGCGCAGTGGCCGAATCACTCGGCTATGAGTTGGTCGAGCCGAAGGCCGTTCTCGCCGCCTGAACCCGCCGCTCAATCCTCTCCCGACAGAGCCGCCGACGCCCTCGGCGGCTCTTTTTTTTACAAGCAAATTTCACGGTTTGCGATTGGCTGACCGGCTTTGCCCGTCATGCGTGCAATGTGTCTTTCCTGTGGCTTTTTTGTTACAGCCGCCAGCATGGGCGGGTGCTAGACGGGTGGTGGGTTTTTCAAAAGGTAGGGGCAATGACCAGCAAACGATTCGCAAAATCTCTTCTTCTTGGCGCAGTTTCCGTTCTGGCGCTCGGATCGGTTTCCCATGCCGCCGACGCGGTTGTGCCGGTCGTCGAGACGTCGGCCTTCAACTGGAGTGGCCTCTATGTCGGCTTTGGTGTTGGCGCCGGCGCCAATGTCCACGAGATCAGCAGCGATTTGGTTCCTGGCTTCTCGTTCAACGGCATTGGCGGTGAAGGCGTATACGGTGAACTGACAGTTGGGTACGACTATATGGTGTCGCCGCGCTTCCTGATCGGCGGACTTTTGGATGCCCATGCCGGCAACATTGAAACCACGCTCGATGTTGCTGGTTTTGAAGCTTCGGTCCGCGAGACCTACGGTTTCGACGCTGGGTTGCGGCTTGGTTATCTCTTCACGCCAAACACTTTGGGCTATGTGCTGGGTGGCTATTCCTGGCAGAAATACAAACTCGACACGAACGCTGGTTTTGATTTCGATTGGGACCAGAGCGGCTACTTCGTCGGAGCTGGCGTTGAAACGGCCATCAACAGCAACTGGACCATCAAGTCAGAATATCGCTATACCCGCTTCGGTACTAATGATGATCTCCTTTCCGATTTCGGTGTGCCGGATGGCACCCTCAACCTCGACACGTCGCGGCATACGTTCCAGGTTGCGGCCAACTATCGCTTTGGCGCCCAGAATGGTGGCGTCGCCTCTTTTGAGGCTCCTGCCTACAACTGGACCGGCTTCTACGTCGGCGGCGCCGCCGGTGCGGGTGCATCGGTGCATCAGATCGACGTTCCGCCGGCTGGCGACCTCGAGTTCAACGGGATCGGTGGCGAAGGCGTGTTCGGCGAATTGAACGTCGGCTACGACCATGATTTCGGCAGCTGGGTCGCAGGCGTCATGGTGGATGCCCGCTACTCCGGCATGACTTCGGAACTTGAGGTCCCGGGCGGGTCGATCAATCTGGATACTGATTACGGATTCGATGTGCTTGGTCGTGTCGGTATGAAAGTCAACGAGTCAACCCTCGCCTACGTGCTCGGTGGTTACAGTTGGCAGCACTTCGATCTGAACGCGTCTTCACCCATCGGCGATATCCTCGATTGGGACTCCAGCGGCTTCTCGGTGGGTGGTGGTCTGGAAACGGCCATGTCCAGCAACGTGACCGTCGGCCTCGAGTACCGCTATTCGCAGTTCTCCGAGAAGGATTTTTCGTCGGAACTTGGGCTGCCGGACGACACTCTCACCTCCACGCCTTCGTTCCATACCGTCCGCATCGGCGCGAAGTACAAGTTCAACTAAAGACCGTCCAGACAACAGTAAAAGCCCGCCGGTCATTCCGGCGGGCTTTTTCTTTGGGGCGGAAGAAATGCGGGGCGGACAGGGCGGGCAACAAAAAAGCGGAGCCAAAGCCCCGCTTCCTCTGATATCGAGACTTCCCGCCGGTTCATCCGCGGTCGGCAAATCGATCGACAATCATTCCGTAACGCGACAATGCGACAGGCGTACGACAGCTGCGACCGATGAATACCGCCCGGATCGTCACGCGCGCTCGATCCGGCACTGGTAGCAATTGTTGCGCGCCGAGCGGACATGCACATAGGCGATATCGTTGCGCTCGAACAAGGTCTCGGCCCGCGCCGCTATAGCGGCCGTTGGAATGACGCCGCCGCTGCCATAGACGATGCGGTCGTCCCTGCCGTAGCCGCGCATGATGTAGTCGGCACTTTCGAGAATTTCGGGAAGCGCCTCGGCTTCGGCGGCGCGCTCGCATTCCTCGGCATGCAGAAAGATCGGTCCGGTTTCGGCGTAGGGCTGCAATTCCGGGAATGGCCGGTAGGCGAGGATGAGATAGGCGTCTCCGGCGGTCACGTTCTTCAGGCAGTGGCGGCAAGGCACGCCGTCGCCGTCGGATATTGTCCGCTCTGGTATCAGGCCGTAGGCGTCCGGCGCGCCGCGCTGCAAGGCTCTGACATCTTCCGTGGGCAAGGCTTTGAACTGGATGGTCATGGCGAAATCTCCGGTATCGTCGACCGGAAATTACGCCGCTGCGCCAGCGTCTCCCACCCGATTCCTGCCAATTCGGATCAGTCCATCAAGGCGTCGAGACCGCGCACCAGCCCTGTGATCTCCTGTACCCGCCTGATAGCGAGCAGTGTGCCGGCCACGTAAGGAGCAGCGGACGAGCCGGCGTCGTGACGAATGGTCAACCGCTCGTCGGGCAGGCCGAACAGCGCCTCACAGGACAGGATGTAGGAAGGCAGGCGAAGCGCATGCACCTGCACCCCCTCGCCCGTACCGACCGCCGCACCGCGGGTTCCCGGCACACCCGAGACCTCCGAGACCGGCCGCACCGTCGAAGCCTTGCGGACATCGGCCAGCGCTTCGGCAAGCTCGCGCGCGGTGCCGGACGGCGCGTCAGGTTTCTTGGCGCTCGCATAGTCGATCACCTCGACATCCGGCACGTATTTCGCCGCCATCAGGGCAAACCGCTTCATCAGCGTGGCGGTGATCGAAAAATTGCCGGCTGCAATAACGCCGACACGATTGGCGCGTGCTGCAGCGTCGATCTCGCCGAAATCGGTCGCACCCAGCCCCGACGTGCCGATCACAACGTGCCGCCCCTTCTCTATGGCCAGCAGCGCATGGTCTTTCACCACATGCGGCTTGGTGTAGTCGACCAGCACGTCCGACGGTACCTCCAGCGCCTCGGCCAGCGATGCGGAAACGGTGATGCCGTTGGCCGGCATGCCAACCAGGAGGCCGGAATCCTGCCCCGCGCCGCTGCGCGACACAGCCCCGACCAGTGCCATGTCGCCTTGCGCCCCGATCGCCGGAACCAGTGCCTTGCCGACCCAGCCGGTCGCACCGGCCATCACCACCCGAATCGTCATCGTTTGATCCTCCATCATCATTGGAGCGCCACGCGTCCTTTTTGGACGCGCAAAGGACGCTCCAACATTTGAGTCTACGCATCGTGCTTTTCGAGAATCGATCCCGATTTTCGGGCCGATGCGGTAGGCTTTGACCGACAGCGATATGGAAAGAGCGCGGCTCATTCAAGCCAGGCTCTTTTTCGGGTGTTGATCCAGACCGCAGTGACTGAGCCTGTTTCGAAAATTACAGCGGCGAGTCAGATGATGGTGTCTTCGAGAACCGGAAGCGCAGAAAACGCCTTCAGATGGCCGCCAATGCGGATTTCGGACAGGCGCTCAGCGGATGAAGTCGTCAAAGCGGCGCAGCGTCACCCGGCGATTGCGCCAATTCTCGTTCTGCGTCTGCACCAGCAGGAATTCCTCGCCGTAGCCGACGGTTTCCAGTGTATAGCCCGGCACGCCGAATTCGCGCACCAAGGTGCGCTTCAGCGAAGCGGCGCGCTGTTCGGAGAGGATCTGGTTCGACTGGAAAGAGCCGACCGCGTCGGTATGGCCTTCGATCAGCACGCGGGCACCGCGGTCGCGCCGCAGGATGCGCCGAAGCGCATCGGCGATATTTTCGATCTTGCCATATTGCGATTCGGAAATGGCCGCCGAGCCAAAGGCGAAATTGATCGACTGGATATCGATCGAACGGGCCATGCGCCGCAGGTCCGGCCGCCTCTTGAATTCGCGGATGGTGACGCGCTGGTTCGGGCGCAGCTTAACGCGGGGCGCGGCCTCGAGCTGACGCTCGATCGTCGCCGCCGAAGGCGTGGTTGCCTGGGCGGCGGCAAGGGTCGGCACGGCGAGGGCCGCAATCAGCGCGGCGGCAAATGTGCGTCGGGTCAGCATGTCTTTTCTCCTTCGGCCTCTGCCGCATTGATGGTGCCGGCAAGATGGCAAAGACAAGCTGAAGCATTGATGAACAATAGGTTCAGTTTGCGGAGAAAATCATGGCCGCATGACGCTGGCCGCACGCTCGGCGAAGGTCATTGGATGCACGATCTCCTTCTTTTGCGCGACCGGTGCAAAGCCGAGCTTCTGGTAGAGCGGCAATGCCGCCGGATGGTCGAGCGTGCAGGTCTGCACCGTCACCCGCCTTGGGCCGTGCGACCAGGCGGCGGCGATCGCCGCACCGAGGAACCAGCGGCCGATGCCTTGGCCGGTCGCGTGCTCCATCATGCCGAAATAGGCAAGTTCCACTTCTTCCGGCAGATGCGGCTTTAGGTCGAAGAAGCCGGCCGGCGACCCATCGAGATACAGCACCCTGATGTCGCGGTCCTCGCGATGGATGCCTGCAGAAAGCTCCTCGTCGCTCAGCCTCAGCACGTTGACCCAGTGCCATTTGCGACCCACCCGATCCATCAAATAGCGGTAGAAATGCAGAGGAATGTCCTTGGTTTTCAGCAGAGCGATCTGGCGGTTGTACGGCACCGGCGGCGAATAGGCCGGCGGCACATGCATTTCGAGAAACGTCACCGTGACCTCGATGTCTTCAAGCGCTCCGTTTTCCATCACTGTCGATCCTTGCCCGTCACGACGGGCGTATCGCCAAGCCCTCCCCATTCCGTCCATGAACCGTCGTAGAGCCTGTTGTCGGTATGGCCAAGCGTCTCGAGCGCCAGCGTGATCGCCGCCGCAGTGACGCCTGAGCCGCAAGAGGTGACAACCGGTTTCGACAGGTCGATGCCGGCGTCCTCGATCACCTTGCGCAATCGGTCTTTCGGCAGCAGCTCGCCGTCCTCGGCAAGCGCCGAAAACGGCACATTGTGCGCGCCGGGCATATGGCCCGAGCGGATGCCGGCGCGAGGCTCCGGCTCGGTACCGGCAAACCGGCCAGGCGAACGCGCGTCGGCGATCTGGCTTTCCCCGGTCTCGACGATCCGGCGCATATCGGCCAGGCTGGCGACGCGAGCGGTATCGAAGTCGGCATGAAACACGCAGGGCGCGATCTTCGTCGGCTCCGCCGTCACCGGCCGTCCCGCCGCTTTCCAGCGGTCGAAACCGCCGCCCAATACGTAGACCTGGAACACCCCCATGACACGAAACATCCACCAGGCGCGCGGCGCCGAGAAGAAGCCCGGACCGTCATAGACGACGATGGTGTCGTCGGCCGAAATGCCCATGGCGCCGACATATTGGGCGAAATGCTGCGGCGACGGCAGCGTGTGCGGCAGTGGGGAATCAGGATCCGAGATCGCATCCTGATCCAGGAAGCGGGCGCCTGGAATGTGCGCTGCGTCATATTCGGCGCGCGCGTCGCGCTTCTGCGCCGGCAGATACCAGGACGTGTCGACGATGGTCAGGCCAGGCTCGCCGAGGCGCTTCTGCAACCAGTCCGCATCGACGGTGAAAGGGCTGTCTTCGGCCATTCTTCTTCTCCTGCCCGCCTTTGACAATCTGTTTATCAGGCCGGCGGCATCGGTCCAAAGCGTATTCGGAAGCGCCGGTTCTCGCGACCCTTCTTCTCGATCTTGCCGATATGGATCTCGCCGACTTCTCCTGTGCTCTTCACATGGGTGCCGCCGCAAGGCTGGCTGTCGATCGAGGCGTTCTCGCCAATGCAGACCAGGCGGATCTTGCCCGTGCCGACGGGTGGCCGAACATTCTTGGATTTCACCAGTCCCGGATTGGCCGCCAGTTCCTCGTCGGTGATCAGCCTGACAAAGACCGGGTGATCGGCCCGCACCAGTTCCATCAGCCGGGCCGTCACGTCTTCCCTGGTGAAGCCGGCATCCGGAATATCGAAATCGATACGGCTGTCGTCCTCGGAAACCGAGGCGCCGGTGATCGGGAACGGGCAGACGACGGTGAGCAAATGGCAGGCTGTGTGCATACGCATCAGCAAATGCCGCCTCTCCCAATCGACGGCGAGCTTTATCGGTTCGCCGACCTCAAGCACCGCCTGCTCAGGCGGCGGCACATGAATGATCACGTCCTTGGTCTCACCGGTGATTGTGGCGGCAACAGCGATCAGGCTGCCGTCGGCGCGTTCGAGAGTGCCCGTATCGCCCGGCTGCCCGCCCGACGTGGCATAGAAGATCGTCCGGTCCAGGATGATGCCGCCACGGTCGTTGACGGCGACAATCGTGGCGTCAGCCGTCCTGAGATAGGCGTCGTCGCGAAACAGCGCTTCCGTTTTGTAAGCCATCACGCGACCTTCTCGAACGGCACCGAAATTGTGCTCCGCTGTTCCATCCAGCCCGGTACCGGCAGTTTCTTTTGACGCAGGAATTCCGGATTGAACAATTTTGACTGATAGCGCGTGCCGTAGTCGCAAAGCACGGTCACGATGGTGTGGCCGGGACCCATCTCACGCGCCAACCGGATCGCGCCGGCAATGTTGATACCGGTCGAGCCGCCGACGCATAGGCCCTCCTCCTGGATAAGATCGAAGACGATCGGCAGTGCATCCTCGTCCGGAACCTGGAAGGAGAAATCCGGTGTGAACCCTTCCAGATTGGCGGTAACCCGCCCCTGCCCGATGCCTTCGGTGATCGAGCTACCTTCGGATTTCAGCTCTCCGGTGGTGTAGAAACTATAGAGCGCCGCACCCAGCGGATCGGCGAGCGCGATCTTGACGTCCTTGCTCTTGGACTTAAGCCCGAAGGCTACGCCGGCCAGTGTTCCGCCGGAGCCGACCGCCGAAACGAAACCGTCGACCTTGCCGCCGGTCTGGGCCCAGATTTCTTGCGCCGTGGTGCGGGTATGGCCGTCACGGTTGGCGACGTTGTCGAACTGATTGGCCCAGATCGCGCCGTTCGGCTCGGACCGGGCCATCTGCTCGGCCAGGCGGCCCGACAGTTTCACATAATTGTTGGGGTTCTTGTAGGCAACGGCAGGCACCTCGATCAGCTCGGCGCCGAGCAATTTGATCGTGTCCTTCTTCTCCTGGCTTTGCGTCTCGGGGATGACGATCACGGTGCGGTAGCCAAGCGCCTTGGCCACCAGCGTCAATCCGATGCCGGTGTTGCCGGCCGTCCCCTCGACGATGACCCCGCCCGGCCTCAAGAGCCCGCGCTGCTCGGCGTCGCGGATGATGAACAGCGCGGCACGGTCCTTGACCGACTGGCCCGGATTCATGAATTCGGCCTTGCCCAGGATTTCGCAGCCGGTTTCTTCCGAGGCTTTGTTGAGGCGGATCAGAGGCGTATTGCCGATCGCTTCGATCACAGAACGGGGCATGGAGATTCCTTTATGCTTGCGGCGGAACCCTAGAAACCCGAAGCTTCGGTTTCAAGGCAAGAATTTGTCTGGTCCAGCTGCATTTCTGGGCTGCAATTCCTAAAATCGACGTCGCCTTCCGCTATTCGTTGAAGCTCCCACTGAAAAGCGCTCTTTTCATTCGATTTCTTCGTCGCTAGAGCACAGGCTAAGAAAAAGTCGCAGGGCATAGCATGACTCTCTACCGGGCCAACCCGAAAGACGGCGTCGCGTGGATCACCGGCGGCAGCAGCGGCATCGGCCGTTCATTGGCCAAGGACCTTGCGGCGCAAGGCTATGCCGTCGCGGTGACGGCGCTCGACGACGATCCGATCGATACGCTTGTTGTCGAGACGGCGCAGATGCCGGGCCATGTCACGCCCTATCCTTGCGACGTCACCGACGAGAGACGCATGGCAAAGACGGTGGCGGCGATCGAGAAGGATCTCGGCCCGATCGTCTTGGCCGTCTTCAATGCCGGGAGCTATATTGCGACCGCCGGCGAAGACCTCACCGTCCGTGGATTTCGCCAGTCCTTCGATGTCAATTATTTCGGCATCATCAACGGCCTGGTGCCGGTCATCGAACGCATGCGCGTCCGCGCGCGCGGCCATATCGTCCTGGTCGGTTCGGTCACCGCCTATTTCGGCTGGCCGACCACGGCCGCCTATGGCGGCACCAAGGCGGCGGTCAATATCCTCGCAGAGTCGCTGAAATACGATTTCGACAAGATGAACGTCCGCATCCAGGTGATAAATCCGGGCTTCGTCGACACCCCGCTGACCGAGAAGAATTTGCTGCCGATGCCCGGGCTGATGCCCGTCAATCGCGCCTCGCGCCGCATGGCGCGCGGCATCAAGTCCGGCGGCTTCGAAGTCACCTTCCCGCGCCGCTTGAGCTGGGGCCTGAAGCTGCTCAGAATCCTGCCGAGACCGTTCTGCCGATGGGTCATCAGCACCGCGACCCGCTGGAAGGCGCGTCCGCTGAATTTCGACCGCAAGCCGCCGAGTGAATAGACGGGCCTTCAAAGTTGGCGATCCCGCCGCCGGCGGGACGCCGTTGCCTGTTTGCCATCGCGGCCATAGGTTGCGGATTGTTGCGTGGAGTCTGCGATGGGGCGACGGATCGTGCTTGCGGTATTGGGCCTCGCCGCCATTCTTGTCCTGGCCTTCGTGCTTGGCCCGCGCATCCAAGCCGACACCACGATCCGCTTCGATCCTTCCGTGGTCGGCGATGATCCGCAAGCCTATCTGGCACGCAAGGAGGCTGCCGTACCGGGCATTCACGACGGGCTGGAAAAGGAAATCATCTGGGCCAATCCGATGGTTCACGCCAGGACGCCGCTGTCGA
The DNA here is from genome assembly GCF_002284575.1 of Mesorhizobium temperatum. GTDB lineage: Bacteria > Pseudomonadota > Alphaproteobacteria > Rhizobiales > Rhizobiaceae > Mesorhizobium > Mesorhizobium temperatum. The sequence continues at coordinate 79,422 of NZ_NPKJ01000062.1, forward strand.
TCGTCTATATCCACGGCTTTTCGGCGTCGAAGGGCGAGGTTCGTCCGCTGCCGGACGAGGTGGCCGACCAGCTCGACGCCAATCTTTACTACACCCGCCTCACCGGCCACGGACAGGGCGGTGCCGCAATGGCGGACGGCAGCGTCAACGCCTGGATCAACGACTATGAGGAAGCCCTCGCCATCGGCCGGGCGATCGGCGACAAGGTGATCGTCATCGCCACCTCGACCGGCGGCTCGCTGGCAACCTGGGCTGCGACGCAGCCGGGCGCATCGGAGGGGGTGGCGGCAATAGCGTTCATCTCGCCGAATTTCGGCGTCAAGGCTTCCGGCGCCGAACTCCTGACCATGCCGTGGGGTCGAGAGATCGCCGAGCTGGTCGCCGGCAAGCAGCGCAGCTTCGTGCCACGCAATGCGCTGCACGAGAAATTCTGGACCTACCGCTATCCGATCGCGGCGACCCTGCCGATGGTGGCGCTGACCGAGCTTGCCTATGGCGCGCCGGTGGAGAAGGCGACCATCCCTGCCCTCTTCATCTTTTCGGATTCGGGCAGGATCGTGCGGTCCGACCGCACGCGCGAAATCGCCGGGCGCTGGGGCGCCGCGCACGAACTGGTGCCGGTCGACGATACCGGTGATCGGGACAACCACGTCATAGCCGGTGACGCGCTGTCGCCAGCAACCACAGCTTTCCTCGCGCAGCGCATTGTCGTGTGGGTACAGGCGGTGGTGAAGTAGATCTCAGGCGAAAAAGGCGACCGAAGCATCGCTCCGATCGCCTTTTTCAATTGCGAGCAGCCGAGCCGAGCCCGACAGGCTCGGCCGGATGCACTATCTGATTACGCAGCCCGCGCCGCTGGCCGTTTGCCGCCGAAACGACGCTTGTTGTTGCCCTTGAAGGGCTTGGCGCCTTCCGGCTTACGCTCGCCGGCGAAGGCCTCGCCGAAGCGCTTCTTGCCGAAGCCGTTGTTCTGGCCACCGGGACGCCTGCCGTCGCGACGGCCATTGCGGTCGTTGGCCGGCTCGAAGCTGCGCTCGTTCTTTTCGGCGGGATTGCGCTGCGGATCGGGGCTGCCGAGATGGTCGGCAACGATCGGCAGCTTGGTGCGGATGATGCGCTCGACCTGGCGCAGCTTGCTGTTCTCGGACGGGTCGCAAAGCGTGATGGCGATGCCGTCCATGCCGTTACGACCGGTGCGGCCGATGCGGTGGACATAGCTCTCCGCCTCGTCCGGCAGGTCGAAATTCACCACATGGCTGATGCCGGGCACGTCGATGCCGCGCGCCGCGATATCGGTCGCCACAAGAATGCGCACCGAACCCTCGCGGAAATCGTTCAGCGCCTTCTGGCGGGCGTTCTGCGACTTGTTGCCGTGGATGACGGCGGCCTTGAAGCCGTCGCGCTCGAGGTCCTTGGTCACCCTGTCGGCGCCATGCTTGGTGCGCGAAAAGATGATGACCGACTTCATTGCCTCGTCGGCGAGCATCGTCGACAACACCTGGCGCTTCTGCTTGGTACGGGCAAAGACGACGCCCTGCACGATCTCGGCCGCCGCAGTGCTGTGAGGCGCCACTTCGACGCGGATCGGGTTCTTCAGCAGGCCCTTTGCCAGTTCGGCGATTTCGGCCGGCATGGTTGCCGAGAACAGCACCGTCTGACGGTCCGGCGCGGTCGCCCTGGCGATGCGCTTGACGTCGTTGATGAAGCCCATGTCGAGCATGCGGTCGCCCTCGTCCAGCACCAGCCATTTGGTGTCGGCCAGCACGAGATCGCCCTCACGCACCAGGTCGGTCAGCCGGCCGGGCGTAGCAATCAAAATGTCGACGCCGGGAGCAATCTTCTTTACCTGGCTGAAGCGCGAGACGCCGCCAAGCACGAGTGCTGTCGAGACATGCGCGCCCTTGGCGAGCAGCTTGATCATCTCTTCGATCTGCACGGCGAGTTCGCGCGTCGGCGCCAGGATCAGCGCGCGAGCGGTCTTCGGCCGGCGCTTGGTGCCGAGCGCGATGATCTTCGACAGGATCGGCAGCGCGAACGCCGCGGTCTTGCCGGAACCGGTTTGGGCGATGCCGAAAATGTCACGGCCTTCCAGCTGCGGCGGGATCGCCTGCGCCTGGATCGGTTTCGGATCGGTGAAGCCGGCGCCATGGGTGGCCTTGAGCAGCGCGCCCGTAATTCCAAGTGCTGCGAAACCCGAAAGTCCCCCAGTGTCCTTGCCGGTCAAAGTGTTTTCGTTGGTCAAAATATTCTTCTTTCACGCGGCTCCTGGCCGCAAACATCGATGGCGGCAGGGCGCAACCTGCCGTCGAAAAAACTGTCATGAAACGACAAGGCGGCGGACGTTATCGTCCGCACGGCTGCGCTGTCGTGCCCGCAGGCATCATGCCACGGGGCTTTTTCGCCGCCTTGCCGATATGTCGGAAAGAGGGAAAACAGACGCAACCAGTCTCATTCGTCGAGAAGGCCGGATAGTCCCGGCCCAAGCGCCTATGTCGCCGCATATGGCCCAGTTCGTTGCGAAATGCAAGCGGCGTCATGTTGCAGTGCAGCGAAAGCCATGGCGAAGCGGCGCTTGCGCTCCCCTGCCGCCATGATTACCACAAGTCAGCTTCCGTTTTGGGGATCGACCGATGAAGGACGTGCTGAAGGAACTCGAGCGCCGCCGCGATATGGCGCGCATGGGCGGTGGCCAGGCTCGTATCGATGCTCAGCACAAAAAGGGCAAGCTCACCGCGCGCGAACGCATCGACGTCTTTCTCGACGAGGGCTCGTTCGAGGAGTTCGACATGTATGTCGAGCATCGCTCGACCGATTTCGGCATGGAGAAGACCAAGATCGCCGGCGACGGCGTCGTCACCGGTTGGGGCACCGTCAATGGCCGCCCGGTCTATGTCTTCGCCAAGGACTTTACCGTGTTCGGCGGCTCCCTGTCCGAGGCCCACGCCGAAAAGGTGGTCAAGGTGCAGGAGATGGCGCTGCGCAACCGCGCACCGATCATCGGCCTCTACGACGCCGGCGGCGCCCGCATCCAGGAAGGCGTGGCAGCACTTGGCGGCTATGCCGAGATCTTCCAGCGCAATGTGCTCGCCTCCGGCGTCATCCCGCAGATTTCACTAATCATGGGCCCTTGCGCCGGCGGCGACGTCTATTCGCCGGCGATGACTGACTTCATCTTCATGGTGCGCGACACCTCCTACATGTTCGTCACCGGGCCGGACGTGGTGAAGACGGTCACCAACGAAACGGTGACTGCCGAGAGCCTCGGCGGCGCCTTCGTCCACACGACCAAGTCCTCGATCGCCGATGGCGCCTACGACAATGACGTCGAGGCGTTGCTGCAGATGCGCCGGCTGGTCGATCTGCTGCCTGCCTCCAATACGGCTGATATCCCCGAGATCGAATGCTACCATTCGGTCACCGATCACGATCTGTCGCTCGACCGACTGATCCCCGACAACGCCAATAAACCCTACGACATCAAGGAGTTGATCCTTAAAGTTGCCGATGAGGGTGACTTCTTCGAGATCCAGCAGAATTTTGCGAAAAACATCGTCACCGGCTTCGGCCGTGTCGAGGGCCGCACGGTCGGCTTCGTCGCCAACCAGCCGATGGTGCTGGCCGGCGTGCTCGATTCGGACGCCAGCCGCAAGGCGGCGCGGTTCGTACGCTTCTGCGACTGTTTTTCGATTCCGATCGTCACCTTCGTCGACGTTCCAGGCTTTCTGCCCGGCACCGCGCAGGAATATGGCGGGCTGATCAAGCACGGCGCCAAGCTCTTGTTCGCCTATGCCGAAGCGACCGTCCCGAAGATCACCGTCATCACCCGAAAAGCCTATGGCGGCGCTTATGACGTGATGGCCTCAAAGCATCTGCGCGGCGACATGAACTATGCCTGGCCGACGGCGCAGATCGCGGTGATGGGCGCTAGGGGCGCGGTCGAGATCATCTATCGCAAGGACATCGGCGATGCGGAGAAGATCGCAGCGCACACAAAGGCTTACGAGGATCGCTTCCTGTCGCCCTTCGTCGCCGCCGAGCGCGGCTATGTCGATGAGGTGATCATGCCGCATTCGACCCGCCGCCGCATTGCGCGTGCGCTCCGCATGCTGCGCAACAAGAATATGCAAAACCCCTGGAAGAAGCACGACAACATCCCGCTGTGACATCGCTGATGTCGCGCCTGGTCCTCTACACGGGAGAGCACTTCGGCAGATTTGCCGTCCTGCTTTTCGTTCTGCCGCTTTTCTGCCCAGTGCTCCTCTGGCTGCTGCTCCTTGACCGGCGTCCGCTCGCGGTTATCGCGGGCGGTGTTATTGCCGTACCGGCTACAATGCTGGCTTTCGTTCTGTTAATTGGAGCATTGTTTGCCGGTTTTCGGCCTAGCAGGGTGGAAGGGATTACTCGGGAATCGGCCCCAAAACTGTGGGCAGTGTGGGAAAGTGTTGCCGGCAAACATCGCGCCAGCCGGACGACGATTGTGCTGAGCAGTGACCTGAACGCCAGCATTGGGGAAGAGCGCCCGTTTCTGGGTCTGCTCGGCCGTCGAGCGATCTTGACCGTCGGTATCCCGTTGCTTGCCGTGACCGACGAAAAGGCATTTTCGGCGATCCTTGCTCACGAAAACGCTCATCTGAAAAACAGGGATACAAACGGCGGCCTCAATCTCGCCGAGCTCGACAAAAGTTTCGATTTGATCTTCGAATATGCTCCTCCCGGAAAGACCGTTTCCGGCAGTCTGTTTTACTGGATACTGGCTCCGCTGTCGTACTCTCTGGAACGTGAAGGAATACGGCTATCGCGACGAGCGGAAATCGATGCCGATCGTCATGCGGCAATGTCAGGCGATTCGTACGAAGCAGCACGCGCCCTGCGCAGCGGCCGACAAGTTCTTCAATGACCAGGTCTACAATCCGCTAAAGCGTGAGTTGCTTGGCGCGATGGCACCGCCTCGCCCGCCGCTTAATAGAGTTCTGGCGGTGTGCAGCGACTTGTCGAGAACGAGCCTTCTGCAAGAATATGCACTGAAGGCCTGGGACGCCCCCGATGACGAGAAGGCGGACCATCCACCATGGTCGGAACGTCTGACTGCGCTTGGATATAGCTCCGTTCCATCGATAGAGCCGGTTTTGGTTCCTGCCCTGTCGAGCCTGCTGAGCAATGAAATGGTCGCAGAGCGAGTTCGCCATTTCGACAGTGAATGGACATCGAAAATCGCCGATTATCTCGATCGATAGGCGATCCCTTTGGATTTTTGCGACGAGGTACCGGTCACTCCGCTTCCGCCGCGCCGAACCCCGCGCCCATCGTCGCGCGGACGGCGCCCGACCACGGCGTGGCATGATTGTCGATGCGCATCTGGAAGATAAAATAGGTCGGCGAGCAAAAGCCGATACCTTTCACCTTGCCGATACCAGGCGTATCGGGCGGCAGCGACTGGCACATATAATCCTCGCGGCAGAAATGATCGGCCGAGCAGGCCGGCCGGTTGCCGCGATTAACGGCGCCGCCGAGGCACTGGTCGAAATTGTTGGTCGCCACGCAAATGTCGAATTTTTTCCCGCCGACGAGCCCGCAGATCTCGTTCGGCATCGGCTTGCCCGGCTTGAAGCCGGCAAAGGCACGATCCTTGTCATCGCAGCCGCGATAGGCGATGCCGGCCGGCACGCCGATCTTCGGCGGCCGGCAAGTGTAGGCGGTGCGCGAAATATCGGTGGCGAAGGCCGCGAACTGGCCTGATATGCTGTAGCGGTCATTGAAAGGCTGCGCCGGGTTGCTGGCGATAGAGCCGGTCAGACATGGATGGCCGGAAAACATCTTTCCGCTGTCCTTGGGCAATAGGCATTGCGCCAGTTTCGTCCGTACGCCCGATGCGCTCGCCAGCGCCGTGCAGACGGTACCGCCGCCGCATTGCCAAGTCGTGCCGAAGCGGGCCGCATCCTCCGGCATCAGACACGGCATCGCCACCTCGGCCGGCAGATAGGCGACCTCGCCGGCGTCCTTCCATGCGGCCGGCGGCGCGAAGGACAGCGGGCGGAGGCGGTTCGGCTCCTTGCCCTCGACGGTCGCGCGCAGCCACGCTTCGCGCCGCGGCATCTCGGCGTGAAGATGCGGCGAGATACCGACCTCGATGCGGTTCAGCGGCGACGTGGTCTTGTCGTCGAGGCCGATGAAATGGAAACCGGCGCTCGAACCCGCCTGATGACAACCCTGGCAGGCGCCATTATCCAGCCGCTCGACCAGCGCTTCCGGCGTGCGCACCAGCTTCAGCGCGGAATAGTCGAGCGCAGAAAAATCCGCGGGCTGGAACAGCGGCCTGAACGGGTGATTGGCCTGCCTTGTGCTGCCGACAGTCGACCACGAGATGACTTTATTCGCCAGGAATTCATGCGGGATTTCGTAGACACCGAGATCGATCGCCGCGAGATTGGCGCTGATATAGTCGGCAAGTTTTGCTTTCAGAGCGGCGTCTTCCGAGAGCAGCGCCACATCCAGCGTGTTTTCCAGCGGCTTTTCGCTGACCATCTCTCCATCGATACCGAAAATCCGCATGAGATAGGCGGCCTGCCCGCCGAATTCGGTCTCTTGGCCGGAGGGGAAGCGCACCACCTGGGCGTTGAGCTCGAGCTGCTTGAAGCTCAGCCCGGCCTTCTCCAGCGGCCCGCCGATGAGCCAGCCGGTATCGACGGTCTCGTCGAGCTGCGGCGTCCAGCGCCCGGCAACGCCGACGCAGCCGCCGTCGGCGTCCGGCGCGGCGCTGTAGATGGCATTGAAGTTGAACGGCAGGCGCGAGGCCAGAACCTTGCCTTTTTTCTTGAAACTGTAGGCAAGGCGATAGATGAAACGCACCTCGCCGCAGCTTCCGTCGCCGCGCATCTCGGCGAAATCGCGCTTATCGAGCCGGTTGACGACGCCGACCAGCCGGAAACGGGCGGCGTCGGTCTTCAGCCAACGCATGTCCATGATGCGGCCGACATTGCCGTCGGTAACTTCGTAGAGCGGCCGCCCGCCAGCCTTCATCTCGGCCCGCAGCGCGGCGACATCGCCGGCAACCGTTTCGACGATCTGGTGATAGGCAGGCGCCTTATCATAGAGCGCCTTCAGGTCGCCCTTGCCATCGACGCCGAAAATGCCGGCGAAGCCAAAACCCTTGGCGTCGAGGGCGGCGAGCAAGGCCGGATCGTCGACGATCATCACCGGACCTTCGGCACGCGCGAGGTTGGCTAAGAAAAGGTTGGCGAAAATCACAGCGATCAAGGCGAGCCGATGGTTCATTCAGCGGTCATCCCGTTGCGATTTTCGGTAACCTCGCGCAGCACCGGCACCAGCGCCAGCGGCAAGTCTTCGGCGATCAGCCCAGGCCCGAAACGGCTGCCGGCCTCGGCATGGATCCAGACCGCCGCGCAGGCGGCTTCGAAAGCCGGCATGCCTTGCGCCAGGAATCCGGCAATGATGCCCGACAGCACGTCACCCGAACCGGCGGTGGCCAGCCATGGCGCGCCGTTACCGTTGATCGCCGCCCTGCCATCGGCTGTCGCGATCACCGTGTCCGCGCCCTTATAGACGACGATGGCGCCGGCGCGCTCGGCGGCAATGCGCGCCTTGGCCAGCTTGGACAGGTTCTTGTCTCCGGCGATGTCCGGAAACAGCCTGGCGAATTCGCCCTCATGCGGCGTCAGCACCAGCGCCGGCGCGTTCGGGCGGCGGGCGGCTTCGAACAAAACGTTGGACGTATCGCGAAACGCGGTGATGCCATCGGCATCGAGCACCAGCCCGTCGACCCTGCCGTCTCGCTGTTGTCCGGCGGCCAGTACGCCGAGGGCAAAATCGCATGTTTTTTCGCCGACGCCAAATCCGGGTCCGAGGACAAAAGCCGACGGCCGGCGGTCGCCGATGAATTCCTGTACATCCGCGATGCTGTCGGCCTTGCGCAACATGATCGAAGTCAGATGCGCGGCATTCACCTGCAGCCCGTTCCCCGGCGACAGCACGGTCACCGCCCCTGCCCCGCTCCTGGCCGCGGCAAGCGCCGACAGCCGTGCCGCACCCGTCGCCGATGGCCCACCCGAAAAAACGCCGACATGGCCGCGCCTGTATTTATGGGTGTCGACGGCTGGAATCGGGAAACTTTCTAACCAAAGCGGCGGGGTATTCTCGAAGGTCCGCGGTTCAAGCTGCGCAATGATCCTATCGCCGATGCCGATGTCGGCAAGCACCAGCTCGCCGCACATCTCGCGCCCAGGCAACAGCAGATGGCCGGGCTTTTTTCGCGCGAACGTCACCGTGACTTGGGCGCGGAATGCCTGGCCGAGAATCTGGCCGCTCTCGCCTGACACGCCTGAGGGCAGATCGACCGCAACGACGGGCAGGTTCAGTTCTGTCGCAACCTCGACCGATCTGGCGGCATCGCCGGATAGCGGCTTGGACAGCCCTGCCCCATAAAGCGCATCGACCAAGATCGCCCCTGTCTCGGCGGCAAATTCCGACAGCGGCCGAGGCCTGACGGGGCATTCCGAAGCGGCGAGCGCCGCGTCGCTGCCGGCTTTGGGCGAGCCGGATGCCCACATCAAGACGTCGATGGCGCTGTCCTGAAGAATGCGGGCGACGACATATCCGTCGCCGCCATTGTTGCCCGGCCCGCACAACACGTGGACGCGCCTGGCAGCCGGAAAATGGGCGAGCACCACCGCAGCGACCGCGGCACCTGCATTGCGCATCAGGCCAATGCCGTCGAGAGGTCCGGCGGAGATCGTCAACCGGTCGGCCTCAGCCATTTCGGCCGGAGACAAAATTTCATTGTTCATGGATGCCGATCCGCATTGGCTCAAGCCCGATCCTTGTGGTCAAAACATTGTCCAGTTTTCGGTTCGAAGCAAACGGTGATGAGGTGGCACGATCCATAAGCACATCGTTGGGGACAATGGCTTCGTCGAAGCACAAATGCTCACGAAATGCTCTGTCTGCCCAATTATTGTGCGGACGAAAGCGCCGACAATGTGTAGGTTCCCAGTATCCATGACGCATCCAACGCAGCGAATGACGCGAATTTACCCCCCAACGCGGCATGGCATCGAAATCGCGTGATACCGCTTCAAATCCCCTCAAATTGGCACAATTCGTGCTTGAAGGAGGCGCAAGCGGGGCTCACAACCCGTCTTTTTGGCAGTGGAGGCCACTTTTTACATGAAAAAGATCGAAGCGATCATCAAGCCGTTCAAGCTAGACGAAGTGAAGGAAGCGCTTCAGGAGGCCGGGCTGCAAGGCATCACCGTTACGGAGGCCAAGGGTTTTGGCCGCCAGAAGGGCCATACCGAACTCTATCGCGGCGCTGAATATGTCGTGGATTTTCTGCCCAAGGTGAAAATCGAGGTCGTGCTCGGCGACGAGGCGGTCGAAGGCGCGATCGAAGCCATTCGCAAGGCGGCCCAGACCGGCCGCATCGGCGACGGCAAGATCTTCGTCTCCAACATCGAGGAAGTCGTGCGCATCCGCACCGGCGAAACAGGGATGGACGCGGTCTGAGCTTTCTGATTTCAGATCATCTCCTCGAAACGTCATCAGACAGGGATACATGACATGACGACAGCCAAAGACATCATGAAGCAGATCAAGGACAACGACGTTAAATTCGTTGATCTGCGCTTCACCGATCCGAAGGGCAAGCTGCAGCACGTGACGATGGATGTCGTCGAGGTCGAGGAAGACATGTTTGCCGACGGCGTCATGTTCGATGGGTCCTCCATCGCCGGCTGGAAGGCGATCAACGAGTCCGACATGGTGCTGATGCCCGATACCGAGACGGTGCATATGGACCCGTTCTTCGCGCAGTCGACCATGGTCATCCTGTGCGATATCCTCGATCCGATCTCCGGAGAATCCTACAACCGCGACCCGCGCGGCACCGCCAAGAAGGCCGAAGCCTACATGAAGGCGGAAGGCATCGGCGATCAGATCTTCGTCGGCCCGGAAGCCGAGTTCTTCGTGTTCGATGACGTCAAGTACAAGGCCGACCCGTACAACACCGGCTTCAAGCTCGACTCCACCGAATTGCCGTCCAACGACGACACCGACTATGAGACCGGCAACCTCGGTCACCGTCCGCGCATCAAGGGCGGCTATTTCCCGGTGCCGCCGATCGACTCGGCGCAGGACATGCGCTCGGAGATGCTGACCGTGCTCGCCGAAATGGGCGTGCGGGTCGAAAAGCATCACCACGAAGTGGCCGCTGCCCAGCACGAACTCGGCATCAAGTTCGACACTCTGGTCCGCAACGCCGACAAGATGCTGATCTACAAGTACGTCGTGCACCAGGTCGCCAATGCCTACGGCAAGACGGCCACCTTCATGCCGAAGCCTGTCTTCGGCGACAACGGCTCGGGCATGCACGTCCACCAGTCGATCTGGAAGGAAGGCAAGCCGACCTTCGCCGGCAATGAATATGCCGGCCTGTCCGAGAGCTGCCTGTTTTACATCGGCGGCATCATCAAGCACGCCAAGGCGATCAATGCGTTCACCAACCCGCTGACCAATTCCTACAAGCGTCTGGTGCCGGGCTATGAAGCGCCGGTGCTGCTCGCCTATTCGGCCCGCAACCGCTCTGCCTCCTGCCGCATCCCGTTCGGCTCGTCGCCGAAGGCCAAGCGCGTCGAGGTCCGCTTCCCCGATCCCGGCGCGAACCCCTACCTCGCCTTTGCCGCCATGCTGATGGCCGGCCTCGACGGCATCAAGAACAAGATCCATCCCGGCCAGCCGATGGACAAGGATCTCTACGACCTGCCGCCGAAGGAACTGAAGAAAATCCCGACCGTGTGCGGCTCGCTGCGCGAAGCCTTGCAGAGCCTCGACAAGGACCGTGGCTTCCTGAAGGCTGGCGGCGTGTTCGACGACGACCAGATCGACAGCTATATCGAGCTCAAGATGGCCGAAGTGATGCGCTTCGAAATGACCCCGCATCCGGTCGAGTACGACATGTATTATTCGGTCTGACCGGATCGGCTAGGCGACAAACAAAACCCCGCCGGAGCGATCCTGCGGGGTTTTGTTTGGGATGGAGAAAATACTCAATCGAGCAGTTGGTGTAGTCGCCCTTGGCAAAACGCCGACGCGACGAGAGCGAGACACGGCGCAGACACTCAGGTCCGCACCGTGACTACATGTTCAAGCGGCAGCCGAAACCTCGGCGCTGGTCGGGACGGAGGCGATCGTCTTCAGTATCTGCGAGGCGATCTGGTAGGGGTCGCCCTGCGAGTTCGGGCGGCGATCCTCGAGATAACCCTTGTAGCCGTTGCTGATGAAGGAATGCGGCACGCGGATCGAGGCGCCGCGGTCGGCGATGCCATAGCTGAACCTGTTCCACGGCGCGGTCTCATGCTTGCCGGTCAAACGCTTGTCGTTGTCCGGGCCGTAGACGGCGATATGGTCCATCAGATTCTTGTCGAAGGCGGCCATCAGCGCCTCGAAATAGTCCTTGCCGCCGACCTCGCGCATATAAGCGGTCGAGAAATTGGCGTGCATGCCGGAACCGTTCCAGTCGGTGTCGCCGAGCGGCTTGCAGTGGTATTCGATGTCGATGCCGTATTTCTCGGTGAGGCGCTGCATCAGGTAGCGGGCCATCCACATCTGGTCGGCGGCCTTCTTGGAGCCTTTGCCGAAGATCTGGAATTCCCACTGGCCCTTGGCCACCTCGGCATTGATGCCTTCATGGTTGATGCCGGCGGCAAGGCAGAGGTCGAGATGCTCCTCGACGATCTGCCTGGCGACGCTGCTGACGTTGCTGTAGCCGACGCCGGTGTAGTACGGGCCTTGCGGCGCCGGGTAACCGCTCTCGGGGAAGCCGAGCGGGCGGCCGTCCTTGTAGAAGAAATACTCCTGCTCGAAGCCGAACCAGGCGCCCTCGTCGTCGAGGATGGTTGCGCGCTTGTTGGATGCATGCGGCGTCACGCCGTCCGGCATCATCACTTCGCACATGACGAGCACGCCATTGGTGCGCGCGGGATCCGGATAGATGGCGACCGGCTTCAGCACGCAGTCGGACGAGTGGCCTTCGGCCTGCATGGTCGAAGAACCGTCGAAGCCCCACAGCGGAAGCTGGTCGAGCGTCGGGAACTCGGCATATTCCTTGATCTGCGTCTTTCCGCGAAGGTTGGGAACCGGGGTGTATCCATCGAGCCAAATGTACTCGAGCTTGTATTTCGTCATTCTAGCCTCTCGTTGCTTTGATCACCGAACCTTGGACGGCGCCGGCGTGCCAGCCACCCTGCAGCCGACCTGCCGGATTATTAAAAAGCAATTCGTGTGCCATTCTCGCCGGCAAAGGATGCGGCAGAAGTGACGCCGGATCCCGACAAAATTCATTGCGCCGTCACCGCAAAGCGTCCGGATCAATCACAAGCACATTTCGCACAAATAATAGGCAACTACTGATCTTTTCGTAATCATGTTGCCTAACGCGATTGCAGAACCTATCTTGGGGAAAGATTGAATCGGCAAGATTCTGCGGAAGAAAGGAGACCGACAATGGAAATCACTTCCACCCGTCAGTCGGCCAAAATCCTGATGTTCCCGGTGGCAGCGCGTGCTTCTGCCTCAAATTTAAGCGGAAAGGCTAAGTTCGCGGCAGAGCTTGCTTCATTGCGCAACCGTACGGATTTCGGAAGCGGCTGGTATCACGAGGCGGCCATCGAGGAGGCGAAACAGGACCGGAAGAGCTAAGCCCTTCCTTCCGCATCGCTTTTGACGAATTGAAAAGCCCGGCGCGATCACTCGCGCCGGGCTTTGCATTTTTGCTATTAGGCCAGGATCAGGTCTTGGCGTGCAAGTTCGTTCCCAGCGTATCCCTGACGAAGATCATACCAATGATCAGCGACATCGCCGCAATCACCACCGGATACCAGAGGCCGTAATAGATATCGCCCTTGTAGGCGCTGAGCGCGAACACCGTTGCTGGCAGCAGGCCGCCGAACCAGCCATTGCCGATGTGATAGGGCAACGACATGCCGGTATAGCGGATGCGTGTCGGGAACATCTCGACCAAGATCGCGGCGATCGGTCCGTAGACCATGGTCACGTAAAGGACCAGGACGAACAGGATGCCGATGACCTTTGCCCAGCTGACCTGTTCAGGGTCGGCAAACATCGCAAAGGCGCCTGCTCCCGGGACATTGTAGACGGTGATCTCGGGCGCTCCCGCCGCGGCCTCATCGGCCGTCAGCAGCTTGTCCTTGATCGCCTGGTCGGCCGCAACCGTCGTCTTGTCGCCGGCGCGGATTGCCGCGGCGTCGAGCTTCAGTTCCGGATTGGCCGCGACAAAGGCGTCAAGCTTCTGGTCGGCGACCTTGGCCGCAGCACGCTTCAGCGGATAGCCGCCGTCCTGCAACGCAATGTTGATTGCCTTCTTGAACGCGGCGTCGCTTGAAGCTGCCTTGTCTGCGGCTACCACGGCATCATAGGACGTCACCGTTTCGTTGCCGATCTTGACACTGGCCGCGGTCCCCGCTGCCGCTGTCGTGACAATGTCATAAGGCACGGAGCTCTTGGCAAGGAAATCCGTCGCAATATCGCACGACGTGAGAGGCTTGCGCGTTCCGGTCGGATTGAACTGGAACTTGCAGTCGCCAGGCGCAGCGGTAATCGTGGCACGGGTGTTTTGCTGCGCAGTGGCGAGCGCCGGGTTGGCTGCCCAGGTCAGCGCCTTGAACAGCGGGAAGGTGGTGACGATCGCCAGCGCCAGGCCAGCCATGATGATCGGCTTGCGGCCAATCTTGTCGGAGAGCCAGCCGAACACGACGAAAAAGATCGTGCCGAGCGCCAGCGCGATGGCGATCATGATGTTGACCGACTGGCCATCGACCTTGAGCACGTTCTGCAGGAAGAACAGCGCGTAGAATTGGCCGTTGTACCAGACCACGGCCTGGCCGGCAGTAAGGCCGAGAAGCGCCAGAATGGCGATCTTGGCATTCTTCCATTGGCCGAACGCTTCCGTCAGCGGCGCCTTGGAACCCTTACCTTCGTCCTTCATCCGCTGGAATGTCGGCGATTCGGCGAGCGACAGGCGAATCCAGACCGAAATGCCCAGCAGGATCGCTGAGACCAGGAACGGAATGCGCCAGCCCCAGTCCGCGAAGTCTTCCTTGCTCAGCGAATTCTGCACGGTCAGGATGACGATCAGCGACAGGAACAGGCCGAGCGTGGCCGTCGTCTGGATCCACGACGTGTAGAAGCCACGACGGTCGTCGGGCGCGTGCTCGGCGACGTAGGTCGCGGCACCGCCATACTCGCCACCGAGCGCCAGGCCTTGCAGCATGCGCAGCGCAACCAGGATGATGGGCGCCGCGATGCCCCAACTGGCCGCGCCAGGAAGTATGCCGACCAGGAAGGTCGATAGACCCATGATCAGGATGGTGACGAGAAAGGTGTATTTACGGCCGACGAGATCGCCGATGCGGCCGAATACCAGCGCACCGAACGGGCGCACGAGGAAGCCTGCGGCGAAAGCCAGCAGCGTGAAGATGTTGCGCGTTGTTTCGGGATATTGCGTGAAGAACGCAGCGCCGATCGCGGCCGCCAAAGTGCCGTAGAGATAAAAATCATACCATTCGAAAACGGTGCCGAGTGAGGAAGCGAAGATGACTTTCTTCTCTTCCCGCGTCATGCCGCGGCTTACTCTGCCGGCGGTCGCTGCCATTGCCATGAATTCGTCCTCCCGTGACATCTCGCTGTGCTTGATGCTGCGCAGTGTCGTGCCTAGACACGAACTCGGGCAGCAATCGCCGCGAGAAATGACAGAAAGCGCCGCCCAGAGGCAGCCCGCCTTTGGGATTATGACTTTGGTCCAATGCATCGGCCCGAAGATCGGAATCGATCTTCGGAAAGCATGATGCATAGATTCAAGGTGTTAGAGCGTACTTTGTGCGTCTGGACGCACGTCGCTCCAATGTGTAACGCGAAACGACGGGCCGGCGATTGCGGTCAGCCCTTGAGCGCCTCGATAAGACCGACCGCCGCCATGAAATCGCGTTTGCGGTGGGCACGGCGGGCGACAGCCTCCGCGTCATGGCCCCAGTGCTCGGCCTGCCAGTCCTCGTCGACATGGCCGGCAGTCCAGGCGGCGTCGCCGTCGATCTCGCCGAACTCGACGGCCAGCGCCAGCAGAGCCGATCCTGTCAGCGACGTCATGACGTGGATGGCCGCCAGTCGTAGCGGGTCGGCACGCTGGGCAAGATGAACCCCGAGCACCGCGATGCTCTCGCGCGGCTGCTCGACATGGATCACCCCTTCGGCGAGGTGAAACCGGGCGCCAAGCGCGCTCCGCGCCCAGTCGATGATGGGATCCCAATGTTCGTTCTGACGGTCGACCAGCCCTTGCGGGGTCTCGGCGCGATAGCAGAGCAGGTCGGACGAGGCGAAGCGCAGGACGTCCTCCAGTACCGCCTGCGGGTCGCTGGCGACGCCGTCGATGGCTGTATTGACCAGACGCATGACCGGCATTGTCACCGGGTCGATGGTCTCACCTTGCGCAGCGAACTCGTCAGCGACCAGAGCGGCCGCTTTTTCGGTCGGCAGCACCAGCAGCGCCTTGCCCGGCGTGCGAACCGGCTTGCCATCGAGATGAACGGCAAAACCATTTTCGGCCGGTGCGACCGAGACGGCTTTGTAGAAGCGTTTCGGCAGGTGCGTCTTCATCTGGATCTGGGCACGGCGTACCGGATCCGGATCGGAGAGCTGCTTTCCCGCTTCGAGGTCGTTGAGAATATCGCGCATGCCGGAGCCTTTCATCCGGGGATCTGTTTTCGGGCCGGCCGATTCACAATGATCAGACCGGCTGCGATGAGGCCGAGTGCCAGGAAAATACGAATGGTCAGCGGCTCGTTCAAGAAGATGGCGCCGCACAGCACGCCGAACACCGGCGACAGGAAGGTGAAGCTCGACAGGCCCGATGCCGGATAGCGCCGCAGCAGCCAGAACCACAGCACATAGGTGAAAGCAACGATGTAGACCGCCTGGAAAAACAGAGCCAAGGTCGGCAAAGCGGCGAAGTCGCGGACGGGCGGTCCGGCGAAAGGCAGCACCAAGGCGCCGACCACGGCAGCGCCGGCCAATTGGTAGAGCAGCAATTTCTCGGCGCTCGTTTCCGCCAATTTCGTCCGCTTGATGACGATGTAGGTCAATGCCCAAAGAATGCCGGCGCCAAGACTGAGCAGGTCACCGGTCAGTGTCGCACCATTATCGGCGCTCAACTGGTCGGAGAATACCGCGACCAATCCGGCGAATGCGAGCAGAAGTCCAACGAGCCGGCGCGCTGTGATGCGTTCGTTCAGCAGGAAATGTCCGCCGACCAGTACCCAGAACGGCATGGTGTTGACCAGCAAGGTGTTGCGCGCGACGGTCGTCTGTTCGAGCCCGACATAGAGAAACAGGAACTCGAGACCAAAAAGCGCGCCCGCCAGAATGCCGGCGACAAGCGTTCCGTCGCGGGTAAAAAGCACAATGCCGCGCCAGCGACACCAGACGAGAACGCACAGCCCGCCAATGACCGACCGTGCGATCGACAGGAAAACGGGATCGTAGCCGGCATAGGAGATCTTGGCAGCGACGTAGTTCAGCCCCCAGGAAAAGGTCAGTCCGACCATGATGGCGGCGGCGGCAGCGTCAACGGAACTGCGGCGATCCATTGCGGTCGCTGCGGTCATTGCTTCGATTGGCTTTCTAGCTTCGCGAGCAGCGCTTTCAGCACTTCGGTATTTTGCCTTACCGCTTCAGTGTTCTCACGGCCGATTTCGGCCATCGACCCCTGCCGGGTAGCAACGCGGCGCATATAAGCGAACCAGACGACGAAAATCAGGATGAACGGCAACCAGTTCACCAACTGACGAACGAGCGACGCCTCATCCATGGTTTACTCCCTCGCTCATTTAGTCCTCGGCGCTGGCGTCGTCGAAGCCGATCAGGTTCCAGCTCTGGCGCATATGCGGCGGCATCGGTGCGGTGACGTCGATAAGACCCTTGTCGGGATGCGGGATGACGATGCGGCGCGCGTGCAGGTGCAAGCGGTTCTGCATGCCGCCGGGAAAATCCCAATTGGTGTCGGCCTCGAAATATTTGGGGTCGCCGATGATCGGGCAGCCGATGTGAGCGGCATGGACGCGAAGCTGGTGGGTTCGGCCGGTATAGGGTTCCATTTCCAGCCAGGACAGGGTCTGCGCCGCCTGTTCGACGATCCGGTAATATGATACCGCGTGGTCGGCGCCCTTTTCGCCATGCTTGGCGACGCGCACGCGGTCGCCGTCGGGCGTCGGCTCCTTGATCAGCCAGGTCGAGATCTTGTCTTCGCGCTTCGGCGGCACGCCCTTGACCAGCGCCCAATAGGTCTTCTTGGTCTCACGCGCCCGGAACGCCTCGGCAAGCTTCATGGCGGCGAGCCTGGTGCGGGCGACGACCAGCACGCCTGACGTGTCGCGGTCGAGCCGGTGCACCAGACGCGGTTTCTCGCCCTTCTGGTTGCGCCAGGCTTCCAGCATGTCGTCGACATTGCGGGTGACACCCGAGCCACCCTGAACGGCAAGGCCTGCAGGCTTGTTGAAGACGAAGACTTTCGGATCTTCATGGATCAGCATCTTGGCCAAAACGTCGGCGTCGCCCTGGTTGCGGATCGAGTGACCGGTGAGCGGGCTCTCGCCCTTCTTGTCCACTTCGAGCGGCGGAATGCGGACCATCTGGCCTGGCTCGACGCGGGTATCGGCTTTCACCCTGCCACCGTCGACACGGATCTGGCCGGATCGCAGCAGCTTTTGCAGATGGCCGAAGCCAAGACCCGGAAAATGGGTCTTGAACCAGCGGTCGAGCCGCATACCCGCCTCGCCGGCCTCCACCGTGATCTGTTCAACTCCTGCCATAATTCCAATCGCCGTTTCGCGGGCATGCAACGGCATTCACCGGCACCCGCAACCTCACACTCGATCATTCGTTATCGGTTCCATATTGCAGAACCTGAACTTTCTCCAGTGTGATCAAACCACTTGTCATGATTGTTTCAAGGACGGGCAGGAAAGCGGCTATCTTTTCCTCGTCATCGACGATCTCGATCACAAGGGGCAGATCCTCCGACAGACGGAGGATCTTCGTGGTGTGAAGCCGGCTGGAATGGCCGAACCCCATCGCCCCGCGCAGGACGGTAGCGCCGGCAATCTGCATTTCGCGGGCCTTCAGCACAATCGCCTCATACAGCGGACGGCCGTCTGCCCTGTCGTTCTCGCCGATGAATATGCGCAGCAACTGCGCCTGTTTTGGTATCTTCATTGCCTGGATCCTCTCAGCCGGTTGAGGCGCACTGCAAGGATGTGGCCAAGCCAGACGGCGGCAAGCCACGTTACCACGGAGATCGCGATATTGAGCGCAGCCGCCATAAGCTTCCCGCTTTGCGCGAGGGTGAGCGTTTCAAGGCTGAAGGCGGAGAAGGTTGTCAGGCCACCGCAGAAGCCGGTCATGAAGAACTGGCGCTGCAACGGGCTGGCGAAGACGCGGCCATCCGGCCCCGTCAATGTCGCGTAGAAGCCGATGAGGAATGAGCCGACAATATTCACGAGGAGCGTGCCGAATGGGAATCCATTGCCCCACAGGGCAGTGCTCGTCAGCGAGGCAAGCGCCCGCAGCACGCCGCCAATCATGCTGCCTGCGGCCACGGTCGCATAGATCCGAACCGCTTCGTTCGTTTTGCGCCAGCTAATAAGGCGCGCCGCATGCTCTGCTGCGGCGGTGTCCGTCCCGCCGGAGCGGAGCTTCCGCGGGTTGCTCATGGCGCCCCACTGCCAATCAGAAGACTTCCTGCGGCAAAGCCCAGCGTCACACCACCGAGGCTCAGAAAGACCGAAAGCAGCACATTGCCACCGGCGCGCAGCCATTCGCCCTCACGCGCCAGTGCTAGCGTCTGCAGGCTAAAGGAGGAAACCGTGGTGTAGCAGCCGAGGCTGCCGGTTGCGGCAAAGGCCCAGATGGCGGGCATGCTGTCGCGCGCCACCGCATGCGCAACGACACCGATCGCAAATGCCCCCGAAACGTTGACGACCATTGTGCCCCAGGGAAAGGTCTCGCCGACCCGGCGGGCGACGAAGCCGGACAGGAAGAAGCGGGCCATTGCGCCGATCGCGCCGCCAAGACAGACAAGCAACAGATGATACATCATGCTCCCTCTTGCCGGTCAAGCTACGGTGTCAGGCACCTCCGGCCTTCTTGGTCTCAAGAGACCGCAGGGCCGCGCGAGCCTACTTTTGCCGCTCGCCGCGCAGCTTCGCCCAATAGTCGAGCCGTTTCCTGATATCACGCTCGAAACCGCGCTCCGGCGGATCATAGAATGTGCGGCGGCCCATCTTTTCCGGAAAATAATCCTGTCCGGAAAAAGCGTCCGGCTCGTCGTGGTCGTAACGGTAGCCGGCGCCGTAATCTTCTTCTTTCATCAGCTTGGTCGGCGCGTTGAGGATGTGTTTGGGCGGCAGCAGCGAGCCGAACTCCTTCGCCGCCTGAGTGGCGGCCTTGAAGGCGGTGTAGACGGCGTTGGATTTGGGCGCGCTGGCGAGATAGACGGTGGCCTCAGCGAAGGCGAGCTCGCCCTCTGGCGAGCCCAGGTAGTCGTAGGCATCCTTGGCGGCATTGGCGATGACCAGCGCCTGCGGGTCGGCCAGCCCGATATCCTCCATCGCCATGCGCACCAGCCGGCGGCCGAGATAGAGCGGATCCTCGCCGGCGTCGAACATACGGGCGAGATAATAGAGGGCGGCGTCCGGGTCGGAGCCGCGCACCGATTTGTGCAGCGCCGAGATCAGATTGTAGTGGCCGTCCTGGCCCTTGTCGTAGATCGGCGCCCGGCGCTGGACGATGCGCTGCAGGCCCTCGGCGCCGAACACCTCGCCTGACTTGGCGGCGCGCCAGACCTCTTCGGCCAGCGTCAGCGCCGCGCGGCCATCGCCATCGCTCATGCGGATGAGCATCGCCCTCGCCTCGTCGTCGAGCGGCAACGCCCTGCCCTCGGTCTCCTCGGCACGCGCCAGCAGTCTTGCGATGCTGTCCTCACCGAGCGAATGGAAGACCAGCACGCGCACGCGGGAGAGAAGCGCCGCGTTCAGCTCGAAGGACGGGTTCTCGGTGGTGGCGCCAACCAGCACGACGGTGCCGTCTTCCATGACAGGCAGAAAACTGTCCTGCTGGGCGCGGTTGAAGCGATGGATCTCGTCAACGAAGAGCAGCGTCTGACGGCCGTTGGAGCGGCGCAGCTTCGCCGCCTCGAACACTTTCTTCAGGTCGGCGACACCGGAAAACACCGCCGATATCTGTTGGAAGGCAAGGCTGGTTTCGCCGGCAAGCAGCCGCGCGACCGTGGTCTTGCCCGTCCCGGGCGGCCCCCAGAAGATCATCGAGCCGAGCGAGCCGGAGCCGATCAGCCGCGTCAGTGCGCCGTCGGGCCCGGTCAAATGCTCCTGGCCAACGACCTCGCCGAGGTTCTTCGGGCGCAGCCGGTCGGCCAGCGGCCTACCGGGCGGCGCCTTTTCCGGTTCATCGACACTGAACAGATCGGCCATGCACTTCGTTTCGTTGGAGCGCGATCTCGTCCGAAGGATCGACGCTCGGGCTCAGTAACGCAACACCTGGCGCAGTATCTGCCCGCCGCGCTCGACGGTAAAGCGCCACCAGCGCGTCTCTTCCATGGCTGCCTGTTCCAGGGTCGCGGCGGTATCGATGGTCAAGCCATTGACCTCGCGAACGATGTCGCCCGGCTGGAAGCCGAAATCGGCTGCGGGCGAACCGCGATTGATGTCGATCACAGTAACACCCTTGACATCGGTACGCATGCCGAGCCGCTGGGCGAGCCGCGGCGACAGTTCCGCAACCTTGGCACCGGAAAACGGGCTGCGACCGCGCAGTGTCACTTCCGCGAGTTTTGCACCTTCCGGCGCGCGCTCCAGCGCAATCTCCATCGTCGCTTGCTGGCCTTTGCTGAGGACGGCGAAGCTGGCATTGGTGCCGATCGACAGCGTCGCCATCCGGTAATCCAGCGCCTCGATACTCCCGACCGGCGTGCCGTTGAGCGACAGCACGACATCGCCGGGCTTGAGCCCCGCCGTGGCCGCCGGCCCTGCTTCTTCGACGGACGAAACCAGCGCCCCGGTCGGGGTCTCCAGACCGAGTGATTCGGCGATCTGCGGCGTCACGCGCTCGAATTCGGCACCGATATAGGGCCGCTCGAAGAAGTCGCGGCCGGCTTTGGCCGCATCGGCAAACGCGCGAACCATGTTGGAGGGAATAGCAAAGCCGATGCCGATCGAGCCGCCGCTGCGGCTGTAGATCGCCGTGTTGATGCCGACCAGTTGGCCACCCATGTTGATCAGCGCACCGCCGGAATTGCCGGGGTTGATCGCGGCGTCGGTCTGGATGAAGAAACTGGAATCGGAAACGCCGATGTGGCTGCGGGCAAGCGCCGAAACGATGCCGCTGGTGGTGGTCTGGCCGACACCGAAAGGGTTGCCGATGGCCAACAACAGGTCGCCAACCTCGAGCGCGTCGGAATCGCCGATGGCGACGACCGGAAATGGCTTGTCGGCGGAGATCTTGAGCACGGCGAGGTCAAGCGTCTCGTCCTTGAGCAGCACCTTGCTGTCGAATTCACGCCCGTCCGCTGTGGCGACCTTGACCTGATCGGCGTCCTTGATGAGGTGGAAATTGGTGACCACTATGCCTGTCGGATCGACCAGCACGCCGGAGCCGAGCGAGGACTGCGCGCGCGGCTGCGAACGGCCGAAGAACTCTTCGAAGAAAGGATCGCCGTCGAAGGGCGACCTCAACTTGGCCGTTTGCGAGGCATAGACATTGACGACGGCCGGCGCCGTCTGCTTGACCAGCGGCGCAAAGGACAGTTGCACCTCCTCGCGGCCGAACGGCACGCGCTTGTCTGGACCGGAGGTGGCATTTTCGCCTTCGGCGCCGCGCAGCATGTCGGTCAGCACATCGGACAGACCTGGATCGGCCTTGGTGTCCTGAGCCAACGCCTGCCTGGCCGCCGGCACGACTGCCAGCGCCATCAAGGCGCAGAGTAGAACAAGGGACATCCGTTTTACGCGCATTCCGAATCCTCCGGGTCGGGCGCCATTGTCCCGACGATTGTGCAAAATGAAAGGCTAAGGCAATGAAATCGAATTATTTTGAGCGATAAGGTCTGAGCTGAGCCAAGAAATGGTCGCAAATGTTCCCTGCCGCATTCTGGAATGCAAAAGGGGCCCGCAGGCCCCTTTGAACTCTTTACGCAAACCGAAGCTTATGCGGCTGCGGCTTCCTCGTCAGTGCCTTCTGCCTCGATGCGGGCACGGTCGCCGGCGCCCTTGGCCGAGGTATCGCGATCGACGAACTCGATGACCGCCATGGCGGCATTGTCGCCGTGGCGGAAGCCCGCCTTCATGATGCGCAGATAGCCGCCGTTGCGGGTGGCGTAGCGCGGCGCGATCGTGTCGAACAGGCGCTTCACGACGCCTTCATTGCCGATCTGGGCAATCACTTGGCGGCGGGCATGCAGATCGCCGCGCTTGCCGAGCGTCACCAGCTTCTCGACGATCGGACGCAGATCCTTCGCCTTCGGCAAGGTGGTGAGGATCTGCTCATGCTCGATGAGCGACACGGCAAGGTTGGCAAACATCGACTTGCGGTGGCTTATGCTGCGGGCGAACCGGCGGCCTTTAAATCCGTGGCGCATGGCTCTTCTCCTTCATTCCGGGTTCAAGAGGCCACAGCCTCTGTTGGTTAGCCGCATGATCTTGTCCGAAAAGTCTGCAACTTTTCGGGATCAAGCTTAGTATTGATCTTCGTAACGCTTGGCGAGGTCTTCGATGTTTTCCGGCGGCCAATCCGGCACTTCCATGCCAAGGTGCAGGCCCATCGCCGCCAGGACTTCCTTGATCTCATTCAGCGATTTGCGGCCGAAGTTCGGGGTGCGCAGCATCTCGGCTTCGGTCTTCTGGATCAGGTCGCCGATATAGACGATGTTGTCGTTCTTCAGGCAGTTGGCCGAACGCACCGAAAGCTCGAGCTCGTCGACCTTCTTGAGCAGCGCCGGG
Organism: Mesorhizobium temperatum; assembly: GCF_002284575.1. GTDB lineage: Bacteria > Pseudomonadota > Alphaproteobacteria > Rhizobiales > Rhizobiaceae > Mesorhizobium > Mesorhizobium temperatum. The sequence goes on from NZ_NPKJ01000062.1 coordinate 102,509, forward strand.
TTGAAGGCAAGCTCTGTCACCTGCTCGGCGGCGACTTCCTTCTGCGGCTCGTCGAAATTGACGAACAGGCCAAGCTGGTCCTGCAGGATGCGAGCGGCGAAAGCCACCGCGTCCTCGCCCGAGATCGAACCGTCGGTGTCGATCGTCATGGTCAGCTTGTCATAGTCGAGGACCTGGCCCTCGCGGGTGTTCTCGACTTTGTAGGAGACCTTCTTGACCGGTGAGTAGAGGCTGTCGACCGGGATGAGGCCGATCGGCGCGTCTTCGGCGCGATTGCGGTCGGCCGGCACATAGCCCTTGCCGGTATCGACGGTGAACTCCATGCGGATTTCAGCGCCCTCGTCCAGCGTGCAGATGACGTGGTCGGGATTGAGGATCTCGACGTCGCCGACCGTCTGGATGTCGCCGGCGAGAACAGCGCCCGGTCCCTGCTTGCGCACGACCATGCGCTTGGGGCCGTCACCTTCCATGCGGATGGCGATCTCCTTGATGTTCAAGACGATGTCGGTCACGTCCTCGCGCACGCCGGCGATGGACGAGAATTCATGCAGAACGCCGTCGATCTGCACGGCGGTCACAGCCGCGCCACGCAGCGAAGACAGAAGCACGCGACGCAGCGCATTGCCGAGGGTGAGACCAAAGCCGCGCTCGAGCGGCTCGGCGACCAGCGTGGTCAGCGTCTTCTTCTTCGACGAAAACTCGATCTTGTTCGGCTTGATCAGTTCCTGCCAATTTTTCTGGATCATGATGCTTTCCTTCCGTTGACCCGCCACCATCCAATCGTGGCGGGCGACCTGGAATGCCGTGGAGGAACGCTACTGGGCGTTCGCGCGGCGTTCGGTAATTCTTTAGACGCGGCGCTTCTTGCGCGGGCGGCAGCCATTGTGCGGGATCGGCGTCACATCACGAATCGAGGTGATGGTGAAGCCGGCTGCCTGCAGCGCACGCAGCGCCGATTCACGACCGGAGCCGGGTCCGCAGACCTCGACCTCGAGCATGCGCATGCCGTGTTCCTGGGCCTTCTTGGCAACGTCCTCGGCAGCCATCTGGGCAGCAAACGGGGTCGACTTGCGAGACCCCTTGAAGCCCTGGGCTCCCGCCGACGACCAGGCAATCGAATTGCCCTGCGCGTCGGTGATGGTGATCATCGTGTTGTTGAAGGTCGAGTTGACGTGGGCAACGCCCGACGAGATATTCTTGCGTTCGCGACGGCGAACACGTGTGGCTTCCTTGGCCATGATGGTCCTTTCAGTTGATCTCTACACCGCCGTAATGCCAGCGGCTCCACCTGTAAGGGAGTAGGGGAATAGGGCCGTAGGGGAGTATGTCTTGGCCGCGGATGCCCGCGCCGTATTACATACTGCCCTACTGCCCTACTCCCATATTCCCCTAAATTACTTCTTCTTGCCGGCGATCGACTTGGCCGGGCCCTTGCGGGTGCGCGCATTGGTATGCGTGCGCTGGCCGCGAACCGGCAGCGAGCGGCGATGACGCAGGCCGCGATAGCAGCCGAGGTCCATGAGCCGCTTGATGTTCATCGACACTTCGCGGCGCAGATCGCCCTCGACCTGATAGTCGCGGTCGATCGTCTCGCGGATCTGCAGCACTTCCGCGTCGGTCAGCTGGTTGACGCGGCGCTCGGCCGGGATGCCGACCTTGTCGACGATCTCCTGGGCGAAGTTCTTGCCAATGCCGTGAATGTACTGAAGCGCAATGACAACGCGCTTGTTGGTCGGAATGTTGACGCCGGCTATACGAGCCATGTTCTTCTCTTCTCCATGTGGGCCGGACAAGCCGGCGCTATCAAAGTTGCCCCGCGTCCGGTGGAGGCCGGCCCATGCGGGAGTTTCCAGTTCAAAGCGGCTGCCTTGCCCTTGCGGGCAAGCAAGCCTCATGCCTGATAGGAAGACGGGCCGCCATACCCCAGCGAACCGCTCCAGTCAAGCGTAATCGTTTATTTTCCGTACGCAGACCCTTGGGCCGCCCCTTGCGTCGCAGCCGTGAGCACCACTTCGATCTGTCGCGTCACCGCATCGATGTCGGCCATGCCGTCGACACCTCTCAGCTTGCCCTTGGCATAGTAGTAGCCGATCAGCGGCGACGTTTTCTTGTAGTACTCCTTCAGGCGCTCTTCGAACACCGCCGGATTGTCGTCCTTGCGCACAGGCAGACCCGCGGCCTTGGCCTCTTCGACGCGCTTGCCGATTCGACCAACCAGCGCCTTGTCGTCAACGACAAGTTCAATGACGGCGTCGAGAGTGAGGCCACGATCCGAGAGCATCGATTCAACCGCGTCCGCTTGCACCAAGGTTCGCGGGTATCCGTCAAGGATGAATCCCCCGGCGCAATCGGCCTGATCGATACGCTCGGCCACGATGGCGTTGACGATGGCGTCGGAAACCAGTTCGCCAGCATCCATCACCGCCTTGGCGCGCTTGCCGACTTCGGTGCCGGCCTGGACAGCAGCGCGCAGCATATCGCCCGTGGAGAGTTGGGGTATGCCATATTTTTCTACCAGTCTTTGTGCTTGCGTCCCCTTGCCCGCCCCTGGCGGCCCAAGCAATATCAACCTCATCTGGCCTTCTTCCCCCCGCGCAGCTTCGACTTCTTGATCAGGCCCTCATACTGGTGCGCGATCAGGTGACCCTGAATCTGCGCCACCGTATCGAGCGTTACACTGACCACGATCAGAAGCGATGTGCCACCGAGGTAGAATGGTACGCCAGTCGCTGAAATCAGGAACTCGGGCAGCAGACACACCAGCACCAGATAGATGGCGCCGACGACGGTGATGCGGGTGAGAACATAGTCGATGTAATCGGCGGTGCGCTCGCCCGGACGGTAGCCCGGAATGAAACCCGAATGCTTCTTGAGCTGGTCGGCGGTGTCCTTCGGGTTGAAGACGATCGCCGTATAGAAGAAGGCGAAAAACACGATCATCGCCGCATAGAACGCCATGTAGAGCGGCTGGCCATGGCCGAGTGCCGCCAGGACGGTGCTGGCCCAGGCTGGCATGTTGGTCGTCTGCGAGAAGCCGGCGACCGTCGCCGGCAGCAACAGCAGCGAAGACGCGAAGATCGGCGGAATGACGCCGGCCGTGTTGAGCTTGAGCGGCAGGTGCGAAGTGTCGCCCTGGAACATGCGGTTGCCGACCTGGCGCTTTGGATACTGGATCAGCAAGCGCCGCTGGGCGCGTTCGAAGAACACGATCAGCGCGATAACGACGACGGCGAGAACGATGATCGCCAGGATCAGGCCGGTCGACAGCGCGCCGGTGCGGCCAAGTTCCAGCGTACCGGAGATGGCTTGCGGCAGGCCGGCGACGATACCGGAAAAGATGATCAGCGAAATGCCGTTGCCGATGCCGCGGGCGGTGATCTGCTCGCCGAGCCACATCAGGAACATGGTGCCGCCGACCAGCGTGATGACGGTCGAGATGCGGAAGAACATGCCGGGATCGCTGACGATGCCGTTGCCGCCTTCCAGCCCGACCGCAATGCCGTAGGCCTGGACCAGTGCCAAAAGCACGGTGCCGTAGCGGGTATACTGGTTGATGACCTTGCGGCCCTGTTCGCCTTCCTTCTTCAGCGCCTCCAGTGACGGGATGACGGAGGTCATCAGCTGCATGATGATGGAAGCGGAGATATAGGGCATGATGCCGAGGGCAAAGATCGCCATGCGCTCCACGGCGCCGCCGGCGAACATGTTGAACATGCCAAGCACGCCCTTGCTCTGCGACGAGAAGGCCTGGGCGAAAGCGTCGGGATTGATGCCGGGCAGCGGAATATAGGTGCCGAGGCGGTAGACGAGCAGCGCGCCGATGGTGAACCAGATGCGCTTCTTCAGATCCTCCGCCTTGGCGAAGGCCGAGAAATTCAGATTCGAGGCTAGTTGTTCAGCAGCCGAAGCCATGCCTGATTCTCCGCTTGGTCACGCTCGATGGCCCGCAACTCAGGCGGCGCGTGTCACCGAAGCTCACGAGATAAGCTCCGGACTGCAAACATGCAAGCGGCCGCGTTGATGCGGCCGCCATATTGATCGGATCAAAGCGCAAATCGAAAGCGAAACGTGTCCCACTCTTGCCGATCGCGCTTCAAATCGCCGTTACTCGGCGGCTGCCTTTTCCGGCAGCTTCACCGAACCGCCGGCCTTTTCGATCTTCTCGATGGCAGCCTTGGAGGCGCCGGCCACGTCGAAGGCGAGCTTGGCCTTGATGTCGCCGTCCGAGAGGATGCGCACGCCGTCCTTGACGCGGCGGATGACGCCGGCCGCGACCAGCGCTTCGGCTGTCACGGTCGTCTTGGCGTCGAGCTTCTTGGCGTCGAGCGCGGCCTGGATGCGGGCCAGCGACACGACGGCAAAGCTCTTGGCAAAGATGTTGTTGAAGCCACGCTTCGGCAGACGCCGGTAGAGCGGCATCTGGCCGCCCTCGAAGCCGTTGACGGCGACGCCGGAGCGCGCCTTCTGGCCCTTGACGCCGCGACCGGCGGTCTTGCCCGAGCCGGAACCGATGCCGCGGCCGAGACGCTTCTTGGAATGCGTCGCGCCGTCCATGTCACGCAGATCGTTGAGTTTCATCTGAGTTCTCCTGCGCTCTGGTTCAGCCCTCGTCCACGACGCGGACGAGATGCTGGACGGCAGCGATCATGCCGCGCACGGAGGGCGTGTCCTCCAGCGTGCGCTGCTTGTGCATCTTGTTGAGGCCGAGGCCGACCAGCGTCGCGCGCTGCTCCTTCGGCCGGCGGATCGGCGAACCGATCTGCTCGACGGTGATGGTCTTGGTTGCTTTCTTGGCCATGGTCAAAATCCCTGGTCAGCGTCGACTATTCTTCGGCCGCAACGGCGGTGCCGCGGCGGGCCTGAAGGGTCGAATACTTGATGCCGCGCGCAGCAGCCACATCCTTGGGATGCATCTGGCTCTTCAGCGCGTCGAAGGTGGCGCGAACCATGTTGTACGGGTTCGACGAACCCATCGACTTGGCGACCACGTCATGCATGCCGAGCGTCTCGAAGACGGCGCGCATCGGGCCGCCGGCGATGATGCCGGTACCCTGCTTGGCAGCGCGCAGCAGAACGCGTCCGGCACCCCAGCGTCCCTCGACGTCGTGGTGCAGCGTACGGCCCGAGCGCAGCGGCACGAAGATCATGTCGCGCTTGGCCGATTCGGTCGCCTTGCGGATCGCCTCAGGCACTTCGCGCGCCTTGCCATGACCGAAGCCAACGCGGCCCTTCTGGTCGCCGACGACGACGAGTGCTGCAAAGCCGAAGCGGCGGCCGCCCTTGACGACCTTGGCGACGCGGTTGATGTGGACGAGCTTGTCCACCATGCCGTCGTCGCGCTCTTCGCGATCACGGCCGCGGCCGCCATCCCTACGTTCCTGTGCCATATCCTGTTCCTTGTTTTTTTCCGGAAGCACGGTTGATGATGATATCCGGCACCTCTGTGGGTTGCCGGGGGCGAAACTCATTTTTCCCTTCGCATGATCTTATCCGAAAAATCTGCAACTTTTTGCTGCGCTGACCTCCGGTTCGGGATCATGCTTTAGAAGCTCAAGCCACCTTCACGGGCGGCCTCGGCCAGCGCCTTGACGCGGCCGTGATAGATGTACGGTCCGCGGTCGAAGACGACTTCCTTGACGCCGGCCTTCGAAGCGCGCTCGGCGATCAGCTTGCCGATTGCCACAGCGGCGGCAGTGTCTGCACCGGTCTTGAGCGAACCCTTGAGGTCCTTCTCCAGCGTCGAGGCGGCAGCGATGGTGTGGCCCTTGGCGTCGTCGATCACCTGGACGTAGATGTTCTTCGACGTGCGGTGGACCGACAGACGCGGACGCTCGCCCGCGACCTTCTTGATCTGGCGGCGGACGCGCTGAGCGCGGCGTTGTGTGGATTCTTTCGAGCCCATGATATCAGTTCCTTGCCTTCAAAAAACGGGGGCAACCCTATGCGGTAGGACAGGCCTCCCGCGACCGCTCCCCGCGGCGTTGAAATTACTTCTTCTTGCCTTCCTTGCGGACGATCTTCTCGCCAGCGTAACGGACGCCCTTGCCCTTGTATGGCTCGGGACCGCGATATTCGCGGATCTCAGCAGCAACCTGACCGACCTTCTGCTTGTCGATGCCGGTCACGGTGATTTCCGTCGGCTTCGGCACGGTGATCGTGATGTCCTGCGGCGTTTCGTAGACGACGTCATGGCTGAAGCCGAGCGCCAGCTGCAGGTTCTTGCCCTGCATGGCGGCGCGATAGCCGACGCCGGTGATCTCAAGCTTCTTTTCGAAACCGTCCTTGACGCCCTGCAGGATGTTGACGATCTGCGTGCGCGACATACCCCATTTGGAACGGGCGGTCTTGGTCTGGTCGCGTGGCTGGACAGCGATCTCGCTGCCTTCCATCTTGACCAGCACTTCGTCGTTCACCACGAACTTCAGCTCACCCTTGGGGCCCTTCGCCGTGACGGTCTGGCCGTCGACGGTCGCGGTCACGCCCTGCGGCAGCGAAACGGGTTTCTTTCCAATACGAGACATTTTGTTGTCCTCGTCACTTCTCTTGTTTCAGGTCTCTGTTTCGAGCGTGATCTTGTCCGAAAGCCGGGTTCCACTTTTCACTGCGTGGTTCGGTTCGGGATCGCGCTCCAGATCAGAAGATCTGGCAGAGGATTTCCCCGCCGACATTCTGTTCACGCGCTTCGTGGTCGGCCATCACGCCCTTCGGCGTCGAAAGGATGGCGATGCCGAGGCCGTTGGCGACGTGCGGGATCGACTTCGCCGAAACGTAAACGCGACGGCCCGGCTTCGAGACGCGGGCGATTTCGCGAACGACCGGCGCACCGTCGAAATACTTCAGCTCGATCTCGATTTCGGACTTGCCGTTGTCGAAGTCGGTCTGGCTGTAGTCGCGGATATAGCCTTCCGCCTTCAGCACGTCGAGGACGCGGGTACGCAGGCGCGAGGCCGGCGTCGAAACGCTCGACTTCTTGCGGCCATAGGCGTTGCGGATGCGGGTCAGCATATCGCCGAGAGGATCGCTCAATGACATGTTATGTCCTCCTTACCAGCTCGACTTGACCAGGCCCGGGATCTGGCCGTTGTTGCCGAGATCCCGAAGCGCGATGCGCGATACTTTGAGCTTGCGATAGTAGGCACGCGGGCGTCCGGTGACTTCGCAGCGGTTGCGGATGCGGATCTTGGCCGAGTTGCGCGGCAGTGCCGCAAGCTTCAGCTGAGCGCGGAAGCGCTCTTCCATCGGCTTGGACTGATCCATGATGATCGCCTTGAGGGCCTTACGCTTGGCAGCGTACTGGTCCACAAGCTTGCGGCGCCTGTTGTTCTTCTCGACTGAGCTGGTCTTTGCCATTTCAGATTTTTCCTTTTCTCGCTGCCGTTACTGGCGGAAGGGGAAGTTGAAGGCCTTGAGCAATGCCCTGGCTTCGTCGTCCGTCTTCGCAGTCGTACAAACGATGACGTCCATGCCCCAGATCTGATCAACCTTGTCGTAGTTGATCTCCGGGAACACGATGTGTTCCTTGATGCCCATGGCATAGTTGCCACGGCCATCGAAGCTCTTCGGATTGAGCCCGCGGAAGTCGCGGACGCGCGGCAGCGCGATGTTCACGAGGCGGTCGAGGAACTCGTACATGCGTTCCTTGCGCAGCGTGACCTTGGCGCCGATCGGCATCTTTTCGCGGACCTTGAAGCCGGCGATCGAGTTGCGGGCGTGGGTGACGACGGCCTTCTGGCCGGCGATCAGCGCAAGATCTTCCGCCGCGATCGAAGGCTTCTTCGAATCGCCGGTCGCTTCGCCGACGCCCATGTTCAGCACGATCTTGTCGATGCGCGGAACCTGCATCTCGTTCTCGTAGCCGAACTGTTCCTGCAGCGCCTTGCGGATGGTCTCGTTGTAGACCTGCTTGAGGCGCGGCGTGTTCTGGGCAGTCGCCTGCTTGGTTTGAGCCTTAGCCATTGATGACTTCTCCCGAGCGCTTGGCGACGCGCACCTTCTTGCCGTCCTTCTGGAAGATGAAACCGACGCGGGTCGGTTTGCCATCCTTGGGGTCGGCCAGCGCGATGTTCGACAGCTGGATCGGCGCTTCCTTGGTGATGATCCCGCCCTCTTGGGACTGGGACTGCTTCTGGTGACGACGGATCATGTTGACGCCGCGCACCAGCGCGGTGTCTTCCTTCGGCTGTACCGAGAGGACTTCGCCCGAACGGCCCTTGTCCTTGCCGGCCAGCACGACGACCTTGTCGCCTTTTCTAATCTTCTGCATTGGTCCGGCTCCTTACAGCACTTCAGGCGCGAGCGAGATGATCTTCATGTGGTTCTTGGCGCGAAGTTCGCGCGGAACCGGTCCGAAGATACGCGTGCCGATCGGCTCTTTCTTGTTGTCGACGAGAACGGCTGCGTTCTTGTCGAAACGGATCACGCTGCCGTCCGGACGGCGGATGTCCTTGGCCGTGCGAACCACGACCGCCTTCATCACATCGCCCTTCTTGACGCGGCCGCGCGGGATGGCTTCCTTGATCGACACCACGATGATGTCGCCCACGGAAGCGTATTTCCGCTTCGAGCCGCCCAGCACCTTGATGCACATGACACGACGGGCGCCGGAATTATCCGCGACGTCGAGGTTTGTTTGCATCTGAATCATGACTGGCCGCCTTCTTCTCTACCAACGGGACGGGCTCAAAGCCCCTCCCCGGTCTGTCCAAAATTCGTTGTTTACACCTGGTCCGAAGTCACGACGGTCCAGCGCTTGTCCTTGGAAATCGGCTTCGATTCCTGGATGAACACCTGATCGCCAACCTTGTGGGCGTTGTTCTCGTCGTGCGCCTTGTACTTCTTGGTCATGCGCACGGTCTTCTTCATCACGGGATGCGTGAAGCGCCGTTCGACCTTGACGACAACCGTCTTCTCGTTTTTGTCGCTGACGACGGTGCCCTGCAGAATGCGCTTTGGCATGGTTTTCGTCCTTAAGCCTTCTTGGCCGCGGACTTTTCCGCAGCGATGGTCTTGATACGCGCAATGTCCTTGCGGACCTGCCTCACGCGCGCGGTCTTCTCGAGCTGGCCGGTGGCCTTCTGGAAGCGCAGGTTGAACTGCTCCTTCTTCAGGCTGGCCAGGTCGTCGGTCAGCTGGTCCTGGGTCTTGGTCCGGATGTCTTCGGCTTTCATGATCAGCCCGTCCTTATTCTGCGATGCGCTGTACGAAGCGCGTCCTGACCGAGAGCTTGGCCGCGCCGAGACGCAGCGCCTCACGGGCGGTTTCCTCATTGACGCCGTCGATCTCAAACATGATGCGGCCGGGCTTGACGCGCGCCGCCCAGTAATCGACCGCGCCCTTGCCCTTGCCCATGCGGACTTCGGTCGGCTTCGACGTCACCGGCACGTCCGGGAAGATACGGATCCAGACGCGGCCGGCGCGCTTCATTTCGCGGGTGATCGCGCGGCGGGCCGCCTCGATCTCGCGCGCGGTGACGCGGTTCGGCTCAAGCGCCTTCAGCCCGAAACCGCCGAAATCCAGATTGGTGCCACCCTTGGCGGCACCATGGATACGGCCCTTGAACTGCTTGCGGAACTTTGTGCGCTTTGGCTGCAGCATCGTTCTAACTCCAAATTCTCAACTGTCTCAGGCGTTTTCGCGACGGCGACCGCGTTCGCGCTCACCACCACCGCCGTGCGCATGATCGCCCTCGGTGGCGCGGCGCTCCGAAGCCATCGGGTCGTGCTCGAGGATTTCGCCCTTGAACACCCAGACCTTGACGCCGCAGATGCCGTAGGCGGTGTGCGCTTCGGCCGTGCCGTAGTCGACGTCGGCGCGCAGCGTATGCAGCGGCACACGACCTTCGCGGTACCATTCCATGCGCGCGATCTCGGCGCCGCCAAGACGGCCGGCGCAGTTGATGCGGATGCCCTCGGCACCGAGGCGCATCGCAGACTGCACGGCGCGCTTCATGGCGCGGCGGAACGCGATGCGGCGCTCGAGCTGCTGGGCGATCGACTGGGCGACCAGCGTCGCGTCGATCTCGGGCTTACGCACTTCGACGATGTTCAAATGCGTCTCGGACTTCGTCATCTCCATCAGCTTCTTGCGAAGCTTCTCGATGTCGGCGCCCTTCTTGCCGATGATCAGGCCCGGACGCGCCGCGTGGATGGTGACGCGGCACTTCTTGTGCGGACGCTCGATCACGACCTTCGAAATCGCGGCCTGCTTGAGTTCCTTCTCAAGATACTTGCGGATCTTGATGTCCTCATGCAGCAGCTTGCCGTACTCGCCGGTGTTGGCGAACCAGCGCGAATCCCAGGTGCGGTTGATGCCGAGACGCAGACCGATCGGATTGATTTTCTGGCCCATTATGCGGCCTCCACTTTTTCTTCGACTTCACGAACGACGATCGTGAGGTGCGAGAACGGCTTCTCGATACGGCTGGCGCGGCCACGGCCACGGGCATGGAACCGCTTCATGACGATCGACTTGCCGACATAGGCTTCCGCCACGATCAGCGCATCGACGTCGAGGTCGTGGTTGTTTTCCGCGTTGGCGATCGCCGATTCCAGCGTCTTCTTGACCGTGCCGGAAATCCGCTTGGCCGAGAATTCGAGATCGGAAAGCGCTGTCGCGACCTTCTTGCCGCGGATCAGCGCGGCAACCAGGTTCAGCTTCTGCGGGCTGATACGGATCGTGCGCAACACGGCGCGCGCTTCGTTATCAGCAAGCCTGCGCGGAGCTTTGGCCTTGCCCATGATTATTTCCTCTTCGCCTTCTTATCCGCGCCGTGACCGTAATAGGTCCGGGTCGGAGCGAATTCACCGAACTTGTGGCCGACCATGTCCTCGTTCACCGAAACGGGAACGTGCTTCTGGCCGTTGTAGACACCGAAGGTGAAGCCGACGAACTGCGGCAGGATGGTGGAGCGACGGCTCCACATCTTGATCACCTCATTGCGACCACCTTCACGAACCTTGTCCACCTTCTTGAGAAGGTAGCCGTCGATGAAGGGGCCTTTCCAAATCGAACGAGTCACTTGGCGTTACCTCTTCTTAGCTCTTGCGCTGATGGCGCGAGCGCAGGATGAACTTGTCGGTCGCCTTGTTGGACCGCGTCTTCTTGCCCTTGGTCGGCTTGCCCCAAGGCGAAACCGGATGGCGGCCACCCGAGGTGCGGCCTTCGCCGCCGCCATGCGGATGGTCGACCGGGTTCATGGTCACGCCGCGATTGTGCGGACGTTTGCCCCGCCACACCGTGCGGCCTGCCTTGCCGTCATTGATGTTGCCGTGGTCCGGGTTGGACACGGCGCCGACAGTGGCCATGCACGAGCCGTGGACGACACGCTGCTCACCCGAATTCAGGCGCAGGATCGCCATGCCCTGGTCACGGCCGACGAGCTGGGCATAACCGCCAGCCGAACGGGCAACCTGGGCGCCCTTGCCCGGCTTCAGCTCGATGTTGTGGACGATCGTGCCGACCGGCATCGAGGCCAGCGGCATCGCATTGCCCGGCTTCACGTCGACCGCTTCGCCGGCCACGATCTTGTCGCCGGCAGCAAGGCGCTGCGGGGCGATGATGTAGGACAGCTCACCATCGTCATACTTGATCAGCGCGATGAAGGCGCTGCGGTTCGGATCGTATTCGATACGCTCGACAGTTCCGACAATGTCGAACTTGCGGCGCTTGAAGTCGATGATGCGGTACGTACGCTTGTGACCGCCGCCGATGAAGCGGGCCGTGATGCGGCCGTAATTGTTACGGCCGCCCGACTTGGTCAGGCCTTCGGTCAAGCCCTTGACGGGCTTGCCCTTGTAGAGGCCCGAGCGATCGACGATGACCAGCTGGCGGGTGCTCGGCGTTATCGGGTTGAATTTTTTCAGTGCCATATTTGTTGTCCTCGCGGTCTTGCTCAGAGACCCGTCGCGACGTCGATCGACTGGCCGTCGGCCAGCGTCACGATCGCCTTCTTGACGTCGCTCTGGCGGCCGATCGTGCCGCGGAAGCGCTTGATCTTGCCCTTGCGGACAAGCGTGTTCACGGCCATCACCTTGACGCCGAACAGCGCTTCGACGGCAGCCTTGATTTCCGGCTTCGACGCCTTCTTGGCGACGTTGAAGACGACCTGGTTCTGCTCGGAAGCCATGGTCGACTTTTCGGTGATCGCCGGCGAGACGATCACGTCGTAGTGACGAAGGTCGGTCATTTGAAGCGCTCCTCGAGAGCCTCGACGGCGGCCTTCGAAAGGACCAGCGTGCCGCGGCGCAGAATGTCGTAGACGTTGATGCCCTGGATGGGCAGCACGTCGATGTTCGGGATGTTCGTCGCCGCCAGCTTGAAGTTCTTGTCGAGCTCGGCGCCGCCGATCAGCAGGGCGTTGGACAGGCCCAGCGTCGCGAAATTCGCGATCAGCGCCTTGGTCTTGGCCTCGGTCAGCATCAGCTCGTCGATGATGATGAGCGACGCGCTCTTGGCCTTGGCCGAGAGAGCATGCTTGAGGCCCAGCGCACGCACCTTCTTCGGCAGGTCGTGCTCGTGGCTGCGGACGACCGGACCGTGGGCCTTGCCGCCGCCGCGGAACTGCGGAGCGCGTGCCGAATGGTGACGGGCGCGGCCCGTACCCTTCTGCTTGTACATCTTGGCGCCGGTGCGGGCGATCTCGGCGCGACCCTTGGTCTTGTGCGTGCCCTGCTGCTTCTTGGCAAGCTGCCAGCGCACCACGCGCTGCAGGATGTCCTCGCGCGGATCAAGGCCGAAAATCTCCTCGGAGAGTTTCACCTTGCCGGCGTCCTTGCCGCCAAGCGTTGTGATCTTGAGGTCCATTATTCCGCTCCCTCTGTGGCCGGGGCATCTACTGTGGCCGGGGCATCGTTCTTGGCGCCATCACTGGTTGCAATGACGCGGATTGCAGCTGGCTTCGGCGCATTGGCCGGCAGCGCAACCTTGGCCGCGTCACGGACCAGGATCCAGGCGCCCTTCGAACCGGGAACCGCGCCGCGGATCAGGATCAGACCGCGATCGGCGTCGGTCGAGACGACCTCGACATTCTGCGTGGTGACGCGGGTGTCACCCATGTGGCCGGCCATATGCTTGCCCTTGAACACCTTGCCCGGGTCCTGGCGCTGGCCGGTCGAGCCGTGCGTACGGTGCGAGACCGAGTTGCCGTGGGTCGCGCGGCCACCGCCCATGTGGTGCCGCTTGATAACGCCCTGGAAACCCTTGCCGATCGTGGTTCCCGTCACATCGACCTTCTGGCCGGCGACGAAATGATCGACGGTGATCTCGGCGCCGACATCGATCATGTTGTCGGCGGAGACACGGAATTCGGCAACCTTGGCCTTCGGCTCGACGGAAGCGGTCGCGAAATGGCCGCGCATCGCCTTCGACGTGTTCTTCACCTTGGCAAGGCCAACGCCGAGCTGGACGGCGGTATAGCCGTTCTTCTCCTGCGTGCGCTGCGCCACGACCTGGCAGTTCTCCATCTGGAGAACAGTGACGGGAACATGTTCCCCGGCATCGTTGTAGATGCGAGTCATTCCCACCTTTTTTGCAATCACACCTGAACGCATCGGTTCAATTCCTTTAGAGTTCCCTGTCGGGGCTGTCGCCCCTCCACGCCTCTTGTTCCTTCAGAGTTCCGGGTCGCCCCGCCCCTCTGGTTCCTTAGAGCTTGATCTCGACGTCGACACCGGCGGCAAGATCGAGCTTCATCAAAGCGTCGACCGTCTGCGGGGTCGGATCGACGATGTCGAGGAGACGCTTGTGCGTGCGCATCTCGAACTGCTCGCGGCTCTTCTTGTCGACGTGAGGCGACCGGTTGACCGTGAACTTTTCGATCCGCGTCGGCAGCGGAATGGGGCCGCGGACGTTGGCGCCGGTGCGCTTGGCCGTCGACACGATTTCCCGCGTCGAGGCGTCAAGCACCCGGTGATCGAACGCCTTCAGGCGGATGCGGATATTCTGTCCGTTCATGCGTCACTTCCTTGTTCTGGCGCGGCGCGGGCAGCGCCCGCGACAGATCGGTTTAAGTCCAAATTACTCTTTGATGGTGACGACGATGCCGGCACCGACGGTGCGGCCGCCTTCACGGATGGCGAAGCGCAGCTTCTCTTCCA
>NZ_NPKJ01000011.1 GCF_002284575.1 Mesorhizobium temperatum
ACAGTGATCTCGGTGGGGCTGAAGAGGCGAGCGGCCTTGAAGGCCTGGCCGGCCGCACCGCGCCCGTGCACGAGTTGCATGACCCTGGTGGCGACAATCAACGCGGCGGCGGCCAGGCGCTCGAGCGCATCGCCATCGGCGATCAGACTTTCCTCCAGATCGATGGCCTGCGACTTCATGGTTCTAAACAGCTGTTCGACGCTCCAGCGCGAGCGATAGAGATCGACAATTTGGCAGGCATCGGCGAGTGTTTTGACGGTGTGGGTGGTCAACAGCCGCCAGATCACCGCTTCCTTCGGCGAAGGTGGCTCGATCTCGCGCACTTCCACCATGTTGAGCGTGCGTTCGCAGGGATCGCGGCGATCGGCGCCAAGGCGCGGCTGGCGCAAGGTCACCTCGGCGAAGCGAACGGCCAGCTCAACGCTGCGTGCCGGCCGGCCAGGACGTGCCCGCAGCTCGAAGGCGATGCGGCCGGCTTCCGGCGTCTTGGCGATCGCGCCGAACAGGCGGCCCTGCTTGCCCAAGGCCCGATCTCGTACGGCGCGGATGAGCACATGGGTGCGCTCGTCGGGCAGCCTTGCAAACACTTCGTAGATGTCGGCCTCGCGGTCGCCGATCACGGTGGCCAACGGCGTGTCGGTCAGCGCCTGGCGCGCCGCCTTGGCTGCGGCAATCCATTTGTAGCTTTCCTTGTCTTCGATCGGCAGCGCCTGGTAGTCATCCGCCTTCTTTGCCTGGCGCCGCCAGATCGTGGCGGCGGCCAGGCCCAGAACGCTGCCGTCCGCGGCATCCACGGCCAGCGCCGGATGCACGAACAGCCCGACATCCTTGCCATTGCCGACGCGACCGAGGCCTCGCTTGCGCGAGGTCTTGGCCGCGTAGTTGATCTCGCTGCNTGCGGCAATCCATTTGTAGCTTTCCTTGTCTTCGATCGGTAGCGCCTGGTAGTCATCCGCCTTCTTTGCCTGGCGCCGCCAGATCGTGGCGGCCGCCAGGCCCAGAACGCTGCCGTCCGCAGCATCCACGGCCAGCGCCGGATGCACGAACAGCCCGACATCCTTGCCATTTGCCGACGCGACCGAGGCCTCGCTTGCGCGAGGTCTTGGCCGCGTAGTTGATCTCGCTGCTGTCCTCGATGAGCAAAACA
>NZ_NPKJ01000032.1 GCF_002284575.1 Mesorhizobium temperatum
CCGCAGGCCTTCAAAAAGGCCCCATTAACCCACCAAACGCGACTTCGCTCCCCGTGCAAAGCCCTCCTTGTGGGAGAAGGTAGATCGGCGCGCAGCGCCGAGACGGTTGAGGGGTGTTGGAAGAAACTCAACGCTTCACTCCTTCCAGCACCCCTCATCCGGCCGAGCTTCGCTCGGCCACCTTCTCCCACAAGGGGAGAAGGGGGAGCTTCACTGCAGCTGCGGTTTCTTGAGAAAACTGTTGCGGTCGGCCGACTTGACGCGCAGCCAGGTTTCGCGGCCGTCGCGCACCACCCGCAACGGGATCTCGGCGCCCGCCGGGTTCTGCCACAACTTGCGGTAGAAATCGGCGAGCCCGTCGACTTCGCCGTCGCGGACATCCGAGATGATGTCGCCCTGGCGCAGGCCGGCTTCGGCGGCCGGGCTGCCTTCGGCGACGCTCATCACCACAACCTCGCCATTGCTCTCGGCGGAGAAGGCGCCGAGCCATGGGCGCGGTGGCTTGGCAACCTGGCCACGTGTCAGGAGATCGTCGAGAATGGGCGGCAGAAGGTCGATCGGCACCACCATGTTGATATCGGCGATCTCGCCGGCGCGGCTCATCTGCAGGCGCAGCGACCCGATGCCGAGCAGCCTGCCGTCCTGCCCGATGAGGGCCGCACCTCCCCATGACGGATGGGCGGGCGCGGTGAAGATCGCCTCGTCCAGGAGATACTCCCAATAGCCGGCGAATTCCTGCTTGGTGACGATATGCGCGCTGACCGCCTGGCCGATGCCGTCGGCGAGCACCACCGGGTCGCCGGCCATCGCCCTGGCCGCGTCGCCAAAGGCTACCGCAGGCAGGCCGAGCGGCGCCAGCGCCTGCACCAGGCCGAAGCCCGATTCCTGGTCGTAGGCGAGCGCGTGCGCGGGAACCACGCGCCCGTTGTGGTCGGTCAGCCAGACTTCTTCCGCCTCGGTGATGAGATAGCCGATGGTGAGCACCAGCCCGTTATCGCGAATGACCACGCCGCTGCCTTCCCGGCTGGTGCCCAGCGCATTGGCGGTGAAGGCATCGTCCGGGATCGAGGCGCGCACCGCCACGATGGACCGCAAAATCGTATCGATGGTCATGCTCTCAATCCCGGCAAGCGATGCGTGGGCCGCCAAACGCCCGATATCCCTATAGGTATGGCGCACGTGACGAGGCGCAAGGGCATCGGTGAGCCCTTCTCCCCTGGGGTCCCATTGGGGAGAAAGGGCATGCGGCGTCGACTATAGTTCAACATAAGTTGAACTTCCTGCTGACCGCACTACCTGTATCTATATGTAGATGAACCTGCCCCACGAATCTCCCGCTTCCATCGCGCAAGCTGATCCTCCCCAAAACTCTCCCCGCTCACACCACAAGGCCTCCCGAGATGAACCAATACACACCGCCGAAAGTATGGACCTGGAACAAGGAAAATGGCGGCGCCTTCGCCAGCATCAACCGGCCGATCGCGGGCCCGACGCATGACAAGGAGTTGCCGGTCGGCAAGCATCCGCTGCAGCTTTACTCGCAGGCGACACCGAACGGCGTCAAGGTGACGATCATGCTGGAGGAGCTCTTGGCGCTCGGCCACAAAGGCGCCGAATATGACGCCTGGCTGATCAGGATCAACGACGGCGACCAGTTCGGCAGCGGCTTCGTCGAGGTCAACCCCAACTCCAAGATCCCGGCGCTGATGGACCGCAGCGGGCCAAAGCCGATTCGCGTCTTCGAATCTGGCTCTATCCTGGTGCACCTGGCCGAAAAATTCGGCGAATTCCTGCCGACCGAGCAGCCGGCGCGCGCAGAAACCCTATCGTGGCTGTTCTGGCAGATGGGCTCGGCGCCCTATCTCGGCGGCGGCTTCGGCCATTTCTATACCTATGCGCCGGAAAAGATCGAATATGCCATCGACCGCTTCGCCATGGAGACCAAGCGCCAGATGGACGTGCTCGACCGGCGCCTCGCTGAAAGCGAATATCTCGGTGGCGACGCCTACACGATTGCCGATATCGCCGTGTGGCCCTGGTATGGCGGGCTGGCCAAGGGCCGCATGTACAACGACGCCGGCGAGTTCCTGTCGGTCACGGAGTACAGACACGTGCAGCGCTGGGCCGACGCGATCGACGCGCGGCCGGCGGTGCAGCGCGGGCGCATGGTCAACCGCACCTTCGGCGAGCTTGCGATGCAGCTGCACGAGCGCCACGACGCCAGCGATTTCGACACCAAGACGCAGGACAAGCTGGCGGCGGAGTGAGCAGAGCGACGGCGCTGAGCGGATGACGCGCCGATCTCCCCCCCTTGTGGGGGAGATCAGCAGCTTCAACCCGCCCCGTCTCGACGGCGGATCGCGATTGCACAAGCCGCAGGCAGGCCTTCCGCGCTACCCAATCCCAGACATATGTATCCGGAAATATATATTGGTTGACTAAAGTAACGGAACGTCCAATGCACATTCCCAGAACCGAACATGTCCGCTTTCAAACGGCTTAGACCATGCTGTCTATCTGATAAACATTATGGTCTAGCCATGTTGATATTGGTGTTGGCCTGACCTGGATCTCGAAACCGCAAACCGTCTCAATGGTCCAGTACTCGCCGGTCGCTGACTACCTGTGTGTCTTTCGCCCGGTTCCATAGATCAGCCGGATGACGAACACAAAATATCCAACCTGCGAAATGATCAAGGTAACGACCGTCCAGCCCAGCGCCTTCCAGATCGAACCCGTTGCCAAAAAAGTCGAGAGCGCCACGACGAATGACGCGGTGGTCATCCCCACCAGGAATTGTGGAAAATTCATCGTTTTTCACGGCCGTCCCGGAGCTTCTACAACCGCGACGACCACCCTTGCCCATTTACCCCACACCAACGTTTTCACCCTTTCAACGGTTGCGCAAGTGGCAATGGATCAGAAGTGTGTGCATGCTTAATGCATCCTATGGTTGAGACGCTTCCTGGCTGGCGCTGTTCCATTCAAAAAGAGCTGATCTAGTGAGGGAAGGCACGATGGAAATTTGTTGCGTGCCGGGCGCTCCGGGCGCAACGTAGGCGCTACGGACTGCGATAAAACAAGAATATCAGTCCAGAGGAGAATGGGGCCAAGGGGGAGGATCACATGGCGCTCAAGGTAATCGGCGCGGGCTTCGGACGCACGGGCACATGGTCGACCTTTGCCGCGCTGAACAGGCTCGGCCTTCCCTGCTATCACATGCAGGAAGTGATCCTCAACAAGGCCAACAAGGGCCACCTCGACTTCTGGCGCAAGGTAGCGAACAGCAAGCCCGGCACGCCGCACGACTGGGACCGGGTGTTTGCCAACTACACGGCGACGGTCGACAATCCCGGCTGCTGCGTGTGGCGGGAGCTGCTGGCCGAATACCCCGATGCCAAGGTGCTGCTGACGCTTCACCCGCGCGGTGCCGAAGGCTGGTACGACAGCACGATCGATACGATCTACTTCACCGAAAATCTCTGGCAGTTCAAGATTTTGGAGTGGCTGACGCCGTTCGGCCGAAAATTCGGCGACATGTCGCGCAAGCTGATCTGGGGCCGCGTGCTGGCCGGCGTGATGGACGACCGCGAGCGGGCGATCGCACGCTACAACGCCTACACCGAGGAGGTGAAGGCAGCCGTGCCGCCGGAAAAGCTCCTGGTGTTCACGGTGACCGAAGGCTGGGGGCCGTTGTGCCGCTTTCTCGGCGTGGCGGAACCTCAGGAGCCGTTCCCGAACCTCAATGACCGCTCAAGCGTCAAGAAGGTGATCCGCGACGTCATCAAGGGATCGTACATCATGCTCGGGCTGTCGATCGCGGGGGTGTTGGCGGTGCTGGGCGGGGTTTTGTGGTGGCTGGGGTAGCGGCCAGGAGATCACGCCAGGCAATCGCTTCAGACAAAAATGGCTCCAACTGGGTGTTGGATGACCACTTCGATGTCGGCGCCGCCCCTCATTGCCCTGCCGGGCATTTCTCCCCGTATAGTGACGGGGAGAAAGACACCTTCGGCGAGGATTTCGCCAGTCCCCAGCGTTGCAGAAAACGTGCCGAGGTTGCGGCCAGCCCCTTCTTCCCGTCACTATACGGGGAGAAGATGCCGGCAGGCAGATGAGGGGCAGCGCAAAGCGGAAGGGATTGCCCTGGGTAAAACCCACCAGCGCTGGACAGCCGCGCTCAACACATGGAGCCAGTTGCAGGATCGCCGCGCGACGCCGGAATTTTCCGGCGCTTCTCTGGCCGCAACACTGCCGCTCAGGCCGACATGGCCAGCGGCCTTGCGCTCTTGTTGGGGATTTGGATGTCGATTTCCAGCGTCGACATCGTCTCGCCGCGATCCATCGAGACCTGCAGATAGTCCTGGTCGATCTGCACATGTCTGGCGATGACGGCCATGATCTCCTCGCGCAGCACCGAGACGAGATCGGGCTGGCTGCGGTTGCGGCGCTCATAGGCGAGCAGCACCTGCAGCCGCTCGCGCGCCACCGGCGCGCTGCCGCGCCGCTTGAAGAGGTCTAACAAGCTCATGCTGCCCTCCTTCCAAAAAGCCGGTCGAGAAAGCCCTTGCGCTCGAACGGCACGACGACCGGCAGGTCCTCGCCCTCGAGCCGTTTGGCCGCCTCGATATAGGCGCGGGCGGCGGAATTGGTGGGATCGCTGAGCGTCACCGGCGAACCGAGGTTGGAGGCCTTGAGCACGTCCTGGCTCTCGGGAATGATCCCCAGGAGCGGCGTCGACAGGATCTCCAGAACGTCGTCGATCGAGAGCATTTCGCCGCGCGCCGCGCGGGCGGCATCGTACCGCGTCACCAGCACATGCTTGGCGATCTGCTCGCCCCGCTCGGCCTTGACGGTCCTGGCGTCGAGCAGGCCGATGATGCGATCGGAATCGCGCACCGAGCTGACTTCCGGGTTGGTGACGATGACCGCCTCGTCGGCAAAGCGCATGGCAAGCTGCGCGCCGCGCTCGATGCCGGCCGGGCTGTCGCAAAAGACGTAGTCGAACACCGAGCGCAGCTTGTCGATCACCTCGCCGACGCCCTCCTCGGTCAGCGCATCCTTGTCGCGCGTCTGCGAGGCCGGCAGCAGGAACAGCGTCTCGACCCGCTTGTCGCGGATCAGCGCCTGCGAGAGCTTGGCCGTTCCCTGGATGACGTTGACCAGGTCGAACACCACCCGCCGCTCGGCGCCCATGATCAGATCGAGATTCCTTAAGCCGACATCGAAGTCGACAAGGGCCACCTTCTTGCCGGTTCTCGCGACTGCGGCACCAAGGGCGGCCGTCGATGTCGTCTTGCCGACGCCCCCCTTGCCCGAGGTGACCACCACTACCTTGCCCATATATGCCTCCATTATTGTTGGTATTGTTAAGCGTCTGAATTATGCGATGCGCTTAAGTCTTTGTTTTTATTCCAAAACCGCCGCGTACTTTCGGGCGACTGCATTAGCTGAACGGCGTGATGCGCAGCGTGTCTTTTTCGAGAAACGCCTGGACGGCTTTTCCACGCAAGGACGGCTCCATCTCTTCGGCGGTGCAATACCAGCCGTCGACCGACAGCAGCTCGGCCTCGTTTTTGCGGCAGAAGATGCGCGCCGCCGAATGGCCGAGCACACCGGCCGACGCCCGCCCGCGCAGCGTGCCGTAGACATGGATGGAGCCGGCGGCGACGATCTCGGACCCGGAGGCGACGGAGCCCAGCACGATGACGTCGCCATGCGCATGAAAGACCGACTGGCCCGAGCGGATCGGCGTCTTCACCATCAGCGTGGCCGGCGCTTCCGGCGGCCTGTCTTCCGGCTGCTTGCCCTGTTCCGCCCTGCCCGCCTCTTCCGGCTTGCCCGTCGCTTCCGGCCTGCCCTTGGCGTCGGCCTGCATCAGCAGCCCGGCGGTGGCCTCCTTCGCACCGATCAGCACGGGCGGCAGATTGGCCTCGAGCGCCGTGCTGCCGTCGAGCTCGATGGCATAGATGCGGATGCCGCGCAGGCCAAGCTCGGCAACCAGCGCTTCGATCTGACCGATCTCCGGCTTCAAAGTGTTGAGGTTGAGCACCACCGGCCGGCCGGCGAAATAGCCGGGAGAATTGCCGATCCAGCGGTCGAGGCTCCCCAGCCACTCCGAAAGCGGCGCCTCCGGCGTGAGCGTGAAGGCGACAAACGAGCGGGCGCGAAAACGAATGGATTTGGTCTCGACGGGGGCGGCGAAGGTCACGGACAGCGATTCCTTACTGATAGGTAAACGCTAGCCAGCCATGGTTAACGAAAGGTTAACGGAGGGGGTGTTCGCGACATTAGGAAGCCATTTACTGACAGGCTCGACCGTGTCAGCAGCCGAGCGGACGGCGCTGGAAATCGCCAGCCCTTTCCTCGACACCTTGCCGGCTAAGTGCCCTTCGCTGCGTCCTCGATCAGTTCCGCCAGCAAGGTGGAGAACCGCTCGTCAGTCCTATCCCCTATGTTTCCCACTTCTCTTGCCACCATCCCGGGCGAAGAGACTGACACTTGCCCACTCAGTTGAACGTTGACCGTGAACGTCCTTCCGACTGCCTCCATTCCTCGCTTCCTGTAGACTTTGAACCGAATGGATGGTGTTGACGCTTTGGCTTGGCGGCGTGGCGCGGTGTCCATCTCGACAGTCACCTCGCCCGCCACCTCAGCCTTGGCTGCTTCCAACGACGCAACCACGACGTCGTTTAGCCAGGCCCTGGCTTGCGCGCCGAAGTCCACCCCCTCGGCCTTCTCATTGCGGACCTTCCCCTCTTGCTCACGGGCTTCCTTCCCGCGCTCAAGGGCTTCTTTGAACTTAGACATCATGGTTTGCCTCCGATTGTGAGCGCATGAGACCAGCCGTCACATCGCTCCTCCTAATGGGTAGAACGCGCACAATCGGCGTCCGTTGCGTGAGCGGAGCTCGCGGTTCGCCGCTGCGCACGGTAGTTTCCTTCTGGCGCGGTCGATCGCCCGGGTGGCGGCGGTGATCGCGGCGCTGTGTTGGTGGCTGGGGTAGCGTGTCAGCAGCCAGCCCGACAGCGCTGGAAATTCCCTGCCCTTTCCCACAAGATGCCTGAACATCCCTGAGGGCTCGACATGTGCAACCTCTACAACATCACCACCAGCCAGGAAGCGATCCGCCAGTGGACCCGCGCCTTGCGCGATATCCTCGGCAATCTCGAGCCCTCCATCGACATCTACCCCAACCAGCCCGGCCCTGTAGTGCGCAACGCGCCGGACGGTGAGCGCGAGCTGGCCAACCTGCTGTGGGGCATGCCGACGCCGATTGAGCGGGTGAAAGGCAAGGCCGACTACGGCACCACCAACATCCGCAACCCGCAATACGGCCACTGGCAGCAATATCTCGGTGTCGAGAACCGCTGCGTGGTGCCGCTCACCAGTTTCGCCGAGCCGAGCCCATCGCCCGGCGACAAGGATCCGGATACCGGTATCCAGAAAAACTACTGGTTCGCGCTGAACGAGGAGCGGCCGCTGTTCTTCTTCGCCGGCCTGTGGACGCGCTGGCAAGGTGTGCGCAAGGTCAAGGACGGCCCCGGCGACTTCGAGCTCTACGGTTTTCTGACCACCAGGCCAAACGCCCTGATCGCGCCGATCCACGAGAAGGCCATGCCGGTGATCTTGACCACCCAGGAGGAAACCGAGACCTGGCTGACCGCGCCGTGGTCGGAGGCCAGGCACCTGCAGCGCACGGCACCGGACGATGCGCTGGTGATCGTCGACAAGCCGGCGACGCAGATCAAGTTTCCGCCGCAGGCGCCACAGGCTCCGGTACAGGGTTCGCTGTTCTAAAGCTTGAACTTCTGCAGCACCCAGATGTAGCCCTTCGGCGGGTGGTCTTGGTCGATGAACTGGGTCTTCACCATCGTGTTCGTTCGGCTGCACCGCTTGCACCTGAACCGGATGGTCTCCAGCGGCTTGTTCCAGCCCACCACCTTCGCCACGTCGTTGGCCCTGAAGCGTCCGACATGGTAGCAGTGGCCGCACTCGACGATCAGCAGCATGTTGGCCTTCGCGGCACGTCCAACGCTGTCCATCGGCCCGGCCATGGCTCATTTCCGGGTCAAATAATCCTCGGGAAGCGGGAGCAGGCCAAGATCCGGCATCCGGAAATTGGGCTCCTTCTCCGCTACGCTGGCCATCACCTCATGCAATTTTTCCACAAGCCCGCAAAGCTGCCAAAACAGCTCGCCATGCGCCTTCAGATGCAGTTGCGACGAAAGCACCGTCCTGCGCAGGCTCAGAGCATCCCTGATGATCGCCTCCGCATGCCTCGTCGACAGCCTGTCAAACCGGCTTTTTCGTCTGCCCATCGCGGCTCTCCCCATTTTGTGAGCAACCGCCCCACCTACTGACAAATAGGAAGGCATTCCTCGCCGAGTCAATTCACACTTGACATTTTTGTTCCCGTTTTGTTCAATTTGAACAGAAACTATCGGAGCCATCGCCATGGACCGCATCGTGACGCTGGACAGCCGCCAGGAGGCTGCCCTTCAGGCAGTCGCCGACAAGTTCATTGCCCAGCACAAGGGCGACGCGGTGAAGGCGCTGAAGGAAATGATCGTGCTGAATGGGCATCTGCAGGAACGGCTTGATGCCCTGTCGTCACCACGCCGAGCGACGCGCTAACCGCTCAGAGATGACGGTAGCAGGACGCGTGCTCAATCGAGCCGTTCGAAGGTCGGCTTAGCGCCAACAACAGTCGTTTGATGCGATATCGGCGAATGACGGTTGTCGACGCCATTTTCTGACCTTCGCGCGGTCGAAACGGGGTCATGTGCGTCTCTTTCGCGCCTTCCGCCCAGCAGCTAGTGGTGTCGCTTTCTGAGTGGATCAAATAGCGCTATATTTGGGCACCAAGTGCTCGATGTAGGTAACGACTTTTTTGGATGAGCAGCCCCGGCGAAGCGTGAAATTCGCATCATTTGGGAATGGTTCCTGACATCGGCTGCCGTCCGAAACCGATCAGGTGGATCCAATGCGTCAAGGGTATTTCGCTCTTGCCTACCTGCTGGCACTGTTCGTTGGATCGTTTGCGGCCAGCCAAGGGCTGGCCGCAACTGTTCCGCATGTAGGCCTTCTCACCTATTGGGACTGCAGCCCGGGTACTGTTCAGGACGAATTCGGACCGTTTCTCAAGGGGCTCGAGGAACTGGGCTATAGGAAGGGCGAGACCTTTGCACTCGAGTGCCAGGCGGCCGGCAAGAATTACGACAGACTTGCCGAAGCGGCGCGCAAGCTGATGCAGCTTTCTGTGGACGTGATCGTGACAAGCTCTCAACCGGCGGGACGTGCAGCCCACCAGGTGACGGATTCGGTCCCGATCGTATCGATCGTCAGCGGGGATCCGATATCCGCTGGCCTCGTCGCCAGCCTCGCCAGGCCAGGCGGCAATTTTACCGGGGTGAGCTACTATGCGACCGAACTTACTGCCAAGCGTCTGGAACTGCTGAAAGAAGCAATTCCGGGTATCGTCACGATCGGGGTTCTGGCCAACCCGGACGTTTCCTATTTGCCATTCGAGGCTGATGCAATGCGCGCGGCCGAAAAGCTCGGCATTGGCGTGAAGCTTCATCACATCAGGCAGCCGGCGGACCTCGATGTCGCAATCCCGGAAATGAAGAAAGAGAGCGTGCAGGCAATCTTCGTCCTGCCCGACGTCATGCTCGCCGGCGAGGCGGCACATATCGCCGATCTGGCGCTCGAACAGCGGTTGCCGACGATGGCATGGGCTCCGTGGTATCCGCGAAACGGCTGTCTGCTTGCCTATTCCGCGGATTACGCGGAGATGCTGCATCGGCTGGCTTTCTATGTCGACCGGATTCTCAAGGGAACGAATCCCGGCGATCTTCCGCTCGAGCAACCGACAAAGTTCGAGCTGTCGATCAATTTGAAAACGGCCAATGCCCTCGGCATCGAGCTGCCGCAGACCATATTGCTCATGGCTGACGAAGTCATCGAATGAGGATGATGTGCGGGTTTCGATCCATCGCGAAGCCGCTCCCGTACGCCGATCACTGTTTCGGAAGTATTTCATAGCCCTTTTCGCCGCTGTCATTGTCCCCGTGGCTGCCAGCGGCATCAGCGACGCCTGGTTCGGCTATCACGACCAGCGTGCCATGCTCAGCGCTCTCTTGCGGGTCGAGGCCACATCGGCAGCCGGCAAGATGCAGAGCTTTCTCGCCGGCATCAGGAATCAGCTCGGCTGGACGCTCCAGAGGACCTTGACCACGGCCGCCGGGGGACAGCATAGGCTGGAAGCCCTGCGGGCAATGCGCCAAGCCCCGGCAATCGTCAGCATCAGTCTTGTCGACCATGCTGGCGTGGAGCGTCTGTACGTCTCCCGCATTGGCCTGAACAGGTTGGAAGGCGGATCGGATCGCTCAGGCGATCCCGCCGTCGCAGGAGCCCGGTCGACGGGCATATGGTATGGCCCAGTCACGTTTCGCAACGGCTCCGAACCGTTCCTGACCATGGCGCTGTTGGGACCCATCGACAGCATCGCCGTCGCCGAGATCAACCTGAAGCTCATCTGGGTAGTCATTTCGGAAATTCGTGTGGGGCGCAGCGGCCAGGCAATTGTTATCGACCAGACCGGCCGGATCATCGCTCACCCGGACATCAGCAAGGTGTTGCAGGGCACCGACGAGAACACGGCGGCGGCCCTGCGCAGATTGCGGGACAAAATTGTCGCAGCACACGGCGAGGCGGCAACGGCCCGCAACGCCGAGGATGAACGCGTCGTGACTGCGATGGCACCGATCCCCAGTGTTGGCTGGACTGTGTTCGTCGAGCAACCGCAGGCAGAGGCGTTTGCACCGCTCTATGCTTCTTTGTGGCGGACCGGCGGCCTGTTGCTTGCGGCAATCGTCTTAGCGGCGGCGCTCGCCTACTGGCTTGCCAGGCGCATGACGGGCCCGATCCGCCTCCTGGAGGAGGGCACCGAAAAAATCGGGGCCGGACAGTTCGATCACCGGATCGACATCGCCACCGGAGATGAACTTGAACGGCTGGCGGTCCGGTTCAATCAGATGGCGCAGGAACTCGCCGTATCGCGGGATCGATCGGAGCGGATCGCGCGGCTGAAGCGCTTTCTCGCACCGCAGGTCGCGGAACTCGTGGAAAAGTCCGGTGACGAGAGCGTGCTCGCAGGCCAGCGGGCGGAAGTAGTCGCTGTCTTCTGTGATTTGCGCGGCTTTACCGCGTTCTCGGCGCATGCGGAACCCGATGACGTCATGCAGGTATTGCGCGACTACTACGAGGCTCTCGGCGCGATCATCACACGCTACGAAGCCACGCTGACCAACTTCTCCGCGGATGGGTTGATGGTGCTTGTCAACGCCCCTGTGCCGAGCGCGGAGCCAGCGCTTCGCGCTGTCGAGATGGCGATTGACATGCAGGATGCCGTTCAGCACCTGATCGCCGAGTGGCGTCTGCGCGGCCACGCGGTCGGTTTCGGCATTGGACTCGCGATGGGACGGGCAACGGTCGGCCGAATTGGCTATGAAGCCCGCGTTGACTACACCGCGATCGGCAATGTCGTGAACCTGGCGTCGAGACTGTGTTCATCGGCCGACGATCGGCAAATTCTCACCGATGACTCTGTGGCGTGTTCCGTCGGCGGCAAGATTCCGATGGTCGCCCTCGGCGCGCGCCACCTCAAGGGCTTCGATGAGGAAGTACGCGTGTACGACGTCGGAATACGGAGCCTGACGTCAGATTTCGCTCCTGATGCGACGGAGATCAGTGCGAAAAGCTAGACTTGGCTAAAATCGATCTTGGGACGCGGCTGGACCGAATGGCAACTCGTCACGTCGAGACCGGACCATCGAGATCGTGCAATTGGACAGCAGCTACGGGTCACGACCGGCCGACGCGGCCGGCCGCCTTGCACGTCGTTCCTGACATTACCCGGCGACGCCGTCAGATCTCGAAAGGAGGTTCAATTCGGAGCGCAGACGATTCGGGTCGGACAGCGCCGTTTCGATCGCCGCATGGAGATGCCGCCAGATCGGCACCGCCTCGGCCAGAACCGCCCGGCCGGCTGGCGTCAGCCGCAGCAGTCGGGCGCGCCTGTCCGTCAGATCGGGCGCCGTATCGACGAGGCCACGACGCTCTAGCGGCTTGAGATTGGCAGTCAAGGTCGTCCTGTCCGTCACCAGCAGCGCCGCCACGCTGCCGAGGTTCGGTGGTTTCGGCCGATTGAGCGACATGAGGAGAGAGAACTGCCCGCTGGTGATGCCGGCGGGCTTCAGCGCGACATCGAAACGGCGTGCGAGCGCACGCGCCGCCCTATGCGTATGCAGGCACAGGCAGGTGTCACGCACCAGAAGGGTGGTTTCGAAGGCAAGGTCGGCAGGAGCGTGCATCTGAAAGGTTGACATCCATAGACTCCTTACGTTGATATCAACATAGATGAGGAAGGGTCAATCGACGGCCGCATTCCCAAGGATCTGACGTAGAAGGAAGCGGACCGTGTCCACGATGCAGCCATTCCTGAT
The DNA here is from genome assembly GCF_002284575.1 of Mesorhizobium temperatum. Lineage (GTDB taxonomy): Bacteria > Pseudomonadota > Alphaproteobacteria > Rhizobiales > Rhizobiaceae > Mesorhizobium > Mesorhizobium temperatum. Next base: position 12,507 of record NZ_NPKJ01000032.1, read on the forward strand.
GTTCCAGGGCCGCCATGCCGAAAAGGCGATGAACTTCTATGTCTCGCTGTTCGACGACGGCGAGGTTCCCGAAGTCACGCGCTGGCAGAAGGGCGAGCAGGGCGCGGAGGGCAGCATCAAGCTGGCCCGCTTAAGGGGCGCCGGGCAAAGCGTGCTGGCCAGCGATAGCCCGGTAAAGCACGCCTTCGACTTCACGTCATCCTGGTCTTTCTTCGTCGACTGCGCGTCGGACGAGGAGCAGAGGCGGCTCTTCGCCGAACTGTCGGATGGTGGCGGGGTACTGATGCCGCTGGACGACTACGGTTTCAGCAAGCGCTTCGCCTGAGTCACCGACCGCTTCGGCGTGTCCTGGCAGCTCAATCTCCCCTGACGCGTCGAAGCACCAATCAAAAAGGAGACGACCATGAAGATCGTGACCAGCCTGAGCTTCCAGGGCCAGTGCCGCGAGGCATTCGAGTTCTACGCCAAGGTCCTGGGCGGAAAGATCACCGCCGCCATGCCCTATGGCGATGCGCCCCCCGGCATGCCGATCACCGATGAGAAGCACAAGACTTGGCTGATGCACTGCTGGCTCGATGTCGGGGACCAGGCGCTGATGGGTGCCGACATGGACGCCGGATGGGCACCTAACATCGACAAACCCAAGAACGGCTTCGACGTCACCCTGCACACCGAGGACAAGGCCGAAGCCCAACGCTGGTTCGATCAACTGTCTGAAGGCGGCAAGGCTGTCATGCCATTCGGCGAGACCTTCTGGTCGCCCGGCTTCGGCTCCCTGATCGACAGGTTCGGCGTCCCGTGGATGGTCAACGTCATTCCATCGGCTGACTGGAGGCCGTCGCAGGGCTGATCCCATACCCAAAAAATACCGATAGAAGAACGCGACCGGATGTCGGCACCGGCGGCGCCGGCGCGTCCTTTGGGCGTTAACAATGTCGTCAACGGAACGGCTGCCTGTTGGCAACTTCGTTGCGATAGCGGACGGTGGGTTTCGGGCTCCTAGGCTGCCAAGCAACAATGCGCCTAGTGTCGGCCGTTGAGGTTAGGCTTTGCCACCGCCTGAAAGCAGCCTTACCGGTGACCACGCCGGAGGTCGCGGTTGCGCCAGAAGCGGACCTCCATGATTTCATGTCCAAATATCGCGTTTCAGATCGGATACCTGAACAACGCCGTTGGCGAGGGTAGCGACGGCATCGACAACGATGAGGGCGGCTTCGGCCGCCCCTGCCCCACGTTTAATGGCAACGGATGACGTTCAGGGCCCTGTAGCACGGCGGCGACGAGCCCGACACGATGTCGCAGGCAAATCCACGCGACGGGCCCCAAAGGCCGTCCCCGACTCTATGTTCCCTTCACAATTCTCGGCTTAGTTGGTCGGCGGGATTGAGCCGCACTCTCAAGGGCCAAGGCCAGCCGCTTCTCGTCTTCGATGGCGCGATCGACTGCCTCGATTTCCTCTTGGAGCTCCTTTAGCTTGGCTCCGTAGCTGGAGCCGTCGCTGTCCCCGATCTGAAAGCCGCTTGCCCGCATTGCGTCGCGGGTATGGTGCACGTTACGGACTCCTTCGCGTCGAGTCGCGACTAGGATTTCCCTGAACTCTCCAAGACGTTCAACGTGATTGCGAGTCATTGCGTTCTCCTATTTCGTCGTCATCGGCGCTGACGGCGATTCAGCACGGCTAAAACTTACGGCGCAGAAGGTTTAAGCGACTCTAAGAGATACGCTCGACAAAACATGAATGCGGAAGCTCAAATTTGACCGTCTTGCAATAAAGTCGAGCGCGGGAGGAGGAAATTGGCGTGGGGCACGAGCGGCATTTATAGAAATGCTCGCGCTCGTCCTTCACCGAGCCGCCGTGTCTCGTGCCGGTAATCGGGGGACCTAGGTCGGATAGCTTCGTCATTGCCGGTCAACATCGGCTCCGGCGAAAGGTTCCTCCACTCGCTTCGGCCCCACCTACATGAAGTTGGCCGCCGAGACCGGCCTCGATTCCTGCGCTGATGCACCGCGTGGCGGTGATCGGCTCCGGCACGCTCGACAGCCTGCCGCACAACGGCGCGGCGGTGACGTTGCTCGCGGTGTGCGGCACGACGCACAAGAGAGTTATCTCGACATCGTCATGGTCGGCATCGTCGGTCCCCTCATCGCCATGGTGGCGGTGGTCGCGCTTAGCTCCTTTTGAGACGACGACAATCCGGAATCCGGCCTGCCCGGAGTGGTGATGGATGCACTCGTCCATCAGCGCCAATGCGTTTACATTGCTCGCGACCAAAACAACCGTCACGGAGACTTCCATGTCCCGCCCCGTCTTCGCTTGCCTGGCCCTCGTTCTCGGTCTGGTCGCGCCTGTGGCTGTGCCGGCGCCCGCCCAAGCCGTCACGATCGAGATCAATATCGGCACGAACCTCAACAATGGCAGAGCGATCACATGCCGGGGTGGCGGGAGGCTGCTGCGCAACCGTGGTTTTCGGGACGTCCGCCGCGTGGACTGCCGCGGGCGCTTTTTCGTCTATCGGGCCCGCCGCGCCGGCGGTTACTTTGAATCGCGTTGAGGGAGCGCGATGGCCCTGTCGTCGACCTGCGCCGCAGGCGGTGGCGAGGGCGTGGATCTGTCGCCGCGGCCCGCGGTTCCACACGCGGCGTGCCTCGTTGGGCTTCCGCTCGCGCTGCCCATGTCATGGACTGCCAGCGCCGTCACAGGCAGCCGTCACATGGCCTCGCGCGAGCGGCGAGATGTTGCTTCAGCTGCGCTATCTGGTCGGCCGACCAACCCTGCGGATCGGTTACGGCGAGCCACGCGTTGACGTAGTGTTCGGGCGCAAAGACATGTCCGTAGCCCATCGGCGTACCAGTGGCGACTGCCATGTCGAGGGCCAGCTGGAGCATCGTCACGACGGGGTACCAACTCAGCTCCGGCGAGACGTCCGGACCCCGTGGCGCATCCATCCATGCAGGACGGCGATAGAAATCGCGATAATCGAAAAACGTGATCGCATCGCTCGCATATTGGAGGTAGACGATGCGCAGCGGACCCCAGGGTGCGTCGGTCGGATCGGGTCCGCCTTCCTGGTTCATGAAACGGATGAAGGAACCGTCCCGGAATTGCGGCAGCCAGGCCGGTGAGCCGGGGTTGCGATGCTCCGTCACGCTGCGCCACATCCTGGCTTCGAACGGCGGACCGCTCCACAGCGCCCCCTGGATAGGGTCACCCAGTATCTCGAAAAGCTCTGCCGACTTCTCGGAGTTCAACGCTCCGAGACTCAGGCCATGCAGGTAGAGTTTTGGCCGGCTCTCGCGCGGAAGTGTCGTCCAGTGTCCATAGACCGCGGCAAACAGAGCCTGTGCTGCTTCCGAGCCGTATTCCGGCTCGAACAGCAACGACAGCGGGCTCGACAGATAGGAGTACTGCTGTGCGACGCTCGCCACGTCCCCCCTGTGGAGGTACTCGACTGAATCCATGGCAGCGGGATCGACCCAGCCGCTGCCGGTCGGCGTGACGACGACGAGTACTGACCGTGCGAAGGCGCTGAGGCGTTTCAGCTCTTCGAGGGCGATTTGCGCCCTCTCCTCGGCCGTGTCCGCCACGCGAAGCCCGACATAGACCCGGATAGGCTCGAGTGCATCTGCGTGCGTGAACGCGGCTATCTCTGCAGCGGTGGGTCCCGTCGCGATGAATTCTCGCCCCGCCCGTCCAAGTTCTTCCCAGCCGACGAGCGAAGCCGGGCTGCCGGTCTTGAGCGGAGATTCCGGTTGCGGCCGGTCCGGTTCGATGAGGGCGTCGAGCGCAGCGAAGGACGAGTCAGCCACGCGGAGCGCGTAGCGGACGAGCACACCGTTTGCGACCGCCCAGAACAACAATATCGCGACGGCGAAACCGATTACCCTCGAAACCCTGCGCGGGACGAAACGGCCGGACCGCTCCGCAATCAAACGAGAGATGCCCTTGAAGAGCCGGGCAAGCGCTATGACCACCAGGAATGTGACGATCGCAATCAAACAGACTTCGAACGGATGTGCACTCGTCACGGGTTCGAGGTCCATCAGTCGACGGATCGAATTCTGCCATTCTGCCGCCCACCACAGAAACAGTATGGCGATGGCGGCGCAAACGGCTGCGGCGACGATCTTGAGAGCGACCAGGAGCCGCTCACGCGGTTCCGGAAGCTCCATATAGGTCCATAGCCAGCGCCACACGACGCCGACACCGTATCCGACTGCGAAACATGCCCCGGAGAGCACGCCCTGGGTCAGATAGGTTCGGGGGATGAGCGTCGGCGTCAGCGAAGCGACGAAGAACAGTGTGCCCCAGATCAGGCCGCCGGCAGCAAGCGACCGCCAAAACCTTGTCACCCAGCTACGCATAGGGCCGCTTCGCTTCTCTTGGGTTGAATTGTCTTGGATTGAATACGATGGGCCATCATGGCTCGCCCTCGCGTTTTGTAGAAGGAGGCAGCTGTAAATTTCCGGCTGCTTCGTCCAGCAAGTCGCACGATCTGATCAGCTCGCATTTACGATCGCCAAAAATCCCCTTCGCATTTGCATGGCCGATATCTGCAAATGGCACGACCGCGCCGGGAAGGTCGGACGAGTCAAGAGGCTATTCGGTTTGAGCGTCAGCCTTTCACGCCGACGACATAGAGGACTTGCTAGTTTTGGTCTAAATCCAATTTAGAGTTCATTCTGGTGAAGCAATGTCCGCTCCTGGCGCCCGAAGCTGACGTTCTAACCTGCCATTGGCGCAGTGCGCGGGATTTAGGCTGCCGCGGATCGGACACCGCCGGCACCGGCGAGTCGTCCAACGATCTTGCTCAGCGTCCAGGCCAGCGGCGCCAGAACCATCCTCAGCAGAAAAGCTAGGACAAGACAGAGTATAAGGTAGGCCGCAAAGGCGCCGAGCCAGGCCGGGAGACCTGCTTGTTCGGCTATCCAACCGGCCGCGTTTGGCAGAAGGTGAGGTCGCGTGATCGCCACATAGGGAAGTGCGACGACAGCGGCGACACCGGCTGCGGTACCGACGGCGGAAAGCGATTGGAACGCACCTTTGCCTGCAGCCCTCAGATTTGCTATCCGCACCGTTCCGCGACCAGCCGCGGCCACCGGTGCCCTCGCAACGCGCAATGCCTTGGCTGCGGCGCCCACGCTCCCGACGACGATTGCCGCATCGAACGCAGCCCAGCCCATCTCGCCCCAGGTCGGAAGCCGCTCGCCGCGGGTGATCACCCCTTCCAGATCGGAAACGCCGCCCAGGACTATGTTCTTCGCACCAAGCAGCGTGCGGGTGAACTGTCTGCGAACTGCTGTTCCGTCAACGATCTCGAACTCCGAGAGCATCTCGTGCCCGCGACCCTTGAGCTCGTGAATGGCAATAAGCCCATATTGCTCCGGCGAAATCTCGGCGAGGCCGAATCCCACCTTCCGGTCGTTCCACAGGCTCGAGAGGCCCTGACCGACGGTTTCCTGCAACAAGTACTGCGAGGATCCATTCTTCATGAAATAAGCAATCACCGGCACGACCGGATGGCCGAGACGGTCGAAAACCTCCATGAAATCCGCATCCTCGCCATAGACGAGGAACACTCTGGCTGCATCGTCGCCATATTTCGCCGCTGCCTCATGCCAGCCGAGCCCGCCTGCCGCGCAGGCTGCAAGAACCCATGGCCGAGCCTGCTCCACAGCTTTGCTGCTGAGCGGGCAACGGGTGTCGTCCTGGCGAACTTCCTCCGCCAGCGCGGCTCGCATAACCTCATCCTCGAAGTGATGGGGCTCCCGCCATTCCCAGCTACAAGGGGACAATCCTGTTCGAACGCGAACGGACAACCGCCTAACTTGCGGCTGTCGAAAGCGGTGCGCTTACCGCCGCGGGGGCATAGACCATGGTAGACTCGCCGCGCCCCTTTACGGTGATCTCGCGCAGCGGGGTCAGCGGAATCCTGTCTGACACCAGTTCGGCGGTCGCCCGGCCGATCACCAGCGGAACGCCGAGATCCTTCGACGCACCCTCCAGCCGCGATGCCAGATTGACCGCGTCGCCGAGCGCCGAATAGTCGAAGCGCTGCTCCGATCCGATATTGCCGACGACGCATTGCCCGGTGTTGACGCCGATGCCGATGCGCAGCGCAATCGGCGTTTCGCCGCGCGTTTCGGCTTCCGCCTGCAATTGCGCGTTCAGCCGATCTAGCGCGGCGAGCATTTCGAGGCTGGCCTCCACCGCATGGATGGCGTGGTCTGGATCGTCCAGCGGCGCGTTCCAGAACGCCATCAGGCAGTCGCCGATATATTTGTCGATGGTGCCGCCATGCGCCATCACGACGTCGGAAAGCGGCGTCAGCAGCCGGTTGATCAGCGTTGTCAGCCGCTCGGGATCGCCCTTCATCGCCTCCGCGATGGTGGTGAAGCCGCGAATGTCGCAAAAGAGAATGGTCAGCGTGCGGACCTCGCCGCCAAGGCGAAGCTGCGTCGGGTCGCGCGCCAGGCGTTCCACCAGGGCCGGCGACAGATATTGCGAGAAGGCGCGCGTTATGCCGCGCCTAAGCTTCCGCTCCGCCGCGAAATCGCGCGCCGCCTGCGCGCTTGCGACAAGAGTAAAGGCAAGCGCTGGCGCCAACGGCGCGACGAAGACACGGCCGTAGCGCAGCGCCATATAGCTGCCGGCGAGGAGCGCCAGCACGGCAACCACAGCGCCGGCCAGGGTCTTCCATCCGGTCGACTTCCAGACGGCAAGAACGCCAATGCCCGCGCCAAGCAGGATCGAGAGAATTGCCTCCCATGCCGGGGGGCGCGCGATGAACAGCTGATGCGCCAGATTGTCGAAGACCGTCGCCTGGATCTCGACGCCGGAAACGAGCCTGCCGGTGCGGATGGTGAACGGCGAGGCGTGGACGTCGGCGCCGCCTTGCGACAGCGTCGGCGCGTTCTGCAGGCTGAGCCCGACCATGACGATGCGGCCGCGGAAAAAATTCTCCGGCAGGAAACTGTCGGGATCGAGCGCCTGATAGTAGGAGACCGTCGGATATGTGCGAGACGGGCCGAAGGCCTGCAGCAGCGCGTTTCGCGGTACAGTGGCCGGCCGGCCGGCGGCGTTCAGAAGCTCTGCCGCAAAGCCGTCGCCATAGCCCGGCACGCGCCGCAGGATGCCGTCGCCGTCGGGCGCGATTGAGGCGATGCCGGTTGCGGCACCCGTCGCGGTGAAAATGGCCAGCGGCTCGACCCGGACATGCTGGGCGGCCTGCTCGGTCTCGATGAATGTCTCGTCGCCGGCCAGAACCACGTCCGGGCCAAGGCTCTTGACCAACGCTTCGTCCGCGGCCGGCGTCGACGGCTCGGCAAAGATGATGTCGAGCCCGACGGCTTTCGCTCCAGCGCGGCGCAGAGCCTCGACGAGCCGCCCGTGAAGATCGCGCGGCCATGGCCATTGCGGGCCGATCTCGGCAAGCGAGGGCTCGTCGATGGCGACAATGACCGGCCCGTCATCGGGCGGGGGCGGCGGCGAAATGGTCGAGAGATAATCGAAAGCGCGCGCCTCGACGAGCTTCCATGGCGTGAGCAGGGACAGACCAGCAACCAGCAGCACGGCGAGGACCGCGATCGCAAGAATGCCGTTGCGGCGGGAGGGGGTTCCGGGCGCGGAAGCGCCAAGGCCCTTCCACCACGGCCGGCCTGCAAACATCAGAACCGGACCTTCAGCGAACCGACGATGCTGCGGCCCCAGCCGGGGGTGAACGATGCGACCTGAAAATCCTCGTCGAACAGATTGTACGCGGCAATTTCGAGTTCAAATCGTTTGTCGAAAGGTTCCCAGGTCAGGAAGGCATCCGTCGACCAGTAGGATTCGAGCTCAGTCCCCGCCGCATCGCCGGTGCGTGAGCCGACATAGGTTTCGGCCAGCGTGACCTTGATGTTGGACGGGTGAACCCAGGTCAGGCCAAACCGCGCGGACGTTTCGGGGACAAAGGGCAGCGGGCCGCCGAAGCCTGGACTTGTCGGATCTTCGTTCTCTGAATCGGCGTAGGCAAAGGTCGCGAACGCGCCGAAGCCGTTGCCGATCCAGACGTTGGCCGTGGCGCTGATCCGGTCGAGCCGGCCCTCGCTGAGATCGATTGTGGTGGCGGAAGCCGGAACGCCGATCGAAAGTTTCTCGAATTCCTGATGCTGGTAATCGACGGCCGTAAAAAGGTGGCTGTTCCACTCGGCGTCCCAGCGCGCGGCAAACGTGTCCGAAAAGCCGTCGACAGCTAGAGAATTCTGATTGGATTGCAGGCCGAGTATTCCGACCGGCGCCAAGGTCGCCGACGTTATGAACGAACCTTCGCGCAGGAACCCGGCGCGTAGGTAGTGGCCTTCGAAAGGCGTCCAGGCGACGCCGAGGCGAGGCTCCAGGCGTTGTTCATCAATCGTGCCACCGTCGAGATAAGTGCCGAATAGGGCTCCCTCCACTTTGAGATTGGGGTTGAACTCGTAGACGGCGTCGAAATAGACGCGCCCAATGGCGACGTCGACTGCCGTAGTGGATTCGGATATGATTGTGTCCGGGATAAAAGGAAACACGAAAGAAAACGTTTCGTCTTTTGAGACTTCCAATAGTCCGCCCTCACCTCCGTATCGGAGAGTCAAGTCACCGGTTCCGTAGATGTGATTGAATGCGGCGAGATAGGATTGCTGGCTGGTCTCACTCTCCAGAATGAATCCTGTTTCCCCGAAGCCGATTTCCTCCAAGCGGGTTCTGTTGCTTCGATCCGTAATGTCGGTCGCAAACAGCGCCGCGCTGGCAACGTTCTGGTAACCAAATGTATGGCTCCAGGCGATCCCGGCGTTGCCGGTTCGGGTGTCGCCGGTGTCGGCATACGTTCCTCCTAGCGGCAGAACGGTAGGGTCCAGCACTGTGCTTAGGTCGAACTCGAGATCCTTGACATCGATATACGCCACCACCCGGTCATTCGGCGTCGGCTTCATGGCCATGTAGCCTGTGCCGGTGATCGACCGGTCCTCGAGATCGAACTGGCCGGTCGCTGGATCATCGCCGCGACGCGTGTCGGTCTCCAAACCGTTGATCGTGCCGTAGAAGCTCCATGGAAAGGGAGCTGGTTGATACCCTTGGGTTTCGATTTCGCTGTTCCAACCCAGATCGCCGTCATCGGCGACAAAACCCCCGCCGACGGTGGTTTCGATGAAAGGTCGCCGGAGGATGTTGGCGCTCCTCTGGCGGCCGGCCAGCATTTGCGGGTCGAGCATCAAGCCTTGGAAAAACGATGAGAAGCTGGTTGTATTAGTGCCCGGTTCCGTCGGCACGTCGCCGAAACGCAGATTGTTGACGAAGGGATTTAAGCTACCGGCAAGCGCCTGGTCGACATAGCCGGAGCCGGTGAAGGGATCGAAAACCGCGTCGCCGTAGTAGCGGCCCCACGCGTTGAGATTGAGTAGCCGGAACGCGTCGTTCAACGTCGAGCCGGTGTCGCGATTGGCGCTGAGCGCGGCATAGTCGCCGCCGCGGGCTCTGGTGCGCTTCAGCGCTTCCTGTGCGCTGGCGATCGCCTTGTCGGCTTCGTACTCGTCGATTGCAACCGCCGTGCGGAAGGATGAAATCACCGGATCGTTCGGATCAAGGCGATCGGCGTTTTCGATAGCCTGTTCGGCGGGTTCCAGCTCGCCGGCTTCGTAATAGGCGACGGCAAGCAGCAGCAATCCATTGGAATAGGCCGGATTGGCGGTCGTGCCGGCGAGCAGGTCGTCACGCGCTTTGTCCAGTTCGCCGGTCTGCAGATAGTAGCGGCCGCGCGCAACCAGCCCGATGTCGAATGCCGGATCGACTGCGAGCGCCGTGTCGATTTCGGCCTTCGCTTCGGCCGTGCGGTCCTGCTCGAGATAGATGATGGCGAGGTTGGCGTGGGGGACAGGATCTTTCGGGTCGAGTTCGATAGCGCGCTTCAGCGCCGCCTCCGCCTCGCGAGTGGCGCCGCGCGCGCTCTGAACGAGGCCGAGAGCGTTCCAGCTCGCCGAGCCGGGCGCCAGCTCCACCGCGCGCTCGAGGTCGGCAAGCGCGCCTTCAAGATCGCTCTTGATTCCGGCCCGATAACCGGCGCGTGCTTGGAGCGCGATCACATTATCCGGGTCGAGCGACAAAGCGCGATCGATTGCCGCTTCCACCTGTTCGCGGTCGTCGAGCAGGAACGCAATTTGTGCCCTGAGGGCGGGCAGCGTCGGATCACCGGGATAGCGCCGTTCGGCGCTTTCGAGAACGGCAATTGCAGCTTTGAGGTCGACCAGAAATCCGGCCGTCAGAGCCTCGGCGATGGCCGCGGCGACGCCGGCATCCGCATTAACCGGCGGAGCTTCGATATGGCTGGGGTCAGCCAGCGAGCGCGCATAGTAGCCGCCATAGCGCGCCATGACACGCCGGCTGGGATCGAGATGCGGCGCCGCGCGTTCGAACAGATGCGCCGCCTCGGCATAGCGCTGTTCGGCGCCGGCGATCAACGCGTCGATCAGATCGAGCCGGGCTTCCTGCGCGCGCGTCAGCGGGAATTGTCGCGCCTGCCTGGCCGCGTCGCGCGCCGCTTCCCGCCCTTCAAAGTCAAGATTAACCTCGGCCAATGTCACCCAGTCCTCGGCGGATCGGGACGACGGCTCTATCGCCTTTATCCTGGCGCGCGCCTTGCGCATGTCCAGGCTCGACAATGCCGATGCTGGCAGGACGGTGAAAGCGTCGCGCAAGGAGTAGTAGAACAGCATCTGCTCGCGGTCGTCCGAATCGACGATGACGACCTTCGTCGGCGCCGAGCCGATGGTGGCCGCCGCGGCTTCGCCTTCGGCGACGCTGACCGAGCCGAATTCGTTGGCGAGTTCTACCGTGCCTTCCAGCACGATCAGCGAGGTGCGGCCCTTGCCGTCGACGGTCATCGTCCAGTCGGTGCCGCGGATGGCGGCGGCGGCGGCGGGCGTGTCGATGGTCAGCCCTTCGCCGCCGCGCTCTGCTCGCGCCCAGATGGTGCCGCTCTCCAGCTTGAACTCGGTGTCGGACGCCGCGCCGATCTTTTTGACCAGGAGCGTCGTATTGCGGCCAAGCCGCATCTGGGTGCGGTCGGCAAACAGCACTGCTAGACTGCCGGTGGCGTTGGTGCGCAGATAGTCGCCGGGGACGACGTCCTGCCTGAGATCGACCACCTGCCAAGAGGCGAATTCTAGGAAGCGCACTTCCTCGCCCGATTTGCGGGCAATGACCGACCCGGCCGCCGGCTGGTTGCGCGGCACGACATCGGCCGCCGCCGGCTGGATGCCGACGAGCGCCGTCAACAACAGTGAAAAACTTGCCGGCCCCCGCATCGCAGTTCTGAAGCGCCCCCTCTTCGAACGGCTTTATGACGGTTCATTCATCGAACTGTCAAATACTCCGTTGCAGCAGATCGCCGAATACGGCAAACGTTGCTGCCCGGACACACAGCATCGGAAAACAGGCGCTATTGTCCGGGCGGCTGTGACCTACAAGCAGTTGAGTGAAGGGAGTTCAAAGTGGGACCATCTTCGTCGCTTGAAAACCCGTGGCTGACCGAAGCCAGCTGCTTCTGGACAGCGTCGTCCAGACTGTGAAAAGACTGAGGGCGTAGTCCTCCGCAACTCCGCTTTGGGTGACTCCGACCAATGCGCGAAGGGCAGCTTTGAAGGAGCGCCCTGAAGGTCGCGTTATGGCGCAACAACGATGTCCAAGGTGGTCGCCGGCAACGTCCGCTATCGGGCAACAGCGAAAATCACCTCAACGGCCGACATTGGGCGCATTGCTGACCGGGATTCTATGGGCCGACAGTGGACTGGCAGTTTCAGGCTGCGGATCTTCAAGAGCGGACATTCAGGTCGGCGTGGGCATCGTCGCTGACCCGATGCGGACCTTCTGCAGCGGCTTTTCCACGCTCGATAGCAGACGTTCGACGGAACGGGTGATCCCCCCGGCAAACACCGATGATGTCAGATAAAGTGCGGCAGACAATGTCATGAGGAAGCGAGGCGACATTTCGCGCTCCGCGACAGCCGGAAGTGATCGACAACCGTTCCAACGTTTTCCTTCGCGATTGACCCATCCTGGTCAAACACCCCAAACCGGTGCGGCTGCATCACCGTTCCTCCGGCGGCTTGAGGTGCCGAAACTGCATCAGCAGCAGCAGATCGTAAGCGATCTTCAGTGCACCGCAGATGAGGAGGGGCCAAGCCCGGAACGAGGCAGCGAACAGAGCGCCCGCCAGCGCGGGACTGACTGCGGCGGCCAGACTGCGCGGCACCGATGTAAAGCTCGCGGCCGCCGCCCGCTCCGCCTCCGTGACGACGGCCATCACGTAAGATGATCGCGTCGGCACGTCCATCTGCGACAGTGCTGCGCGGATCAGCAGCAGGACGAGTGCCAGAGGCAGCGTGGGCACCAACGCCGCCAGCATCAGGGCGATGCTCGACGGAATGTGGGTGAACACCATCGTGTTGATCAATCCAATGTGCCGGGACAGCCAAGCTGAAACGGGGAAGGAGAACGCCGAAAGCACGCCGGACCAGAAGAAGAAAAATCCCGCTTCGGAAAGCGACAGATCGAATTTTTCGAAAAGCCAGAGGGCAAGCAGCGACTGGACGACAAAGCCGCCGGCGAACGCATCAAGGCTAAAAAGTGCCGCAAGCTTGAAAACAATATTGCGCGAGGGGCCGAGCGCGGACGCGGTGCCGGCGTCCGACGTCGGACGGCGCCGCGGGATCCGCGCATAAAGGAGGCCCCCGAACAGGCCG
>NZ_NPKJ01000068.1 GCF_002284575.1 Mesorhizobium temperatum
GGCACGCTGATCAGCCCGGCCCCCATGCCGGAGAGCGCGGCGACCAAGCCGTCAGCTACACCACTCCCTGGGACACGATCGTGGTCGCTTCGATAGCCGACGCCGAGACGGCGCTTCAGTAACCATGGCCACTCATGGAAAAGCCGTCCAGGCTTGCCCGCGAGAGCGGGTTGCATGAACGCAGGCGACAAAAGCCGGTCCCTCCGCGCATGGGCCGGCTTCTTATTGAATAGCGCTCAGTCCTTTGCGTCGTCACCGTCTTGCACAGAGCCATCGTTTTCATCTGCCGGGCTTTCTAACCCGGCTAGTTGCCGGTCGGCCATTTCTTTAGCGAGGCCCACCAGAGCATCGACCTCTTGCATCTGGTCCATGTGACCGCCATGGGCGACGCGTTTCCGGATCCTCTTCAGTTGGTCAGAGGTAAGTCGCAATATTTCGGCGATGGACAGCTTCTTGGCCACGCCTGCATCTCCTGCATCCCAACCCTCGAGATGAGCAAGCGTTCCGGCCCGAAACCTTTTACGGGTAAAGTTCGAGCGGCCCGGCAGCCCTATTGGGGTGACCAACAGCCAGCCGCCGGGCCTGGCCGGCTGGCGGTTGGGGGGCGGTCGCCGGCTGGGCAGTTATAGGCTCCCCATGCGTTGTTGCTAATTTAGTAAAATTGTCATGTTCCGTTCCCCCTGGCCGTCAAATCGGATGAGCCTGGAGGCGACTCCATGCCTAAAACGGGTGAGTACCGGCGGCAACGGGGCCGGCGTGCGGCTTGCCTTTGTAGCCGGTCGCGATGTTGTCCCTCCGGAGGAGCGATTCGCCGTGCGGGTGCGCGCTCTAAGAGTTCATCAATCCCCTACGGCTGGGTACGCTCGGCTATGGCGAACGCCTGTAAGTTCTTTGCCTTGCCGTGGTCGTCGTCGGCATTTGCGATAATCGAGAAGAACGCCGCGCGGGCGATGTCCTTCTTTGACGCGCTCGGGTGTTCTTTCCTAGCCGCCTTAACCAGTTGCTTTGGTGTCATTTCTGGCGTGACAATCCGCATGAGGGTGGCGCCTATCGCCTGCATTTCAGCCGCGTCCATGATCCAAACTCCTCAAAGCCACCCGCATTCGCACAGTATCTCATATTCCTAATGTGTGGAACGTGCGGCGTCCGGTTCGGCCCGGATGCACCAGCAATGGAATGGGATCTGAAACCCAAGCTCAGATGCAAAAAATGCGAGGGGAAAAAGGTCGGCGTGATCTATACGCCCGACACCAGGCCGAATGCTTACGGCAAGGCCAAATGATGACCGGCTGCAAGACACGATCTCAATTTGGTGCACCGCGCTTGCGGCGAGCGCTTGGCCTGTTGCCACCACGTCCTACGTCTGATTACCTTTGATTGTTTTCAAACATCAGGAGGGCCAACCATGGCGGACAATTTCAAGACCGGAGATGTGGTCCGTCTGAAGTCAGGAGGCCCTAACATGACTGTCAGCGACGCTGCCGCCTCGGGCTCCGTATTGTGCAATTGGTTCAATCGTGAAGGCGAAACTTGGACCCCGCAACACGCCGGATTCAAACCAGATCAACTGGAAATGGCGCACTTGGTCAGTCCCTCTCAGGCGTAACAAGCTTCGCGCAAGATCCCGTTGCGCGCAACGATTCCGCCACCGGGAAGCGCGAGACCATTCTTTAGCCGCCACCGTCTAGAACGCCACCCGCTTGACTGAATACAACCGTGCCGTCGTCTTTGCGTACTTCCACCGCTACGATACCGTCATCCTGCTTTCGAGCAGGGAATGTCGCCAGTGCGTGATCTCTTGCGGCCTTCTCGGCATCGAAGGGCGTCTCTTCAACAATGCCCTGTTTCCCGTACCAAATCACTGTGTAGGCCACTGCTGCGACGCTCCCTACATATCGTTGTTTTCGATGATGCCGGCTTCGCCGTCGGGCAGGTGAGGGGCGGGCGGGCGCGATTTCTTGATCCTTACCCCGGCGCCGCCGCCGTTCTCAGGGATGAAACTCCACGCCGGCGGCTTCGAGGGCAGCGCGGAAAGACCCGGTTTCACTCAGCCTTCAGTACCTGGTGTCTGATCAACCAGTCACGAATGATCAATCGGACGGCTTCAGGTCGCGAAACATCATGCTCGGCAACAAATTGATCGACGCCCGCGAGCATGTCCGGTTGAAGGCGGACCATGATCGGCACACCCTTTCCAGTTGGGGCCGGTCCGCGCCGTTTCTTTGATACCACGGTTTCTTGCTTTGGCATAAAAACTCTGATATCAGAATTCCCGTTCTTGCGGAAGCGCTAGAGCCTCACACAAAACCGAATTGGAGAAGATCCGATGCCGAACACCTATGTTCGGGCAGCCGCCGAAGGCATGCCCGCCACCAAGGAAAAGATGACCTTCATGGATCTGGAGCCGCTGATCTGCGACGCTTACAACATGATCGACGTGCTGTTGAACCTCTTGGAGCAGCATTTCAGCTGTCCCCCCGAAAACGGCAACTACGTCATCCCCGAGACGGAAGGTAGCCGCCTGTTCTTCGTTGCCAGCGTCGCGGAGTCGATGTCCCACAAGGCCAGGAAGAGCTACTACGAAGCCACCGAAGGAAAAGCGTCATGAGCACCGCCCCGACTGTCGAACCCTTCTGCGTCTCAGACACGTTCGTCACCGGCGCCGGCCCGCTCCAGTTCATGGGCGACAATCTCAGGCTGACCTTGTTCGTTCTGCAGCGCTCGACCTATGACGGCGGCACCGAAAACGCCGTTGTGTCGAAGCTAGTCGGAAGCAGATCCGACATGCTCAAGATCGCCGCCGACATATTGAAGGGGTGCCACGCTCACGCGCCGAAAGACAAAATCAAGGATGCCTTTGTCGAATTTCTCGAAGGCCCGACAGGGCGGCACTGAATTTCAAGCCAACTCACGACCTCGCCCGCTGCCTTCACGGTGGCGGGCTGTTCTTTTCTCGCGCTTCCCTTCATTAATGGATTCACGTTCATGGGGGGGCGGGCAATGGTTCAGTTCTGTGTGGAAATTGCGTCAGAATCACCCTGCCGAATTTGTGAGACGGCTGTACCTCTTCAGCTCTCGGAATGCCCGAAATGCTCGGCGGCCACGTATCGTCTGACTTTCACGGATTTCTTTGGGGATTTGGAGGGCATGCGCATTGCTGATGCGCGTTACGGCGGACTGGTCGTAGGCCGGCAAGGCCCCGTAGACGACATACCCATGTACCTTCACGTGGGTGGAGGGATTTTGAGTTAGCCGGATTGATGCACGGTCGAGAGTTTATCGTCTCAAACCAGGCCACCGCAAAACACTCAAAGACCCTTGAGGAGATCAATTCAGAAAAGGGCTCGGCGGGAGATATTCCGCTTTGCTACTCGATCAGGTCATCAGTCATCAACACGAACTTCCTGCCACCCGGAGGGGGCATTTGGATCACTCACGGCCAGTTTATCGTCAATGCGTTTGCCACCGCAAAACATCTCGACACACTTGAACGGCTGAACGCCGATGCCAATCCTGAGAGCGTCTTGTCGATCGGCATGCATTCAACTTCGTGAGCCCGCGCTGCCTCACGGTGGCGGGCTTTAACGTCTAACGCGCGAACATACGGAGGTGGACTCTCTCCCAGATCGGAGTAGGCTGCACCCATCGGCGATAAACATCATGGGCATCACCGGCTGAAAGCGACTACCGCACTTCCGCCCCGAATGGGAGGAAAGCTATGGTCAGCCCCAGATCTTCAAGAAGTGGCATTGCCTATCCAGACGACCTTGCTCTGTTGAAGCGAGTCTATGACCGTGTTTGTCACGAGGAAGGACTTGCCGAAGGCAGCGAAGACGCGGCGTATCTGAGTAAGTGCGCCATAAGCCTCTTCTCGCAGGGCGAATTCGACGAAGCAATTCTTTACGAGCGCCTCCGTGATCGACGGTGAGCCTCCCATGGCGCGCATCCCCCATGTCGCGTGAACCTGCCGATAGTCGCAGGGAAGAGCTGGAATGCAAGGAGTGGGCCCGACGCTCCATTTTCATGGCGCGCTCTTCGCGTGGCTGATGTCACGGTCTGTCCGAAGGTGGCTTTTGAACCTTTTGAGGGTTCGCGCCTGGGGCTTATGTGAAAATTTCGTGTCGAACCGGGCCATTTCCAACCCCGCAACTATCGGAACGGCCCGTTGCTATTGCCGCCTCTCATCGCGGTAATCGTGGGCATTACCCCTGCTTTGGTGGGTAATCTCGGGACCAATACGCACGCACGTACGAATTTGCGACAAAAGCCCGTCCGAAAACAGAGAGACCGGGGACAAGTCAGTTCGGAATTCCTTTGCGCTGGATGCTCTTAGGGGGAGTTTAACCAATTTGGCGGGAGTTTCGCGGCTGGCCAGCATCGAGTTTGAATAGCCATGCAGCGGCCGGGGCATCGGCCTGGAGTCGATAGAACACCGCCTGCAACTCTAAGAAGGCCGCAAGACGCTCTTGTCGGCGCCGATCTGCCCCAAATAATCCGAACATTCGATTCCCTGCCCCATGGCCAAGGTTTTGGTGATGTCGCAACGCGCGAACAGATATGGCCCTTTAAAGCCTCGCGCAATAGCGAGCCTCTGAGGCTACCGCAAATCGAAATGGACTACGTACGGAGGGCTTATTTGACCGTTATTTGACGGTTTTACCTGCCGACCCGCTAAGCAGTTGATTTCCTTGGTACGCCCAAGGGGAATCGAACCCCTGTTCCCGCCGTGAGAGGGCGGTGTCCTGACCGCTAGACGATGGGCGCGTTCAAGAACCGGCGATATAGGCTGACGGCCGGGAAAAAGCAACTGGCCTTCGGACAGTCGATGATGCCGGGAAAATATCCGTTGCAAGCTTACCGTTTTGGCTCGATCAGGTCCCAGAGATTTCCATGGAGATCGGCGAAAACTGCCACAGTGCCATAGGCCTCGTGGCGGGGCGCCTCACGGAATTCGACGCCCTTTGCGAGCATTGCCGCATGGTCGCGGACAAAGTCGTCGGTTTCGAGGAACAGAAAGACGCGGCCGCCGGTCTGGTTACCGATGCTATCCCTTTGCGCGTCATCGGCCGCCTCGGCCAGCAGCAGCCGCGCGCCTTGTCCGTTGGCCGGCGCCACCGTGACCCAGCGCTTGCCGCCGCCCAGATCGGCGTCCTCAATGAGCGAAAAGCCCAGCCTGTCGACATACCAGGAGATCGCCTCATCGTAATTGGCGACGACAAGCGCGACGGTGGCGACGCGGCGATTTTCGGCGAAACCAGTCATTTGTTGCGGATCGAAAAGCGACCGATGATGCGGCGTTCAGTGATGTCGTAGACAAAAATGGCGCGGCTGCCGTCGGCAAGCTCCGCATCGATGGAGACGCGGTTGCCGGAGAGCGACTGGCTGATGACCTTGGCGCCGACCGGCAGCACGATGTCGCCGGTCAGCGGCTCGCCTGATGGCACCTGGATGTCGCCGGCAAGTGATGGACTATTGGGCGGCGAGCTGGCCGGTGGCGCGGTGCGCGTTTTGTAGACAAGGGCTGCGATCACCACCATAAGGGCGAGGAACAGCAGGCCGAGATTGATGGCGACGAAGCGGACGAGCTTCTTGCGCACCTTTTCAACTTCGGGGTCGAGCGGCTTTTCCTCGTCTTCGTCGGCAGCAGCCATGGCAAAACATTCCGGAACGATTTTCGATGAGCGCTCATAACGAAGAGGCCCCCATATTGATAGAGGATGGATTAATGGAGGGCGGATCGCCAGACGGGGGATCGCCAAACGGGGGATCAATAGTGCTGGAAGCGGGTCCCGATGCGGCCGGCCAGCGCCTCGACCAATGGCTGGCGGGCAAGCTCGGTCCGGACATGTCGCGCAGCCGGGTGCAGATGCTGATCAGGCAGGGCGCGGTCAAGGTCGGCGGCCAGCCAGTCAACGAGACGAAGCGCAAGATGGCGGCCGGTGACCGCGTGTCGGTCGACATGCCGCAGCCGGAGCCGGCGGAGCCGCAAGGCGAGAACATCGCGCTCGACGTCCTCTATGAAGACAACGAATTGATCGTCATCAACAAGCCGCCGGGGCTTGTCGTCCATCCCGGCGCCGGCAACTGGACCGGCACGCTGGTCAACGCGCTGATCCACCATTGCGGCGACAGTCTTTCCGGCATCGGCGGTGTGCGGCGGCCTGGCATCGTCCACCGCCTGGACAAGGAGACCAGCGGCGTCATGGTCGTCGCCAAGACCGACCGTGCCCACAAGTCATTGTCGGAGGCCTTTGCCGACCATGGCCTCACCGGCGATCTCAAACGCGCCTATCTGGCCCTGGTCTGGGGCATCCCGACGAGACCGACAGGCACGGTCGACGAGCCGCTCGGCCGCGCCGCCGACCGCGTGCGCCGTGCCGTGGTGCCGGAGGGCCGCGACGATGCCCGCCACGCCATCACCCATTTCACCGTGATCGAGCGCTTTGGCGAGCAGCAAAAGGAATTTGCCACGGCAAGCCTCGTCGAATGCCGGTTAGAGACCGGCCGCACCCATCAGATCCGCGTCCACATGGCTCATATCGGCCATCCGGTCGTCGGCGATCCCGATTACGGCCAGGCCTTTCGCACCAAGGCGAACCGGCTGCCCGAGCCGCTGAAAGGCCGGGTGAAGGCATTTCCGCGACAGGCATTGCATGCCCGCCTCCTTGAATTTCGGCATCCGGCTACCCATTTGACGATGAGGTTCGAGGCGCCGGTGCCGAGGGACATGGAGGAACTCGTCGACGGCTTTCGCGAACTCTGAACCGCCTTCCATCCATTTAAAACCCGATCGGCGAAAACCTGACCGGCGTTGTTCACTTTGGCGTGACACACTGTTTTCGTGTTGAACCAATGCTGTCCTTTCTGGTTTTGTTCCTATATACACCGGTTGTCGCGAACGAGCCTTTGGCGTTCGCAACATATGCCCGCCACGTTTCGGGGGCACCACTCCAAGAGAGAGGGGGCGCTATCATGGCCCAGTCACTACCTAGTATCGTTTCCGGCGAAGGCGGCCTCAGCCGCTACCTGGAAGAAATCCGTCGCTTTCCGATGCTTCAGCCGCAGGAAGAGTACATGCTCGCCAAGCGTTACGCCGAGCATGAGGACACCACGGCTGCACACAAGCTCGTCACCAGCCACCTTCGGCTCGTCGCCAAGATCGCCATGGGCTATCGCGGCTACGGCCTGCCGATCGGCGAGGTGATCTCGGAAGGCAATGTCGGCCTGATGCAGGCCGTCAAGAAATTCGAACCGGAGCGCGGCTTCCGGCTCGCCACCTACGCCATGTGGTGGATCAAGGCCTCGATCCAGGAATACATCCTGCGCTCGTGGAGCCTGGTCAAGATGGGCACGACCGCCAACCAGAAGCGCCTGTTCTTCAACCTGCGCAAGGTGAAGGGCAAGATCCAGGCGCTTGACGACGGCGATTTGAAGCCCGACCAGATCACCGAGATCGCCACCCGCCTCAACGTGTCCGAAGCGGAGGTGGTGTCGATGAACCGCCGCCTGTCGGGCGACGCCTCGCTCAACGCACCGATCCGGGCGAGCGAAGGCGAGTCCGGTGAATGGCAGGACTGGCTGGTCGACGACCACGAAAGCCAGGAAGAGGCGCTGATCGAGCAGGACGAGCTGGAAAACCGGCGCGGCATGCTGTCCGGCGCTCTTGCCGTGCTCAACGAGCGCGAGCGGCGTATCTTCGAGGCGCGCCGCCTTGCCGAGGAGCCGCTGACGCTGGAAGAGCTGTCGTCCGAGTTCGACATCAGCCGCGAGCGCGTGCGCCAGATCGAGGTGCGCGCCTTCGAGAAGGTGCAGGACGCGGTCAAGGCCGCGGCCAAGCGCCAGATGCAGGCCCTGCGCACCATCGAGGCGCAGCCGGCGGCGTAAAGCTTCCGACGGAAACAAATAAAGGCGGCGTCAGGCAACTGGCGCCGCCTTTTTTATTGGTCCTCAGACTGCCGGAAGAACTGTCGCTTGGTGTCATATTCTAGCAAGTTACCGGTTCCGCCGCGCCTTCGCGAACGCCAAATCCGTCGCCATAAACCGCTCAATCATCGGTATGATCAGCCTGGCCGGCTCATGCGGCATTATAGCAATTTTCCCCAAGCCCTGGAAACCGCAACGCTGCAAATTGTGGCGGCAATGTTCCGGCGCCGACACGGGCTTCCGCCTTGAAATTTCACAAGGTGGCGCTTGCGGCAAGCGGGCGCGACAATGGGCCGCCGGGGCTGCGCTGGGCAGTTGAACTCGCCTATTTGGAAACCAAAGGCAGTATGACGATGACGATTTCTCCGTTTCTCACCGCTCTCGGATCCGAAGGTCCCCCAGCCGACCGAGCGAAAGACATGGACCTGTATGGATGGCTAATTGGAAGCTGGGAAATGGACACGGTCCACTACCTCGACGACGGCACAATCCAGAAGTGGAATGGAGAATGCCATTTTGGCTGGGTGCTCGAAGGCCGCGCGATTCAGGACGTCTGGATTAGGCCCAAGCGCCCTGCGCCGTCCACGATGTATGGCACGACTTTGCGCATCTTCGATCCTAGGATCGATGGCTGGCACATCATATGGAACGACCCGCTCAACCGAGATCACTCGCGCCAGATCGGGCGGGCCGAGGGTAAGGACATTGTCCAACTCGGCACTGACTCGCGCGGTCTGAAAACTCGATGGCGTTTCACCGAGATCACTGCCAACAGCTTCCATTGGATCGGCGAGGAAAGATCTTCCGTGAGCGACCCTTGGAAAATCACGTATGAACATTTAGTCCGCCGAACAAAACCCTGAAGCTAGACTAGCTGGCGTCTGCGCTGCCCCTCATCCGGCTGCCGCCACCTTCTCCCCGTATAGTGACGGGGGGAAGAGGCAGATCGCACCGCCGCCACTCTTTTTTGCAACGTCGAAAATTAGCGAAATCGTCAGTGAAAGCGTCCTTCTCCCCGTCGCTATACAGTCGCTATACGGGGAGAAGTGCCCGGCAGGGCGATGAGGGGCGGCGCCGAGTTTGAATTGGAGTTGTAGTGCCAGCGACCCATCTCATCAAAGGCAATCGAGCGGAAACTTCAGATAGCGGCGACCGTTTGATTCCGGTTCCGGCAAGCGCCCGCCATTCATGTTGACCTGCAGCGCGTGCAGGATCAGCCTTGGCATCGGCAGCGTCCTGTCGCGCGCCTCGCGCAACGCCACGAAATCGGCCTCTGTCCTGCAGGCGGCAACATGGGTGTTCTTGGATTTCTGTTCCGCGACCGTGCTCTCCCACAGCGGTTCGCGTCCTTCTGTCTGGTAGTCATGACCGACGAAAAGGCGTGTCTCGTCCGGTAGCGCGAGGATATCCTGGATCGAGCGCCAGAGTCGCGCCGCACTGCCGCCGGGAAAATCCGCTCTTGCCGTGCCGCTGTCAGGCATGAAGAGCGTGTCGTGGATGAAAGCAGCGTCGCCGATCACATAGGTGATCGAGGCCAGCGTATGGCCCGGCGAAAAAAGCACCTTGGCCGGAATGCCGCCGACCGAAAATGTTTCGCCATCGGCGAACAGTCTGTTCCACTGGGATCCGTCGGCAGGAAAATCCGGCCAGTTGTAGATCGCCTTCCACAATTTCTGGACGTCGATGATCTTCTCACCAATCGCCGTGGGCGCCCCGGTCTTCGCGCTAAGATAGTGCGCCGCCGAGAAATGGTCGGCATGCGGGTGCGTGTCGAGTATCCACTCGACCTCCAGCCCGTTCTCCCTGATGAAATCGAGCAGGGCGTCGGCATTCTTCGTCGCTGTTGCGCCGGACTTCTCGTCGAAATCGAGGACTGGATCGATGATTGCGCATCGTCGCGTCTGCGGGTCGGCAACGACATACTGGATGGACCCGCTCGGCTTGTCGTAAAAGCCTGCCACCTGCAGCTTGGCCGATGTCGCGTCCAATCTCGGCTCCCTCAACTCCCACCCGGCAGGAATGGTTTTCCCTGCCGGGGTAAAAGAAGAGCATGGTCATTCGCCAGCGCAACGCCGTCAAGCACCGCATGCTCATGCAGGCGTGAAAACCGAAATTCTCCGTGCCGTCCTGGCTGCTCAGGCGGAGGGCTGTTTGGTCTTCCTGAGATACGGCAGGACCGTCTCGTAGGCGCCGAAACGCTTGATCGCATCCTCGTTGGAAACAGCGGCGGTGATGATGACATCTTCGCCCTGCTTCCAGTTCGCCGGCGTCGCCACCTGGTGCTTGGCGGTCAGCTGGATGGAATCGATCGCGCGCAGGATCTCATCGAAGTTACGGCCGGTCGTCATCGGATAGGTGAGAACCAGCTTGATCTTCTTGTCGGGGCCGATGACGTAGACCGAACGCACCGTGGCATTGTCTGCGGGCGTGCGCCCTTCCGAGGTTTCGCCGGCGCCGGCCGGCAGCATCTCGTAAAGCTTGGCGACCTTGAGATCCTTGTCGCCGATCAGCGGATAGTTCACCGATTGGCCGGTCGCCTTCTTGATATCATCCTGCCATTTGCCATGGCTTTCGACCGGGTCGACGGAAATGCCGATGATCTTGACGTTGCGCTTCTTGAACTCGCCTTTCAGGCCGGCCATCGTGCCGAGCTCGGTCGTGCAGACCGGCGTGAAATTCTTCGGATGGCTGAAAAGCACCGCCCAGCCGTCACCGATCCAGTCGTGGAAGCTGATCGTCCCTTGCGTGGTTTCGGCCGTGAAATCCGGCGCGGTATCGTTGATACGGAGGCTCATGACGTGTCCCTACCCTGTGAGTGCAGATTGCAGCCGGCATTGACCGGCGCTGCTTTTGCCTTTCTACCACTCCGGCGTCATCCTTCAAACGCCTGTTGCGTCGGCATCAAGGCCGACTGCGAAAATATTTTCATTGCTTCTCGGCAAAGGCAGCAGGAATTTCCGCTGCGCTGGCTCAGCCCTTGTTCACCGCCAGCGTCGTCGCCAGGTCTTCCATGCGCTGGGCGAGCGCGCCAAGCGCTTGGGTCAGCACGGAATCGTTCTTGTCGGCCTTGGTCAGCGCGTCGTCACGCGTCTTGCGCAGCGTCAGCACTTCGCTTTCCATGCCCTTGACGCGTTTTTGCAGTTCCGAAAGCTCGTCCATGACCATGATGCCGGCCATCACCGTCAGCCGCTGGTCGCCGATCTCGCCGAACGAATCCTTCAGATGCGAGACGTAGCGGTCGAAGCGCTCGGCAAGGTCGATCAGATGTTCTTCCTGGCCCTCGTCGCAAGCCATGCGATACTGCTTGCCGTCGATGGAAACCGTGACTTGTGCCATTGGGCCAGCCCCTATCTGTCCAACACGGCGCGGATGGTTTCCATGGCGGTCACCAGCCGACGCGACACTTCCTTGTTGGCGTCTTCCAGCCGTTCGGCGCGCGCTTCGGAATTGTCGAGTTCCTGCGCCAGCCGCGAGCGGTCGGCGTTCATGCGCTGCACCTCCGCCTCGGCTTCCGTATAGTCGCGCTCGTGCTCGAGCTTGGCCGCGACGGCATTTTCCAGCCCCTCGATGGCCTTACCTAGCCTGGCAATGACTTCCTTGAGTGTCGTTTCCCCGGTCATGGCTTTCGTCCTGCGCCCTGCCCATCACCGAATCATCCACGTTCAGAACGCGTTATGTCTGAAACATTACCCGCCGTGTGAAGCCAACGTCAATAAAGCTCTCGCGACTGTCCCCTACTAACGCTAATGTAGAGCCTCCAAGACCCTTCTGGCGCCATCACAAGACCGGCAAAAGCGCCGGATTATTGACTAACAAGATCGGCAAAAGCGCGCCGGTTTGTTGACTAAAAAGCCGCGCCTGCTATGTGTCGCGCACCCCCTTTCCAGGGCTCTCCCAAGGCCCCGAACCCCCACACTGGAGGAAGCATGACCTCGCGTGAACAACATGACCGGATGGCCAATGCGATCCGTTTTCTTTCCATGGACGCCGTCGAGAAGGCCCAGTCCGGCCACCCCGGCCTGCCCATGGGCTGCGCCGACATCGCCACCGTGCTGTTCACGCGTTTCCTGAAATACGATGCGAAGAGCCCGCATTGGCCCGATCGCGACCGATTCATCCTGTCGGCCGGCCACGGTTCGATGCTGCTTTATTCGCTGCTTTATCTGACCGGCTACGAGGACATCACTCTCGACCAGATCAAGCATTTTCGGCAAGTGGGGTCGAGGACGGCAGGCCATCCCGAATATGGCCATGCCGCCGGCATCGAGACGACGACCGGCCCGCTCGGCCAGGGGCTTGCCAATTCGGTCGGCTTCGCACTCGGCGAGCGCATCATGAATGCCGCCTTCGGCAACGACCTCGTCGATCACTACACCTATGTGCTGGCCGGCGACGGCTGCCTGATGGAAGGCGTCTCGCAGGAGGCCATCGCACTTGCCGGACATCTCAAGCTGAACAAGCTGATCGTCTTTTGGGACAACAACAACATCTCGATCGACGGCCCGGTGTCGCTGGCCGACAACACCGATCAGGTTGCCCGCTTCCAGGCATCCGGTTGGAACGCCAGCCACATTGACGGCCAGGATCCGGAGGCGATCGCCTATGCCATCGAGGCGGCCCGCCATTCCGACAAGCCGACGATGATCGCCTGCAAGACGACGATCGGCTTCGGCGCGCCGACCAAGGCCGGCACCAACAAGGCACACGGTTCGCCGCTCGGCGCTGAGGAAATCGCCGGCGCGAGAAAATTCTTCGGTTGGGATTATCCGCCTTTCGAGCTTCCTGCCGATATCCTCGATGCCTGGCGCGACGCCGGCAAGACGGGCATCAAGGCACGCACCGACTGGGAAGGCCGCCTTGCCAAGGCCGACGCCCAATTGCGCAGCGAATTCGAGCGCCGCATCAGTGGCACGCTGCCGGCGAATTTCGACGCCGTCATCACCGACTACAAGAAGAAGCTCAGCACGGACAAGCCGAAGGTCGCCACCCGCAAATCGTCGGAAATGGCGCTCGAAATCATCAACGGCGCGGTGCCGGAAACCATCGGCGGCTCAGCCGACCTGACCGGCTCCAACAACACCAAGACCAGCCAGACCAAGAACATCACATCAGACGATTACGGCCAGCGCTACGTTCACTACGGCGTCCGCGAGCACGGGATGGCGGCCGCACTCAACGGACTGACGCTGCATGGCGGCATCATCGCCTATGGCGGCACCTTCATGTGCTTTTCCGACTACGCCCGTCCGTCGATGCGGCTCGCCTCGCTGATGGGCATCCGCTCGATCTTCGTCATGACCCATGATTCCATCGGTCTCGGCGAAGACGGCCCGACCCATCAGCCGGTCGAGCATCTGGCCGCACTGCGCGCCATTCCGAACCACAATGTCTTCCGCCCGGCGGACGCGGTCGAGACCGCCGAATGCTGGCAACTGGCCATCGAACAGGAAAAGACGCCTTCGACGCTGGCGCTGACCCGGCAGAACCTGCCGGCGGTGCGCAACGACTTCGTTGCGGAAAACCTCAGCCGCCAGGGCGCCTATGAGCTGGCCGCCGCCAGTGGCGATGCGGCGGTGACGATCTTCGCTTCGGGTTCCGAGGTCGAGATTGCGCTGGCGGCGCGCGAGGCATTGGAGAAGCACGGCCATCCGACCCGCGTCGTCTCTGTCCCCTGCTTCGAATTGTTCGACAAGCAGAGCGCCGACTATCGCAACAAGACGATCGGCAACGCACCGATCAAGATCGCCATCGAAGCCGGCATCCGCCAGGGCTGGGATCATTTCATCGGCACCGACGGCATCTTCATCGGCATGACCGGCTTCGGCGCCTCTGGCACGATCGAACAGCTCTATCCGCATTTCGGCATCACCGCCGAAGCGACGGTGAAGGCGGCGGAAGCCCGCCTGCACGGCGAGTAAAGCCAGACACCCGCGAGACCGCGCATGGCGGTTTTGCGGCAGCCTCAGTCTGGTGGACTTAAATCCAACCCATCGACGGCTGGATTCTTTGGCAGCCCGCCGTTATGAAGCTGCGGACTTGATCTTCGGCCTCCAACTCCCAGGGAGAGAAAAATGACCGTCAGAGTTGCCATCAACGGATTCGGCCGCATCGGCCGCAACATCCTGCGCGCCATCCACGAATCCGGCCGCAAGGACATCGACGTCGTCGCCGTCAACGACCTCGGCCCGGTCGAAACCAACGCGCATCTGCTGCGCTTCGACAGCGTGCATGGCCGCTTCCCGCATGAAGTGACGGTTGACGGTGACCAGATCACCGTCGGCACCGAAAAATTCAAGGTCACCGCGATCAAGGACCCGACGCAGTTGCCGTGGAAGGAGCTCGGCATCGACATCGCGCTCGAATGCACCGGCATCTTCACCGCCCGCGACAAGGCCGCGGCGCATCTGACCGCCGGCGCCAAGCGCGTCCTCGTCTCGGCGCCTGCGGAGGGCGCCGACCTCACCGTCGTCTATGGCATCAACCATGACAAGCTGACCAAGGACCACATCGTCATCTCGAACGCCTCCTGCACCACCAACTGCCTGGCGCCGCTGGCAGCCGTGCTGCATGAGGCCGTCGGCATCGAGAAGGGCATGATGACGACGATCCACTCCTACACCGGCGACCAGCCGACGCTGGACACCATGCATAAGGATCTCTACCGCGCCCGCGCCGCGGCCCTGTCGCAGATCCCGACCTCGACCGGCGCGGCCAAGGCGATCGGCCTGGTGCTGCCCGATCTCAAGGGCAAGCTCGACGGCATCTCCATTCGCGTGCCGACGCCGAACGTCTCGGTCGTCGATTTCAAGTTCATCGCCAAGCGGCCGACGACCGTGCAGGAGATCAACGAGGCGGTTATCGCCGCCTCCAACGGCAAGCTGAAGGGCATTCTCGCCGTTACCCATCACCCGAACGTATCGATCGACTTCAACCACGATTCGCATTCCTCGATCATGGCGCTCGACCAGACCAAGGTTATGGACGGAAACTTCGTTTCGGTGCTGTCCTGGTACGACAATGAATGGGGTTTTTCCAACCGCATGGCCGACACCGCCGTCGCGTTCGGCAAGACCATCGCCTGATCGCAGAACCATCTTCTCGCGACTTGGAAACGCCCGGCTCTGTCCGGGCGTTTTCATGAGAGCGCCCAGCACCCTTTTGGATGCTCAAGCGGCGCTCTGACGGTTTGATTGGCAAGACCGCGCCTCGAGCGCCAAAACACTCAAAAATCAGCGGCATAGGGCAAAAAACCACCCTCCCGCCTTGCACCGGTCATGTCTTCGCCTCACTCTCTCGTAAAGCGAGAGGAACACGAATTCGAGGGGCGATTGGCGGATGGAGCATGCGATCTATCTCGTGACACTGGTCGGCGCCGCACTGGTCGTTGCCGCCGCGTTTTCGAGCCTGATCGCCTTCCGCTTCGGCGCCCCTCTCTTGCTGCTGTTTCTCTGCATTGGCCTGGCCACCGGAACCGACGGCCTCGGCATCCAGTTCGACAATGCGCGGCTGGCTTATTTTGCCGGCTCACTGGCGCTGGCGGTCATCCTGTTCGATTCCGGTTTCGGCACGCCGCTCAACGCTTTGCGGCAGGCGGCCGGACCGGCACTGTCGCTGGCGACTATCGGCGTCCTTTTGACCACTGGCCTGTTCGGCGTCGTCGCCCACTATCTGCTCGATCTCAGCTGGCTGGAATCCTTCCTGCTCGGGGCTGCGGTCGCGTCGACCGACGCGGCAGCCGTGTTCTTCCTGTTGCGCGCCGGCGAGATCAATTTGCGCGAACGCGTGCGTTCGACGCTTGAGGTGGAATCCGGCACCAATGATCCGATCGCCATCTTCCTGACCATTAGCCTGGTCGAGATCATCGCCGCCAACGCCAATCCCGAGGCCAGGGTGCTGGTTGCCGACCTCGTACTCGGCTTCCTTCTCAACATGGGGCTTGGCGCCATTGTCGGCATTTTCGGCGGCCTCGCCATCGTGCGGCTTGTCGACCGGCTCAATCTCGACCACGGGCTGCTGCCGATCTTCGTGCTGACGCTGTCGCTGATGGTGTTCGCCGCTGCCGGCGCCATTGGCGGCTCCGGCTTTCTGGCGGTCTATCTTGCCGGCCTCATTGCCGGCAATTCCGACATCCGCGCCGTCACCATCCTCAAGCGTTTCCAGGACGGCATGTCGTGGCTGGCACAGATCATCATGTTCCTGATCCTCGGCCTGTTCGCGACGCCCTCGCAATTTCCGGCGATCCTGCTGCCGGCGGTGCTGCTGGGCCTGTTCCTGATATTCGTGGCACGGCCGATCGCCGTCTGGCTTTGCCTGATGCCGTTCCGTCTGCCGCGCCCGGAAGTCGCCTTCGTCTCATGGGTGGGCCTGCGTGGCGCCGTGTCGATCCTGCTCGCCATCACGCCGCTGCTTGGCGGCCTTGAGAACGGCCGCCTCATCTTCAACACCGCCTTCATCGTCGTGCTGGTGTCGCTGGTCATCCAGGGATGGACCGTCGGGCCGCTGGCGCGCCGCCTCGGCCTGATCGTGCCGGCCCGCCTGGGTCCGTTGGACAAGGTCGAACTTGAATTGCCGGGCTCCGCCCATCACGAGCTGCTCGCCTATCGCGTAGCACCTGGCAGCCCGGTGGCACGCGGTGAGCGCATTCCGCGCTGGGCGCGGCCGTCGCTGGTGCTGCGTGACGGACGCTCGATGCGCTTCCAGGACATGGGCAGGCTCGCCGCCGGCGACCATGTCTACATCTTCGTGCCGGATCGCTATCCAGCCCTGCTCGACAAGCTGTTCGCCAGCCGCGCCGTGGTCGATCCCGAGGATGCGGACTTCTTCGGCGCCTTCGCCGTCGATCCGGCGCGCTCCGCCGCGGAACTGGAAGCCGCTTACGCGCCGGGCCTGACCGAGGAGGAACGCAAGCTGACCGTCGGTGACCTTGTGACGGAGCGGCTCGGCGGCCATGCCGAATATGCCGACCGCGTGCTGATTGGTCCGATCGAGCTGATCGTCCGCGACGTCGACGACAAGGGCAAGATTACTGGTCTCGGTCTTTCCCTCGAGCCGACCGCGCCGGTGGCACGGGTGCCGGTGTTCCTGAGTGCCGGCGAAATCGCCGACCGCATTGTTGCCTTTGTGCGCAATTGGCGCAAGCGGATCAAAAAGCGAAGTGGCGAGGCGCCGGCGGACGCGGAACCGTCTCCACAGCCGGTGGTGGAAAAGGCAACCGACGGGGGCTGACGGCTTCCGACACAAGCCGTGGTCATATTTTCCGCGTAGCACCATTGCAGGTCTTGCATCGTCGTTGGTGCGGGTTAAGGTCCCGGCGTTTTTTGCGAAAGGGAACAGCATGGCCGGCTTCAAGACACTGGATGACATTGGCAACATCGATGGCAAGCGTGTGCTGGTGCGCGTCGACCTCAACGTTCCCGTCGCCGACGGCAAGGTCACCGACGCCACCCGCATCGAGCGCATCGCGCCGACCATCGCCGAGCTTTCCGGCAACGGCGCCAAGGTCATCCTGCTTGCGCATTTCGGCCGGCCAAAGGATGGACCGTCGCCCGAATTCTCGCTTGAGCCGATCGCCAAGGCGACCGCAGAGGTGCTCGGCCGCCCTGTCGGCTTCGCGGCCGATTGCATCGGCGACAAGGCCGCGAGCGCCGTCGCCGCGATGGGCAACGGCGACGTGCTGCTGCTCGAAAACACCCGCTTCTACAAGAGCGAGGAGAAGAACGACCCGGACTTCACCGAAAAGCTCGCCGCCAATGGCGACATCTTCGTCAACGACGCCTTTTCCGCTGCCCACCGCGCTCATTCGTCGACGGAAGGGCTTGCGCACCTGCTGCCGGCTTTCGCCGGCCGTACCATGCAGGCCGAGCTCGACGCGCTGGAAAAGGGCCTCGGCAATCCCGCGCGCCCTGTCGTCGCCATCGTCGGCGGCGCCAAGGTCTCGAGCAAGATCGACCTCCTGATGAATTTGGTGAAGAAGGTCGACGCGCTGGTCATCGGCGGCGGCATGGCCAACACCTTCCTGGCCGCGCGCGGCACCGATGTCGGAAAGTCACTGTGCGAGCACGACCTCGCCAACACCGCCAAGCAGATCATGATCGAGGCGGCCGAAGCCGGCTGCGCCGTCATCCTGCCGGTCGACGGTGTCGTCGCCAGGGAATTCAAGGCGGGCGCCGCCAGCGAAACCGTCGCCATATCAGAGGTGCCGGCCGACGCCATGATCCTCGATGTCGGCGAAAAGACCGTGAAGACCGTTGCCGACTGGATCGACCGCGCCGCGACGCTGGTCTGGAACGGTCCGCTCGGCGCCTTCGAGATCGAGCCGTTCGACCGGGCGACGGTGGCGGCAGCCAAGCACGCCGCGGCCCGCACCAAGGCCGGCAAATTGATCTCGGTCGCCGGCGGCGGCGACACGGTGGCAGCACTCAACCATGCCGGCGTGGCCGACGACTTCACCTACGTCTCAACCGCCGGCGGCGCCTTTCTGGAATGGATGGAGGGCAAGCCGCTGCCCGGTGTCGATGTGCTGAAGCGCTGAGGCGAGAGGCGAACGAGGGCGTTTGCGCGTTTCAATCGATTCGAGTTTTCCACTCGGAATGGTTCGACTTGAACCTGCCTTGCACTAGTGGTCTGCTAGTTTGGAACAACTGTTTCAGGAGGATGCACAATGAGCGAACGTCTCGAGGACATTGCCGCCGCGATGGTGGCCGACGGCAAGGGTCTTTTGGCCGCCGACGAAAGCTCCGGCACCATCAAGAAGCGCTTCGACGTGATCGGCGTCGAATCGACCGCCGACAGCCGCCGCGACTATCGCGAGATGATGTTCCGCGCCAAGGAGGCGATGACCAGATACATTTCCGGCGTCATCCTCTATGACGAGACCATCCGCCAGAAGGCCGCGGACGGCACGCCGCTCGTCGACATCATCAAGGCGACCGGCGCCATCCCAGGCATCAAGGTCGATGCCGGCGCCAAGCCTCTGGCTGGGTACCCCGGCGATACGATCACCGAAGGCCTCGACGGCTTGCGCGAGCGGCTCGCCGACTATTACAAGCTCGGCGCCCGTTTCGCCAAATGGCGCGCGGTGATCGACATTGACGTCGCCAAGGGCGTGCCTTCCGCCACGTCGATCGGCTCGAACGCCCATGCGCTCGCCCGCTATGCGGCGCTTTGCCAGGAGGCCGGCATCGTGCCGATCGTCGAGCCGGAGGTGCTGATGGACGGCGCCCATGACATCGGCACCTGCTACGAGATCAGCAAGGCAACGCTGACAAAACTCTACACCGAGCTCTACGCGGCCCGCGTCGTCCTCGAAGGCACCATCCTGAAGCCGAACATGGTTCTCGCCGGCAAGAAGTCGGGCAAGACCAGCAGCCCCGAGGAAGTCGCCGAAAAGACCATAAAACTGTTCCGCGAAACGGTGCCGGCCGCGATTGGGGGCATCGCCTTTCTCTCCGGCGGGCAATCGGACGAGGAGGCGACCGCCAACCTAAACGCCATCAATGCCATCGGCCCGCATCCATGGAAGCTGACCTTCTCCTATGGCCGAGCCTTGCAGGCGGCGCCACAGAAGGCGTGGAGCGGCAAGGCGGCCAACGTCGCCGCTGCCCAGGCCGCCTTCGCCCATCGCGCCCACATGAACCATCTGGCAGCGCTTGGAAAATGGCAGCCGGAACTGGAACAGGCCGCCTGACCGGATTTTTTCTACCTCAGCCGAACCCGGGCCATCTGCCCGGGTTCCGCATGCTCCCAAAAAAACGCGACGGCCGTGTCGGCTTGCGTTGAGCCCAAACGTCCTTGGGGCTCAAAGAGGAGCAGTCGGATGCCAAACAACAAGATCGTTTCACGGGAAGACTGGTTCCAGGCGCACAAGGCGCATCTGGCCCGCGAGAAGGAATTGACGCGATTTCGCGACCGCATCGCTGCCGAACGGCGGGAATTGCCTTGGTTGAAGATCCGGAAGGACTATGTCTTCGAGACCGAACAGGGCCCGAAGAAACTGGTCGACCTGTTCGCCGGCGCAAGCCAGCTGATCGTCTACCACTTCATGTTCGGGCCGGGCGCCGACTACCGTTGCGAAGGTTGCTCCTTCCTTGCCGACCACATCGACGGCGCCAACCAGCACCTCAAGCACCACGATGTGTCGCTGGTCGTGATCTCGCGGGCGCCGTTGGCTGAATTTCTGCCCTACAAACAGCGCATGGGCTGGAAATTCGACTGGGTGTCGTCCTACGCCTCGGACTTCAACTTCGACATGCAGGTTTCCTTCACCGACAAGCAGATCGCATCCGGCGACACGACCTATAATTTCGAGCAGCGCGCGCTGAAATCGAAGGACCTTCCCGGCACCAGCGTGTTCTACAGGGATGAGAACGGCGACATCTTCCTGACCTTCATGTCGCGCTCCAGGGGCGGCGATCCGCTGATCGGCGCTTATCACTATCTCGACCTGACGCCGAAGGGCCGCAACGAGACCGGTCCCTATCACAGCCTGATGGACTGGGTGCGGCTGCACGACGAATATGCAGACAGGTCCGAAATGCAGGACGCCTGTTGTCATTGACGACCGGCAGCCGACGCAGGTCTTTCGCCTTTGGCCCGATATGCGCTAAGTGCTGCTCGCTATGCCCTTAAACGGACTTGCCCCATTAACGGTTTGCGATGCAGCGCTTTCTAGCCCTCCTCACCTGGCTCGCCTTTCCGGTCTATGTTTGGCAGGGGCTCGGCGTGCGCCGCCGCACCACCCGCATGCTGCCGGCGCAAGGTCCGGTCATGCACGAGATATCAGGCCAGGCGCCGGCGGTCTCGCTTCTGATGCTTGGCGATTCTTCCGCCGCTTCGGTGGGCATCGGCAATTCCGAGTACGGGCTGGCCGCGCAACTGGCCGATCTGATCTCGAAACGCACTGGCCGTGCGGTGCGCTGGCGGGCAGCCGGCTTCAACTCGGCGACCTCAGGCCAGATCCGCGACCACGTGCTGCCCAATCTGTCGGCCGATCCTTGGACGCATATCGTGCTCGCCATCGGCACCAACGACACCAAGAACTTTCACTCGGTGCCACGCTTCAAGAGCGATTTTGGCGGCCTGCTCTACGCGCTGCGCGCCAAATGGCCGGAGGCGCGCGTGGTGTGGTCGCCGGTGCTGGAATTCACCCGGGCACCGGCAATGCCGCCGCTGCTCGGAAAAATCCTGGAGATCCGCGCCGCCGAGATGAACCGGATGGGCGAGCGCCTCTGCCTCGAACGCGGCGCGGTGCCGGCGCCGCGCCTGCCGATCACCGATGCCGAAGCCGGTTTTGCCTCCGACGGATTTCATGCCTCGGAAGCCGGCTACCGGGCCTGGGCGGAACATCTCGTCGACTTGGTGCTGGCCAAGGAACCACGCCTCGCATAGCGGGCCTCCAGCCCTACGTCCAATGCCCCAGCGCCGCTGTTATCGAAATCGCCGCCATCGCCAATACCGCCAGCTTCCAAAAATCGCTGCGCCGCTTCAGCCCCGGCCAGCCGAGCGGCTTGATCAACTGAATGACCATCATGGCGACGATGACGAGCGCAAGAAGTTTCGACATGCCGCCTTTGACCAGCATCGCGGTCGGCTGTCAAAGCGCTCCGCTCGTACCAGATCGCCATAACGCTGAGAGGTTCTATGTCAGCGGCTTGAGGTCGGCCTCGATCGCAGCCCGGTTCGGTTCGAGGAACGGTGGCAAGGCCAGCCTTTCGCCCAGCGTTTCCAGCGGCTCGTCGGCCGTGAACCCTGGGCCGTCGGTGGCAATTTCGAACAATATGCCGTTCGGCTCACGGAAGTAGAGCGAACGGAAGTAGTATCGTTCGACCTCACCGCTTGACGGCAGGCGGAACTCGGCCAGCCGCGCCGTCCATTGATGCAAAATCTCCTGGTCCGGCGCCCTGAATGCCACGTGGTGGACCGCACCGGCGCCCTGCCGTGCCGGCGCAAGGCCCGGCTGCACCGCGACATGAAGCTCCGCCGCCGGGCCGCCTGCTCCCATCTCGAAGACATGAACCTGGCCCTGACCATCCGGCGAGGCATAGTCCCGCGCCTTGCGCATGTTCATCACCCTGGTCAGCACGGTTTCAGTGTTGGTGATGTCAGGAACGCTGATAACGATGGGCCCGAGCCCGCGTATCTGGTGCTCGACTGGGACCGGGCTTTGAGCCCAGGGATGATTGTCGCCCTTGCCGCCATCGCTGACGAGACGCAGGCGCTGGCCTTCTGGGTCTTCGAAGTCCAGCGACGGGTAGCCGCCAACATCGCCGATCTCTCCCGTCGCGACGGTCTTGCCGGCCAGGCGCTCCTTCCACCAGGCAAGGCTTTCGGGGCTGGCGACCCTCAGGCTGGTCCGCACGATGCTGTTGGTGCCGCGCCGTTCGCGTCCGACCGGCCAATCGAAGAAGGTAAGATCGGTGCCAGGCGTCGCCTCGGCGTCGGCATAGAAAAGGTGATAGGCTGACGTGTCGTCCTGATTGACCGTCTTCTTGACCAGCCGCAGCCCCAAAGTACCGGTGTAGAAACGAAGGTTTCCCGGCGCATTCGCTGTGATAGCGGTTAGATGGTGGATTCCCGTTAGTTGCAGGCCCATGGTCGTCCTCCCTGATCTCTGGAAAATTTTTCTCCTTCAATATCGGAACGCCGACCCTATCGCAGAAGGACGCGAATTCCGACAGTCCGTCGCTGCAAGCTGAACGATCCCAACTCTGACAGGGACATGCGATGAACAGGCCGGCGTGCCTCGTACCGTCGAGATCGGGAAGACAACCGGCAGGATCACCAAGGCCATCAAGCCTCCTGACAGACTGCTGTCAGGAGGGGTGTGCGATAGTGTCTCCATCGAAAGAGAGGAGACCAGCTATGAACGGTTTTACCATTCTGCGCAGCGTGCAGCACTATGTCGGCAAGATCAGGACGATGCGCAACGAGATCCGCACCCGGCGTTTCATGAATGGGTTGCCGCAGAGCATCCGCAAGGACATCGGTTGGCCGGATAATTACGAAGGCCGCCACGGCCGCGGCAATTGAGGCGATTTTTTTCGCGGCAGCAGTTGGATCCGGACGCCACGGCGCCCAGATAAATAGGTCCGGCGGGCCGAAAGACGGAGCAGGAAATGTCCGAACAGAAGACCATCGGCGTCCTTTTCATCGATCGCTTCGCCGACTGGGAATACGGCTTGCTGGCGGCTTCGGCGGTCGAATGGTTCGGTGCACGCGCGGTGTCGCTGACCCCGAACGGCAAGCCGGTGACCTCGGCCAGCGGATTTGTGCTGACACCCGACCGCTCCGCCGAGGGTGATGAAAACACCGATCTCGACGCCGTCGCGGTCATTGGCTCCGACCAGTGGGTCGATGCCCCGCCTGACATCTCCGGACTGCGGCGGCGTGGTCGGCGGCATCTGCGCCGGAACGCTTGCACTTGACTGGATCAACGAAAAGGAACCGGGCTATCCGGGCGCCCAGAACTATCAGGACGTGCCCTATGCCATCGCCGACGGTCGCATCGTGTCCGCGCCGGGTTCGGCTCCCGGCACCTTCGCTCTTGCCTATTTGAAGACGCTCTATCCCCAGAGAAGCAGCGATCTCGCACAGATGCGTACGCTGTTCGCCAAGGAGTATGCCGAAGGGGAATATGCTGAAGCCTCCTGACAGCATGGTGTCAGGAGCGGCGTGCAATAGTGCGACAGTATCAGGAGACAGACATGGCCTTCATCCCGGCAAAAGCCTCGGCATGGTTCGAGATCCCGGTCACCGACATGGATCGGGCGCGCGCCTTCTATGGGTCGGTGCTTCAGAATGATCTCATTCTGGAGGAAAGCGGCCCGAACCCGATGGCCATGTTCGCCGCGCAGGACCGAATGGCCTCCGGGCACGTCTACCCCGGGAAACCCGCAGCACCGGGAACCGGCCCGACCATCCATCTGTCGGTTGCCGCGCCGATCGAGGATGCCATCGAACGGGTGAGGCAGAACGGCGGTCAGGTCGTCTCGCCTGTGATCTCCATTCCGGCGGGCACATTCGCCTATTGCCTCGACCCGGACGGCAACAGCTTTGGGCTTTTCGTCTAGGTGACGCATGGTAAAGAGCTGGAACGACAGGCTGAACACGCCAGGCATCAACGGTATCAAGCCGACGCCGCGCACTGTTGGCGACGTCGTCGAGGGCCAGCCGATGCTGGTGCCGACGGCACGGCAGGTCGATGATTTCATCCGCTCCATCCCCAAGGGCGTGGCCATGGATGTCGGCGCATTGCGCACTGCGCTCGCCATCGAGCACGGCGCCGAAGTGACATGTCCGGTCACCATCGGCTATCATCTGCGCACTGTCGCCGAGGCCGCCAACGAGGATCTGGAACGCGGTATGACGCTGAGCGACATCGCGCCGTTCTGGCGGGTGCTGGATGCAAAGACGCCGACAACAGGGAAATTGTCCTTCGGCGCGGCATTCGTCGCCGTGCAGCGCAAGCGTGAAGGGCTCGTACCATAATGCATGTCGCCCAAAAGTGGGAACCGGTTTTGGGACAACGACATGCATAAAAACAACATCGAGGGACCATACGATGCGTCGCGCCGACAGGCTCTTCCAGATCGTGCAGCATCTGCGCGGTGGCCGTCTGGTCACCGCCCAGAAGCTGGGCACGTGGCTCGAGGTTTCCGAGCGAACAATCTACCGCGACATCGCCGACCTGCAGTCGACCGGCGTGCCGATCGACGGCGAGGCCGGCGTCGGCTACATGATGAGGGAGGGCTTCGACCTTCCGCCGCTGATGTTCACGCGTGACGAGATCGTCGCGCTGGTCGCCGGTGCCCGCATGGTGCGCGCGTTTGGCGGCGCTGCGATGGCGCGGGCCGCCGACGAGGCGCTGGTCAAGATCGGCGCCGTGCTCCCCGATGCCGAAAAGGACCGCATCGCCCGCACCGAGATCCACACGCCGATGTGGGTGGTGAGCGACGCCGCCCGCGAAGCAATCGACCTGATCGAGCGCGCGGTGGAAAAACGCCAGGTGCTGACCATCGACTACTCCGACGAAGCAGGCCGCAGCACCGCGCGCGACATCAGACCATTGGGCCTGTGGTTCTGGGGCAAGGTGTGGACGCTGGTCGCCTGGTGCGAGATGCGCGACGATTTCCGCGCTTTCCGCATCGACCGCATCGCTTCGGTGGTCATAGCCGGCCGCGTCTTCAAGCCGGAGCGCGGCAAGCAGCTCGCCGATTTCTATCGTGCGGTGGAGCGCAGCGAGGACTACGGCATGGCGCCGGACCGGGCCGCGCGAACCTGACACCGCGAGATCGAAAAAAGCCCGCGTGAGGCGGGCTTTTGTAATTGATCGGCCTATGGCCGACTCACTCCTCGTCGTCCTTATCTTCGTCCTTCGACTTCAGCGCCGAAAGCTTGGCGAAGACGGCGTTGGCGTCGAGCTCCGCATCCTCGTCCTTTGGCTTCTCCGGCGCGGGCACCAGGCGCTCGGTCAATGCCGCCGGCAGCAGCGTGTCGCCGGCCGGCTGTGCCTGCTCGCGGCCACGCGAAGCGCGGTTGACTTCCATGTCGAGGTCGATCTGCGAAGCGAGACCCAGCGTCACCGGATCCATCGGCTGCAGATTGGCCGAGTTCCAGTGCTTTCTGTCGCGGATCTGGTCGATCGTCGACTTGGTCGTGCCGACGAGGCGCGCGATCTGCGCGTCCTTCAACTCGGGATGGTTGCGCACCAGCCAGAGGATGGCGTTGGGCCGGTCCTGGCGCTTCGACAGCGGCGTGTAGCGCGGACCCTTGCGCTTGGATTCCGGCACCCGCACCTTGGGATCGGACAGTTTCAGCCGATGGTTCGGGTCCTTCTCGGCGCGTGCGATCTCGTCGCGGGTCAGCTGGCCGGTCATGATCGGGTCCATGCCCTTGATGCCTTGCGCCGACTCGCCATCGGCGATCGCCTTGACCTCGAGCGGATGCAGCCCGCAGAACTGCGCGATCTGCTCGAAGGACAGCGCGGTGTTGTCGACCAGCCAGACGGCGGTCGCCTTGGGCATCAGCAGCGTATTGGCCATTATGAGATATCCTTCTCGTTCGCCCGCGTTCCCGCGCGGGCGGTGGTTTTAGAGCCACCAAAATGGGAAATTCGCTGCGTATATAACCACTCCGTTGCCGTTTCGCAACGTTTTTGGAAGGTACCCGCGAGATTGGCGGGAGAGATCGAAACGTGTCAAATCGACCAGTTTGGCTTCGGCACCGTGCTTCCGGCGAGCCGCTCAGCGGGCGCGGCCGATAATCCGGCAAAAAAAGAGGTCCTCATGTCGGCATTTGCCGACTGTTAGAAGGGACATGTTTCATACACATTTCGCCCTCGGTGGCAGCGGCTGCCTTCAGGAGAGCAGGCCGCCGCCGATGTGGGCTGATCGATGTTGGAAACCGGGCACGCTGTCGCGGCGGGGTTGTTTCCGTTCGCCATTTCCTATGCGCTGTTGGCAATGCTGCCGGGCGCCAATTTTGCTGTCGTCGCGCAGGCCGGGCTAACCGCTTCGCGTGCCACAGCGCTTTCGGCAGCCGCTGGTATCGCCCTTGGCGCGAGTTCGTTGGCGGCGGTCGTCGCGACGGGAGCCGGCGCGCTGCCGCCGGGGGGCATCGCACACCAGATG
Source organism: Mesorhizobium temperatum (assembly GCF_002284575.1). Lineage (GTDB taxonomy): Bacteria > Pseudomonadota > Alphaproteobacteria > Rhizobiales > Rhizobiaceae > Mesorhizobium > Mesorhizobium temperatum. The sequence continues at coordinate 26,550 of NZ_NPKJ01000068.1, forward strand.
GCCGCCAGCCTATACGGCGCAGTGCTGGTCTTCATCGGCTGGAATTCGATGCGGCGGGCGCTGTCGATCGAGACCGGTGTCAACGAGCCGAAGCCGGTTCCAATCGCTCGATACTTCCGGCTGGGCTTTGTCACCGCTGTTGCAAATCCTGCCACCGCGCTGTTTTTCGCATCCACCATGCTGAATCTAAATGCTCGCGGGGCAACTCACCTATCCGTGGTCGCGTTGGTGTTTGCCATTGCGATCGGCTGGTTTGGTCTTCTCGGCCTTTCCATTTCCCAACCGGCCACACGGCGATTTTACAGTCGTTTCCGAAAGCATGCGGACATCGTGCTGGGAGGAGCCCTGGTGGCGCTCGGCTTTGCCGCACTTGGCTATTGAGACAGGTACACGCAACCGCCGCTGCTTGACGGACCTTTAAACGACAAAACCCGCCGGACAGGGTCCAGCGGGCTCGGAACCGGCGACGGGAAACCCGTCTGCTGCGGCTCTGGCTTCTAAAGCATGATCTCGGACCGAAGCACCACTTCGCGAAAAAGCGGCTTGATGCTTTCGGGCGAGATCACGCTCGAGATCAAAGCGCCTTGCGGGCGATCCTCTCAATGTCACCACGGTTGATGCCGAGGTCGTTGAGCTGACGGGCGTTCAGGCGGTTCAGTTCGCGCACGGTTTCATTGTACATGCGCCAGTTACGGAAAGCACGGATCGGGTTCATGGTAGTCCTCCATCGTTTCGATGCCGCTCAAATAGGCATCGTTGATGAAAAGTTGAACAGACGCTTTTGCATGGCCGCAATGCGTTTGTGCATTGCACAATTAAGCTTTTGTTCAGCTTGTTTACTGGCCGTCAGCCGACATCGAGCACGATCTTGCCGATATGCTCGCCCTCCTCCATCCGCTCATGCGCCCGCCACGCCTCCTTGAGCGGGAAGATCATGTCCATGACGGGTGCTACCTTGCGGGTGCCGAGCAGCGGCCACACCTGCGCCTCCAACGCCGCGGCGATCGCCGCCTTGAATTCGACGGTGCGCGGCCGCAGCGTCGAGCCGGTGTGGGTGAGCCGTTTGACCATCATCTTCGAGAAATCGGCGCTTGCCACCGCCCCGCTCTGCGTGGCGATCTGGATGATGCGGCCTTCCACCGCCGCGGCCTCGTAGTTTCGCGCCACATAGTCGCCGCCGACCATGTCGAGGATGACGTTGGCGCCCTTGCCGCCGGTCGCGTCCTTGACCGCCGCGACGAAGTCCTCGTCGCGGTAGTTGATCGCCCGGTCGGCGCCAAGCTTAAGACAGGCGTCGCACTTCTCCTGGCTGCCGGCGGTGGTGATGACATAAGCGCCGAAGGCCGAGGCGAGCTGGATCGCCGTAGTGCCGATCCCGGACGAGCCGCCATGGACGAGCAGCGTCTCGCCGCTCTTCAGGCCGCCGCGCTCGAAGACATTATGCCAGACGGTGAAGTAGTTTTCCGGTACCGCCGCCGCTTCTGTGTGGGTAAAGCCGGCCGGCAGCGGCAGCACGCTGCCGGCATGGACCTTGACATATTCGGCATAGCCGCCGCCGGGCGTCAGCGCGCAGACCCGGTCGCCGACACGCCAGCGCGATATCTCGTCGCCAAGGGCTGCAACTTCGCCCGACGCTTCGAGACCCGGCAGATCCGACGCACCGGGCGGCGGTGGATAGACGCCCTTGCGCTGCTGCACATCCGGCCGGTTGATACCGGCAGCGCGCACCCGGATCAGGATTTCGCCGGGACCGGGCACGGGCACATCGCGCGTTTCCGGTTTCAGCACTCGCGGTCCGCCGGGTTCCGAGATCGCAATGGCCGTCATCTTCGCCGGAACTTTGTTCTGTCCACTCGCCATGAATTTTCCCGTCTCGCTTCGCCAGTTTCTTGCCAGCTGCCGGTTTTCTTGCCGACTATTTGCATCCATGCCCCTGCCCTATGTATGCTGATTGCCAAATCAGGCAAATGGCCACTGCAGCGTCGGGCGTTCGATTGGACGCGCAAGGTAGCAATTTAATTTTTTGCGCATGAGCGAGGAGCGACGATGGCGATCTTCGACGACGAACCCAAAAAGAAAGCCCGCCCGCATGAGATCGGGCAGGATCTGTCGCTGCTTTCCGTCGACGAGCTGTCCGAGCGGATCGGCATCTTGCGCGACGAGATCGCCCGGCTCGAAGCCGAGCTCAAGACCAAGAGCACCACCAAATCAGCGGCCGAGGCGCTGTTCCGCCGCGGATAGCTTCCAGAGCCGAAGCGCCCGCCGCCGAAAAGCTCGAACGCGACTGTCTTCAGACCCTCCAGAATTCCAGCCGGATCAGCTAAATGTTTGCAAGCTACCGACCGATCCTCTCGCTGCTTCGCGGCACCGCTTTCCTGCTGGCGGCGACCGGACTGCACGGGCTGCTGTTGCCGCTGCGCGGCCAGTTGGAAGGTTTCTCCACCGCATCGCTTGGCCTGATGGGCACGGCCTGGGCCGGCGGCTTCGTCACCGGCTGCTTCTTTGCGCCGCGCCTCGTGCGTCGCGCCGGTCACGTACGCGCTTTCGGCGCCTTTGCGGCATCGGGAGCCATCGTCGCACTGCTCACCGGCCTGATCATCGACGAATATGTCTGGATCCTGCTGCGCGCCTTCACCGGCTTCACCATGGCCGGCGCCTTCATGGTCATCGAAAGCTGGCTGAACGAGAAGTCCACCAACGAGAACCGCGGCACCGTCTTCGGCCTTTACATGATGGTCACCTATGCCTCGATCATGGGCGGCCAGATGATCGTTGCCGGCGGCGACGTGAAGTCGGCCTCGCTGTTCATGATCACCGGTATCCTGTTCTGCCTGTCGCTCATTCCGACCGCAGTGTCGACGGCTTCGCACCCCAAGCCGCTGCAGGATGTCTCGCTCGACGTCAAGGGGCTCTATGTCAATTCGCCGGTGTCGGCGATCGCCTGCGTTTTGATCGGCATCGCTAACGGCGCCTGGGGCACGCTTGGTGCCGTCTATGGCGCCCGTATCGGCATTTCCACGGCCGAGATCGCGCTGATGATGAGCCTGGTGGTCGTCGCCGGCGCCGCCATGCAACTTCCGGCCGGACGTCTCTCCGACAAGACCGACCGCCGCTTTGTGCTGGCGGGCCTGGCCTTCGGCGCGGCGCTGTTCGCCGTCGCGGTCTTCCTGTTCGAGCCGCGCTCCGGCGTCTTCGTCATCGTCTGCACCGCCGCCTACGGCGCTTTTGCCTATACGCTGTATTCGATCGCCGTTGCCCATGCCAACGACCACGCCCGGGCGGAGGATTTCGTCAAGGTGTCGGGCGGCCTGCTGCTGCTCTATGGTTTCGGCACGATGATCGGGCCGCTGCTGGCCGCCGGCCTGATGGGCTGGATGCGGCCGGAAGGCCTGTTCCTTGCGACGGCCTTCGCGCATCTTTGCCTGGCGGGATATACGCTGCTGCGCATCAGCCGGCGCGCGCCGGTGCCGATCGAAGACCGCGACGCCTTCAAGACGCAACCGGCCGAGCGCTCGATCACGCCGGAAGCATTGCGGCTCGATCCGCGCAGAAAGCCTGAAACCAACGGTTGAGATTTAGAAAACTTTGCCCCACAAATAAGGCATGATGTTTTCCGACGCCTTCATGGCGATTGCCGATCCCAACCGGCGCCATCTTTTGGAAGAGCTCCGGCGCGGCCCGAAGACCGTCAACGAACTGGCCGCCGGGTTGCCGGTCTCGCGCCCGGCTGTTTCGCAGCATCTAAAGGTGCTGCTCGATGCCGGACTGGTCAACGCCAAGCCGGAAGGGACAAGGCGCGTCTATACGGTCAGCAATGCCGGCTTCCTGAGGCTCAACATCTGGCTCGACCAGTTCTGGGATGCAGAGCAGCTTGGCTCGCCCGGAAACTGAGATGCGCCGTCGCATCTTTGCCAGTAGCGCACCAGGCGCGTCGAGCAGCTCGCCCGTGCCATGCTTGCTTGCGGGTGCCGAGATCATCATGGCGGTCGAGAAAGGCACACTGCTCCGTCATACCTCCTCGGGAGGCCGATGAGCTAGCTCAATGGTTGTTGCGGGACGAAACGCCGTCCTTGTAGGTAGCGCCGAAATAGACCTCGACGCTGTGCAGCCTACCGTCCTGGAACGAATGCAATTCGGTGTTGCGGAAGACCTTTCGAGCGTTTCGCAGCGATAGAGAACGAAAGCACCGTTGCGTCCTCGCAAATCCTCTCGACGGGGATCGACTTGAACAGCGTGCTGTTCGGCCAGCAGCGCGCGAAGTAGGTCGCGCGGTCGATGGCGTCGTCATAGGGGCTGGTGAAATCGCCTGTCAGCACCGCCTCGATGACGCTGCGGTCGTTGGCCCGGTAGGCGGCGAAGTAACTGCGGATCAGGTCCGATCTGCTTTTGACAGGCATGGCGAAAGCTCCTTAGGATTCAGGTGCTTGGCGTTGAGCCGCATATCGTCCCATTGAAACAGTGTCGGGCATCGGCCTAAGCGTTCCAGCTTGGACGTTTCTGAACACGGTCGAGCCAATGATGGACATTGACGAGCGAGTCCGGGATGTCGGCTCCGAAGAAGGCGCCAAGCCACGCTGCGACGGCGGCGGTGATGTCGGCGACGGAGTACTGGTCGCCGGCGATGAACGGGCGACCATCGGCGATCTCGCGGTCAAGCCACGCCCACTTTGCCGGAACGGCTTCGCGCTGCGTTTCGGCGAAAGCCGGGAACTGCACGAGCCGCTCCGCAAACATGGGATCGGAATGCTGGGCAATGCCGCCAATCGTTCCGAAGATCTCGATCTCGGCGCGGCGGTTCCACATCTCGACCTTGCCTTGGCTGACCGCGTCTGAGCCGAACAGTGCCGGCGTTGGGTGAAGCGCCTCCAGATAGCGGCAGATGGCGATGCTTTCGGTGATCACCGTCCCGTCATCGAGCACGAGCACGGGAATCTGGCCAAGTGAGTTGAGCTCAAGGAATTGCGGCGCCTTGTGCTCGCCTTTTGTCAGGTCGACTTCAACCCGCGGAACGTCGATGCCTTTCTCAGCCATGAAGATGCGAACGCGGTAGGAATTCGGACCAATCGCAGTAGAGTTTCATACTATCCTCCCGATTCTGCTGGTCTTTGGCTCAGGCTGCGGCGCTCACGCGCATTCCACCCGCAGGTTGTCGAGCATCTGGCTCCAGCCAGCCTGATGGTTTTCGGGCTGATCATGGCCGTCAAGAAAGGCGCCTTGCTCGGTCATCACCAGCCGGCAGCCTGTGCCTTCTGGACTGAATTCAACCGTCAGCAGGCCGACAAACAATCGCTGGCCGCTGCTGGTCATGCCACCAGCCGAAACGATGCGCTGGTCGCGCACGATGTCGAGGTAGCGCGTCTCGTTCACATAACTCTCGCCACCCTTGGGTCCGAAACGGCTGAGCGCAATGCCGCCCACCTGGAACTCGAAGCAGTCAATGCTGCTTTCCCACCTCTCGCCGGGCGAGCCCCAGCGCTGCAATGCGGCGGGATCGGACCAGGCGGCGAACACCCGTGCCGGCGAAGCGTCGTAGCTGCGTTCGAGCACTATGGTCGAATGGACGACGGAGCGTTCGCTCATGTTGGCCTCCTCAGTTTCCTTCGGTTTCGTCCTTGGTTTCCGCGAGAAAGGCGCCGAGTCGGTCGAGCCGCTGTTCCCAAGCCAGGCGCCGTTCGTTGATCCAGTGTTCGGCAGTCCTCAGCGCCTTCGGCTCGATCTGGCAGGTGCGCACCCGGCCGAGCTTTTCGGTGCGGACGAGACCGCTCGCCTCGAGCACGTTCAGGTGCTGGACGACCGCCGACAGCGACATCGCCAGCGGCTCGGCCAACTGGCTTACCGAGGCGGGGCCGCACGACAGCCGCTCCACCATGTGCCGCCGCGCCGGGTCGGCGAGCGCCTGGAACATCAGGTCGAGCTGGGCGGTATCCTGCAGCATCGGGCTTAGCCGTTGTTGTAGGGGAAGAGCTTGAAATAGGGCTGCGCTTCCTCGATCACGCGGGCGACAGACGGGCGTTGCAGCAACCGGTCGTGGTAGCGTCTCACCGCCGAATATTTGTCGCCGAACGGCTCGACCTTGTTGGCGTAGAACAATGCCGGGGCGGCGGCGCAATCGGCCATGGTGAAGGCCTCGCCCATCGCCCATGTCCTCGACTGCATGTCCTGTTCGATGATGGCGTAGGCGCTGCGCAGCTGGGCGCGTGCCTCCTCGACGCCGAACGGATCGGTCTTGCCTTCCGGCCGCAGGCGGTCGCCGACGATCTTCTGCATCGGGTGCTGCACGTAAAAGTCATAGAAGCGGTCGGCGAGGCGGGTCTGGCGGGCGAGATCGATGTCGGCAGGGATCAGCTCGACCGGTCCGGGATAATTCGCGTTGAGATATTCGATGACGATCGTCGATTCCGGCACCGTCCGGTCCAGCGTTTCATCGCGCAGCACCGGCATCTTGCCCGCCGGCGACAATTTCAGGAACGCCGCGCGCGACTGTTCATTGCCGAGATCGACGACGACCGACGTGAACGGCGTGCCGTTCTCATAGAGCGCGATCAGCGGCTTCCAGCAGAAGGAGGCCAGCGGATGGAGATGCATCGCCAAGGACATCGTTTTGCTCGTTCCCTTGATGGTTCGCCGCTGCATCGTTTACAGAGCTCAACACTGAAGCGATTACTTAACTATTGCCGATGGTGTGTCAAGGTCCGGCTCCGCGCTTATCTGGCCTTGGCAATGGGCGACGATGGCATCAACGATCGCGGCCCAATCGTCGGGATGGAGTTCGTGGCCGCCGCCTTCAATGCGGACAAGCCTCGCGCCGGCAACTGCTTCGGCCAGAGCGGCGCCATGCTCGACCGGAAAGATCGGATCCTCGGTGCCGTGGATAACGAGGAGCGGCGCCGTCATTTGACCCAGCCGCCCCTTCCAGTCCTCCCCGCCCTTGAGCATGAAATGATTGGTCGCGCTTAGAAAACCGCCGGACCGGTCGTAGTCCTGTTCGACGAAAGCCCTCGTTCGCTTCTCGTCGAAGGGATGCGCGGTGCCTGCGATCGCATGCGCGTCCTTGACGATGAAGTCGACCACCTGGGCTCGGTCAGACCAGTCGACCTTCGCGCCTTCGACCGAATGCTTCATATAGGCCTCGGTCGTGCCAGGCAGATGCGACGTGTCGATTCCTACAGGAGAAGTGCTGATCGCTGTAAGCGAGACGACCCGCGATGGATATTTCAGCGCCACAAGCTGCGCGATCATGCCGCCCATCGACATGCCGACCACGTGCGCTTTCGCGACGCCATGGCCGTCGAGAACGCGGATGGCGTCGTCCGCCATGTCGTCGAATGTGTACGGCGGCTCGCCCGGCGCATATTTGATCGAACGGCCGGTATCGCGATTGTCATAGCGGATCACGAACAGACCCTTGCCGGCCAGTGTCCGGCAGAACGCCTCCGGCCACCAGAGCATAGAAGCCATGGCGCCCATGATCAGCAGCACCGATGGGTGCGCGGGGTTGCCAAACGTCTGGGACGCGATTTCGGGTTCCGCAGCTTTCATCATGATCGCAGTCTCCTCCCTACAACTGATTGCATTTTGCAATCAGTTGCACGATAATAAAACTGATATGATAATGCAACCGGTTTCTTTCGGAGAATCGCATGAGCATCGATCGCCGGTCTGGGTGCCCGATCAACCTGTCGCTTGAAGTGTTTGGCGACCGGTGGAGCCTGATCATTCTTCGCGACATGATTTTCGGCGGCAAACGCCACTTTCGCGACCTGCTCAACGGATCGCTGGAACGCATCGCTTCCAACATCCTCGCCGATCGGCTGAAGCGGCTGATGGAGCTCGGCATGCTGACCAGGGCCGACGATCCCACCCACAAGCAGAAGGCGATCTACAGCCTGACCGAAATGGCGATAACGCTGGTGCCGATCCTGGCGTATCTCGGCGCCTGGGGTCGCGTCTGGCTGCCGGTCAGCGAGGAACTCTCGATCCGCGCCGAGCTTCTGGAAAAGGGCGGCCCGCCGATGTGGGAAAAGTTCATGGACGAACTGCGCCATGAACATCTGGGCACGCCTTCCGATACGCCGCCGGATGCCACCGTGCGTGCGAGTTTGCAGGCTGGATACGAGGCGGTTGTCGCCCGAAAGGCGCCGGGCGCCGGGTGCGATCCTGATGCCTGACCAACTTATTTTCCCCATCGCAGACCGGCTCTGCTATTAAGGGATTGAAAGCCATAATTTACGGGATTGGAAAAAGCCCTTGGTTGAGAACTCTAAGGATACTGCCCGCGCGCGGGCCGATTTGCGTTTCAAGAAGCAGGAAGAGGCAGCCACGGTTCGTCAGAAGGCGATGGCGGAATATGTCGCCGAGAGCGACGCCCGCCAGATAAAGACCAACAAACTGAGGGCGCTGCGCCTCGCCAAGGAAGCGGAAGATCTCGCCAATGCGCCGGCTGCTCCGGCAAAGAAGCCGCGCGCCAAGAAAAAATAGAGCTGGTTCCTTGCGCATGACGCTGGAAGCCGGAATCGGTTTCCGGAAAAGATCATGCGATGATTCAAAGCAGCCGCCACCGCGGGCATCAAGGCGGCTGGCTTAACCGCCGACCCAGGCTAAGGCCGGGCCTCTAGTTCACGTTTATGTCACGAGTGGCCGCCCGCATCGACACCGAGAAACCGGCCAGGACGTCGACCAGTGCGATGACCATCAGCGTGAAGAAGACCGAGTGCGCCGCACCCTTCACCAGCAGGAACTCGACCAGGAACGCCACGAAGACGAAGGTCGACAACAGGTGGTCCATGACCGAAGCGTTTGACGTGCGCGTCGATTTCACGATTTCGATGAAGAAAAGGATCAGCCCGATCAGCACGATCAGATCGCCGAGCGTCATAGAGAACACCCCGCCCGACATCATGCGGATCGAGAACATTTCGCTTGCCCAGGGGTCGTCGCCGCCGCCGAATATTCCCAGAAGCCCGAGATTATAGAGGACGAAGGGCACGATCAGCAGCGGGATGGCACCGAACATCAGGCGGCTCCGATTGGACAGCCTTCTCTAGTATGCGCTCGGCGTTCGCCGTCAAGAAATTTCGCACATGACCGCGAACACGGACAAAGACCGTGCGAAATAACAGTGCCAGCCGGCCCGGCTACCATCCGATATGGCTGTCGGGATGTCTGAAATTGACTCGGTGGACGATCATCTGCGCACAATGCAAAAAGACCGGCGCAATGGCCGGTCCTTCGATAGGCACAAACCGTCGAAAGCTGTTTCAGCTTTCCTTCGGTTCCAGAACCTGGCGACCGCGATACATGCCGGTCTTCATGTCGATATGATGCGGGCGGCGCATCTCGCCGGAATTCTTGTCCTCGACATAGGTCGGGGCCTTCAAGGCGTCGGCCGAACGGCGCATGCCGCGCTTCGACGGAGAGGTTTTTCGTTTCGGTACGGCCATGGATATGCTCCACTACATGGTCAAAATGCCCCGGCTGCCCTCGTGAAAGGGCCGCGTCAGGGCCGGAATCTGAGAAAGTCGGGTGCCTATACACGCCCTGCGCCGTTTTGGCCAGCGCCGTCGCGAATTTTTTTTAAGCTATCGCAGACAGCCGACATAGGCGCCGGACCGGCCTGCACGCCGCTCGATCAGCGCCGCCAGCCGCCTCAGCCCCGGTCCGGGCTTCGCCGGGTTGCGTGCGATCGGGTTCGGCAAGGTGACGGCAAGCAGTGCCGCCTGGCGACGCGACAATCGTTTTGCCGAAACTCCGAAATGGTGCTGGGCGGCGGCCTCGATGCCATAGATGCCCGGCCCCCATTCGGCGATATTGAGATAGATTTCCATAATGCGCCGTTTCGACATCACCATGTCGACATAGACGGCCAGCGGCAGCTCGACGACTTTCCGGACCGAGCCCAGCGGCCGCGACCACAGATAAAGGTTCTTCACGGTCTGCATGGTGATGGTCGATGCGCCGCGCGTCATCTCCCCGGCCAAGGCATCGTCGACCACGCCCCTCAACTCGCCAAGGTCGATGCCGCGATGGAAACAGAACTGCCCGTCCTCCGACATGATGACCGAATTCGCAAGCGCCGGCGCCACATCGTCGATCGAGACCCAGCGCCGGTCATAGCCGGAAAACGTCGCCAGATCCTTCAGCATCAGTGTCGATACCGGATGCACGAACGGCGGCAGATAGAGAAAGGTCAGCACCACCGGCATCAGCGCCAGCACGACGGCGACGGTGATACCGCGCCGGACCCAGTGCCGGGGCCAACGTTTGAGACCGATGCGGTTGCCGCGTTTCGGCCTCACCATGTCCAGCCCTTCGGTTTCGTGATCGACGATCGGTTCCGCCAAGCCGCTCAATCCATGCTGCTCCCTGCCCCGGCATAATGGCGCTTGGCTTCTTGCGCAACGTCTGAGTGTCGGCTACCCGTCCCCGGCATGACGAAAGACGATCAAATACCGTTCGAGGCAGCGCTTGTCGCACGCACAGAGCCGATTGAGGCGCTGCTCAGGCAGTTGCTCGGCGACCGCCCGCTTTCAGGCGAGATCGAGCGGCCGCAGCGTCTGATGGAGGCGATGCGCCACGGCGTGCTGAACGGCGGCAAGCGCCTGCGCCCCTTCCTGGTCATGGAAAGCGCCGCGCTGTTTTCCGCCGACGGCGAGGCGGCGCTGCGCGTGGCGGCCGCGCTCGAATGCGTGCATTGCTATTCGCTGATCCATGACGATCTGCCGGCCATGGACGACGACGATTTGCGCCGCGGCCAACCGACCGTGCACAAGGCCTTCGACGAGGCGACCGCCATCCTCGCCGGCGACGCCTTGCTGGCGCTCGCCTTCGACATCATTGCCGACGAAGCGACGATGCTGCCGGCCGAGCGACGGGCGGCGCTGGTGCTGGCGCTGGCCCGCGCCGCCGGAGCCGGCGGCATGGTCGGCGGCCAGATGCTCGATCTCGAAGCCGAGCGTATCAGGCCGGACGAAGCCGGCATTATCCGGCTTCAGGCGATGAAGACCGGCGCGTTGATCCGCTTCGCCTGCGAGGCGGGCGCAATCCTTGCCGGCGCGGCAGCGGCCGACCGTGAAAGACTGGCGGAGTTCGGCTCGGCGATCGGGCTTGCTTTTCAACTTGCCGACGACCTGCTCGATCTGACGGCGGATGCGCACCAGATGGGCAAGGCGACCGGCAAGGATGCCGCCGCCGGCAAGGCGACGCTGGTGGCACTGCACGGCGCGAACTGGGCGCGGGACCAGCTTCAAGGCCTCGTCGGCCAGGCCCACGCCTTGCTTCATCCCTATGGCGAAGACGCCGTGCTTCTGAAGCAGGCAGCGAAATTCGTGGCGGCCCGCAACAGTTGACGCTGTTCCAACTGTACTCCCGACGTCTTACGGCGCGCCGTATAGCCAAGGAGGGTTGGTGAACTGTTCGGCCAGAAAATCCACGAACACGCGCACACGCGGCGACAGAATTCGACCAGGCGGATAAACAGCGCAGATTGGCGGTCCGTCATGATGATTGTATCCGGTGAGCAATGCGGTCAGCCTGCCTACCCTGATGTCCGGCCCGACCAATATCTCCGACATGCGGATGATGCCGACACCGGCGAGCGCCAGCCGGCGCAGGGCTTCGGTGCTGTTGGCCTCTATCGGGCTGCGGATACGCATGCTTTGCGGACCGTCCGGGCCATCGAATTCCCAGATGTTGAGGCCGCCGCGTGATGTGATGCCGAGACATGTATGATGTTGAAGGTCGCCTGGCGTCATCGGTGTGCCGTGTTTTTCGAGATACCGAGGTGACGCGCAAATGACACGGTGATTGGGCGCCAGCCGCCGCACCACCAGCCTGGAATCGCTGTGGGCGGCAACACGCACGGCGACGTCCGTCTCCTCAGCCAACAGGTCAACAATCGCATCTGTAAACATCAGCTCGAGCTCAATGGCCGGATAACGATCGATGAAAGCCGGCAACAACGGCACGATCAAACGATGGCCGAAGGCGCTCGGAAGACTGACGCGCAGCCGGCCGCGCGGTTCTGCGCCGGGTTGAATCGCGATTTCAGCCTCTTTGATGTCGTTCAGGATACGGCGAGCGCTGTCGGCATAGGTGCTGCCTTCCGCAGTCAAGCTGATGCGCCGCGTCGAGCGCTGCAGCAAGCGCACGCCGAGGCGGGATTCCAGGCGACCTACGATTTTGCTGACGGCCGAGGGGGTCATCCGCAGCCGGCGCGCCGCCGCCGAGAAGTCGCCTTCCTCGACAACCGACAGGAACACACCCATCGTTTCTTGCCGGTCCATGTCATCTATTCCAATTCGTCACAGATAAACGGAATTTATCACCGATTATCGGCGCACGCACTATATAATATGATTTCCTCCTCAGCATCCAAAATACCGGCGAGGAGGTGCGATGCGTTCAGAACAGCCAAACCTGCGCGATGCTCACGAACTGCATCGGTGGGCACGTCGCCAGCGCAGCGCCGCAATTGGCCGGTTATGCCTTCGGATTGTCCGCGTGCTCATTCGGTCACGGCAAAAAATGAGGAACCGCTCAAGGAGCAACGTCCGGGCTAGCGCAGCCGGCCGATCGGAATGATTTCGGGCGATGTCGGAGCGTATGGCTCGCCACGCCAGTTGCCGAGCCATACTTCGACGACCAGCCCGGTCTGGTCCAGCATCTGCGCAAGGCTTTCCTTTGTCGGGAAGGCGATTTTCGATTCGGCGCTGAGCACCCGTCCGCTGTCGGGAATTTCGTAATGGGTGGAGTAAGTGACGACACCGGTAGCGGGATCGTGCCGGAAATCGTTCCACGCTCTTACCGTGCCCAATCCGGGATGACTCAGTTCCCGTTCGGACCGTTCCGGCGTCCACTCGAGCCATTCCTCCGTGGCTGGATTTCGCGTGTCGAAGATGAAGCGCCCATCGGGAGCCAGATGAGCAGCGATCGTGCGAAGCACCGCCTCTCGATCTTCTGGCGTGAGGAACACCTGGAAGGCGTGCCCGGTCAAAAGCACCAGATCGAAGCGTCGTCCGAGCCGGACGTTTCGGGCATCGGCATCGACCCAGTCGACCCTCTGCCCACCGGCTCGGCGGCGGGCGATATCGAGCATCGCCGGCGCCGGATCGACGCCGGTCACGCTGCGCCGGTTGGCGAGCGCGGCGGCCAATTGTCCGGTGCCGCAACCGAGGTCGAGAACCGAGCCCGCATGCTTGGCAAAGCCGACGCAATAGTAGAAGTCCACGCCGCCTTCGTTCTCGATATCGTAGAACTGGACGAGATCGGGATCGCTGTAGAGACGGTCGGTCATGGTAAGCCTATAGCTGGAGCCATGGAGCAGCAGAATTCGTGAAATGAAAGCACAGCTTCGGCGGCTTGGCGGCCAATCGGTCGGTACCCTTACCGATTCCGCACCACAATGCATGCACCGCCGACGCTTTGCAGTTTCTGGCAGATGTTGTCGGCCTTGGCTTTGGAGTCGGCGCCGATCCGGACCGCATAGATGCCGCGCCTGCCGATCGGCGAGCGCACCCGGCTGACCACCGGATTATGCCCGCCAAGCAAGGCCGGAAACCGGCGCTTCACACCATTCCATTGATTGAGCGCGGCGGCGCGGCGGAAATTGCCAGCCACCTGCACGCCCCACGGCTTGATGTTGATCGACGCCATGGCCACGGTTTGGGACTTGATGACCGGCAGCTTGCGGCAGGCGACCGCGAAGCTCGCTTTCTTGTCGAGCGGCTGGATGGTGCCGGTATAGGCGGTGTCGGTGAACCTGTCGGCCGGCTCGCCCATGATATCCAGAACGTAGTTTTCGGTCTCCATCGGCAGGAAGCCACCGGAACTCAGCCAGCGCGATACCCGGCTTTCACCGGCATTGTAGGCGGCGGCCGCCAGGCCCAGATTGCCGAAGCCGGTTTTCATTTCGGCGAGATATTTTGCCGAGGCGGGGATGGCCTGCTCGATATCGAAGGAATTGGCGAGACCGCGTATCTTGGCGGTACCCGGCATGAACTGGGCTATGCCTTCGGCGCCGACCGGACTGACCGCGTTGGGATCGAAGCGGCTTTCCTTCCAGATCAGCCGGGCAAAGAAATCCTTGGGCAGGCCGTTTTGATCAGCATGGGCCTCGATCAAGTTGCAAACACGGTCGAGCAGCCGCTGCTTGGCGGGGCGCGGCGGATCGGCGTGGGCGGCTGTCGCCCAGCCCAGCCCGCCAAGCAAAACCAACCCACCAAGCAAAATCGGCGTCGCCCACGGGAAGCGCCGCATCGACCTACTCCGCCGCAGCCTTGCCAGGTTGCCCAAACCGCTGCTCGATATAATCGGCGACCATTTTTTCGAAGTCGGCGGCAATCGAAGGGCCGCGCAGCGTCGCCGCCTTGCTGCCGTCGACGAACACCGGCGCCGTCGGCGTCTCGCCGGTGCCGGGCAGCGAAATGCCGATATCGGCATGCTTGGATTCACCCGGACCGTTGACGATGCAACCCATCACCGCGACCTTCAGGTTCTCGACGCCGGGATATTTTTCACGCCACACCGGCATGTTCTTGCGCAGATCCGCCTGGATATTCTGGGCGAGTTCCTGGAACACGGTAGAGGTCGTGCGGCCACAGCCGGGGCAGGCGGCGACGATCGGCACGAACTGCCGGAACCCCATGGTCTGCAGGAGTTCTTGCGACACTTGCACCTCGCGCGTGCGGTCGCCGTTCGGCTCCGGGGTCAGCGAGATGCGGATCGTGTCGCCAATGCCTTGCTGGAGCAGGATGCCCATCGCTGCGGACGAGGCGACGATGCCTTTCGAACCCATGCCGGCCTCGGTGAGGCCGAGATGCAGCGCATGGTTGGAGCGGGTGGCAAGCTCGGTGTAGACCGCGATCAGATCCTGCACGCCGCTGACCTTGGCCGACAGGATGATCTTCTCGCGGCCAAGGCCGATCTCCTCGGCCATTTCGGCCGATAGGATCGCCGACTGCACGATCGCCTCGCGCGTTACTTCCTGCGCGGTCAGCGGAAAGCCCTGCCGCTGGTTGTCGTCCATCAGCCGGGTCAGAAGCTCCTGGTCGAGCGACCCCCAGTTGACGCCGATGCGCACCGGCTTGTCGTACCGGATCGCCATCTCGACGATCGCCGCGAACTGCCGGTCCTTCTTGTCCTTGAAGCCGACATTGCCGGGATTGATGCGGTATTTGGCCAGCGCCTCGGCGCAGGCCGGATGGTCAGCAAGCAGCTTGTGGCCGATATAGTGGTAATCGCCGACCAGCGGCACGTTGATGCCGAGCCGTTCGAGCCGGTCGCGGATGACGGGCACGGCGGCAGCACTCTCGTCGCGGTCGACGGTGATGCGCACGATCTCGGAGCCGGCGCGATGCAGCGCCGCAACTTGAGCGACTGTCAGGTCGACATCGGCAGTATCGGTGTTGGTCATCGACTGAACGACGACAGGGGCACCCCCGCCGACCGTCACGCCGCCGACATCGACGCCGACCGAGGTGCGGCGCGGGAAGGGAGAGGAAAAATATCCGGTCATGGCCGGCTGCCCTTTGTTAGCTCCGAATTCCGGAATCGGTTCCGGAAACAATCATGCGCAAAATCAAAATACAGCGTCGTTTGCGCGTCCGAAAGGACGCGCGGCGCTGTAGAAGATCCGGGCATGAGGTGGAGGAGCAAAGATGGCTTGTCAATGGCGACAGGCAGGCAGACCTGCCGAATCGATAACAGCAAGACGGCCGGCAAGCCATCTTTCCTGTCCACGTCGCCGGAACAAAACAAAGGAACGCTCCGGCGGCATGGCTGCCACCGGAAAGATGGTCGCGCCGAAAGCGGCGCAGCTATCCCTGCGCATGATTCCGAAAATCGGAATCGATTTTCAGAAAGGATCATGCGCCAAATCAGAAGGGCTACAGCGTCCTTTGCGCGCCCAAAGGACGTGCGGCGCTGTAGAAGAGCGTCAGTGCTTGGTCGGTTTCGCCTTCAGTTTTTCAATCTCGTCCTTGAGCGCCAGCTTGCGCCGCTTGAGATTCACGATTTCGAGGTCGTCGACCGATGGATGGTTCATCGCATCATCGATTTCGCGTTCGATGTCGCCGTGTTTCCGCTGCAGCTCATCAAGATGGGATGCAAGAGACATGATTGGTTCTCCCTTTCATGGTTTCCTCGATTGCAGCCGTCAAGGCGCGTCCACCGCAAGTTCGCTTCTGTGACGGCATAATGACAGTGTGCCACTATCGGGCATCGATGTCGAATGCTGCGTGGTAGCATTCCACGACAATACGAAATGTGGTATTGGCTGCGCGCCGGTGCAAGATACCTCCGGCCTCGCCCAATCAGGCCCATTTTTGGGCGCCGCAGACGTGCAGACGGTAGATAATGTCCGAACAGGAACAGGCTGATATCCGCCTCGAATATTCTCGGCTGAAGCAGGAGCACGCCGATTTCGACGCGGCCATCAACGCGATGATCGCCATGAACTGCGACCCTCTGCAGATCCAGCGCATGAAGAAGAAAAAACTTTTCCTGAAAGACCGGCTGATGGCGCTGGAAGACCGGATCATCCCCGACATCATCGCGTGAGCGAATCCCACTTACGGTCGCGACAAATTCTGCTCATCCCGTGATCGAAAGCCTCGCGGCGCGTTCGCGCAGCAGGGCGATGAGATCTCCGGTCTTCTCCTCGGAAGTGTCGATTGGAACCACCAGGCATATCGTCGCCTCGACCTTGCCGGCAGCTGAAAAGACCGGCGCGGCAAGGCATTTTGTATAGGCGTCGACAAGACCTGAGGTTACACAGTAGCCGGCAGCCCCAGCCGTAGCGATATCGGCTATGAAGTCGTCCAGCAGCAATCTGCGGCCGTCTGGCAGGACGAGATCATCTTCGGACACCATGTCTTCGATCACCGCCCTTTCGAAACCGGCGAGAAGCAACCGCCCGGAAGCGGTCCAGGGAAGCGGGATCTGCAGACCTGTGGCCGAACTGATCCGGAACGGCCTGGTACCTGGACTGGAATGGACAATCGTGTAGCGGCCGCTTTGCAGCATGCACAATTCGGAGGTCTCGCCTGTCTCGCGCGACAGGTTGTCGACTTCCTGACGCCCGTGCCTGAGCAGGTCGTTGCCGCGCACATAGTCCATTCCGTAGAGATAAAGCTTCTTCCCGAAATAGACCCGATTACCGTCGCCGGCCATTTCCAGCAGGCCCGCATCCACGAGCGAGCGCACGAGCGTGTAGATCGTTGAGCGCGGCGCATTCACTCCCTTGGCGAGATCACCAATCCCGATCGCACGCTGGTTCGCGTGAAGAAACTCTAGGATATGGAGCACCCGGTTGAGACCCTTCTCGCGAGAGCCCGAATTCCTGTCTTCGTCCGGACCAGCGTCCGGCCGAACTGCCAAGGCATTGCCATCTTGCATTACTTGTTCCTGATGTTAGTATCTGTCTTGTACAGGATACATGTGTCTTTTGTAAGAGACAATCCAGCAGATCACCGATGCATGTATCGGCAAGGGGAACACAACACGAAAAGGAGGTCGCCGTGAACGACACATCCAAAAGACGTGAATTTCTGAAACTGGCCGGGCTCGCAACGGCCGGAGTGGTGGGCGCAGCAGCAACGGTCGATGTTCAGAAGGCGGCGGCGCAAGCGGCACCGGACAGCCTGCTGCGCACCGTTCTCGAGCGCGGCAAGGTGATCGTCGGCACTGGCAGCACCAACGCGCCATGGCACTTCGAAAACGATGCCGGCGAACTGGTCGGCATGGACATCACCATGGGGCGCATTCTTGCCAAGGGGCTTTTCGACGATCCGACCAAGGTCGAATTCGTCATGCAGGATCCGGCCCAGCGCATTCCGAACGTGACCACCAACAAGGTCGACATCTCGATCCAGTTCATGACCATGACCGCCCAGCGCTCGCAGCTGATCCACTTCTCCCGGCCCTATTACGTCGAAGGCATCGCCTTGCTGACCCTTCCGAACGCCGAAAACAAGACCTTCGACAAGCTGGTTGCCGGCGGTTCGGCGACACGGATTTCCATCCTGCAAAACGTCGATGCCGAGGCAAATGTGCACATCGTCCTGCCGGAGGCGCAGGTGATGCAGATTGACACGCAGGCCAACGTGCTGCAGGCACTGGAATCGAAGCGCGTCGACGCCGCCGCCGTCGATCTGTCCACGGTCCGCTGGCTCGCCTCACGTAATCCGGACAAATACTTCGATGCCGGCAAGAGCTGGTTCTCGATGCTTTACGGCGCCGCACTTCGGCAAGGCGACCCCGACTGGCTGACCTTCGTCAACACGACCTTCACCACCGCCATGTTCGGCCATGAGACGGCGCTCTATGACGCTGCATTCAAGGACTATTTCGGACAGGAGCCGCCGGCCCGCCATCCCGGCTTCCCGGTCATCTGATGCAAGCCGGCGGAAGGGCCGCGCCCTTCCGCCTGCTTCTCGTCGACAGCCCTCGATATGACAGGAACACATGGGCTATACCCTAAACTTCAACCTGATCTGGCGGCATTTCGAAAAGCTCTGGGGCGGGCTGCTGCTCAGCCTCGAGCTGGCCGTGATCTCCATCGCGATCGGCATCGTCATCGGGCTACTTCTGGCGGTCTGGTACGTATCGGCCGGGCGGCTGGTCCGGACCGCCATCGCCGCCTATGTCGAATTCATCCGCAACGTACCGCTGATCCTGCTCGTCTATCTGGTCTTCTACGGCCTGCCGACGGTGGTCGACATCGCCTACAGTGCGCAGACCTCATTCATTGCCACGCTGTCGCTCTATAGCGGCGCGTATCTGGTCGAGGTGTTCCGCTCGGGGCTCGAAGCGGTTCCGCGCGGGCAGCTCGACGCCGGCAAGGCGATTGGCCTGACGCCATGGCAAAGGCTGCTCCATGTGCGCCTGCCGACGATGCTGCGCATAACGCTGCCCGCGCTTTCCAACACATTCCTATCGCTCTTCAAGGACACGTCCGTTGCTTCGGTCATTTCGGTGCCCGAGCTCACCTACGGCGCCCAGTGGATCAACTTCAACACCTTCCGGATCGTCGAGGTCTACCTTGTGGTGACGGCGATGTACCTCTTGACGGGCTACGCGCTTCTTTATGCGCTTCGGCTTGTCGAGCGCCGGTTCAGGGCGGCGCACTAGGATGCTTGGCCAGATCGCCTATGCCTTGCCCTTCCTGGCCCAGGGTTTTGCCGTGACAGTGTGGGTGTCGCTGCTGGTCGTGGTATTGTCGCTCATCGCCGGTGTGATGATGGGCGTCGGCCTTGTCTATGGCCCGGCTCCGCTGCGCTGGGCAGTGCGCATTTTCAGCGACACCATTCGCGGCATTCCGATCCTGGTGCTCATCTTCTTCGTCTATTACGGCCTGCCTGCCGTCGGCATCCATCTGGAATCCTTCTGGGCAGCCGTGCTGGCGCTCACCCTGTTCAAGACGGCACAGGTCATCGAGTATCTGCGCGGTGCGGTCGGTTCCATACCGAAGGGGCAGTCCGAAGCGGCGATGGCGATCGGGCTGACCTTTCGCCAGCGACTGGCTTACGTCATCTTCCCGCAAGCGTTCAGGCGCTTCCTGCCGCCTTGGATCAATGGCGTGACCGATGCGGTGAAGGGCAGCGCGCTGGTCTCGCTGCTCGGCATCACCGACCTGATGCACGCCATCAACCAGGTCATCGGCCGCACCTACGAAGCGATGCCGCTCTACATCCTCGGTGCGGTCATCTACTTCGTCGTCAATTACGCCCTCTCCCTGGCCAGCCGACGGTTGGAGCGGCGTTTCTCCTTCATCCGGGAATAGCAAGATGTCCATCCCCCCGCCCGCCAATCCGGCGCTTCTCGACATCTCCGACGTTTCCAAGTCCTTTGGAACCGTCGAGGTCCTGCGCTCCGTCAGCCTGCAGGTGACACGCGGCGAAGTGGTGACTGTCATCGGACCTTCCGGCAGCGGCAAGACCACGCTGCTGCGCTGCGTCAACTTCCTGGAGAGCTACGACAGCGGCTCCATCCGCATCGACGGCAAGGAGGTCGGCTTCCGCGACACGGGAACACGCCAGCGCCGCAGCGAGCGCGACCTGGCGAAGATGCGCGCCGAAACCGGAATGGTGTTCCAGAGTTTCAATCTGTTTCCGCATCTGACGGCGGCCGGCAACATCATGCTTGGCCTGCGCAAGGTGCGCGGCAAGAGCAGTACCGAAGCCCGTGCCATTGCCGAGCATTGGCTCGGCCGGGTCGGACTTGCCCACAAGGCCGACAGCCTGCCGGCCGAGCTTTCCGGCGGCCAGCAGCAGCGCGTCGGCATCGCCCGGGCGGTGGCGATGGAGCCGAAAATCCTGCTGCTCGACGAGATAACCTCCGCGCTCGACCCGGAACTCGTCGGCGAGGTGCTCGAGGTCGTGCGCAGCCTGGCCGAGGACGGCATGACGATGGTGATGGTCACGCATGAGATGGCCTTTGCCCGCGACGCCTCGAGCCGCATCATATTCATGGCAGATGGCGGCGTCAGCGCCGCAGGCCCGCCCGCCGAGATTCTGGGCACCGAGATCGACAATGAGCGTCTCCGCAGTTTCCTGGCGCGGTTTCGTGCCTCGCATTTCTGACATCGGACGGCGAAAGCTGTCGCAAGGAGCCTTTTCATGACGACGCCTTACATCCGGCTCGCCGAATTGGGCCTGACGCTGCCCGAGCCGCCGACGCCGATCGCCAATTTCGTCACTCACGCCGAAAGCGGACGGCTGATCTTCCTCTCCGGCCAAGGGCCGCTGCGCGCCGACGGAACGCTTTGCACCGGCAAGGTGGGCGAGGACGTCACGGTGGAGGAGGCCTATAGGCATGCCCGTCTCACCGGCCTGAACCTGCTCGCCGTCATGCACGCCGCGGCAGGTGACCTCGGCCGCATCGTGCGTGTCGTCAAGCTGCTTGGCTTCGTCAACGCCATCCCGACCTTCAGCGACCATCCGAAAGTGGTCAACGGCTGCTCCGATCTTTTCGCCGCTGTCTTTGATAATATCGGCGGGCACGCCCGTTCGGCGATCGGTGTCGGCTCCTTGCCGGGAAACATCACCGTCGAAATCGAGGCGGTCGTCGAGATTGCCGCCTGACGTCTACCCATGGGATCTCTAGAGATGAAAACCTATTCCGCAAACGGCTCCAACACGACAATTCGCCAACGGCTCGGCCTTCGCCCGATCATCAACGTTTCCGGCACGATGACGGCGCTCGGCGCCTCGATCATCGTCCCGGAAGCGATTGCCGCGATGTCGGAGATCGCGTCGCAGTGGGTGGAGATGGACGATCTGCAGCGCGCCGCAAGCACGGTCGTCGCGCGCCTCACAGGGGGCGAGGCTGGCTTCGTCACGGCTTGCTGCGCCAGCGGCATCACCATGGCCATTGCCGGCACAATGACCGGCACCAATCTTCTGGCGATCGAGCGGCTGCCGGACGATACCGAGGGCCTCAAGTCCGAGGTCATCGTCCAACTCGGCCACATCGTCAATTACGGCGCGCCGATCGACCAGTCGATCCGGCTTGCCGGGGCCAGGACCGTATCGGCCGGCACGGTCAGCGTGACGCAGGACTATCATGTACGCGAGGCGATCCGCGAACGCACCGCGGCAGGCCTCTATGTCGTTGCCCATCACACGGTGCAATACGGCATGCTCTCGCTCGAGGAATTCTGCGAGATCTGCCACGCCAAGGGTGTCCCGGTGATCGTCGACGCCGCCTCCGAATACGATTTGCGCGGCTTTCTCGCACGCGGCGCCGACATCGTCGTCTATAGCGGGCACAAATTCCTCAGCGGACCGACAAGCGGCATCGTCACCGGGCGCAAGGATCTGGTGCGGGCCGCCTATCTGCAGAATCGTGGCGTTGCGCGGGCGATGAAGGTCGGCAAGGAAAGCATTGCCGGCACCATGGCCGCGCTGGAAGCCTGGGAGCGGCGCGACCATGCCGGCATCCGCAAGCGGGAAGAAGCGGCCTTGCATCTGTGGAAGGACACACTGCAGGGCCTGCCCGGCATCGCCGCGCATATCATTCCCGATCCGACCGGCAATCCGCTCGACCGCCTGCAGGTGTTTGTTACGCCCGAAAGCAGGTTCACCGCCGCCGGCCTTGCCTCGGCGCTGGCGGCCGGTTCGCCCCCTATTATCGTCCGCAACCACGAAGTCGAGCGCGGTCACTTCTTCCTCGACCCGTGCAATCTTCATCCTGGCGAGGCGGAGATCGTCGCCGAACGCCTGCGGGCCGTGTTGAGCGCGGCCGAGCGTCCGGCGGATGCGATGAAGTCCGCCCGCAAGGATAGCGCCGGCGCCTTGCGCTGGCCGGATTAGGTAATGATGGTGCCTCGCGCCCGAATGCTGCGCAGAGGCACCACGTCCTTGCCGTCGATCCCGAATTCCGCTAATGCGCGCCTTTGCCGCCGGGAGCAGAAGCTTGGACGATCACCGCGCCGACGTCGCCGTCATCATGGGCAGCCAGTCCGACTGGGCGACGATGCGCCACGCCGCCGAAACGCTGGAGGCACTGGGCATCCCGCACAAGCGGCTGATCGTTTCGGCTCATCGCACTCCCGACCGCCTCTATGACTTTGCCAAGGGCGCCAAGGCCGCCGGTTTTCGGGTGATCATCGCCGGCGCCGGCGGTGCGGCGCACCTGCCCGGGATGACGGCGGCGATGACGCCGCTCCCGGTTTTCGGTGTGCCGGTGGAATCGAAGGCGCTTTCCGGGCAGGACTCGCTGCTCTCCATCGTGCAGATGCCGGCCGGCATTCCGGTCGGCACGCTGGCTATCGGCAAGGCGGGCGCCACCAATGCCGCCCTTCTGGCTGCGGCCGTGCTGGCGCTAACCGACGAAAAGCTCGCTACCCGGCTCGATGCGTGGCGCGCCGCCCAGACCGCCAGGGTCGCTGCCGAGCCCACGGACACGCCATGAGCCTGCCCGCGGGATCGACCATCGGCATCGTCGGCGGCGGCCAGCTCGGCCGCATGCTGGCCATGGCCGCCGCCCGCCTCGGCTACCGCATAGTCGTGCTGGAACCGCAGCCGGATTGCCCGGCGGCACAGGTCGCCAACCGGCAGATCACCGCCGCCTACGACGACACGGCTGCGCTCGCCGAACTGGCTGCAGTCAGCGCCATCGTCACCTACGAGTTCGAGAACGTGCCGGTCATGGCTGCCAGCGCGCTCGCCGTTACGGTCCCGGTCTATCCGCCGGCGCGCGCACTTGACGTGGCGCAGGACCGGGTGGCGGAGAAGAAATTTCTCAACGGCATCAGCATTCCCACCGCGGATTTCTGTCCCGTCGACAATGACGACGAATTGACGGCGGCGCTGAAAAAGTTCGACGGCAGCGGCATATTGAAGACGCGGCGCATGGGCTATGACGGCAAGGGTCAGCGCGTCTTCCGCAACATGGAAACGGGCGGCTTTGCCGGCACCTGCGAGGCGATGGGCAACGTGCCGCTGATCCTTGAATCCTTCGTCGACTTCGAACGCGAGATTTCGGTGATCGCGGCGCGCGGCATGGACGGTTCGCTCGCCGCCTACGATCCGGCAGAAAACGTCCACCGCAACGGCATCCTGCACAGCTCAACCCTGCCGGCCAAGATAGAGTCCGAAACCGCCGCTGCAGCGCAGGCGGCGGCAGCAAGAATACTTGCGGCGCTCGATTATGTCGGCGTCATCGGCATCGAGTTCTTTGTCCTCGCCGACGGCGCGCTGCTGGCCAATGAGATCGCGCCGCGCGTTCACAATTCCGGCCACTGGACTGAGGCCGCCTGCATCGTCTCGCAGTTCGAGCAGCACATTCGCGCCGTCGCCGGCCTGCCGCTGGGAAATCCCGGCCGCCATTTCGACTGCGTCATGGAAAACTTGATCGGCGACGATATCCTGCGCGTCCCGGCCCTGCTCGCCGAGCCCGATCTGATGCTGCATCTCTACGGCAAGACCGAGGCGCGCCCCGGCCGCAAGATGGGCCATTTTACGCGAATGACCCGTCACCGTTGAGACTATAGGACGGCACCGCTCTAACGCCGTCGGTAGAGCAGGAACTCAAAATCCGCCGCACCAGCTTCATCTATGAAGCGCGCTTGCGGTTGACACGGACAAGGCTCCTCGTTTATGAGCCACGCACAAGTTGAGAGGCGCGCTTTCCGAGCGCGCCTTAATAGTTCGGCCCAAGCGGGCCCAGACCGACGGGCAAGACCATGAAGATCAAGAATTCGCTCAAGGCGCTCAAGGCGCGTCACCGCGACAACCAGCTGGTTCGCCGCAAGGGCCGCGTGTACATCATCAACAAGACCGCTCCGCGCTACAAGGCGCGTCAGGGTTGAGTCTTTCGCGTGGAGGCGCCTGCCTCCGCGCCTGCATGATGTAATTTGCCGGCCTGCCGGCCCTTTCACGCTAAATTCAGTTTGACGATCTGCTGTCCGGGGTTAGATTCCTGGCCATGCGGATTCTCTTTGCATTCTTCGCGGCGCTTTTTCTTTTCGGTTTCGCCCCGCTTCCGGCTCAGGCGGACGATGCGGTCGCCCCTCCGGTTGCCACGACTAGGGAGGCAAGGCTCGACCAGCTGTTCGTCGACCTGAAGCGCCAGCGCAATGAAAAGGCCGCCGAGCGCATCGCCGCTCGCATCTCGCACGAGTGGTCGCAATCCGGCAGCGCCTCGATCGACCTGATGATGCAATGGTCGCAAAAGGCGATCGAAGACAAGCAATTCGACGTGGCACTCGATTTTCTCGACCAGGTGGTGACATTGCAACCGGCCTATGCGGAAGGCTGGAACCGGCGCGCCACAGTACATTTCATGATGAATAACTTTGGAAAATCGATGTCGGACATCGACCGCACGTTGCAGCTCGAGCCGCGCCATTTTGGCGCACTGTCCGGCCTGGCGCAGATCATGGCCGTAACCGGCCACAAGCAGTCGGCGCTGGAAGCCTGGCAGCGCGTGCTCGGCATCTATCCGATGATGCGCAGCGCCCAGGATCAAGTCGGCACGCTTTCGGAAGAACTTGCCGGCGAAGGAATTTGATTTCCCGGTTGGCGGACAATTCCACTTGAGTGAAAGTCGCTTTAGCTAGACTGTGAACTAATTTCGCTCCGGTCCGTACCTCTCCCCATGAACCTGATCTTCGCCGCGCTCGTCTTCCTCATGGCGCTTGTGTTCACCCTTGCAGGTGTCACCCTCGCCGGTTCATGGCTGATCGAGCGCCGCAATCCGCCGATCGGCGACTTCGCGGATATAAACGGTGCCCGCATCCACTATGTTCACGTTCCGGCGCGGAAAAACGCCGAACTGCCGCCGATCGTCTTCATCCACGGCGCCAGCGCCAATCTCAGAGATCAGATGCTGCCGCTGAGGTCCTTGCTGGAAGGCCGTGCCGAGATGCTGTTCTTCGACCGCCCGGGTGCAGGCTGGTCGGGACGCGGCCCCGGCAACAACGAGACCCCATCGGCACAGGCCAGCACCATCGCAGCTCTGATGGACCATCTCGGCATCGGGAAAGCCATTATCGCCGGCCATTCCTTCGGCGGCTCGGTGACCACCGCCTTCGGCCGCGAGCATCCCGACAAGACGCTCGGCCTGGTGTTCATGGCGCCCGCCACCCATCCCTGGCCGGGCGGCGCGACCGCCTGGTACTACAATTTGACGACCATTCCGATCGTCGGCCGGCTGTTTTCCGAAACGCTGACCTATCCGTCGGGAACGCTGCAGATGAATACCGCCATCGCCTGCGTCTTTGCCCCCAACAAGGTGCCGGACGGCTATGTCGCCGAGGTCTCGATCCCGCTGGTGCTTCGGCCGAACGCCT
This sequence comes from Mesorhizobium temperatum, assembly GCF_002284575.1. Classification (GTDB taxonomy): domain Bacteria; phylum Pseudomonadota; class Alphaproteobacteria; order Rhizobiales; family Rhizobiaceae; genus Mesorhizobium; species Mesorhizobium temperatum. Next base: position 52,339 of record NZ_NPKJ01000068.1, read on the forward strand.
TTCGTGCCAACGCCACCGATGTCGCCGGGCTTTATCGCTACACGCTCGATGCCGCGCCGCACTACCGCGATATCAAGGCGCCGACTGTGGTCATCTCGGGCGACCGCGACAAGGTGGTCTATGCAATGATCCATTCGGTCGGCCTCGTCCGCGACATCGCCGGCGCCGAGCTGATCTGGGTCCACAATCTCGGCCACAAGCCGGACTGGATCGCGCCCGATCTCGTCGTCGGCGCGATCGAAAAGGTCGCCGGCAAGGAGGTGGACCTTCAGGCAATGGCGAAGGCCGTGGAAGTCAGGGTCGCCAACGACACCTACGGCGCCGGCAAATGCGCCGACATCAAAGCGCCGGAAGCCGAACTCGCGCCGATTTAGAGCAACCTCGCCGAAGCGCGTCGAATTCGTGGATGACGCCCGTCATCTCAGCCGGCGGCACCCAGGCGACGAGCGCGGTCGGATCCGTGAAGGCCGCGTAGGCGTCTTCGGGCCGGGCTTCGATGACCCTCGACGTTCGGGTCCAGACGCCCGCATGGTCTTTGCTCATGTGGCCTCCAATGGTCGCGACACGGAGAACAGGACCTCTCCCTGCCGCGAATCCGCCCAGTGTGAGCGGCCTAGCGTCTGGCCTGCACCTCCGACCCGACATAGGCGATGCGCAGCATGTTGGTGGAGCCCGGCGTCCTCAGCGGCACGCCGGCCGTGATTATGACCCGGTCGCCCGGCTTGCCGAACCCCTCGTCCAAAGCGATGCGGCAGGCGCGGTCGACCATGTCGTCGAGGTCGATGGCGTCGGGCGAGACGACGCAATGCGTGCCCCACAAAAGCGATAGCCGCCGCGCCGTGTTGACGATCGGCGACAGTGCGACGATCGGCACCTGCGGCCGCTCGCGAGCGGCGCGCAGGCCGGTCGTGCCGGACGCCGTATAGCTGATGATCGCCGACAGTTTCAGCGTCTCGGCGATTTCGCGGGCGGCAAGCGAGATGGCGTCGGCGCCGGTCGCTTCCGGCTCCGAACGCTGCGCATTGATGATGCCGGCATAGGTCGGGTCGGTTTCGACCTTGCTGGCGATGCGGTTCATCATCGCCACCGCCTCGACCGGGTAGGCGCCGGCCGCGGACTCCGCCGAGAGCATGATGGCATCGGCGCCTTCGAACACGGCGATCGAGACGTCCGACACCTCGGCGCGGGTCGGCACCGGCGCGGTGATCATCGATTCCAGCATCTGCGTGGCGATCACCACCGGCTTGCCGGCGCGGCGCGCGGCGCGGGTGATCTGCTTCTGGATACCGGGCACGGCTTCGAGCGGCATTTCGACGCCGAGATCGCCGCGGGCAACCATCAGTGCGTCCGAAAGTTCGATGATCTCGGCCAGCCGGGCGACGGCCTGCGGCTTTTCGATCTTGGCCATGATGAGCGCCCGGCCGCGCGCGATCTTGCGCGCTTCCGCCAGATCCTCCGGCCGCTGGACAAACGAGAGCGCCACCCAGTCGACGCCGGCGGCCAGCACCGCATCGAGGTCCCTGCGATCCTTTTCGGTCAGCGCGCCGACCGGCAGGTCGGTGTCGGGCAGGCTGACGCCCTTCTTGTCGGAGATGCTGGTGCCGGCGACGACGGTGCAGACGATCGCCTTGCCGTCGCTCTTCACCGCCTTCAGCTCGAGCTTGCCGTCGTCGATCAAAAGGCGGTCACCGGCCTCGACCGATCTCAGGATTTCGGGGTGGGGCAAATAGACCCTGGTCGAATTGCCGGGCTCGGGATTGTCGTCAAGCGTGAAAGTCTGGCCGAGTGTCAGCGCCTCCTTGCCGCTGGCGAATTTGCCAACGCGCAGCTTGGGCCCCTGCAAGTCGGCGAGAATACCGATCGGCCGGCCGACTGCTTTCTCGACAGCGCGGATGCGACCGACAAGTGTGTGCATCAATTCATGATCGGTGTGGCTCATATTGATGCGAAACGCGTCGGCGCCGGCTTCGAAGAGCTTCTTCAGCATGTCCTCGGAGGAGGAGGCCGGACCGATGGTGGCGAGTATCTTGACCTTGCGGCTGCGTCTCATTGACTGTTTGTTCCCGGGGCGGCTGGAACGCCCCCCGTTGCGGGGTCATCGGTCAGCTGGACCATCCAGCTTGCCTGCTCGCCCGTGTCATATTCCTGGAATCCGGCGCGCTGGAAGCCCCGGGCGACGCAATCGGCAACGCCGGCGATCTTGAACTCTTTTTCGGCCACGCACATGTTGATCGGGCCATCCCAGCGCCCGCCGCGCTCGGCGTCTTCTGCATAAAGATAGTAAAATCTTGATGACAGCGGCCCTTCAATCAACGTCTTGCAGCTCGATCCTTCGATGTGCCACCAGCCTTCGGTGATCCAGCCGGCCTTGGCGCGATAGCCGATGCCGACGCCGACCAGGTTCTGCGTGGCGTTGCAGACACGGAAATCGGCGCGCGCCGGCGAGGCAGCAAGCATCGCGGCGAGGCCCACAGCAAGGGTCAGGAGCGGCATGGCGAAGGCATAGCGCACGCGCGGCCTGCCGGCGGAACCCATCCTGAAATCCCTCAAGAACCACATTTGCATCTCTCAACGCCCCTTTTCGGAAAAGTCCGGGCGCATGTCAACGCGCCCTTTTGCTCAATTCCAATCGATTTAGAAAGGCTTCCGCGCACGGTCTGTCGCCTTCTGCCAGATTTCCGCAGAAACCGTGGCCAAACGACGGCATTGCGTAATCGTCCCCTTCGTGGGAAAGACGATACCATCCTCCCAGGAAGCCAGCGAACAGACCATTTCCCGCCGATGACCCGATCCACAGTTTTCGCGCCTTTCGACATCGTCGAGGGCGACCGCAAGCGAGGCATCGTGCTTTTGGCCGATCACGCCCGTCGCGACTTGCCGGAAGAGTATGGCAGCCTCGGCTTGCCGGCGGCGGAATTCGACCGCCATATCGCCTACGACATCGGTGTCGAGACGGTGACGCGCGAATTGGCGGCTTTTCTCGGCGTGCCGGCAGTACTCGCCAATTTTTCGCGACTTCTGATCGATCCCAATCGCGGCGAAGACGATCCGACGCTGATCCGCCAACTCTATGACGGCACCGTCATTTCGGGAAATTATCCACTTGCCTTGAAGGAACGTGAAAGGCGGCTCGACCGCTTCTATCGGCCTTATCACGATGCCGTCGGCGCCATGATCGCCTCGGTGGCGCAGGCTTCCGCAAGCGCCCCCTTCATCTTGTCGATACATTCCTTCACCCCTTTCATGCAGGGATTCGTGCGCCCTTGGCATATTGGTGTCTTGTGGGATCGCGACGACCGGGTGGCGCGACCGCTGATCGACATGCTCGCCGAGGACAAAAGCCTTATCGTTGGCGACAACCAGCCCTATGACGGCGCATTGCGCGGCGACACCATGTTCAGGCATGCCATCGTCAACGGCTTTGCCCATGCGCTGATCGAAATCCGTCAGGACCTGATCGCCGATCGGCAGGATGCGGTCGCCTGGGCCGAACGGCTGGCGCCGGTCGTTGACGCTATCAACCGCCGTCCCGATATACATCAGGTCAAACGATTCGGCTCGCGCACCGGGCCGCTGTAAGGAGGTTTCGATGACCGAACTCAGCGACGAACAAAGACGCGATTTCGAAGCCGCCGCCTTCCGCCGGCTGGTTGCGCATCTGCGCGAACGCACGGACGTGCAGAACATCGACCTGATGAACCTCGCCGGCTTCTGCCGCAACTGCCTCTCCAACTGGTATCGCGACGCCGCGGAGGCCGAGGGCGTCGATCTCAGCAAGGACCAGTCGCGCGAGATCATCTATGGCATGCCTTATGCCGAATGGCAGGCGCTCAACCAGACCGAGGCCTCCGATGCCAAGAAGGCGGAGTTCGAGGCAAGACGCCCCAGGGATCATTAAGACCACGATCCCGAAAAGTGGAATCCGGTTTTCGGACAAGATCATGGTCGAACAAAAAACCCTGTCCCGATCGGCTCTCATCAACCTCGGATTCAAGCGAGCCGCTTGGCCCAAGCACTTCCAAGAGCGAGCGCTTGACTGAAGATTGAATCGATCTAATTTGCCGCGCGAACCTATTTTCGCACCGGACCCTACACGATGGACACGCTAAAAATCATGCAGACCGCCATTCGTGGACGATGGGCCGTGGGGGCCATCTTCCTGGCCAATGGTTTTCTGACCGGCGCCTGGGCGCCGCAGATCCCGGTGGTCCTGACCCGGCTGGATATCAGCAAATTCACGCTCGGCCTGCTGATCCTGCTGTTCGGCGCCGGCGCGGTCACGGCCATGACCTGGTGCGGCCACCTGATCTCCAGGCATGGTTCGCGCAGCGTGCTGCGCTGGTTCGGTCTCATCGGCAGTTTCGGCCTGCTGGTTGTGGCGCTTGCCCCCAACGTGCCGCTGGCGGCCATCGCCATGTTCATCTTCGGCGCTTCGATCGGCGGCATGGATGTCGCCATGAACGCCAATGCGGTCACGGTGGAACGGCGGTTGTCCCGCGCCATCATGTCGTCCTCGCACGGCTTCTGGAGCCTTGGCGGTTTCGCCGGTGGCGCTCTCGGCGGCTTCGCCATCCAGAATTACGGCCATCTCGCCCATGCGGCGGTGGTGACGGCTATTGCCTTTGCCGTGATCGCCGTGGCAGTCCGCTACCTGATCGCCGAGGGCAAGCCGCCCCAAGGATCATCGGGGATTACCGGACATCGCAAATTCGCGCTGCCTGGAAATCCGCTGGTCTATCTGGTCGGGCTGATGGCGCTGATGACGATGATCTCCGAGGGTGCGGTGCTCGACTGGGCGGCGCTTTACCTGCAACTGGAACTCGGCACCGACCTCGCCATAGCTGGTTTGGCTTACGCCGCTTTTTCCGGCGTCATGGCCGTCATGCGCTTCGTTGGCGACGGGGTCCGCAACCGTTTCGGTGCCGTAACGACGCTGCGCGTCTCGGCCCTTATCGCCGCCGCCGGCATGCTGGTGGCCGGGCTGGCGCCCTCGCCCTGGCTCGCCATCTCAGCTTTTGCCTTTTGCGGCTTCGGCATCGCCAATATGGTGCCGATCCTGTTTTCGGCCGGCGGCAACCAGGAAGGCATGTCGTCCGGCACCGGTATGAGCGTCGTCACCACGATGGGCTATTCCGGCATTCTGGTGGCGCCGTCGGCGATCGGCTTCATCGCCGAGCACTCGAGCTTCAGTCCGATCTTCGTCGCTTTGTCGGGGCTGCTCGTCGTCGTATTTTTGATGGCCGGGCTCGCTCACCGCGCCGAATTCGCGCCCGACGCAGCACCGGCCGAATAGCGCTTCAACTCCTCATAGAGGAAATCCGCGACACGGCGGATGCGCACGCTGGTGCGTACGTCGCGATGCATGGCCAGCCATACCGGCAGCGTCGGCAGCGCGAGGCCCGGCAGCACTGTCTCCACCAGCGGATCGCGATCGGCCAGCGGTTCCTGGCCGAAGCCGATGCCGTTTCCCGCCCGCACCGCCTCCCACAGCACGATTTGGTTGTCGGTCCTGAAGCGGAAGGCATTGCGGGTGAGCGGGACGCCGAACTGGGCAAAGCCGCGAATGATCTCATCGCTGCGGTCGAAGCCGATCAGGTCGTGGCCGGGAAGATCGCCGGGCTCGCGCGGACGGCCACGCCTGTCGAGATAGGATTTTGCCGCGCAGGCGCGGAGCGGAATGTCAGTCACCTTGCGCGCCACCAATTCGTTCTGCGCCGGCTTGACCATGCGGATGGCGATGTCGGCATCACGGCGCAAAAGGTTCTCGACCTGATTCGACGCGACGATCTCGACCTCGATGCCGGGTTCCTCAGCGCCCAGCCGCGCCGTCATCTCGGGCAGGACATAGGCAGCCACCACCTCGCTGGCGGCAATGCGCACCGTGCCTTCGATCGCCTCGACCGATCCCAGCGCCAATAGCGAAAAGGCGCTCGCCTGCTCGCTTACCGCCCGACCGCGTTCGTAGAGCGTGCTGCCGGCTTCCGTCAGCGCATAGCCGCGCCGCCCGCGCCGGAACAGGGTGACGCCGAGCGCCTGCTCCAGTTCGGCGATATGGCGGCCGAGCGTCGGCTGGCTTGCAGCCAGCTTGCGCGCGGCAGCGGACAGGCTGCCGGTTTCCGCCACGATGACGAAGCTCTTGATCAGATTCCAGTCGATTTCCATTCAAAACTGAATATCAGATCGCCGAATTCAGTCAATTTCCATTCGTTTGCGGGCGAATCATATTGTGACCGTAACGCAAACACGGAGACGAAACATGACCAAGATCGCAATTCTGGGTGCCAATGGCCGGCTCGGCCGCGTGGTTTCCAAGGCCTTCATCGACGCCGGCTATGATGTCCGCGCCATCACCCGCAGCGGCAAGATACCGGCAGAACTCACCGGCGCCACAGCCGTCGCCGGCGACGGGCTCGATCGCGAAGCGCTTATCCGCGCCACCGAAGGCGTCGACATCATCTTCAACGGCCTCAACCCGACCTACACCGACTGGGGCAAGTGCCTGCCGATGGCCGAGAACGTCATGGCCGCGTGCCGGGCGAACCACGCATTGCACCTCGCTCCCGGCAGCGTTTACAATTACGGCTCGCCGATGCCGGCGGTCATCACCGAAGACACGCCATTCCACCCGACGACGGAAAAGGGCCGCATCCGCGTCGCCATGGAAGACCTCTTTCGCCGCGAGGCCGAAGCAGGCCGAGTGCGCACCATTCTGCTGCGAGCCGGCGATTTCTTCGGCGGCACCGGCACCGGATCGTGGTTCGATCTGATGGTGGCCGCCAAGATGGACAAGGGCGTCTATACCGCCCCCGGGCCGGCCGATCTCGTGCATGAATGGGCCTATCTGCCTGATATGGCCAAGGCTTTCGTTGGACTGACTGAGAATCTCGCCAAGCTCGGCGCCTACGAGGCGCTGAACTTTCCCGGCCACGCCGTTACCGATCTGGAGATCAAGGCGGCCGCGGAGCAGGCGCTCGGGCGCGCGCTGAAACTGACGTCGATGCCGTGGTGGGTGCTGCGCGCCGGCAGTCCGTTCGTGGCGATGTGGCGCGAGCTCGTCTCGATGTCCTATCTCCGCTTCGAGCCACACCAGCTGACCTCGGCAAGGCTGGAAGGCATCATCGGTACGATCCCGCATACGCCGTTGGACAAGGCGGTGGCAGCGGCTCTCGATGATATCGGTGTCGCCACGATTGATGGCGTTTCGGAAGCTGCCTGAAACGGAAAGCGGCCATTACCCAACGCATGATCTGAGCCGAAGGCTCGGAAAGGACCATGCGCAAAATCAAATGCTACAGCGCTGTGAGTCCAAAAGGACGCGCAGCGCTGTAGCATTCGTGCACACCAAACTCCGGGTCAAATCCTGCCCATCAGCAGCAACACCAAGAGGACGATCAGGATGACGCCGACAATGCCGGAGGGACCATAACCCCAGGAACGCGAATGAGGCCATGCCGGCACCGCGCCGATCAGAATGAGGATCAGAATGATGACGAGAATGGTGCTGAGCGTCATGAGAAACTCCCCGCTTTGAGGTGTCGCATGGCAGGACAATGCAAAAGGCCGCCGGGTTGTTCCCGGCGGCCTTTTCTTTGCGCGATCAAAATACGCGCGGCACTCCAAGCAAAGTTGGCCTATTCGGCGGCCTTCGGGAAGGCGATCGCCGGCTCGTCAAGCGAGCCCGGTCTTGCGGATGTCTCGACAGTCGCACCGACTGTCTTGCCGCGCCGGAACATTCGACGGAAGAATGCATAGAAGCGGCTGTTCTTACTACGCGTGAACACCATCAGCATCGCCGGTGTCACCACCAGCGTCAGCAAGGTGGCGAAGGACAGGCCGAAGACGATCGCCGACGACAGTGAAATCCACCATTGCGTCGACGGCGCGTTGATCGTCGTCTCGTGATGGAAGATTTCGAGACCGAGGCCGAAAGCGATCGGCAGCACGCCGAGGATCGCCGATACCGCCGTCAGCACGACCGGGCGGGCACGTTCGCGGCAGGTCTGCAGCACCGCGTCCATCTTGTCCCAGCCTTCTTCGCGCAGCCGGTCATAGGTGTCGATCAGCACGATGTTGTTGTTCACCACCACACCGGCCAGCGCGATGACGCCGATGCCTGACATGACGATGCCGAACGCCTCTCCAGTCAACAGCAATCCCAGGAACACGCCGACCGTCGCCATGACCACGCAGGACAGCACCAGCCAGACGCTGGTGAATTTGTTGAACTGCATCAGGAGCACGAGGAAGATCAGGAAGATCGCCGCACCGAAGGCCTTGCTGAGGAAGGCACTGGCCTCGGCGCTGTCCTCGTTCGAGCCGGCGAGCTTCCAGCGTATGCCGCTGCCGAGATCCATATCGGCGACAGCCTGGCTGACCTGCTGCTGGACAGAAGCGACTTGCTCGCCGGCGGCGACATTGGCCTGGACGACCACCGTGCGCGCGCCGTCGATGCGGTTGAGGATACCGACGGTCGGCTCGGGCTTGCGCACGACGAAATTCGAGATCGGCACCGACCCTTGCGAAGTCTGCACCCTGAGGTCATCGAGTGTCGACAGCGTGCGCCGGTCCTCGGGCAGACGCAGCCTGATGTCGACGGCGTCGTCAGCACCGGCTGGCCGGTATTCACTGAGCTTCAGCCCGTTCGTCACCAGTTGCACAACCGTTCCGACCGAGGTCGGGCTGATGCCGTATTGCGCCGCCTTGGCGCGATCGACGTCGAGCGCCCAGTCGACGCCGGGCGGCGGCAGGCCGTCGGAAATGTCGATGACGCCGGGCACCTTGGCAATGCGGGCGGCGACGGCGCGCGCCTTGTCGTCGAGGCCCTTCGGATCGACGGCTGACAGCCTGATCTGGATCGGCTTGCCGGTGGGCGGGCCGGCCTCGGGCACACGAACCTCGACGTCGACGCCGGGAATGCCGGCCATGACGCCGCGCAGTTCGTCCAGGATCGCGTTCGCCGATTTGCGCTCGCGCCAGTCGACGAACTCGTACTGGATCACGCCAACCACGTCTTCAGGAATGTCCTGGCCGCCGCCTTGCGTCTTGCCGACCCGGGTATAGACCGATTTCACGCCCGGCCAGCCGAGAAGCCGGTTTTCGGCGGTCTTCGTGGCGGCATCCATTTCGGCGAGCGAAAGGTTGCCGCGGGCGTGCACATAGAGCAGGCCGTAGTCAGGCTCGACATTCGGGAAAAACTCGACGCCGGCGCCGTATTTCGAATAGGCAAAGCCGACGCCGAACAAAAGGCCGACGGTGAGCAGAAGCACGGTGATGGGAAAGCGCACCGCCTGCTTGACCACGGCCATGTACCAGCCGTCGCGGTTGTCATTCTCGTGATGCGGCGGCGCCTTGGCGAACAAGGCGCCCAGCGCCGGTGCAAAGACCAGTGCATAAAGCATCGAGGCCGAGAGTGTGACGATCAGCGTGATCGGCATGTATTTCATGAAGTCGCCGATGATGCCCGGCCAGAACAGCAGCGGCGAAAAGGCGGCGATGCGCGTCATCGTTGCGGCGATGACCGGACCGGCCATGCGCTTGGCGGCAAGCGCGAAGGCCTCCGCCTTCGGCATGCCTTCGCTCATCCGCCGTTCGGCGAATTCGGTGACGATGATGGCGTCGTCGACGAGCATGCCGACCGCCAGGATGAGGCTGAACAGCACGATCATGTTGATCGTGTAACCCATCATCGCCAACAGCAGGATGCCGATCAGGAAGGACGATGGGATGGCCAGTCCGATCAGCAGCGAGGCACGGCCCGACAGTGCATAGAGAATGACGATGAACACCAGGATCACGGCGATCATGACGTGGTTCTGCAGATCGCCGAGCAACTGGTTGACGAAGACCGACTTGTCCTGCGTGTAGGTGACGTGCATGCCTTCCGGCATGGTCTTTATGAATGCATCGGACACGGTCCTCACCTGGGCGATCGTGTCGATCAGGTTGGAGCCGATGCGCTTCTTCACCTCGATGGCGATTGCCGGCTTGCCGTCGAGACGGGTCACCGTCTCGGCGTCCTTGAAGGTGGAGCGGACGGTGGCGATATCCTTGGCCTGCACCACGGCATTGGCGCCAGCGACGATCGGAAGCGCCGCCACGTCCTCCGGCGTCTCGATCAGCGACGGCACCTTGACCGCGTATTTGCCCTCGGATCCTTCGATGTTGCCGGCGGCGACAAGACTATTGGAATCGCCGACCGCACCGATCAGCTGCTCAAGCTGCAGCCCGTAGGAAGACAGTTTCATCGGATCGATGACGACTTCGACGAGATCATCCCGCGCACCTTGCAGCGCGCCTTCCAGCACGCCCGGCACTTCCTCGATGCGGTCGCGCAACTCGCGCGCCGCAGCCGTGAGCATACGCTCGGGCACCTCGCCCGACAGCGTCACGACAAGGACGGGGAATTCGGAGACGTTGACTTCGGAGACTACAGGCTCCTCGGCTGCCTGCGGCAGGTCGGCCTTGCCGTCCTGGACCTTGCTGCGCGTGTCCTGCAACGCCGTCGCCAGATCCGTCTGCGGGTGGAATTCGACCAGCACATAGCCGCCGCCCTGGAAGGCGGCCGAGCGCATCTCCTTGAGACCCTTGAGGCTCTTCAGCTTGGCTTCCATCGGCCGCAGCAGAAGGCGCTCCGAATCCTCGGGCGAGATGCCCTGATAGATCAGGCTGACATACATCATGGGAATCGGAACGTCGGGTTCCGCTTCCTTCGGCGTCGACTGGTAGGCGACCGCACCCGCAAGGATGAGGAACACCAGGACCGAAATGGTCAGCCGGGCATTGCTGATTGCGAGTTTGACGATATCCATGATTACTGCGTCCCGGCCGTCGCTTCGCCCAACAGCTTCTGGATGGTCGCCTGGTCGGCCTCGACCGGCTTGACCACTTCGCCTTCCTTCACCAGTTCCTGGCCGGCGACGATGATGCGCGCATCGGCAGGAATGCCGCCGAGCACCAGGCCGGTTGGCGTGTCGTCGACCAGGTCGATCGGGAAGAACACGACCTTGTCGTCCTTGTCGACGGCGCGGATGCCGAGGTCGCCCTTGTCGCCGAGCGTCACCACGGAGCGCGGCAGCATGACAGCGTCGGTCGGCTGCGCGCTCAGCGCGATCTCAGCGGTCATCCCGGCCGGAATAGTGCCCTCGGGATTGGAGATTGCGATCTCGACGCGGAAGGTGCGGGTGGCGGACGAGGCGTCGCGGCTGATATAGCGCACGGTGCCCTCGACATTCTGGCCGCTAACCAACCGTACATTCGCCTTGTCGCCGATCTTCAGATAGCCGAGATCACGTTCGCTGACCTCGCCGCGGGCGATCACTGGATCGAGGCTCAGAATGGTCGCCACTTCGCCGCCCTGCATCACGGAACTGCCAAGCTCCACCGGTACCCGGTCGATAACGCCGTCGAACGGCGCCTTCACCTCGTTGCGGTCGAGTTCGGCCTGCGCGGCTTCCAGGTGCGACTGGGCTAGCGTCAGGTTGGAGCGAGCCGTATCGAGCTGCAGCTTGGGCAGATTGCCCGTTTTCATCAGCCGCAATGCTGCATCGAGTTCGGCCTGACGCTGAACCAGAAGCTGCTTGGCGTTGCTGACCGCCGAATGCTTTTCCTCGGCTGCCAACATCAGCACGAGGTCGCCGGTCTTGACGCGCTGTCCCTGCTTGACCGGCAGCTTGTCGATGACGCCGGCGACGCGCGTCGCCAGGACCGCGCGCTTGTCAGCTTCGGTCAGTCCGGAAATCCGGATGGCGCGCGCATAGGTACGCCTAGGCGGGGTTATGATCGCGACGGTGCGCAACGGCGCCTTGGGCTGCTCTGCCTCAGCGGGCTTGGCCTTGCCGGCGTCAGCCGCCTTTGGCTGCTCGACCTCCCCCGCCTTGGGTTCGTTGTCGGCGGCCGCGCTGCCGACGGACGAGAACTCGCCCGTCACCATCCATGCAGCGAACCCGACAAGCACAACAATGGCTGCAAGCTTGTGAAACCTGTATTTCGGCATCGTCGTTTTTCCAGTGCGCGGGGTTCGGCCAGGCCGCGTCTTCTAACTCGGCGCGTCGCCGATATGGGTGCGCGCAAGGCCGTGTTCAACTTGCCGTGATCGGCGAACGAGCTTCTACATCAAAGTTGCACCGCAATATAGTCAGAAAAGTTGATGGGTAATACTTCGCTGGACAGGATGCGCCCGCCGCCGTGAGGCGCGCCGGACCAGCGCAGCCGTTCGTCTGCGAACATCGCATTCGGCGCAGTGCGGATGCGAAAGCAACCGCTAGACCGCGTCCCTCGGACAAACCCTTGGCTGCATCGACGTCATCGGTGCCGTGCCTTGGCTTTCCTCTGCCGCTGGGGAGGCGCCATCGAAACAGCATGGCAGCAGCTGTCAGCATGATGGGAATATTTCATGCAAAGGTCACTTCCTTCGACAAGGGCAGTGTCCGGATGCGCTTGCCGGTCAGTGCGAAGATGGCGTTGGCGAGTGCCGGTGCCGCCGGCGGTGTGCCGACTTCGCCGACGCCGCCCATCTTGTGAAAATTCTCCAGGATAGCGACTTCGAACGCCGGACACTGGAAGATGCGCATGGCGTCGTAGTCGTGAAAATTCGACTGTTCGACCATGCCGTCGGCGAAAGTAATCTCCTGACCCATCGCCGCCGACAGGCCATAGATGGCGGCGGAGATGAGCTGCGCCTCGATGATATCAGGATCGAGCGCGGTGCCGACATCGGCGGCGATCCACACCTTCTCAATGCGGATTCCGGACGGCGTGTCGGCGACCTGGACGATCTCGCCGACCCAACTGCCGAAGGACAGCGTGAACGCCATCCCCTTGGCCTTGCCGGCGGGCAGCGCCTCGCCCCATTTCGCCATCGCGGCGACCTTCTCGACCACTTTCACCGCCGCCGGATAGGCAGCCATCAGCGTCTTGCGCAGTTCGACCGGATCGACTTTCCCGGCGGTGGCGATCTCGTCCATGAAGCCCTCATGAAAGAAGCCGTTGATCGAGCAGCCGACCGATCGCCAGAAGCCGACCGGGATGGAGGCGGGCGCAGCAATGCCGCTGACCCGGTAATTCGGGATGGTGTAGGGCTGGTCGTAGGCCCCATCGGCAATGGACTTGTCGGGGCCAAGCGGCGGGATCGAGGGAAACAGCCGGCGCAAGGTGCTGGCTATCAGCGATGGCGAGGCGATTGTCATGTCGACGGCGACCGGCATGCCGTCGTTGCCAAGCCGCGCCTGGAATTTGCCGACCGAAGCCGGCCGGTAGGCATCGTGGCGCATGTCCTCCTCGCGCGTCCAAATCACCTTGATCGGCCGGCCTGCCGTTTCTTTCGCCATCAGCGCGGCACAGAGCGCATAATCCACCTCGATACGTCGGCCGAAGCCGCCGCCCATGAAGGTGGTGTGGACGCTGACCTTGTCCTGCTCGATGCCGACAGCATTGGCGCAAAGCTGCCGCACCAAGGTCGGCGCCTGGTTGCCGCACCAGATGTCGAGGACGCCGTCCTTCAGCCGCGCCGTGGCGTTCATCGGCTCCATCGTCGCATGTGCCAGATAAGGCACCGCATAGTCGGTCTTGACGATCCTTTCGCGCGGCGCGTCGGCGAAGGCGGTATCGACATCGCCATCGTCGCGCATCACCGACCCTTTTGTGCCGAGCGCCTGCTTCAGCACCTCGGAAATGCCGGCGCTGTCCAGCGGATATTCGGGATCGGCCCATTCGGCGTCGATCGCCTCCGCCGCCTTGAACGCCGCCCAGGTGTTTTCGGCGATGATGCCGAAGCCGTGGCCGTAATTCGTGTCGATCGGCACGATCTTGATCACGCCAGGCATTTTCTCGGCGTTGGAGAAATCCGCCTTGACCGGCTTGGCCCAGAAGCGCGGGCTCATCTTGACCGTGCCGTACAGCATCTCCGGCAGCGTCACGTCGATGCCGAAGATCGGCGCCCCGGTGACCTTGGCCAGCATGTCGATGCGTTTTTGCGGTTTGCCGAGCAGTTTCCAGTCGGCTTTGTCCTTGAGCCTGATTTCCGCGGGCGGCGCCATCGTCGCAGCGGTCGCGGCGACAGCGCCATAGGTCAGCGACTTGCCCAACGCCTTGTGCAGGATCGAGCCGTTGGCCGTTTCCAGATCGGCGGCAGCTATACCGAGCTTTTGCGCGGCCGCTGCAATCAGCATCTGCCGCGCAGTGGCGCCGGCTTGCCGCATCTTGTCGAAACCGTCGAGTGTCGAGGCCGAGCCGCCGGTGCCTTGCAGGGCGAGGAATTTTCCGACCACGCCCATGCCGGCGCGCACTATTTCCGCGGTCATGCTTTCGTCAAAGAAGGCGAACGGACCGCCCTCTTCCAGGATCGCCGCATTGAAATAGGCGTAGGAGGCCGGGCCGTGCTCGACCTTGATCTGGTCGAGCCCGACATCGAGCTCTTCGGCAACCATGGCAGCAAGCGTCGTCGAGATGCCTTGGCCCATCTCGGCGCGCGGCGCGACGATGGTGATGGTGTTGTCGGCGCCGATCTTCACATAGGGGTTGAAGGTCGCTTCATCAGCGGCGAGGTCGCCTTCCAGCGGATTCGGGTAGGGCTTGCGGTAGTAATAATAACCGACGGCGACGCCGCCCGCGATGGCAGCCGCTCCGATGAGAAACGTGCGGCGGGCGATCTTTCCGACACTGGCCATGGTCAGATCCCCGCCGTCTTGAGGACGACCGCTCTTTTGATCGCCGCGCGGATCTTCGGGTAGGTGCCGCAGCGGCAGAGATTGCCGCCCATGGCATCGTCGATGTCGGCATCGGTCGGGTCGGCAACCTCGTCGAGCAACGCCACCGCGCTCATGATCTGGCCGGCCTGGCAGTAGCCGCATTGCGCGACCTGCTCTTCCAGCCATGCCTGCTGTACCGGATGCAGTCTGGCTTCGGTGCCGATGCCTTCGATCGTGGTGACCGCGCCGGTGACCTCACCGACCGGCAATGAACAGGAGCGCACCGGCTGGCCGTCGACATGCACCGTGCAGGCGCCGCAGGCGGCGATGCCGCAGCCGAACTTCGGCCCGGTCTTGCCCATGAGATCGCGCAGCGCCCACAGCAGCGGCATTTCGGGATCGGCATTGACGTCGAATGCCTGCCCGTCGACGGTGAGGCGCATGGGGATACCCTTTGTTGTCGTCCACAGCCCGAGGCAAAAAGGCCGGTCGGCCATTTCGTCCTCATACATCTTGACAAATTACGTCATTTTGTCAACAGAGCTTTTGCAGGATAAAGTCGCGCCATGATCGAGATCGAGGACATCGCCACCGACCCCAAGCGCGCCCGCATTCTGGACAGCGCGATGAAGGTGTTTCTGGCCTATGGTTTCGCCCGCACCACCATGGACGACATTGCGCGTGCCGCCGACATGTCGCGGCCGGCGCTTTATCTCCAGTTCAAGAACAAGACCGATATTTATCGCGCCATTGCGTTGATGCTGCTCTCCCGCTCGCTCGAGCAGGCGAAAACGGCACTCGCCGGCGAAGAACCATTTGCCGAGCGCACGATGCGGGCCATCGACGAAGCGCTGATCTCGATGACGCGCACCGTCCACGCCTCGCCCCATGGCGCCGAACTCCTTGACATGAAGTCGAGTCTCGCCGACCTGATCGGCTGCTGGCGCAGCCGGTTTGCCGAGCATGTCGCCGCAGCGATCCAGAGCGAGGCCGGACGCAATGGCGTCGATCTCACCGCCAAGGGCTTGTCGGCAAAATTGCTGGCCGACATGCTGCTCGACGGGCTGGAAGGCATGAAGATGCGCACCAGCGATCCGGACGAGCAGAGGCGGGCTGCGGCCGCGCTGATCAAGGTGATCGATCTAGCCTTGCAAAAAAGCTGACAAACAAAACGCCTCAGGCTCGGCGACGCGCCGCCTCGGGCTTCTTGCGTGCCGCTAGGAACTCCTTCACCCGCCGGCCCAGTGCCGGACCACGCACCGGTTTGAAGCCGTCGTCGAGTTCGCCGGAGAGATCGAGTGTCGGCCGCTTGCCGACGGCGTCGTAATTCTCTTCCAGCCAGTCGCTGGCGGCGGTGCGGCCAAGGTCGCGCAGATAGGTCAGGAACGCCCATTCGGCATTGACCTTCGACGATGCCGACAGATCCTTGAACGCCTCGTCGGCATCAATGCGGTGCATGCGGATGTCGCGGTATTCGCCATGCGGCAGCCGGCCGGCGGCAATCAGTTCCTTGACGAAGGCGATCGAACGGAATTCACGCAGCAGCCCGGCATTGAAGGTGATCTCGTCGATGCGGTTCTGGATTTCGTTGGCGCTCTTCGGCGTTCCCTCGCGGACCACCGGATTGATCTGCACCAACAGTACGTCCTCGGCGGCAGCCGTCTTGAAGAACGGGAACAGCGCTGGATTGCCGCCATATCCGCCATCCCAGTAGGGCACGCCCTTGATCTCGACGGCGCGGAACAGCTGTGGCAGGCAGGCCGACGCCATCACCGTGTCGAGGTCGATCTCGCCATCGGAAAAGACGCGTAACTGCCCGGTCTCGACATTGGTCGCGGAGATGAACAGCTCCATCGACTTGCAGGCGCGCACATTGCCGAAATCGATCTCCTGTTCGACCACATCGCGCAGCGGGTTGAGGCCGAGTGGGTTGGCGACATAGGGCGAAAACACCCGCGACATAGTGTCGAAAAAGAGATAGCCCGGCGTGTTCTCGATCGACCAATTGCCCCAGGCCACGTCCCACGGCATGCGCTGCACCGGGCTGAACCGGCCCTTCAGCGCCACCGCGCGCCAGAAATCGTCGAGCTTCCGCCGCGCGCCCTCGACGCCGCCGCGGACGAAGCCGTCGGCCAGCGCCACCGCGTTCATGGCGCCGGCGCTGGTGCCCGAAACCGCCGCGATGTCGAGCCGCCCGTCCTCCAGCAGCTGGTCGAGCACCCCCCAGGAGAAGGCGCCATGCGAGCCGCCACCCTGCAGCGCGACGTTGATCTTCTTGGGCTCCTCCACCTTGCCGTTCGTCGTCATGGCGTTGCCCTTGATTTGTCGGCCAGATTTGTTCCGCGCGCCAAATTCACTGGGCGGTCCAGCCGCCGTCGACCGAAATATGCGTGCCGTTGATCTGCGCTGCCGCATCCGAACACAGGAACACCGCGGCAGCAGCAACCTGCTCGACCGTGACGAACTCCTTGGTCGGCTGCTTTTCGAGCATGACCTCGCGGACCACAGTGTCGCGGTCCATCTTGTTGGCCTTCATCTGGTCGGGGATCTGCGCCTCGACCAGCGGCGTCAGCACATAGCCGGGGCAGATGGCGTTGCAGGTGATCTTGTCGTGCGCCAGTTCCAAAGCGACCGTCTTGGTCAGCCCCATGATGCCGTGCTTGGCCGCGACATAAGCCGACTTGAACGGCGAGGCGACCAGCCCGTGGGCCGAGGCGATGTTGACGATCCTGCCGCCGCCGGCTTGTTTCATCAGCGGGATCGCGGCAGCGATGGTGTGGAAGGCCGACGACAGATTGATGGCAATGATCGCGTCCCATTTCTCGATGGGAAATTCTTCCACCGGCGCGACATGCTGGATGCCGGCATTGTTGACCAGGATGTCGACCGAGCCGAACGTCTCGGCTGCTTTCTCGATCAAAGCCCCGCATTCGGCCGGCTTCGACATGTCTGCCTTGATATAGACGGTCTTCACGCCGTGATGTTTGGCGATCGCATCGGTGATGGCCTGGTCGTCGGCAGTGTCGGAAAAGGAATTGACGACGACGTTGCAGCCGTCGGCCGCGAGCGCATGGGCGATGGCCAGGCCGATGCCCGAGGTGGAACCGGTGACGATGGCGGTTTTTCTGCTGGGCAAGGCGAAATCCTTCAGTACGGTGCTAACGGGAGCATATTGCAGTGCAACATATATGTCTCGTGCGGCGCAAGAACAGCGGCACGGATTGGCGATGACATGAAATTTTTGTCATGAATGAGGACACCCTCACTCGAAGTTGTGCGCCTGACAGACAGTGTGAAAACAGTTTGTCAGCGATCCCGGGTAGCCACTTCGGCGTGCTCCTGAGACTGCGCTTTGGATGAAATCCGGCTCATGAAAAGATGGAGAGCTCTGCGCGCGGCGAGCGATGGCGGCTCGGACGGATGCCACTCCGGAAAATGACCATCGATCGCCATGCGCGCCAACCCGTAGACAAACGCGCGCGCGGCAAGCACCAGATGGTCAAAGTCGGTGTCCGGAGCAAGCCGACCTTGTTGTTGCGCTTGGGTCAGCAGGTCGATCATCTTCCGGCGAACGGCTTCATTCTGACCACGAAGACTATCCGACGCGTCGAAATCAATCAGCGTTCGAGAACTGATGATCTGGAAATGCGTCGGATTGCTGATCGCCCATTCCAGATAGCCTTGTCCGATCGCTTCGAAGGCCACGATGGGATCTGCGCTGTCGACTTTGGACTGTGCATCGGCAACGGCTTCGGTCAGCCGGTTCATGGCCTGTTCGGCGACTGCGGTCAGCAGTGCTGTTTTCGACCGAAAATGCCGGAATGGCGCGCCGGGCGAAACGCCGGCACGCTTTGCGGCCTCACGCACGGAGACATGCTCTGCTCCGCGCTCTTCGATGATCTCCACGGTTGCAGCGATCAAGGCCTCA
The DNA here is from genome assembly GCF_002284575.1 of Mesorhizobium temperatum. Lineage (GTDB taxonomy): Bacteria > Pseudomonadota > Alphaproteobacteria > Rhizobiales > Rhizobiaceae > Mesorhizobium > Mesorhizobium temperatum. Next base: position 70,951 of record NZ_NPKJ01000068.1, read on the forward strand.
ACCAAATTGCCGTGATGATAGCGTTTGGGGTTGGCGGCTTCGCCAGAATCCGATTGGCTGGTCATGCCTGCCCAATAGCATGAAGCCGAAATGTAATCATCGATTATTTCCTTGCGTCCAAGCGATTCATATGTAATCAGTGATTACACATCAACGGAGGTTAACATGGCTCGCATCATCGCAACGACTGCCCTCGCTTTCTCTTTACTGTCGCTCGGGTCTGCACAGGCCGAAGATCGGCCAACCCTGCAAATCGTCTGGCCGGCGGCCGGTTCGGTCATCGAACTCGGTACCGATCCCGAGAAGGCAATAGGCGTCATCGTTAGGAGCAACTTCACGCTGCTGCCAGCGGGTGAATGCGACGGCGTCGGCCAATGCGGCCACGTGCATATGAAGATCGATCCCGCCGGAGATACCTGCAACATCCCCGGCAAACCGTACAACAGCATGAACAGCGACTTTAGCGGCGATCTTATCAGGGCTCGTTTCGGCCATTGTCCGGATGCCGCCGGCAAGCACGTGATCGGTGTGCTACTTGCCGATGATCATCACAAGCCCATTCTTGTGGACGGCAAACCCGTTACCGCGCTGGTGACGGTGACGACGAAATAGCGTGGCCGGAGTCCCTCAGCCTCATTCGAGGCGGAGATGTTCTGACACGGTCTGCTGAGAGATTTCGGCCGGGTTTGGTCGGCCGGCGATCACGACATCGTGTCGAGCTTGCGCTGCATGGCGGCGATCTGTTCCTTCAATTCCTGAAGGTCGTCAGGTTTTTCCGACGTTTCTTTCCTGGCCGGCTCCGCCGGCGCTGCGGAAGAGCCATTCGAGCCTGCGGGTGGGAAGGGCGTGAACAGGCGCATGGCGTTCTGGAACATCTCCATGTTGCGGCGCGTCTGCTCTTCCAGCGCCTTGATCGGCGTAGCGATCTTCATCATGTCCATCGGCGACTTGCCCAAGGCACCCTTCATCTGCTCGCGGAAGCGTTCCTGTTCCTTTGAGAAGGCGATCATCGACTGCTCGAGGAAGCTCGGCACGATCATCTGCATCTGGTCGCCGTAAAAGGCGATCAACTGGCGCAGGAACGGAATCGGCAGCATGTTCTGCCCCTCCTTGTTCTCCAGTTCAAAGATGATCTGGGTCAGCACCGGATGGGTGATGTCGTCGCCGGTCTTGGCGTCCTGGACGGTGAACTCCTCGCCCTTCTTGACCATTTCGGCAAGGTCCTCGAGCGTCACATAAGTGCTGGTGCCGGTGTTGTAGAGGCGGCGATTGGCATATTTCTTGATGATAATCGGTTCGTCTTTCGCGGCCATCAGCATCCTCCCAGGACACCGGCGCACTTGTGTAAGCTGCCGGTAACGATTGCGCCTTTTCAAGGATTGCGCAAAAGCGTCGCAATTCCAAGCGGTTTGTGCAGTGCGGGATCAATTAATGCTGCATGGCGGGCTAAAAATGCTGCGCAGCAATGGGCGGGCTGTTTCCATGACCATGCGCAACCTGCTTGCGGCGCATGGCCGGCATGCTCATTTCCGGTTTGACTTGGATCATTGAAAGGGCAAGAAAAGCCCTTGACGATACCAAAACTCGATACCTCGAAGTCTGGAGAAGAACATGTCCGCTGCCATCGTTGTCGCCAGTGCGGCGCGCACGCCCGTCGGTTCCTTCAACGGCGCCTTTGCCGCCACCCCGGCACATGAGCTTGGTGCCGTGGTCATCAAGGAGCTTCTGTCCCGTGCCGGCGTCGAGCCGGCGGAGGTCGACGAGGTCATCCTCGGCCAGGTGCTGACCGCGGCTCAGGGCCAGAACCCCGCCCGCCAGGCGTCTATCAATGCCGGCCTGCCAAAGGAAACCACGGCCTGGGGCCTCAATCAGGTTTGCGGCTCAGGTCTGCGCGCTATTGCTCTCGGTATGCAGCAGATCGCCACCGGCGACGCCAGGGTGATCGTCGCCGGCGGGCAGGAATCGATGTCGCTGGCCCCGCACGCTCAGCACCTGCGTGCCGGCGTCAAGATGGGCGACTACAAGATGATCGACACCATGATCAAGGACGGGCTTTGGGATGCCTTCAATGGTTATCACATGGGCAACACCGCCGAAAACGTCGCTCGCCAGTTCCAGATTACCCGCGATGACCAGGACCGGCTCGCATTGGCCTCCCAGAACAAGGCAGAGGCCGCGCAGAAGGCCGGCAAATTCAAAGACGAGATCGTGGCTTTCATCGTCAAGGGCAAGAAAGGCGACACGACAGTCGACCAGGACGAATACATCCGCCACGGCGCCACGATCGACGCCATGACCAAGCTGAGACCGGCCTTCGACAAGGACGGCACGGTGACCGCCGCCAATGCCTCCGGCATCAATGACGGCGCCGCCGCCGTGCTGCTGATGACCGAGGCGGAAGCCGCAAAGCGCGGCATCACGCCGCTGGCGCGCATCGTGTCCTGGGCGACCGCTGGCGTCGATCCGCAGATCATGGGCACCGGGCCTATTCCCGCCTCGCGCAAGGCGCTGGCCAAGGCCGGCTGGTCGGTCGGCGATCTCGACCTGGTCGAGGCCAACGAGGCCTTCGCCGCCCAGGCCTGCGCCGTCAACAAGGACATGGGCTGGGATCCGTCCATCGTCAACGTCAACGGCGGCGCCATCGCCATCGGCCATCCGATCGGCGCCTCAGGTGCCCGCATCTTCAACACGCTGGTTTACGAGATGCGCCGCCGCGGCGCCAAGAAGGGCCTCGCCACGCTGTGCATCGGCGGCGGCATGGGCGTCGCCATGTGCGTGGAAGCACTATGAAGACAGATTACAGCGCCGGGCGTCCCTTGGGACGCGCAAAGGAGGCTGTAGCACTTGACCTTGCGCATGATCCTTTTCGAAAATCGATTTCGATTTTCGGGGTTCATGCGCCAGCCAAGCCGTGAGATAGTCGGTGGCGAACGGGGCTCAATCGCCGTTAGAGCGTTCAGCGCCCGCCACTCACGAATTAAAAAGGGAGGACACCATGACAAAGGTAGCACTCGTCACCGGCGGGTCGCGCGGTATTGGCGCCGCGATTTCGATCGGCCTGAAAACCGCCGGCTATCATGTCGCCGCGAACTACGCCGGCAATGACGAAGCGGCGCAGAAATTCAAGGCAGAGACTGGCATCCCGGTCTACAAATGGTCGGTGGCTGACTACGATGCCTGCGCCGCTGGCATCAAGCAGATCGAGGCCGATCTCGGCCCGGTTTCCGTTCTGGTCAACAATGCCGGCATCACACGCGACGCCATGTTCCACAAGATGACGCGCGAGCAATGGAAAGAGGTCGTCGACACCAATCTTTCCGGCGTCTTCAACATGACGCACCCGCTGTGGGGCGGCATGCGCGACCGCAAGTTCGGCCGCGTCATCACCATCTCCTCGATCAACGGCCAGAAGGGTCAGACCGGCCAGGTCAATTATTCGGCGTCGAAGGCCGGCGACATCGGCTTCACCAAGGCGCTCGCCCAGGAAGGGGCGCGGGCCGGCATCACCGTCAATGTCATCTGCCCCGGCTACATCGCCACCGAAATGGTCAGGGCAATGGACGAGAAGGTGCTCAACGAGCGCGTCATCCCGCAGATCCCGGTCGGCCGCCTCGGCGAGCCGGAAGAGATCGCACGCTGCGTCGTCTTCCTCGCTTCCGATGATGCCGGTTTCATCACCGGCTCGACCATATCAGCCAATGGCGGTCAGTATATCACCTGAGGCGTCGGCCTCGCCGGTAACTGATGTACCGACCCAACGCCCACACGGCCAAGACCGAGGGCTGAGAGCCGCACAATCGCGGCTGTCAGGCAACAAGCTTCAGCCCTGGTTCGGCTGCAGGCTTGGTCTGGGCGATCGGCTCGCGCGAAGATGCCGGCAGGCGGGCAAGCGGCGCCCGGCTGAGGCCTGATAGTTTCAAGGCGAAACGACGCTTCAGGAATGGATTGAGGTTCAGCACCGAAAGCACGAGATTGCGGACGAACCGCTTCACCGAACTGCGGGTAAGCGCCATGTCGGTCATCGTGCCCGCCAGTTCAAGCACCTCTTGGGCCGCCGGGCGTCGCAGCGTTTCGTAGAGGTCGAGCTCGGCTTCCGGGCGCACGCCGTTCACCACGTCGCCAAGCAACTGGCCAAGCACGACCGCGTCGATGATGCCGGTGTTCATGCCTTGCCCTCCCGCCGGGCTGTGCACGTGCGCGGCATCGCCCATGAGGAACAATCGGTCCTTGCGGTACGAGCGGACCAGGCGGTGATGCACACGAAAACGCGAGCTCCACGACAGCTCGAGCACCCGGGTTCTTTTCCTGGTCGGTCCGCGGCTGTCGAGCAGCGCCTGGATGTCAGCGATCTCGGGCTTTTCCGGTGCGTCATCCATTGTCGCGACGACCCGGTACGATCCGTCCGGAAGCGGCGCCACCACCACCAGCCCGGCCGGTGCAAAGAACAGCGACACTTCCGTCGGGCCAACCGGCCAGTCGAGACGAACATCGGCGAGTACGAACGAAGCGTCATAGGCCGCGCCGTCGAACTCGATGCCGGTCGACCTGCGCACCAGGCTGTTCATGCCGTCGGCACCAACGACATAGCGTGCCGATATCAGTTTCTCGCGGCCATTCTCGACCACCCGTCACGCGCGCGCCGTCAGCATCCTGAATGACTGCCTTGGCCTCGACCATGCGGTGAATCACACCGCCCAGGGCGGCGATCCGTTCGGCGAACACCTGCTCGGTCAGATTCTGAGGCAGCATCATCAGATAAGGATGCTTCGACGGAAGCTTGCTGAAATCGAGCTTGAGCAGCGCCCGATTGCGGTCGCGGATGGCGAAATTCTGCAGCTTCAGGGCAAGTTCGCTCAGCCGCTGCGTAACGCCGAGAGGCTCCAGCGTTTCCAGCGTCTGCGCGTGGATGACGCCAGCCCGCGAGGTCTGAAGGCCCTGCGCCAGCTTATCGATCAGAACATGATCGACACCGGCCCGGTGCAGCACGATGGACAGCGCCATGCCGGTCGGGCCGGCGCCAATGATCAGGACTTCCGTTGTATCGGGCAACATTTCTTCTCTCCATTTGTCAACAGCCGTTGACTTTCTAATCGAACCTATTGCATTTGTCAACGGCCGTTGGCATATGAATTTCATGACCGAGAATCAGCCGAAGAAACCCAGCAAATCGGACCGCACGCGCGCCCAAATCCTCGAGGCCGCGCGGCTCCTGTTCGCCGAGCACGGCTATGACGGCGCCTCCATCCGCGACGTCGCGGCGCATGCCTCGATCGATCCGGCCATGGTGATCCGCTATTTCCGCAGCAAGGACGAGCTGTTCGCCAGGGCGGCGGTCGTCGACCTGCAATTGCCGGCACTGCGGGCGATCGACCGAAACACAATCGGTGAAACGCTGATCAGGCGTTTTCTCGAAATCTGGGAAGGCCCGGCCAGCGGTCCTGGCATGGCAATTCTGCTGCGTTCGGCGACGTCGAACGAATTCGCCGCCGAAAAGCTGCGTGACGTATTTGGCCACCAGGTCAGGCCGGTGGTTGCGGCGGTCGCTGATCCCGCCGACGCGGGTCGACGTGCCGGGCTCGTTTCGAGCCAGTTGCTGGGTTTGGCGATGTGCCGATACCTGCTGCGGCTTCCGCCCGTCGTCGCCCTGTCCCACGATGAAATCATTCAGAACGTCGGCCCTATTTTGCAGCGCTATGCCGTGGGAGAGAACGTTTCTTGAACCTGCCGTTCAGCATTGTTGGCCGGGTCTGGTCCTCTTGCGCGACTGCGCCGACCGACGGACGTGCACCGATTTGTGCCGAAGCGGTACGCAAAGGTTAACGGCGGCCGCGCGGCCTGTGCAAAACCCTGTTCACCGCCTGTGGATATTCGGTGGAAAACCTATTCACGACACAACATATTGGGGCGAACAAACCAAGAAACATCCGCGAGCGCTGATTCGTCGCCGTTTCGTTCCGGCTTTGAGCGGAAGGTTAACGACAAAGGTCGAAAACATCCCTCAAACCGTTAAGGCGCGTTAGGAAAGATCAATAATTTCATAATGTTGGGTGACGCCTGCCGGCATGCGCCGATCGTTCATCGGCAAATGCTAACGACGACGTCCGCCGTGCATGAATCGGGCCAGTTCGGCGATTCAGCATGTGGTGAGACTTGCCGGCAAAAAACCCAGATGTAGCCGTGAACAAAACCTGAATCAGCAAGAGTCAGCGATTCGTAGCTGATTCGTTCCAGACTCGTTCCAACCGTTAAATCAGGATCGGTTGACAACACCAGACGAGAGCCTTCGTGCTGCCGTCGGAACATTCCGCTTTCGCTTCGCGCCCGAAATCCCTATGTGTCGGCTGTCACCCGCGCCACCACGGGCGCGCTCCCGACAACGCGAGGCAGAGAGCCTTATTTCCAGGTCGATGAACATCCAGCCGAAACACACTGAACCGCTGATCCTGTCGGGCCGCGACGTGACCGCCGTGCTCGGGCCGACCAACACCGGTAAGACCCATCTCGCCATCGAGCGCATGGTGGCGCATGAAAGCGGCATTATCGGCCTGCCGCTCAGGCTGCTCGCCCGCGAGGTTTATTCACGCGTCTGCGAGAAGGTCGGCGCTCACAAGGTGGCGCTCATCACCGGCGAGGAGAAGATCCAGCCCGACGGCGCCAGATATTCGGTCTGTACCGTCGAAGCCATGCCGCGCGAGACTGACGCCGCTTTCGTTGCCATCGACGAGGTCCAACTGGCCGGCGATCTCGAGCGCGGCCACATCTTCACCGACCGCATCCTGCATCTGCGCGGCCGCCAGGAGACACTGCTGCTCGGCGCAGCCACTATGCACGGCATCCTCCAGCGTCTGCTGAAGGGCGTGTCGGTGGTGACGCGGCCACGGCTGTCGCATCTCGCCTATGCCGGCTCGAAGAAGCTGACCCGCCTGCAGCGACGCACGGCGATCGTCGCCTTTTCCGCCGACGAGGTCTATGCCATTGCCGAACTGATCCGCCGCCAGCAAGGGGGTGCGGCCGTCGTGCTCGGCGCGCTATCACCCCGCACTCGCAACGCGCAGGTGGAGCTGTTCCAATCGGGTGATGTCGATTACCTGGTCGCCACCGATGCGATCGGCATGGGCCTCAACCTCGATCTCGATCATGTCGCCTTCGCCCAGAACCGCAAGTTCGACGGCTACCAGTACCGCAATCTGACAGCGGCCGAGCTCGGCCAGATCGCCGGCCGCGCCGGCCGGCACTTGCGCGACGGAACCTTTGGCGTCACCGGCCAGGTCGATCCACTGGACGAGGAATTGGTCAAGAAGATCGAAGCGCATGATTTCGACCCGGTGAAGGTGCTGCAATGGCGCACCGCGCGTTTCGATTTCGCCAACCTCGACGCGCTGAAGCGCTCGATCGAGACCAACGCGCCGGTTGAAGGCCTGACGCGTGCGCTGCCGGCGGTGGATGCGCAGGCGCTCGAGCATTTGTCCCGCGACGAGGACATCCGGGCGCTTGCCACCGACGCCAGGCGCGTGGCGCTGTTGTGGGAGGCCTGCGCCCTTCCCGACTACAGGAAGATCGCGCCGGCTCAGCATGCCGACCTGATCGCCTCGATCTATATGGACCTTGCCAGGCATGGCCATGTCGACGAGAATTACATGGCCGAGCAGGTGCGCCGTGCCGACACCACCGAGGGCGACATCGACACGCTGTCGCACCGGATAGCCCAGATCCGCACCTGGACTTTCGTTTCCAACCGGCCCGGCTGGCTGGCCGATCAGGCACACTGGCAGGAAAAGACGCGCGAAATCGAAGACAGATTGTCGGATGCGCTGCATGAGCGGTTGACGAAACGCTTCGTAGACCGCAGGACTTCCGTCCTCATGCGGCGCCTTAGAGAAAATACCATGCCTGAAGCCGAAATCAGCCCAACCGGAACCGTCCTCGTCGAAGGCCATCATGTCGGTGAGTTGCAGGGGTTCCGCTTCACCGCCGACCAGAGCGCCGGCGGCGAGGACGCCAGGGCGGTGCGCACAGCAGCCCAGAAGGCGCTTGCAGCCGAATTCGAGGCGCGGGCCGAACGCTTCGGCGCCTCGGCCAACGGCGACATCGCGCTCGGCTCCGACGGCACGCTGCGCTGGATCGGTGCACCGATCGGCACGCTGGTCGCAGGCGACGAGCCGTTGAAGCCGCGCCTTGTGCTGCTGGCCGACGAGCAGCTCACCGGACCCGCCCGCGACAAGGTCGCGTCGCGCGCCGAGCGCTTCGTCAATTTCCAGATCGAGTCCCTGCTGAAACCGCTGGTCGACCTCAAAAACACCGAGCAGATCACCGGCATCGGCCGCGGCATCGCCTTTCAGCTCGTCGAGCATTTCGGCCTCATCAACCGCCGCGACATCGCCGAGGAAATGAAGTCGCTCGACCAGGAAGGCCGCGCCGCCCTTCGCCGGCTCGGCGTGCGCTTCGGCGCCTACCACGTCTTCGTGCCCGCGCTGATCAAGCCAGCCCCGGCTGGACTGGTGACGCTGTTGTGGGCGCTGGGGAACGACGGCAAGGACAAGCCCGGCTTTGGCGACGTGGTTCACGCGCTGGCCTCCGGCCGCACCTCGGTGGTCATCGATCCCACCTTCGACAAGGCCTTCTACAAACTGGCCGGCTACCGCAATCTCGGCCGTCGCGCGGTGCGCGTCGACATCCTCGAACGGCTGGCCGACCTGATCCGGCCCGCAACCAACTGGAAGCCGGGCCTCGGCCAGCGCCCCGACGGCGCCTATGACGGTCAGTCCTTCATGGTGACGCCGCCAATGATGTCGATCCTCGGCGCCACGGCCGACGACATGGAAGAGATTTTGAAAGGCCTCGGCTACCGGGCGGAGCCGAAGCCGGCGGTCGAGGTGAGGGCACGGCTCGAGGCACAGGACAATGCCGCGCGTGAAGCCGCCGCGGCCAAGCAGGCGGCGGAAGAAGCTGCGCGAGCCGAGCAGGCCAAGGCAGCGGACGCCGCGGTTGCGGACGCAGCCGCCGAGGCGCCGGCCGAGAGTTCGGAGCCGGCTGCCGTGGCAGAGGCCGCAGCCGAAGGTCCCGCGGAACCCGCCGCCGAAGCGGAACCTGTCGCAGAAGCTCAGCTGGAAACTCCGGCTGAGGTCACGGTAGAGGGGCTGCCTGCAGCCGAAGCCGCAGCTCCAGAGGCAGCACCCGAAACCGCCGAGGTTGAGGTCGCACCGGCGGAGCCGGCTTTCGAAGCCGCTGCCGCAACGGAAGCAGTGTCGGTCGAACCTGCCGCGGCGACGGAAGCCGCCACCGGCGAGGCTGCTCCAGAGGCCGAGAAAGATGCCGAAGACCCAAAACCCATCCTGTTGTGGCGGCAGGGCCGCTTCGACCAGCGTCCGCGCCACCGCCACCGCGACAACAGGCCCCGTGACAGTCATAGGGACAATCGCCCGCGCAACGGGCAAGCCGCCCGCGATGGCCGTGGCGACGCACCGGCAGATGCCACCGGCGGACAACCGGCCGGCGCTCCAGGCAGCCGGCCCCCCCATCAAGGACGCCGCGACGGCGACGGCGCCGGCAAGCCGCGCTTCGACCGCAGCAAGTTCAAGCCGAAGCCTCAGGGTGAGGCAGGGGAACGGCGCGACGGCAAGCCGCAGGGCGAGCGTCCCGATCGTCGCGAAAGCCGGCCCGACTGGAAGGGCGGCAGGCAGGACGGCAAGGGTGGCGCACCAGGTGGAAAGCCCGCGTTCCAGCCTAAGCCTCGCGAGGAGCGTCCCGTGCGCTTCGACCCGGATTCTCCATTCGCCAAGCTCGCCGCGTTGCGCGACCAGCTGAAGAAGTAAGTTCGCTCGCTCCGATGGTCGCCGAAGGCCGCCAGCGCATCGACAAATGGCTGTTCTTTTCGCGTGCGGTGAAATCGCGCTCGCTGGCAGCGAAGCTGGTGGTGGCCGGACGCGTCCGCATCAATCGCGACAAAGCAGCGCAGGCCTCCGATCTGGTCCGGGCCGGCGATGTCCTGACCATCACTCTCGAGCGGCGCATCTTCGTCTGGAAGGTGCTCGGCACGGGAAGCCGGCGCGGCCCTGCCGAAGAAGCGCGCATGCTCTACGAGGATATGTCGCCGCCGCCCGCGCCGAAGGGCGAGGCCGTTGCCGATGCGATTCCCGCGCTGCGCGATGCCGGCAGCGGCCGCCCGACCAAGAAGGAACGCCGGGAGACCGACCGGTTGTTAGGCGACGACTGACGCATAACCGGGCTTCGCCGCATCGCCCCTCTGGAATTCCATTCCGGAAACACCGGTATCGCGCGCAATGGCTGCCCTTGCAAGCGACGGGTAAAGACGTTACCTCACCAAAAAAGCCTAACAAAAACGGGACGTCCCGGAGCCGACCGATGACCTATGTCGTGACCGACAATTGCATAAAATGCAAATACATGGACTGCATCGAGGTCTGTCCGGTCGACTGTTTCTACGAAGGCGAGAACATGCTCGTCATCCATCCCGACGAATGCATCGACTGCGGCGTCTGCGAACCGGAATGCCCGGCCGACGCGATCAAGCCCGACACCGAGCCGGGTCTCGACAAATGGCTGCAGATCAACACCGAATACGCTGATAAATGGCCCAACATCACCGCCAAAAAGGAGCCTCCGGCCGACGCCAAATCCTTCGATGGCGAGGCCGGCAAGTTTGAGAAATATTTCTCCCCCGAGCCCGGCGAGGGCGACTGACAAGACCGCTGTTTCAGCCAGCATAACGCCGCGTAAAAGGCATGGTACATTAACTGCCTTGACAGGCGGCGATGGCGCATGGCCTTCGCGCGTGCAGCAAAACCTTGATTCTTCCGACTTTTTGTGCTACATCAACCAAACATGCCGGTGACACAACGTCGATTTATGGCGCAAACGCCCCAAATCACTGAAAGGTGAATTTCTCAATCCGGACCAGAGTGATCTGGGGCAGGCGGTCGCAATTATGCGGTTTGCCAGCCTCGGCTTTCCCGGTGGGTTCGTAGTTGTGCGGCTAACGATCGGTTACCCGATCGCGCGAGTTCGGCCGGCAGAATGCCGGTACCACACCAAGGAGTTCATGGCGTAATGGCAACAATCACCCCGCAGAAGAAGTCCAGCGCAGCGCGTCACGGTTTTAAGACCGGCGAGTACATCGTCTATCCGGCGCATGGCGTCGGCCAGATCGTCTCGATCGACGAGCAGGAAGTTGCGGGCCACAAGCTGGAACTATTCGTCATCGACTTCCAGAAGGACAAGATGCGTCTGAAAGTGCCGGTTGCCAAGGCGACCTCCATCGGCATGCGCAAGCTGTCGGAAGAGGATTATGTCGATCGCGCGCTGAAGGTCGTGCAGGGCCGCGCCCGCGTCAAGCGCACCATGTGGTCGCGCCGCGCCCAGGAATATGATGCGAAGATCAATTCCGGCGACCTGATCTCGATCTCCGAAGTGGTGCGCGACCTCTACCGCGCCGACAACCAGCCGGAGCAGTCCTATTCCGAGCGCCAGCTTTATGAGGCGGCACTCGACCGCATGGCGCGCGAGATCGCGGCCGTCAACCGCATGTCGGAAACCGAAGCGGTGCGCCTCATCGAGGTGAATCTCAACAAGGGTCCGAAGCGCGGCGCCAAGGCCGACAACGAAGAAGCCGAGCAGGAAGAAGCAGCCTGAGCGCTTCTCGCCTTCGAATTTGGAAAAACCCGGCCTCGCGCCGGGTTTTTCTTATTATGCATGTCGTTGTCCCTAAACCGCTGCGCACTTTGGGCGACATGCATTAACCTTCGCCGCCGCCTTCCTTCTCCGCTTCCTGCTTCAGCGTCGCGATGAACCGCTTGGTTCGCTGCCGCTCCGGATTGCTGAACAAAACAGCGGCGGGGCCTTTCTCGACGATGGCGCCGGCGTCGAGGAACACCACTTCCTGCGCGATCTTCGAAGCGAGGCGCAAATCATGCGTCGCCATCACCATGGTGGTGCCCTCACGAGCGAGCTTACCGAGCACGTCGACCACCTCCTGCGCCAATTCCGGGTCAAGCGCCGAGGTCGGCTCGTCGCACAGCAGCACTTTTGGCGACGGCGCCAGCGCCCGGGCGATCGCCACGCGTTGCTGCTGGCCGCCTGACAGCGTCGCCGGCCAGGCATCGGCCTTGTGCGCCATCCCAACCTTTTCGAGCAGAGCGAGCGCCCGCTCGCGCGCTCGCGCGACCGGCCATTTCAGCACCGTCACCAGCCCCTCCATGACATTTTCGATTGCCGTGCGGTGCGGAAACAGCTGGAAATTCTGGAACACCATGCCGGTCTGCAGCCGCAGGCGCTGGATGGCCCTGCCGGAAACCTTGCCGCCGGGGTGGAATTCGAGCGCGTCGTCGCCGATGCGCACCGTGCCCGAAGTCGGGATCTCGAGCAGGTTGATGCAGCGCAGAAGCGTGCTTTTCCCGCCGCCCGAGGGACCGACAAGGGCGGTGACGCTGCCTTCCTCGATGGTGACCGTCACGCCCTTCAGCACAAGATTGTCGCCGAAGCGCTTCTCGATGTTGGTAAGACCGATCATGAGCGCGCCTCCAGGAAGCCGCCATAGCGGCTGAGCCGCTTTTCCAAGCGCGTCTGCAACGCCGACAGCACCGAGCTCAGCGCCAGATAGAGAGCCGCCGCCTCGACATAGAGGATCAGCGGCTCATAGGTGGTGGCGACGATGCGCTGCGCCGCCTGGAACATCTCCGGCACGGTGATGGCGGCGGCCAGCGATGTATCCTTGACCAGCGAGATGAAGGTGTTTGACAGCGGCGGCACCGCGACGCGGCCTGCTTGTGGAAGAATCGTGCGCCGCATCGCCTGGCCCCAGGTCATGCCGATCGAATAGGCCGCCTCCCACTGCCCCTTCGGCACCGAGCCTATGACGGCGCGGATGATCTCCGACGTATAGGCGCCGATGTTGAGCGTGAAGCCGATCAACGCAGCTGAAAAAGCGTCGAGCAGGATGCCGACCGAAGGCAGGCCGTAGAAGATCAGGAAGAGTTGCACCAGAAGCGGCGTGCCACGGAAGATCCAGACGTAGAAGCGGACCACGGCGACCAGCGGCTTCGGGCCGAACAGCCGGACGAGCGCCGCAACCAGTCCTACGAAGAGACCGAATGCGAACGACAGTAGCGTTAGCGGCACGGTGAAGATCAGCGCGGCCCATAGCAGCGTCGGCAACGAGTCCAGCATCAGTTGCAGCCAGTGCGGCACGAAAACCCTCCTTGCGAGATTGCCCCCCAAAACCGCCCCGGCAGCATAGGCGCGATCATACGGTCGTCATATCACGCGAAAAGCGGCGGCCGTCAAAGACAGCTCGCCGCGATACTTGCCATGCGGGCCGGCAACCGGCTCGCTCCGTGAAATACGTTTACTTCGAAACGTCCTGGCCGAAATAAGTGTCGGCGATCTTCTGGTAGGTGCCGTCGGCCTTGATATCGGCCAGCGCCTGATTGATGGCGGCGACCAGTTCCGGATCGCCCTTGCGCACGAGGACGCCGGAATAGTCGGCGTTTTCTTCCTGCGCGGCGATCTTCACATTGGCGTCGGGCTTGTGCTTCTTGAAATCGAGGAAGGACAGGCTGTCGTTGATGGTGGCGTCGGCGCGGCCGGTAAGAAGCAGCTGGATCGACTGGTCGAAACCATCGGTGCCGACGAGCTCGGCGCCGTTCGCTTCGGCGAGCTTGCCGAAATTCGAGGTCAGCGACTGCGCCGCCTTCTTGCCCTTGAGGTCGGCAAAGCTCTTGATGTCGGTATTGTCGCCGCGCACGATCAGCACCGCCTTGGAAGCGATATAGGGATCGGAGAAATCATACTTGGCCTTGCGCTCCTCGGTGATACCGACCTGGTTGATGACGGCGTCATAACGCTTGGCGTCGAGGCCGGCGATCAGCCCATCCCATTTGCCTTCGAGGAATTCGGCCTTGACGCCGAGGCGCTCGGCGATCGCCTTGGCGATCTCGACATCGAAGCCGACCAATGCGCCCGAGGCATCATGATAGGTGAAGGGGGCATAGGTACCTTCCGTGCCGACCTTGAAGACACCGGCCTGCTTGATCTGCTCGAGATTGGCGCCGGCATGGCCTGATGTGATGGCCAGTACCTGCAGTGTTGCGGCGACGATAAGCGAATTGAGCCATTTCATTTTTCTGTGATCCCGTCATTGGCCGGCGTCCGGCGCATTTGTGAGCGCCGGAAACTGACAGATGCAGGCTGGCGAAATAAGAAATCAGATTTCGAAAATGAGACGCTTTCGAAATCCAATTCTCAAAACCACATCGAGTCACGCCAACCGACCACGTAGCGACCGCCGCAACGAGCTTTCGGCAGTGCAATCCACGCGACATCAGCGGCGGAACCATTCACCCGCGTGGCACGTTCTTGGCTGTTGTAGGCGCGGCGTCGCCAATTCAACCACGATGCCAGCTCAGGGTTCGAGCGATCGCACCGCAACGCCCGGAACAGGGAGCGTGGCATGATGGAAGATATGGCAGGGCGAACCATGGTCCGCGCGGCGATGAAAGCCCCCTATCTCGAGCGCGACGAAGAGCATCTTCTCGCGCTGCGCTGGAAGGAAGACAACGACCAGCAGGCGCTGCACCAAATCGCCATGGCACATATGCGTCTGGTCATTTCCATGGCCTCGAAATTCCGCCACTACGGTCTGCCGCTCGGCGATCTGGTCCAGGAAGGCCATGTCGGCCTGCTGGAGGCGGCGGCGCGTTTCGAACCGGAACGCGAGGTGCGGTTTTCGACCTACGCGACATGGTGGATTCGCGCCTCGATGCAGGACTATATCCTGCGCAACTGGTCGATCGTGCGTGGCGGCACCAGTTCGGCGCAAAAGGCGTTGTTCTTCAATTTGCGGCGCCTGCGCGCCCGCCTGGCGAACGGTGCCGAGCCGATCTCGAATACCTCGCTCTACCGCGAGGTGTCGGTGGCGCTCGGCGTCTCGGAAGCCGACGTGGCGATGATGGACTCCCGCCTTTCGGCACCGGATAGTTCGCTCAACCAGCCGCTCGCCGACGATGCGGGCGCCACCGAGCGAATGGATTTCCTGGTTTCGGACGATCCTTTGCCGGACGAGGTCGTGGGCGACACGATCGATGTCGAACGCCGTTCTGTCTGGCTGAAAACGGCGCTCGGCGCGCTCAATGCCCGCGAGCTCAGGATCATCGAGGAGCGCCGGCTGAGCGACGAGGGCGCGACACTCGAAGCCCTCGGCGAGGCGCTCGGCATCTCCAAGGAACGCGTCCGCCAGATCGAGGCACGCGCCATGGAAAAGCTCAAGGTGGCGCTGGTGAAGCAAAACCCCGAGTTTCTGGCGACCGCCGCCTAGGGGTGCGTTGAGATTCAGGTCAGGCCGAGCCGAAAGCGGTGGGTTCCGAGAACCGGAGCGGAGCGTACTTTTGGGTACGAGAGCACCGGAAGCGCAGGAAACTGCCGTTTGCAGGCCGGCATCACCTGAATATCGACACACCCTATTTGTCGGTGATGATCTTGACCTTGTCGCCGGCCGAAACGGCTGCACCGGGCGACATCGCATTAAGCACCCTGAACAGGTCGAGCTTGCGGTCGACGCCGACCATCTGCGCGGCGAGCGAACCCATGGTCTGTCCGGGCCGCACCGTGACAACGCGGATATGCAGCGGCTTCAGCGCCGCTTTCTCGGCTGCGCTCAAGATACGGAAGGAGCCGCTGACCGAGCGCGCCACGGCATCCAGCGAGGCGCTGGCGGAAGGGGCAGCGGTCAACAGCCGGTAGACCTGGCCACCGGCGCGGATCACCGCGATGTCGAACTGCCAGCCCTCGGCGCTGGCATGCGCCGTCGCCGCCTCGTTGCCATTGATCGTTTCCTGGCGCACGCTGTTTTCGTCGAGACCGGCCACCCAGCCGCTGCGGATGTAATCGGTCAGCGAGCGGCTCTTGTCGATCGAAACGCCGTCGAAGCGAATCGCTATGTCGCCTGGCCCGGTTGCCGTCACCGCCGCGGCCGAGTTGTCGATGATGAAGCCGTCGGGCACCGAGAACGACACGCCGAGCCCCGGATGCAGGAAGGTTTCGCCACGCACATAGCCCTCCTCCGGTGTGTCGCCGTAGAGCAGGCCGTCTATGCCGGCGAGGAAGGCGTTGCGGTCGCGCGTACCGACGCCGGGCGCGCCGAACTGGCGGGCATGACGCTGCGCCAGATCGATGCGCTGCGGCGTGTTAGGATGCGTCGCCAGGAAGTCGAGGCTGGCGTCGGTGGCGCCGCTGATCGAGCGGAAATCGGTGTAGGCCGACATCGACTGCAGGAAGCGGCCGGCGGCAAAGGGATCGAAGCCCGCCTCGCCGATCGACTTGATGCCGATGCCATCGGCCTCAAGCTCCTGATTGCGCGAGAACTGGGCAAGCCGCAGCTTGCCGCGGATCAATGCCGCCTTGGCGGTCGGGCTGTCGCCGAGCACATCGGAGACGACCTTGGTCGCAAACCCCTCCTCGGCCTCGAGCTGCTGGCGCTGCAAGCCGTGGTTTGCAGTGACATGGCCCATCTCATGCGCGATGACCGCGGCGAGCTCGGCCGAATCGTTGGCCAGCGCCAAAAGGCCGCGTGTGATGTAGAGATAGCCGCCCGGCAGCGCGAAAGCATTGACGTTGGGCGAATTGAGGATGGTGATGCGATAGGTCTGGCTCGGGTTGGCCGACACCACGGTCAGGCTGCCGACGACCTTGGCGACCATGCGCTCGAGCTTGGGATCGGAATATTCGCCGCCATAGGTGGCCAGGATCCGCGGGTGCTGCGCCTTCGCCATTTCGGCGAGCTTGCTGTTGGCGGCGACATTGTCGACCGTGATCGGTTTGCTGGAAGGTTGGAAGCCGGATTCCTGAACGTCCGGAGGCGTGAACATCTGGCAGCTTGCCAGCGCCATGGCAAAGCCGGCCAGCGCGAGGAAGCGCGCCAGCGGTTTCCTTCTCACTCTGTCGGTGCCGGTCGGCAGAACAGCTTCCTTTCGGGTCTCAGCACATGGCCCCGAAAATCGGGCATCGATTTTCAGAAAGGATCATGCGCACAATCAACTGCCACAGCGTCCTTCGCGCCCACGAGCACGCATGGCACCGTAGTGCCAAATCACAACCTATGCCGGACCAGTATCGGAGGACCTAGCCACACTACTTTGACCATGGCAAGCAAGCACCACATCGCCTGAAGCCGGTTTGGCCGTAAATTATGTCCGCTTCCGGGCAACATCTTGTGATCCCACGCCAAACGGACCAGCACCGATATAGCGCCGGAAGGCTTCCGGTCCAGCCTTGGTAAAAAAATCGGCGACAGTCCCGGTTGCGGCAACCGTGCCATTGTCCAGGAACACCATGTCCTGGCCGATACGGTGGGCGTCCTCCGGCTGATGCGTAACGAACAGCACCGTCATGCGCCGCTCCCCATGGACGCCGGCTACCAGATCGAGCATGTCGTCGCGCAAAGCCGGTCCGAGTGAGGCGAACGGTTCGTCGAGCAAGAGCACCGGCCGGTCGCGCACCAGGACGCGGGCGAGCGCGACGCGCTGCCGCTCGCCACCGGAGAGTTCGTGCGGCAGGCGCTGTTGCTTGCCGGCAAGGCCGACGCGCTTGAGCGCCGCGGCGATTGCAGTGTGGTCGGTATCGGTCAGCCTGAGCGACGGCGAGCGGCCAAGGCCGACATTTCGTTCGACCGAAAGATGGGCAAAGAGATTGTTTTCCTGGAACACCATCGACACTGGCCGCGCCGACGGCGGTTTGGCGCCGACATCGGCGCCGCCGATCAGCACGCGGCCCGATTGCGGCGTCTCGAAGCCGGCCACCAGATTGAGCAGTGTCGATTTTCCCGAACCGCTCGGCCCCATGATGGCGGTGATCTTCGAGGCGGCGAACTCGACATCGAATAAAAACGGCGCTTCGCCATAGCTGAACGAGACCTTTTCCAGCCGCACAGCCGTACCGCTTTCCGCGCTGTTGAGCATCATGATTTTTCTCCCCGCCCCAGCCAGTCAGCGGCCAGGACAAGCGCAAGACAAACCAGGCTGAGCAGCAACGCCAGGCCTGCCGCGTCCATCGTGCGGTAGCTGCCCATGCGCGCCAGCAAGAGGTAAGGCAGTGTCTGCAGGGAGTCGCTGCCGAACAGGGCAATGACGCCGAGATCGCCGAGCGACAAAGCCATGGCGAACGCGAAACCGGTGGCGAGCGGCCGCCGCAGCGACGGCCAGTCGACCAGCCGGAACCGGTTCCAGCCCGAAATGCCAAGCAGCAAACAGAGCCGTTCGTGGCGTTCGCTCGCCGCATCATAGCCGGGGCGAATGGCGCGGATGGCAAACGGCATCGCCATTACCGCATTGACGGTGACGACCATGACAGGGGCGATGGCAAAGACGTCGCTGACAGTACGCAGGAGCAGGAACCAGCCGGCGCCGATGACGATGGGCGGCACGACGAGGACGAAGCCGGCGCCGGTATCGGTGGCGTATTCGAGCAGCGTCCTGGCGCCGACGCGACGCCTCAAGGCCAGCGCCCGTCGTGCCGTGACGAGCGACAGCGACAGCGCCACTGAAAGCAGCGCCGCCAGCAGGGCGAGCACGGCGCTGGTCAGCGTCGCCTGCCGCACCGCGCTCTCGCCTGCCAGCCGCCCGAGATCGGCGCCAAGGCCTGACGTCACCATGGCCGCCATCGGCCCGGCGACGAACAGCAAAGCGAGAGCGATCAATGCTGCATTCAGCACGGTCTCGGCCGGGCCGGCCGAAAGATAGCGGCGCGGCGACACCGGCAGGTTGGTGTCGCCGACGGTGTTGGCGCCAAGCCGCATCAATGCCAGCACCACGACGAAGGTCAGCGCGATCTGCAGCAGTGTCAGCGTCACCGCGCGGGCAGGATCGAAATCGAAACGTAGTGCCTGGTAAATGGCGACCTCCAATGTCGTCGCGCGCGGCCCGCCGCCCAGTGTGAGCACGATGGTAAAGGATGTGATGCAGAGCATGAAGACAAGCCCGGCGACGCCCGGTAGCGCCGCACGCAGCGTCGGCCATTCGATCAGCCGGAAGGCGGGTCTGGCTCCCATGCCGAGCTGGCTCGCCAGCCGCCACTGGTCGGCCGGCACTGTCGCCAGCGCTTCAAGGAACAGCCGCGTGGCCAGCGGCAGATTGAAGAAGACATGGGCGATGAGGATGCCGGACAGGCCGTATATGCCCGGCCAGCCCTGACCGCCAATCGCGGTGAGCACGCCGGCGAAATAGCCGGCACGGCCATAGAGAGCCAGAATGCCGAGTGCGACGACGATGGCCGGCAGCGCAAGCGGCACGGCGAAGAGCTGCAGGATCAGGCCGCGACCAAAGAAGCGCGGATGCCGCGACAGCGCCCGCGCAACGAACAGCGCCGGCACGACGGAAAGCAGTGTCGACAGCAAAGCCTGCCACAGCGTGAAACGGGCGACGCGGAAGAGGTAGGAATCGAAGGCCGACATGGCGCCGGACGGGTCGCGGGCGCCTTCGACGATGAGCCCGGCGAACGCTCCGCCGATCAGCAGCGCAACAGCGGCAAGCGCAATGGTGCCGGCAGTGACGCGGGGATCGGCAGGATATCCGGTATGCATGCCGCCCTGCCTAGTTCAACGATCGTCGAAGCAGAAAATATGGCTGAGGTCGAGTTCCCGCCCACCCCCCTCTGTCCTGCCGGACATCTCCCCCTCAAGTGGGGAGATTGGCAGCTTCACCCTCACCCCAATCTTTCGACTGTTGCGATTGGCGAAAGCGGAAGTGACATCCGATCTCCCCCCTTGAGGGGGAGATGTCCGGCAGGACAGAGGGGGGCGCCGTAGAGTAATCATCTTTCAATCACAAGCTACTTGCTCATCACCGACAGCCATTCGTCGACCCAGGCCTTGCGATTGGCGGCGACCTCTTCGGGGCTGAAAAGCAAAGTCTTGGTCGGCTTGACGAGCTTGTCGAAAGCCGGATTGAGCGGCTTGTCGGTCTTGCCGGCAGGGAACATCCAGTTGGTCTCGGGGATGACATCCTGAAATTTCGGTCCGGTCATGAAAGTCAGGAACTGTTTCGCCAACGGGTTCTTCGCGCCTGACGTGGTGATGCCGGCAACCTCGATCTGCAGATACTCGCCCTCCTCGAAGGACGCCGCCTGATAGCGTTCGGTGTTTTCGGCGACCATGTGATAGGCCGGCGAGGTGGTATAGGACAGCACCATCGGCGCCTCGCCCTTGGTGAACAGGCCATAGGCCTCGCTCCAGCCCGGCGTCACGGTGAGCACCTTTGCCCTAAGCTTGGCCCAGGCTTCCGGCGCCTTGTCGCCATAAACCGACCTCACCCACAACAACAAGCCGAGACCGGGCGTCGAGGTGCGCGGATCCTGGATGACGATCTTCTCATCGGCATTGCCCTCGACCAATTCCTTCAGGCTCTTCGGCGGCGTCTTCAGCTTTTCGGTGTCGTAGACGACGGCGAAATAGCCATAGTCGAACGGCACGAAAACATCGTCGCTCCAGCCGCCCGGCACATTGACATCGATGACGGCACCATGCGGCGAAAACAGGCCGGTGGCCTTGGCTTCCGCAGTCAGATTGGTGTCGAGGCCGAGCACGATGTCGGCCTTGGTCGCGGCCCCTTCCAGCTTGACGCGGTTGAGCAGGGCGACGCCGTCGGCGACCGCGACGAATTCGAGAGTACAGCCGCATTCGGCCTCGAAGGCCTTCTTCACCGCGGGGCCTGGACCCCAGTCGGCGGTGAAGCTCTCATAGGTATAGACGGTGAGTTTTTCCTGCGCGGATGCCGGCCCGATGCCGGCGGGAACGGTCGCCGCAAGCAGCACTGCCGAAACAAGAGTGTATAAAAACGTGCGCATCGGCGCCTCCTTCGTTCGCGTTGAAAGGAATTGAGGCGTCGGGCTGTCCGAAACGTCTAATCCCTCCGCCGGTACAAACCGGATCAGGTTCAGCGGGTTGGCATGGTTGCCTCTCAGCTGGTTCGCGAAGATCGCGTCCAGCACCCCGTTAGAGCGTTTCGACACATAGGCCCGGCCCAGCTGCGGCGCAAGCGGAAGTTTGCCGGGCATCCGGAACGCGGCCTTCCGTTTCGCAAGCAGGGCTGGTAAGGGCCACGTATATGAGCAAATTCACCATCCTGCTTGGCGGCGATCTAATCCGCACGCCGCTGCTCGACCGCCAGGTCGAAGGCTCCCGTGTCATCGCCGCCGACGCTGGCATGAGCCATGCCCGGACGCTGAGCCTGACGCCGGAACTCTGGGTCGGCGACTTCGATTCGGTGCCGGCGGACTTGCCGGACGAGCTGGCCGCCGTGCCCCGCCAGGTGTTTCCGGCAGAAAAGGACAAGACCGACGGCGAACTGGCTATCGCCGCCGCGCTCGAACGCGGCGCGACCAGCCTCGTGCTCGCCGGCGCGTTCGGCGGCAAGCGCACCGATCACGCCTTCCTGCACCTGGCGCTCAGTGTCCGACTGGCCGAGGCAGGGACGGAGGTGCTTTTGACCAGCGGCGCACAGGAAGGCACCCCCTTGCTTCGCGGAAAGGCCGGCTTCGACTACGCCGATGGCACGCTGTTTTCGATTCTCGGCTTTTCCGACCTTACCGGCCTGACCGTGACCGGCGCCAAATGGCCGCTGAACCATATCGAGATGGCGTTCGGTTCGTCGCTGACCATTTCCAATGAGGTCAAGGGCCGGCTGGAAATTGCGCTGGGCAGCGGCCGCGCCCTGTTGCTTGCCCACCCATTCCCCTTACCTGAAAGCTGACATGGCGCCGCCACTGCTCAATCTCGACGGCATAAAACTGACCTTCGGTGGCACGCCGCTGCTCGACGGGGCGGAACTGACGGCGTCGGCGGGCGACAAGATCGCTTTGGTCGGCCGCAACGGCTCGGGCAAGTCGACCTTGCTCAAGATCGCTGCGGGATTGATCGAGCCGCAGGACGGCGAGGTGTTCCGCCAGCCTTCGGCGACAGTGCGCTACCTGCCGCAAATGCCCGACATGGATGGTTTCACCAGCGTCCGCGCCTATGTCGAGGCGGGGCTCGGACCCGCCGACGATCCCTACCGCGCCACCTATCTGATGGAGCATCTCGGCCTGTCCGGCGAGGAACGGCCGAACGACCTCTCCGGCGGCGAGGCGCGTCGTGCTGCCCTTGCCCGTGTCATGGCGCCGGAACCCGACATTCTCCTCCTCGATGAGCCGACTAACCATCTCGACCTGTCGGTCATCGAGTGGCTGGAGGAGGAGCTTGCCCGCACCTCTTCGGCGCTGATTGTCATCTCGCATGACCGCCGCTTCCTAGAGCGTGTGTCTCGCGCCACCGTCTGGCTCGATCGCGGCCAGACCCGCAGGCTGGACAAGGGCTTTGGCCATTTCGAGGAATGGCGCGACACGGTGCTGGAAGAAGAAGAGCGCGAGCAGCACAAGCTCGGCCGCCAGATCGTGCGCGAAGAGCACTGGCTGCGCTATGGCGTGACGGCAAGGCGCAAGCGCAACATGCGCCGGCTCGGCGAACTGCAGACCATGCGCCAGCGCTTTCGCGGTCATCGCGGCGCCGAGGGCGCAGCGACCATGATGGCCAGCGATGCCGCCGAATCCGGCAAGCTGGTGATCGAGGCCAAGAACATCGAGAAGAGCTTTGGCGACCTCACCGTGGTCAAGGGCTTCTCGACCCGCATCCAGCGCGGCGACCGCGTTGGCCTGGTCGGCCCGAACGGTGCCGGCAAGACGACGCTGCTGAAGATGCTGACCGGCGAATTGAAGCCGGACTCAGGCACGGTGCGGCTCGGCACCAATCTGGAGATCGCCACGCTCGACCAGAAACGCGAGGCGGTCGATCCGCAAGAGACACTGGCGCAATACCTCACCGACAGGCGCGGCGAGAACCTCGTCATCAATGGCGAGCAGCGCCACGTCGTCTCCTACATGAAGGATTTCCTGTTCAAACCGGAACAGGCGCGCACGCCGGTGCGCGAGCTTTCGGGAGGCGAGCGGGCGCGGCTGCTGCTCGCCCGCGTGCTGGCGCGGCCGGCGAACCTGCTGGTGCTCGATGAACCGACCAACGATCTCGACATGGAGACGCTGGAATTGCTGCAGGAACTGGTCGCCGGTTTTGCCGGTACGGTGATCCTGGTCAGCCACGACCGCGATTTCCTAGACCGCACCGTGACCAGCCTGATCGCGCCGGACGGCGGTGGCCGCTGGATCGAATATGCCGGCGGCTATTCCGACATGCTGGCGCAGCGCGGCGGCACCAGGCTGGACGACCGCAGGACGCGGCCGAAAGCCGAGACCAGCGAAGCGGCGGTGGCAGCCAGGACCGGAGCAGCTGCGCCGAAGGGCCCGGCGAAAAAACTGTCGTTCAAGCAAAAATTCGCGCTGGAATCGCTGCCGAAGAAGATCGAGGCGGTGAACGCCTCGATCTCACGGCTGGAGAACAACATCGCCGACCCGGCCTACTACGAGCGCGATCCGGCCTCGTTCCAGAAGACCATCGCCGCCCTCGACAAGGAGCGCGCCACGCTGGCAGCGCTCGAGGAGGAGTGGCTGGAACTGGAGATGCTGCGCGAGGAGATGGAGGGGTAGGATTGCATGCGTGTTTTTATGCGCCTACCTTATGCGCATGAATGGGAGCTGCTCCATGCTTCAATCGACTCCAAAAGCCCAACGAAAATCGGTCAATACCTCGATTGACTCCAGATTAATCGAGGACGCCAAGGCGCTCGGCATTAACATATCTCGCGCCGCCGAGGAGGGCATCGCCAAGGCGATTTCAGCCGAAAAAACGCGCCGGTGGCAGGAGGAAAACAGGGAGGCGATCGAAAGCTCTAACGACTATGTCAGGCGCCACGGACTGCCACTGGCCAAGTACCGGCCGTTTTGATGGCGCGTTACGATTTCTACCGGAGAACAGAAGGCGACGGCTATCTGCTCGACGTTCAGGCTGATCTTCTTGAAAGTCTAAACACAAGGCTTGTCATCCCGTTGATGCCGCCCAACATGGCTCCGGTGCCGGGCCGCCGGCTAAACCCCACCTTCACGATCAACGGCAGCGACCATGTCATGGTCACTCAATTCATGTCAGCCTTGATGGCTTCTGAATTGCGTGCCGCCGAAGGAAATCTTTCCAGCCGTCACGACGACTTCGTGGCCGCACTCGACATGCTGTTCCAGGGCTTCTGAGCCAAAGGGAGCGTTGAGGCTGGTTAGCCGGCCTCAGCCCGCCGTCTTTGTTTGCCAGGCCTTCAGCGCCTCGTCGAACACCTTCTCGCCGGGAATGCCCTTTTCCATGGTGAGCAGCGCCCGCCGTCCGGTCTTGTAAACCACCGGCACGTCGATCCAGTTCTGGCCCCGGAGCAGGGTCAGATTGGCGTCTTCGTCCGCCTTGGTGTCGTTGAGAGCGACCAGGAAGAAGCCGTCGGCGATTTTGGCCGGGATGCCGATCAGCGGGCTGCCGGCATCCTGTTCAGAGCCCTTCATGGCGACCCGCAGGATATTGTCGACGCCGCCACCGTCGAAACCATCGGGCGTCAGGAAAATCATCTCGATGATGTGGCTGGCCGGCAGCGTTTGGTCGGTGTTGCGGCGGATGGTCATGCGCAACTGCACGTCCTTACCCGGAATGCTCGCCTCGGCGCGGATTGCCGGCTCGGGTGGCAGATTGCCGCCGGGCGATTCCTGCACCAGCGACCAGACGATGCTGCCGGGCTCGGCCGAGCCTTGGGCGGTGCTGGTGCGCTCCTCGTAGAAGATCGCCTTCTGGCCGACCGCCAGCGCGGTTTCCGCAGGCGCGGCTGTCGGCGCGGCCGGCGCAGCACCGGGGGCCGGCGCTGCCGGGGCGGCTGCGCTATCGGTCGGCGCCGCCGGCGCCGGCGTTGCGCCATCGGCAGGCGGCGTTGTGGGGGCAGCACCCGGCGTGGCGGGCACAGTCGTGGCTGGCTTATCGCCGGCCGGCGCGGCAGGCGCAGGTGCGGCCGGCGGCGGCGTGGTCAGTGCTGCGACGGATTCGCCCTCTCCGATACCGCTTTGTCCTGAAGCGGGGCCGGGATCGACCTCACCGCCCTCGGGCGTCAGCCGCTGGGTGAACTTTGTGCCCTCGGCATCCGTTGGAGCCGCAGCTGCCGGAGGCCTTGCCGAGCCGTCGGTAGCCGGCTCGGCCGGGGTCGGCTTCACCAGCGGCTCTATGGTTGCGACCGTCGTGCTGTTGAGACCTAGCAGATTGCTGAACGCGTCCTTGTTCAGCCAGATGCCATAGCCGCCGCCGGCGACGACGAGCAAAGCGACGACAGCGGCGATCAGCCCGCCATAGCTGCGCCTGCGCTCGGCAGGACGCAGACGCTGAAAGGTGTCCGGCGCCGGCTCCTCGTCGTTGGGAAAGACATCGTCTCTAAAGATTTCGCTCTTCTCGTCCTCCGCTGGAAGATCCGCGTCCGAAGGCACCGCATCGGTGCGCTCTGGAGGAGAAGCAACGGATGGCGGGTTTTGCCAATTCGGCGCGGCTTCGGCGGCAGGCGCCGGCTGCCATGCCGGCTCAGTCTTTGCCGGCTGCCATGCCGGCTCGGTCTTTGCCGGCTGCCGAACATGGCTGGGTTGGTTCTTGTTGCGGTCGATGGAGGAGAAGATGTCTTCCAGCTCCGACAGCGGATCGGATGCCGGCACACTCCTGGTATAATCCCGCTCGACGCTGGCGATGGCCTCTTCCAGGGTGCGCTTATGCTGGGCAACGACCGAAGGCGCCAGCGGCGGTGTGATCTTGGCCAGCTTGTCCGCGATCGTCGAACGGGCCTTGTCATAGACCCTCGCGCGTACCTCCGGCGACGGCTCGCCGAGACCATTGAGCGTCTTTTTCAGAGCACCAACAAAATCTGCCATGCTTCAGTCGACCTGCATTTCGTTTC
The DNA here is from genome assembly GCF_002284575.1 of Mesorhizobium temperatum. Classification (GTDB taxonomy): domain Bacteria; phylum Pseudomonadota; class Alphaproteobacteria; order Rhizobiales; family Rhizobiaceae; genus Mesorhizobium; species Mesorhizobium temperatum. The sequence continues at coordinate 96,837 of NZ_NPKJ01000068.1, forward strand.
TGGGCCGGCCCCCGCAAATCGGCCGCGATGCCCGGAACGGCTGAGAATCTAGTCTTGAAACGGATCGGTCACAAGTATTGTGTCGTCCCGTTCAGGGCTGGTGGAAAGGAGTGCGACCGGCGCGCCGATCAACTCCTCGATGTGACGGACATATTTGACTGCCTGGGCCGGCAGATCGTTCCAGCTTCTGGCGCCGGCGGTGGTGCCTTTCCAGCCCTCCAGCGTCTCGTAGACCGGTTCGACGCGCGCCTGCGCACCTTGGCTGGCCGGCAGATAATCGATCGCCTCGCCATCGAGGCGGTAGCCGGTGCAGACCTTGATCTCGTCCAGCCCGTCGAGCACGTCGAGCTTGGTCAGGGCGATGCCCTTGATGCCGTTGACGGCGACGGCCTGGCGAACCAGCACGGCATCGAACCAGCCGCAGCGGCGCTTGCGGCCGGTGACGACGCCGAACTCGTGGCCGCGCGTGCCCAGGAACTCGCCGATCTCGTTCTTCTGTTCGGTCGGGAACGGACCTTCGCCGACACGCGTCGTATAGGCCTTGGTGATGCCGAGCACATAACCGATGGCACCCGGGCCGACACCGGATCCGGCGGCCGCTTGACCGGCGACCGTGTTCGACGAGGTGACGAACGGATAAGTGCCGTGGTCGATGTCGAGCAGCGTGCCTTGTGCGCCCTCGAACAGGATGCGTTCGCCGGCGCGGCGCTTGTCGTCGAGGATCTTCCAGACACGGTCCATATAGGGCAGGATCTCGTGGGCAACCGAAATCAGCTCACTCATAATGGCGTCGTGCGTGACCTCGGCATGGCCGAGCCCACGGCGCAGCGCATTGTGATGCGTCAGCAGCCTGTCGACTTTCAAGGGCAGCGTTTCCAAATCCGCCAAGTCCATCACCCTCACCGCGCGCCGGCCCACCTTATCCTCATAGGCGGGGCCGATGCCGCGACGGGTCGTGCCGATCTTCGTTCCGGAATTGGAGGCGGCGTCTTCGCGGAAGCCGTCCAGTTCCCGGTGCAAGGACAGGATAAGCGCGGTGTTTTCGGCTATTTTCAGGCGCTCGGGCGTCACCTCGACGCCTTGCGCTTTCAATTTCGCCACTTCCGCGACGAAGGCGTGCGGGTCGAAGACGACGCCATTGCCGATGATGGACAGCTTGCCTTGTCGCACCACGCCGGACGGCAGCAGCGACAGCTTGTAGACCTTGCCGTCGACGACCAGCGTATGGCCGGCATTGTGGCCGCCCTGGAAGCGCACGACGACGTCAGCGCGTTCCGACAGCCAGTCAACGATCTTGCCTTTGCCCTCGTCGCCCCATTGCGAGCCGACGACCACCACGTTGGCCATGTTTCTTTTCCCTTGAGGCGCCGCTCGGAGCGGCTTGAAATGGTTCGAAACGACAGGCTTCTATCGCATAGTCCTGAAAATCGGAATCGATTTTCGGAAAGCACGATGCGGACATTCAAGCCTTGAGACGCGTACTTTGTCCGTCCAAGTTGGACGCACGTCGCTCTATAACGTCAAGACCCGGCGAGCGCGACCATTCTTTACCGCCGAAAGCGCCCTCAGGCATAACAATTTTCGCCTTTGACATCATTTACTTGGGCGAACCACCACAATAGGTCGGCAAAGACCCTTCGCCTGCCCCTCCCCCGGCTGGAATTTCGAGATGCATCGAACCGCCTATCTGTTCTTGCTGTTCACCACCTTGCTGTGGGGCGGCAACTCCGTGGCCGGCAAGCTGGCGGTCGACCACATTTCGCCGATGACGCTGGTCTTCCTGCGCTGGGTTCTGGCCGTTCTGATCATGCTGCCGATCGGCTGGCAAACGCTGCGCGAGGATTGGCCGGTGGTGCGCAGGCATTGGTTGCTGCTTGGCGGGCTCGGCGCTTGCGGCTTCACCTTCTTCAACGCGATCTTCTACACGGCGCTCAACTACACGACGGCGATCAACGTCTCGATCGAGCAGGCGGCGATGCCGATCGTGATCATCCTCGCCAATTTCGTGCTGTTTCGCCTGCGTGTGAACCGGGTGCAGATCGCCGGCGTCATGCTGACGATCATCGGTGTCGCCCTGACCGCCAGCCATGGCGATCTGCGCCAGCTTCTCAAGCTGGATCTCAACTTCGGCGACGCCATTATGCTGATCGCGGTGCTTTGTTACAGTTTCTACTCGGTCGGGCTGCGGCTGAAGCCGGCCATACGCTGGCAAAGCCTGATGCTGGCGCTGTCGATTGCCGCACTTGTCACCTCGCTGCCTTTCTTCCTGTGGGAAGCGGCCGCCGGCAAGGTCATTGTCCCGGATGCGCGCGGCTGGGCGATAGCGTTCTACACCGCGATCGGCGCCTCAGTCGTCTCGCAGATCTTCTATATCAGGGGCAACGAACTGATCGGCGCAAACCGGGCCGGCCTGTTCATCAACCTGGTGCCGATCTTCGGTACGCTGCTGTCGGTGCTGATCGTTGGTGAGACATTCCAGCCCTATCAGGGTCTGGCCCTCGTGCTGGTGCTCGGCGGCATCAGCCTCGCCGAATACAGCGGAAGGAAAATGGCGATTTAGCCGGCAAATGTTCGGATCGGATCAGAATGGTGCAATCCAGAGCCCGTCGCAGCCATTATGGTCGAAACGCCCCGTGCGCTTGTAGAGCACGCGGGGCGCGCGGGCATGATTCAGGCGCCGCCCACATCGAAATGCAGCCGCTTGGCGGAGTCGATCGACTTGTGCGCCCGCACCTGTTCCAGCACGTTTTCCGGAAACGGCGCATCGAGATAGAGCAGCGCGATGGCATCGCCGCCAGGCCGGTTGCGGCCGAGCTGGAAGTTGGCGATGTTGACGCCGTTCTCGCCGCAGACCGTACCGAGCAGACCGATGATGCCGGGCGCATCGGCATTCGTCGTGTACAGCATGTGCTGACCGACCTCGGCGTCTAGGTTGATGCCTTTGATTTGAATGAAGCGCGGCTTGCCATCCGAAAAGCAGGTGCCGGCGATCGAACGCGTCCTATGCTCGGTCTTGACCGTCAGCTTGATATAGCCGTCGAACACGCCGGATTTGTCGCGCTTGACCTCGGCGACGATGATGCCGCGCTCCTTCACCATGATCGGCGCCGACACCATGTTGACGTCTGAGACCTGCGGCCGGATCAGCCCGGCAAGAGTGGCGCTGATCAGCGCGCGCGTGTTCATCGTCGCGGTCGAGCCGTCGAACAGGATCTCGACCTCTTTGATCGGGTCCTCGGTGACCTGGCCGACAAAGGCGCCGAGCACTTCGGCCAGCTTGACGAAAGGTTTTAGGCGCGGCGCCTCCTCGGCGGTGATCGACGGCATGTTGATGGCGTTGGAAACGGCGCCCTTGATCAGATAGTCGGCCATCTGCTCGGCGACCTGCAGGGCGACATTCTCCTGCGCCTCGGCGGTCGAGGCGCCAAGATGCGGCGTCACCACAACATTCTCCATGCCGAACAGTTCGTTCTGCTCGGCCGGTTCAACCTCGAACACATCAATGCCGACGCCTGCCACCTTGCCGCTTTTCAGCGCCGCGATCAGGTCGGCCTCGACGATCAGCCCGCCACGCGCGCAGTTGATGATACGCACGCCGGTCTTCATTTTGGCGATCGCCGCAGCGTCGATGATGTTGCGCGTCTTGTCGGTCAGTGGCGTATGCAGGGTGATGAAATCGGCACGGGCGAACAGCTCGTCCAGTTCGACTTTCTCGACGCCGAGTTCCTCGGCGCGGCTGTCCGACAGGAACGGGTCGAAGGCGATGACGTGCATCTTCAGGCCGACGCCGCGCGTGGCGACGATCGAGCCAATGTTGCCGCAGCCGATGATGCCCAGCGTCTTGCCGGTGATCTCGATGCCCATGAAGCGGTTCTTTTCCCATTTGCCGGCATGGGTCGAGGCATTGGCTTCCGGTATTTGGCGGGCCAGTGCGAAGATCATGGCGACGGCATGCTCGGCGGTGGTGATCGAATTGCCGAACGGCGTGTTCATCACGATGATGCCCTTGCGGCTCGCCGCCGGGATGTCGACATTGTCGACGCCGATGCCGGCGCGGCCGACGACCTTCAATTTGGTGGCAGCGTTGATCAGCTTCTCGGTGACTTTGGTCGCCGAACGGATGGCGAGGCCGTCATACTGGCCGATCACTTCAAGCAGCTTTTCCTTGTCCTTGCCGAGATCGGGCAGGTAGTCGACGTCGACGCCGCGATCCCTAAAGATCTGTACGGCGGTAGGAGAGAGTTTGTCCGAGACGAGAACGCGGGGCATGGGCTTGATCCTTTGCGGTTGGCGCCCCTCCCCCTTGAGGGGAGGGTCGGTGCGAAGCGCCGGGGTGGGGTCGGTGCGGCCGGACGCGGCCGAAATCTTTTCTTTCTGGAAGGCGGACCGTTGAGTTGGTGGAGGCGACCCCACCCGGCCCTCCGGCCACCCTCCCCTCGAGGGGAGGGAGTCAGGCGGCCGCCCTGAGCGACGCCTTTTGTGCGGCGAAGGCCCAGTCGAGCCACGGCAGCAGCGCTTCGAGGTCGGAGGTCTCGACCGTCGCGCCGCACCAGATGCGCAGGCCGGGCGGCGCGTCGCGATAGGCGCCGATGTCGTAGGCGACGCCTTCCTTGTCGAGCGCCGAGACAATTACCTTGGCGAAGGCCGCCTGTCCGTCGGCGTCGAGTGCCGCGATATCCGGGTCGGTGAAGGAAAGACAGACGGACGTGTTCGACCGCGTCGCCGGGTCGGTGGCCAGATGGCCGAGCCATGCGGATTTATCGACGAAACCGTCGAGAACGGCGGCATTGGCGTCGGCGCGGGCGATCAGCGCATCGAGCCCGCCGATCGACTTCGCCCAACGCAGCGCGTCGAGGTAGTCCTCGACGCACAGCATCGACGGCGTGTTGATGGTTTCGCCTTTGAAGATGCCTTCGATGAGCTTGCCGCCCGAGGTCAGGCGGAAGATTTTCGGCAGCGGCCAGGCCGGCTTGTAGCTTTCCAGCCGCTCGACGGCGCGCGGGCTGAGGATCAGCATGCCGTGTGCGCCTTCGCCGCCCAGCACCTTCTGCCAGGAAAAGGTGACGACATCGAGCTTCTGGAAATCGAGCTTTTGCGCAAAGGCGGCCGAGGTCGCATCACAGATGGTCAGGCCCTTGCGGCTGGCCGGAATGAAATCACCGTTCGGCACACGCACGCCTGATGTCGTGCCGTTCCAGGTGAAGACCACATCGCGGTCGAAGTCGATTTTTGTCAGATCCGGCAGCGCGCCGTAACCGGCTTCGATCCTGCGCACGTCGGCAAGCTTCAGCTGCTTGACCACGTCGGTGACCCAGCCGGAACCGAAACTCTCCCAGGCGACCATGTCGACGCCGCGTTCGCCAAGCAGCGACCACAGCGCCATCTCGACCGCGCCGGTGTCCGACGCCGGCACGATGCCTATGCGGTAATCTGCGGGAATCTGGAGGATCTCTCGCGTCAGCTCGATCGCCTGTTCGAGCTTGGTCTTGCCGATCTTGGCGCGGTGCGAGCGTCCGAGCGCGGCATTGGTCAGCGCCTCGACCGACCAGCCGGGACGTTTTGCACAGGGACCTGAGGAAAAATTGGGATTTGCCGGACGGAGTCCCGGCTTCGTATGCGTCGTCATCGTGGTCTATCCTTCCAGATAGTGGCCCCTCGTTGGGGAGGGGTGGCCCACGGACGGCGATATGCGTTCAGGCTTCCGGCGTCAAGGGGAAAGTTTTTGTCGCTGTCGGGATACTGGTCGCCTGTGATGAGAATGTCGTGGCCTCGAAACACGAACGGCGGACCCGATGATCCGCCGTCTTGATTGCACGTGCGCAGCACCTACCAGAGGTCGTAACGCAACCCGAGCTTGACTTGATGATTGCTGATCCCTTTGTCGATCGGATAGGAAGTCAGGCTCTCGGCAGTCGCATATTCGGCGTCGGGCGCGGAAAAATACTGATAGCCCAGATCGACGGAAACATTCTTGGACACTTGATAGGCAAGGCCCGCATTCAGCGTATAGGCAAAGGAATACTGGGTCTTGTCGTCCTGCAGAACGAAATCGTCGGTAGGGTCATTGTTGTCGGTGAAATGGCTCGCCGAAAGCTTGCGATTGCTCTGGACGATTCCGATACCCACGCCGAGATAGGGCGTGATCCCGACATAGGTGCCAAGATCGACATAGCCATTGAGCATGCCCGAGAAGGCGTAGTTCTTCAGGGACGCTGATGCCACGGTCGCCTCTGCTGCAGTCGCTGAATCGTCATAGCCGACGCCGATCTTGTTGCCGGGCAGATAGCCGAGATTGAGATCGGCACGCAGATAATCGTTGAAATGGTAGCCGAAGCCGATGCTGGCAAAAATCGGATCTTCATTGTCGCTGAAGCTCGCCGGCGTGAAGGCGAAATCCTCATCTTCGAAGCTCTTTTCCGGCAAATAAGCGACATCGCCGCGCAGGTACCATCCCGAACCGACTTCGACCGGCACATAGTCCGGCGCCTGGTCGACATAGATCGGCGGATCGTAGTCGGCGCCAAGCGCTTGAGACAGCGGCATCAGGGCGATTGCTGCAAGCGCCAGCGCTATGCGCGATTTGACTGTCATGATCCCTGGCTCCCGAAGGTGGCGCCATTCGCGATCGCGAGCGCCGTTTCAGAGCATTGTTAACCATAGTGGTTAAGTGGCGGTTAAGGATAACAGGACGTTAGCGAATTGATCTTGATCGGCTTTCCCAGTCCAAACGAAAACCGCCCGGCTTTTGCCGGGCGGTCCGCAAACCTGCTCTCGAAGCGATTACTTGGTGTAGACCGGTTCGGGTTCGTAGGCGATCGGCTCCGGCTGGGCGCAGCCCGAGTTGCCGAACTGGTAGCGCAGGCCGCCGCGCACTTCGTGCACATTAATGCCCTTGTCATGGCCAGGACCGACATTGCTGGCGAAGTCGAACATCTTACCGCCTTCGATACGGCTGTAGCGGTAGCCGACATCGAGCTTGACACGATCGGTCAGGCAGTAGGATGCGCCCGCCATGGCGGCATAGGCAAAACGCCAGCCTTTGCCGCCGCTATGCTCAAACGAACCGTCCTCAGTGACGTTATGCAGCGTATCCCACTTGACCCAGGCGCCGCCGATGCCGGCGCCGACATAGGGCGTGATGCCGTGCCAGGTGCCGATATCGACATAGGCGTTGGCGAGAAGCAGCAGCGCGGTATAGGACGAGGTGTCGGTCGAAGTACAGGGATCTCCATCGAGGCAGATGCCGGTGGTCGACCCGCGGAATTCGGATTTGCTCATCCAGTCCGCGGTAAGGTCGGTGCGGAAATGCCGGTTGATCTGGTAACCGACGCCGGCACCGGCCGAGAAGGCGCCATCCAGCTTGCCGCTGTCAAAGCGGCCGGTGCCTGGATCCGGCCCGTAGGTGATGTAGTCGCCGCCGCGGAACTTCGACCAGTGATAGTCGATGTCGCCGCGAATGTACCAGCCGCCATATTCGACCGGCTGCTCGTAGACGGGCAGCGGCGGGGCCGGCTCGACCACGGGCGGCTCGACGAAGTCGGCGGCGAACACTGGTCCGGCCACGCCCGCGAGCAGCGCGGCAAAGAGGGCCATTCTTGCTGTATTGAACATGCTTGTCACCCCTGAGAACCCTCGGCACAGCGAACGCGTCCGAATCTGATTGGCTTCAGTCGTGGATAATGAATTGGAAAAGTTAAAGGGCGTTTAACCGTATCGCTTAACCATGAATCTCTAAATCTTTCAGGATTTCGCGTCATTTCCCTGGATTAATTGGAATGCAACCCAATAAAAAAAGCCCGCCGGAAGGCGGGCTTTCGACTGGCAAAGCTGCAGGATCAGGCGGCGCTGCGCGTTTCCGAAATGACCTCGACGATGTCGTTGACGACGGCCTCGACCAGTTGCTGATCGTCGCCTTCCGCCATGACGCGAATAAGCGGTTCCGTGCCGGATGGCCGGATGACCAGGCGCCCGGCCTTGCCCAGCCGGTGGCGTGCATCTTCGATCGCCGCCTTGACCGGGGCTTCCTCGAGCGGCTTGCCGCCGGAAATATGGACGTTCTTCAGCAGCTGCGGCACGGGCGCAAACTTCTTCGACAGTTCGCTGACCGGCCGGTTCTGCCGCTTGATGCAGGCCAGCACCTGGAGCGCCGAGACGAGGCCGTCGCCGGTCGTGGAAAAATCGGACAGCACGATGTGGCCCGACTGTTCACCGCCGACATTCAGGCCGTGCGCACGCATGTGCTCGACAACATAGCGGTCGCCGACCTTGGTGCGGTGCAACTGCAGGTTCATGTCGCCGAGGAAGCGTTCGAGGCCGAGATTGGACATCACCGTCGAAACGACGCCGCCGCCGGCCAGCCGTCCGCTCTGATGCCAGGACTCGGCGATCAGCGCCATGATCTGGTCGCCATCGACGATCGCGCCGTTCTCGTCGACGATGACGACGCGGTCGGCGTCGCCATCGAGCGCGATGCCGATATCGGCGCGCACTTCGTGCACCTTCTTCTGCAGGCCGGCCGGATGGGTCGAGCCGCACTCCTTGTTGATGTTGAAGCCGTTGGGCTCGACATTGATGGCGACGACCTCGGCGCCGAGTTCCCATAGCGCCTCGGGCGCCACCTTGTAGGCAGCGCCATTGGCGCAATCGACGACAATGCGGAGGCCCGAAAGCGACATCGACCGCGGTAGCGTGCGCTTGGCGAATTCGATATAGCGGTCATGGACGCCGTCGACGCGCTTGGCCCGGCCGAGTCCGTCCGAATCGGCGAGCGCCAGCTCGATATCCTTGTCGAGCATCCCCTCGATGCGCTCCTCGATCTCGTCGGAGAGCTTGTACCCATCTGGGCCGAACAGCTTGATGCCGTTGTCGTAGTAAGGATTGTGCGAGGCCGAGATCATCACGCCGATGTCGGCGCGCAACGAGCGCACCAGCATGGCGACCGCGGGCGTCGGAATCGGGCCGAGCAGGAACACGTCCATGCCGGCGGCGCACAGGCCCGACACCATCGCATTCTCGATCATGTAGCCGGAAAGCCTGGTATCCTTGCCGAGCACGACGCGGTGGCGATGGTTGCCGCGCTGGAACGAAAGGCCGGCGGCCATGCCGACCCTCATGGCGACCTCCGCCGTCATTGGAAACCTGTTGGCGCGCCCGCGAATGCCGTCCGTGCCGAAATAACTTCCTGCCATGCTAGCCAGCTTCCCGATGGTTCTTATCCGGCACGTCATGCCACAAATTGGCCCGAGCCTATCATCACAATGCATGATTATATGTCACCAATCCTTAGAAAATTGTTGGTTTGTGTGTTTTGTGTCACGCTAGTGCTTTGATTTGCCGGCTCTGGTTGTGGCAGCAGCCTTCAGGAACTTCAGACCGCATCTGCATTCTTTGGTGTGTCGTCAGTGTCCGGGCAATCAGGTCCGCCGCACCGGCCGACCCGATCGACCTGTCATGTGAGGCCGTTCCTGACTGTGGCCGCTCTATACGCGTTTTCCGTGCAGACGGACCGGAAAATTTTTCATCTGGCGGTCAGTAGCTGGCGACGGTTCCATCATTTTCCCGGAAATAATGCATTTTCCTGCCGCTTTTGCGCTATTTAGCATCTGGCGCAACCAGTCGTTGAGTGCTATTGCTTGCATGGGACATATCGTGAACACCTGAAGGGAGAAGACTCAATGCTCATCCATCGACTTGCCGCTTTGACGGGTCTTGCCGTCGCGACTTTATTCCTGGCGGCGCCCGCCAATGCACTGACCATGGCCGAATGCAGCACCAAGTATAACGCGGCAAAGGATGCCGGAACACTTGGCGGGCAGAACTGGAACCAGTTCCGCAACGCAGAATGCGTCACCGAGGCCGTCACAACCGACGCCACGCCAGCCACGGCGGACACCACCAGCGCTGCAGCTACCGATGCGGCACCGGGCCTGGCGGCGAAAGAATGCAGCACCAAATACCGGTCTGCAAAAGCCGCCGGCACGCTGAACGGCATGAAGTGGAATGACTTCCGCAAGAGCGAATGCGCCGCCGGCGCCACCGCGACGGTGGAACCCGCTGCAGCGACGACCAAGGCAGCGGCAACTGCCAACGCAGGCAGCGGCCTCAGCAGGGCGGATTGCAGCGCCAAATATCAGGCGGCCAAGACCGGCAACACGCTGAACAGCATGAAGTGGAACGACTTCCGGATGAGCCAGTGCGGTGCCGGTGCTTCCGACGACGACACCGTACCGGCAGCCGATCAGGCAAGCCTCACCAGCCACCCGGAAACGCCGACCCTCATCGCTCCCGAGGGTGTGACGTTTCCGAAGGCGGTCTCCAACAAGTATAGCAGCGAATCCCCGGCCAAGGCCCGCATGCACACTTGCCGCGACCAATATCACGCCAACAAGGAGGCCAATGCGCTGGGCGGCCTCAAGTGGATCCAGAAGGGCGGCGGATTCTACAGCCTGTGCAATGCCGCGCTGAAGAGCTGATCGGCAGCAGCATCTGAAGACAGAAAGGCCCGCGAACCGCAAGGTTCGCGGGCTTTTTGTTGCCGGTGGCGGCGGACGGTCCTGCGGGCGCCGGCGAAGCCACTGCCAATCTCCCCTTTGACGGGGAGATTGGCAGGACAGAGGGGAAGGATCGCGGCATCATTCCAGCTTGGGTTCCTCGCCCCCACGAGAGTGGGGGAGAGGTGGCTCGGCGAGGCCGAGACGGAGAGGGGGACCTGCGCCCTACGAAGCCCCCTCTCCGGCCGCTTCGCGGCCACCTCTCCCCCGCTTTGCGGGGGCGAGGAACCCAGGTCTTGAGAGGTCGGCCGGACAGCGCGCCCCTCGTAACTCACCATTTGCCGAATCCAGTTGTGGGAGCGGATGCGATGTGGGGGTGAACGGCTTTCGCGCCGTGATCGGCTGTCGGCAACCTCCTGAACAAAAAACGCCGCGGTTCGAGCCGCGGCGTTTTCGAAATCAATCTCCTGAGCCGGACCCTAGCTTGACGGCTGAGGCTCCATGCCACCTTCGGGCTCCGGGCCCTTCTTGCGGCGGCTGCCGGACTTAGGCACGGCCGAGCCACGGCTCGGAGGCGTGTCGTCGCCGAGATCGCGAGCGGGCTTGTGGCCGGCGATCAACTGCTTGATCTCCTCGCCGGACAGCGTCTCGTATTCCAAAAGCCCCTGCGCCAGCGCGATCCATTCCTTCTTCTTCTTGGTCAGGATGGATTTCGCCGTCGAATAGGCCTCGTCGATCAGCCGGCGCACTTCGGCGTCGATGATCTGCGCCGTCTCTTCAGAGACGTTCTGCGTGCGCGCCACCGAATGGCCGAGGAAGACCTCTTCCTGGTTATCGCCATAGGCGACATGGCCGAGCTTGTCGGAGAAGCCCCAGCGCGTGACCATGGCGCGTGCCAGCTTGGTTGCCTGCTCGATGTCCGAGGAGGCACCCGAGGTGATGTTCTCCTTGCCGAACTTGAACTCCTCGGCGACGCGGCCACCCATCATGATGGCGAGGCGCGAGATCATGTATTTGTAGCTCATCGAATAACGGTCGCCTTCCGGCAGCTGCATGACCATGCCAAGCGCCCGGCCACGCGGGATGATGGTCGCCTTGTGCAGCGGATCGGCCGACGGCACGTTCAGCGCCAGGATGGCGTGGCCGGCCTCGTGATAGGCCGTGAGTTCCTTCTCGGCCTGGGTCATGGCCGACGAGCGGCGCTCGGCGCCCATCATGATCTTGTCCTTGGCGTCCTCGAACTCGGCCATGGTGACAAGGCGCTTGTTGCGCCGCGCCGCCATCAGGGCGGATTCGTTGACGAGGTTCATCAGGTCGGCGCCGGAAAAGCCCGGCGTGCCGCGTGCGATCACCTTGAGGTCGACATTCGGCGCCAGCGGCACGTTGCGCACATGCACCTTCAGGATCTTCTCGCGGCCGACGATGTCGGGATTCGGCACCACCACCTGGCGGTCGAAACGGCCGGGCCTGAGCAGCGCCGGGTCGAGCACGTCCGGCCGGTTGGTAGCGGCGATCAGGATGATGCTTTCGTTGGATTCGAAGCCGTCCATCTCGACCAGCAACTGGTTCAGCGTCTGCTCGCGTTCATCGTTGCCGCCGCCGAGGCCGGCGCCGCGATGGCGGCCGACCGCGTCGATTTCGTCGATGAAGATGATGCAGGGCGCATTCTTCTTGGCCTGGTCGAACATGTCGCGGACGCGGCTGGCGCCAACGCCGACGAACATCTCGACAAAGTCCGAGCCGGAAATGGTAAAGAACGGCACGTTGGCCTCACCGGCGACCGAACGGGCAAGCAGCGTCTTGCCGGTTCCGGGAGGGCCGACGAGCAGCACGCCGCGCGGGATCTTGCCGCCAAGCCGCTGGAACTTCTGCGGATCACGCAAAAATTCGACGATCTCTTCCAGATCTTGCTTGGCTTCGTCGACGCCGGCGACGTCCTGGAAGGTGACGCGGCCGTGCGCTTCGGTCAAAAGCTTGGCCTTCGACTTGCCGAAACCCATGGCGCGGCCGGAGCCGGACTGCATCTGGCGCATGAAGAATATCCAGACTCCAAGGATGAGGATCATCGGCAGCCAGGAGATAAGATAGCCGAACAGCGAATTGGAACCGTCGGATTCGGGGCGCGCGTTGATGGTGACGTTCTTGTCCTGGAGTCTCGAAACCAGCGACGGATCACCCGGCGAATAGGTCTGGAAGCCGGTAGAGGTGTCGGTATAGGTGCCCGAGATGCGGGCACCCGCTATGGTCACCGTCTTGACCCGACCGGCCGCGACATCCTGCAGGAACTGCGAATAGGGGACATCGCTCGCTGCTCCGCGCGTCTGCGGCGTCTGGAACAGATTAAAGAGAGCGATGAGCAGGACCGCTATGATCGCCCAGAGCGCGAGATTGCGATAATTCGGATTCATCAATTGTCCCGTTGGCGTCCGCTGGCGGACACGCGTCGTGAGAGGAAACTTGGGTCTAACATAGGGATGGCGCCTTCCCTTGCCAAGCAGAACAGCATGTCGCGGTTAAGCTTTCGCCCATGAATAACCGGCAGTGTGGCCGCGGAAAGGCGTGGCAGGAAGAAGCGGCGCGCCGATCAGTGCGGCGACTGTTCCGGCCGGCGCCAGGTCGAAGGACGGCAGGAAGCGGGCAAAGGGCGCGACCACCGCGCATACCGCCATTCGTGGCAAGACCGGTCTGTCCTGCGCCAGGCTAACGGATTCGCCAAGATGTTCACTTGAGCGCCACAGCACCGGCTCGGCCGCCAGAGCCGCGCGGACAAGGCTTGGCGGCGTGCCGTCTTCGGCAATTGCCAGTTTTGCGGCACGAGCCGCGCCGAGCGGCGCGATCAGAAATGCACCTGGCTCGTCGCCCAATGTGATCCTCCGGCGGCCATCCCAGAGGGCATTGTCCACGGCAGGAGCAGCGGGCGGCAGGTTGCGGGTTTCGCGACGCAGGAAGATGCCGGCACGCCGTGCATCGACCACCGTCCGCGACAATGTGGCGCAAAATGGCGGGGTCCTCAGCCGGTTGAGCAGCGCCTCGCTGCGAACCTGGTCGGGCAGAAAGGCAACGCCGCCGACAGTCGCCAGCAGGATGCGCAGCGCATAGACGGCCGCCGGTTCGTCGCCGGCCGTCGCAAAACCCGGATCGAGACGGATAAGGCCATCGGCGGGGCTGCTGGCAAAGCCACGGATCAGCGCGGCGGCGCGATGGCCAAGCTGTTCGCGCTCCACCGCAGCCCGCGCGGCCAGCGCCACCGCATCTTCCACGCGCTGCGCACCATTGCCGTCGGCAAGCGCTGCGCGGATTCGCGGCCGCTCGAAAGCCTCGTCTTCATTGGTCGGGTCTTCGGCCCAGCCGACATTTGCGCGCCGCAGGAATTCGCGCAGCGCCGCACGTCGTGTGCCGAGAAGCGGCCGTGCGATCCAGATCCGCCAGTCGTAAAGGGTTGCAGGCGCCATGCCGGCAAGGCCTCGCCTCTCTTCGCGTGCCCCATTGCCGCGCGCGTGCCGCATCAGCACGGTCTCGGCCTGGTCGTCGGCAGTGTGGCCGGTCAGGATCAGGCCGATACCTTCCGCCTGCGCTGCCTCGGCCAGCAGCCGGTAGCGGGCTTCTCGCGCAGCAGCCGGCAGGCCGGTCGACGGCTTGCGCCCGGACCAGACCAGGATGCGGTGGGCAACGCCGCGCCCGGCACAAAGCCTGGCCACGGCTTGCGCTTCCGCTGCTGAGCCCGGCCGCAGACCGTGATCGATCGTCACGGCCAGCAATTTCGTTGCCGGCGCGGTACGGTCGAGGTGATCTTTAAGGAGAAGGAGAAGGGCGGTCGAGTCGCTGCCGCCGGACACGGCCGCAACAGCGCCGTTCGTAAAATCGATCTGCGAAAAAACCGAAAGGTCAGGCTCGGTTTCGAGCATCAATGCATGTCGCCCAAAAAACTAGCACGCCGCGAGCGCCCTTTCCTGCTTGACGCGTTCCTTGAGCGTGCCGGAAACGTTGGGATAGCGCTTGCCGATCTCGCCGAAAGTGGCGCAGGCCACGTCGCGCTGGTTCAAGCCGACCAGCGAGACACCGAGCTTCAGCAGCATGTCGGGAGCCTTCTTGGCCTTCGGATAGTCCTTGCTGGCGGCGAGGAAAGTCTCGGCCGCATCGCGGTATTTCTGCTGGCCGAGCAGCGACTCACCCAGCCAGTAATGGGCGTCCGCCGCCTTGGCGTCCTTGGGGAAGCGGGCGATGTGGTCGCGAAAACCCTGTTCGGCAGTGCTGTAGTCGCCCGACAGGATGAATTGGTAGGAGTTGCGGTAAAGCTCCTCCGGGTCGTCGGTGGCGGGCAGCGCCGCAACCACCGTATCGTCGGACTTGCCAGCCTGCGTGCCAGCGGCTTGGTCGCCGACGGCTTGGCCACCGGGGACGGGGGCGGTGTTCTGCGCCGGTGCATGTGCCTGCGTGTTGCCGTCGGCGTCTATCACATTGCCGTTCTTGTCGACAGTGATGGTGCCGAACGTCTTCGGCGGCGTGCCCGGGATCACCGCGCCGGGTTCACCCGTCGGCGATTCGACGATAACCTCCCCGCTCTGGTCGCCGGCTGGCGGTGTGCCCGCATCGGCCGGCGCGTGCGTCGCCGGAGCCTCGGCGACGCTGCTGTCGGTGTTGGTGGTCGCGTCCGACTTCTTCTGCTCGGCTGGTTGCTGCGCGCCTTGCGAGCCGCCTTCCAGCTGCTGGAAGCGGAACTCGTTGTCTTCCTGCTGCTTGCGGATCTGCTCCTGCATCTGCAGCACCTGGAAGTTGAGCTCCTCAATCTTGCCGTTCATTTGCCGGAGTTGTTCCTCCAGCGCGGTAGTGCCGGTGCCATCCTGTGCAAATTGAACCTGATCCGGTTTCTTTTTTTCACCGAAAATGCCGAGCGTCGGCAGGCGGAAGGAAAAACCGCTTTTTTCTGCACCTTGCTCATTGCCGATTGCCGGGGCAGCGACGCTTGATACGAGCAGCAGCGCAAGCGTGCCGCTCAAGACCGATCTGAAATGCATGTGCCTCTCGCCGTGAAATTGTTTGCCTGTTGCATGCCTTTCGATCGGAGTGGGACCGTCAGGCGCCTCGGCTCTTAGCAGGACGGCAGGACTTCGGCCAAATTTTGTTTCAAGTCTCATATCCGGGCGTCGGACATGAAAAAGGCGGCCGCGGCCGCCTTTCGCATATATGTGTTGCATTTCTGCCGATCAGGAATTGCCGATCAAGAACCGGCGCCGCTGATCGTGGTGACGGCGCGGCGGTTCTGCGACCAGCAGGAGATGTCGTCGCAAACCGCGACCGGACGCTCCTTGCCGTAGGAAATGGTCTTCAGGCGCTGGGCGGAAACACCCCTGGCGACGAGAAAGTCGCGGGTGGCGGCGGCACGGCGGGCGCCGAGCGCCAGATTGTATTCGCGCGTGCCGCGCTCGTCGGCATGGCCTTCGATGACGATGGCATACTGCCTATACTGGTTCAGCCACTGCGCCTGGCGCGAAAGCGTCGTCTGCGCGTCGGCGCGGATCGAGGACGAATCCGTGTCGAAGAAGATGCGGTCGCCGATGTTGACGGTGAAGTCCTGGGCCGAACCGGGCGTTGCCGCTCCGGCGCCGCTGAGACCGAGATCGGCGGCGCTGTTCGGGGTTTTTTTCGAAGCGCAACCGGCGATGGCGAGCGACGCCACCAGCGCGATCATCACCGGGTTTCTGGTAAGTGCTGCGATACGGCCCATGCCGCCTCTCCTTCGCAATTCGAGTGATTTCGTTGATCGTCCAGTAACCACGTTTGGGTTAACCGGCGTTCAAGAAACACGGTTAAAATTTGGTTTCGGCTGCCGTCCGCAGCCGTTTTGCCAGTGGGCCCACCAGAGAGGGCTATCCGAAGGGCAACAATGCGCGCGGACCGTAGGCGGAAATGCGGCTAAAACGCGACCAAGCCGTGGAAAGGAGCGAATTGAAGAGTTGAGGAATCCCGTTTCTTCATCTCTCCAATTCCTCACTTACTCGAGCAGCGGCGACCAGGCCGGGTCCGAAGCGAAATTCGCCGTCGGGATCGACTGTTCGTTGCGGCCGGTGAGATCGACCGAAACGAGTTTCGGCCCGCCGGCCGAATCGCGGAAGAACATCAGCACCCGGCCGTTGGGCGCCCAGGTCGGCCCCTCCTGCTGGAAGCCGGTTGAAAGGATGCGCTCGCCCGAACCGTCGACGCGCATGACGCCGATCTGGAACTCGCCGGCGGTCTGCTTGGTGAAGGCGATGAGATCGCCGCGCGGCGACCACACCGGCGTCGAATAGACACCATCGCCGAAGGAGATGCGGGTCTGGCCCGAACCGTCGGCGCCCATCACATAGATCTGCGCGCGACCGCCGCGGTCGGAGGTGAACACCACCTTGCTGCCATCCGGCGAATAGGACGGCGAGGTGTCGATGGCCGTCGAATTGGTGAGCCTGGTCGTCGAGCGGCTCCTCAAATCCATGGCGAAGATGTTGGAATTGCCGTCGTCGCGCAGCAGGCTCATGATCACCTTCTGGCCGTCGGGCGAGAAGCGCGGCGCAAAGGTCATGCCGGGAAAGTCGCCGACCAGTTCGCGCTGCCCGGTCTCGATCTGCAGCAGATAGACCTTCGGCTGGCCGCTTTCATAGGACATGTAAGTGATTTCCTGCCGGTTTGGCGAGAAACGCGGGGTCAGCACGATCGACCTGCCGTCCGACAGGTAGCGGATGTTGGCACCGTCCTGGTCCATGATGGCGAGGCGCTTCTTGCGCGCGTTCTTTGCACCCGATTCGTCGATGAAGACGACGCGCGTGTCGAAATAGCCCTTCTCGCCGGTCAGCCGCTCATAGATGGCGTCGGCGATGATGTGGGCGACGCGCCTCGTGTTGGCGTCGTTGGCGAAGAACTGCTCGCCCGACATCTGCTGGCCGGCAAAGGTGTCCCACAGCCTGTACTGGGCACGGACGCGGCCATCGGCCTCCTTGCTGACGCTGCCGGTGACCAGCGCCTGGGCGTTGATCACTTTCCAGTCCTCGAAGCGAGGCGTGGCATCCGGGTTCGAGATTTTTTCGATGAAGGCGCTCTTGTCGATCGGCGCGAACAGGCCGGAGCGTTTCAGGTCAGCGCTGACGATGCCGGAAATCTCCGCGCCCAACGCATCGCCACCCTGGAAATCGGTGATGGCGATCGGCAGCGGCTCGACATTGCCTTTGTTGACGTTGAGCTCAACGAGTGCCCTCGCCGGCAAGGTGGCGGCGGCAGTCATGCCCAGCGCCATCGCTACGATCATCAGGAGCGGCTTGAGGATGAATTTCATGTCTTCTCGCTTCTCTTTAATGATTCTACGGGGCGCCGGGCCTACAGGCCCAGCATCTCCCTCGGATCGAACGTGACCCGGACGTCGGCCCAGATGTCTTGTTTGCCTGCGGGAACCTGCAGGCCGGCCACATCGCATTTCTGAACCGCGCGCACGGCACTTTCGTCGAACGGGCGGTTGCCGCTCGACTTTTCGACAGATGGCCGTCCGTCCAGCTTGCCGGAGGCGTCGAGATTGAACCTGACTACAACGATGAAATTCTCCGAACCCTCGAGCCCTACCGGCAGGGTCCAGCAACCACCGAGCTGTGCCTCCAACGCGCCCTGCTCCGACCTCGAGAGCTTCTGGCCCTGATCCTTGTCCCCACCGAGCGATGCCTGCTGGGTCGAGCGCTTGGCGCCGCCGCCGGACGGCTTCCGCTTGTCGAGCAGCGCCGAAATCTCGTCGGCGTTGAACTGCTTGTCTTCAGATTTCGGCTTGGATGAGGCTTCCTTGACCGGCTTGTCGGCGTCCTTGCGCTCGGGCGCCTTGGCGCTTTCGGCCTGAGCCGGCTGCGGCTTCGGCCGCGCCTGCGGGGCGGGCGCAGAGTCCGGAAGCTGCGTCGTCTCGGTGGGCGGCTCCTTGGCAATGGCCTCGGCGACGGCGTCCGGCTTGACCTCAGGCTGCGGGTCGATGGCGGCGGTCTTGTCCTGCGGCGGCGTCGGCGCCGGCTCCTTGGCCGGTGTCGGCTCCGGCTCCGCCTGCTTGACCGGCTCGGGCTTGACCTCTTCCTTCGGCTGCGGCACCGGAGCGACCTCGGTCGCCGGAACAGGCTTCGGCTGCTCCTTCGGCTTCGGCACGTCCTCGGGCTTTGGCTTCTCTTTCGGCGTCGGTGCGGGCGGTGGCGCTTCTGCCAGATCGACCGGCTTGGGCTTGGGCTCCGGCGTCGGCGGCTTGTCGGTATCGACGCTGTTCTCGCCGACCGTCTGCGCGTCGGCCACGATGTCCGGGCGCTGGGTCGGCAATGGCGCCGGCTTTTCACTCACCGCAGCCTTCTTGTCGCCTTGCTGTATCTGCGCGATCGCTTCCATCGGCACAATTTCGACCGCCAGCGACTCGGCATCAGACGCCGGCAATGCAGCCGGCCCCGACAGTGTGAACAGGCCGAAGCCGATCACGACCGCGTGCAAGATCACCGATGTGGTGAGGCCGGTCCTCATCTTGCGTCTATTGATCCTGTTCCTGCAGTGAAACCAGGCCGATATTCTTGTATCCGGCGGCCGAAATCCGGGCCATCACCTTCATCGCCGTGCCATAGTCGGTGGACTTGTCGCCGCGGATGAAGATGCGCTCATCATAGCCGGTCTTCGAAACCGCCTGCAGCTTCGCCACCAGCTCCTCAACCGGGATTTCGGTCTCCTGGAGATAGATCTGGCCGGCGGAGTTGATGGAGACGGTGATCGGCTGCGTGTCGACATTCATCGCCTTGGCCTGGGTGTCCGGCAGGTCGATCGGCACGCCGACCGTGAGCAAGGGCGCCGCGACCATGAAGATGATCAACAGCACCAGCATCACGTCGACCATCGGCGTGACGTTGATTTCCGATATCATCGCGTGATGGCGGCCGCGCCGCCTGTGGCCGCGACCACCGCGTCCCCCGCCACCCGCGCCTACAGACATTCCCATGATTGTTCCTCAGGTCTTCTGCGCGACTTTTTCATCGATTTGGCGCGAGAGTATGGCGGAGAACTCGTCCGCGAACCCCTCCATGCGCACGGCGATCTTGCTCGCGTCCGACGACAGCTTGTTGTAGGCGATGACGGCGGGGATGGCCGCGAGCAGGCCTATTGCCGTGGCCAGCAGCGCCTCGGCAATGCCGGGTGCGACCACCGACAGGCTGGTATTCTTGGACGCGGCGATCGCCTGGAACGAGGTCATGATGCCGATGACGGTGCCGAACAGGCCGATGAAGGGCGCCGCCGAGCCGGTGGTGGCGAGAAAGCCAAGCCGTCCTTCCAGCTTTTCCATTTCGCGGGTCAGCGCCAGGTCCATCGCCTTGTCGATGCGGGTCTGCAGGCCAAGCGGCGATTTCGCGCCCTTCTCGAAGCTCTTCTTCCATTCGCGCATGGCGGCGACGAAAATGGCGCCCATGCCTGACGTCTTGCGGTCGGCGAGCGTGCGGTAGAGCTCTTCCAGCGACTGCCCCGACCAGAACACCTGTTCGAAGCGATTGAGCGCGAGCCGCATGCGGCCATAGGCGACGAGCTTGTCGACGATGATCGCCCAGGTCCAGATTGAGGCGCAGAGCAGCCCGATCATGACCAGCTTGACCACCCAGCCGGCCTGCGTGAACAGCGCCCAAATCGACAAATGCGCGCCCGGTTCGGCGAGTGCGATATTTTCCATGGTTACGTCCTTAAGAATTTTCCGGGCACGGCTGGCGGCTGGCCCATGGGCATCCCTTGTGATCCGTTCGCGCAACGCTTGCGGAATAACCCCAAAATGCACCGCTGGCGGCGTTTTCGGGGCAAATCTTGGTGAAAGGAAGGCGCTGGATTCTCCAATCTTCACCACCCTCTTCATGAACCGTTATGGTTAAGGATGGGTTAGGACGGACAGCGCGGCGCATTGCCGCGCCTTGGGCGCGCCGCCTGGCATCGTCGGCGGATCATCGGCGTCAGTAACTTACCGATTTTGAACTTACCGGTTTGTCTTGGGCATGAAGGCTGCGATCCATTCCTTCGGAAAACGTCTTGGCCGGCCGTTCTCGCCGATAATCGCCGCCTCGACCCGCGCCTCGACCAGCACCTCGCTGCCGCGCTTCAACTGCTGAGCCATGAAGATGCGGGCGCCCGAAATGTCCTCGGTGCGCGTTTCGATGGTCAGGATGTCGTCCATGCGGGCGGATCCACGGAAGTCGATCTCCATACGCCGCACCACCCAGATTATTTTTTCGCCATGCTTGCCCTCGGCAAGCTCGGTGTGATGGACGCCGGCAAGCCTGAGATAATCGGAACGGCCGCGCTCGAAAAATTCGAGATAGCGCGCGTGGTAGACGACGCCGGAGAAATCGGTGTCGGCATAATAGACCCGTGCCATCAGCCGGTGGCCGAATTCCGTCAGCGCGCCGGAGAGCCCGGCGCAGAGCGTCGCCGATTCACCATGATCGTCCATTGCGCTTTCCTTTTCGGGCCTGACCGGGCACCTGAAGCGCGACGCGCTTTAGGTGGTTGTTTCCGTGCGGTGTCGTTGTCCCAAACCGCTACACACTTTTTGGGCGACACGCATTAGCTTGGCGCATGAACCCGATGGCACTGTTGACGGCGATGATCAAGACCTTGATGGCGGCGCTGCTTGTGCTGGTCGCGCTGGCGCTGCCGGGCCTGGCGGCGACCTTTTCGATGAAGCGCGGCCTCAACCTCGACCAATGGACGACCTGGCCGGGCGAGGACAAATGGGGCGACCGGCGGGCAATCCTGCCCTATCCGGAATGGCGCAAATTCCTCAACGACGATGACCTTAAGGCGCTGAAGAGCGCCGGCTTCGATTTCCTGCGCATGCCGGTCGACCCGTCGCCGTTCCTGTCCAGCCAGACGCTGGCGCTGCGCGACGATCTCTATGCCAGCGTGCTGGACTCGGTGCGCATGATCAATCGCGCCGGACTGAAAGTGATCGTCGACATGCATCTGATCCCCAGCGGCAGCAGCCGCAAGATCGGCATGGGCGAGGTGATGGACGACCCGAAGGTGCTCGATGCCTATGTCGAAGTGGTGCGCAAGATGGCGCGCACGCTGGCCGATGAGGATCCGCGCCAAGTCGCTTTCGAGCCGATGAACGAGCCGGTCGTCGACTGTGACGCCGACGGCACCGGCCTCTGGCCGGAGCGCCAGCAAAAACTGTTCGCGGCGGCGCGTTCGTCGGCCACCAAGCTCAGCCTGATCCTGACCGGCGCCTGCTATTCCAATGCGGCATCGCTGGCAAAGATCGATCCAAAGGCGATCCCGGACGACAACATCATCTGGACCTTTCATTCCTACGAGCCGTTCCTGCTGACCCATCAGGGCGCGACCTGGGCCGGCGACTTCATCCCTTATGTGACCGGCCTGCCCTATCCGCTCAACGCCGTCCCGCGCGCCCAGCTCGATGCTGCGCTCGATACGATCCGCGCAAGGATCAAGGTCGAGGCGCCATGGACGCGGCAGAGCGGCCTGCTTGCCTATCTCGACGAGCAGGTCGCCAGCATCGACACGGATGAGAAGCTGCGCGAGACGATGGATGCGCCATTCACCAGGGTCGAGGCCTGGGCAAAGGCCAACGGCATCAAGCCGGAGAACATAATGCTTGGCGAATTCGGCATGATCCGCCAGGAATACGGCAATCCCTACGTGATGCCGGCCGAATACCGCGCCGCCTATGTCAGGAACATGGTAGCGCGCGCGGAAGCCCATGGCTTTGCATGGTCGGTCTGGAGCTATGGCGGCGCCTTCGGCATCGTCGAGGCGTTTGATGGCGACAAGGCCGAGCCGGATGTGATGGACGTGGTCAAGTCACTTCATTGACGGTCAGGCTGAACCCAGTTCGATCGAAAGAATCTCTGGGCGCATCCCAAAACGCACCGGCAGAATGCTGAAACCGAGCCCTCCGGAGACGATCAGGTTCCGGTTCTCCTCCACGACATGGCCATAGGCAAAACGGTTGCCGAAGCGGGATGGCACAACCGGAGAATAGCCGAACAGCCGCACCTGTCCGCCATGGGTATGGCCCGAAAGAGTCAACGATACCCGTGACGGGACTTTCGGGAATATGTCCGGCTCATGTGCGAGCAGGATAACGGGAGCCTTGTCGCTCACCCTTGCCAGCGTGCCACGCAGATCGTCCAATCCTTTGAATCTGCTGCGGCCCCAGGCTTTGCCCGGCCGCAGCGCAAGTTGGTCCGCAAGTCCGGCGACCCAGAAGTTATGCCCGTCCTTTTCGAGGCGAACTGCGTCGTTTTCCAGGACCGGGATGCCGGCGCGCTCGAGCGCCCTGCGCGCCACCGTCGGCCCGAACCCGGCCTTCTGCGCGGAAAGGTCCTCCCACCAGTCGTGATTGCCAAGGATTGACCACACGCCGAGCGGCGCCCTCAGGCCGGACAAGGCCGGCGCCCATTCGGAGGAATCCACCCAGTCCGTAACCAGGCGTGTGCCGGCTGCATAGTCACCAAGCAGGACAATCAGATCCGGCTGCAGGGTGTTCGCCCGTTCGGCAAGCGACCTAATCCGCTCCGGCGTCATCCATGGCCGGCAAGCATGAATATCGGCGAGGGCGACAACCCGAAGCCGCAATCCCGCAGGCCAGTTTGGCGGCGTCAATGAATAGCGCTTTACATGCGTCAGCAACATCGGCTCGAGGCCAACCGCATAAGCGCTGAGCGACACCGCCGATAAGAAGGAACCGCCGATGAGGCGCAGGAAGCCACGTCTGGTGATCATCGCTCAACTCCGTCCTTCGTGGGACGGTCCCACAGCGCGAAGCGTTAGAGCCCGCAAATGCGCCGGCAAGCTGACCAGGATTAGGAGATTTTGCGCAGGAGTGAAGCCGCAAGGCGGCGCGTCGCTATTCTTCCTGGAACAGGCTGATCTGCTGCTGCGCCAGGTCCATCGGCGCATCGAGGCCGAGATGCCGCCAGGCATTGGCGGTCAGCACGCGGCCGCGCGGCGTGCGCTGAATAAAACCCTGCTGGATCAGATAGGGCTCGATGATGTCCTCGATGGCGTCGCGCGGCTCGGAAAGCCCTGCCGCGATGGTCTCGATGCCGACCGGCCCGCCGCCAAAATTCCGCGCGATCATCGAGAGATAGCGGCGGTCGAGCGCGTCGAGGCCGAGCGCATCGACCTCGAGCCGCGTCAGCGCCTCGTCGGCGATCTGGCGGTCGACATGACCGTCGCCGGCGACGGAGGCAAAATCGCGCACGCGGCGCAACAGCCGGCCGGCGATGCGCGGCGTGCCGCGCGCGCGCCGTGCGATCTCCAGCGCGCCATCGTCGCCGAGCGGCATCGCAAGGATGCGGGCGCCGCGCCGCACGATCTGCTCCAGTTCCTCGACCGAGTAGAAATTGAGACGGACCGGGATGCCGAAGCGGTCGCGCAGCGGGTTGGTCAAGAGGCCGAGCCGGGTGGTTGCGGCGACCAGGGTGAAACGGGCTAGGTCGATCTTGACCGAGCGCGCCGCCGGCCCTTCGCCGATGATCAGGTCGAGCTGGAAATCCTCCATCGCCGGATAGAGGATCTCCTCGACCGCCGGGTTGAGCCGGTGGATCTCGTCGATGAACAGCACGTCGCGATCTTCGAGATTGGTGAGCAATGCTGCGAGATCGCCGGCCTTGGCGATGACCGGGCCGGAGGTCGAGCGGAAATTGACGCCGAGCTCGCGCGCCATGATCTGCGCCAGCGTCGTCTTGCCGAGGCCGGGCGGGCCGACGAACAGCACGTGGTCGAGCGCCTCGCTGCGGCCCTTGGCGGCCTCGATGAACACTTTGAGATTGGCCCGCACCGCCGCCTGGCCGACGAAGTCGCCGAGCGTCTGCGGCCGCAAGGTCTGCTCGGCATCCTCGCCGCGCTTGTCGGGAGCAATGAGGCGTGGCGAAAGGCTCATGCCGCCTTCCTTGCACAGGGCAGGGAGCGGGACAAGCGTAGACTCACCGCGCCAGTTCCTTCAGCCCGAAGCGGATCAGCTTCGACGCATCGGCGTCCTCGCCGGCGTTTTTCAGCGCCGCCGCCACCGCGTTGGCTGCGATATCGCGCGAATAGCCGAGATTGACCAGCGCCGAGACGGCGTCGGTGATCGGCGCCGGTGCGACGCCTTCGCCGAGTTCCTGCTTCAGGCCGATGGTGCCGGAGGCAGTGCCCGCATAGGCTGGCGCCTTGTTCTTCAGTTCGGTGACGATGCGCTCGGCCACCTTCTTGCCGACGCCCGGCGCGCGGCTGACCATGGCAATATCACGCAGCGCGATGGCATTGGCCAGATCGGCCGGCGCCAGCGTCGACAGAATGGCCAGCGCCACCTTGGCGCCGACGCCCTGCACATTGCTCATCAACAGTCGGAACCACTCGCGCTCCAGCACCGACTGGAAACCGTAGAGCCGCAGCATATCCTCGCGCACATAGGTCTCGATGAACAGCACCACCGCCTCGCCGGGTGCCGGCAAAGCGGCCAGCGTGCGCGCCGAGCAGTGGGCGACATAGCCGACGCCGTGCACGTCGATGATGCAGAAATCCTCGTCGATCTCGTCCAGCGTGCCTTTGAGCTTGCCGATCATGTGTGGTCCCTCATGCCAGCGCCGCCATCCTATAGGCAACACTCTGCCGGTGGTGCGCGTGGCAGATGGCAATGGCCAGCGCGTCGGCGGCATCGTCGGTGTCGAACGTCGCCTTCGGCATCAGCACCTTGACCATCATGTGGATCTGTTTCTTGTCGCCATGGCCGACGCCGATCACCGCCTTCTTGACGGCGTTGGGCGCATATTCGGCAACGACCAGACCTGCCAGCGCAGGCACCAGCATGGCGATGCCGCGCGCCTGCCCAAGCTTCAGCGTCGCGGCCGCATCCTTGTTGACGAAAGTCTGCTCGACCGCCGCCTCGTGCGGCATGGCGGTATGCAGGATCTCGGCAAGCCCATCATGCAACTGGCAAAGCCGTGTCGCCAGCGCCGCCTTGTCGTCGGAACGCACCGTGCCGGAGGCGACGAAGCGCAGCGAATTGCCGATGCTCTCGACGATGCCCCAGCCGGTACGCCTCAGCCCCGGATCGATGCCGATGATGCGAATCGTTTCCCCCATTCGCCGAGTCTACCCTTGATGGACAGCGATGCCAGCGAAATGTGAACAAACCAGAAACAGGTTCTGGCTACGTCCAGGAGAGCTTCTGAGAGACTGTTTCGAAAGTCGCTCCGGCGACTCATATGGTGGTGGTTTCGAGAACCGGAGCGCAGCGGACATTTGGGTCCGTGAGCACCGGAAGCGCAGAAAACGCCATCAGATGGCCGCCGGAGTAGAGTTTCCAAACAGTCTCTTAGCCGCGGGCAAAAGCCGTGTTCAGCAGCGTGATCTGGTCGGAAACCGGATTGACGCGGCGGCCGGATGGCGACACGTCGGCCACGGCGCTGCCGTAGATTTCCTCGTCCATGCGACGCACCAGCGCCTGCAGGCGCAGCGAGCGGTTGACGAGGTCAAGAAAATCTTTGGGCAGTTCGACCCAGCCTGCGGCATCGTTGTTGGCGGAAGCGGTGTCGAGACGCACCTTGGATTTTTCGGAAGCAACCTGATCGCGGGTCATCTCGCCGGAATTCGCCGCGCGCTGCAAAAGCAGCCAGGAGGCGACCTGCATCAGCCTCGTGGTCAGTCGCATCGATTCGGCCGCATAGAGCGTCGCCGCCAGCCTGGACAGTTTCTTCGCCTCCGCCCGGCCCTTGCCGTCCAGATATTCGGCAGCCTGCTCGACCAGGCCCATGCCTTCCTGGTAAAGCGGCTTGAAGGATTGGGAGAAAACCCGGCGCTCCGCCAGCTTGATGGTTTTCGCGCTTCCCTTCGAAGAGTCGTTCATCGATACGCCCTGCACTTGCCTTACAGCCGGCCGAATCGGCGTCATCGCCGTCACGCCCTGCACCCTATATGACCGAGGCTTGAAAATGCGCTTCGGGGCGGGTGAAGGCAAGCACATGTTTAACAAACGGTTAACGGCGATGCACGCACCCGGGCAATCCGGATCGCGGACAAAAAAAGAGCCGCGGATAAGGCGGCTCTCAGGAGTTTAACAGGGAGGCGTCAAACAAAGTGGCTCCAACCACTCGGTAAGAATCCAGATCACTGGATGCACATAGTAAACGCCTGTAAAGCTTAATGAAGCCTTAACGGCGCGGATATTTTTTGAACAAGCGTCGCCCACCTGTGCCGTAACAGCACAATATTCAGGCCTTTTGAGCCTCAGGAAGCCGCTCGGCTTTCCACACCACCGGCAGCGCGATATAGGCGAACAGCAGCAATCCGGCGTAAAACCCCATCGAGGATATTGCCACCAGCGGCTCGATCGCCGGGTTGCCGGCAAGCATGATGTAAAGGCCGATCAACAGGCCGATGCCACTGATTGCCGTCAACCAGAAATGGACCGTGGCGAGCGTCTTTTGCCCGATTGCCGGAAACAAATGGTAGAAGAAGGCAAACACCGCCGACATCAGCCATCCGGCCACCATGATGTGGGCGTGGGTCGGCATCTGCGCATGATCTTTGCTGATCGCCATCTGAAGGCCGAGCGCCATCCCGACCAGTGCGTAGACGACGGCCAGCGTGAAGAAATTTCGTGCTACCTTTTGCATAGTATCCCCCGATTTGCCTTTTCCCGTCATGGGAATGGGTTGAGTTCAGGCGGTCGCCCGCCGCCGGGTCCCGGCATCGGCTCATTTGCATCGGCAATGTTTCTGGACGATGCCGCATGGCGCCCGACCCTTCCCGGCGTTGTCAGAATAGCAGGAAACAGCACGACGCGCTGGCGCAATTGTTGAACGGTCCCGTTACGGCCGTGTCTCATAGGACGTCGAAACAAAGCTGCCTCCCTCGCGACATCGTTCCGAAACAGGCGCCGCGCTAAACGCCCTCTCCTCGCAGCGAGATGGAGCAAATATGCGCCGCTCGCAGTCGTCAAATATCCAAGGAGGGGAACCATGGATTGGTACTCGATCATCAAATTTCTGCACGTCCTCTCGGCGATCCTCTGGGTCGGCGGCGGCTTCACGCTGATGGTGCTTGCGGTGCGCGCCGACCGCGCCGGAAACATCGAAGGCATGCTGCAGGCCATGCGCGCCACTGGCGAGCTGGGCAACAGGTTCTTCGCGCCGATGTCGATGCTGACGCTCGCCTTCGGCCTCATCATGTGCGGGTTCTGGGTCGGCTTCTCCGACCTGTGGATCCTGATCGGCCTTGCCGGCTACGCGACGAATTTCTGCATCGGCATGTTCATCTTCAAGCCGACCGCCGACCGCATGGCGGGGATGATCGCCAAGGACGGCGTCACGCCGGCGGCCCTCGCCCAGGGCCAGCGCATCCTCAACGCTGCACGCGTCGACTATTCGGTGATGCTGGTGATCATCGCCGACATGGTGCTGAAGCCGACCCTGAACGATGTCACCATCCTGGGCTGCATGGCGCTGGTCCTGACCACCGGAATTGCTCTCGCCCTCGGCGGAACGCGCCGGTTGGTGCCGAGCGCCGCCTGAAATCTGCCGTGACGCTGACGGCGGCTCGGCTGTCGGCAGCTTCCATGGCTGGCAATTTAGAGAAGGCCGGCAATCCCGTCCCACAGAAGCTTGACTGCGACGACCGCCACGGTTGCGTAGGTCAAGGGGTAGAACAGTTCCGGCCGCATCCGCCGGACCAGCCAGGCGCCGGCAATGGTCGAAAGCGGCGCCAGCGGTACCAGAACCGCCGACGCGGTCAGGTTGGTGGTGTCGAACTGTCCCAGCGCAAAATAGGGGATGAGCTTCAATGCGTTGGTGGCGGCAAAGAAGATTGCGGCGGTGCCCGACAGCACTTTCGGATCGAGCCGGATCGGCAGCGCGTAGACCTGAAAGGGCGGGCCGCCGACATGGGCGACGAAGCTGGTGAAACCGGCGACCGTCCCCCAGAAGGCGGCAGCCGCGCGGTTGGGCTCGGCCGAGTGGCCCGCACCGTGCCGCATCTGTAGAAAGACCCAGCGAAGCACAAAGATCATGGCCACCGCGCCGACGATCAGCCGCACCATTTCCGCTGTCACCAGTGCAGCGGTCAGCCAGCCGAGGCCGATGCCGATCACCGCCCCCGGCATCATGTCCGTAAGCATCTTGCGGTCGTAGACACCCCACCATGTCCACACCGAGACAATGTCCATCAGGCACAGTATAGGCAGCAGGATGGCAGCGGCCTGCACCGGCGGCATGGCCAGCGCCATCAGCGGCACGCCGACGAAGCCGACCGCACCGCCAAAGCCGCCCTTGGACAGACCGACCAGGATGACGGCTGGAATGGCGGCGGCATAGAACCAAGGATCGAGGAGAAGACCTGACATCGGCGGGGAGCAGTTGGAGGGAAAGCGTGTAGACGCTGGAATAGCCGATAAACCTTCGCGCCGCGACTGCAAATGTGCACACGATGCGATGCGTCGTGAGTGCTGACGCCTGTTACGGTTTTGAGATGGCGGTTGCGGCGAGCGGCGGTGGGCGCCTGCGGATCGGCTGCGCCTTGATAATGGCTGTGCTCGTTTCGGCCTTGTCGGCGATACGGTCGAGGAGCTTGTCGAGGTCGCCAATCGAGCGAACGAACAGCCGGGCAACAAAGCAGTCGTCGCCCGTCACCTTGTCGCATTCGCCAAACTCCGGAATCTCCTCGATCAGCTTCTGGACGATATGCAGCTTGCCTGGCAAAGGCCGGATGCGAACGATCGCCTGCAGCGTGTAGCCGAGCGCTTGGGGATCGATCTCGACAGTGAAGGCCCTGATAACGCCACGATCCTCCAGCCGACGCAGGCGTTCCGCGACGCTCGGCGACGACAGTCCTACCTGCTGGGCCAGTTCCTTCAACGAGGTTCGCGAATCCTTGATCAGGATTTCGAGAAGGCGTCGGTCCAGATCGTCCAGCATTTAACATTCCCAAGGAGAAAGGCCGTCATCACCTTATTTAATTAGGCACGACTGGCATATCACCTGGCGCAAATTATAGAAAGCGCCGATGCGGCATGGAATTATCAAACCATCAGCGTTTTCGAGAGGTAACCTTCATGGACAGTACGGTGCGCGGCACGATCGAAATGACGGCCGCAATGGCGATCCTCGGCACGATCGGATGGTTCGTCGTCATGTCGGGCGAGCCCATCATGGATGTCGTCTTCTGGCGCTGTGCCTTCGGCGCAATAACGCTGCTGATCATCTGCGCTGCCCTGGGGCTGCTGCGCGGCAGGCTGTCACTGCGCATCGTGGCGATCGCGGCCCTCGGCGGCGCGGCCATCGTCATCAACTGGTTGCTGCTGTTCAGCTCGTTTTCCCGCGCCTCGATCTCGATCGCCACGGCAGTCTACAACACCCAGCCCTTCATGCTGGTCGGCTTTGGCGCGCTCTTCTTCTCAGAGCGGCTGACCATGACAAAGCTGACCTGGCTTGGCATCGCCTTCGCCGGCATGCTGCTGATCGTGCAGGCCTCGCCTGATGTTGGCCCCAATACAGGCCCCAATACAGGCATAGGCAATGTCGGTACCGATTATTTTATTGGCATCGCGATGGCGCTGGGTGCAGCTTTCTTCTGGGGCGTCGCCGCCATCGTCACCAAGAAGCTCAAAGGCACGCCGCCGCACCTGATCGCCCTGATCCAGGTCTGCGTCGGCGTCGTCATGCTGGCACCCTTCGCCAACCTTTCCCACCTTCCCGCCGACGTGTGGAGCTGGAGCATGCTGGCGACGCTTGGCGTCGTCCATACCGGTCTGATGTACATCCTGATGTACGGCGCCATTCAGAAACTGCCGACGCATCTGCAGGGGTCGCTGTCCTTCATCTACCCTGTCGTCGCGATCCTGGTCGATGTCGTCGCCTTCGGCCACCGGCTGCATCCGGCGCAGATCGTCGGCGCCGCCGCCATCCTGGTCGCCGCCGCCGGCATGAATCTCGGCTGGACACTGTGGAAATCGAAAGCCCCAGCCGAGAGCACCCAGGCAATCAAGTGAGGCAAGAACGTCGCCGGACGACAATCCTGCGCCAATGATCCTGCCCCGCCCGCCTGTTCAAGGCCGGCACTTTGCTCTATGCCGCAATGCAACCATCTTCGCCCGGCATAGGCGAAAACCGGGATCGAAAACCAATGAACGACGCAACGCCTCCAAATCGCTGCCGCATCGTGCTGATCGCGCCACCCGGCGTGCCGGCTGAGCGCATCGGCGCGGCGTTCGAGGGCGGCGACGTCGCCTCGCTCATCCTGCCCGAAAACGGCATGGACGAGGCCTCCTTCCAGGCGTTCGCCGAACAGATCGTGCCGGCGGCGCAAGCGGCAGGCGTTGCCGTCGTCATTGCCGGCGACACCCGCATCGCCGGCCGCGTCCAGGCCGATGGCATCCATGTCGAGGTCGGCAAGGCCGAACTCGCCGAGACGATCGAACGTTTTCAGGCAAAAATGATGGTCGGCACCGGCGGCGCCAAGACCCGCGACGATGCGCTGGAACTCGGCGAGCTCAGGCCCGACTACATCTTCTTCGGCCGCTTCGGCTACGACAACAAGCCGGAGCCGCACCCACGCAACCTGTCGCTGGGGCAATGGTGGGCGGATGTGATCCAGATTCCCTGCATCGTCATGGCCGGGTCCGACATCGCTTCGGTGGAAGCGGTGGCTGCCACCGGCGCCGAATTCGTGGCGCTGTCCAGCGCCGTCTTTGCCGACGGCGTCGACCCAAAGATAGCAGTCGCTAGCGCCAATGCGCTGCTCGACGAAACCGCGCCACGTTTCGAGGACTGACGTGTCCGCCCGGACAATCCTATTCAGTGCTTTGCTTGCGGCGCTCATGGCGGAGGCCGCCATTGCGGAAACCGTCCCATTGCCGCAACCCAAGCCCGACATCGGTGCAAGCACGGACAAGCCGATCGCCACGCCGCTGCCGCAGCCCGCCACCACCGCCCCGCTGCCGTCGGCCGACGCCATTAATCCTGACCGCTTCGGTGCAAAGCCGTCGGATTCTGCCTATGGCGCCTTCCAGCGCGGCCTTTACAAGACGGCCTACAACCTCGCTTTGGTTCGCGCCCAAAACGGCGATCCGGCGGCGCAGACATTGATCGCTGAGATATTGTCGCGCGGTCTTGGCGTACCGGTCGACGCGGCGGAGGCGGCAAAGTGGTACGCGCTTGCCGCAGAGCAGGGCATACCGGAATCGCAATTCCAATATGCGCTGATGCTGCTCGACGGCCGCTACGTCAAGAAGGACGAGAAAGGGGCCTACGCGCTGATGCAGGCCGCCGCCGAGGCCGGCAACCGTCTGGCGCAGTTCAATTTCGCGCAGCTGCTGGTCCAGCAGGACCCCGGCGATGCCGGCATCGCAAAGGCGGTGTCCTATTATCAGCGCGCCGCCGCGACCGGCCTTGCCGACGCGCAATATGCGATGGCGCAGGTCTATGCCAATGGCGTCGGCGGCAAGCCGCGCGACGATGTCCAGGCGCGAGGCTTGCTGGCGCAGGCAGCACGGCAGAACTACGATACGGCGCAGATCGATCTCGCCGCCTGGATGATCGAGGGACGTGGTGGCGCCCGCGACCTCAAGTCCGGCTTCGGCTGGATGAAGCAGGCCGCCGAGGGCGGCAATGTCGCCGCCCAGAACCGCCTCGCCAAGCTTTACATGGGCGGCATCGGCACCGATCCGGATCCGATACTTGCCGGCGCCTGGTACGTTGTCGCCCGTCGCGCCGGGCTGATCGATCCGCAGATGGACGATTTTCTGCAGGGCCTGACCGACGACCAGACGAAGCAGGCGCTGCAGAAGGCCAACCGCCTGCCGTAGAGCGTCGCGGTCGGTGATTTATCTGGCAGCGGATGCTGACGAGGGGATGGCTCCGCCCCGTTCCCCCTTGCCCACTCCCCTCTTGCCCACTCTCTTGCCTCTCCTGGTGATTTGTGGTCTTGGAGGCGCCAAATCGCTTTCATCGCGAAAATCTCATTCCGGATCACATCATCATGGCCAAGATCAATGGCAACGAAATCCGTCCCGGCAACGTCATCGAGCATGATGGCGGCCTTTGGGTGGCGGTCAGAACCAACGCTGTCAAACCAGGCAAGGGCGGCGCCTATAACCAGGTCGAGTTGAAGAACCTGATCAACGGCACCAAGCTCAATGAGCGTTTCCGCTCCGCCGAAACCGTCGAACAGATCCGGCTGGAGATGAAGGATTTCTCCTTCCTCTACGAGCAGGGCGAAGCGCTGGTGTTCATGGACACCGAAAGCTACGAGCAGCTTGAACTGCAAAAGGATTTCGTCGGCGATCGCGCTGCCTTCCTGCAGGACGGCATGATGGTGACGGTCCAGCTCTATGACGAAAGGCCGATCGGCATTTCGCTGCCCGACCAGGTGACGCTGACCATCACCGAGGCCGATCCGGTGGTGAAGGGTCAGACGGCCGCCTCATCCTATAAGCCGGCGATGCTGGAAAACGGCATCCGCGTGCTGGTGCCGCCGTTCATCGGTTCGGGCGAACGTATCATCGTCGACACCAACGAAATCACTTACGTGCGCCGCGCCGACTAAGGCATGATCCCAAAAAGTTGCAGACTTTTTGGATAAGATCATGCCTCAAAGCAAATAGGCGCGGCAGCAGGAAGAAGTACAATGGCGCGTTCCGCGATCCTCAATGTAATGGTCCAGGCCGCCATGAAGGCCGGCCGCTCGCTGTCGCGCGATTTCGGCGAAGTACAGAACCTGCAGGTCTCGATGAAGGGGCCGGGCGACTATGTCAGCCAAGCCGATCGCAAGGCAGAAGAAATACTCTTCACCGAGCTATCGAAGGCGCGGCCGGGCTATGCCTTCCTGATGGAGGAGCGCGGCCTGATCGAAGGCGACGACGGCCAGCACCGCTGGATCGTTGACCCGCTCGACGGCACCACCAATTTCCTGCACGGCATTCCGCTCTTCGCCATCTCGATCGCGCTGGAGCGCCAGGGCCAGATCGTCGCCGGTGTCGTCTACAATCCGGCGATGGACGAACTCTACACCGCCGAGCGCGGCGGCGGCGCCTTCATGAACGACCGCCGGCTGCGGGTCGCCGGCCGCACCAAGCTGATCGATACGGTGATCGGCTGCGGCGTACCCCATCTCGGGCGCGGCCAGCACGGCAATTTCCTGGTCGAGCTGCGCAACGTGATGGCCGAAGTCTCGGGCGTGCGCCGCCTCGGCTCCGCCTCGCTCGATCTCGCCTACGTCGCTGCCGGCCGCATGGACGGGTTCTGGGAAACCGGCCTGTCTGCCTGGGACGTTGCCGCCGGCATCCTGCTGATCCGCGAGGCAGGCGGCTTCATCTCCGACTTCGCCGGTGGGCAGAACATGCTGGATGGCGGCTCGATCGTCGCTGGCAACGAGATCATCCAGCGTGCGCTGTTGAAGACCGTCAGGAAGCCGGTGGCGCCGCGCTAGGCTCTAGCGGACTTGGCGCGCTGAACCGCCGCAGTCGCAAAACCGCAACCAAAGCTTGAAATATTGTCCGGCATCCGCCCAGATAAGGGATGCAGGATCATTCATGACGCACATCGGCCCCGAATCCCGGATCGAAATCCCCTTCATGGGACGCTGGCACTATTCGCGCGCCGAAATGATCGCCGACGGCATCGTCCATGCGGTGGGCATCGTGCTCGCCATTGCCGCCGGCTCGGCGCTGCTGGCACTGGCCGCGTTCCATGCCGGTCCCGGCGAATACATCGCCGCCGCCTTCTATGTGGTTTCGCTGCTCACCGTGCTGTCGGTGTCGCTGGCCTACAATCTGTGGCCGGTGTCGCCTGCCAAGTGGATATTGCGGCGCTTCGACCATGCCGCGATCTATCTGCTGATCGCCGCGACCTATACGCCTTTCCTCGCCCAGCTCGACAGTTCGCCGCTGGCCGTCTCGATGATCGTCCTGGTCTGGGTCACGGCAGCGATCGGCATCGCCATAAAAGTGCTTCTTCCCGGCCGCTTCGACCGGCTGGCGGTTGTCTTCTATCTCGCCATCGGCTGGAGCGGCATCGTTCTTGTCGAGCCGCTCGTCCAGACACTGCCGACGAGATCGATCGCGCTGATCGTTGCCGGCGGCATCGTCTATTCCTGCGGCGTCATCTTCTTCGCCTGGAAGGGCCTGCGCTTCCACAATGCGCTGTGGCACGGCTTTGTCGTCACCGGCGCCGGCCTGCATCTGGCCGCCATGGTCGACTGCCTGGTCATCAACCGGCTCTGACGCCCATGGCGCTTGGCAATATTGCCATGCGCCATTCATTTGGTCACAATTGCGTTTAGAGTCGCCGTCAAACGTGAAGTGCGGCAACGGCATCGGAAACGGGGCACGGATGGCTTTTTTCAAATCCTTCGGCATGGGCAGGCGCTCCGACGTCCTGATGTACGATCCGCACAAATTGTCGAGCCCGCAGGTTTTTCTGCTGACCATGGTCATCTTCCTGATGATCGTCGCCTTCATCGCCGCCATCCTGACCCGTCAGATCTCGAGCGCCTTCGCCACCAATCCCGGTCTCAATGGCCTCATCATCGGCGTGCTGGTGGTCGGCATCCTGCTGGCCTTCGTGCAGGTCGGCCGGCTGTTTCGCGAAGTACGCTGGGTCAACTCCTTTCGGGCCGGCTCCGAAACCACCGAACCGGTGCTGCTGGCGCCGATGAAGGCGATGATCGGCCGCTCGTCGACGATCGCCTTCTCGACCAGTTCGATGCGCACCATGCTCGATTCGATCGCCACCCGCCTCGACGAAAGCCGCGATACCTCGCGCTACCTTGTCGGGCTGCTGGTGTTCCTTGGCCTGCTCGGCACCTTCTGGGGCCTGCTCAACACGATCGGCTCGATCCGCGAAACCATCGAGTCGCTCGATCCCGGCAGCGGCGATGCGGCAGCCGTGCTCGAATCACTGAAGGCGGGGCTTTCCGCGCCGCTGGCCGGCATGGGCACTGCCTTCTCCTCCTCGCTGTTCGGCCTGTCCGGCTCCCTGGTGCTCGGCTTCCTCGACCTGCAGGCTGGCCGCGCCCAGACACGCTTCTACACCGAGCTCGAAAACTGGCTGTCCTCGGTCACCGATCTGTCGTCCGATATCGTTGTCGCCGAACCGGCCAAGGCCGAATCCTCCGACGAGATCCGCGTCCTGTCGGAAAGACTGCGCAGCATGCAGGAGAACGGCGGCGGCGCCAATCCGCGTGTCGCCACCGCCATGGCCAACCTTGCCGACGGCATTTCGGGCCTGGTCAAGAACATGCGCTCGGAGCAGCAGATCATGCGCGACTGGGTCGAGGCCCAGTCGGACGAGCAGAAGGCGATGCGCAATACGCTGGAGAAGATCGCCGACGCCCTGAAGAAGACTGGAGTCCATTAGCATGGCTCTCGCCAGGAGCCGGCGTACCGATCGCCGTATCGATTACTGGCCAGGCTTCGTCGACGCGCTGTCGACGTTGCTGCTGGCGATCATGTTCCTGCTCACGGTCTTCGTGCTGGCGCAGTTCCTGCTCGGCCGCGAAATCTCCGGCAAGGACACGGTGCTCAACCGCCTCAATTCGCAGATCAACGAACTGACCCAGCTTCTGGCGCTGGAGCGCTCGACGACGCAGGACAAGGAAGATTCGCTCGCCAATTTGCAGGCGTCGCTGTCGGCGTCGGAGGCGGAAAAGAGTCGGCTCGAGCAATTGCTGGCGCAAGGCGCCGGTGCCGGCGACGCGGCCAACCAGCGCGCCACGGCGCTTTCGGGTGAACTCGACAACCAGCGCCAGATCAGCCAGCAGGCGCTGAGCCAGGTCGAAATCCTCAACCAGCAGATCGCGGCGCTGCGCAGGCAGATCGGAGCGCTCGAAGAAGCGCTCAACGTGTCCGAAACGCGCGACCGCGAGTCCAACACCAAGATCGCCGATCTCGGCCGCCGCCTGAACGTCGCGCTGGCGCAACGTGTGCAGGAACTGAACCGCTATCGATCCGACTTCTTCGGGCGCCTGCGCGAAATCCTCGCCGACCGCGAGAACATCCGCATCGTCGGCGACCGTTTCGTCTTCCAGTCGGAAGTGCTTTTCCCGACAGGCTCCGAAGTGATCAACGACGCCGGCAAGGTCGAGATGAAGAAGCTCGCCGGAGCCATCATCGACCTGCAGAAGGAGATCCCGCCGGAGATCAACTGGGTGCTGCGCGTCGACGGCCACACCGACGACAAGCCGCTATCGGGCACCGGCCGTTACCGCGACAATTGGGAACTGTCGACGGCGCGCTCGACCTCGGTGGTGAAGTTCCTGATCGAAAACGGCGTGCCGGCCAACCGGCTGGTTGCGGCCGGCTTCGGCGAATTCCAGCCGCTCGACCCCGCCGACACCGAGGACGCGCGCAACAAGAACCGCCGCATCGAGCTGAAACTGACCGAGCGCTGATCCGGGCTGGCCTCAAGGCGAAGGCCCGGATTTAGGGCGCCCGTGCGGGCCGGCAAGGCCTGAAAAGATTACCTTTTTTTAATTACACTTTGCCGAAAACCGCTCCTAGTTTGTGCCACGGGGCCGACAACCGCCGGCGGTGGAACCGTCCATCGCCACGCGACGGAACCGGACGGCCCAAGGCCGGAAGGCGGCGTCCTAACCGCCGCCTTCCCCCAGTAAAAGGAGACGCAACCATGCGCTCTTTCACTCCCAAAACCCTCAGGCCCAAAACCCTCAGGCCCAAAACCCTCAGGTCTGCAACGCTCGCTGCCCTTCTCGTCACCGTTCCGTTTGCTGGCGCCTACGCCGGCCCGCGTGAGACAGCTTTGATCAACCAGATACAGAGCGTGGATACTGGTAACGGTCCGCGACGCAGGCGAACCAGCTCGAGCCGGACGAGGCGCGCGACTTGCGCACGCAGATCACTCAACTCGATCGGGCAGCCAGAGGGCCGCGCGAGATGGAACGATGCCGACCACCCAATATCAGCAGTTGCTGGCGCAGCTCGATGATGTGAGCCAGAAGCTGCGGGCAGCCACCGGCAGCGCCTTCCTTATCGGCAGCGGCGGCGATGGCGGATTTATCCAAACGGCTACGGCCCAAGCTATCCAAAAGGCTGAAACCATCCATCAGAGCGCCGCAGTTGATCTTGCGCATGATCCTTTGATTTTTGCGCAAGATCCGTTCCGCACCGAAGGCCGGCGCAGCAGATCCGTTCAAGAACCTTCCGAAAATTGATTCCGATTTCGGGGTCATGCGCCCAGCCAAAGTACGATCAGAGCAGCTGCCGCCGGTACGGTCTGGATGTAGAGGATTTTCCTGCCGACCGTCGCCGCGCCGTAGAGGCCTGCGATGGCGACGCAGAGCAGGAAAAACACCTTGATCTGGAAACCGGTCTCGCCGAGGTAAAGCCCCCAGATCAGCCCGGCTGCGAGAAAGCCGTTGTAATG
This sequence comes from Mesorhizobium temperatum, assembly GCF_002284575.1. Lineage (GTDB taxonomy): Bacteria > Pseudomonadota > Alphaproteobacteria > Rhizobiales > Rhizobiaceae > Mesorhizobium > Mesorhizobium temperatum. The sequence goes on from NZ_NPKJ01000068.1 coordinate 134,716, forward strand.
CCCCTGGTTGGCCGCAAGCACTTTCGATGCGCTGGCGAATTCCGGCGTCAGCTTGAACAGCTTGTGGCCGCGCGGCGTATTCCACAGCACCATCTGCAGATAGACGATGTAGAGGTGGATCAGCGCCACCAACCCGACCAGCACATTGGCGATCATGCTCCCGTCGCGGCACGCGCCGCCTCGCGATATTGATCACGCACGCCGCCGCTCCCGCAAGACGCATTGCGGCGTGCATCGTGCTAGCAACCAATGTGCCTATCGCCGACGGCCTTCAGGGTTGCCAATGCCCACGCATTGGTATCTTTTCCCGCCGTTCAGATTCAGCGGAACCCGCCATGTCCTTTCAAAAACTCGACGACCTCGGCCACAAGCTCGAAGCACTGGAGCATGCGCTCGCCATTCTCGGCGCCGACGAGGCGACCCACATGGCCGTCGGCGGCGGCGAAAAGCGCGCCGAGGCGATGTCGGCGCTGGCCGGCATGCATCACGCCAGAGCGACAGCGCCGGAGATCGCCGACTGGATCGCAGCCGCCGAACAGGAAACGCTGAACGAAGAACAGCGGGCAGCGGTCAAGGAGTTCCGGCGGCAATACACCAACCTGACCTGTCTGCCGGTCGAATTCGTCGAGCGTCAAACGACCGCGCGCATGCGCTCCGAGCAGTTGTGGCGCGACTTGCGTGCAAAGAACGACTGGGCAGGTTTTTTGCCGGCGCTCGAAGGCGTCGTGGCGCTGGTGCGCGAGGAAGCAGCACTTCGCGCCGACGTGCTCGGCCTCGATCCCTATGACGCGCTGATGGAGCAATACGATCCCGGCAACCGCGCCGCCGACATCACGCCGGTCTTCGCCGAGTTGAAGACCTTCCTAAGGGATTTTCTGCCGGAGGCACTGGCCGTGCAGGAAGAGCGGCTGGCGAAACATCCGCTGAAGCCGCTTTCGGGCAGCTATGCGATCGAAAAGCAGCGCGAGCTTGGCCTCGCCATGATGGCGGCGGTCGGCTTCGACCTCACCCACGGCTCGCTGTCGGTATCGCATCATCCGTTCTGCGGCGGCGTGCCGAGCGACGTGCGCATCACCACCCGCTACAGGACCTCCGATTTCCTGTCGGCGCTGATGGGCGTGCTGCACGAGACCGGCCATGCGCTTTACGAACAGAACCTGCCGAAGGCGTGGGCGCACTGGCCGCTCGGCAAGGCGCGCGGCATGGCCGTGCATGAAAGCCAGAGCCTGTTCGTCGAAAAGCAGATCGGCCGCAATCCCGAATTCTGGCGCTGGGCGCTGCCTGTGGTCGAACGGCACCTCGGCGAGATCTGGTCGATCGACGACATCCTGCCGCATGTGCATCGGGTCGAGCGCGGCCTGATCCGCGTCGACGCCGACGAGGTCACCTATCCGCTTCACGTCATCCTGCGCTTCGAGCTGGAGCAGGAGCTTGTCTCGGGGCGGCTGGAGGCCGCCGACCTGCCCGAGGCCTGGGACGCCAAGATGCGCGACTATCTCGGCCTGTCGACCATCGACAACCCGGCCGACGGGCCGATGCAGGACGTGCACTGGCCGGGTGCCGCCTTCGGCTATTTCCCCTCCTACACGCTGGGCGCCATGATGGCGGCGCAGCAATGGGCGGCGCTGACCAGAGATCATCCCTCCGCCGACGAAGACCTCGCCAAGGGAAATTTCGCGGCGATCAACGACTGGCGCCGTGACAGGATCTGGTCGCGAGGCTCGCGCTGGTCGACGCCCGAACTGCTCGAACGGGCGACAGGTGAAAAACTGAACGCCGCGTATTTCACGGAGCATCTGAAGAAGCGCTACGGCGGCTGAACACCGCCATCCCCAAGTCGCTTCCTGCTACCGCAGGCTGTAAAAATCTGCACGGCCAGACTTTACTTTGACTGGAAAGCCTCAGAGAAAGAGCTGTCTTCAACTCTGCGGGGGCAGATGTCGGCCTGTATCAGTTTTCGCGAGGTCAAGCCTTTACGGTGCCTCGTCGTATTTTTCATATTATTGATCGGTTTGAGTTCTCCCGCCATGTCCGACGACATGGTTCTCAGGGGCCTGGCGGAAAGCTGGGTAAAGCGGGTTGATATTCCGGCTGCCGACCCGGCGCGATCGGATCAAGTCAAAAATGGCATTTCATGGCTGCTCTCGGACGATCAGATCAATCACCGCGCCGTCGGCTATGTCGAATACTGGCGCACCGTCTACAAGATCGTCGACCGTCCCGGCCTCGAACAAGGCGCGGGGATCGACCTGCAGTTCGACCCGTCCCGGCATAAGGTCACGTTCAACCATCTTCACATCATCCGCGATGGTGCGGTGCTGGATCGGCTGGAAGACGTTAAATTCGACATTTTCCGCAAGGAAAGAGACGCCGAAAAAGGCGTCTTCGATGGCTGGCTGACAGCGCATGCCAATATCGATGACGTGCGCGTCGGCGACATCATCGACTATGGATCGACCTATGAGATAACCCCGCTCGTCGGGAAGGACCTTTTCTTCAAAAGTTTCGCATCCGAATGGGAAGAGCCGGTAGCGTTTATCAGGACCATCATCACCTGGCCGACCGCGCAGCCGCTGCACGTCAAGGCACGGGGAACCCAACTCAAGCCTTCGATCTCTTCATCGGGATCGGACAGTGTCTATTTGTGGGAAATTGCAAACCCGAAACCGATCAAGATTGAGGACAATCTGCCGGCAGAGTATCCGGCCTGGGGCTCTGTCGATGTGTCCTCCACTGCGAATTGGCAAAGTGTGGTCGATGCAGTTGCGGCCTATTATAAGCCCGTGACCACCTTTCCTGCCGACTTCGCCGCAAAGCTCGACGCTATAGCCATCAAGCATCCCGTGCCCGCGGACCGGATGGTCCAGGCGATGCGATTGGTGCAGGACCAGATACGCTATGTCAGCCTGTCGATCGGTGCCGGATCTCACATTCCACGCGACCCTGGGACTGTCCTGCGTAGCGGATTTGGTGATTGCAAGGACAAGGCATTGCTGCTTGCTTCGTCGCTCGTGCGACTTGGCATTTCTGCCGAAGTCGCCCTGGCGGATATCGACCAGGGGCAGGCCTTGGATCAGCATCTGCCGGCGCTTAGCAATTTCGATCATGCTATCGTGAAGGTAAAGATCGGAACCCAGACATATTGGGTGGACGCCACTAATGATCTTCAGGGAGGCAAGGCGCGCAATTTCGCGGAACCCGACTATGGTTTCGCACTGCCGCTTTCCAGCACTGGCGGATTGGAAAAGATGCCAAGTCCGGTGCTTACCAGTCCGTCGGTCCAGGTTGAGGAACAATTCGACTTTCCAAAGAAGTCGGGCGACCCGCTGACCCTGACGGTCTTCTCGATGTATGGAGACGCCAACGCCGACTGGATGCGTCAAAAACTGGCCAGCCAGTCCTTGACCGATCTCTCCAACACCTATTTGCAGTACTACAGCAAGCAGTATCCCGGTATCCGAAGCGTCGCCGGACTGGATATCGTCGATCGCCGCGACGGCAACGTCCTGAGTGTAAAAGAGAGTTACCAGTTGCCGGCAGATGCGCTAGCAGCCAACGACCTTGCCAAGCAATTTACCATCAAGGCCGATCTCGGAAGCAGTCTTCCGACTCCAACGATGGTCGGCAGGATCGGTCCCATTTCTCTCGGCACTCCATTTTACAGGCGCTACAGCATCGTCATACGCAATCTGAAAGCCAGGTTTTCCGGGGAGCAGATAAAGGACGTCGTTACGCCCTACGTTTCGCTCAAGGCATCCTGGAGCAACACCCCAACCGAATTTCGTGTTGGTTGGGACTTCCGGACATTGGAGACGGAGGTGCCGGCCAAGGCGATCGTCGATTATCTGAAATCCGTTGACGACATCGCAGACAACATCCAGTGGCAATATGATCTTACTTACGAAGACCCGCCGCCCGCGAAGGTGAAGGTCCGCGACCCGGCCATGGAACAACGACAAGTTATCGCCAGCACGTTTTTACTGTCCTTGCTCGTCGGAGTTCCACTCTTCATCGCTTATCGACGCAGCAAACGCTCAGTTTTCGGTAGCTGATAAATCCTTCAGCAGCCTATTGGGCTGGCTGGAGGGTGACCCCGTCAGGGCTGCCCGATGCTACTCCGCAGCACCCCTGAAAGCATTCGCGCCGGTTTCGAACTGCAGCTTGGCCAGCCGGGAATAGATGCCGCCCTTGGCGACAAGGCTCTGGTGGGTGCCTTCCTCGACGATGCTCCCGCCATCCATGACCAGGATCCGGTCGGCCTTCAGCACCGTCGCCAGCCGGTGGGCGATGACGATGGTGGTGCGGCCCTGCATCAGCCGTTCCAGCGCCGTCTGCACCAGCGTTTCGCTTTCGGCGTCGAGCGCCGAGGTCGCCTCGTCGAGCAGAAGGATCGGCGCATCACGCAGAATCGCGCGGGCAATCGCCACGCGCTGGCGCTGGCCGCCGGACAGCGTCACGCCGCGCTCGCCGACCTGGCTGGCATAGCCTTTTTCGAGCTTCAGGATGAACTCGTCGGCAAGCGCATCCTTGGCCGCCGCCTCGATCTCGGCGTCGCTGGCGTCCGGACGGCCGAAGCCGATATTGTCGCGCGCGCTGGCCGCGAAGATGGTGACATCCTGCGGCACGATGGCGATGCGCTCCCGGATCGCGGCAGGGTCGGCCTCGCGCACATTGACGCCGTCGATCATGATCTTGCCGGTGTCGGGGTCGTAGAAGCGCAGAAGCAGCGAAAAGACGGTGCTCTTGCCGGCACCCGACGGGCCGACGATCGCCACCGTCTCGCCGGGCTTGACCTGGAAACTCAGACCGTGGACGGCGGCGCGGTCGGGCCCAGCGGGATAGGAGAAGGACACGTCGTCGAAACTTATTGCGCCTCTGGCCGTCGCCGGCAGCGGTTTCGGATGCGCTGGGGCCTGGATCGCGGGCTTCTCGGCCAGGATCTCGGTCAGCCGTTCGGCAGCACCCGCCGCCTGGGAAAGCTCGCCCCACACTTCCGACAGCGCGCCGAGTGCGCCGGCGGCGAACACCGAATAGAGCAGGAACTGGCCGAGCGTGCCAGGCGACAGCGTGCCGTCGAGCACGTCGCGCGAGCCGAACCACAGCACCGCCACCACCGAGGAAAAGATCATGAAGATGGCGAAGAAGGTGAGGAAGGAGCGGGCAAAGATCGAAGATCGCGCCGCTTCGAACGCGGCTTCCACGGCAGATGAAAAATGCCCGGTGACGAGCTTCTCGTTGGTGAAGGCCTGCAGCGTGCGCACCGCGCCGATCTGCTCGCTGGCATAGGCCGTGGCGTCGGCCAGCGTGTCCTGCGCCAGCCGCGATTTGCGCCGCACCGAGCGGCCGAAGGCGACCAGCGGCAGCACGATCACCGGGATGGCGGCGATGACAAGACCCGACAGCTTCGGGCTGGTGAAGACCATCATCGCCACGGCGCCGAGACCCAGGATGACGTTGCGCAGCGCCACCGATGCGGTGGCGCCGACCGCCGACTTGACCTGCGTCGTGTCGGCGGCGAGCCGCGAGACGATCTCGCCCGACTGGGCGGTATCGAAGAAGGACGGCGACAGCGTCGTGACATGGCGGAACACATCGCTGCGGATGTCGGCGACGACGCGCTCGCCCAGCGTGATGACGAAATAGTAGCGGCTGGCTGACGCCGCAGCGAGCAAGGCAGCCATCACCACCAGCATGGCGAAGTACTCGGCGATGAAACTGGAATTGGAGGCGGAAAAGCCGTGATCTATCATCCGCCGTACGGCGAGCGGCAGCGCCAGCGTCGTCGCCGCAGCAATGGTCAGCGAGACGACCGCGCCAATGACCATTTTCCGGTAGCGGGTGATGTAGGGGAACAGGCGCCGCAGCGGCCTGAGCGAGCGCCTACGCTCGTCTGCATCGCCGCTGGTGTGCGCCATGACCGTTTCCTCTGGCTCTTCTGGGCATGCGCCTCAATATGCGCTTACCGCGGCCTTGTGATTCAATTCCGGCTGATGTATAGGCTCGCCGACCGTTTTTAAAAGCCGTGGCTCCTCAATAGCTGCGGCTTCGAGTTTTAAAAAGGGGCGCATCGACGCAGGCTTTATGCCCGTCAGCAGCGCCAGCGAACCAGGAATAGCACAATGAAGACCGACATCCATCCCGACTACCACACCATCAAGGTCGTCATGACCGACGGCACCGAATACATGACCCGTTCGACCTGGGGCAAGGAAGGCGATACGATGAACCTCGACATCGATCCGACCACCCATCCGGCCTGGACCGGCGGCCAGCAGACCCTGCTCGACCGCGGCGGCCGCCTGTCGAAGTTCAAGAAGCGTTTCGAAGGTTTCGGCCTCTAAGCCGCAGGCCTTTTTCGGATCAAAGAAACCCGCCCTCGTGGCGGGTTTTTTGTTGGCAAATGCGGCCTATTCGCCGACCAGTTCGCGCAGCGCCATCCGCTTATAGGCGGCGACCAGGTCGTCACCTTCCTTTCGACCGACCGAGATCGCCAGCCGCATGGTGGCCTCGCCCATCTGCCAGACGAGAAGCGCCGTCGTTTCCAGCGCCGCCGGATCGGCGGTGGGCCGCAGCCGCTTCAGCACGGCGGTGAGGAATTCGGCGTTGGCCCGGCTGTCGGCGAGCTCGAGTTCGCGCAGCGCCTTGTCGGCCTGCGTGCCCGACCAGATGTCGCGCATCACCGGCTCCGCCAGGAACCGCCCGTAATAGATATCCACCAGCTCGGAAAACGCCCGCCGCAGCCCTTCGGCGTCGCTGACCTGTGCAAGGGATGCCGCGATGCAGGCCTGGCTTTCGGCGGTGTAACGCTCGGCCAGCGCCCAGATGATTGCCCGCTTGTCCGGGAAGAACTGGTAGAGCGAACCGATCGACACGCCGGCCCGTTCCGCCACCTCGCCCATGCGCATGGCGTCGCTGCCATGCTCGGCGATCAGCGCGGAAGCGGCGGCCAGCATCCGCTCGACCCGCTCGCGGCTGCGTTGCTGGCTTGGCGCGCGCCGCGGCGATGCGATCTGGCCATCCTGTGAACCCGATATGGCCGTGCCTTCCATCACTGTCTCCCGACGAACAACCAACAAATTGGCTTGACTCACAAAATACGAGGGTTTATCACGTTTTGCAAATATGAGGATTACTCATGTTTGTGAGCAAAGGAAATCACCATGATCGACACAGCAAGAAAACCGACTTTGATCCTCGGCGGCACCGGCAAAACCGGCCGTCGTCTCGCGGACAGGCTGACGGCGCAGGGCCTGCCGGTACGGATCGGCTCGCGCTCGGGCACGCCGCCCTTCGACTGGGAAAACGACGCGACCTGGGCCCCCGCGCTTGACGGTGTCGGCGCCGTCTACATCAGCTACTATCCTGATCTTGCGGTGCCCGGTGCGGCCGAAGCGGTCGGCGCCTTCGCCAACCATGCCGTGGCAAGCGGTGTCCGCCGGCTGGTGCTGCTGTCGGGGCGCAGCGAAACGGAAGCGCAACGCGCCGAAGAGATGCTCAAAGCCTCAGGCGCCGACTGGACGATCCTGCGCTGCGCCTGGTTTTCCCAGAATTTCAGCGAGAGTTTTTTGCTCGATCCGCTGCTCGCTGGCGAGGTGGCTTTGCCGGTCGGCACTGTCGGAGAACCGTTCGTCGATGCCGACGATATCGCCGACGCCGCCGTGATGGTGCTTACCCGGCAAGGCCATGTCGGCCAGCTTTACGAGCTGACGGGACCACGGCTGCTGAGCTTCGCTGACGCGGTCGCCGAGATCGGCAAGGCGAGCGGCCGCGACATCCGGTTCAAACGGATTTCGCATGCCGAGTTCACCGCAGCTGTAGCCGGGTACGAGTTGCCGGCCGAGTTTGCCTGGCTGCTCAACGAGTTGTTCACCGAAGTGCTCGACGGCCGCAACGAGGCGCTGACCGACGGCGTCCAGCGCGTGCTCGGCCGCGCGCCGAAAGATTTTTCCACCTACGCAACCGAAACCGCTGCTATGGGCATCTGGAGTGACTGACATGATCATGAAACTGCTTCCCATCCTCACCTTCGTCGCCGCGCTCGGCTCGGGCGTCGTCGCTGGTGTCTTCTTCGCCTTTTCCAGCTTCGTCATGCCGGGCCTCGCCCGCATGCCTGCCGCGGGCGGCATCGCCGCCATGAATTCGATTAACGTCACTGCGGTGACGCCGATGTTCATGACCGCGCTTTTCGGCACCGGACTGGTCTGCCTCGTCCTCGTCGTCGGCGCCATTCTCGGCTGGAACCAGCCGGGTTCGTTGTGGCTTCTCGCCGGCGCCCTGATCTATCTCGTCGGCAACCTGATCGTGACGATGATTTTCAACGTGCCGCTCAACAACGCGCTGGCCGCCGTCGATCCGGCAAGCGCCAACGGCGCCGCCGTGTGGGCCACCTATCTCAGGGACTGGCTGATGTGGAACCACGTCCGCACCATAACCGCCATCGCCGCGCTGGGCTGCTTCATTTTCGCGTGGCGATGAATGCAGGGGCAGAAATATAAGAGACCTTGCGTCAGGCAGGGTCTTTTGACTTGTGGCCCTTGCGGTCGGCATGGCCGAGATCGCGATCCGGATCGATCACGTCGCGAACCAGTTGCTTGAGCTTTGCGGCATCGGGAAAGCCGCCGTCGCGCTTGCGGTCCCAGATCAGCGTGTCGTTGCAGGAAATGGTGAAAATGCCGCCGGTGCCCGGCACCAGCGTGACCTCGCCCAGATCCGTTGCGAAGGTCGACAGCAGCTCCTGCGCCATCCAGCCGGCCCGCAAGAGCCACTGGCACTGCGTGCAATAAGTGATGCGGATCTGGGGCAGCAGCGCTTGTTCAGTCATGTCTGGCTGAGCTCCGCTCGTACCGGGCTGAGCTCCGCTCATGCCGCGCTGAGCTTCGCCATGGTCTCGTCGTCGACCTCGAAATTGGCGTAGACGCTCTGCACGTCGTCATCGTCCTCGAGCGTGGCGACCAGCTTCATCAGCGACTGTGCCCGCTCCTCGTCGACCGCAATGTTGGTCTGCGGTTTCCAGATCGGCTTCACCGATTCAGCCTCGCCGAGCGCGCCTTCCAGCGCTTTCGACACTTCGCCGAGGTTCTCGAAGGCGCAATAGATCGTATGGCCTTCTTCGTCCGACTGGACGTCGTCGGCCCCGGCCTCGATCGCCGCGTCCATGACCTTCTCGGCGCTGCCGACCGATGCCGGATAGAAGATCTCGCCGACACGGTCCCACATGAACGACACCGAGCCGGTTTCACCCATTGCCCCACCGGCCTTGGTGAAGGCGGCGCGCACATTCGACGCCGAGCGGTTACGGTTGTCGGTCAGCGCCTCGACGATGAGCGCAACGCCACCCGGCCCGTAGCCTTCGTAGCGCACGGCTTCGTAAGTCTCGGCGTCGCCCATCGATGCCTTGTTGATGGCGCGCTGGATATTGTCCTTCGGCATCGACACCGCCTTGGCGTTCTGCACGGCCAAGCGCAGGCGCGGGTTCATCGACGGGTCCGGCGTGCCGCTCTTGGCGGCGACGGTGATTTCGCGCGCCAGCTTGGAAAACATTTTCGACCGCACCGCGTCCTGGCGGCCCTTGCGGTGCATGATGTTCTTGAACTGTGAATGGCCAGCCATGGCACCCCTGTCGTCTTCTTGGCAGAGCATCCTGCAGCGAGACCTCGCCTTTTGCCAAAATGCTCGAATTCAAAATTTCAGAACGTCCCTGATGCGTCCGGATGGACGTACGGCGCTCTATGTCGGAATGGCCGGCTTATAGATAAATCGGCTCAATTCGTCCAGCCGCGCCGTAACGGTGGTGCGCAACGCGCCCGCCAGCTGCATTTCTGCGGCCATTCACCCCTCCAGATCGGATTTCAGCCGGTCGAGAATGCTGATCGCGTGCGTGGCGTACTGGCTGATCCAGCGGTCGTGGATCTGCTTGATCGGCAGCGCATTGAGATGGTTCCAGCGTTCGCGCCCCTCGCGCCGTGCCACGACCAGATCGGCGTCTTCCAGCACTTTCAGATGCAGCATGACGGTGCAGCGGTCCATGTCAGGAAAGGCATCGCACAGCATGCCGGTGGTCCGCGGCGCGTCCTTCAGCTCGTCCAGCAGCGCGCGCCGGCGCGGGTGCGCCAGCGCCTTGAAAACATTGTCGTCCTGCGCTTTGCTTGACATGTTATGTTTTTATAACATAATATTGATCTGATCAAGGAAGGAGCTGTGGATATGTCTCTTGGATTCAGAGTTTCGGGCCGCATCGGCAAACCGGTCGCCGAAGTCTTCGACGCGGTCGTCAATCCGACCAAGCTCAGCGGCTATTTCACCACGATCGGCGGCGCCAGCGCCCCGCTGGTGGCGGGCAGCGGCGTCGTCTGGTGGGGCAAGGTCCCAGTCGAGGTAGACGAGGTGAAGAAAGACAGCCACATCGTGCTGCGCTGGGACGCCACCGACGCCGACGGCAAGCCCGCCTACAAGACCCGCATCGAGATGAATTTCGAGCCGCTGGACGACGGCGGCACCTTCGTCACCATCGCCGAGACCGGCTGGCACGAGGACGCGGTCGGCCTGAAGAAGTCGTATCTGAATTGCGAGGGCTGGTCGCAGATGCTGGCCTGCATGAAAGCCTATGTCGAATACGGCATCAATTTGCGCGACGGCTATTACCGCAGCGAGATGAAGGGCGAGCCCGCCAGCGAAGACAACATCTGAGAAGACGGAGGAAAGAATGTCCGCGAAGATCACCGGCGGTATCAACATCGCCATGAAGGTGCCGCCGCACCAATATCAGGAGACGATCGCCTTCTACCGGGATGTCGTCGGTCTGAAACCATTCACGGCCAAAGTTCCCGCTATCGGTTTCGAACTCGGCCCCAATCGCCTGTGGATCGACGAAGCGCCGATGCTGAGCCAGGCCGAGGTCTGGCTGGAGCTGTTCACCGACGATTTTCCGACCGCCGCCGATCATCTCGCCAAGGCCGGTATCGTGCGCTGCGACGCCATTGAGGCGCTGGGCGAGGGTTTTCGTGGCGGTTGGATCACCAATCCGGCCAACATCGTTCACATGGTGCGCGAACCCGACGCCTGGTGACAGAAGCCTGTTTGGATAGGAGGACGATATGGAAATCCGTGAGACACCGACCGCCGAAGCCGGCATGCTGATCCGGCGGCCGGTCGCAGACGTGTTCGAAGCCATCGTCGATCCGGCGATCACGACGAAATTCTGGTTCACTCATGGCAGCGGCAGGTTGGACAGCGGCAAGGAGGTTCGCTGGGAATGGCGCATGTACGGCGTCTCGACGCCGGTCACGGTCAGCGAATTCGTCAGGAACGAAAAGATCGTCATGCAATGGAGCGATCCGCCGACCACGGTGGTCTGGACCTTTACCGAAATGCCTGAAGGCGCGACCTTTGTCGAGGTTCGCAATTTCGGCTTTGCCGGCAGCCCCGATGAGCAGGTCAAGCAGGCGATCGGCTCGACCGATGGCTTTGCGCTGGTGCTCGCCGGCACCAAGGCGTGGCTGGAGCAAGGCCTGACGCTTGGCCTGATCGGCGACCGTCACCCGGAAGGTGTGCCTACCGACTAAGGTCGCCGGGTGCCAAAAGCCATTCTGCAGCGATCCTTCCCACCCCCCTCTGTCCTGCCGGACAGAGGGGGGTGCTGTCCCTCCGACGTCTCAAAGGTTCTGCATGGCCGCGACAATTGAGGCAGAGCTCAGGCCTTCGCGCCGTCGCTTCGCTCCGCCAACCTTAGTGGCCCGCGCCGGCCTTTGCCTTTCTCCGACGTCGCGACAGCATGTTGAGGCCCTCGACCAGCGCAGAGAACCCCATGGCGGCGTAGATGTAGCCCTTCGGCACATGGAAGCCCATGCCGTCGGCGATCAGCGTCATGCCGATCATCAACAGGAAGCTCAGCGCCAGCATAACGATGCTCGGGTTCTTGGCGATGAAATCGGCGAGCGGCCCGGCCGCCAGCATCATCACGCTGACCGCCACGATCACGGCGATGTACATGATGGCGATCTCGTCGGTCATGCCGACCGCGGTGATGATCGAATCGATCGAGAAGACGAGGTCGAGCAGCAGGATCTGGAAGATGGCGCCGGCCAGCGACAGCTGCAGCGTCTGGCCTATCATCGTGTCCTGGTGATCCTCGAGATCGACTGTGTGGTGGATCTCCTTGGTCGCCTTCCAGACGAGGAACAGCCCGCCGGCGATCAGGATCAGATCGCGCCAGGAAAAACCATGGCCGAAAGCGGTGAACACCGGCGTCGTCAACTGGACGATGATCGAGATGGTGGCAAGCAGGACCAGCCGCATGATCAGCGCGGCAGAAATGCCGAGCCGCCGGGCGCGGGCCCTTTGAGCCTCCGGTAATTTGTTGGTCAGGATCGAGATGAAGATCAGATTGTCGATGCCGAGCACGACCTCCAGCACGATCAGCGTCAGCAACGCTACCCATGCGGTCGGATCGGAGACAAAGGCGAAATGTGGCGCCAGGAATTCGATGAGCTGCATGGAGGTCGTCCCCTCTTTACGATCTGAAGCAGGCGTAGCCGGCAGTTAGGCACAACAATCGCTTACATCAATGTCATGACCAGAACGATGGCGCCGTTTCCTCCAGCCGCGGCCCGCGGCGAAACGGCGCAATCCGCTCGGTCAGGCCACTGCGATCCGAAATGTCGACGCCGACGCCGCACAATGTCGCCGGGCCGGTCGCCGCCTCGAAGCGCCCTTTCGGCACCTTTGACAGAAACCGGTTGAGCGGTTCCTCCTTGTCCATGCCGAGCGAGGAATCATAGTCGCCGCACATGCCGGCGTCGGAGATATAGCCGGTGCCGCCATTGAGGATATGGTGGTCGCCGGTCGGCTGGTGCGTATGAGTGCCGACGACCAGGCTGGCGCGGCCGTCGACGAAATGCGCGAAGCACATTTTTTCCGAGGTCGCCTCGGCGTGGAAATCAATGACCACCGCATCGGCCTGCTCGCCGAGCGGGCAGGCGGCGAGCTCGCGCTCACCGGCCTGGAACGGATCGTCGAGTTCAGGATGCATGAACACCCGGCCCATGATGTTGGCGACCAGAACGCGCGCGCCATTCCTGGCAATGTAGACGCCGGAGCCTCGCCCCGGCGTGCCCTTGGGGAAATTGGACGGGCGCAGGAACCGCTCTTCGCGCGGTGCGAAAGCCAGCGCATCGCGCTGGTCCCAGACATGGTTGCCGGTGGTGACGACATCGGCCCCCGCCGAGATCGTCTCGCGAAAGATCTCCTCGGTGATGCCGAAGCCGCCGGCGGCGTTCTCACCATTGACGATGACGAAGTCGAGTTTGAAATCCGAGATCAGGCCGGGCAGTTGTTCCCACACCGCTGTGCGTCCCGTCTTGCCGACCATATCGCCGAGGAAGAGAAGTCTCATATAAGGATGATCCCGAACCAAAGGTCAGCGAAGAAAAAAGCTGCATGACTTTCGGAAAAGACCATGCGTCCAGGAACTTATCTACAATTTCGGCGCGAACTGGCGCAACCCGTTCTCGGTGAGTATTTCCGGGATGATCATGTCATGCGGCTCGTCCGGCACCAGCGCCACCTCCTGGCAGTCGAAAGCAATGCCGATCAGCCGGGGCGACTGTCCCTTGTCGACCAGCCGCGCGATCGCGCGGTCGTAATAACCGGCGCCGTAGCCGATGCGGTGGCCGCGCGCGTCGAAAGCCGCGAGCGGCACCAGCATCACTTGGGGATCAAGCACCTGCGCCTCCTCATGCGGCCCGACGGTGCCGAACCCCATATCGATCATCGGGGCGCCACGCACCAGTTCGCGAAAGACGATGGTGGTCTTGTCGAGAATGGCAGGCAGGCAAAGCCGTGCCCCGTTTTCGCGCAAGGCAAACATCAGCGGCCGGACGTCGACTTCTGAGCGCATCGGCCAGAAGCCGGAGACGATCTGGCCCGGCTCTATCGCAATGCTATCCCGCGCCGTCTCGGCCATTTCGAGCGCCGCTTCCACCCGCCAGAACGGATCGAGCGCGGCGCGGCGCCCGAGTGCTTCCTTGCGGAGATGTTTCTTCAGGTCTTTTGGAGAGGTCATGGAGCCAAGGTAGAAAAGGTCGGATCTGGTTGAAGCTTTGGGAGCGACGTTTTCTACCGCATGATCCATCGAATTGTGAGTGGATCTTTTGCGTCGAGTGACGATCCACGCAACCGGTGGAGAGAGCGATCCCGGGAACCTACAAAGTAGGTGGGCGCCGTATGAGAAAACCCACGGGTCTTCCCAGGGACAGCTCCCTAGGGATCATTAAGGCCCCGGGGAAAATGTTCTCCTGCCGGGAAGCGCAGACCGTCGCACCCAATATAGGCCGACGATCGACCAAGCGCCAGAGAGACGGCATGCTTCGCGGCTTAATTCGTCACAAGGTTCTGCCTTGGAGTTGCGCGGCACGAGGTTTCACCGCGCCCTCGCCGCTGCGCCTTGCGCTGGCCAAGCTGCCTCCTTACGGTTGCCATAACAACCGAGGAGCAAGAATGCGTTTCGAAGGCACGGCGGCCTATGTCGCCGACAAGGATCTGATGGTGGCGGTCAATGCGGCGATCGCGCTGGAGCGGCCATTGCTGGTTAAGGGCGAGCCCGGCACCGGCAAGACCGAACTGGCGAGGCAAGTGTCGGCCGCGCTCGGCCTCGAGCTGATCGAATGGCACGTCAAATCGACGACAAGGGCGCAGCAGGGCCTCTACGAGTATGACGCCGTCTCGCGGCTGCGCGACAGCCAGCTCGGCGACGAGCGCTTCAACGACATCAGGAACTACATCAAACGCGGCAAGCTGTGGGACGCCTTCGCCGTCGGCAAGAAGGTCGTGCTTCTGATCGACGAGATCGACAAGGCCGATATCGAATTCCCCAACGATCTGTTGCAGGAACTCGATAGGATGGAGTTCTTCGTCTACGAGACCGGCGAAACGGTCCGCGCCGCTGTGCGCCCGATCGTCATCATCACCTCCAACAACGAGAAGGAACTGCCGGACGCTTTCCTGCGCCGCTGCTTCTTCCACTATATCCGCTTTCCCGATGTCGAGACGCTGCACAGGATTGTCGATGTGCACTATCCCGGCATCAAGCAGAACCTGGTGCGCGCCGCACTCACCCAGTTCTACGAGATCCGCGAAGTGACGGGTCTGAAGAAGAAGCCGTCGACCTCCGAGGCACTCGATTGGATCAGGCTGTTGGTCACCGACGACATCGCGCCCGAGGATTTGCGCGCCGACCCGAAGAACGCGCTCCCCAAGCTGCACGGCGCGCTTTTGAAGAACGAACAGGACGTCCATCTGTTCGAGCGACTGGCCTTCATGGCGAGAAGGCAGGGGTGAGGAGCGGTCGGCCAAAGGCCGACAAAAAGCCAACGATTTGGCTTTTCGAGCGACAACGCTCGGAGCCATAGCGGAGGGCCGGGCATGCGGCGGACTGACAGCGCTTTCCCGTTGCTGGACCGTTGCCGCCAGCCCTGCACCGGGGCAGCTTGGGCCCGAAGCTTCGGAAGGAAACGAAATGACCGAGATTATTGTCCGCCCACTTGCGCAATCCGACCACGCCGACTGGCAGCGCCTGTGGACCGCTTACCTCATCTTCTACGAAACCAAGCTGCCGGAAGACGTCTACACCGTCACCTGGAAGCGGCTGTTCACGGCGGGTGAGTTCGAACCAAAGGGGTTCATCGCCACGCTCGGCGGTAAGGCGGTCGGCCTGACGCACTATCTCTACCATCGCTCCTGCTGGTCCGAAAAAAACAACTGCTATCTGCAGGACCTGTTCGCCGACCCGGATGTGCGCGGCAAAGGCGTCGGTGCCGCCCTGATCGAGGCGGTCAAGCAGGAAGCCGGCAAGATCGGCGTCAAGAACGTCTACTGGATGACGCACGAGACCAACACCACCGCGCGCAAGCTCTACGACCATGTGGCGCGCCGCACCGGCTTCATCGAGTATGATTTGATGTGATGAACGGTCGATCGCCCGGCTTGCCGGATGGATTTAAGGAGGAATCATGACGCACTATGTCGGAATTCTTGACGGCGCAGATGATGTCTGGGGGGTGCGGGTGCCCGATCTTCCCGGATGTCACGGCGGTGGCGCAAGTCCCGAAGAGGCGATAGCCGATGCGACCTCCGCTATTCGCGAATGGGCCGAGGCACGGATGGCGAAGCACTTGCCCTTGCCCGGCTCGCGTACAGTAGCAGATCTGCTCCGACTGGGCGAAATCGATAGCGCTGCCGGCGAATCTGCTGTGATGATCCCCGCGCTGATCGATTCCAGACGGCCTGTCCGGGCCAATCTGTCGCTCGACGCAGCCCTTTTGGCGGCAATTGATGCCGAAGCGAGCCGACGCGGCCTCACGCGTTCCACTTTCATCGCCAGCGCCGCGCGGGAGAAGATCGAAGGTCACAGATAAAAGTCGGACGATGTTCATCCCCTTCTTCCTCGAACTGAAGGCTGCGCGGATTCCGGTCTCGCTCCGGGAGTATCTGTCGCTGCTGGAAGGGCTGGAGGCAGGGCTGGTCGACTATGACGTCGAGGGTTTTTACTATCTCGCCCGCTCAGCACTGGTGAAGGACGAGCGTCACATCGACCGTTTCGACCAGGTCTTTTCGCACGTTTTCAAGGGCGTTGAAGCGCTGGCTGGCGAAAACCCGGTCGACGTCGAAAACATCCCGGAGGAATGGCTGCGGCGGCTTGCCGAAAAGCACCTGACCGATGAAGAGAAAAAGCTGGTCGAGGCCCTGGGCGGTTTCGAAAAGCTGATGGAAACGCTGAAAAAGCGGCTGGAGGAACAGAAGGGCCGCCACCAGGGCGGGTCGAAATGGATCGGCACCGGCGGCACCTCACCCTTCGGCGCCTATGGCTACAATCCCGAAGGCGTTCGCATCGGCCAGCACGAAAGCCGCAACCGCCGTGCGGTGAAAGTCTGGGACAAGCGCGAATTCAGGAATTTCGACGATGCCGTCGAGCTCGGCACCCGCAATATCAAGATCGCGCTGAAGCGCTTGCGCCGTTGGGTGCGCGAAGGCGCCGAGGAGGAGTTCGACCTGCCCGGCACAATTCACGCCACGGCCGAACATGGTTATCTCGACGTGCAGACACGGCCCGAGCGGCGCAATGCCGTGAAGCTGCTGATGTTCTTCGATGTCGGCGGCTCGATGGACGATCACATCAAAAGCGTCGAGGAGCTGTTTTCGGCCGCCCGCGCCGAATTCCGCCAGCTCGAATACTTCTACTTCCACAACTGCCTCTACGAGGGCGTGTGGAAGGACAATCGCCGCCGCCATGCGGAGGTAATCCCGACCTTCGACCTGCTCCACAAATACGGTCCGGACTACAAGGTGATCGTCGTCGGCGATGCCTCGATGAGCCCCTATGAGATCGCGCATCCCGGCGGCTCGGTCGAGCACTGGAATCCGGAGGCCGGCGTGGTCTGGCTCGGCCGTCTGCTGCAGCAATGGCCGAGCGCGGTGTGGCTCAACCCGGAAAATGAGAAACACTGGGGCTATACTCATTCGATCGCCATGATCCGCGATATCTTTGGCGGCCGCATGTTTCCGCTGACGCTCGCCGGGCTCGAAGCCGCGACGAAGCAACTTTCAAGGAAGCACTGAATGGATTCACGCAAAACAGGACGGCCGACCTGTTTCCTCTGCCTGCAATGTGGCGTCCAGTTCGCGGCGGCAGCGACGCCGCCGCAACATTGCCCGATCTGCGAGGACGAGCGGCAATATGTGCGCTGGGAGGGCCAGGCCTGGATCACGCCGGAAGAGCTCGCCGCCGGGCATCGGATCGTGATGAAGGACGATGCCGGCGTGCTCGCCTTCGGCATCGAGCCGCGCTTCGCCATCGGTCAGCGGGCGCTGCTGGCACAAACCCCGCACGGCAATGTGCTGTGGGACTGCATCTCGATGGTCAGCGACGAGGCGGTGGCCGAAATCAACCGACGAGGCGGCCTCACCGCGATCGCCATTTCGCACTGCCATTATTATTCGGCAATGGTCGAGTGGAGCGAGGCGTTTGGCGGCGTGCCGATCTATCTGCACGCCGATGACCGTCAGTGGATCATGCGGCCGCATCCGGCTGTTATCAGTTGGGAGGGCGAGACGCGCGCCCTAAACCCCTCGCTGACACTTATCCGTTGCGGCGGTCACTTTGCCGGTGGCCAGGTGCTGCACTGGAAGCGCGACGGCGGCGACGCCATCCTGGCCGGCGACATCTTGCAGGTGACCCCAACGCGCCGCCATGTCAGCTTCATGTACAGCTACCCGAACTACATCCCGCTCAATACGGCGAAAGTGCTCGGCATCGGGGCTGCGCTGGAGCCTTTCGCGTTCGACCATATCTACGGCGCATGGTGGAACCAGAACGTCCTCGGAGATGCAAAGACGGCATTTGCAGGGTCGGTTGCGCGGTATCTCGCGGCGATCGCCTGAGGAATTCTTCGCGGCAGCATCGGAAATACCGGCAAACGCCGTAACAAATGCCTATTTTAGGCGAACTTGGGAAGACAACCCCAATAGCGGCATGAACTAAGAGGCAAAAAATGGATAGTCACACCTACCCAGTCACCCGCACCGATGCCGAATGGCGCGCCCGGCTGACGCCGGAGCAATATGCGGTGATGCGCAACCACGGCACCGAGCGGCCGGGCAGCTGCGCCCTGCTCCACGAGAAGCGCGCCGGCACCTTTTCCTGCGTCGGCTGCGACCAGCCTTTGTTCGAATCCAAGCTGAAGTTCGAGAGCGGCACCGGCTGGCCGAGCTTCAACGACCCGGTGCCCGGTTCGGTCGAGACGACCGTCGACCGCAGCTTCGGCATGGTCCGCACCGAATGCCACTGCGCCCGCTGCGGCAGCCATCTCGGCCACGTCTTCGAGGATGGCCCGCCGCCGACCGGGCTGCGCTATTGCATCAACGGCGTCGCGCTGAAATTCGAGCCGGCCGCCTGACTGGAGTTCGACGTTGGCAAAGGACGGCTTCGGCCGGCCTTTGCCGGCAGCACCGTCCCGTCAGACCACCACCACCAGTATCAGCCACAGCACAGCCCCCAGCGTCATCAGCGAAGCCTTGATGCCGCCGGATTTCTCGGCGGTCCGCCACACCGCAAAAGTCAGAAAGAAATTATACGGCATCGGCGCGAAATGCACCGCCAGAACGAGAGCGAGCGGCAGCTTCAGCCCGAGCAGGATCAGTGCCAGCACCGACAATGCGATATTGATCGCCGTCCCGACAAGGACAAGATCGCGCCAGAACAGCCGGTCAAGCGGGGCCGTGCCTTGCCAGCGCGATCGGAAGAAACCCGCCCCACGGCCTGCCTTGCCGTCTTCGCCTTCGAAAGTCTCTGGCGCACTCATCGATGCGGCTTTCTCTCATTCGATAGCCGCAGAGATGTCCAAAGCAGCAAGCCTGTCAACGCAAGTCGATCATCGGCACGCAAGCGTCTGATTTGGAAGATTGTCATCAAACGGTCGTGAAACCTTTCTACGTCGCCCTTGTCGGCATCTCGGCAAAGACAACCTTGCCGGAATCTGCCGCCCCCATCATCCAGTCGCCTGCCAAGGAGGTCTTGAGATGAGCGATAATGTCTACAACGCGCTGTTTCTTTGCAACGCCAATTCGGCTCGATCCATCATGGCGGAAGCCATCCTCAATCGGATCGGTGCCGGCAAGTTCAAGGCCTTTTCCGCCGGTTCGCAGCCGAAGGGCGAGGTCAATCCCTACGCACTGCAGCTGCTCGAAAGCCTCAACTACGATACGAGCTTCGCCCGCTCGAAAGGCTGGGACGAGTTTGCCGAGCCCGAAGCGCCGGAAATGAATTTCATCTTCACGCTCTGCGACAGCACCGCAAACGAATCTTGTCCGATCTGGCCGGGTCATCCGATGACCGCGCTCTGGTCTATACCAGACCCAGCCAAGGCGGACGGCACCGAAGCCGAACTGCACCTTGCCTTTGCCGATGCGTATCGCATGCTCAACAACCGCATCTCGCTGTTCACCAATCTGCCGATGGATGCGCTCGACCATCTGGCGCTGCAACACCATCTCGATGCGATCGGCCGCGACACGGAGAAGCCGAACTAATGCATGTCGCCCAAAAGTGCGCAGCGGTTTTGGGGTAACGACATGCATAAAAACAAAACTAAAGCGCGTCGCACGAATCCCTTCAGACGCGACGCGCTTTAGGGTCAAGCCGCCGCAGGCAGGCGATTTCACGAACCGGTTTCGCCACCCTCGCCCAGAACCTCGGCAACGGCGCGCTCGAAGCGCGATGCTTCCGTCACCAGCCAGTCGGCCATGGCCGGCCAATTGTCCTCGGCAAAGCAGTTCACCCGCCACAACGAATTGATGCCGAGGCCCTCGCAACTCTGTTCCGGCCCGAGCTTCAACCTGTCTTCGATCGCCGGCTGGAACGGCTTCAACCGCGACCAGGCTTCCGTGGCACCGAACTTCTCGTTGCGGCCGAAGAAGACGCCGACATGGTTCTGCGCCGGCGCGACATACATGGAAAGGACCAATGCGAAGTCGGGCAGCCCGCGCTGCCAGAACCAGGGTCCGCGCCGCGCCATCAGAGCCCTTTCTTCCGGATGCCGTTCCGCGAACAGCGTCCAGAAGCCCCGTTGGCGGAATTCAGAGGCGCGGCGGACGCCAAAGTCGAATTCGCTCATGGTTCGACCCGTTGAGGGCGCCGCAACCGGCGCCCAGGGCTGTTATCAGCCTTACACCATGCCGAGAGCGGCTTTGTAGAGGTCGAGGATGGTTTCCTCCTCTTGCCGCTCGGCCTGATCCTTCTTGCGCAGCCGGATGATCGACCGCATCGCCTTGGTGTCGAAGCCGGTGCCTTTGGCCTCGGCGAACACTTCCTTGATGTCGTCGGCGATCGTCTTCTTCTCTTCCTCGAGCCGCTCGATGCGTTCGATGAAGGCTCGCAGCTGGCCGGCGGCAACAGTCTGGCTGGTTTCGGTGATGTCGTCGGCCATTTTTTCTCCGCGTCGTTTTCCATGCCGCGACTCAGGAACTGTCGCGGCGAATTTGCAGCGGTTCGATGCCCGACCGGGGGCGGCGGGTCAAGCTGTTATCGATGCGGCATGAAGGGCTGCCGCCAGACGCAGACAACTCTGCCTGGGCAACATTTCTGTCTCATCCGAATGCGATCAGCAGATCCTTGGCGTCGATCTGATCGCCGGCCTTGACCAGCACTTCGGCGATTGTGCCGTCGCGCTCGGCATGCAATACCGTCTCCATCTTCATCGCCTCGATCGACAGCAGCACGTCGCCGGCCTTGACCGCTTGGCCGGCGGCAACGGCAAGCGCCGAGACGACGCCGGGCATCGGCGCGCCGACATGCGCCTCGTTGCCCGGCTCAGCCTTGCGCCGCGCCTTGGCGGCGGAAGCGCCATGCGCGCGGTCCGGCACTTTGACCCGGCGCGGCTGGCCGTTGAGCTCGAAGAACACAGTGACCATGCCCTTCTCGTCGACATCGCCGATGGCCAGGCAGCGCACCACCAGCGTCTTGCCCTTCTCGATGTCGACAAAGATCTCATCTTCCGGCTTCATGCCGTAGAAATAGGTTGGCGTCGGCAGCACACTGACCGGCCCGTAGGTTTCTTGCGCTGCGGTAAAGTCGGAGAAAACCTTCGGGTACATCAGCCACGAGGCGAATTCGAACTCGTTGAGTTTGCGCTCGAGCTTGTCTTCGATCTCCTTGCGGCTGGCCTTGAGATTGGCTGCTTTCAGCAGCGAACCGGGCCGCGCGGTGATCGGTTTGTCGCCTTTCAGCACCTTCTTCTGCAATGCCTCCGGCCAGCCGCCGGGCGACTGGCCGAGGTCGCCGCGCAGCATCGACACGACCGAGTCGGGGAAGGCGATATCCCTGGCCGGATTTTCGACATCGGCGACCGTTAGGTCCTGGCTCACCATCATCAGCGCCATGTCGCCGACGACCTTGGACGACGGCGTCACCTTGACGATGTCACCGAACATCAGATTGACGTCGTGATAGGTCTGCGCCACTTCGTGCCAGCGCGTCTCCAGACCGAGCGAGCGCGCCTGTTCCTTGAGATTGGTGAACTGCCCACCCGGCATTTCGTGCAGGTAGACTTCCGAGGCTGGCCCCTTCAGATCGCTCTCGAAGGCGGCATACTGGTTGCGCACCGCCTCCCAATAGAACGAGATGTTCCTGATCCATTGCGGGTCGAGGCCCGGATCCCGCTCGGTGCCCTTCAGCGCCTCGACGATCGAGCCCAGGCAAGGCTGCGAGGTGTTGCCCGACAAGGAATCCATCGCCGCGTCGATGGCGTCGACGCCGCTGTCCACCGCAGCCAGCACCGTCGCCGCCGAGAGGCCTGACGTGTCGTGCGTGTGGAAATGGATCGGCAGGTCGGTCGCTTCGCGCAGCGCCCTGAACAGCACTCGTGCCGCCGCGGGCTTCAGGAGGCCGGCCATGTCCTTGACCGCGACGATATGGGCGCCGGCCGCCTGCAACTCCCTGGCCAGCGCGACGTAGTATTTGAGGTCGTATTTGGCGCGGGCCGGGTCGAGTATATCGCCGGTGTAGCAGATCGCCGCTTCGATCAGTTTGCCTTCGGCGCCGACCGCGTCCATGGCGACGCGCATGTTGTCGACCCAGTTCAAACAGTCGAAGACGCGAAACAGGTCGATGCCGCCGACGGCTGCCTGTTTGACGAAATGCTGGACGACATTGTCGGGATAGTTGGTATAGCCGACGCCGTTGGCGCCGCGCAAAAGCATCTGCAGCAACAAATTTGGCGCTACCTCGCGCACCAGCGACAGCCGTTCCCACGGGTCTTCTGTGAGGAAGCGCATGGCGACGTCGAACGTCGCCCCGCCCCAGCATTCGAGCGACAAAAGCTGCGGCAGCGCGCGCGCATAGGTGCCGGCAATGCCGGCGATGTCATATGTGCGCACCCGCGTCGCGAGCAAGGACTGGTGTCCGTCGCGCATCGTCGTATCGGTGACCAGCACCTCTTTCTGCGCGCGCATCCAGGCCGCGAATTTCTCCGGCCCAAGCGCGTCGAGCTTCTGCTTGCTGCCATCGGGCACATTGCCGTTGAGATAGGGCACCATCGGTGCCGCCGCATCGGCCTTCGGCTGCGGCCGGCCGCGCGTCTCGGGATGGCCGTTGACGCTGACGTCGGCCAGGTAGTTGAGCAGCTTGGTCGCGCGATCCTGCCGCTTCACACTCGCGAACAGTTCGGGTGTCGTGTCGATGAACTTGGTTGTGTAGGAATTGTCGGCGAAACTCGGGTGATTGATGATCGCCTCGAGGAAGGTGAGGTTGGTCGCCACGCCGCGAATACGGAACTCGCGCAGCGCGCGGTTCATGCGGGCGATGGTCTCGGCCGGCGTCGGTGCCCAGGCCGTCACCTTCTCCAGCAGCGGGTCGTAGAAACGGGTGATCACGGCGCCGGAATAGGCGGTGCCGCCATCGAGGCGGATGCCGAAACCGGTGGCGCCGCGATAGGCGGTGATGCGGCCATAGTCGGGAATGAAATTATGCTCGGGATCTTCGGTGGTGATGCGGCACTGCAGCGCGTGACCGTTGAGCCTGATATCCTTCTGCGCCGGCACACCCGATTCCGGCGTGCCGATGGCGAAACCATCGAGGATGTGGATCTGCGCCTTGACGATGTCGATGCCGGTCACCTGCTCGGTGACGGTGTGCTCGACCTGGATGCGCGGGTTGACCTCGATGAAGTAGAATTTGCCGGTGTCGGCATCCTGCAGGAACTCGACCGTGCCGGCGCCGATATAGCTCGTCTCGCGGGCGATCTTCAGCGCGTAACCGCAAAGCTCTTCGCGCAGTGACATTTCGAGATACGGCGCCGGCGCGCGCTCGACCACCTTCTGGTTGCGGCGCTGGATCGAGCAGTCGCGCTCGAACAGGTGCACCGCATTGCCATGTATGTCGCCCAGCACCTGCACCTCGACATGGCGGGCGCGCTCGATCAGCTTTTCGAGATAGACCTCGTCCTTGCCGAAGGCGGCTTTCGCCTCGCGCTTGCCTTCCATCACCTCGCGGGCAAGATCGGCCTCGGAGCGGATGGCGCGCATGCCGCGCCCGCCGCCGCCCCACGATGCCTTCAGCATCACCGGATAGCCGATCTCCTTGGCCAGTTTCTTGACCGCGTCCATGTCGTCGGGCAACGGATCGGTGGCCGGGATCACCGGCACGCCGACCTCGATCGCCAGATTGCGCGCGGCAACCTTGTTGCCGAGCCGGCGCATGGTATCGGGCTTCGGCCCGATGAAGGTGATGCCGGCCTCTGCGCAGGCTTCGGCGAATTCGGGGCTTTCCGACAGAAGCCCGTAGCCGGGATGAATGGCGTCGGCGCCCGAAAGCCTGGCGACGCGGATCACCTCTTCGACCGACAGATAGCTTTCGATCGGCCCCATATCCCTGGTCAGATGCGGCCCGCGCCCGACCTGGTAGCTTTCGTCGGCCTTGAAGCGATGCAGCGAGTATTTGTCCTCCTCGGCCCAGATCGCAACGGTTTTGAGGCCGAGTTCGTTGGCCGCGCGGAAGACGCGGATGGCGATTTCGGACCGGTTGGCGACAAGGATCTTCGTGATTGCCAAGGACAAGGCTCCGGACGCTGACGGGAAGGGAACTGGCGCCATGATTAACGCGAAAATGCTGCAGTGCAAACAAAATCGCGAGAAGATTAAACCGATTTAAATCGATTCCCAACGTTGAAGCGCTTCGCCGCTGATCCAGCGTGCGCCGGGCACTGTCGAACCGGCTTTCGGAAAGGATCGTGCTTCACACGAAAAATGCCCGGCGCAGAGCGCCGGGCATTTCCAGATTTAAGACTTTTGCCGGCTTATTGCTCGACGTAGGTGTACTTGCCGTCGTCACCCTTCTTCCAGGTGTACATGACGTAATCCGGACGGGTGATGTCGCCTTTCGCATCATAGCCGATCTCGCCGATCGCGGTCTTCCAGGGGCCGGCCGACTTGATGGTCTCGGCTACCTTCTGAGCGTCATCGGCTGAACCGGTCTTGGTGATGGCGGCCGCGACGATTTCCATCGCCGCGTAGGAGTAGAGGGTATAGGCCTCAGGCTCGAAGCCGGCCGCGCGGAACTTCTCGACGAGTTCCTTGGCGTTCGGATTCTTGCGCGGATCCGGAGCGAACGTCATCAGCGTGCCATCGACGGCGTCGCCGGCGATCGAGGCCAGTTCGTTGGACACGATGCCGTCGCCGGACATGAAGGTTGCCTTGAGGCCCTGGTCGGCGAGCTGGCGCATGATCAGGCCGGCCTCGGTGTGCAGGCCGCCATAGTAGACGACGGAGACGCCCGCGTCCTTCATCTTGGCGATGAGGGCCGAGAAATCCTTGTCGCCGACATTGATGCCTTCATACATGGCCTCGGTCACGCCATTGGCTGCAAGCGCCTTCTTGGTTTCGTCGGCGAGGCCTTGGCCATAAGGCGTCTTGTCATGGATGACAGCGATCTTGGCATCCTTGAAGTTCGCGGCGAGATAGTCGCCAGCAACCTTGCCCTGCTGATCGTCGCGTCCGCAGGTGCGGAAGGTGTTCCACATGCCGCGTTCGGTGAACTTCGGATTGGTCGCAGCCGGGGTGATCTCGAGGATACCGTTCTCGGCGTAGACTTCCGATGCCGGGATCGAAACGCCCGAGTTGAAGTGGCCGACCACGTACTTGACGCCGTCAGCGACGAACTTGTTGGCGACCGAGATGCCCTGCTTCGGATCGGAGACGTCGTCGCCGACCGTGAGCTTGACCTGCTCGCCGTTGATGCCGCCGGCCGCATTGATGTCGGCGACAGCCTGTTCGGCGCCCTTTTGCAGTTGCGCGCCGAAGGCGGCGTTCGGACCGGTGATCGGACCGGCAACGCCGACCAGGATGTCAGCCCACGCGCTTCCGCTGAACGCGACAAGCGCGGTCAGGGCGACGGCGGACAAAAGTGATTTCTTCATGTAAGACGCTCCCATTTACCGAGCGGGCGTGGATGATGCTTTCATGCGATGCCCGCTCTTACTCGCAGAAAGCGTACTTTGCCGATTTTCAGGCACTTGTCACGCCGATTCATCATCGAAACGGCGTTAATCATGAACGTCAACCTTTCGGTTTCCAGCTCAAGAGAGAAGCTCTTTCGTAGAGCCAATTATACTGCGTCACCATCTGGTTGGTGCGCGTGTATTGATAGCCGATGAAGCCCAGGATTATCAGCACGATGGTGTCGACGATGTAGTAATGCAGCGAGAACATTGTGCCGCCGAACAGCGCATGATGGATGAACCTGATCCCGATGCCGAGGCCGAGCATGTAAAGGAACAATTGGACGAAGCTGCGCCATGTCTGGGCGCAGGCCTTGCCCGTCATCCACGCCGCCCAGCCGCCGAGCAGGCAGGTGACGAAAAAGAACTGCCAGATCGAGGGTTCCTCGTAGAGAATGCCCTGCATGATGAAGTCTCCCGTGCTCAGTGATGGCCGCCTTCGAGATAGGCGGCGCGCACTTCCGGATCGGCGAGCAGTTCCTTGCCAGTGCCGCTCATCGTCACGTTGCCGTTGACCATGACATAGCCGCGATTGGCGAGCCTCAGCGCGCCGAAAGCGTTCTGCTCGACCAGGAACACGGTCAGCCCCTGCGTGCGGTTCAGTTCGCGGATGGCGTCGAAGATCTGCTTGACGATCAGCGGCGCCAGGCCCAGCGAAGGCTCGTCGAGCAGAAGCAGCTTCGGCCGCGCCATCAGTGCGCGTCCGATCGACAGCATCTGCTGCTCGCCGCCCGACAGCGTGCCGCCGCGCTGGGCGATGCGCTCCTTGAGGCGCGGGAACAGCGTGAACACCTTCTCGACGTCCTCGTCATAGTGCTGGAGGTTGTCGAGGCTGGCGCCCATCTGCAGGTTTTCCATCACCGTCATGCGCGGGAAGATGCGCCGGCCCTCCGGCGATTGGGCGATGCGCATGCGCGCGATCTCGTGGGTCGGCATCTGGGTGATATCGGTGCCGGCGAAGGTGATGGTGCCCGCCCGGGCGCGCGGAGCACCAAAGATGGTCATCATCAGCGTCGACTTGCCGGCGCCGTTGGCGCCGATCAGCGCGACGATCTCACCCTGCTTGACGGTAACGTCGACGCCGTTCAGCGCCCTGATATTGCCGTAGTAGGTCTGAACGCCCTTGATATCGAGCAGCGTTGTGCCGGCCATTATTTACGCCCTCCGCGCCGGTTGGAAACGCCCGGTGTCTTCGGCTTTACCGGAGCCTTCGTGGCCGGCTCTGCCGCGGAGGATTTCGCGGCAGAAGGTTTCGCCGTCGGTCTGGCTTTGGCCGGCGAGGCTGCCTTGCTTGCTGCGGCGCTCGACCTTGCATCGACCTGCCCGGCCTTCGAGGCGCCCTTCGACACCGTGACGCGTTCGCCCTCGCTGTGGCCGACCGTATCGGTCACAGGTCCGGCGAGATACGAAGATGACGTGCCCGGGCCGTGCGCCGCATCCGGGCCCGTATCCAGTTGCTCGATGACGTCTTCGTCACCGACCTCGGTCAGCACCGTCTCGACGTCCTCGTCTTCGACCCCGAGATAGGCGGCAATGACACGCGGGTCGGTGCGTACCGCCTGCGGACTGCCGTCCGAGATCTTGCGCCCGTATTCGAGCACCACGACATGGTCGGAAATCTGCATGACCACCGCCATGTCGTGCTCGATCAGCAGGATCGAGGTGCCGGTGTTGTCCTTGATGTCCATCAGCAGCGCGTTGAGCGCCATTGATTCCTTCGGATTGAGCCCCGCGGCCGGTTCGTCGAGGCAGAGCAGTTCCGGACCCGTGCACATCGCCCGCGCGATCTCCAGGCGCCGTTGCGCGCCGTAGGGCAGGTCGCCGGCCGGATCGTCGGCGCGGTCGACGAGATTGGCTTTCTCCAGCCAGTGCCTGGCCAGGTCGATCGACTCGGCCGACGCTGTCCGGTAGCCGCTGTAACCGAACAGGCCGAGGATAGTGTAGCCGGATGCCTTCATCAGCTTGTTGTGCTGCGCCACCAGCAGGTTCTCCAGCAGCGTCATGCCCGAGAACAGACGAATGTTCTGGAAGGTACGCGCCACCTTGGCACGCGCCGGAATCTCATGATTCGGCAGGCGCTCGAGCAGATAGCTCGAGCCGTCGCGCCGATTGAGCGTGAGCATGCCCTCCGACGGTTTGTAGAAGCCGGTGATGCAGTTGAACACGGTGGTCTTGCCGGCGCCGTTCGGGCCGATCAATGCGGTGATCTCGCCACGCTTGGCCTGGAATGACAGGTCGCCAATGGCGACCAGGCCACCGAACTTCATCGAAAGATGTTCGACCTCGAGGATGGCGTTGTTCATGGATGGGCTCGCATTCATCAGCCGTGTCCCTCCTTGGTGAAGGACCCTGACACGGCTCTGCGTATCTTGAGGAAGGCGGTCGGCTCACGACTGCCGACGAAGCCGCGCGGCTTCCAAACCATGACGATGACCATGGCGATGCCGAACAGCAGCATGCGGTAGAGTTCCGGCGTGAAATCTGGACCGAAGACCTGCTTCAGGAAATCGAGTTCGCGCAGCGCCTCGGTGCCGCCGATCATCACCATGGCGGCGACGGCAATGCCGACCAGCGAGCCCATGCCGCCGAGCACGACGATGGCGAGGATGATCGCCGATTCCAGGAAGATGAAGGATTCGGGGCTGACGAAGCCTTGCCTTGCGGCGAAGAACGAGCCGGCGAAGCCGCCGAACATGGCGCCGGTGGCAAAGGCGGTGAGCTTGGTGGTGGTGGTGTTGATGCCGAGCGAGCGGCAGGCGATCTCGTCTTCACGCAGCGCTTCCCAGGCGCGGCCGACCGGCATGCGCCTGAGCCTTATGGTGACAAAGGCCGTCAGCAGGCAGAGCCCAAGGATCAGGTAGTAGAGGAAGATCTTATAGTAGGCGCCAGATTGGGCGATGCCGAGAACCTTCGAGATGTAGTTCGGATCCGAGACGTTGAACGATATCAGGCCGAAGAAAGAGACCTTCGGGATACCGGAAATGCCGGCCGAGCCGTTGGTCACTTCGCGCCAGTTGATGATCACCAGCCTTATGATCTCGCCGAAGGCGAGCGTCACGATCGCCAGATAGTCGCCGCGCAAGCGCAGCACCGGAAAGCCGAGCATGACGCCCCAGAACGCGGCCATGGCGCCGGCAGCAGGCAGCAGGATCCAGAACGACAGGCCGAAATGGGTACCGAGCAGTGCATAGGCATAGGCGCCGACGGCGTAGAAGGCGACATAGCCGAGGTCAAGCAAACCGGCGAGGCCGACGACGATATTCAGTCCCCAGGCCAGCATCACATAGATCAGGATTTGGATGCCGAAATTGTCGACCCATTTCAGCGAGCCCTGGAAGCCGCCCACCATCGATCCCGTATAGAGGGCAAGCACCAGCACGACGACGATCGGATAGAGCGCCAGCGCGGTTATGCCTAGGCCCGAGAAATGCGCAAGAATGAAGGCCCGGAAATAATAGATCACCCAGGCCAGTGCATAGATGATCGCCAGCGCCCGCACGAACCGCGCATAACCGGCAAGAGCCGGCCCCAGCAAACCATCGAGGGAGCCGGCCAGAAGAACCAGCACGGCCACTATGGCGATGGCCGCGATGAAATACGGCAACCGGAAGAACCGCGTCGCGACGCTGGCTGGCAACAGGCCGGTGGCGACATCGGCGATCTTCTGTTTGGCCAGGAAGGGCTGGCCATAGGCGACGTAAAGGAAGCGGCCGACCATCGTGGCGATCATCAGCACGGCGAGCAGGCCCCAGCGCTGCACCAGGATCAGTTCGTTGGAGATGTTCTGATCGGTCTTCAGCCCGATGAACAGCACGAACAGGCCGAGCACGATGGCCCCGGCATAAAGCGCCTCGCGGATAGCGCGCTGGATAGGGTTGGCGACGATGTCGCGCTCTGGAGATACGGTAACTGCCATGATCTCAGACCTTTTCGACTTCTGGCCGGCCCAGAATGCCGGAAGGCAGGAAGATCAGCACGATCGCCAGGATCGAGAAGGCGGCGACGTCCTTGTAGTCGATCGAGAAATAGGCCGACCACATGCTCTCGATGAAGCCGATCATCAGCCCGCCGAGCACGGCGCCTGGCAGCGAACCGATGCCGCCGAGCACGGCCGCGGTAAAGGCCTTCACGCCGGGCGTGAAGCCATCTGAAAACACCACCACGCCGTAATACATCAGGAACAGCGTGCCGGCGACGGCGGCAAGCGCCGCGCCCATGATGAAGGTGATCGAGATCGTGCGGTCGACATCGACGCCGAGCAGTGCCGCCATCTTTTGGTCCTGCTCGCAGGCGCGCTGCGCCCGGCCAAGCGAGGTCTTGTTGACCAGATACCAGAACAGCGCCAGCAGGACTATGGTGACCAGGACGATGATGATCTGCTTCAGCGACACGCTGATGCCGTCGATCGTGTAGACCTTGGACACCATCGGCGGCACCGGCTTGTTGCGCGGCCCTTGCGTCACCTGGACGAAATTGGAAAGCACGATCGACATGCCGATCGCGGTGATCAGCGGCGCCAGCCGGAACGAGCCGCGCAGCGGCCGGTAGGCCACTTTCTCGATCGTCCAGTTGTAGAGGCTGGTCAACAGCATCGCGACGATCATCATGATCAGCAGCGCGATGACGATCGGCACCGAATAGAACATCGCGCCGAGGATGAGGAAAACGATGAGGGCGGCGAAGGCGCCGACCATGAAGATGTCGCCATGGGCGAAATTGATCATGCCGATGATGCCGTACACCATCGTGTAGCCGATCGCGATCAGCCCATAGATCGATCCCAGCGTCAGCCCATTGATAAGCTGCTGGACAAAGTACTGCATGCTGTCGTGGCTCCCCTGGAATGTCGCCCATGCAGACGCATTCCTTTTCGTATTTGCCCTAGTCGTAAAGTTTCGAGCCCGGATTGCAACGTGATTTTTCGATCAGAACGCGTGTTTTCGCCGCACGCTGCCCGATCGCCCGTTTTTTTCATATCCGGCCTCTGGACTATCGCGGACCCTACCATTGGCATAACGCAATGTCATTGACGATTCAGCCGTATCATGCACCCCGTTTCGAAGAAATCGCCGTCAAAATAAGTTGATGAGAGGGATCGTTGCGCTGTCGACGGCAATCGATTTTTGCGCTCCTTTCGTTTCCCCTGGGTCAGGATCCCTCTCTATTCGACGACGAATCCGTGCGCGAACGGATCGCGGTCGTCGATGAAGATGGTGTTCAATCCGGTCATGCGCGCCCAGCCGCCGATCGATGGGATGATCGCCGGCTTGCCCGCGACGGTGACTTCCTTCTCGACCCTGCCCTTGAACAGCGAGCCGATGATCGATTCATGGACGAAATCGTCGCCGGTCCTGAGCTTGCCCTTGGCATGAAGCTGCGCCATCCGGGCCGAGGTGCCGGTGCCGCACGGTGAGCGGTCGATCGCCTTGTCGCCGTAGAAAACGGCATTGCGCGCATCCGCTTTGGGGTCGGTTGGCGCACCGGTCCACAGCATATGCGACAGCCGGTCGATGCCGGGATTCTCGGGATGCACGAAGGCGTACTTCTCGTTGAGCCGCTGCCGCACCACCGGGCTCCAGGCGATGAGGTCGCCGGCGGAATGGTCGGCCATGTCGCGATAGTTCTTCTGCGGCTCGACGATGGCGTAGAAATTGCCGCCATAGGCGACGTCGACGCTGATCTCGCCGAGCTGCGGACATTCGACAGTCAGACCCTCGGCATAGAGGAAGGACGGCACGTTGGTGATGCGCACCTCTTCGACATATTCGCCGACCTGTTTGTACTCGGCGGTGACCAGGCCGGCCGGCGTGTCCAGCCTGAGCAAACCCGGCGTCTTCGGCTTGACCAGCCCGTGCTCGATGGCCATCGTCACCGTGCCGATGGTGCCATGGCCGCACATCGGCAGGCAGCCCGAGGTTTCGATGAACAGGATGGCGATGTCGCAGTCGGGCCTTGTCGGCGGATAGAGGATCGAGCCGGACATCACGTCATGGCCGCGCGGCTCGAACATCAGCCCGGTGCGGATCCAGTCGTATTCGGCCAGGAAATGCGCGCGCCGCTCCATCATCGTCGCGCCGTTGAGCAGCGGTCCGCCGCCGGCGACAAGCCGCACCGGATTGCCGCAAGTGTGGCCGTCGATGCAGAAGAAGGAGTGGCGCGCCATTTCTAGATCCCGTCAGAAGCGGTTCGGAGAAAACGGAGACAGATCAAACACCGGATTTTGGCCGAGAATGAGATCGCGGACCAGGCGTCCGGTGGCAGCCGCCTGGGTCAGGCCGAGATGGCCGTGGCCGAAGGCATAGACTATCGTGCCGGCCTCCCTGGCGCCACCGATCACCGGCAGCGAATCCGGCAGTGACGGCCGGAATCCCATCCACTCGCGGCCGCCGGCCGGGTCAAGCCCCGGCAGGAATTTTTGTGCCTTGTCGAGCAGCGCTTTCGAGCGGGCGTAGTTGGGCGGCAGCTCGATGCCGCCGAGTTCGACCGCGCCGCCGACGCGCACAGCGGTTTCAAGCGGGGTGATGACGAAGCCGTGGCCGGAGAAGATCAGTTGCCGCTTCAAGTCGAAGGCGGTCTTCGGCAGCGTCGTGTTGTAGCCGCGCTCGGTTTCGAGCGGAATGCGGTCGCCGATCTGTTTCGCCAGAAGATGCGACCACGCGCCGGCGGCGATGACGAGGCATTTTGCTTGCCGCACCGTGCCGTTGGCCAGCGTCAATGTCGCGCCATCCTGCCCTGCTCCGACATGGTCGATCCGAGCCTTTTCGAAACGCGCGCTGTTCTTCTCGGCATAGGCCCAGATCGCCTTGCCCAATAATTTCGGATCCGTAACAGTCTTCCATCCCGGCACGAAGGTGCCCTTGATGAAACGCGGCGACAGGCCCGGCTGCAAGGCGGCGAGAGCATCGCCCTCGACATGGCTGAAGCCGATGTCGAAGCGCTGCCTTGCCGCCCAGCCGGGCAGTGACGCCTTGAACTCGGCCTCGCTCTCGTAAAGTTCGAGCGAGCCGTCCTCGCGCAGCATGTTTCCGGTGCCCGAGCGCGCCATCAGCCCGGCCCATTCGGCCTCGGCGAGCCGCATCATCCCGGCCTGCGCCACGAGGCTGGCCTCGTAGCGGTCGCTTCGTCCGGCCCGCCAGAAGCGGATAAGCCATGGCAGCAGCTTCGGCAGGTAGGCGGGCGGGATGCTGAGCGGGCCGAGCGGGTCGGCAAGCCATTTCGGCAGATGCCTGATCATGCCCTTGTGGGCCAAAGGCAGCACATCGGAAAAGGCCAGGGCGGCGGCATTGCCGGAACTCGTCTCCTCACAAATCCCCGTCCGATCGAAGATCGTGACGTTTCGCCCCGCCTCGGCCAGATAGGCGGCGACGCAGATGCCGATGATGCCGCCGCCGATAATGGCGATGTCTTCACCTTCTCCCCGTTCACGGGGAGAAGGTGCCGGCAGGGCGGATGAGGGGCGGCGCCCCGCCTTTGCCGACTTGGAAATTCCCTGCATGTGGGCGCTGCCCCTCATCTGGCTGCCGCCATCATCTTCCCGTAAACGGGTAGAAAAGAGCATGCCTCAAAACGTCGGCAGTGCCGGCCGCACCGCCAGTGCATCCCTGACGACCTTTTCGACCATCTTGCGGCGCTCGCCCGACAGCGGCTGGCGCGGCATGCGCACGCGGTCGTTGGTGTTGATCGCCAGGACTTCCGCGAGCTTGATGTTCTGCACCAGATAGGTCGACACGTCGAGGTCGAGCAGCGGCCGGAACCAGCGGTAGATTTTCAGCGCCTCCTCGCGGCGGCCCTGCTTCATCAATTGGTAGATCGCGACCGTCTCGCGCGGAAACGCGGTGACCAGCCCCGCCACCCAGCCGATGGCGCCGACCGACAGCGCCTCGAACGCCAGATTGTCGACGCCGGTGAACAGGTCGTAGCGATCACCGAAGCGGTTGATGATTTCGGTCGAGCGGCGGATGTCGTCGGAGGATTCCTTGATGGCGAAAAAGCGTTTGTCCTTCGCCAGTTCCTCCATCTGGTCGACGGTGACGTCGACGCGGTAGGCAAGCCGGTTGGAATAGATCATCACCGGCAGGTCGCCGGCCTCGGCGACGGCACGCAATGCGGCGACCGTCTCCGCCGCATTGGTGTGGTAGATCGGGCTCGGCACCACCATCAGCCCGTTGGCGCCCTCCTTGGCGGCGCGGCGCGCGATCGCCGCCGCCTCGCGGGTGCCGGCTTCGTTGACCGTCAGCAGAACCGGCTTATTGCCGGCGATCTTCTGCGCGGTCTTCAGCACGTCGATCTTCTCGTCATGCGAGAGCATCGGCCCCTCGCCGAGCGAGCCGCAGACGATGATGCCGTCGCAGCCGGCCTCCATCTGCAGCGCAAAGCAGCGCTCCATCTCGGCGTGGTCGAGGCGGTCGTCCTCGGTGAATTTCGTTGTGACGGCGGGGAAAACTCCGGTCCACATGGTGGTCGCTCCATCTGATATATCAGTCGTATATTTAGTAAGAAACGGACTGTCAACACGGATTTCGCTATGATATATCAAAAATATATCAGGAGCTCGCCTTTGATATTCAATGAAACAAGCCCGGCATTCGAGCCAGTGGCGGCGAAAGCCTACCGCCTGCTCGAGCACATGATCGTGACGCTCGAACTGGCGCCTTCAAGCTTCATCACCGAGGGCGCGCTGATCGACAGGCTGGGGCTCGGCCGCACGCCGGTGCGCGAGGCGATCCAGCGGCTGGCGTGGGAGGGACTGCTGGATGTCCGGCCGCGTGCCGGCATCGCCATTGCCCCGCTGCATCCCGGCGACTGGTTGCGCGTTCTCGATGCACGGCGTGGCGTCGAGGTGGTTCTTGCCCGCTCGGCCGCCCGCTTCGTCACCCGTGAGGCCGCCGATCTGTTTCACGACGCGGCACTGGCCATGCAGAAGGCGGTGATTTCAGGCAATGTGCTGGCCTTCATTCAGGCCGACAAGGCGCTCGACGAGGCGCTGGCGCTGGCGGCCGACAACCCCTTCGCCGCGCGGCTGGCAGCCCCCTTGCAGACCCACAGCCGCCGCTTCTGGTTCCGCTACAAGGCCGAAACCGGACTGGCGGAATCGGCAGAGCACCACGTCGCGCTGATCCGCTCGATCCTCGCCGGCGACGAAGACGCCGCCGCCAAAGATGCCAAGCGCCTGATGGCGCTGCTGCGCGGCCATGCCGAGGCGGCTGCGACGCGCTAGGAGATCGGCATCATCCTTCGGCCGGCTCTTTGAGTTCCGTCCATCCGGCGGCGGCCAGGCGCTGAGCATCGTTCAATTCGGTCATGCGTCCTGGTCGGGCGGGATCACCACGTTTTCCCAATGTTCGCCGGCCGCGACGATGCAGCTTCTGCCGGCGACGTCGGTGACGATGATCGTCCAGCTTCCGCTGTCGGCGACATAGACTTCCATAATCGCCATCTGACCGATCAGCCCGAAAGCAAACTGTCTTTCCTGGAACTGCTCGCTCAGGTGGGCGACGAGATCGCCATGTTCAACGCAGTATTGATATTGGGCGCTTGCGGCGTTCGTACCCACCGCCAATGCCCCAGCAAGAATCAGGGTTTTCAAACCAACCAACAGCGATTTGCGCGCCATAGGGCACTTCCTTTGCTATCACGTCCGACAAAGGGAGAGCCCTCATTTTGCCGGAACGATCCAGGCCGGTCCCGACGTCATCACCATCGCGTCGTTCCTTTCTGTGTTCCGGTCTGTCATCAGCGGGGACGATTCTTAATGTTCCCACTATGTTCCAATATGGTGTCGGCAAGGAAAAAGCGCAAGCAGGCGCCCGCTGGGGCGCCTGTGGATCCGTTTCATGGTCGTCGCCGAGAACCGCGGCCTGCGCGCGGCTATGCTAAGGCGGCTGCCACCCACTAGGCGGCTCAGGTGCCTGGCAGCGCTGCTGTCGTCACCGCGCTCTCCCAGCCTTCACCCACCGAAACCACGCAGCTTTGACCGCGTGTGTCGCTGGCGAGGATGGTCCAGGTGCCCTGGTCGGAAACGAAGACTTCAACAATCACATTCGGATTGACGACGCCGAGCGCGGTTGGATTTTCCCGGAACTTCTCGCCGAGCGCCTTGATCATGTCGGCTCGTGGCGCGCATTGTTCGGCCGCTGTTGCCGGGGCGGCGGAAAGCGCCGCAACTGCTAGGAATATCGTCGCTATTAGACGTGTCATCTGACACCTCCTTGCGCCGGCCGCCCCCGAAGCTGTTGCCAGCGCCGTTGGTTGGTCTACCGCGCCTGCTTCGCTGCAGGATCGCAATCTTAAGACGTCTGCTGCCGCCTGGTTCCATCACATTAGCGTTCAGGCAGATACGGTGCGAGACCGGCCAACAGAAAGGTCCGGTTTCTAGCCGGGCCTTTTCGTCTTCAATCATAAAATCTGGAGCTGTTTGTCGTTCGGCTAATTCATCGTCGGGATGACGAACTCGGCCTCGTCCTTGACGGCTGCCCGCGCGCCCACAGCCAAGGCGAGGGCGCGCAAACAAAAAACCGTCCGGCTAATTCATCGTCGGAATGACGAATTCAGCCCCGTCCTTGACGCCGGACGGCCAGCGCGAGGTCACTGTCTTGGTCTTGGTGTAGAAACGGAATGCGTCCGGTCCGTGCTGGTTGAGGTCGCCGAAGGAAGACGCTTTCCAGCCGCCGAACGTATAGTAGGCGATCGGCACCGGGATCGGCACGTTGATACCGACCATGCCGACCTGGACCCTCGAGGCGAAGTCGCGGGCGGCATCGCCGTCGCGGGTGAAGATGGCGACGCCGTTGCCCATTTCGTGATCGTTGGCGAGCTTGATCGCGTTCTCGTAAGTCGGCGCGCGCACCACCGAGAGCACCGGCCCAAAAATCTCTTCCTTGTAGATGCGCATATCGGCGGTCACGTTGTCGAACAGGCAGCCGCCCATATAGTAGCCGTTCTCATAGCCCTGCATGGAAAAGCCGCGGCCGTCGACGACCAGCTTGGCGCCTTCCCTGACGCCGGTATCGACATAGCCCTTGACCCGCTCCAGCGCCTGCGCCGTGACCAGCGGGCCGAAATCGGCGGACGAATCCGTCGACGGGCCGACCTTCAGGCTTTCAACGCGCGGCACCAGCCTTTCCATCAGCCGGTTGGCGGTGTCGTTGCCGACCGGGACAGCCACCGAGATCGCCATGCAGCGCTCGCCGGCCGAGCCGTAGCCGGCGCCGATCAGCGCATCGACGGTCTGGTCCATGTCGGCGTCGGGCATGATGATCATGTGGTTCTTGGCGCCGCCGAAGCACTGCACGCGCTTGCCGGCCGCGCAGCCGCGCGAATAGATGTACTGGGCGATCGGCGTCGAGCCGACGAAACCGATGGCCTTGATATCGGGATCGTCGAGGATGGCGTCGACCGCCTCCTTGTCGCCGTTGACGACGTTGAGGATGCCCGCCGGCAGACCGGCCTCGATGAACAGCTCGGCGATGCGCATCGGCACGCCCGGGTCGCGCTCCGAAGGCTTCAGGATGAAGGCGTTGCCGCAAGCGATAGCCGGCGCGATCTTCCACAATGGGATCATCGCCGGAAAATTGAACGGCGTGATGCCGGCAACGACGCCGAGCGATTGGCGCATCGAATAGACGTCGATGCCAGGGCCGGCGCCGTCGGTGAACTCGCCCTTCATCATGTGCGGCGCGCCGATGCAGACCTCGACCACTTCCAGGCCGCGCTGGATGTCGCCCTTGGCGTCGGCGATGGTCTTGCCGTGTTCGCGCGCCAGAATGTCGGCCAGCGCATCATAATCCCTGGCGACCAGTTCGAGGAACTTCATCAGGACGCGCACGCGCCGCTGCGGATTGGTCGCCGCCCAGCCGGGCTGCGCCGCCTTGGCGTTTTCCACCGCCGCACGCAGTTCCGCCTGCGAAGCCAGCGCCACGGTGCCGCGCACCGTGCCGTCCATCGGCTGCATGACGTCCTGCTTGCGGCCGCTGGTCCCAGCGACACGCTTGCCGCCGATGAAATGACCGTAGTCGATCATGGTCTCTCTCCCTGTATTTATGATGCGGCATTGTCCGCCTTTGCGCGGCCGATGGCAACGCGCGCGAGAACGCAACCGTTGTGCGGAAAATAGATAGCGGACGACGCCTGTGCATCAAT
The DNA here is from genome assembly GCF_002284575.1 of Mesorhizobium temperatum. Classification (GTDB taxonomy): domain Bacteria; phylum Pseudomonadota; class Alphaproteobacteria; order Rhizobiales; family Rhizobiaceae; genus Mesorhizobium; species Mesorhizobium temperatum. The sequence continues at coordinate 172,893 of NZ_NPKJ01000068.1, forward strand.
TGCCGCAAATGATAAGGATGCAGGTCCCCTAGCGGCAAGGATTGAGAAATTGAGTTCCTTCGCGCCCCCCTCTGTCCTGCCGGACATCTCCCCCACGAGGGGAGAGATTGGCTGTCATCCCCGCTTTCGCCAACCCGCAACGTTGCAAGAAAGTCGCCGCCGGAGCGGCCGGCCGATCTCCCCCCAAGTGGGGGAGATGTCCGGCAGGACAGAGGGGGGCGCCCTAGAGCACTGCCGTAATCGTCGTCATCCGGATCATCCTCATGAATTGGGATGACGTCCGCATCTTTCTGGCGGTGGCGCGTGCCGGCCAGATCCTTGGCGCGGCCAAGCGGCTGGAGCTCAACCACGCCACCGTCTCGCGCCGCGTCGCCGCACTCGAGGATGCGCTGCGCACAAAACTCTTCCGCCGGCTGACCACCGGCAGCGAGCTAACGCCGGCAGGCGAGCGTTTCCTCGATATCGCCGAGCGCATGGAAGGCGACATGATCGCCGCGCGCTCGACCGTGGCGGGCGAAGGCGACGATGTCTCCGGCACCGTGCGCATCGGCGCACCAGATGGTTTCGGCGTTGCCTTCCTGGCCAAACGCCTCGGCGCACTGACGGCGCTTCACCGCGAACTCACCATCCAGCTGGTGCCGGTGCCGCGTTCCTTCTCGTTGTCCAGGCGCGAGGCCGACATCGCCATCACCGTGGAGCGGCCGACCGAAGGTAGGCTGGTGGCGGGAAAGCTGGTCGATTACACGCTCGGCCTGTTCGCGTCCCGCGCCTATGCCGAAGCGCATGGCCTGCCCCAGACGCCCGCCGAGCTCGGCCGGCACACGCTGATCGGCTATGTGCCGGACCTCATCGTCAGCCCCTCGCTCGACTATGCGGCCGAGTTCAGCGCCGACTGGCGTACGAGCTTCGCCATCTCCTCGGCACTCGGCCAGGCCGAAGCGGTGCGCTCCGGCGCCGGCATCGGTATCCTGCACACCTTCGTCGCCCGTTCGATGCCGGAACTGGTGGCCGTCGACATCGTCGCGCCCATCCGCCGCGCCTACTGGCTGGTCTATCACGAATCGGTCAGGCCGCTGCGCCGCGTCCAGATCGTTGCGAGCTTCATCACCAAGGCGGTGGAACGGGAGCGAAGCCTGTTCGTCTGACGATATTCATCTGACGCGGCGAAGTGTGTTGAACCTTGATCCCAAATTGCGCGGCAAGTTTCTCACCCCGCTCAAATGCGTGAAGGACCTTCCGATCCTACCGCTGGTATCGCTCCGGTCCGAGATCGCGGACATTGATGTCCGGCACCCGGCTGGAAATGATGTCGGCCAGGACCTTGGCCGAGCCGCAGGCCATGGTCCAGCCGAGCGTACCATGGCCGGTGTTGAGATAGAGGTTGGAAAACTCGGTGCGGCCGATCAGCGGCGGGCCGTCCGGCGTCATCGGCCGCAACCCGCACCAGAAGGTCGCCGACCGCATGTCGCCGCTGCCCGGAAAAAGGTCGCCAAGCGAATGTTCGAGCGTGCGCCGCCGCGATTCATGCAGCGTCAGGTCGAAGCCGGAAAGCTCCGCCGTGCCACCGACCCGGATGCGGCCGCCGAGCCTGGTGATCGCCACCTTGTAGGTCTCGTCCATCACCGTCGACACCGGTGCTGCGGCAGCGTCCTTGACCGGCACGGTGATCGAATAGCCCTTGACCGGATAGACTGGGATGGGTCGTTTCAGGCTGCGCATGAACTTGGCTGAATAGCTGCCCATTGCCATCACATAGGCGTCGGCAGCCTTCCAACCTTTGCTCGTATTGATGTTGGCGATACGATTGCGCTTGCGGACGATGCGCCTGATCGACGTGTCGTATTCGAAGGTGACGCCGCGCGCCACGCAGAGCTCGGCCAGACGGTCGGTGAACATCTTGCAGTCACCGGTTTCGTCGCCCGGCAGTCGCAGGCCTCCGACGAATTTTTCACGCACCCCTGCCAGCCCCGGCTCGGCCGCGATGCAGCCGTCGGGATCGAGTATCTCGTAGGGAACGCCGTATGTCTTCAGCACCTCGACATCGCCGGCAGTGCCGTCGAGCTGCTGCTGCGTGCGAAAAAGCTGCAGCGTTCCCTTGGCGCGCTCGTCATAGGCGATACCGGTCGCCGCGCGCAGCGCTTTCAGCGTGTCGCGGCTGTATTCGGCCAAAGGCACCATGCGCGCCTTGTTCACCGCATAGCGCTCGGCCGTGCAGTTGCGCAGCATCCTGACCAGCCATACCCACATATGCGGATCGAGAGTCGGCCGCACCACCAGCGGACCATGCTTCATCAACAGCCATTTGATCGCCTTCAACGGGACGCCGGGACCGGCCCAGGGCGAGGCGTAGCCGGGCGAGATCTCGCCGGCATTGGCAAAGCTGGTTTCCAGCGCCGGGCCCTTCTGGCGGTCGATCACCGTCACTTCATGGCCGGCCTCGGCGAGATAATAAGCGGTGGTGACCCCGATAACGCCGCCGCCCAGCACGAAGATCTTCATCGCATAGTTCTCCAGAACGACGTCTTGTCAGGGGTTTTGGGGCGGGGCATCGTGGCTTTCTGTCTGCCGGATTTTACGGCGTCCGCCAAGTGCCCAAGCATGTCGCCCAAAAGTACGCAGCGGTTTTGGGACAACGACATGCATAAAAAGGCCGCGCGCTATCCATTCACATAGCGCCGGTGAAAGCGGTGTCCGAGGCTGGTCAGAATTTCATAGCCGATGGTGCCGGCATGGCCGGCCGCCTGGTCTACCGTCTGCAACGGCCCGATCAGTTCGACGAGGTCGCCCGCCTTCAGCCTGTCGGGCGGCAGGGCCGAAATGTCGAGAACGATCGAATCCATCGATACACGGCCAAGAAATGGCAAGCGCACATTTTCGAACCAGGCGGCTGAGGCCGCGCGACGATGCCAGCCATCGGCATAGCCTAGCGAGATCGTTGCGGCGACCAGCGAATCGGTCACCTGAAAAATATGGCCATAGCCAACGCCGGCTCCCCTATCGAGGCTGCGCGTCTGGATGACCTTTGCCTGAAGCCGCACCACCGGCACCATCGGATTTTCCACCGCTGGCGTCGGATTGATGCCATAGAGCGCCGCACCGGGCCGGGCGAGGTCGTAATGAAAGGGCTGCCCAAGAAAGATGCCGGAGGAGTTGGCTAGCGAGGCCGGCGCCTTTGGCAGCATCCTGCGCAGCCGCTCGAATTCCAGCCGCTGCTGCTCGTTGGCCGGATGCTCGGGCTCGTCGGCGCGAGCGAGATGGCTCATCACGAAGATGACGTCGATACCGTCGAAAGCCTGCGGATCGGCAGCGACGTCCGCCACCTCGGCTGCCGCCATGCCGAGCCGCGACATGCCGCTGTCGACCTGGATTACAGCCTTGAGCTTGCGGCCGGCCCGCTGCGCCGCCGCGCGCCAGGCGGCGAGTTGGTCGGCGCTGTTGATGACCGCGGCCAGCTCCGCGTCGACGGCTTCGCCTTCAGCGCCCGGCTGAATGCCGTTCAGCACATAGATCGCTGGCCGTGCGCCGAGCGCCTGGCGCAGCAAGACCCCTTCGGTCAGATGCGCGACGAAAAAAATAGCGCAGCCTTCGGCCGCCAGCGCCGCCGCCACTTGGGCCCCGCCGAGCCCGTAGCCGTCGGCCTTGACGACCCCCGCGCAGCCGACGCCACCCAAGCGCGCCTCGAGCCGCCGGTAATTTTCGCGGATGGCGCCGAGATCGACGGTCAATATGGCGCCGGCCGCCGCTTCGCTGATCGGCGCGGCTTTGACGGCGACCCTTTCAGAAAGAGATTTTTTGGAGGCCTCGTTCATGCCAACCCCGTCTGCAGCGGATTGGCCATCAATAAGGCCACTACGCTGACGCGGCAACCGTGGTTGGCGCGAGCGCGGCTTGCGCCAAGCTACGCAACCAGATGCCGGAACGCCGCAACCACGTCCTCATAGACCTGACGCTTGAACGGCACGATCAGGTCTGGCAATTCCTGCATCGGCCGCCATGCCCATTTGTCGAACTCGGCGGTGTGGCCGCCCGGCGGCGGATTGATTTCAATCTCGCTCACGTCGCCGTGAAAGCGGAAGGCGAACCATTTTTGCGTCTGGCCACGATATTTCCCCTTGAAGGCGATGCCGACCAGATGGGCCGGCAGGTCGTAATATATCCAGTTCGGCGCCTCATCCAGCAGCGACACGCTGCGCATGCCGGTTTCTTCGTAAAGCTCCCGCTCCGCCGCCTGCAGCGGCTCTTCGCCCTTGTCGATGCCGCCCTGCGGCATCTGCCAGAGTTGCATCGTGCCGGCGAATTCGCTGTCCGGCTCGGCAATGCGATGCCCGACCCAGACCAGCCCATCACCGTTGAGGATCATCAGTCCGACACAGCGACGATAAGGCAGCGTCTCGGGATCGACCGGTTTTTTCTTGGCCATGCTCAACCTTTTTCCGGATCCACCGCCACTGCCGAAATCGGCACGATCTCGATGCCGCGTTTCTTGGCCCCGCTCACCCAAAACGACACGGTGTCGACCGTCAGGTCGAAGGCCGAGCCGATGCCGACAGCAAAGCCTTTCGCCCGCGCGGTGGCTTCCAGTTCGTCCAGCTTCTTCAATATGGCGCCGCGATCCCGCACGGCGTCGATCGACGTGTCACCGGCGGCAAACGGCACGCCGTTTTTCAACGCCAGGTCGGGTGCCAGGCTGCGCGCCGACGAACCGTCGTCGACATAGGCCAGGCCGCGCCTGCCGAGCTCGTCCATCAGCGGCCCCATCGCCGCCGCATCGGCCGAAAAACGCGCGCCCATATAGTTCATGACGCCGGTGTAGTTGGTCGTCCGCGACAGCGCCCAGCGCAAATTCTTCAAATTCTCATCCGCCGTCGCCGCGAGCGTCAGCGTGTTGCGACCGGGATTGACGTTCGGATAATCGAACGGTTCAAGCGGCACCTGCATGACGATCTCATGGCCTCTCTGCCGCGCCGCCTGCATCCATCGGCCGATGCTGTTGCCCTGCGGCGCAAAGCCCAGCGTCACTTCGGCCGGCAGCTTGGCGATGGCCGACTGCGTGCCGGTCTGCGACACGGCTAGCCCGCCGATGACAATCGCCACGCGCGCACCGCGCGCACCGGACCACGGCCGCGCATAGACATCGAACGGCCGCCTGCCGTCGGCGGCACGAACCGGCAATGGGCCGGTTTCGCCGGCCTCGACCAGCGCCCTGTCGGGAATATGCGCGATCCTCAGGTTCTGGCCGATCGTCGAAGGGTCGCGAATGACAATGGCCGTCTTGGGCGGACCACCGTCAACTTCGGTCGGCATATGGATGATCTGCGGCCCGCCCATCTTGGGCCTGCTCGTCTTGGATGCTGCTTCCGCCTTCGATGCCGGCTCCTTGGCCGGCGCTGCGGGTTCGACCACCGCTGTCGTCTTCGGTGTCGAAACGGCGACTTCTTCCGGCTTTCGAAATGGCCTTTCGCGCAGCGCAATCGCGCCGGAGACGCCGATTACGGCCAGCACCAGAAGCGTGGCCGCGACCACACCGGCGCTGATCCTGCGGGCCGCGCGCGGCGGCCGGACTGCCTGCCCTAGCGGGCGTTCGATGTCGTTGCCGATGTCAGCCAAGCCGCATCCCCAGCCGCGGTTCCCCCGAATCAAACTGCCGGGGCCTTGCAGCCCCGGCAGCATTACATCGCTTCGATCAGGCAGCCAGACCTGTTGTCCGCCTGATCGACCTTTACTGGTTCAGCACAGCCCCTACTGGTTCAGCACTGCCTTGTCCGGATTCGGCGGGAACGCCGGATCGGTCTTTTCGCCGCGCAGCAACTGCTCGGCAAAGATGAGCTGCAGGTCGTCCTTCGGCTCCGGCGGCACATAGGCTGCCGAGCCCGAACCGGTATCGCCCTCGTCGCTGCCCTTGATGTGGCCCTTGAGGTCCGACTCGCCGCGCGTCAGATCCCTGCCCTGCAGGTCCGGCGGCAACGGCTGGTCGACCTTGATGTCGGGCGTGATGCCCTTGCCCTGGATCGACTTGCCGGACGGCGTGTAATAGAGCGCCGTCGTCAGGCGCAGCGCGCCGTTCTCACCGAGCGGGACGATGGTCTGCACCGAACCCTTGCCGAAGGACTGCGTGCCGACCACCGTGGCGCGGCGCAGATCCTGCAGCGCGCCGGCGACGATTTCGGACGCACTGGCCGAGCCGCCATTGACGAGCACGACCAGCGGCTTGCCGTCGATGTCGTCGCCCGGCCGCGCGTCGAAGCGGGTGACGTCCTTCGGATCGCGGCCGCGCGTCGAGACGATCTCGCCACGGGTGAGGAAGGCGTCGGACACGCTCACCGCCTGGTCGAGCAACCCGCCCGGATTGAGGCGCAGATCGAGCACGTAGCCCTTGAGCTTTTCGTTCGGCACCTGCTTCTTGATGGTGTCGATGGCGTTCTCGAGGTCGTCATGGGTCTTTTCGGTGAAGGAGGTGATCTTCATGTAGCCGATGTCGTTCTCAACCCGGAACTTGACCGCCTTGACCTTGATGATGTCGCGCACCACCGTCAGCTCGATCGGCTTGTCGGCGCCCTGGCGCAGGATGGTGAGCTTGATCGGCGTGTTGACCAGCCCGCGCATCTTCTCGACCGCGTCGTTGAGGCTCAGGCCGCGAACCTCCTCGCCGTCGATCTTGGCAATATAGTCGCCGGCAAGCACGCCCGCCTTGGCGGCCGGCGTATCGTCGATCGGCGTGATCACCTTAACCAGGTCGTTCTCCATGGTGACCTCGATGCCGAGGCCGCCGAACTCGCCCTTGGTCTGCACGCGCATATCCTGCGCCTCTTCGGCGTTCATATACGAGGAGTGCGGGTCGAGCGAGGTAAGCATGCCGTTGATGGCGTTTTCGACCAGCGACTTGTCGTCGGGCGGCGTCACATATTGCGCCCGCACCCGCTCGAAGATGTCACCGAAGATCGCCAGCTGCTTATAAGTTTCGGAGCCCGCAGCGTTCGCCGTCGAGCCGGGGGCGCCATAGACCAGGCTCATCGCGGATGCGCCCATCAGCGCACCGGCAAACAGAAGCGAAAGTTTCCGCATCATCTCACGTCCTTCCAGAGAAACGGTCCGCCCACCATGGGGTCGGATCGACGGGTTTTCCATCCTTGCGGAACTCAACATAGAGTTCCGGCGTGGCATTTCCATTCTTCGATGCCGAGGTGCTCGCCACCCGGGCCTCTCCCATCGCGCCGACCGGCTCTCCTGCGAGCACCGACTGGCCAGACGCGACGCTGATTCTGCTCATCCCCGCGAGAACGACATGATAGCCGTCACCCGCGTTCAGGATCAAGAGTTGACCATAGGAGCGAAAAGGTCCCGCATAAAGCACATTTCCGTCCGCTGGCGCGGTGACGATGGCTCCCGATTGTGTCGCAACCATGTCACCGAGCATCACTGCGCCGTTACCGTCGCTGGCCCCGAACCGCCGTTTGATCTTGCCGGTGACGGGCAGCGCGATCTGCCCCTGAAGCGCCGAAAACGGTGCAGCGGCGGTGAGCCGGTTGGCCTCCGGCACCGGCAGGGCCGCCAGTTCCGTCTGTTCCGGGGCCTTCTGTGCCGGAGCCGTCTGCGCCGGAGCCTTGTCGGCGCCCGCTGCCTTCTGCTCTGCGGCCTTCTGCTCGGCAGCCTTCGCCGCGGCCGCCGCCTTGCGGGCCTTGTCGGCCTCGAGCGAGGCGATCAGTTCCTTCAGGCTGCCGGCCTTGGCCGCCAGTGCTGCGGATCGCTGTTTTTCCGCCGCCAGTGCCGTTTGCGTCTCGGCCTCGAGCTTCTGCTTGGCTTCGAGCAGCATGCCGAGCCGTTTCTTTTCCGCCGTCTGCTCGCCGACTGCCGCCGTCAGCCGCGCCCGCTCCGCCTCGATCGAGGCGGTCACCCGCGACTGCTCCTTGAGATCCGCCAGCAATATCTCGGTCTGCTGGCGCAGTTCCGGCACCACGGCGCCGAGCAGGATGGCGCTGCGCACCGACGACAGCGCGTCCTCCGGCTTGACCAGAATGGCCGGCGGCGGATTGAGCCCCATGCGCTGCAGCGCGGCCAGCACCTCGGCCAGAACGTCGCGTCTGGCGGCCAGCGAGGCGCGGATTTTCTGCTCCTCGCCCTTCAGCCCTTCCAGCTTGGCACCGATGTCCTCGATGTCCTGGCCGAGCTTCTGTTCAGTCATCGCCGACTGGATCAGCGCCGCGGTGATCGAGGCATGGTCCTTCTTGACCGTCGCCATGTCGGCGGCGAGCTTGGCGAGCCGCTCGGACGACAGCGTGATCTCCTTCGACACCCGTTCGTATTCGGCGCGGCTCTGGTCCGGGTCAGGCGCCATGTCGAGCCTATTCTGCGCCCACGCAGCGCCGAGCGACAGCATAAGCGCCGCCGCCGCCAAGCCGCAGCGTGCGCGCCAAAAGCCCGTTCGCGATTTCCAATCTTCAGACATTGAAGCCAGACCCTATGCGTGGCTTCGTTAACGAACCATCAACCATGTTCGAAGCCTCGCCAATCTAGCATAAACTCCCGGGCCTGAGACCAAAATCCCCGCGGCTGGGCCCTCAGTTCACCGGTTTTGGTCCGGTTCATGAACGATGGTAGGGATGACCCGAAAGAATAGTGGCGGCCCGGTAAAGCTGCTCGCCCAACATGACACGGACCAGTTGGTGCGGCCATGTCAGCGCACCGAACGACACCATCAGATCGGCCTGATCGCGCAGCGACTGATCGTGACCGTCGGCACCGCCAATGGCAATGACAAGTGCCTTGCGCCCGCCATCACGCAACAGGCCGATGCGCCCGGCGAAATCCTCGGAGGAAAAGCTCTTGCCGCGTTCATCGAGCAGCATCAGCGCGGCACCAGGCTGCAATTGCGTCAGCAGTTTCTGGCCTTCTTCGCGGCGACGCTCGTTGGCGGTCTGGGCGCGGCCCTCAGGAATCTCGACAACCCCTGAGAATTCGAGCCCCACGGCCGGTCCGCTCTTGGCGAAGCGCTCGAAATACCGGTCGGCGAGCTGCTTCTCGGGGCCGGCTTTCATCCGGCCCACGGCATGAACGGCAATTTTCATCCCTGCCTCGAAGAGCCGCTAATGCATGTCACCAAAAGTGGTCACCGGTTTTGGGAAACGACATGCATCAATCAAATGCGGCTCAGTGGAGGGTCTCTTCCTCAAGGTCCGGCGCTTGCCACATCTTTTCGAGATTGTAGAAGTCGCGGACTTCGGGACGGAAGACATGGACGATGATGTCGCCTGAATCGATCAGGACCCAGTCGGCGCCGGCCAGTCCCTCGACGCGCGCCGTGCCGAGCCCGGCATCCTTGAGCGCCTTGAGGAGATGATCGGCGACAGCCGAGACATGACGGTGCGATCGGCCGGACGCGATGACCATATAGTCACCGAGGCTCGATTTTCCCTGAATGTCGATTGAGACGATGTTTTCGGCCTTGGAGTCTTCCAGACTGGCAAGGACTGTCTTGATGGCGCGGGACACGGCGTCGTTTACGCTGATCCCGGCCGGCGAAGGCACGATGTCGGCCTTCTTCCAAAGTGCTGTTCTCAGTGTATTTCCTTTCGCAGCAAGAACAACCAAATCACCCCTCAAAGCAGGTGACACCCCTTAGATAGGCAGAGTTGCGTTGCAGTTTCAAGACGGCAGCCCTGCTGTAGCCAACGAAGAACCGTTCTTCCGGTTCCGCAGTTGAAGAAAAAACGGAACTCTTGTCGCCTGGCCTGGGTTATCGGCGCATTGACCAACCGGATCCCCCTCATGCCTATCGACCCTCAGAATGCTCTCCTCACCGTGCAGTCCGGCCTTGCGCAGCTCAGCGCGCTGATCGTCTCGTACTCCTTCTCGGCCCTCGGCGCCGTCATCCTGCTGGTTCTCGGCTATACCGTCGCCGGCCTTGCCCAGCGCTCGATCTATGCCGGCCTCGGCCATATCCATGGCTTCGACACGACGCTGCGCCACTTCTTCTCGAGGATCGTCCGCTACGCCATACTGATCCTCGTCGTCGTCATGGTGCTCGGCCAGTTCGGCGTCCAGACGACCTCGATCATTGCCGCCATTGGCGCCATCGGCCTAGCCATCGGCCTGGCGCTGCAGGGCACGCTGCAGAACATTGCCGCCGGCATCATGCTGCTGGCGCTGCGGCCATTCCGCATCGGCGAATATGTCGAGGTCGGCGTCATTGCCGGGACCATCGAGGAAATCGGCCTGTTCGCTACCACGTTGAGAACGGTCGACGGCGTCTACATCCTCGCCCCCAATTCGACGCTGTGGAACCAGCCTGTCCGCAACTATACGCGCAACGGTGCCCGACGTGGCGACATCACGCTGACCATCGGCTCCTGGAACGACATCGATTTCGCTCAAAAGACCATGCTGGGCGTCGCCGCCGCCGACCGACGCGTCAGGCGGGAGCCGGCCCCGATTGCCTTTGTAGCGACCGTCGGCGACAGCAACGTCGCTGTCACCTTGCGCTACTGGACCTCGGCTGCGGATTTCTTCGCTACCCAGATCGATCTCACCAAACGCGCCAAGCAGGCCTTCGACAGCGAAGGCATTTCTATACCCGCGCCACCGCCTGAAGCACCGCGGCAGGAAACCGCCACCAGACAGTGAGATGATCAATTCCCGTGCAGGTCTAGCTGTCCGCGCGGCGCTGCTCTTCGGATGGGAAAGCGAGGTCGACCGGCAGCGGTGCCTGCGCCGTCATCGGCGCGAAATTGCCGGTCTCGGCGGCGGGAACAGGCGACATCGCCACCACACGCCACAGCACGAACAGGCAAAAACCAGTGGCAATGACGATGGCCACATAGATGAAAGCCTGCGTTCCATAGATAGCGGAAAGCCCGGTCACGATGCCGGGCATGATGAAGCCGGACAGCGACCACGCAAACAGCAGCGAACTGGACAGCGCCACCATGTCGTCCTTGCCGGCGCGGTCGGCGGCATGCGCGCTGGCCAGCGAATAGATCGATTCCGACGCGCCGTCCCAGACCACGTAGATGACGACCAGCGCCGCCAGCGCACCACCGTCGAAGCCCAGCGCGAACAGGCCCGCCACCAAGGCAAGCGCCGAAGCGGCGACCAGCACAAAGCGCCGGTCGGTGCGGTCGGAAATCCATCCGAGCGGGACCTGCAGGATCAATGTGCCGACCGGCATCGCCGACAGCAGCAGTGCCACATCTGCCTGGCTGTAGCCCTTGGCCGTGGCATGGATCGGCGCGAAGCCCGAAATCGTCATCGACAGGCCACCGACGGCAAGCATGCCGGCTACGCCCACCGGCGAAATCCGCCAGGCTCGGCCAAGCGCGACCGACGCCGCCTGCGGCGGCGGTGGCTGGGCGAGCCGCGTCAGTCCAACAGGAAGGATCGACAGCGCGGTGAAGGCGATACCGATCAACGGCGCGTCCGCAGCCCTTATGTCGATCAGCGCCAGTGTGGAGTAGCCGACACCGAGCCCGGCGACATAGGCGACGTAAAAGAAGGCCATGACCCTGCCGCGTATGGCGTTGGCGACGACGTCGTTCAGCCAGCTTTGCGCGACGATGAACAGGCCGCATATGGCAAAGCCATAGAGCGCGCGTGCCGCGATCCACGACAGCGGGTGCGGCCCGGCCCCGACGGCGGCGTTGGACAGCACGATCAACGCCGACAGCACCATGAACGCGCGAGCATGGCCGACGCGCCGTACCAGCGGGCCGGTCAGGATGCAGCCTGCCAGGCCGCCGGCCGAAAGGCCGGTGACGATCAGCCCCGCCCAGGTCGGATCGAAGCCGTCGGCGCCGAGCCGGACCGGGATATAGGCGAACATCAGTCCGTTGCCGACCGCAACCAGCGCCATCGACAGGACGACGCTGGCGATGGCGATCGCCGGGGCTGGCGGTCTGCCCTGCGCCGGGTCGCGTCTGGTCTGGTTTCGCTCGAGAATCGTCATGCCCGGGCAGGATCGCCTACAGATCGGGGAAAGGCAGCCGCAAATGCGACATGGCCGGACGGGCGGTGCTTGGATATTCCCTTCTCCCCTTGTGGGAGAAGGTGGATCGGCGCGTAGCGCCGAGACGGATGAGGGGTGCTGGAAGAAATGCAGCGCAAAAAAGATCCAGGGATTTAAGTGCTTAGGTCTTCAAGGTAGCGATTCTTCCAGCACCCCTCATCCGACCGAGCTTCGCTCGGCCACCTTCTCCCACAAGGGGAGAAGGAGACTCCTATCCGTTCGCCGAATTGCGGATCGCGGTCGACGACAGCGACGAGCGCGGGCCGTGGATGAAGGTCCAGGCCGGCGCCTTCATGCGGGCGAGCCGCGGCGCGTCGCCCTCGTCGACACGCGCGTAATCGAAGGTCTTGGCGACGACCGACGACAGGAACGACAGCGTCGCGCCAGGGCGGTCGATCACCGCGATCGGAAACGTCATCACGATCTGGCGCCAGCGCTGCCAGCGATGGAAATCACGAAGCGAATCGGCGCCCATGATCCAGACGAAGTCGACGCCCGGGTTGCGCGCCTTGACCAGGGCCAGCGTGTCGGCGGTGAAGCGGACATAATGGCTCGCCTCGAAGGCGGTGACCTTGACCTTCGGGTTCCGGGCGATCTGCTCGGACAGGCGCAGCCGCTCGGCCAGCGGCGCCAGTTCCCGCGCGCTCTTGAGCGGATTGCCCGGCGTCACCATCCACCACAGCTGATCGAGCGCCAGGCGTCTGAGCGCGATCTCGGCGACCAGTGCATGGCCGGCATGGGCAGGGTTGAACGAGCCGCCGAACAGCCCGACGGCCAAGCCCTTTTCGGCATGCGGCATGTGAAGGTAGCGAGAGGGGACTGGTTGTTCGGAAGGGGAGAGCATCGTGCTAAGCACCCCCCTCTGTCCTGCCCTCTTTGCCAAACCTTGGCATCTCCCCCGCAAGGGGGGAGATTGGCGGCTTCATCCCTGGCGCCCTTACTGCGACGCCGGAGATTGGCGAAAGTCTATGCGACATCCGATCTCCCCCGTTGCGGGGGAGATGTCCGGCAGGACAGAGGGGGGTGGCTGGGCGCAAACTTCAAGCCCTGGTGGCGAAAAAGATCAAGGCCTCACCTGTCCGGTCCCGCGCACGCGGTACTTGAACGAGGTCAGTTGCTCGACACCGACCGGGCCGCGCGCATGCATCTTGCCGGTGGCGATGCCGATCTCGGCCCCCATGCCGAATTCGCCACCATCGGCGAACTGCGTCGAGGCATTGTGCAGAAGGATCGCCGAATCGATCTCATTGAAGAACCGTTCGACCGTATCGGCATCCTCGGCGACGATCGCCTCGGTGTGATGCGATGAAAAATTCTCGATATGCTCGATCGCGCCGGCAACCCCATCAACCAGTTTTACCGCGATGATGGCATCGAGATATTCGGTCACCCAGTCGGCGTCGCTCGCCGGTTTAGCGTCGGCAAACGCTTTCAGCACCTCGACGTCGGCGTGGATTTCGCACCCTGCCGCGCGCAACGCCTCGAGGATCGGCACCAGATGGGTGGCGGCCACCGCAAGGTCGACCAACAGCGTCTCGGCCGCGCCGCAGACGCCGGTGCGCCGCATCTTGGCGTTGACCGCGATCCTGACCGCCATGTCGAGATCAGCCGAGCGGTCGATGTAGAGATGGCAGATGCCCTCGAGATGGGCGAAGACCGGCACCCGCGCCTCGTTTTGGACGCGTTCGACCAGGTTCTTGCCGCCGCGCGGAATGATGACGTCGATATTGCCGGAAAGCCCTTTCAGCATCTCGCCGACGGCGGCGCGATCGGTGGTCGGCACCAGCTGGATGGCATCTTCAGGCAAATTGGCCGTCTTAAGCCCTTCGACCAGGCAGGCATGGATCGCCGCCGAGGAGTTCAGCGAATCCGAGCCGCCGCGCAGGATCACCGGATTGCCGGCCTTCAGGCACAGCGCCCCTGCATCGGCCGTCACATTCGGCCGGCTCTCATAGATGACACCGACGACGCCGAGCGGTGTGCGCACGCGCTCGATATGCAGGCCGTTCGGCCGGTCCCATTCGGCAATGACATCGCCGACCGGATCGCGCAGTTCGGCGATTTCGCGGATGCCGTCGGCTATAGTGCGGATGCGGGCAGGATCAAGCTTCAGCCGATCCATGAAGGATGCTGAAAGCCCGGACTTCTCGCCATTCCTGATGTCGATGGCGTTGGCGTCGAGAATGTCGCGCTCGTGCCGAAGGATCGCCTGCGCCATACCGATCAACGCCGCGTGCTTGCGCTCGGCTGTGGCGACGGCCAGCGGTCGGGCGGCGGCCCGCGCGCGGCGGCCGATCTCGGCCATCGTTGCTGCGGTGTCGCCCCAGGACTTTTCATGCGGTTTCAGCATTTGCATTCTCTGAACAGCCCAAAGTGTGATGTTGCTTTACACGCCCGCCGCGATCTCATCAACGCGGGGATCAAGCGTGATATAATGTCTCGTCAATCGGGGAGGTAATGATGCCGAGAATTTCATCCGCAGCTTTAAAGAAAATGAGGAACAGCTATCGACTGGACGTCGCGAAATTTCTGGCAAGAAAGGCAGCTGAACAGAGTTTAGTCACATACGGAGAATTGACCGAAGCCTTTGGCGGCAGCGTCAGAGGTTGGGCAACACACTGGGAGGAATCGCGCTCCGCTGTAACGATGCCAGGCTTCCCCGTCTTTCGGTGATCGTAGTCAGCAAGGGGACCGGACAGCCGTCGCTAGATGCTGTTCTTTATGAGGATCTCGGGCTAACGGACCCATCGGAAATAGAAGCCGAACAGCAACTATGTTTCGATCAGGACTGGCGAACCACTGGGCTAGGCTGAGGGTGCCTCAGAATGGCTCACCACAAGGTCGTCGCGGTGGATCATCGCCGAGCGCGCTTCGTAGCCGAGCACGGTTTCGATCTCGGCTGTTTTCAGGCCAGCGATCCTTACGGCATCGGCGGCATCATAGGCAACCAGTCCGCGCGCGATCTCGCGGCCTTCGGGCGACAGGATCGCCACCGTGTCGCCGCGCGAGAAATTGCCGCTGACCAGTTTGACGCCGGCCGGCAGCAGCGACTTGCCCGACAGCAGCGCGCCGATGGCGCCGGCATCGACTGTCAGCCGGCCAGCCGGTTCGAGCTGCCCGGCGATCCACGTCTTGTAGCCCTTGACCGGATTGGCGCTCGGCCGGAAGAAAGTCGCCCGCTCGCCACGTTCGATCGCCATCAGCGGCGACAACCTTGTGCCTGATGTGATGATCATGGCGGTGCCGGCGGCGGTGGCAATCTTGCCGGCGTCGAGCTTGGTGCGCATGCCTCCGCGCGAAAACTCCGAAGCGGCCGCACCTGCCATCGCCTCGATCTCGGCGGTGATGCGGTCAACGACCGGAATGAACCGGGCCTGCGGGTCGCGCGCCGGCGGCGCCGTGTAGAGCCCGTCAATATCGGAGAGCAGCACCAAGAGATCGGCGCCCATCATGGTGGCGACCCGCGCCGCCAGCCGGTCATTGTCGCCATAGCGGATTTCGGAGGTCGCCACCGTATCGTTCTCGTTGATGACCGGCACCGCCTTCATCTTGAGCAGCGTCGAGATCGTCGCCCGCGCATTGAGATAGCGGCGGCGCTCTTCGGTGTCGCCGAGCGTCAGCAGGATCTGGCCCGATTTCAGGTCGCCCTTGCCGAGCGCATCCGACCAGGCGCCAGCCAGCGCAATCTGCCCGACGGCGGCCGCCGCCTGGCTCTCCTCGAGCTTCAGCGCCCGCTTGCCGAGGCCTAAAATGGTGCGACCAAGCGCGATGGCGCCGGACGACACGACGAGGATCTCGGCGCCACCCTCGGCCAGCACTGAGATGTCGTCGGCAAGCGAGGCCAGCCAGTCTCGCTTCAGGCCGGTCGTGCGGTCGACAAGCAGCGCCGAGCCGATCTTGACGGTGATGCGCCGGTATTTTTTCAGCGACTGCGCGGCCATCACTATCTCCAGCGCGTCTCGACCGGAGTGGCGACAGCTTCGCGCGCCTCGGCCACGACCGCCATCAGCGCGCGCAGAACGGCCTCGACGCCTTCGCCGGTGACCGCGGACAAAAGCATCGGCGCGCGGCCGGCGGCGCGTTTCAGCGAAGCGACCTTCTTCTTGCGTGCGTCGGCATCGAGCGTGTCGACCTGGGAAAGTGCTACGATCTCGACCTTCTCGATCAGACCATGGCCATAGGCGTCGAGTTCGGTGCGCACGGTCTTGTAGGCCTTCCCCGGATTTTCTTCCTGCGCGGAGACGAGGTGTAGAAGGACGCGCGTGCGTTCGACATGTCCGAGGAAACGGTCGCCGATGCCGACGCCTTCATGCGCGCCTTCGATCAGGCCGGGAACATCGGCGATGACGAACTCGCGCCCATCGATGCGGGCCACACCGAGGCCCGGATGCAGCGTGGTGAAGGGATAATCCGCGATCTTCGGCTTGGCTGCGGTGACGGCGGCGAGAAAAGTCGACTTGCCGGCATTGGGCAGGCCAACCACGCCGGCATCGGCGATCAGCTTGAGCCTGAGCCAGATGTTGAGCTCTTCGCCCGGCTGGCCGGGGTTGGCGCGGCGCGGCGCCTGGTTGGTCGAGGTCTTGAAATGCTGGTTGCCGAAGCCGCCATTGCCGCCCTTGGCCAAAAGGAAGCGCTGGCCGACCACAGTCAGGTCGCAGATCAGCGTCTCGTTGTCCTCGGCAAAGACCTGCGTTCCCGCCGGCACTTTCAGCGTGACGTCGGCGCCTTTGGCGCCGGTCATGTTGCGGCCCATGCCGTGCGTACCGGTCTTGGCCTTGAAATGCTGCTGATAGCGATAATCGATCAGCGTGTTCAGCCCATCGACCGCCTCCACCCAGACATCGCCGCCACGGCCGCCGTCGCCGCCATCGGGGCCGCCGAACTCGATGAACTTTTCGCGCCGGAACGACACCGAACCGGCGCCGCCGTCGCCGGAGCGGATGTAGACCTTGGCTTGATCGAGAAATTTCATCGGATTGCTGAGTTTCTGCTAGTGGCCTTGCGGCATTGCTCTAAACCTTCGGCACTGCTCTAAACCAAGGCGGGGCGAAGGGCGAGGCTGTTTATGAACATGGCCGGAGTCGCAATGAAGCTCGTAACCTACAACATCCACTACGGCGTCGGCCTCGACGGCCGCTACGATGTCGGCCGCATCGCCGATGCCGTATGCGGCGCCGACGTGATCGCGCTTCAGGAGGTCTCGCGCAACAATCCCAACAACGGCGGCCGCGACATGGTGGCCGAGCTCGGCGACGCCCTGCCCGAATACTTCGCCGTCTATGGCAGCAATTTCGAGGCCAATGTCGGCTCGCACCTGGAAAACGGCCGCGCCATCACAACCACCTTCCAGCTCGGCAACATGGTGCTGTCGAAAACGCCTATTCATCTGTCGCGCAATCTCCTCTTGCCGCGCAGCCGCAGTTTCGAAGTGATGAATTTCCAGCGCGGCGCGCTGGAGGCGCTGATCGAGACGCCGCTTGGTTTCATCCGCTTCTATTCCACCCATCTTGACCATCGCAGCCCGGTCGAACGCGCCAGCCAGATCCGGTTTCTGCGCCAGCGCCTGTTGAATTATGCGATCGAGGGCGGCGCGCTGTCGGGCATCGCCGAAGTCGGCCTGCCGGACCTGCCTTGTCCCGAAGGCTTCGTCGTCATGGGCGACTTCAACATGCTGGCTGGATCGCCGGAATATGTCGAACTCACCGGCCGCCTGGATCACGAATTCGGCATGCCTGTGACCGCCGATCTTGCCGTCGATGTCGCGCGTCTTGCCGCCACAGGCGCCGATCTCGTCACCTGGGTCGACCCCAAGCGGCCTGACGACGCCAGCCGCCACAAGCGCATCAATTATGTCTTCACCAGCGCCTCGCTCGCCAAAGCGCTGAAGCGCCTGTGGGTCGACCGGCAAGCAGTCGGCTCGGACCACCTGCCGGTCTGGGTCGAGATGGCCTGACCAGCATCCATCAGAAATGGACCCAGTTCCGCAGGCTGGTCCAGGTGTTGCGATCGAGACGGTAGCGCTCGACGGGCACCTGGCCGGCGACGATCGAGTTCAGCATGCCCTGGCCGGCATATTGGAAGCCGCATTTGTGGATGACCCGGCGCGAGGCCGGATTGATGACCCGCGTCGAGGCATGCAGCACCTGGATCGATGTCCTCTGGAAGGCGAGGTCGACCAGCGCATGCGCGGCCTCCGTCGCATAGCCGCGCTTCCAGTAGGGCTCGCCGATCCAGTAGCCGAGCTCCAGCCCGCGATCAGTGGTGTTGAGGCCGGCACAGCCGACGAAGGTTTCGGTACCGGCCAGCGTCAAGGCATAGGCGATCCCGGCCCGGCGCGATGCTGTCATCGCCAGGAAGGCGCGAGCCTCGGCCTCGCCATAGGGGTGCGGCATGCGGGCCAGCATTTCGGCGACGTGGCGGTTGTCGGCGAGCACCACCAGTTGCTCGATATCGCTTTCGCGCGGCGGCCGCAGGACCAGCCGTTCGGTCACCAGGACCGGACAATCTATCGCGTAACTTTCACCGTCTGTGTCTTCCGCTTCGGCAACCATGTCAGTCCTCCAGGCACAAGAAAAAGGGGAGATGGAAACCCATCTCCCCTGATCCATTTCCTGGCTTGGCCAGACACCGGTTCCCGAGATGGGTGCCGGTGTTCTCGTACGGAACCGGCTACTCCGCGGCCTTCGTCATCGGGTTCACCGATACGTAGGTTCGGCCATTGGCTTTTTTGTTGAAGGTGACTGCGCCAGCTTCGAGCGCAAACAGCGTGTGATCCGTGCCAATGCCGACATTGGTACCGGGATGCCACGTCGTGCCACGCTGACGAATAATGATGTTGCCCGGAATCACGGCTTCGCCGCCGAACTTCTTCACGCCGAGCCGCTTGGAATGGGAGTCGCGACCATTGCGCGACGAACCGCCAGCTTTCTTGTGTGCCATCTAACTAACTCCGATGCGCCGCACGGGCGCTTAAAGGTCTTATGAACGCGTTCGCGTTCCGTTTCAAGTCCGAACCGGCGACGATCGCGCCGGGCCGCTTTACTTCTTCGCCAATTCCTTGGCCTGCTCACGCCAGTCCATGATCTGGTCGGCGCTGAACGGCATATGCTCTTCGATCTTGGCGACGTCCTTGTCGGACAGCTTGGCGATCTGGGCGAAGGTCGTGATGCCCTGCTCGTTCAACTGGCCGGCCGCAACCGGGCCGATGCCCTTGATCACGGTCAGATCGTCCGGCTCGCCCTTCGGCGTCTTGAACAGCGGAGCGGCGGTCTCGGTTGCCTTGGCCTCTGCTTCCTTCGGCGCAGCCTCTGCCTTGGCTTCCTTCTTCGGAGCAGCCTTTGCCTCGGTCTTGGCCGCGGCCTTTTTCGTCGGCTTGGCACCATCCAGCAGGATCTCGGCGATCCGCACGGTGGTCAAAAGCTGGCGATGGCCGATCTTGCGGCGCGAATTCTGCCGGCGGCGCTTCTTGAAGGCGATGACCGTGCGGTTCTTGCCCTGTTCGACGACTTCGGCGGTGACCAGGGCGCCGTCGACGAACGGCGCGCCGAACGTGACATTCTCGCCCTCGCCATGCGCGAGCACGTGGCCGATCTCGACGATATCGCCGACCTGGCCTTCGACTTTTTCGATCTTCAGGAGATCGTTGGCGGCGACGCGATACTGCTTGCCGCCCGTTTTGATGACTGCGAACATTTTTTGCCTTTCGCTGTTCGGTCGGCCTTGATGAACCGCTTCAGGCGGTTCGGCCGTCTTTTTGTCAGTCTGCGGGTTCAAAAAACAAGCGGCGCGGAAGAACCCTCCACGCCGATTGCGCGCTGTCCCTAACCGAAGGTTCGGCGCGAGTCAAGGCAAACGGCCAGTAGCGAGCAGCCGAACGTTCAGGCCAAGCGCGCGGCAACACCGAGAGCCGGGCGGCAAGCCCGACAAGAAGCCGGATCGCCGGGCAGATTGGCCCTTGTAACCTGTCCGTCCAGCCGTTATCTAGTGCGCCGCGCCGGCAACGGCGGACCATGACCGCGGAGAGGTGGCAGAGTGGTCGAATGCACCGCACTCGAAATGCGGCATGGGTGCAAGCCCATCGGGGGTTCGAATCCCTCCCTCTCCGCCAGTTTGCCGCCTGTCCGACCCGGAGACATGGGTAACAGATTGTACCTAAGACATGGCGACAACCTCGTGCCGAACGGGTTGTGATGGTCTGCAATGTCCTCTGTTCCAGGTCGAAGTATCCAACATCATAGTGCATGAAGCTCAAGGGCCAAATGCCATCGTCGAACTCGTTGACGCCGAACCTTTGATCGGCGAGCACGGTGACGATCTTCTTCCTGTGCATGCAGATGCGGCTGGAGGCGGACCAATCTGTTCACCTTCGGGACGAGCCTGCGCTATCCGATTGATGAATCTGAATCATGACGACATGCGGATTTTGCCGCCTAATTGATCGCCGCCGCCGTCGCTATTCTATTTAGACATTCGCAACACTGCCGCGCATGCCGAGCAATGAGCATGGCCCGGCAGGCCTGCGACAGTTCAGGACGATCAAAGGAGACAGGCATGAACAAGCAGATCGGAATTGAGATCACGGCGGAACCGCAGTCCAGTGTCGACTTTGGCCGGCGTGATCTCCTGAAGCTGACCGGCGCCGGCGTCGCCGCGCTCGGTGCGGCGTCGCTCTTCAGCATCCCCTTCGCAAAGGCTCAAGATATGTCAAACGGCGCGAACAACTTCTACACCAGCGACCAGGTGACGCTCGAAAAGATTGCCTTCAAAAGCCAATACGAGATGAACGTCGCGGGGAATGTTTTCATTCCCAACAACCTCGACCGCAATGCGCGCCATCCGGCGCTCGTCGTGGGGCATCCGATGGGTGCGGTGAAGGAGCAGAGCGCAAACCTTTATGCCACCAAGATGGCCGAACAGGGCTTCGTCGCGATGTCCATCGACCTGCCGTTCTGGGGCGAGAGCGAGGGCGAGGCCCGCCAGATCGTTTCACCTGATGTCTACGCCGAAGCGTTCAGCGCCGCGGTCGATTTCTTGGGCACACGACCATTCGTCGACAGAAACCGCATCGGCGCGATCGGCGTCTGCGGCAGCGGCAGTTTCGTCATCAGCGCGGCCAAGATCGACCCGCGGATGCGCGCCATCGCGACCGTCAGCATGTACGATATGGGGGCCGCCAACCGCAACGCGCTTAACCATTCGCTGAGCGTCGAGCAGCGCAAGGAGACCATTGCTGCAGCTGCCGAGCAGCGCTGGGTCGAGTTTGAAGGCGGCGAGGTCGAATATACCAGCGGCACGGTGCATGAGCTGACCGCCGACACCCATCCCATCCAGCGGGAGTTCTATGACTTCTACCGCACGCCGAGGGGTGAATTCACGCCCGCAAGTGCAAACCCCAAGATCACCACGCATCCGACGCTGACCAGCAATGTCAAGTTCATGAACTTCTACCCGTTCAACGACATCGAGACGATCTCGCCGCGCCCGATGCTGTTCATCTCGGGCGATCTGGCTCACTCCCGCGAGTTCAGCGAGGATGCTTACAAACGAGCGGCCGAGCCGAAGGAGCTTGTGTGGGTTTCCGGCGCCGGGCACGTCGATCTCTACGATCGCGCGGACCTGATCCCGTTCGACAAGCTGACCAGCTTCTTCAATCAGCACCTCTCCGCGTGAGCGGCGAGATGGAGCCTGCGCCGGAGAGAGCAGGCTCCATCAGCATGGATCGGAGATACGACAGCATGCTGAAATCACTGCTGAGCTCCGCTGTTATCGCACTAGGAACGGTTGGACCTGCCATGGCTCAAGAGCGAATTCGCATTTCTTCGGATTGGGGCGAGGTCACAGCCGATCTTGCCGATAACGAAGCCGCAAAATCTCTGGCGCAGATACTGCCGCTCACGATCGAGATGTCCGACCATCTCCGCCAGGAAAAGACCGGCAACCTGCCTTCCGCCTTGCCCGAACTGGCGCGGCAGCGCGACTTCTCTATCGGCACGCTTGGACTCTGGAGTTCCGATCATTTCGTGATCTACTATCGGAGCGGTCGCGTCCCGGCACCTGGCATCATTGTGCTCGGGCAGGTCACTGGCGATGTCTCGATCTTTGACCGTCCCGGTCCCGTCGCTGTCCGAGTTGAACGCACCGATTGAAACGTGTGCAACCCGCTCGTAGCTGGTTGCCGGAGGGCGAGCGGCGCGAATTGCATAAGCTGCCGCAAAATCAGGTCTCCGTATTCGCTTTCGATTTATTCCGTATAATCGAGCTTTGGCTATCAGAAGGATTCATGAGTGCCGCGGCAGAATGTCAACGATCTGCTCGCGTTCCTGGCTGTTGCTCGGGAGCGTAGCTTTACGCGAGCCGCAGCCCGGTTCGGCATATCGCAATCGGCACTAAGCCACACTATCCGTCAACTCGAAGCTCGCCTTGGCGTTCGCTTGCTCACACGCACGACACGCGCGGTGGCCCCCACAGAAGCGGGAGAGAGGCTTTTGGAGCGGATTGGGCCTCACTTTGACCAGATCGAAGTCGAGGTCGATGCCCTGAACGAATTGAGAGAAAAGCCCGCCGGAACCATCCGGCTCTCAGCGCCTGACTATGCAATCAGCAGCATCCTTTGGCCCAAGCTGAAACGCTTTCTCCCGAAATATCCCGACATCAAGGTCGAACTCCTGCTCGACAACGGCCTCACCGACATCGTGACGGAGCGCTTTGACGCCGGGATCCGCATGGGCGAGCAGCTTGCGAAAGACATGATCTCCGCTCGCATCGGGCCGGATTTCCGGTTCGTGGTCGTCGGCGCCAAATCCTACTTTGCCGAGCATCCCGAGCCG
This sequence comes from Mesorhizobium temperatum, assembly GCF_002284575.1. Taxonomy (GTDB): domain Bacteria; phylum Pseudomonadota; class Alphaproteobacteria; order Rhizobiales; family Rhizobiaceae; genus Mesorhizobium; species Mesorhizobium temperatum. Next base: position 195,714 of record NZ_NPKJ01000068.1, read on the forward strand.
GGGAAGCCGCAGGATCTCGTGCAGCACAATTGCATCAACTACCGTTTTCCAACGTCAGGGGCTCTTTATGTGTGGGAGTTCGAGGAGAACGGCCGCGAGATCAAAATTCGCGTCGATGGGCAGCTCGTTTTCAATAACATCTTTCATGTCCTGGACGCTGCGCTGGCCGGCCGCGGCCTCGGCTATGTTCCGGAAGAAATTGCGCTTCCTCACATCGCGAAAGGTCGGCTGGCCCGGGTACTGGAAGGTTGGTCGCCATATTGGGATGGCTACCATCTCTATTATCCGAGCCGCCGGCAATCCTCACCTGCTTTCGTCGCCTTGGTCGACGCGCTGCGCCATCGCGAGTAACTATCGATGCCGCGGGCTTCGACGTTCTTGCCGCTGAAAGCCACGCAACGAAGGGCAACGACAACCGTCCTTACATCGTGACTCGCAAGAGGACGTGAACGGCCGAGGCTGCAGGTATCGGTTAGGGCTGCTGTATTGCTGCGAGCTTCCAGTCGCCGCCGTTCTGGCGCGTGAAGGTCCACAGTTCGGTTGTTTCCGTCGGCTGATCGGCTTCGCCGGCGACGATCTTGCCGCTGGCGCGATCGCGCATCACGTCGTGAGACTCGTAGCGTAAGGCAGCCGTCGCGTAGTCGCGATCGTCTTCCCGCCAGCTCTCCGCAATATCGGCCTCCAACAGGCTGACGTTCGAGACCTCGTTCCTGACGCCGTTTTTGGCATTGTCGGCAAGCTCCTCGGACAAGTATGACACCATCTCGGGGGTCGCCAGCCGGCGCAAGCCAGCATGATCTTCGCGCCCGAACGCTTCCTGAACCTCCGTCAGCCGCTGCTGGAATATGTCGAGGTCGGCCTGCGTCATTGTAATTTCATCGGAGGCTGGAGCTGTCCGGCCAAATCCAGAGCCGATGCCTGGAATGGGGAAAGACGAGACGTTGTCGGCGTCGGGCTGGGCTGCCGGGTTTCGCCCAAAGTTCCCCATGCTGCGCGGAACACCGGCCATGGCGGGCGCTTGGTTGCGCGCCGATTGCGACCGGAAAAAGCGGATCGCCAACATGATCGCGCCGCCGATCAGCAGCCCTTGAAGAAGCAGGCCCAATATGCCGGCCAAGCCGCCGAACCCTTGGCCCAAAAGAAGTCCGATCAGACCGCCGAGCAGCAGGCCACGCATCATCGAGCCGCCGAGGCCGCTGAAGATCCCTGGTCGTTGGGCTGCCGGTGTCTGGCGGGCCGCATTGTTCGTTGTGGTGTTGGGTGCCATCGAGCGCTCGACCGGCGCGGCCGGCTGTGGCGCCGTCCTGGTCGGCGGGACCGACTGGAACGTGCGCGTGCCGCGGCTGCCGAAGCTGCCGCCACGCCGCGCCTCGGCGTAATCGGCCGTGACCATGGAAAATGCCAGGAACAGTCCTGCAAACAAAACTGCAAACCGGCTCGAACGCGAAATCATCATAGCAAATCCCTAGCGACACTCTTGTCGCTCATATGGGGTGCGCCGATCGAAATATCAGTGGCCCGCAGCTTCCGTATTCGGCCATTGAGGAGAATTCCCGGATCGCCTCGACTCCAGACACGGCCGCTGACGTGATCCTTCTAGCACCTTGTGCGTTGTCGCCTTTGGGCACGCCGAGGGAGACGAACGGTGTTTGCAGGTTTCAGGGCCACCAGCTTAGAACTAGACGACACGACCGTTTTCGCAAGGATCGGCGGGACCGGTCCGCCGCTGCTGCTTCTTCATGGTTTTCCCGAAACGCATCTGATGTGGAGGGATATCGCCGTGGCCTTGGCGCCCCGCTTTACGGTGATCGCCGCCGATCTTCGAGGCTATGGGCAAAGCGGCTGCCCGGTCTCCTCTGCCGATCATAGTCCCTACGCCAAACGCGCCATGGCCGGCGACATGGTGCGAGCCATGAAGCAGCTTGGGTTTGAGCAGTTCATGGTTGCCGGACACGATCGTGGCGGGCGGGTCGCCTATCGCCTGGCGCTCGATCACCCCGATGAGATATCCAAGGTCGCGGTCCTCGACGTCATCCCCACCGCCGCCGCGTGGGATAGGGCGGACGCCAGACTGGCTCTCGGCTTCTGGCCCTGGAGCCTTCTCGCGCAACCGGAGCCGCTGCCGGAGCGACTGATAGGCGCAGCGCCCGATGCCATAGTCGACAACGCGATTGTGCAGTGGGGGTCGCCGGCAGAAGCGTTCTCTGCACAGGTCAGGGACGCCTATGTCGAGGCGCTTCGCGATCCCGTTCATGTTCATGCGATATGCGAAGAGTATCGGGCCGCTGCCACGGTCGATCGTGAACATGACGCGCTGGACCAGGCAAATGATCGTCGCATTGAGTGTCCGCTGCTGGCACTGTGGAGCAGCGAAGGCGGCCTCGAGAAATGGTATGCCGGGGAAGGCGGACCGCTGGCTATTTGGAGGAAATGGGCCGACAGAGTTGCAGGAAGCCCTGTCCCGGGTGGGCACTTCTTTCCAGAAGAGCACCCTCACCAGACCGCAGCGGCTCTCTCGAAATTCTTCGAGGATTATAGGGGGAATGACGCGTAGAGCAGAGTGTTGTAGAGGTTCACATGCCTCATTCGCCCGTCCGGCGTCAAATCTGCTTGATAAAATGAAAGCCATCTCTACAGCCACGCCCCTGATATGCAGCCTCGTGTTTGTCGGAGGTTGCGCATCGCCCTTCCACGCATCCTTTGACGCCGCGAAATATGACAAGATGAGCTGCGTCGAACTCAACGTGGCCATGGGCGAAGTCGCCAAGGAGATGTCGGCGACAGCGATCACTCGGGGCAAAGTCGCGAAAACCAAAATTCCGGACTGGCTTTGGGGAGCCCGGCGTGTCGCCTCTACCGTCACTGCCCGCCAGAGCGCGAAAATCGAGCGCTTGCGGCAGCAGGAGGCCGCGATCGCAGCGGTGAGACGAAGCAGGTGCTGATTGCGGCGCCGGCGTGAGAGCCGAAGGCCGAAAATGATCGATTTCGCAGGACATGGCATTGGAGCCGAGGTTCCACGGCTCCATGGGTTCGGCTTCGACGCCGAGTCACCGCCGCGGGGGCATGCTATCCTAGTGCCGCCAGCCGTTCGATGAAGCGCCCCTTGCGGATATGCCGTTCGCGGATCGCCTGCAACCGGCGGGCGAAGTCGCCAATCGCCCCCCGCTCCTCGGCAATCGCCTTGAGGTCGAGCAGAAGACCGGCGGCCGTATCGTAGCCGGAAGCGTTGCGGCGCTCGATTTCGGTCTCCACCTCGCGCCACACGGCTTCGCCGCGCCGCATGATCGCATCGAGCCGGGCGCGGCGGGCGCGTAACTCTTCCGCCTCCCGCCGTTTCCTTTCGGCCTCCCGCCGCTCGCTTTGCTCGCGCTCGCGAGCCTCGCGGATCGCATCGGCACGGGCTCGCAATTCGCCGGCCGAGCGCGGAGCGACGGCGGGTCGAGCCGCCGAGGCCTGCAACACCTGGCGATCCCGAACGAGCGCCCGAAGCTCACTCGCCACATGCGGATCGCCCTCGGCCAGTCGAGCAAGCAGCGTCGTTTTTTCATGATCAGGCAAATCGGCAACGGAACGACGGACGACATCCGATGACAATGGATCCCCCGCCGTCGTGCCGGCGGGACGTTCGGCCGCCGCCTCGACGAGATCGGCATCGAGACGGAAGAACCGCGCGAATGCGTCGAACGCGCCAGTCATCGGGCCGATCCCCGGCAACGGCTCCGCCTCGTCCGGCTCGATAGAACCGGCCTCGACCGCCATCAGCCACAGCAGATAAAAAAGCCTCAGGTCGCCGCCAAGCCGATTCACCGGAGAGCAGCAAGCATGAAACCGGACCAGCGGGCAAGAAAATGGATCGCCAAGAAGGCCAAGCTGGGCGTACGCAGTTATCCCGTCGGCACCATCGCCTTCTATGGCCCCGATCACCTCCGCGCCACGAAGGTGGCGGTGGGTATCGTCCCCGCCCCTCAATCCGAGGCGACGATCCTGCGTCGCTGGTTTGTCGAGACCGGCGACGTGCGGAGGAGCGACACGATCTTCGCCGAGATCGCCGCGTTGTTGCGCGGGCATGGGGTGCACTCCATAGCAATGGTCGACGGGATTCTCGGCTGTCCGCATGAGGAGGGAATCGACTATCCGGAAGGCGGCACTTGCCCGTACTGGGCAGGGCGAGATCGTTGGACCGGTGAGCTCGGTAAGAACTGATGCCCGACAGGTGGATTCGTGGGCTATAGCGCAGATGAAGGACACTTCATCCCGCACGGTCCATCGTCAGCGTAGCGGATAACCTCAGACCGACACCCCGGATTGGTGCGCAGCGATTGCGCCGAGGAAAATCTGGCCGAATTCCCTGAGCTTCGCGGCGCCGACGCCATTGACCGCGGCGAAGGCGTCGAGGTCGCGCGGGCAGCGTTCGGCCATATCGATCAGCGTACGATCGGAGAAGATCACGAAGGCCGGCACCTGGCGCTCCCGGGCGAGACGCAGCCGAACCGCCTTGAGCGTGGCCAAAAGCGCGGTATCCAGGTCTTCCGTGCCCGCGGCAACGTCCGGGGTGGGACGTGTCTTGCCACGCGATGCGCGGCGCGGCGCCTCTACGCGATACCGGAACGGGACCTCGCCGCGGGCCAGCTCACGGCCCTTTTCGCCGATGGCGAGGCCGCCATGGCCGCCTGAGTCCAATGTCAGAAACCCTCCCGCGACGAGCTGGCGGATCAGCGACTGCCAGACATTCTTCTTGTGCGCCACACCGGTCCCGAAGCTGGCAAGCCTGTGGTGGTTCCTGGCCAGGACCTTCTCGCTTTCATGGCCGAGCAGAACATCGACGATATGGGCAGCACCGCAGCGCTCGCCGGTCTGCGCGATGGCAGCGAAGATGATCCGCGCCTCCGCCTCGCCATCCGCATGCGGCGTCTGGTCAAGGCAGTTGTCGCAATTGCGGCAAGGCACTGCTGACTCGCCGAAGTAGCCAAGCAGGATCTGGCGACGGCACTGGGCCGTTTCGCAATAGCCGATCAGCGTATCGAGCCGGCCATGCGCGCGCCTTTTATGCTCCGCCGGCGCGTCCTCGTCGTCGATGAAAAGCCGCCGCATGCGGATATCGCCGAGACCGAAGAGCATATGTGCCTCGGCAGCCCGCCCGTCGCGGCCCGCGCGCCCGATTTCCTGATAATAGGCTTCGAGGCTGCCCGGCAGGTCGGTATGGAAGACATAGGCGACGTCAGGCTTGTCAATCCCCATGCCGAAGGCGATGGTCGCCACCATCACGACACCGGACAAGGTCATGAAGCTGTTCTGGTTGGCCTCGCGCGCCTCTTTGCTCATGCCGGCATGATAGGCCAGGGCGCGCACGCCGTTCTTCTCGAGGAACGCCGCCATCTCTTCCGTCTTCTTGCGCGACAGGCAATAGACGATCCCGCTGCGGCCGGCATGGCGCTGCACGAAGCCCAGCAATTGGCGCTTGCTGTCCTGCTTGGCCTCGATGCCAAGCTTGATGTTCGGCCGGTCGAAACCCAGCACCAGGGTTGCGACGCGCCCAGCGAACAGCTGTGCGGCGATATCGGTGCGCGTCGCCTCGTCCGCTGTCGCCGTCAGCGCAATGATCGGCACATCAGGGAAAATGCCGCGCAGCCGTGACAACTCTTCATATTCGCGCCGGAACGCCGGGCCCCATTGGGAGATGCAATGCGCCTCGTCGACAGCGATCAGCCGGATATCGAGCCTGGCCAGCGCCTCGAGCATCCGCGCGGTCATGAGCCGCTCCGGCGCAAGATAGAGCAGGCGCGTCTGGCCCGCCGCAACGCGGCGCCATGCGGCGACATTGGCATCGCGGTCGAGCGAGGAATTGATCGTATCGGCGGCCACGCCGGCAAGACGCAATGCGGCGACTTGGTCCTGCATCAGCGCCACCAGGGGCGAAACGACAATGGTGAGCCCGCCAAGGACCAGCGCCGGGACCTGGTAGCAGAGCGATTTGCCAGCGCCGGTCGGCATGACAGCCAGCACATGACGCCCGGCCAGCAGCGCCTCCGTCACAGCGTCCTGGCCAGGACGAAAATCGTCGAAGCCGAACACGTCCTTCAGGACGCGCCGCTTGGGATCCTCCGCCGGGACGCCCGCCGCCGCTACCTGCATCAGGGAATTACTATGATCGGCGCCGCCCGAAAAGGCAGCGCGAGAACGGCCAGTTGCGACGTGACCTGCCACAGCTCCCCCGCGAATCTCCAGATGCCTGCCTTGATCGCAGATTCGAATGCTCGATCACCCCTCAAGTCCCGTCTCCGTCGGCGCCGTCTGAAGAATATCTCCCTCATTGGCGGATATGGCATCGTGATTCCAGCCCCTATTCGCTTTGACTGTGAATATCGCGTCGGCGCTGGCGCGGTTAATCCTATCTTCACCATACTTCGGCAGGTTCAGGTTCTGCGGTGATGTTTTGAGTACCGCGGCGCCACAAGCGCCCAGGCAACACGCCCGCGTCTCTCCGGAGGCGCGGGCTTTTCGTTTGCGAAGATAGGCTGCCGCTACGCAATGACCTGCGTTCGCTCGCCCTCAGTCGATAAAATCGGCGCGGTGCGGGGTAAAGCTGTCGACCAGGCGGCCGGCCTCGAGCGCCTTGACGCCATGGACCAAATTGGAAGGGACAATGAAGCTGCTTCCCGTCTCCAGGATCTCGGTCCTGCCGTCGATGGTGACCTCGAAGCGGCCTTCGGCGACGTAGCTCGCCTGGACATGCGGGTGCGAATGCAGCGCACCGACACCGCCCTTGTCGAAGCCGAATTCGACCATCATCAATTCGTCCGTATGCAGCAGCACACGCCTGCGATTGCCATCCGGGGTTGGCGTCCATGCGCCCTCGCCGGCATGCGAAAAGATCTTCGTTCCGGTCATCGCCAAATCCTCATCATGGCCTCATCGCGCCAGCCAACCGCCGTCCACCGGCACCACCGCGCCATGCATGTAGTTCGACGCCGGCGCCAGCAGGAAGACGGCCGCATCGCCGATGTCTTCCGGCCCGCCCCAACGCCCGGCCGGAATGCGCGCCAAAATGGCGGCGCTGCGGTCTGGATCGGCACGCAGCGCCTCGGTGTTGTTGGTTTCGATATAGCCTGGCGCAATACTGTTGACGTTGATGCCTTTCGACGCCCATTCGCCGGCGAGCAATCGGGTGATGCCGAGCACGCCGTGTTTCGAGGCGGTGTAGGAGGCAACGCGGATGCCGCCCTGGAAGCTCAGCACCGAGGCGATGTTGACGATCTTGCCGCGCCGTCCGGGATCGGCAAGCACGCGCCGGGCAAAGCTCTGGCTGAGAAAAAAGACCGTCTTCAGATTGACGTCCATGACGTCGTCCCAATCGGCTTCCGCCAAATCGACGGCGTCGGCGCGCCGGATGATGCCGGCATTGTTGACCAGTCCGTCGAGCGGCCCGGTTTCGTCCCAGATGCGATCGAGCATTGCCTGGGCGGCGGCATGATCGGCAAGATCGCAGCGCACCGCCTCGAAGCGTCCGCCCGCCGCGGCGATCTTTTGCGCGGTCTCGTCCATCGCCGAACGGCCGACGCCGACCACCGCACCACCGGCGCGGGCGATCGACAGGACGATGCCTTGGCCGATGCCGGTGTTGGCGCCGGTGACGAGGATGCGTTTGCCGGCCAGGCTGAAAGCCGAGAGGTCGCTCACCGCAGCTCTTCCATCGCTACCGGATCGACATCGGTGTAGTCGACATTGTCGCCGGCCATCGCCCAGATGAAGGCGTAGTTGGAGGTGCCGGCGCCCGAATGGATCGACCATCCCGGCGACAGCACCGCCTCCTCATTGCGCATGACGAGATGGCGTGTCTCGTCCGGTTCGCCCATGAAATGGAACACGCGCGCCGCCTCCGGCAGGTCGAAATAGAGATAGGCCTCCATGCGCCGGTCATGCACATGGCACGGCATGGTGTTCCAGACCGAGCCTGACGCAAGCTGGGTCATGCCGACGACGAGTTGGCAGGTTTTCACGCCTCCGGCATGGATGAACTGGAAGATCGAGCGTTCGTTGCAGGTCGCCTGGCTGCCGAGATCGAGCCGCTTGGCATCGCCGATGCGGATCAGCTGGCTTGGGTGGCTCTGATGCGCCGGCGCGCTGAGCAGATAGAACTTGGCCGGCTCGGCTGGATTGGCTGAGGCGAACGACACCTCGTTGGTGCCCATCCCGAGATACAGCATGTCGCGCGGCTGCAGCTCGTAGGACTGGCCGCCGGCCTTCACGATGCCGGCGCCGCCGATGTTGACAGCGATCATTTCGCGGCGATCGAGAAAGTTCTTTGTCCCGGTCGGCTTGATCGCCTGCAGCGGAAGCGGTGCCCCGGCAGGCATGGCGCCACCGACGATCATGCGGTCGTAGTTTGTATAGGTCAGGCCGATGCGGCCTAGCTGGAACAGCCCTTCGATCAGGAAATTATGACGAAGTTCGTCCGTCCCCATCGCCGCGGCGGTAACAGGGTCGATCGCGAAGCGCGAGGTGAAGTCGGTGTGATTATCAGTGTGATTCATTACTGTCCCATTGGGCTGCCTTATTGATCATTCGGTTGCCGCGGCCTTGACCGAATCGGCATAAAAAATCTGACGTGCGTGCAGGCGCTCACGATAGCGCTGCTGGCTGGCGGTGAGATGCGCGCGCATGGCTTCGCGCGCGGACTCGGCATCGCCGGCCGTGATGGCGTTCAGGATCACCAGATGCTCGCCTTGCAGCCCGCGCTGGTAGACGTCGGATTGGGCGAGTTCGGTGGACCATGGCGACGTCACGTCGCAAGGAATGGCGCGCCGGCCGAGCACGTCGAGCATCTCGACATAGAAGGGATTGTTGGTGGCGCTGGCGATCGCCCGGTGGAAGGCGAGGTCGGCCGGACCTGTCGGCTCGCCGTTCAAGAGCAGCCGCTCGAACTCGAAGAACGCCTCCTGGATCGCTGCTTCCTGCGCGGCGTTGCGACGGATAGCGGCCAGCCCGGCGGATTCGATCTCGATCGCCAGGCGCACCTCGAGCACGTTGAGTGCGATCGAATCCTTGCTGCCCATGTCGGCGGCCAGCGTGCCGAACATCGTCGAGATATGCTCGGTGACGAAGACCCCGGCGCCCTGGCGCGGCTCGACCAGACCGTCGGCGGCAAGCTTGGCCAGCGCTTCGCGGATGACGGTGCGGCTGACCCCGAAGGTTTCGGTCAGCTGGCCCTCGGTCGGCAGCTTTTGGCCCGGCTGGATCTCGCCCGCCTGCAACTGCTTGCGGATCGCCGCAACCACGGTCTCCGACAGCTTGGGCTTGCGTTCGATCTTCAGGCTGATCGCCGTATCCGATGCCATTTCCAACCCCTATTTGAAGACGCTCGGCAGCCATAGCGAGATGGCCGGGATGTAAGTGACGAGCCCCAGCACCAGGAGGCCCGCCCCATAGAACGGCCAGATCGAGCGCATCGCTTCCCAGACGGATATCTTGCCCACTGCGCACGCCACGAACTGCACTGCGCCCACTGGCGGCGTGTTCAGCCCGATGCCGAAGTTGAGGATCATGATCACGCCGAAATGCACCGGATCGACGCCGTAGGCCTGCGCCACGGGCAGGAAGATCGGCGTGCAAATGATGATCGTCGGCCCCATGTCCATGAAGGTGCCGAGGAACAGCATCAAGAGGTTGAGCAGAAGAAGCACGACCAGCGGATCTTCCGAGATCGCGTTCATCGAGGCTATCAGCGCTGCCGGCACTTTCAGGAAGGCCATCAACCACGAGAACGCCGCCGCCATGCCGATGATGAGCAGCACCATGGCCGTGGTGCGCACGGCACCATGGGTGGCATGAACGAAACCTTCCCAGGTCATCTGCCGGTAAACTAGGACAGTCACGAGCAACGCATAGATGACGGCGATGCAGGAACTCTCGGTAGCCGTGAAAACGCCCGATCGTACGCCGCCGAAGATGATCGCGATCAGCAGCAGGCCGGGCACCGCGACAGCGAAGAGATGCGCGACGGCGGCGAAGCCCGGAAACGGCTCGGTCGGATAACCGCGGGAGCGCGCCACGAAATAGGCGGTGATCATCAGTGCCAGGGCCAGTAGCAGGCCCGGGATGATGCCGGCGGTGAACAGGTCGGCGATGGAGATCTTTCCGCCTGCCGAAATCGAGTAGATGATCATGTTATGCGACGGCGGCAGGAGCAGCGCGATCAGCGCCGCCATCGACGTGACGTTGACGGCGTAATCCGCTCCATATCCACGCGCCTTCATCTGCGGGATCATTAAGCCGCCTACCGCCGCTGCCTCTGCCACTGCGGAACCGGAAATGCCGCCGAACAGTGTAGCGGTGGCGATGTTGACCTGCCCGAGGCCGCCGCGCATGTGGCCGACGAGCGAGCCGGCGAAGGCAACGATCTTGCTGGCGATGCCGCCGCGCACCATCAAGTCGCCGGCGTAGATGAAAAACGGAATGGCCAGCAGCGAAAAGACGCTCATGCCGGAATTCAGGCGCTGGAACACGATGAGCGGCGGCAGGCCCATGTAGAGGACGGTGGCAAAGCTTGCGACCCCGAGGCAGAAAGCGATCGGCGTGCCGATAAGCATCAGAACGGTGAAGACACCAAAGAGTATCCAGAGTTCCATTGCGTCAGACCTTCACGTTCGCTGTGTCGAGTTCGGCTGCGACTTCCGCCGGCGGCAGTTCATCGAGCGCATCGTCGATCGCCGCACCGGAAAGGCGAAGCACAATGCGCTCCAGCGTAAAGAGCACGATGAGCGCGCCTCCCGCGACAAGCGGGACGTAGTCCCAGCCCCCTGATATGCCGAGCGACGGCAAGGTGGCGCCCCAGGTCAATGCGACCAGTTGGCTGCCGTACCAGATCATGCCGATGCCGAAGGCGAGCGCGACGAGGTCCGAGATCATCCTCAGCCAACGCTTGCCGCCTTTCGGCAGCACGTAGAGCAGGACGTCGAAGCCGAGGTGATAGTTCTCGCGCACCCCGACGGCAGCGCCGAGGAAAATGAACCAGCTCATCAGCATCACCGAGCCCTGCTCGGTCCAGCTCGGCGAGCGGTTCAGAACATAGCGGCCGAACACCTGCCAGGCGACGAAGGCGGTCATCAGCACCAGCCCGACGCCGGCGATCCACAGCGCCGCCGTGCTGACGCGCGACATCGCCCGCGCGATGCCGGACAGGGGCGGTCTCTGTTCTGAGCTGGAGGTCACCGGTTCTCTCCGCAAGAGGATGGCGGCGCGGAAATCCCGCGCCGCCGCTTGATCACTGCACGGCCCTAATGGCCTCGACCATCGCCTTCAGCTTGTCGTCCTTGACGTGCTTTTCGTAGACCGGACCCATCGCGTCGATGAAGGGCTGCTTGTCCGGCGTCGTGATCTGCGAACCGGCCGCCTCGACCTTGGCACGCGATTCCTTGACCTTGGCGGCCCACAGCTCACGCTGCTTGGCGACGCTTTCCTTGGCGGCCGCCTTGAAGATCGCCTGGTCTTCCGGCGTCAGCTTGTCCCAGCTCGACTTCGCCATGACGAAGGCTTCCGGCACCATCGTGTGCTCGTCAAGCGAATAGAACTTGGCGACTTCCGCATGCTTGGCGGTGTCGTAGCTCGGAAAATTGTTCTCCGCGCCGTCGATGACCCCGGTCTCGATCGCCGAATACACCTCGCCATACGGCATCGGCGTCGCGTTGGCGCCGAGTGCCGCCACCATGTCGACGAAGATGTCGGACTGGATGACGCGGAACTTCATGCCGGCCATATCGGCTACAGAGTTGATCGGCTTCTTCGAATTGTAGAAGGAGCGCGCGCCGCCGTCATAGAAGGCGAGCAGCACCAGCCCGACCTGTTCGAACGCCGCCGCGATCTGGTCTCCGACCGGTCCGTCCATGACCTTGTGCATATGGTCTTCCGAGCGGAAGATGTAGGGCAGCGAGGGCACGGTGGTTTCGGGGATGAGCCCGTTGAACGGCGCCATCGAGACGCGGTTGAGGTCGATCACGCCGGAGCGCACCTGCTCGATCGTGTCCTTTTCCTCGCCGAGCTGCGCGGAATGGTAGACATCGACCGAATAGCGGCCGGCCGTGCGCTCCTTGACAAGCTCGCCAAAATATTTGACCGCCTCGACCGTCGGATAGCCGTCCGGGTGCGTGTCGGACGAGCGCAGAACCGTCTGGGCGCTTGCCGTTCCGGCCATCAGTGCGGCGGCCAATAGCGTAGCTCCCGCCAGTCTAGAAAAATGCAGCATTGGGTTCCTCCCGTTGAACGATGGCGGCAAGCGCCGTTAGAGCCGGTACGCCTTTTTCGCGAGCGTATAGGCAAGTTCCTGCGCCAGCTCCTGCGCCTCGTCCTCGCGGAGCCGGTGCTCGGCGACGAGACGCGCAAGAAAGGCGCAATCGACCCGACGCGCCACATCGTGGCGAGCCGGGATGGATGGAAAGGCGCGGGTATCGTCGTTAAAGCCGACGGTGTTGTAGAAGCCGGCCGTCTCGGTGGTCATCTCGCGGAACCGGCGCATGCCCTCCGGGCTGTCGTGGAACCACCAGGCCGGCCCGAGTTTCAGCGCCGGATAAACGCCGGCGAGCGGCGCCAGCTCGCGCGCATAGCTGGTCTCGTCCAGCGTGAAGAGGATGATTGTAAGGTCGCGCTCCAGGCCGACGCAGTCGAGCAGCGGCTTTAGCGCCGTCACATAGTCGGTTCTGGCCGGGATATCGAAACCCTTGTCTCTGCCGAATTTTTGGAAGACGGAAGGCGAATGATTGCGCCAGGAGCCGGGATGGATCTGCAGGACGAGCCCATCGTCGCGGCTCATCTTGGCCATCTCCGTCAGCATCTGGGCGCGAAACAGTTTTCGCTCACGCTCGTCGTCCGAGCCCCGGCGGATGCGGTTGAACAGCTCCTGCGCGGCGGGATCCGAAAGATTGGCGGTCTCCGCTGTCGGATGGCCGTGATCCGACGCGGTCGCCCCGAAACTTTTGAAGAAGGCCCTTCTCTGGCGATGCGCATCGAGATAGCCGGCCCAGGTGCCGGTGTCGCAGCCGGTGATGTCGCCGAGCCGATCGAGATTGGCCGAAAAGCCTTCGAAATCGGGATCGACGACCGCGTCCGGCCGGTAGGCGGTGACGACGCGGCCCTCCCAGCCGCTGTCGCGGATCATCTGGTGCCATCTGAGATCGTCGAGCGCGCCTTCGGTCGTCGCGATGACCTCAATGTTGAAGCGCTCGAACAGCGCTCGCGGGCGAAAATTCTCCCACTGCAGCAAGGTCGAGATGGTGTCGTAATGGCGGTCGGCGGTTGCGGCCGTCAGCGGCTCTTCGATGCCGAACAGATGGGCAAGCACATGGTCGAACCACAGCCGCGTCGGTGTGCCGCGGAACAGATAATAGTGCTCGGCGAAGCGCCGCCAGATCGTCCTGCCGTCGGTCTCCACCGGTGAGCCATCGAGCGTTGGCACGCCGAGATCCTCGAGCCGGACGCCCTGGCTGAACAGCATGCGGAAGATGTAATGGTCCGGCACAACAAGCAATTGCGCCGGATCGGGGAATGCCTCATTGAGGGCATACCAGCGCGGATCGGTGTGACCGTGCGGGCTGACGATCGGCAGATCCTTGACAGCTGCGTAGAGATCGCGGGCAAGCGAACGCGGATGCGCCTCCGAGGGAAACAGCAAATCCGGATCGGTCAGTACGGCCACATCAATCCTCCCAATCCGGCATCGGTAGGATCGAAAAGAAATAATGTCAACATACAAAAAATAGATTGTTGTATGATGACTTTTACGCAACGTCAGCCCATTGTGCGGGAAAGAAACGGATGCTACGCCGCATGCCGGCCACACCCGGCACGAGCTCGATCAGACCCATCGCACGATGACAGACAGACGCCTTTCCAACAGCACGCGGCAGGCATTGCCGGCCTCGGTCGCGGTCCCCGGATACGACCGCAACCATGTCGTACCCGGCATCGTCCATCTCGGCGTCGGCGCATTCCACCGCGCCCATCAGGCAGCCTATATCGACGACTGCCTGGCGGCGGGAGAGATGGATTGGGGCATTGTCGGCGTCTCGCTGCGCAGCGCCGACACACGCGACGCGCTGGCGCCGCAGGACGGACTTTACACGCTGGCGGTCAGGAGCAGCGACCGCGAAAGCCTGCGCGTCGTCGGCTCGATCCTGTCGATGCTGGTGGCGCCGGAAGATCCGGGTGCGGTGCTGGCCGCGCTGACTGACCCGCGCACCTCCATCGTCACGCTGACGATCACCGAAAAGGCCTATCTCAGGGTGGCGGGTGGCGGACTGGACACGGCCCATCCCGACATCGTCCACGATTTGGCCAACCCGCAAATGCCGCGAACGGCGCATGGTTTTCTGGCCGAATCGCTTGCGCGCCGCCGCGCCGCCGGTATCCAGCCATTCACCCTGCTGTGCTGCGACAACCTCCCCGCCAACGGCGCCACGCTGCACCGGCTGCTGGTCGAGTTCGCCGCCTTGCGCGGTACCGATCTCGCCCGCCATATCGCCGACGAGGTGGCGTTTCCGTCGAGCATGGTGGATCGCATCGTGCCGGCGACCACCGATGCCGACCGGGCACGGATATCAGGCCAGCTCGGCGTCGAGGACGCCTGGCCTGTGATGACCGAGCCGTTCTGCCAATGGGTGGTCGAAGACGATTTCCCGGCGGGCAGGCCGGCCTGGGAAAGGTTCGGCGTCACCATGGTCGGTGATGTCGGGCCGTTCGAGGACATGAAGCTGCGCCTGCTCAACGGCTCGCATTCGGCCATCGCCTATCTCGGCCTGCTCAGCGGCTTTGAGACGGTCGACCGCGCCTTCGCCAATCCGGCGATCCGGCAGTTCGTCGACGGATTGTGGGCCGAGGCCATCACGACGCTGCCGAAGGACGCCGGGCTCGACACGGCCGACTACACCGCCCAGCTCGCCGAGCGTTATTCGAACACCGCGCTTGCTCATCGGACGGCGCAGATCGCCAATGATGGCAGCCAGAAACTGCCGCAGCGCATCGTCGCCTCGGCCATGGAGCGGCTGAGTGCCGGCGCCCCGCCCGCGCATCTGATGCTGGTGGTGGCCGCCTGGATCGCCGCTTGCGAGGCGCGCGGCAAAGCCTTGCCGGAAAACCATTTCACCGACCCGCTCGACACGTCGCTGGCCGCACTCGACACTCGGCATCTGTCGGCTGACGAAGCGGTGGCGGCGGTGTTCGACCTGGCCGGCTTCGCCAAGGGCGGTGCTGAGCGCCTGACGCTGATCGACCTCGCGGCCGCCCATCTCGAACGCCTGCGGCAGGGCGGCGTGGCTGCTGCTTTCACAGCGCTGGGCATACAGGGTGAGAAAACATGAGGCAGAGCCGCGCGCCAGTCGTGCGTGCAGTGGAAGCGCTGACGACTTGAAGCTATTTGCCTGTCAGACCGTCCAACGTGTGCGGTGACGAGTAGTCGATACCTCTGGAGTTCCAGAACAGGCGAACGCCCTTGCCGACCAAATTCTCATACGGAATAGTACCCATATCAAAACGGCTATCGGCGGAACCGTCGCGATTGTCGCCAAGCATGAAGTAGCGGCCGGCCGGAACGACAACAGGCTGCGTGTTGTCGCCCATCGATCCGTCGATCACGTCGAGGACCGAGTAGGAGACGCCGTTCTGCAATGTTTCGCGCTGCATTTTGGCCGACAGGATCTCCTCGGAGGAGTAAGAGCCGGTCTCTTCAAGCTTCACCGCCTGATCGTTGATGTGAAGGACGCCGTCGATCATCTGGATCTTGTCGCCAGGAAGGCCGACAATGCGCTTGATGTAGTCGGTACTGGGATCAGACGGCCGCCTGAAAACTGCGATATCGCCCAGCGCCGGCGCCGTGTCGAACGTCCGCCCTTCGATCGGCAGCAAGCCAAAGGGGACGCTGTAGCGGCTGTAGCCGTAAGCAAATTTGGACGCGAACAGATAGTCACCGACCTCAAGCGTTGGCACCATGCTGCTGGCTGGTATTGAGAATGGCTGAAACAGGAACGACCGGATCGCAAACGCAGCCAGAGACGAGGCCAGAAAGGCCAGCACTAGAACCGAAAATCCATGTGCGTACCATTTGTCCGGCTTGAATCGATGCGCAAAGGGAACAACGAGCACCACCGACAAGATCGCTATGCCGATACTTGAAAGATTGGCCAATCCGGAAAGATCGATGCCAGGCAAAACCGGGAACCCGAAGTAGCAAAGGGCTACGCTTGCGGTACTGATCGCAACCAGACTGATGACCGCCAGCTTGCCGCTTCCGATCCAAACAAATCCGCCGAACGGACCGCCAAAGGCCGACACCAGGGCCGCCGACCATCTGGATCTCGACTTTGTTTCTTCAGTCACTGGCTACCGCCCCCAAGGCAGACAAGCAGGACTGTCCATCAAATAAAAAAGCGAGGCAAGCCTCGCTTTTGCAATTGCCGGACTGATCTTCGCTTCAAGCAGGCAGGACGGCGCCTTCGAGTGTGGTGAGCTGGCTAAGAAACTGCTCGGCCTTGCTGCGCGTCTGGTCGTCCTTGGCGTCGGCGACGTCTTCCCTGGCTTCCTGGATACGGCGGGCCAGGTCGGCGCGATCGATGTCGCCGACGGCTACCGCCGATTCTGCCAGCAGCGTGCAACCGGCCGGAACGATGTCGGCGAAGCCGCCGAACACGACGTAGCGTTCTTCCTTGCCTTGCGCGGTCTTCACCGTGACGACGCCCGGCTTGATCGTGGTCATGACCGGCGCGTGATGGGCCATCACAGTCATCTCGCCTTCGGCGCCCGGAATGACGACGGATTCGACCTGCTCGGAAACCAGCAGGCGCTCCGGCGAGACCAGTTCAAATTTGAAAGCTTCAGGCATGATCAATTTAGCGAATAGCGAGTGGTGAGTAGCGAATAGACAAAAACGCTCGGCTCACATCGCCCCTATTCGCTACTCCCTATTCGCTATTCGCTTCTTTACGCCGCTTCGGCCGCCAGGCGCTGTGCCTTCTCGACCGCTTCTTCGATGCCGCCGACCATGTAGAAGGCGGCTTCCGGCAGGTGGTCATAGTCGCCGTTGCAGAGGCCCTTAAAGCCCTTGATCGTGTCGGCGAGATCGACCAGCTTGCCCGGCGCGCCGGTGAACACTTCGGCGACGAAGAAGGGCTGCGACAGGAAGCGCTCGATCTTGCGGGCGCGGGCCACCGTCTGCTTGTCCTCTTCCGACAGCTCGTCCATGCCCAGGATGGCGATAATATCCTGCAGCGACTTGTAGCGCTGAAGGATCGACTGCACCTGGCGGGCGACCTGGTAGTGCTCTTCGCCGACGACCATCGGATCGAGCATGCGCGAGGTCGAATCGAGCGGATCGACGGCCGGATAGATGCCCTTTTCCGAGATCGCGCGGTTGAGCACGGTCGTCGCGTCGAGGTGGGCGAACGAGGTCGCCGGCGCCGGGTCAGTCAGATCGTCGGCCGGCACGTAGATCGCCTGCACCGAGGTGATCGAGCCCTTGGTCGTCGTCGTGATGCGCTCCTGCAGCGCGCCCATGTCGGTGGCCAGCGTCGGCTGGTAGCCCACGGCCGACGGAATACGACCGAGCAGCGCCGACACTTCGGAGCCCGCCTGCGTGAAGCGGAAGATGTTGTCGACGAAGAACAGCACGTCCTGGCCCTGGTCGCGGAAATATTCGGCGACTGTCAAACCGGTCAGGCCGACGCGGGCGCGCGCACCCGGCGGCTCGTTCATCTGGCCATAGACGAGCGCCGCCTTGGATCCTTCGCCGCCGCCCTTCTTGTTGACGCCGGACTCGATGAACTCATGATAGAGGTCGTTGCCCTCGCGGGTGCGCTCGCCGACGCCGGCGAACACCGAGAAGCCGCCATGCGCCTTGGCGACGTTGTTGATCAGTTCCTGGATCAGCACGGTCTTGCCGACGCCGGCGCCGCCGAACAGGCCGATCTTGCCGCCGCGGGCATAAGGTGCCAGCAGGTCGAGAACCTTGATGCCGGTGACCAGGATCTGCGCTTCCGTCGACTGCTCGACATAGGTCGGAGCCGGCTGGTGGATAGAGCGCATCTCGATGCCGTCGACCGGGCCTGCCTCGTCGACCGGCTCGCCGATGACGTTGATGATACGGCCGAGCATGCCCGGGCCGACCGGCACGGTGATCGGTGCGCCGGTGTCATAGACGTCCTGGCCGCGAACCAGACCTTCGGTCGAGTCCATGGCGATGCAGCGCACGGTGTTCTCGCCAAGGTGCTGCGCCACCTCGAGCACGAGGCGATTGCCGACATTGGACGTTTCCAGCGCGTTCAGGATTGCCGGCAGATGTTCGCCGAACTGCACGTCGACAACGGCGCCGATGACTTGGCGAACCTTGCCGGCCAAGCCAGTCTTCTTGATGGCAACGGTCGGCGCCTTCGCCGCGGCTGCCTTGACGGGCGCAGCCGCCTTCTTGGCCGGAGCGGCTTTCGCTGCCGCTGCCGGAGCCTTTGCCGGTGCTGCCGCCTTCGCGGCGGTCTTCGGGGCCGCCTTCTGGGGGGTCGCTGCTTTCGCCATCGTCTTTACCCTTTTCGTCTCTTGTTTCTCACGCGATCCGCTCGAAGGTCGGAGACCTTCGTGGGAGCGCGCCTAGAGCGCCTCGGCGCCCGAAATGATTTCGATCAATTCCTTGGTGATCTGCGCCTGCCGCTGGCGGTTGTAGGTGATCGACAATTTGTTGATCATGTCGCCGGCGTTGCGCGTCGCATTGTCCATGGCGCTCATCTTGGCGCCCATCTCGCCGGCCGCGTTTTCGAGCAACGCACGAAAGACCTGCACGGAGATGTTGCGCGGGATGAGGTCGGAGAGGATTTCGCCCGGCTCCGGCTCGTATTCATAGACGGCATTGCCGCCGTCCGTCGCCTCGGCGGCAGCGGAAGGCATGCCTGCCGGGATGATCTGCTGGGTCGTCGGGACCTGGCTGATCACCGACTTGAACTGCGAATAGAACAGCGTGCAGATGTCGAAGCCACCCTCGTTGAAAAGTTGGATAACTTTCTTGGCAATGGCATCGGCATTGACGAAGCCGAGCGTCTTCACTTCACGCAAATCGACACGCTCGAGGATCAGCGCCGCGTAGTCGCGACGCAGGATGTCGAATCCCTTCTTGCCGACGCAGATGATCTTGACCTGCTTACCGTCGGCCAGAAGCTTGCGGATGTGGTCGCGGGCAAGGCGCGCGATCTGCGAATTGAAGCCGCCGCACAGACCACGCTCGGCGGTGCAGACGACGAGCAGATGCACGTCGTCCTTGCCGGTGCCGGTCATCAGCGCCGGGGCCTCGCCGCCGCCGCCGATCGCCTGGGTGATGTTGGCCAGCACCGCGCCCATGCGCTCCGAATAGGGGCGCGCGGCTTCCGCCGCCTCCTGCGCGCGGCGCAGCTTCGCCGCGGCGACCATCTGCATCGCCTTGGTGATCTTCTGCGTCGCCTTGACCGAGGCGATACGGTTACGAAGGTCTTTTAGTGAAGGCATGCTTCAAACCTGATCCCGCCCGTCCGGCCTCGTTCAAGCAAAGGTCTTGGCGAAGGTGTCGATCTCCGCCTTCAGCTTGGCGCGCAGATCGTCCGACAGCGCCTTCTCCTTGCGGATGCCGTCGAGCACCTCCTTGCCGGCCGAGCGCATGTGGCTGAGCAAGCCATGCTCGAATTTGCTGACCTGGTCAATTGCCAGCTTGTCGAGATAGCCGTTGACGCCGGCGAAGATCACCGCGACCTGTTCTTCGACCTTGAGCGGCGAGAATTGCGGCTGCTTCAGGAGTTCGGTCAGGCGCGCACCGCGGTTGAGCAGGCGCTGCGTAGCGGCGTCGAGGTCTGAGCCGAACTGGGCGAAGGCCGCCATTTCGCGGTACTGCGCGAGCTCGCCCTTAATCGAGCCGGCGACCTGCTTCATCGCCTTGATCTGCGCCGAGGAGCCGACGCGCGACACCGACAGGCCGACATTGACCGCCGGGCGGACGCCCTGGAAGAACAGATTGGTTTCCAGGAAGATCTGGCCGTCGGTGATCGAGATGACGTTGGTCGGGATATAGGCCGACACGTCGTTGGCCTGGGTCTCGATGATCGGCAGAGCCGTCAGCGAACCGCCGCCATTGTCGTCATTGAGCTTGGCGGCCCGCTCCAGAAGGCGCGAATGCAGGTAGAAGACGTCGCCCGGATAGGCTTCGCGGCCGGGCGGGCGGCGCAGCAGCAGCGACATCTGGCGATAGGCGACGGCCTGCTTCGACAGATCATCGTAGCTGATCAGTGCGTGCATGCCGTTGTCGCGGAAATATTCGCCCATCGTGCAGGCGGTGAACGGCGCCAGGAACTGCATCGGCGCCGGATCGGAAGCGGTGGCGGCGATGATGATCGAATAGTCGAGCGCGCCGCGCTCTTCGAGAACTTTCACGAACTGCGCGACGGTCGAGCGCTTCTGGCCGACGGCGACGTAGACGCAGTAGAGCTTTTCCTTCTCCGGCCCGTGCTCGTGCACCGATTTCTGGTTGAGCATCGTGTCGAGGATGATCGCGGTCTTGCCGGTCTGGCGATCGCCGATGACCAGCTCGCGCTGGCCGCGGCCGACCGGGATCAGCGCGTCGATGGCCTTGAGGCCGGTCGACATCGGCTCGTTCACCGATTTGCGCGGAATGATGCCGGGCGCCTTGACGTCGACGCGCTTGCGCTCGGTCGCCTGGATCGGGCCCTTGCCGTCGATCGGGTTGCCGAGCGCGTCGACCACGCGGCCGAGCAGGCCCATGCCGACAGGCGTATCGACGATGGCGCCGGTGCGCTTGACGATATCGCCTTCCTTGATGTCGCGGTCGGCGCCGAAGATGACGACGCCGACATTGTCGGCTTCGAGATTGAGCGCCATGCCGCGGATGCCGCCGGGGAACTCGACCATCTCGCCGGCCTGGACATTGTCGAGGCCATAGACGCGGGCGATGCCGTCACCGACGGACAGAACCTGGCCGACTTCGGAGACCTCGGCCTCCTTGCCGAAATTCTTGATCTGGTCTTTCAGAATTGCGGAAATTTCCGCGGCGCGGATGTCCATCAGCCGACCTCTTTCAGTGCAAGCTTGAGCGAATTGAGTTTGGTTTTGAGCGACGTATCGATCTGGCGCGAGCCTATCTTGACCACCAGCCCGCCGAGCAGCGACGGATCGACGGTCACGGTGATCGCGACATCCTTGCCGGCAACGCTTTTCAGCGCCGCCTTCAGCTCGGTTTGCTGGGCGTCAGTCAGCGCGTGCGCCGAGGTAACTTGAGCGGCGGTCTCGCCACGATGCTCGGCGGCGATCTGGCGGAATGCCTTGATCATGCCCGGGATGGCGAACAGACGGCGGTTCTGGGCGACGACGCGCAGGAAATTGCCGGTGAGGCCGGTGATCCCTGCCTTGTCGGCGATCGCCGCAATGGCCTTGGCCTGGTCCTCGCTGGAGAACACCGGGCTATTGATCAGACGGGTCAGATCCGCACTGCCTTCGAGCATCGCCGCGAAACTGTTGAGGTCGGCCTCGACCTGAGCGACCGAATTCGCCTGGAGCGCGAGCTCGAACAGCGAACCCGCATAGCGTTCTGCGACACCTGAGATTGGCGATGACGATTGGGCCACGGACCGTCTTTTCTCTTGTCTGACAGGCCGCAGATTATTGGCGCGAGCGAAAACTCTGGCTAAATCTTTGACCTTACTGCATTTTTTCAAGCACGGAGACGCGGCTTCCGCTATCCCCGGCCGAAAGTCGATTGCCGTCTAGCACAGGCATTTTAAGACCGCAATGCGTCGTCCCGCATGGTTTTCAGGCACTATTGTCGCATCTGGTGGTGCGGTTCGACCGCAGGTCCCGAATTAGCCTTTGATTCAAGGCACAAAGCCGAAGGCGAAGGCAAGCGGCAGCGCCGCCAGCACCAGTTCCACCACTATGGAAACCCAATTGAATGGCGTGTTGGCGCCATCCGACATCATCGACAGCAGGCGGCCGAAGGCGGTGAACAGCCAGGAAAAGCCAAGCGCAATGTAGAGCAGCGGTTGCGCAAGCAGAATGCAGCACAGGCTGACGCCGAGATAGAAGCCCGACATCCTGCCGCGACCTTCGGCAATCGCCGCCGCCTTTTCGGGCTTGACCTGCAGCCGCAGGATTCGGAAGGCAAGCCCGGGCGCCAAGAACAGCAGCAGGCCGAACAGCAAGGTCACGACGGCGCTCGACCACGCCAGCCACTCGCCCTGGCTCATCGGCCACGGAAACGCAAATTCCATACTGTCCCCTCGCAAAATGGCTGTTTCGAAATTTCGGGCATTCTAGCGAAGGAAGAGACATGCGCCAGATGGCGTCGGTGAATTGCGCAAAGCGCATCAACCCAGAGCGAATTCGACCGCCGCTTCGGCATGGATGCGCGTCGTGTCGAACACAGGAATGTCGAAATCCTGCTGGCCGATCAGCATGGTGATCTCGGTGCACCCCATGATGACGCTGTCGATGTTTTCGTCGCGCCGCATACGGGCGATTTCATCAATGTAGGCCGCCTTCGATTCCGCGGTGACAATACCCTGACAGAGTTCGTCGTAGATCACGCGATGAACCATGTCCCGCCCGGCTTCATCTGGCACCACGGGATGAAGGCCGTACCTGTCGGCGAGCCGGCCCTTGTAGAAATCCTGGTCCATGGTGAACCGCGTTGCCAAGAGAGCCGGACGGCTGACGCCGGCCTGGGCAACCGCGGTAGCCGTGGCATCGGCAATGTGGATGAGCGGTATCGACACCGCTACCTCCACCTGATCGGCTAGCTTGTGCATGGTGTTGGTGCAGATCAGCAGCCCCTCCGCACCGGCTGCTTCGAGCTTACGCGCCGCCTCGACCAGCAGAACGCCCGCCCCCTGCCAGTCGCCGACGTGCTGCCGTTCGGCAATCTCGGCAAAGTCGAACGACCACAGCAGCAGTTTCGCCGAATGCAACCCACCCAGCCGCTCGCGCACGATCTCGTTGAGCAGGCGATAGTAGATCGCCGTTGATTCCCAACTCATACCGCCGATGAGGCCAAGGGTTTTCATCTCTTCACAGCTCCGGTCCAAATTGCACGGTCGGCCTCACAAAAAGCTCTGCGGGTCGATGTCGACCTGCACGCGCACCGAGCCCCGTAGCTTCGGCCCCTCGGCCAGCATGGTGCGAATGAACCCCTGCATGTCAGCGCGCCGCTCGCCCTGGATCAGCAGGCGAAAGCGATGGCGGCCGCCGATCAGCGACAGCGGCGCCTCGGCCGGGCCGAGCACGAACAGGTCGCTGGCCTGAGGTGCGGCGCGCCGCAAACCCCGCGCATGGCCCTCCGCTTCCGCTCGGGTCGCAGCACTGACGATGACGCCGGCGAGCCGGCCGAAAGGCGGCAGCGCCGCCCGTTCGCGCTCGGCGATCTCGCGCTCGTAAAAAGCCTCGGCGTCGCCGGAGACGATCGCCCGCATTACCGGGTGGTCGGGCTGGAAGGTCTGCAGCAGGCCAAGGCTCTTCTTGCCGGTGCGGCCGGCACGACCGGTCACCTGGCTGAGCAGCTGGAAAGTGCGTTCGGCGGCGCGCGGATCGCCATTGGCCAGACCGAGATCGGCGTCGACCACGCCGACCAGCGTCATGTTTGGGAAATTGTGGCCCTTGGCGACCAGCTGCGTGCCGATGACGATGTCGGCCTCGCCCTTGGCGATGGCTTCAAGCTCCAGTCTCAGCCGCCGCACGCCGCCCATCAGGTCGGACGACAGGACGATGGTTCGGGCGTCGGGGAAACGCGCGACGACCTCTTCGGCGATGCGCTCGACGCCCGGCCCGCACGCGACCAGATGATCGAGCGTGCCGCATTCCGGGCAGGCCTCGGGCCGCCGCTCATTGTGTCCGCAATGGTGGCAGATCAACTGGCCACGAAAGCGGTGCTCGACCAGCCAGGCCGAGCAGACCGGGCAGCCAAAGCGATGGCCGCAGACCCGGCACAGCGTCAGCGGCGCATAGCCGCGCCGGTTGAGGAACAGCAAGGATTGTTCGTGTTTCTCCAGCGTCTGCCGCATATGGCCAAGCAGCACCGGCGACAGGAAACCGCCGCGCGCCGGCGGGGCGCGGCGCATGTCGATCGTCTTCAGGTCGGGAAGCGCCGCCTCGGCGAAGCGCGCCGAAAGCACCGCCCGATGATAGCGGCCCTGGCTCGCATTGACCCGGCTTTCGACCGACGGCGTCGCCGAGGCGAGCACCACCGGAAAGCCGCCGATATGGCCACGCACCACCGCCATGTCGCGGGCATTGTAGAAGACGCGGTCCTCCTGCTTGTAGGCCGGGTCGTGCTCCTCGTCGACGACGATCAGCCCGAGTTCCCTGAACGGCAGAAACAGCGCCGAACGCGCGCCGGCTACCGCGCGCACGCCACCTTCCGCCACTTGCCGCCAGACACGCTCGCGCATCCTTGGCGGCAGGTCCGAATGCCATTCCGCCGGCTTCGCGCCGAACCGTTCCTGGAAGCGATCGAGGAAGGCGTGGGTCAGCGCGATCTCCGGCAGCAGGATCAGCACCTGCTTGCCACGGGCGAGCGCCGCCGCGACCGCCTCGAAATAGACCTCCGTCTTGCCCGATCCGGTCACCCCGTCGAGCAGCGTGACGCCGAATGTGCCGGCCGCGACATTGGTGCGCAGCATCTCGGCCGCATCGCTCTGGTCCGGCATCAGCGAAGACTGGGCGTAGCCCGGATCGGGTGCTGCGACCACCGGTCGCGGCGGGATCATGACCGTCTCGAACACGCCTTGCGCTTTCAGCCCGTCGATGACCGTCGACGACACGCCGGCCGCATGCGCCAGCCCGGACCGCGTCCAGGCGAGCCCGCCTTCGGCCGTTTCCAGCACGCGCATCCTCGCACCCGTCATCCGGTCGGGTTTGGCGAAGGTGCGTTGCAGCCCTTCGATCCACGGTTCCGGGTCGAAGGCCTCTGGCGCCCGCAGCAGCATGCGCGCCACCATGCCGGGCGGCGACAGCGTGTATTGCGCGATCCAGTCGACGAAGCGGCGCATAGCGCGGTCTATAGGCGGGCAGTCGAAGACCTGCTCGATCGGGCGCAGCTTTTTTGCGTCGACCTTTTCGCCGGTGCCGTCCCAGACGATCCCGGCAACCTGGCGCGGACCGAGCGGCACGCGCACGATCGAGCCCGGCACCACGCACATGCCGGCGGGCACGGCATAGGTGTAGGGCCGCTCGGCGGGCATCGGCACCAGCACCGATGCGGCCGCGACAAAGGGCGAATCTTCCATCATGAGGCGTGACCTTGCCCTGACTTTCGTCTAGATCAAAGTCCGACCCCAAATGTGCATGACACGCACATGAAAAATCTTCAGGAGACCGTCATGAAATTTTTTGTCGACACCGCCGATGTCAAGGAAATCCGTGAGCTGAACGATTTGGGGCTGCTCGACGGCGTCACCACCAATCCCTCGCTGATCCTCAAATCCGGCGGCAAGATCGCCGACGTCACCAGAGAGATCTGCGAGATCGTCAAGGGCCCGGTCTCGGCCGAAGTCGTCGCCACCGAATACAAGGACATGATGGCGGAGGCCAAGATCCTGGCCAGGATCGCCGACAATGTCTGCATCAAGGTGCCGCTGACCCTCGACGGCCTGAGGGCCTGCAAGGCCATCCGGTCGGACGGCCGCATGGTCAATGTCACGCTGTGCTTCTCGGCCACCCAGGCGCTGCTCGCCGCCAAGGCCGGCGCCTCCTTCATCTCGCCCTTCGTCGGCCGCATCGACGACAGCGGCTGGGACGGCATGGAGCTGATTGCGGATATCCGCACTATCTACGACAATTATGATTTCCAGACCGAGATCCTGACCGCCTCGGTGCGCACGGTGAACCATGTCAAGCAGGCCGCACTGATCGGCGCCGACGTCATCACCGCCCCGCCGGCGACGCTGAAGGCGCTGGTCAAGCACCCGCTAACCGACAAGGGCCTGGAGCAGTTCCTCGCCGACTGGGCCAAGACTGGCCAGAAGATCGGCTGAAATCAAGACGTCGCGTTCCGGCAGAAAAGGCCGAGCAATCGGCCTTTTCTGCGCCAGGGATAACCGGAACGTCTCGATCCAGGCCGAAAAGTTTAACCCGCCACCGTCTTGCCGTGCTTGACCAGATTCTGGGCGATCGACAGGCGCAGCAGGTCCGCCAGTTCGCGCGCCGCGCGGTTTTCGGCGTCGATTTGCGCCCGGTAGGAGGCAAACTCCTGACGAGGCCTGTCGAAGGACGATGCTATCGAGCGCCTGCCGGTCGCGATCGTCGTGCCGGTCTTGGCGTCGGTCAGCACATAGTTTGCGGTCAGTGTCACGGTGCCCGCTGTTGGCTCGTCGTCATCGGTCGTGACCTGCACGGTTGCAGCGGATTCAACAAGTTCGGTAACGCCGAGATCGAGCGAATAGGCGGGCGAAGCCGGCTCGCCCGCACCCTGGCCGAGCGCGAAGATCAGATTGTTGCGAACCTGCTGGGCGTAGCGGGTGTTGACCGGCTTGACCGAGATGGACCCGAGTTCGGCGGCAGCCCCGACTTGCGAGCCGGCCGACAGCGGCGCGCTCGAATAGAGCGGGCGCACCGTGCAGGCCGAAACCAGCGCAACCGAAGCGACCAGGCCATACAGCGCGATACGGCGCAGCAAATGCGTCACTTCTATCTTCCTCGGATCAGGCAACGACATTGACGATCCTCTGCGGGACGATGATCACCTTGCGCGGTGCCTTACCTTCGAGCGCTTTCTGCACGAAGTCGAGAGCCAGAACCGCTTTTTCGACGGCACCTTGGTCCGCGTCGCGGGCAATTGTCAAATCGCCGCGCTTCTTGCCGTTGACCTGGACCGGCAGCACGATCTCGCTGTCGACGACAAGCGACGGATCATAGACTGGCCAGGGCCGTTCGGCGACCAGAAAGGTGCCGCCGAGCGTCTGCCAGCATTCCTCGGCCAGATGCGGCATCACCGGCGCAATCAGATGCACGAGGATGTCGACGGCTTGCCGGCACGCAGCCTTGAGCGCCGGATCGGCCTTGCCTTCAGCCGCCTCGTTGAGCGGCGTGGTAAGCGCATTGGCGAGCTCGTAGATGCGGGCGATGGCGCGGTTGAAGGCCAGCTTTTCGATATCCTCGCCGACTGATTTCAACGCCTTGTGCGCGGCCTTGGAAACAGTCCCTGCCTCGCCCTCCTTCGCCGCTGCCGGCTGGACTGCAGCAAGCGATTCGGCAGCCGTCGACACCAGGCGCCAGATACGCTGGATGAAGCGGTGCGCGCCGGCAGCACCCTCGTCGGTCCATTCGACGTCACGCTCGGGTGGCGAGTCCGACAGCATGAACCAGCGCGCGGTATCGGCGCCGTAGCCGTCGGTAATCTCTTCCGGGCTCACCGTGTTCTTCTTCGACTTCGACATTTTTTCGAGCGGGCCGATCACCGCCTCTTCGCCGGTCGCGATTTCGTGGGCGCGGCGTTTGCCGTCGACGTCCTCCAGCCGAACCTCGCTGGGCGCAAGCCAGCGGCCGTTCGAGCCACTGCCGACCCGATAGGTCTCGTGCACCACCATGCCTTGCGTAAACAGGCCCTTGAATGGCTCGGCCAGATCGACATGTCCGGTCTCGCGCATGGCGCGGGTAAAGAAGCGCGAATAGAGAAGGTGCAAAATGGCGTGCTCGATGCCGCCTATATACTGGTCGACCGGCAGCCATTCGGTAGCTGCCTTGGGATCGGTCGGGTCGTTCGCCCAGGGCGCGGTAAAGCGCGCGAAATACCAGGACGAATCGACGAACGTGTCCATCGTGTCGGTTTCGCGGCGTGCATCCTTGCCGCATTGCGGACATTTGACATGCCGCCATGTCGGATGGCGGTCGAGCGGATTGCCCGGCCGGTCGAACTCGATATCGTCCGGCAGCCTGACCGGCAGGTCCGCCTTTGGCACCGGCACCACGCCGCAATCCTCGCAATGGATCATCGGGATCGGGCAGCCCCAGTAGCGCTGGCGCGAAATGCCCCAGTCGCGCAGGCGGAAGTTGACCTTGCGCTCGGCCATCGGCCGATTGCCGATGATCTTTTGTTCCAGCAGCTTGGCCACCTCGTCGAATGCCTGATCAGGCTTCATGCCGTCGAGGAAGCGCGAATTGATCATCACGCCATCGCCGACATAGGCCTCGTCGATGATCTGGAAGTTTCCCTGATTCTCGCCTTCCGGCATCACCACCGGAATGACCGGCAGGCCATATCGGTTAGCGAAGTCGAGGTCGCGCTGGTCACCGGACGGGCAGCCGAAGATGGCGCCGGTGCCGTACTCCATCAGCACGAAATTGGCGACATAGACAGGCAGCGTCCAGTTCGCGTCGAACGGGTGGACGACGCGGATGCCGGTATCGAAACCCCTCTTCTCGGCTGTCTCCAGTGCCGCCACTGAAGTGCCCATATGGCGAACCTCGTCGATGAACTTGGCCAGCGCCGGATTGCTTTCGGCCGCCTTCTTCGCCACCGGATGATCAGCTGCGACCGCCATGAAGGAGGCGCCGAAGATGGTGTCGGGCCGCGTCGTGTAGACCTCCAGCTCATCTTCGCCATCGACTGGAGTGGCCAGCGGCCAGCGGATCAGCAGGCCTTCCGAACGGCCGATCCAGTTCGCCTGCATCAGCTTCACTTTTTCCGGCCATTCGTCGAGGCCTTCCAGCGAGTCCAGCAGATCCTGCGCATAGTCGGTGATCTTGAAGAACCACTGCGTCAGCTCGCGCTGTTCGACCAGCGCGCCCGAGCGCCAGCCGCGTCCGTCGATGACCTGCTCGTTGGCAAGCACGGTCATGTCCTCCGGATCCCAGTTGACCTTGGAGGATTTGCGCGTCACCAGCCCCTTCTCGACAAAATCGAGGAACAGCATCTGCTGGCGGTGGTAGTAGTCGACATCGCAGGTGGCGAATTCGCGTGCCCAATCGAGCGACAGGCCCATGACCTTGAGCTGCTCGCGCATGGCGGCGATGTTCTGATAGGTCCAGTCCTTGGGATGCACCTTGTTCTGCATCGCCGCGTTCTCGGCCGGCATGCCGAAGGCGTCCCAGCCCATCGGGTGCAGCACGTTGAAACCCTTGGCTCGCTTGTAGCGCGCCACCACGTCGCCCATCGTGTAGTTGCGGGTATGGCCGATATGGATGCGTCCCGAGGGATAGGGGAACATCTCCAGCACGTAGTATTTCGGACGCGGGTCGTCGTTATCAGCCTCGAACAGCTTCTTGGCGTCCCAGGCCTTCTGCCATTTGGGCTCTGACGCGCGCGGATTGTATCGTTCGGTTGCCATCGGGTGTTTTTCACTTAAAAGCATGCGCGAACAGCCGGACATGCCCGGCGGCTCAGGAAATGTCGTCGCGGTGTTCACCATGGATTGCCGGACCCGTCAACTGCGACGCCCCGGCCAGGACAAAAACCAGAGTCAGGATATAGGCATGGCGAGCGCCGTCGAACAGTTTTTCACGGTCAAGGCTAAGATCGCCGCCGCCGAGCGCGAGGCGGGACGGAAAGCCGGCGCGGTGACGCTGGTCGCGGTCTCGAAGACCTTCGACGCCGCCGATATCCGCCCGGTCATTGACGCCGGCCAGCGCGTCTTCGGCGAGAACCGCGTCCAGGAAGCACAAGCCAAATGGCCGACGCTGAAAGAGGACTTCCCCGACATCGAGCTGCACCTGATCGGTCCCCTGCAATCGAACAAGGCGAAGGAAGCGGTCGCGCTGTTCGACGTCATCGAGACGGTCGATCGCGAGAAGATCGCGGCCGAACTCGCCAAGGAAATCGCCAGACAAGGCCAGTCACCAAAACTCTACGTTCAGGTTAACACCGGCTCGGAACCGCAAAAGGCCGGCATCGAACCGCGCGAGGCCGTCGCCTTCGTCACCCGCTGCCGTTCGGTTCACGGCCTCGCCATCGAAGGTCTGATGTGCATTCCGCCGGTCGACGAGAATCCCGGTCCGCATTTCGCGCTGCTGGAAAAGCTCAGGACGGAGGCCGGCGTCGAAAAGCTCTCGATGGGCATGTCCGGCGATTACGAGACGGCGATCGCCTTCGGCGCAACCGGTGTCAGGGTCGGCTCGGCGATCTTCGGCAGCAGGGACTACGCGACCGCGTCATAGCACCCGCATTGCGAGGCCGGCACCGGCTTTCTGCTAGCCGAAATTCGATGCACCAGAGGACTTGAAACGAAACGTTCCGTTCCTATTTGCCAGATGTCACCACCAAATTTCTGGAGCCGCACCATGCGCTATAATCAACTTGGAAACACGGGGATGTTCGTCTCCGAACTTTGCCTCGGCACCATGACCTTCGGCGCCGCCGGCGAAAAAGCCCAATGGGGCCTGATCGCCAGCCTTGACCAGAAGGGCGTCGACGAGATCGTCGCCCGCTCGCTCGCCGCCGGCGTCAATTTCTTCGACACGGCCGATGTCTATTCCTTCGGCGCATCGGAACGGCTTCTCGGCCAGTCGCTGCGGAACCTCGGCGTCAACCGGCAGGACGTGATCATCGCCACCAAGGTCTATGGCGCCATGGGCGACGGCCCCAACCAGCGCGGTTCCTCGCGCGGCCACATCATGGATGCGGTCGAGGGCAGTCTCGAGCGGCTGCAGCTCGACCATATCGATCTCTATCAGCTTCACGGCACCGACACGGTGACGCCGATTGATGAGACACTCAGGGCGCTCGACGATCTGGTTGCCAGCGGCAAGGTCCGCTATATCGGCGTTTCGAACTGGGCGGCCTGGCGCATCGCCAAGGCGCTCGGCATCGCCGAACGCAAGGGCTTCGCCCGTTTTGAGACGGTCCAGTCCTACTATTCGATCGCCGGCCGTGATCTGGAGCGCGAGATCGTTCCGCTGCTCAACGAGGAGAAGCTTGGGCTGATGGTCTGGTCGCCGATGGCGGGCGGTCTGCTCTCCGGCAAATACGGACCCGGCGCGCCCGGCAATGGCGAGGGCCGTCGCGCCAGCTTCAATTTCCCGCCGGTCAATGAAGACCGCGCCTGGGCTGCCGTTGCCGTCATGCGCGAGATCGCCGCCAAGCACGGCGTCAGCGTCGCCTCGGTGGCACTTGGCTATGTCTTGGCAAAACCCTTCGTGATGAGCGTGATCATCGGCGCCAGCCGCATGGAGCAGCTCGAACAGAACCTCGCCGCCACCGAGTTGAAGCTCGACACCGACGATCTTGCTCGTCTCGACGAGGTCAGCGCGCTGCCGGCCGAATATCCGGGCTGGATGCTCGAGCGTCAGGCGGCCGGCCGGCGGCCGGCGCCCTTTGCGCCGAAAAAGTAATTCAATCTCATCTTCGATTTTCGGGAGCCGGCCGGCTCCCGATCTTCTTTAGGCTCAGGTCAGCCGGACCGTCTCGACCAGAAAATCGAGAAAGGCCCGCACCCGCGCCGGCAAATGCTTGCCCTGCCCGACATAGACGGCGTGGGTAAGCTCCTCGTCGCCGGGGTTAAAATCCTCCAGAAGCGGCACCAGCCGCCCGGCGGCGATGTCGGGTTCCACATGCCAGCGCGCCAGCCGGGCGATGCCAGTCCCGGAGAGCGCCATCAGCCGCATCGCCTCACCGTCGCTGACCAGCGCATTTCCGGTGATCGGGACGACAACGGCCTCGCCGGCCGCGTCGACGAAAGGCCAGCCGTCGATGTGCCGCACGAAGCAGAAACCCATCCGGTTGTGACGATCGAGATCGGCCGGCGTTCGGGGCATGCCATGCGTCCCGAGGTAGGATGGCGCGGCAACGACGACCACACGGCTCTGCCCGAGCTTGCGCGCCACCAAACGTGATTCGCCGAGCGGCCCGGCGCGGATGGCGACATCGGCGCGCTCCTCCATCAGGTCGATGACGTGATCGGTCAAAACCAGATCGATGGTGATTTCCGGATAGCGTTCGAGGAACCGCGGCAAAAGCGGGATCAGCCGGTGCTGCCCGAACGGCACGTAGCTGTTGACGCGCAGCCGCCCACGCGGCGCGGCACCGGCCGCCGCCTCGCGCTCCGCTGCCGTCATGTCGGCCAGGATGCGCACGCCGCTGTCGAAGAAGGCCGCGCCTTCTGGAGTCAATTGGAGCTTGCGGGTCGAACGGCTGATCAGCCGCGCGCCAAGACGGGCCTCCAGCCGCGCGATCAGCTTGCTCACCGCCGACGGCGTCATCCGCAGCGCGCGTGCGGCGGCCGAAAAGCTGCCCGCCTCAACGACGCGGACAAACACTTCGATCTCGCCGGAGCGGTTGATATCGGGTCTCGCCATTCGTGAATCTATTTCACAGACAATGTGCCCTGCGCAAGGCTGGTTCACAGCACGCCGCGACACGATCTTCCGGGACGGGGCGCGGGAGGACACGGCGTCCCGTCTTCAACACTGGCTGTCATCGAAGTGGGAACCGCCATGCCTCTTGCTCTTTACGCCCTCGCCGCCGGTGCCTTCGGCATCGGTGTCACCGAATTCGTCATCATGGGCCTGCTGCTCGACGTCAGCACCGATCTCGGAGTCTCGATCTCGGCCGCCGGCCAGTTGATCTCGGGCTATGCGCTCGGCGTCGTCATCGGCGCGCCGCTGTTGACGATCGCCACCGGCCGCTGGCCGCGCAAGACGGTGCTTCTGGCGCTGATGGCGATCTTCACGCTGGGCAACCTCGCCTGTGCGCTGGCCCCCGACTACTGGACGCTGATGGCTGCCCGCGTGCTCACCGCCTTTGCCCACGGCACGTTCTTCGGCGTTGGTTCGGTCGTGGCGACCGGGCTGGTGGCGCCCAACAAGAAGGCTTCGGCGATCGCCCTGATGTTCACTGGCCTGACCATCGCAAACATCCTCGGCGTGCCGTTCGGCACCTGGCTCGGCCAGGCCTTCGGCTGGCGCGCGACCTTCTGGGCGGTAACCCTGGTCGGCATCGTCGCCTTCGCCATCATTCTCCTGCTGGTGCCGCGCAGCCAGGCGGCGCTGGAAAAGAGCGACCTGCGCGGCGATCTCGCCGTGCTCGGCCGCGCACCGGTTCTGCTCGGCTTCGCCACCACCGTGCTTGGCTATGCCGGCGTCTTCGCCGTCTTCACCTACATCGCCCCCCTGCTGACCGAGATCACCGGTTTTGGGGAAGCAGCCGTATCGCCGATCCTGCTGGTCTTCGGCGGCGGCCTCATCGCCGGCAATCTCGCCGGCGGCAAGTTCGCCGACCGCTGGCTGGTGCCTTCGGTTCTCGGCAGTCTCGTTGTGCTGGCGCTGGTGCTCGGCACGATGACCTTTGCCCTGCACAACCAGACGATGGCCGTCATCTATGTCGGCCTGCTCGGCGCCGCCGCCTTCGCCACCGTGGCACCGCTGCAGATGTGGGTGCTGGAAAAGGCTGAAGGCGCCGGACAGAGCCTCGCCTCGTCCTTCAACATCGCCGCCTTCAATCTCGGCAACGCCGCCGGCGCGTGGCTCGGCGGCGTGGCCATAGCCCATGGCCCCGGCCTCGGCGCCGTCACTTGGGTCGCCGCCCTGCTGCCGCTCTCGGCACTGGGAGTGGCAGGATTAGCGCTGCGCCTCGACCGCAGTTCGGTGCTCGGCACACCGGCATCCGTCCGGTCGTGACGATCCCAAACAAATCCAACCACCCTTCGATACAAGGAGCAAAACCATGGATTATCGACGTCTTGGCGCCTCGGGCCTGAAGGTCCCGGCGCTCTCGTTCGGCGCTGGAACCTTCGGCGGTTCGGGGCCGCTGTTCGGCGCCTGGGGCAATAGCGATGCGACGGAAGCGCGGCGGCTGGTCGACATCTGCCTAGAGGCCGGCGTCAATCTATTCGACACCGCCGACGTCTATTCGAACGGCGCTTCCGAAGAAGTGCTTGGTGCGGCCATCAAGGGCCGCCGCGATGCCGTGCTGATCTCGACCAAGACCTCGCTGCCGATGGGCGACGGTCCCAACGATGCCGGCTCCTCCCGTTCGCGCCTCATCAAGGCCGTCGAGGACGCGCTGAAGCGTCTCGGCACCGAATACATTGATCTGCTGCAACTGCACGCTTTCGACGCCGGAACGCCGATCGAGGAGGTGCTGTCGACGCTGGACAGTCTCGTGCGTGCCGGCAAGCTGCGCTATATCGGCGTTTCCAACTTTTCCGGCTGGCAAGTGATGAAATCGCTCGGCCTGGCGGACAGGTACGGCTATCCGCGCTACGTCGCCCACCAGGTCTATTATTCGCTGGTCGGGCGCGACTATGAATGGGAACTGATGCCGCTCGGCCTCGACCAGGGCGTTGGCGCGCTGGTGTGGAGCCCGCTCGGCTGGGGCCGCCTGACCGGCAAGATCCGCCGCGGCGACCCACTGCCCGAAAAAAGCCGGTTGCACGACACTGCAAGGTTCGGGCCACCGGTCGAGGACGAGCAGCTCTACAGGGTTGTCGATGCGCTCGACACTGTCGCCAAGGAAATCGGCAAG
This sequence comes from Mesorhizobium temperatum, assembly GCF_002284575.1. GTDB lineage: Bacteria > Pseudomonadota > Alphaproteobacteria > Rhizobiales > Rhizobiaceae > Mesorhizobium > Mesorhizobium temperatum. Next base: position 230,155 of record NZ_NPKJ01000068.1, read on the forward strand.
ACCGTGCCGCAGATCGCCATCAACTGGTTGCTGCAGCGGCCGACCGTCGCCTCCGTCATTGTCGGCGCTCGCAACGAGGAGCAGCTGCGCCAGAACCTAGGCGCCGTCGGTTGGTCATTGACATCAGACCAGATAAAGAAGCTCGACGCGGCAAGCGCGGTCACCGCACCCTATCCGTATTTCCCCTATCGCCGGCAGGAGGGTTTTGCCCGGCTGAGCCCGCCCGCGGTTTAATTGCGCGCGGGCCGACAGGCCGCGGGACAGCGCCCCCTCTGTCCTGCCGGACATCTCCCCCACGAGGGGGGAGATTGGATGTTGCAACGGCTTTCGCCAGATCTCCAACGTTGTGAAAGAATGGCACGGTCAGCGAAGCTGCCGATCTCCCCCCTTGTGGGGGAGATGTCCGGCAGGACAGAGGGGGCGCCGTAAAGCGCCGACCTCAGCAGCCAATACGATTGCAAGCTAACGTCCTGCGCCGTTGCCTAATGCAGCACGAACTCGCCGTCCACCTTGTGCCATTCGTTAGGCGCGATAAGCTTCTGGTGCGTATAGCTCACCGAATGCAGCGGGCCATCGAGCTTGGTCTGCCAGAACTCGATGAACCGGATCAGCACCGGAAATTTCGGAGCGATGTCGTAGTCCTGCCAGATAAAGCTCTGCAGCAGATGCGGATGATCGGGAAAATGATAAAGAATCTTGGCCGTCGTCAAGCCGTAGCCCTTGAGCATCAGGTCCATTTCGGAATGGTCGCGCATCGCGGTCCCCTGGTTGATTCTCCTTTCCTCCCAATTTGAAATTGTGCGCGCAATTTGCTTAATCGTCTATTGATATTTCGTGATTGCGGCAGATTTTACGACGCAAAATCATGCAGTTAGCAGCGATCCTACCTGAGTGCTGACAGCAGCAACGAAAACGTCTGCGGAATCCCGCCGCGCAAATCCAACGTCTAATGTTGCCGTCGCCGCGGAACTGTTAATAATGCGCGCGAATTCGCGGCCGCTTCGCCGTGATGCCGCCGGCGGTCAAGCCGGGCGCCTGGTTTCGGGAGGAAAGTGAAAATATGTCCGAGGATCATGTCCATCGCGTCCAGCCGGCGTGGAAGAAGAATGCGCTGATCGACAATGACACCTATTTGAAATGGTACACCGACAGCGTGAAGAACCCGGACAAGTTCTGGGGCAAGCACGGCAAGCGCATCGACTGGTTCAAGCCCTACAGCAAGGTCAAGAACACCGCCTTCGACGGCAAGGTCTCGATCAAATGGTTCGAGGACGGCGAGACCAATGTTTCCTGGAATTGCATCGACCGGCATCTGAAGAAGCGCGGCGACCAGACCGCCATCATCTGGGAGGGCGACAACCCCTACGACGACAGGAAGATCACCTATAACGAGCTCTACGCGCATGTCTGCCGGCTCGCCAATGTGATGAAGAAGCACGGCGTCAAGAAGGGCGACCGCGTCACCATCTACATGCCGATGATTCCCGAAACGGCCTATGCGATGCTCGCCTGCACGCGGATCGGCGCCATCCACTCGGTGGTCTTCGGCGGCTTCTCACCGGACGCCCTAGCCGGTCGCATCGACGACTGCAAATCGACCTTCGTCATCACCGCCGACGAGGGCCTGCGCGGCGGCAAGCCGATCCCGCTGAAGGACAACACCGACAAGGCGATCGAGATCGCCGCCAACGCCGGAACGAAAGTCGAAAAGGTCGTCGTCGTGCGCCGCACCGGCGGTAAGACCGGCTGGGTGGCCGGACGCGACGTCTGGTACCACGACGAGGTCGCGACGGTTAAGGCGGAGTGCAAGCCGGAGAAGATGAAGGCCGAGGACCCGCTGTTCATCCTTTACACCTCGGGTTCAACCGGCAAGCCGAAGGGCGTGCTGCACACCACGGCCGGCTATCTCGTCTATGTCTCGATGACCCACCAATATGTCTTCGACTACCATGACGGCGACATCTACTGGTGCACCGCCGATGTCGGCTGGGTCACCGGCCACAGCTATATCGTCTACGGGCCGCTCGCCAACGGCGCCACCACGCTGATGTTCGAAGGCGTACCTAACTATCCGTCGCAATCCCGCTTCTGGGAGGTCATCGACAAGCACAAGGTCAACATCTTCTACACCGCGCCAACGGCGTTGCGCGCCTTGATGGGCGCCGGCGACAGCCATGTCACCAAGACGTCGCGCAAATCGCTGCGCGTGCTCGGCACGGTCGGCGAGCCGATCAACCCAGAAGCCTGGGAGTGGTATTTCAACGTCGTCGGCAACGGCAAGGTGCCGATCGTCGACACCTGGTGGCAGACAGAGACCGGCGGCATCCTGATCACGCCGCTGCCCGGCGCCACCGACCTGAAGGCAGGTTCCGCGACGCGGCCGTTCTTCGGCGTCAAGCCGCAACTTGTCGACGGCGACGGCAAGGTGCTGGAAGGTGTTGCAAGCGGCAGCCTCTGCATCACCGATTCGTGGCCGGGCCAGATGCGCACCGTCTATGGCGACCACGAGCGCTTCGTGCAGACCTATTTTTCCACCTACAAGGGCAAGTATTTTACCGGCGACGGCTGCCGCCGCGACGCCGATGGCTACTACTGGATCACCGGCCGCGTCGACGACGTCATCAACGTTTCCGGTCACCGCATGGGCACGGCCGAGGTCGAATCCGCGCTGGTTTCGCACGAGAAAGTCTCGGAAGCCGCCGTCGTCGGCTATCCGCACGACATCAAGGGCCAGGGCATCTACTGCTACGTCACATTGATGGCCGGCGAGAAGCCGGACGAGGAGTTGCGCAAGGAACTCGTCGCCCATGTCCGTAAGGACATCGGCGCCATCGCCACGCCCGACAAGATCCAGTTCGCTCCCGGCCTGCCGAAAACCCGTTCCGGCAAGATCATGCGGCGCATCCTGCGCAAGATCGCAGAGGACGATTTTGCCGCACTCGGCGACACCTCGACCCTGGCCGACCCGGCGGTCGTCGACGACCTCGTCGCCAACCGGCAGAACAAGAGGGCATAAGAGACTTCCGATCGACGGTCGGCAGAAATCCAATTGGATGAGATCCGCTTGTCCCCGCGCTACCGATAAAGATCCGCCCGCGTCGGCGGCAGGCCGCTCGGGCCCCGCGCGCGCTTGGTGACGACGGTTTGGAAAATCTGCGCCGAGGCGCGTTCGAAAGTGATCGAACAGCCGGTGAGATAAAGCAGCCAGAGGCGCGCCTTGGCTTCGCCGACCTCGGCGATCGCCTCGTCGAAGCGTGCGTGGAGACGCTCGGCCCACAAACGGCAGGTGCGGGCGTAGTGCTCTCGCAAATTCTCGACATCGTAGACGAGGAAGCCGTGCGCTTCGAGATTACCGAGCGTCATGCCGATCGTATCGAGCTCACCGCCGGGAAAGATGTATTTGATTAGCGCCTTGAATTCCGGGCCCTTGCGCAACGTCTTCTTGATGCTGCCCTTGTCGCGCCGGGTGATGGCGTGGTGCAGATAGATGCCGCCCGGTTTGAGCAGCCGATGGATGGTCGAGAAATAGGCGGCGTGGTTGGCGAGCCCCAGATGCTCGAACATGCCGATCGACGATATCTTGTCGAAGGAGCCGGACAGCTCGGCGTAGGATTTTATCTCGATGGTGATGCGGTCCTCCAGCCCCTCAGCGCGGATGCGCTCGCGGGCGAGCTGAGTCTGGGCTTCCGACAGCGATACGCCGTGGCCGACGACGCCGTAATTTTTCGCGGCATGGATGAGCATGGCTCCCCAACCGCAGCCGATGTCGAGCAGCCTTTCGCCCGGCTTCAGCCGGAGCTTGCGGCAGATATGGTCGAGCTTGTCCTTCTGCGCCTGGTCGATGCCGTTGGCGAAATCGGTGAAATAGCCGCAGCTATAGACCATGCGTTCGTCGAGGAAGAGCCGGTAGAAGGCGTTCGAAATGTCGTAGTGGTGCTGGATCGCTTGCCTGTTCGAGCCGCTGACGAAGGGGTTGCGCCCGGAAAGGTCGGTCCGCGCCGTCATCTGTTTTCTCGAAAACAGCACGGCCGGCAGGTCGCGCAGGACCGCGAGCTTGGGCAACGACTTGAGCTTCGTCCTGAGCTTGCCGTGCGCAGGCAGAGCGTAGAAATCGAACAGCGATCCGCCTTCCACGTCGATGGTCTTGGAAATCCACATTTCGATCAGCGTCGAGAGGTTGGGCCGGCGCATCACCTGCCAGACGATGTCCTGGTCGTTGATGGTGACCACGGGGCCGGTGGCGGGGCCGATCCGCTCGCCGTTCCACAGCTTGACCGCGAAACCCGGCTTCAACGTCTCGATAACCATTCGAACGATCCGTGCGGCTCTGTCGGCTGCCTCCATCCCCGTCCTCCCTGCTCAGCCCGCTGGCGGTCCGACAGCGACTTTGCCTGTCCGATTGGATAGCCGCAAGCAGTTAGCGGCAAACGCGCACCGCATTTTCACCACGGCGCCTTGCCATTTGCGGATCGACACCCCATCATGAGGGCATCTTCAACAAATCGAAAGGAGGTGATCCGATGTCGAGTGATTTCGTTTTCCAGAACGTGGCCTCAGCGGATTGCACTTTCGGGAAGCAGTCTTCCCGTTAAGGCGCGAGATGCGCGGCTGGCGACGCCTGGAGCGCCGCGCGTCCTTTGGACGCGCAAAGGACGCTCCAGCACTTTAAGTCACGTCGCCGCCATGAGCCGCGCCATGGACGGAAACACGGAAGGCCGCCGGCTTCGAAAGAAGCGGCGGCCTTTTCCTTGTCCGGATCCTGTCTGGTCAACGCCCCTATTTGGTCAATGCCAGGCTTTCGATGTTGCGCGCTATGTCCTGGAAAGCCTGGTTGAGTTCCGTCCCGTTCGCGGCGTGATAGAAGTGCTTGATCTTGCCGGTATCCGGGCTCGCGCAATTCTGCAGGGTCGCCTGGGCATTCTCCTCGCTGAGATCGAAACCGATGGTGAAGATTTCGATGCCCTTGTCGCGCATGGCGGTACAGAGGGTCTTGGCTGCCGTGCGGGTCGGTTCCTTGCCGGCATCATTGTAGACCTCACCGACAGTGCCGGCATCGAAATAGGATAGGTTGAACTCGCCGTCGGTCATCAGGATCGCGATTTTGGCGACCTTGTTCGGATCCGCCTTGGCCGGCCGCTGCGAAGCATTCATCACGCTGCCCCAATTTTCCGAAAGCATGTACCAGGTCCACTGCACGCCGATATGGCCCGCGGTGCCGCCCGATGCGACAAAGTTCTTGATGACGTTCTTGAGCGCCGCGGCGTCCGCCGTCAGCGGCTTCAACGCGGCAGCCGGGCAGGCAGCCGTGCCGGTCCGCCAGGCGAAGGACGACAACAGGTAATCGCGATTGACCATGCTGATGTCGGGACCTACGTCCGAATATTGATAGGTGCCCTTGCGCTCGGTGGCGCAATTGTCCGGACGCGTTAAGCCGGAGACGTACTGTACGGCGCTATTGCCTGGCGCCTGCTTGCGCTGGCTGGTCGAGGTTTCGCCATAGACGCTGCTGGCGGCAAGCGCGCCGGCATTCACCGAATTGGCGTAGGGCACGATGGAGACACGCACCCGGGGGTTGGAGGAGTCCTGGCCGTTCAGGAAGCTGTCGACCGCGTTCGCTGCGGCCGTCCTCAGGTCGATGATTTTCTGGCCGGCCATCGACCCTGTGACGTCGAGCATCATCGCCACTTCGATCGTCTTGTCCGAATAGAGCGCTGTCGTCGATGCGGCAACGCGCTTCATGTCACCTATGCTGAAAAGCGGAAAATAAAGGCCGAGATCGACATGGACGTCCGCCTGAACCGTCTTGGCGGTCCTGTCGATGGTCAATTTGTCAAGGACGATCCGATCAGCCTGCAGGATGCCCGCTCGGCTGTTGGCATCGAGAAACGCCTGCACCGACTTGTTGGCATCGGCCTCCTTGATGACGCCGGTGGTCAGGTCGCGTGCCGTCGAGGTCACCGCCGCGTCTATCACGCCTTGCAAGCTGGACTTGGCGTTGTAGAGTTGGGAAACGTTGACGGCAAAGCCGACGCCCAGCGCCAGCACCGACGCAACCATGCCGAACGGAACCGCTAAATTTCCGCTGCGATCCCCGGCAACGCTGCCGATTGCGTGAAAAAGACCCCCAAAATGCCGCATGCTTCCGCCTCCATTCGCCACGACCTCAAAGCCGTGTGAAGGCGCATTGCAGGATTCCGGCCGGATGGCGCCGCGAAGCGACCAACAGCTACCGGCTCATTGTCAAACCGTTGTTTCTGCTTGGTTTCGAAAATGCGGGAAGGTGAACAGCCGGTAAACGACAAGCCGCTGCGGCAGTTTCGTTTACGAAGCGCTTACCATGATCCCGCTGTCTGCCGTGGAGCACAAGAACTCGATCCCGATCCGGCACAGGGGTTCTGTGCCGGATCGGATCAGGCGCATCGGATCAGTAGGACAGCCCGGATGATCGCAACGGCGGGACGCACGCCGTTCGCGCCTGAGCTTATGCCAGCATCTGCGCGCTGGCGGTCCTGTCGACGCCGCGATGGGGCGGGTTGAACAGATTGCTTTCCTGCTCGTAGGTCCAGACCTTGAATAGGCTGAGCCGGTGCGGGCCGAAACTGTGCAGCAGCGGCACGTCGGTCGCGTCGCGACCGCGCGCGATGACGACCCGGCCGATCCTCGGCATGTTATGGCGGGGATCGAACGTGTACCATTTGCCGTCGAGGAACACTTCCAGCCACGCCGAAAAATCCATCGGTGCCGGGTCGACCGGCACGCCGATGTCGCCGAGATAGCCGTTTGCGTAGCGGGCGGGAATGTTCATGCAGCGGCAGAGCGTGATCGCCAGATGAGCGAAGTCGCGGCAGACGCCGACGCGCTCCTCATGCGCCTGAGCCGCCGTGCGGGTTGGGCGCGCATAGCCGTAACCGAACGACAGACGGTTGTGGACATAGTCGACGATCGCCTGCACCCGCGGCCAGCCAGGTGGAACAGGGCCGAAAAGCTGCCAGGCCAGACCACTGAGATGATCGGTCTCGCAATAGCGGCTGCCGAGCAGATAGCAGAGCACATCGTCGGGCAACTCTGCCACCGGCACTTCCCTGGCCAGCGTGTTGACCTCGTCGGTCTCGCCACTGTCCTCGACAACGGCATCGTAAAGAATGCGAAAGCCGCCGTCAGGCGCCGTAAAGCGGCGGCAGGTGTTGCCATAAAGATCGTGATAGAGCCTGGTTGGGACGGAAGGCGAGGTCAGCACGCGCGTCTGCCGCTTGATGTCGGCTTGGCGCTCCTTGTGGATCTCGAGCAGCGAAATCACCGGGGTGGCTCCAGCGCAGTCAATGGCGATTTCATAGCCGAGCCGAATCAGCATCGCGGTTCCCCCTTTTGAGCATCGTGGAAGACAGTTGGGTCAACGCGAGACGGCTCGCTGTGGTTCCGTGGTATTGTCGAAAAGGCGATCTCGCGCCTTCCCATGCAGCCGACGCGACGTTACGGTCGATCGACAGGCTTTTGGTCCCTCCGAAACAACCCCCAGGATAGCAGATGTTCGCAGGCAAAAAATTCGCAGCCTTCCTGTTCGACATGGACGGAACGGTGGTCAATTCGATTGCCGCGGCAGAAAGGGTCTGGGCAGATTGGGCACGACGGCAAGGTCTCGACGTTGCCGCATTCCTGCCGACGATCCACGGCGTGCGGGCAATTGAGACAATCGCGCGGCTGGCGCTTCCAGGCGTCGACCCGATGCGCGAAGCCGATGCGCTTCTGCAGGCCGAGGCGGCCGATATCGACGGCATCCTTCCGATCGCCGGCGCAGCGGCATTTCTGGCGTCGCTGCCGCCCGAGCGTTGGGCCATCGTCACTTCGGCGCCGCGCGAGCTGGCTCTCCTGCGCATCGCCGCCGCCGGCATCCCGCTTCCCGCCATCCTTATCGCGGCCGAGGACGTTTCCCGCGGCAAGCCGGCGCCGGATTGCTTCCGACTGGCGGCCGAGCGGCTGGGCGTCGATGCGCGCGACTGCCTCGTTTTCGAAGATGCGCCCGCCGGCATATCGGCGGCCGAGGCCGCAGGAGCTACGGTCGTGGTGATCAGCGCCACCCACCAGCATCCGTTGCAAACGCCGCATGCTGCGATCGCCTCTTATGCCGGGCTAGGCATCACGGTCGACGACCGCGGTTGGATTGTCCTCGCGGCGGAGCGGGCTGCGGCTTAAGGTATGTTGAGATTCAGGTCAGGCCGAGCCGAGAATAGTCGGTTCCGAGAGCCGGAACGGAGCGGACTTTCAGGTCCGTGAGTACCGGAAGCGCAGGAATCCGCTATTCGCAGGCCGGCATCACCTGGATATCAACATACCCTTAGAAATCGCTGGTCAAGCCCTTCACTTCCCAGTCGCCATAGCGGCCGGGCTCCTTGCCGCCACGGCCGCCGATCTCCTGGGGCATCGCGGCTTCCTGCTGGCGATAGTGTTCGCGCCGTGCTTCCGCTTCCGCCAAAGCGCGGCGGGCTGCCGGCGTCAGCGTCTTTTGCGGCGCATCGTGGCCGGGACCGGCAGTTGTTTCACTGATTTCGCCTGTTTTACTGGCTTCGTCGATCATGCGATATTCCCGGCCGATTGAAACGGGCCCGGATTGAAACAGGGCCACACGTTTCCCATCATATAGCGATGAGCCGACAGGGATCGACCCCTTTTACGCAGCGCCGGCAGAAACGGAGCAGACAATGAACACACTTCGCACCGCCATGCTTTTGGCAGCGATGACCGCGCTGTTCATGGGCGTCGGCTATCTGATCGGCGGATCGGGCGGCATGGTGATCGCCTTGCTGATTGCCGCCGCCATGAACCTGTTCAGCTATTGGAACGCCGACAAGATGGTGCTGGCGATGAACCGCGCCGTCGAGGTCGACGAAAGGAACGCGCCGGAATATTACGCCATCGTGCAGAGCCTCGCCAGGCAGGCCGGGCTGCCGATGCCGAAAACCTATCTGATCGACAACCCGCAGCCCAACGCCTTCGCCACCGGCCGCAACCCGCAGAATGCTGCGGTCGCCGCCACCACCGGATTGCTGCAGCAACTATCGCACGAAGAGGTCGCGGCTGTCATGGCGCATGAACTCGCCCATGTGCAGCACCGCGACACGCTGACCATGACAATCGTCGCCACGCTTGCCGGCGCGATCTCGATGCTCGGCAATTTCGCCTTCTTTTTCGGCGGCAACCGCGACAACAACAATTCTCTCGGTATTATCGGTGTGCTGGTGGCGATGATTGTAGCGCCGTTTGCCGCCATGATCGTGCAGATGGCGATCAGCCGTACCCGCGAATACGAGGCCGACCGGCGCGGCGCCGAGATCTGTGGACAGCCGCTTTGGCTTGCCTCGGCCCTTGACAAGATCGCCCGTGGCGCCGAACGCATCCGCAACCCGGATGCCGAACGCAATCCGGCGACCGCCCACCTCTTCATCATCAATCCTCTTTCCGGCGAGCGCATGGACAGCCTGTTTTCCACCCACCCGAGCACCGACAACCGCATCGCCGCCCTGCAAGCGATGGCGCAGGACATGGCCGGTGGCGCATCCGCCTCCGCGCGGCCGCAAACGCCGATGCCGCGGCAGGCCGACGAACAGCGGCCATCGGGCCCGTGGGAGAAAGCTGAGCAGCCGGCTGAACCGGCCAGGCCGAAATCCAATCCCTGGGGCCGCAATCCGACCGGATCATCCAAAGGCCCGTGGTCGTGAGTGGCGCGACGCGCCGACACGGAACTTCAGGCGATCGTGAAGACAATGCAATGAGCCCCGGCGAGCCCGTTGCCGGTCTCGCCGCGCGCAAGGCGGCTGCCCGGCTGCTCGCCGCCGTCATCGATGCCAAAACGCCGCTTGACGGGCTGACCGACCACGAGAACGGCCATCCGCAGTACAAGGCGCTCGACCTGCGCGACCGGGCGCTGGTGCGCGCCATACTGGTCACTGCGCTGCGCTTCCGCGTGACCATATCTGGGTTGCTGGCCCGCCGCCTGGAAAAGCCGTTGCCGCACAATGCCACCGTGCTTTCGCACATTCTGCATGTGGCGGCGGCGCAGATCCTGTTCCTGGACATTCCCGACAGCGCCGCCGTCGACCTTGCCGTGACCCACGCCAAGTCCGATCCGCGCACAGTGCGCTTCTCCGGTCTCGTCAACGGCGTGCTGCGCACGCTGGCGCGGTCCAAGCAGGCCGAGATGGCTGCGGCGCTTGCCGCCACCGACGAAGCGCCGAGATGGTTTTCCGACCGCCTGAAAGCCGCCTATGGCGTCGACAAGGCCAGGCAAATTCTCGCGGCCCATCGGCACGAGGCGCCGGTCGATTTCACCGTCAAGTCAGATCCTGCGCTGTGGGCCGAGCGGCTCGGCGGCATCGTGCTGCCGACCGGCACGGTGCGCGTGGAAAAGCTCAGCGCCTCCGTTACCGAACTGCCCGGATTCGAAGACGGCGCCTGGTGGGTTCAGGATGCCGCCGCCAGCCTTCCGGCCCGGCTCTTCGGCGACATCAGAGGTTTGCGCGTCGCCGACCTCTGCGCCGCCCCTGGCGGCAAGACCGCTCAGCTCATTCTCGGCGGCGCCAAGGTCACCGCCGTCGATACCTCGAAGAGCCGATTGGCGCGGCTCTCGCAGAATCTCGAACGGCTCGGTCTGTCCGCAGAGATCGTCCAGGCCGATCTGCTCAAATACGAGCCGGAACAACTGTTCGACGCCGTTCTTCTCGATGCACCGTGCTCTTCGACCGGCACGGTGCGGCGGCACCCCGACGTGCCCTGGACGAAGACGACGGCGGACATCGAAAAGCTCGCCGATCTGCAGCGAAGGCTGCTCGCCCGCGCCGTCACTCTGGTCAAGCCCGGCGGGCGCGTCGTCTTTTCCAACTGTTCGCTCGACCCGCTCGAAGGCGAGGCGCTTCACCGCGCCTTCCTCGCCGGGACGGCTGATATCGTCGACGACCCGGTCCGCCCGGGCGAGATCGCCGGCATCGATCCCTTCCTGACGCCGCAAGGCACGCTGCGCACCACGCCCGCCGATCTCGAGCTCGGCTCACCGGAACGGTCCGGCCTGGACGGCTTCTTCGCCGCCCGCATGCGCAGAGCCGGCTAACGCTGAAAATTTGTCGAGTATTTTAGCAAGAATCCTGCGGAAAACAGGCTGAACGCCAAGGCCTCCATGGAATTCGCCTTCGCATAAGTTCTTGAATCATATAACTTGTCTTTGGGTTGAGGGGTATGAGGAGGGCTTTTGGCGATCGCTGCCGGCAGCACGACGCGTCTATGGACGCTTGTCGCGAAGGAGTTCTGGCGCAAGACGCGCCGGCGCCTGCGTGCCGGGCCGCTCTATCGCTGGCGCTACTCCGGCCGGACGCCGGAACGCGTGTTGATCGCTCCGCCAGACCTGCGCCTGGCCGACCCGCAGATTGCGCTCGAGATCTACTATGGCCGCTATCCGCTGTCGGGACATATGGTCGAGACCGGCGGCAAGTCGCCCTTCCAGATCGCCGTGTCCAATCCCGGCTGGCAAAAGGCCCTGCACGGCTTTCGCTGGCTGCGCCATATGCGCGCCGCCGGCACCGAGCTTGCCGCCGCCAATGCCCGGGCGCTGGTCTCCGACTGGATCGCCATGCATGGCAGCAATATTGCCGGTGTCGCCTGGGAGCCTGGCACGACGGCCAAGCGCGTCATTGCCTGGCTGCAGCATTCCTCGGTGGTGCTGCAGGGCGCTGAATTTCCCTTCTACCGGGCCTTCCTGAAATCGCTTGCCATGCAGATCCGCTATCTCAGGGCGATGGCACGCGAGATGCCGAACGGCAAGGACAGGCTGCGCGCCCGCATCGCGCTGGCTTTTGCCGCTCTGTCGCTGCCAGCGCCGGCATCGGCGCTGCGCGGTGCGACCCGCAACCTCGCCGATGAGCTCGATCGCCAGATTCTGCCGGATGGCGGCCATGTTTCCCGCAATCCGATAACCGTTCTTGAAATCCTCGCCGACCTTCTGCCGCTGCGCCAGACCTATGCCAATCAAGCCGAAACTCCGCCGGCGGCGCTGATGGGCGCCATCGACCGTATGCTGCCGGCGCTGCGCTTCTTTCGCCACCAGGACGGCAGCGTCGCCCGCTTCAATGGCATGGGCGCGACCATCCACGACCGCATCGCCACCATTCTGCGCCACGACGACACCGCCGGCGCGCCGTTGCTGCACGCGCCGCATTCAGGCTACGAGCGCCTCTCAATGGGCGGCGTCACCGTGATCGCCGATACCGGCCCGCCGCCCCCAATCGACGTCTCCAACGCGGCGCACGCCGGATGCCTGGCTTTCGAATTGTCCTCCGGCCGCCAGCATTATGTCGTCAATGCCGGCGTCGACACCTATGGCGCCGCCGAATTTCGGCCGCTTGCCCGCGCCACGGCCGCCCACTCGACCGCCACCCTCAACGACACTTCCTCGGCGCGTTTCAGCCATTCGCTGCGCGTCAACGATCTGCTCGGCACGCCGTTGATCGGCGGCCCGCAGCATGTGCCTTGCAAGCGCACCGACCAGCAGGGTAGCCAGGGTTTTCTGGCCCGTCACGACGGCTATGTCGCGCGCTTCGGCCTGCTGCATGAGCGCGAGCTGAAATTGTCGACGAACGGCAATGTGCTCGCCGGCAGGGATCGCTTTCTGCGGCCGGGCAATGCTGCGATCCGCAACAACGGCCGCGATTTCGTCACGGTGCGCTTCCATATCCATCCCGCCATAGGCCTGCTCCAGGACGAGCACGGCCGCCTGGTGCTGACCGCCGAACAGGCCGACACATGGGTGTTCACCTGCGCCGAGGTGGCGCCCGAGGTCGAGGAATCCATCTATTTCGCTGGCCTTGGCGGCCCGCGCCGCAGCCGACAGATCGTGCTGGCCTTTAGGGCATCGGAGGTTTCCGAAGTCCACTGGCAACTGACGCGGACGGCCATCGCCGGTCATTCGGCAAAAAGCTGAGACTGCAGTTGGCAGCGGCGAATGGTCCGGGCCTGGAGCAAAGGATGCTGTAGCGCATCGGCCCGAAAATCGGAATCGATTTTCGGAAAGCACGATGCGTAGATCAAAAAGTGTTAGAGCGTACTCTGTGCGTCCAAGTGGACGCACGTCGCTCAAACGGCTTGATTTCCAGGCCTCATGTGCTACGGCGCGCGGACACTTTCCCAACCAGCCGTGAAAGGCCGCCAGCCCATGGCCGTCGCCGCCAAGAACATTCCCGCGCCCGACCTCGTTCCCGTTCGTCGCGCGCTGATTTCCGTTTTCGACAAGACCGGGCTCATCGATTTCGCCAGGGCGCTGGCCGCGGCCGGTGTCGAGCTGGTCTCCACCGGCGGCACGGCAAAGGCGATCGCTGAGGCAGGCATGGTCGTGCGCGATGTCTCCGATCTTACCGGCTTTCCCGAGATCATGGACGGCCGCGTCAAGACGCTGCATCCGTCCGTGCATGGCGCGCTGCTCGGCGTGCGCGACGATCCCGAACACGCCGCGGCGATGCGCGATCATGGCATCGAGCCTATCGATCTCGTCGTCTCCAATCTCTACCCTTTCGAGGATGTCCGCCGCTCCGGCGCCGCTTACGCCTCGATCGTCGAGAACATCGACATAGGCGGCCCGGCGATGATCCGCGCCTCGGCCAAGAACCACGCCTATGTCGCCATCGTCACCGATCCCGAGGACTATGCCTCGGTGCTCAACGCACTGGAGATGAATTTCGGCTCGCTCTCGCTGGATTTCCGCAAGAAGCTGGCGGCCAAGGCCTTCGCCCGCACCGCCACCTATGATGCGGCGATTTCCGGCTGGTTCGCCGAAGCGCTGGAGATCGAGCATCCCACCTGGCGCGCCTTCGGCGGCAGGCTGGACCAGGTGATGCGCTACGGCGAGAACCCGCACCAAAGCGCCGGCTTCTACGTCGACGGCGACAAGCGGCCGGGCGTCGCGACGGCGCGCCAGCTTCAGGGCAAGCAGCTTTCCTACAACAACATCAACGACACCGACGCCGCCTTCGAACTGGTCGGCGAGTTCGATCCGGCCCGCTCCGCCGCCGTCGCCATCATCAAGCATGCCAACCCGTGCGGGGTCGCCGAAGGCGCCTCGCTGAAGGCGGCCTACGCCAAGGCGCTTGCCTGCGATCCGGTGTCGGCCTTTGGCGGCATTGTCGCGATGAACCGGATCCTCGATGCCGAGGCCGCAGAGGAGATCGTCAAAACCTTCACCGAGGTCATCATCGCGCCGGGCGCCTCGGAAGAAGCTATCCGCATCGTCGCCGTCAAGAAGAACCTGCGTCTGCTGGTCACCGGCGGCCTGCCCGATCCGCGCGCCGCCGGTACCACCGTCAAATCCGTTTCCGGCGGATTGCTCGTCCAGGGCCGTGACAACGCGGTGGTCGATGACCTCGACCTGAAAGTGGTGACCAGGCGCGCGCCGACGCCTGCCGAGATGGCCGATCTCAAATTCGCTTTTCGCATCGCCAAGCACGTCAAGTCGAACGCCATCGTCTATGTCAGAGATGGCGCTACGGTCGGCATCGGCGCCGGCCAGATGAGCCGGGTCGATTCCTCACGCATCGCTGCGCGCAAGGCGCTCGACGCGGCCGAGGCTGCCGGTCTGGCCGTGCCACTGACCAAGGGTTCTGTTGTCGCGTCCGACGCGTTCTTTCCCTTCGCCGACGGGCTTTTGTCTGCGATCGAAGCCGGTGCTACCGCCGTCATCCAGCCGGGCGGCTCGATGCGCGACGACGATGTCATCGCCGCCGCCGACGCCCACGGCATCGCCATGGTATTTACCGGCGTGAGGCATTTCAGGCATTGATCAGTTATCCTTCTCCCCTTCTTGTGGGAGAAGGAAGGAAGAGGCTACTCCGCCTGCCGATTGTCCGCCGGATAAGGCGTGCGGATCAGGATCGCCATGCCGATAGCCAGGAACAGGATGATAGCCGCCATGCCGAGGCGCGCCGATCCGCTGGCGGCGGTGATGGTCGCCACCATGAATGGGGCGAGGAAACTCGTAGCCCGTCCGGCCAGCGCATAGATGCCGAAATAGCGTCCCGACTCGGCTGGGGTGACGCTGCGCGCCATGTAGGAGCGTGACGACGCCTGCACCGGTCCGAAGGCCAGTCCGATCAGCAAGCCGTAAAGAATGTAGGCCTTTTCCGCCGCCGTGCCGAACATGCCGCCCGAATCGACGGTGGACAGCGGCAGCGCTCCGAACAGCGTGAAGCCTGGCCCGGTCGAGACGATGCCGATAGTAGCGACCGACAACATGACAAGCGCGATCATGACCACACCCTTGGAGCCGAGCACCGTGTCGAGACGGGCGGCAACCAGACAGCCGATGATGGCAACGACATTGAGGATGATACCGAACAGGCCGATCTCGGTGATCGACCAGTGGAACATCGCCGCCGCAAAGGCACCGCCCAGCGTAAGCAACGCAATGACGCCGTCTTGATAGATCATGCGGGCGACGAGAAAGCGGAAGATGCCGCTGCGCTGGCGCACTTCAGCCAGCGTCGATTTAAGTTCCGACAGCCCCTCGCGCACCGCCGGGCCAAGGGGAATGCCCTTCACCGCATCCGGTGTGAAAAAGAACATTGGCAGGATGAACAGGAGATACCAGGCCGCCGACAGGGGCCCTGTCGCCCGCGCGTCCTCGCCGAGTTTCGGATCGAGCCCGAGGACCGGGTCGAGGCCGAGGATCGTCTTGCCGGTTTCCGGCGAACCGGCCATGAATAAGACCACGAAGATCAGCGCGATCATGCCGCCGAGATAGCCAAGGCCCATCGCGATGTTGGAGATGCGGCCGATCTCGCTCTTCGGCATCAGGCGCGGCATCATCGAATCGTTGAACACCGTCGAGAATTCCGCCGCTACCGAAGCCAGCGAGAAGAACAGCACGACCAGGAAAACGTTCGAACCGGGGGCGGCGAACCACAGCATGCACAGGCTGGCGATCTGGATCACTGCGAAAAAGCCGATCCAAGGTTTGCGCGGGCCGGTCTGGTCGGCGATCGAGCCGAGGATCGGCGACAGCACAGCTATGACTAGTCCAGCGGCGGCAATGCCATAGCCCCAGGCTGCCTGGCCCATGACTGGATCGCTTGCCATACGCGAGACGAAATAGGGGCCGAAGATAAAAGTGGTGATGACCGTGAAGAGCGGCTGTGCCGCCCAGTCGAACAGCATCCATCCCCAGATGCCGCGTCCCGACGTCCGCTGCACTGCTATTTCGGCCATATGCCCTCCCACGAACGGTACCCCGAACCAGGAAACCGCTTCGCTCTATAGCGCAGTTCTTGCCGGCAATCCCGCGCGATGTGGAAAACCGTCACAGCGCCGTCAGGTCGCTGATCAGCCCCGATGCCACCGACAGCCGCGACACGGTGATGTCGCCGCCCTCGGTCAGCGCCTGCAGCCGCTCGCGGATGCGCCCGACCCTCTCGCCGCCGGCCTCCAGCCACGCCGCCACCGGGTCCGCCGCCTTGGCATGGCCGGTGAGCGCCGCCACCGCGATGCCGCGCCTGGCCGCGCCGATTGTATCGGTGGCGCGGGAAAGAGCCAATTGATCGTAGTAGTCGGACGGCGCGATTCCGCGCGCCGCGTCCTCGACGCGCGGAATACGGAAGGCATCGCTGACCGCGAAAAACGCCTTCGCAGCGACGACGATGTCGGCATTCGCCGTTCGGGCCGTCAGCGCAATGTCAGGGACGACGCCCGCCACATCGGTCAGCGCCAGCTGTTCTGCCAGCTTTTCGGGCGCGCCACCCTTGGACAGACCATGCCGCCGCTCCTCGATCCGCTCGCGCGAGAAGGTCGGCAGCAGCGAAACGAGCTTCGGCTCCAGTGCCTTGCGCGCGTCCAGCAACTCGGCGATCCGTTGGCCGAGCGGTGCGGTGCTGGTATCGTTCTTGAGATACCAGCCTGTGGCCACATAGGTGAGCCGGCTAACGGTCTGATAGAGGTCGAGCTGCACCTGTCCGTCGATCTGGTTGTCGAGCGCGTCGATCTGGCGATAGAGCGCTGGCAACCCAAACCCGTCGCGAACCACGGCGAAGGTCCGGACCACGTCGGCCGCGCTGCGGCCGGTCGCTTCCTGCAGCCTGTTGACGAAGGATGGGCCGCCGCGATTAACCAGATCGTTGGCGACGACACGGGCGATGATTTCGCGGCGCAGGCGATGGCCATGGATCTCGGCCGCGTATTTCTTCGCCATACGGTCCGGAAAATAGCCCATCAGGTCACGGTCGAAATGCGGATCGTCCGGCACGTCGCTGGCGACGATGTCGGAAAACAGCACGATCTTGGCATAGGCCAACAGCACGCCGAGCTCGGCCCTGGTCAACGGCTCGCCGCGCGCCTCGCGCTCGGCAAGGGCTGCCGGCGACGGCAGAGCTTCGACATTGCGGTCGAGCAGGCCGCGCGCCTCGAGCGCTGCCATGAAACGGCTCTGATGGGCGATGTCGGCAAGGCAGCGCTTGCGGGCAAGGGACAGCGCCAGCGTCTGCTCGTAATTGTTGGACAGCACCAGCGCGCTCACCTCGTCGGTCATCTCGGCAAGAAGCTTGTTGCGCGCTGGGCGGGTCAGCGCCCCCTTGCGCATGGCGGAAGCCAGCGCGATCTTGATGTTGACCTCGACATCGGAGCAGTTGACGCCACCCGAATTGTCGATGGCGTCGGAATTGCAGCGCCCGCCATTCAGCCCGAACTCGATGCGGGCCCGCTGCGTCACGCCGAGATTGGCGCCTTCGCCGATGACTTTGGCTCGCACTTCGAGCGCGGTTACCCGAATAGCATCGTTGGCGCGGTCGCCGACATCCTGGTTGGTTTCCGTCGATGCCCTGAGATACGTGCCGATGCCGCCGAACCATAAAAGGTCGACCGGCGCCTTGAGGATGGCATTCATGATCTCGACCGGCGAGGCGGTCGTCTTGCCGAGGCCGATCGCCGCGGCCGCGGCCGGCGGCAGCGTGATCGACTTCTGGCTGCGCGAGACGATGACGCCGCCTTCGGACAGTTTTGTCTTGTCGTAGTCCTGCCAGCTCGAACGGGCGAGGGCGAACATGCGCCGGCGCTCGGCCATCGAAGCCGCCATGTCTGGAGCGGGATCGATGAAGATGTCGCGATGGTCGAAGGCGGCGATCAGCCGGGTCTGCTCGGACAGCAGCATGCCGTTGCCGAACACGTCGCCTGACATGTCGCCAACACCGACGACGGTGAAGGGCGTGGTCTGGATATCGCGGTTCATCTCGCGGAAATGCCGCTTGACTGCTTCCCAGGCGCCCTTGGCGGTGATGCCCATCTTCTTATGGTCGTAGCCGGCCGAGCCGCCGCTGGCGAAAGCGTCGTCGAGCCAGAAGCCATGCTTCTCGCTGATGGCGTTGGCGGTGTCGGAGAAGGTCGCCGTGCCTTTGTCGGCGGCAACGACGAAATAGGGATCGTCCTGGTCACGCCTGATCACACCGGCTGGCGGAATGACGCTGTCCAGGCCGATATTGTCGGTGATCGACAACAGGCTGGAGACGTAATTCTTGTAGGCAGACGCGCCGGCTTCGAAGATGGCGTCGCGGCCGGCGCCCATCGGCAGCTTCTTCGGATAGAAGCCGCCCTTGGCGCCGACCGGCACGATCACCGCGTTCTTGACCTGCTGCGCCTTGACCAGGCCGAGCACCTCGGTGCGGTAGTCCTGGGCGCGGTCCGACCAGCGCAGGCCGCCGCGGGCGACCGGGCCGAAGCGCAGATGCACGCCCTCGACCTCGGAACCGTAGACGAAGATCTCCCGCCACGGCCGCGGCGCCGGCAGACCGTCGACCGCCTGCGAGTCGAGCTTGATCGCCAGCGACTGGCCCTTCTCCTTCGTATCGGCAACGAAATGATTGGAGCGTAGCGAGGCTTCGATCAGGTTGAGGTAACGACGGATGATGGTATCGTCATCGATGTTGGGAACCTCTTCCAACGCATCCCTGATCTTGGCCTTGAGGTGCTTGGCCGCGACCACCCCTTCCGTCTCCGCCGTCGGTCCGAGGCGGGCGACGAACAGCTCATGCAGGCCACGCGCTATCTCCGGATAGCGGTTGAGCGCGGCGGCAAGGAAATCCTGGCTCTGCGGGATCCCGGCCTGCTGCAGATAGCGGCCATAGGCACGCAGGATGGTGACCTCGCTCGACCACAGCCCGGCGGTCTGGGCAAGGCCGTTATAGCCGTCATTGTCGATGTCGCCGCGCCAGACGGAAAGAAACGCGTCCTCGAACAGCGCGCCGCGGTCGCCAAGGTCGATCGGCTTGCCGTAGCTGTTTTCGAGCTCCATGTCATGGATGAAGACCATGCCGGAAGCCTCGTCGCCGACCTCGAAGGTGCGCTCGCTGATCACGCGGAAACCGATGTTCTCCAGCACCGGCACCCGCCGCGACAGCGCCACCGGGCTGCCATGGTGATAGATCTTCAGCGCCGCCTGATGCGGTTCCTGGTTGGCATGACGGTAGTAGTCGATGGCGATCGGATTGGCCGCGCTGATCTTGGCGATGCGTCCGGCATCGGCCAACGCCTCCGCCGGCGAGAAGCTGTCGCGATAGCTTCCCGAGAAGCGCGAGGCGATCGCCGTGAGCGCCGCATCGGCGCCGGTCTCGGCCGCGGTCTCGCGCAAAATGTCGTCCCAGGTCCGCACGATGGCGCGGATCGCTGCCTCGATCGTCGCCTGGTCGACCTTCGGCGTCCTGCCGCCGGAACGGCCGATGATGAAATGGACACGAGCCAGCCCGCCTTCCGGAAAGGCGGGGTAGTAGGCCGACAGCCGGCCTTGGAACACCGTCTTCAGATAGGTGCCGATCTTCTCGCGTACGACGCTGTCGTAGCGGTCGCGCGGCACGAAGACGAGGATCGAGACGAAGCGGTCGAACTGATCGGCGCGCACCAGCGCTCTGACGCGCGGCCGCTCGATCAGCCCCAAAATGGCTTCGGCGTGCTTGCGCAGGATCGGCACCGGAACCTGGAACAGCTCGTCGCGCGGATAGCTCTCCAGCACGTTGATCAGTGCCTTGCCGGAGTGATCTTCAGGGTTGAAACCGGATTTGGCGATGATGGTTTCGGCTTTCGACCTGAGATAAGGGATCTTCATCACCGAGCGCGTGTAGGCAGTCGAGGTGAACAGGCCGACAATGCGCAGCTCGCCGGCAAGCACGCCCTTGGCGGTGTACGTCTTGACGCCGATGTAATCGAGATAGATGCGGCGGTGCACCGACGATTTGGCATTGGCCTTGGTGACGATCAGCGGTTCCGGCCCGTGCAGGAAGGCGCGGATTTCCGGCGTCGTCGACACCGCTTCGGTGCCGCGCCGCAGCACCAGCACGTCGGGATCGGAGAGGATGCCGAGGCCGGGCTTGTCGGTGCGCTCCAGCATGCCGCTCTTCTCGCCGCCGGTGTATTTGAACTCGCGCATGCCGAGGAAGGTGAAATTGTCGTCGCGCAGCCATTCGAGAAAGGCGATCGCTTCAGTGACATGGGCCTTGTCGAGCGGCACCGGAGCGTAGCGGAACTCCGAGATTGCCTGGTCGAGGCGGGCCAGCATCGGCTTCCAGTCGGTGACAGCGGCGCGCACCTGGCCTAATATTTTCTTCAGCCGCTCGGCCAATGCGTCGGCCTGATCGGCCGAAAGACGGGCGATATGGACGTGGATGACGCTCAGCCGCTCATGACTGTGATCGCCCTTGGCAAAGCCGCCATCGCCGAGGATTTCGTCGACGCCGCTCTTGCCGTGCCTGACGACGATGACCGGGTGAGTAACCAGCAGCGGTTCGCCGGCGCTCTCGGTGATCTCGCCGAGGATGGAATCGAACAGGAACGGCATGTTGTCGTTGACGACGGTGATCACCGTCATCGGCCTGCCCTGGCGGACGACACCGGAATCGACCTCTATGGCGACGACGCAATCGCCCTTCTTGTGCCTGGCGACGGCGCGTCCGGCGAGATCGGCTGCGCGTTCGAGGGCGGTGACCTCATAGGCGGCGACATCTTCGGCCGGCGCACGGGCCAGCAGGTAATCGGCAAGCCTGCCGGGTTTCTCGCTGCCCTTGGCCGTGCTCATCTTTTTCAACTGGCTTGCAGATTTCAGGCCGGCCATGTCGCTAATCCCTCCCGTCATATGTTTTGCGACTATGGTAGCAGATGACCGATATTTGGCGACAAAGGTTTGACCGCTTGCGACGAAATGTCGGGATTCGCCGGTGGGTCACCGAAAATGAGGAGAAAATCCGCCATGAAAGACAAGATCACCGCACTTGACCTCGCGCCCGCGGAACTGAGCGAAGCGACGAAGGCCTATTTCGCCAAATGCGAGGAGAAGCTCGGCCTCGTTCCCAATGTGCTTTTGGCCTACGCTTTCGACGAGACGAAGCTGCGTGCCTTCACCGATATGTACAACGATCTGATGCTGGGCCAATCCGGCCTGTCGAAGCTGGAGCGCGAGATGATCGCGGTCGCCGTCTCCTCCATCAATCATTGCTATTATTGCCTCGCCGCCCATGGCGCGGCGGTGCGCCAGCTTTCCGGCGACCCGGCCTTTGGCGAGATGATGGTGATGAACTTCCGCGCCGCCGACCTTTCCGCGAGACAGAAGCCGATGCTTGAATTCGCGGTGAAGCTGACCGAGCAGCCGGACAAGATCGTCGAGGCCGATCGTGCAGCGCTGCGTGAGGCCGGCTTTTCGGATCGCGACATCTGGGACATCGCCTCGACCGCCGCCTTCTTCAACATGTCGAACCGGGTGGCGGCGGCGGTCGACATGCGGCCGAACGATGAATACCACGCGATGGCAAGGTGACGGGATGACAGTAGACACGTCGCGCAAGTGGTGGGTGGGCAGCGAGCCGAGCGATATTGCGGAATTCCTGAAAGCCTACGCCTCCGAAGGAGCTGAAGTCGACGAGTTCCGGCTTGCCCGATGCGGATGCGGATCGACGTCGTTTCTCCTTGATGCCTGACGATGAAGGCGTGGCGCGGCGAACATCCACGGTCTGTGCGACCGAACATTTTATCTGCGACAGTCAGGACTACTGGGACGAATCCGAGCCGGAACGCCTGGTGTGCATCGAATGCGAATCCGAAGTCGCAAATGTCGGCGTCGGGTTTTCTATTTATCCAGCACGTGGTGGCGTTCGCTGGCTTTATGTCGGGTATCGATGCTCGGCTTGTGGCGTATTGGGATGTTTCGCCGGTTGGAAGGTGGGCACTTTGGATAGCATGATCCTATTGGACAACGTCTAGTGACTACGTCGAATATTAGTTGTCGCTCATTCTCGTTGCGTCTTTGCCGGTTTGGTCCGATGATCGCTCTGCGGCGTGACCGCATGCCGGTTGATGCCGCCGATCAACGGAGGAGAACATGGCGAAATTTCTCTATGTGTATCACGGCTCGGGCAAGATGCCGACCGAGGAGGCCGAACGGCAAGCAGCGATGGATGCCTGGAACGGATGGTACGGCAAGCTTGGCGCGGCCGTGGTCGACGGTGGCAATCCGGTCGGCATGTCGAAGACCGTGCTGCCCGGCGGTAAGGTCGAGAACAATGGCGGCAGCAATCCGACCGCCGGTTACACAATCATCGAAGCGAAAGATATCGACGATGCCGTCGATAAGG
Source organism: Mesorhizobium temperatum (assembly GCF_002284575.1). Taxonomy (GTDB): domain Bacteria; phylum Pseudomonadota; class Alphaproteobacteria; order Rhizobiales; family Rhizobiaceae; genus Mesorhizobium; species Mesorhizobium temperatum. The sequence goes on from NZ_NPKJ01000068.1 coordinate 252,777, forward strand.
CCAAGGACTGTCCTATCCTGAAGGACCCGGGTTTCAGTGTCGAGATCGCGCCGATAATCGAAATGGGTTGACGCACCGGCTCAGGATCGAGCCGCGATCGCCGCTGCGGCGCCGGCCATGGTGCCGGCGCTGACACGGTTGGCGATCTTCATCGCCCGCTTGCTCTTCAGCAGTTTTCGCGCCTGCGCTGCCGCAAGCACCCAGGCCAGATCGATGGCGACCAGAACCACGGCCATGGTCAGCGTCAGCTCGATCCAGCCGACGACCGTCACCGAGGCGAGATCGATGATGGTCGGCAGCAGCGCCAGGTAGAACATCATGATCTTGGGATTGCCGAGCGTCACCGCCATGCCGGCAAAGAACAGTTTGACGGCCGACTCCTCGCGCGGCATCTCGCCCTCGCGCGCCTCGACCGGGGCCGTCCACATCTTCCAGGCGAGGTAGGCGAGATAGGCGACGCCGACCCATTTCAGCACGACGAAGGCGAGATGGAAGGTCTGCGCCACCACCGCCAGCCCGAACACCGCCAGTGACAGCCAGATGCCCTCGCCGATCCACATGGCGAGCAGGAATGGGAATACGTCGCGAAAGCCCTTTGCGATGACCCGCGCCACCAGAGCGGCGATCGAGGGGCCGGGCGAGCCAGCGGCGACGAAAAGGGCGGCGGCGAAGATCAGAAGCGAGGTGAAGTGCATGACCGGGATCTTTGCTCGGGACGTTGATCGCTCGATTGTAGCGCAAGTGTTCCACCGGCGGTAGCACCGATCAAGGAAGAGGCTTACCGGCTCGACACCTCGCGGCTAGAACTTCCATCCCGACACAATTTCGAGCTTCACTTTGCCTACGTAACCGCCGGTCTCGTCAACTCCCCCGACACAATGCATGGCGCCGCTTTTCGCGACGTCTGTTTCATATCATGTGTTCCTCAGGGTGGCGGTTCGAGACCGGTTTGGCACTGCTGAACCGCTGTCGCGCACAATCCCCCGCGACACCTGATTTCCGACCACCGCAGCCTCTCGCCACGCCGTGCCCGCATGGGCATCTCGACATCGCCGATCTGACGAACTTCCCGACGGGAAGGGCTTTTCGGCATGTCTTCTATACTGCGTATCCGCTGGGCGATCGCGCCCAAAACCGCACCTCGACCTCACATCAACTGCAATCGCTGCGGCGGCCTGAAGCCTTACCACTGCCGCGGGAAATTCCGCGTCAACGCCAACGGCAAACGCATCGACGCGTGGCTGATCTACCGATGCATCGATTGCGACAATTCCTGGAATTTCGGCATTCTGGAGCGGTGCAACCGCCGCGAGATCGAGCCTGCGTTGCTGCAGGCACTCGAAAGCAACGACCCGGCCCTGGCGCGGCGCCATGCATTCGATGTTGTCGCACTGCGAAGCAGGATCGGACGCGTCGAGGAATTTCCCGAAGCCGCCGTCCACAAGGAGATGCTCGGCGACAGGCCGGAAAACATCGCCGCTCTCGAGCTCCAGCTCGGGCTTGAGGTGCCGACAGCGCTGCGGCTCGACCGGTTGCTCGCCAGCGAACTCGGCATCTCGCGATCGCGGCTTCAGGCCTGGGCAGAGAAGCGATCGCTGGTCGTTGGTCCGGACGGGGCCAAAGCCTTGCGCAAGCCGGCCCGAGCGGGAACGGCGATCCGCATCGATCTGGCCGGTGAGCCCGATCGCGACGGCATTATCGCGGCTGCCGGCGGGCAAAGTAAAAAGGGAGGGAGCACGCGCGTGCTCCCTCCCTCATAACCGCTGAGAAGAAAAGGCTTACGCGGCGCCGACCACTTTGGCCGACTTCTCAAAACGCTTGCGCTCGTTCGGATCGAGATAGAGCTTGCGCAGCCGGATGGTCTTCGGCGTCACCTCGACCAGTTCGTCGTCCTGGATCCAGGCCAGCGCGCGTTCCAGCGTCATGCGGATCGGCGGCGTCAGCTTCACCGCCTCGTCCTTGCCGGCGGCGCGGATGTTGGTCAGCTTCTTGCCCTTCAGCACGTTCACTTCGAGGTCGTTGTCGCGTGAATGGATGCCGATGATCATGCCCTGATAGACCTTGACGCCCGGATCGATGACCATCGGACCTCGGTCTTCCAGGTTCCACATGGCATAAGCCACCGATTCACCCTGTTCGTTGGAGATCAGCACGCCGTTGGTGCGGCCCGGCAGCTCACCCTTATAGGGTTCGTAGGCATGGAACAGCCGATTCATGACAGCGGTGCCGCGCGTGTCGGTCAGCAGTTCCGACTGGTAGCCGATCAGGCCGCGCGTCGGAGCGTGGAAAACGATGCGCTGGCGGTTGCCGCCTGACGGGCGCAATTCGACCATCTCGGCCTTGCGCTCCGACATCTTCTGCACGACGACGCCGGCATGCTCCTCGTCGACGTCGATAACGACTTCCTCGACCGGCTCGAGCAATTCGCCGTTTTCGCCCTGCTGCATGACGACGCGCGGACGCGACACGGCGATCTCAAAACCTTCGCGGCGCATCGTCTCGATCAGAACGGCAAGCTGCAATTCGCCGCGGCCGGAGACGAAGAACGAGTCCTTGTCCGGCGATTCCTCGATCTTCAGCGCGACATTGCCTTCGGCCTCGCGCAGCAGGCGGTCGCGAATGACACGGCTGGTCACCTTGTCGCCCTCGGTGCCGGCCAGCGGGCTATCGTTGACGAGGAACGACATCGTCACGGTCGGCGGATCGATCGGCTGCGCATGCAGCGGCTCGGTCACCGACGCGTCGCAGAACGTGTCGGCGACAGTGCCCTTCGACAGGCCGGCAATGGCGACGATGTCGCCCGCCTGCGCCTCGTCGATCGGCTGGCGCTCGAGCCCGCGGAAAGCCAGGATCTTCGAGATGCGGCCGGTTTCGACCTGGGTGCCGTCATGATGCAGCACCTTGACCGCCTGGTTGGATTTCAGCGTGCCGGATTCGATGCGGCCGGTGATGATGCGGCCAAGGAACGGATTGGCTTCCAGGATGGTGCCGATCATCCGGAACGGGCCGGGATGGACGGTCGGCGCCGGCACATGCTTGATGACGAGATCGAACAGCGGCGCCAGACCCTGGTCCTTCGGACCTTCGGGGTTTTCCGAGACCCAGCCGTCGCGGCCCGAGCCGTAAAGGATCGGGAAGTCGAGCTGCTCGTCGGTCGCATCGAGCGCCGCAAACAGGTCGAACACTTCGTTGACCACCTCGACGTGGCGGGCATCCGGCCGGTCGATCTTGTTGATGACGACGATCGGCTTCAATCCGACCTTGAGCGCCTTGCCGACGACAAACTTGGTCTGTGGCATCGGCCCTTCGGCGGCGTCGACCAGCACGATGGCCGAATCCACCATCGACAGGATGCGCTCGACTTCACCGCCGAAATCGGCGTGGCCGGGAGTGTCGACGATGTTGATGCGGGTGTCCTTCCAGTCGACCGAAGTCGCCTTGGCCAGGATGGTGATGCCGCGTTCCTTTTCCAAGTCGTTCGAATCCATGGCGCGTTCGGCAACGCGCTGGTTGTCGCGGAACGAGCCGGACTGTTTCAGGAGCTGGTCGACGAGGGTGGTTTTTCCATGGTCGACGTGCGCGATGATCGCGATATTACGAATTTTCATGTTGTGGTCTCGGGAGCGTTGCAGGCAGCAGGCCAAAAGGCGCTGCCTCTTTCGGTTGGGCGGCTCATACAGGGTTTTTCGCAATTGCGAAAGAGGAGGCGTGCCACCAAATACATGGTCACCAAATCTTAAGCGTCTTGGTGTGAAATGGAGTTATTAACCAAAGCGGAACCTTTCGCGGTCGGGACAGTTCAAATTTCATGAGCAATACGGGCATCAAATACCGGCCAATCGCATGGGCTGCCCTCGCCGTCCTCCTTGCGGCAGGCGCGGCACAATCGGCCGCGTCGTTGAAGGACACACGGCCTGCCCTGCCGTCCGACACACGAACGGCGGAGCAGTTGTTTGCCGATGCTCCCGATGGCGTCGACCCGGTGGTGACCGGGCCGGTTAGTGCCGCCTTCAAGCAGAGGCAGGAGGCTGCCAACTGCGACAGCGCTGTTTGGCCCAAAATTCCCACCGTTTGCTATCCAGATTAGGGCTGCTTTCGGCACATTGTTGAAAAGATCGGATCGGCCCTTCCTGAAATCTTGCCAACGCCGGCGCGGCCCCTCATCCGCCTGCCGGCACCTTCTCCCCGTAAACGGGGAGAAGCCCGCTGCGCGAAATGTCGGCTCTCCTTCTGCAACGTTCGCGATTAGCGAAATCTTCGATGCGGGCCACTTTCTCCCCGTTTACGGGGAGAAATGCCCGGCAGGGCAATCAGGGGCAGCACGACGTCACCCAGGCTTGATACAAGGTGACCCAGTCCCCTCACGCCGACTGCACCGGATCGAGCGTGACCTTGTAGAGTTCATTGTCGTCGCGATCCATCAGCCGCACCGTCATCTGTTCAGAGGCGCCGTCGATGTCGACAAGGCCGAAGAACTGCAGGCCGGCCGAGGGTGGCAGGTTCTGCCCCTGCTCGGCGGTTGGCGCCTTGATGAATTTCAGCTCCGGGCCGAAGGTCATGTCGAAATCATTGGGTCCATACGTACCGGCATGGAGCGGACCAGAGACGAATTCCCAGAACGGATTGAAGTCCTGGAACTGCGCCTTATCAGGATTGTAGTAATGCGCCGCCGTGTAGTGCACGTCGGCGGTCAGCCAGACGGTGTTGGTGATACCGGCATTCTTTATATAGCGAAGGAGGTCGGCAATTTCCAGCTCGCGGCCCTTGGCCGGGCCATTGTCGCCATTGCTGATGGCCTCGGCGCCGGCCTTCTTGGTGGCGTCGTTCCAGACGACGAGACCGAGCGGCATGTCGGCGGCGATGATTTTCCAGGTCGCGTTGGAGGTTGCCAGTTCGCGCTTCAGCCACTTCGTCTGCTGTTCGCCGAGGATGCGCGATTGCGACGTCACCGTATCCTGCATGCCGGGGCCGTTGGCGCCGCGATAGGAACGCATGTCGAGGAAGAACACTTCGAGCAGCGGCCCGTAGGCGATCTTGCGATAGACGCGCCCCGGTTCCGACGGCTCGTAGCGGATCGTCGTCATCTCGTGGAAGGCGCGCGCGGCGCGTGCCGCCAGCACATGGATGTTTTTTTCCGAGTAGCGGTCGTCGGCGCTCAGGTCCTTCGAATCCGACCAGTTGTTCACCACCTCGTGGTCGTCCCACTGGTAGAAGGTCGGGCAGATGGCGTTGAGCCCCAGCACATGTCCGTCCATCAAATTGTACTTCCACTGGCCGCGGTACTCGTCCAGCGTCTCGGCAACCTTGCGCTTTTCGTCGATGAGGACGTTGTTCTTCCACTTGCTGCCACCGGGAAGGTCGACCTCGTCCTTCATCGGGCCATCGGCATAGATGGTGTCGCCGGAATGCAGGAAGAAGTCGGGCGTATGCTTGCCGATCGTGGCGTAGGTCTTCATGCCGGTGTCGTCGATGCCCCAGCCCTGGCCGGCGGTATCGCCCGACCAAGCGAACCGGATATCACGCTTCGAGGCCGGTGCCGTGCGGAAGCGGCCGACGATCGGCTCGGAGACGGCGTTGATGTCGGCGAGATCGGCCGCGATCATGCGGTAGAAGATGTCCTGGTCGGAGGCGAGGTCGGTGAGCAGCCGCTTTACCGTGTAATCGCTGGCCGGCGACGTATCGAGCGGCGCAAGGCGCAAGGCGTTGGCGAAATTCTCCGTCGACGACACTTCGAACATGACACGCGAAGGGCGGTCGGTGCGAGTCCACACCACGCCGCTGGTTGCGTCGACATCGCCCGACTGGATGCCATGGGTGAAGGCGGGCCGCTGATTGGCGCGCGAATAATAGGGAAGCGCGAGGCCCGATACGCCGACGAGGCCGGCGGCGCTCACGGACGTGACGAAGGCGCGCCGGGTCATCGAAATCTTGTTCATGGCTGTCTCCTGGATGGCGTTGAACGGCGCCGCCAAGGTCCAGCCTCAATGTTTCAGGCACATCTCGAAACCATGAAGGTTTTCTGACGATCAACAGGCTGGCGAATCTCCCCCCTCGAGGGGGAGATGTCGCCGAAGGCGACAGAGGGGGTCGTCTCGCGTGGAGCGCCGACCTCCTGTATCTGCGATAAGGGGCCGAGCCCGGTCGGACCGACCCCCTCTGGCCGCTTCGCGGCCATCTCCCCCTCAAGGGGGAGATTAGCGCTCAGCCGTCACAGCTCAAGCCGCCTGCGGTTCCGGCTCGAAGGCCGGACGGCTGGTGTTGATCAACAGCGAGATGCAGGCTGCGGCTATTGCCGTCATGCCGGCGATGAGGAAGGCAAGTTCGTAATTGCCCTGCAATTCACGCATGGTGCCGCCGAAGAAAGCGGCCGCCGCCGCACCCACCTGATGGCCGGCGACGATCCAGCCGAAGACGATCGGCCCGCTGCGGTCGCCGAACGCCTCGTTCGACAGCCTGAGCGTCGGCGGCACGGTGGCGATCCAGTCCAATCCGTAGAGCACGGCGAAGATGATCAGGCTGGTCGACGAAAAGCCGGAATAAGGCAGATAGATCAGCGACAAGCCGCGGATGCCATAATAGACGCCGAGCAGCTTGCGCGGGTCGAAACGGTCGGTGAGCCAGCCCGACAGCGTCGTGCCGATCAGGTCGAAGATGCCCATCAGCGACAGCAGGCCGGCGGCTTGCACTTGGCCGATGCCCATATCGCCGCAAAACGCGATCAGGTGCGTGCCGACCAGTCCATTGGTGGTGAAGCCGCAGATGAAGAAGGTGGCGAACAGATACCAGAACACGCGCGTGCCGACGGCACGGCGCAGCGTGCTGAACGTGTGCGTGAGAAAATTGCCCTGCGAGGCCGGTGGAACCGGCGGCACGTCGTCGGCGTCAGCACCATAGCGCACCATGCCGATCGAAGCCGGACGCTCCGGCACCAGCAGCCAGACCAGCGGCACCAGGCAGGCGGTGGCGGCCGCAATGGCGATGGCGACAGGCTTCCAGCCGCCCGACTGGGCGAGCGCGGCGAGCAGCGGCAGGAACACCAGCAGGCCGGTGGCTGCGGAGGCCGACATCAGGCCCATCACCAGGCCGCGATTGGTCTTGAACCAGCGATTGACGATGGTGGCACCGAGCACCGTGGCGACCGCGCCGGAACCGACGCCCGAGAATACGCCCCAGGTGAGAAGCAGGTGCCAGGGCTCGGTCATCAACAGGCTGAGCGCCGTCGAACCCGACATCACCACCAGTGACGCCAGCAGCGTGCGGCGCAGCCCGATCCGCTCCATCAGTGCCGCGGCAAACGGCCCGGTCAGGCCGTAGAGGAAGATGCCGATGGCCGCGGCGAGCGAGACGACGTCGCGCCGCCAGCCGAAACTCTCCTCCAGCGGCAGCATCATGACGGCCGGCGCCGACCGCAGGCCCGCCGCAATCAGCAGGCACAGGAAAATGACGGCGACCACGACGAAAGCGTAGCGCTGGCCAAACGGGCGGGATTGGACTATCATGTTACTGACCGGTACGTTGCTATTGCACCGAGGTATACGTACCGATCGGTAACATTGTCAAGCAGGCAACACCGTGTCGAGAATCAAAAGCATTGAACCAGCGATCAAAGCGGATGAAGTAGTCCCGCCCCGCGCCGGCGAAAAAATCCTTCGCGTTGCCCGCGACCTGTTCTACCGGCAAGGCATCAGGGCGATCGGCGTCGACGAGATCGTGCGGCGTGCCGGCGTCACCAAGCCCAGCCTCTATCGCAGCTTTCCCTCCAAGGACGAATTGGCCGCCTCCTATCTGCGGCAATACGACCTCGAGTTCTGGGCCCGCTTTGACGAGGCGGTGGCTGCCCATCCCGGCGATCCGCGCGCGCAGATCGCCGCCTTCCTGACCCGCATCGGCAAACGCACGCAAAAACCCGACTATCGCGGCTGCGGCATGACCAACGCGGCCGTCGAATATCCCGAACGTGGCCACCCGGCCCGCGTCGTGAGCGAGGCCAACAAGCAGGAATTGCGCCGACGCCTGCGCGCCATGGCGGCGGCGATGGGTGCCGGCGACGCCGATACGCTGGGCGACGGGCTGCTGCTCCTGATCGAAGGCGCCTATATCACTGGCCAGCTGTTCGGTGCCGGCGGACCGGCGAAGTCTGTGGCACGCAACGCCGACCTGCTGATCGAAGCGAGCTTGAAGAAATAGCGTTTAACGATACCGTGCGGCAGCCCCGAAACGGAGTTGTTCGCGATGCGTCGCCTTGTTCTGATCCCGCTTGCCCTCGCCGGCCTCTGCCAGGCCGCCCAGGCCGGTGACATTTCCAGCACCTACACCGATCTCGACGGGAAGAAGGACTGCGTGACCTATGCGCAGGCGGAGGAAGGCGACGGCGACTGGGCCAGTCTTGTTTGCTCGGGCTATCGCGGCTACCCGGTACTGATTTCCTACGACGATGCCCGGGAATCGCTGTTCTATGGTTTTCCGCCCAGCGACATGACCGCGGTCTGGGAAAGTTTTATCGGACTTAATTCGGCTGCACCCAAACTCGAGTGGCGCATTGAGACGAACGGCGATCTCGCCATTCCTTTCGCTGTCATCCACCGTCGCTCGATCAGCAATCCCGAGGGGGAGAACAAACCGACCGAGGTGCTGATCGTCGCCAAGGTCGCCCAGCCGGAGAACTATGAGGGCTGCACCGTCGGCCTGGTGCTGGCCACCGGCAATCCGGCGGCCAACGACGAGGCGCGCAAGCTCGCCGACGAGAAAGCGCGGACCTTTGCCTGCGGCAAGGGCAAGCGCGTGGTGATCGGCAACACGCCCGATTTCGGCCGTGTCGATAATTAGGAGCGCGCATTGAAACGACCTCAGCGCGTCAATCAAGTATCGTCGGTCCGCGCTGCCCCTCATTGCCCTGCCGGGCATTTCTCCCCGTATAGTGACGGGGAGAAAGACGCCGCCATGAATGGTTTCGCCAATTACCAGCGTTGCTGAATGGGCGCCAAGGTCGAGGTCAGCGGGCTTCTCCCCGTTCACGGGGAGAAGGTGCCGGCAGGCGGATGAGGGGCGGCGCTACGCCAGGAGTTTGCTCGCAAACTTCAGGCGTTCGGCTACTTGTTTGCCTTGGCCCGCTCGATCGCCTCGACGATCATCTTCTTGGCGTAGGCGGCGTCGTGCCAGCCCTCGATCTTGACCCATTTGCCGGGTTCGAGATCCTTGTAGTGCTCGAAGAAATGCTGCACCTGCTGGCGGGTGATGTCGGGCAGGTGCGTGTATTCGGTGACGTTCTCGTAGCGCAGCGTCAGCTTGGGCGAAGGCACCGCGATGATCTTTTCGTCCAGACCGGAATTATCCTCCATCACCAGCACGCCGATCGGCCGCACATTGATGACGCAGCCCGGCACCAGCGCGCGCGTGTTGCAGACCAGCACGTCGATCGGGTCGCCGTCACCCGACAACGTGTGCGGCACGAAGCCGTAATTTCCGGGATAGCGCATCGAGGTGTGCAGGAAGCGGTCGACGAACAGCGTGCCGGCCTCCTTGTCCATCTCGTACTTGATCGGCTCGCCGCCGATCGGCACCTCGATGATGACGTTGATGTCCTCCGGCGGGTTCTTTCCGATGGCGATGGCTTCGATACGCATGGCTTTTGTCCCTCTTTCGATTGGAGACCGATAGCGGGCAGCGGCGCATGGTGCAATGCGGCGAATGGTACTGAGGACATCATGACTTCGTCATCCCAGGGCGGAGCGAACGCGAAGCGGAGCGCAGACCCTGGGATCCATTCCGTGAAATCAGCCGAAGAATGCAGCGGCGCAGAATGAAAGCCGCGATCCTCTCCGCCCTGTTCGGCATCAGAGGTTCTGCACCGTCGCTACGCTCTAAAGTTACGGCATGGATCCCAGGGTCTCCGCGACGTCGCTTCGCTCCTGCTCCGCCCTGGGATGACGAGGCTAAGTCATTCCCAGACGAAGGCGACCTTCTTCAGAGCCTTCTGCTCGAAGACCTCGACGCCCTCGGCGACGTCGCGGCCGCCGGCGCCGGCATAGAAGGTGAGCGCGCTCTGGTTGTCCTCCAACGCCCACACCACCATGCCTTTCAGCCCGTGGTCTGCCAGTCGCGCCCGTGCGGCCGAGAATAGCCGGCTGCCGAGCCCGATGCCCTGATATTCCGGGCGCACGTAAAGTTCGTAGATCTCGCCCTGCTGCTTGAGCTCGCGGGCGCGGTTCTTGCCGATCGTGGCGTAGCCGGCGACCTTGCCGCCGATCTCGACGACCAGAACGGTGGCGGCACGACGGATGGCGTTCGCCCACCAGTCGGCGCCGCGGCGATTGATCATCGATGTCAGCGTGCGATGCGGGATGATGCCGGAGTAGGCGCCGCGCCAGGCCAGCAGGTGCACGTCGGCGATGGCGCTTGCGTCGCGCGGCTCGGCTTTCCTGATGTCGATGCTCAGCGTCTTCATGATTGGTTAACCATAAACCCGCATCGCCCGATTGCAAGAGTCCGGTCAGCGGCTCCCAAGCTTTCGCACAGACGATAGACGTGCCGTTGAATGCTGAAAGAAGCCGTTCGTAACGACTCAGATTTCGACCAGATGGTCGTCCAGCTCGTTGGCGTCGCCGGTAGAAACCGGGAAATGCTCGGCCAGCACCGCACCCGTCGCTTCGATCGCCTTGATGAAGCCATCGGCGAGACGATCGTCGCGGGCATGCGCGGTAAGGTCGCGGACGACGCCGTCCCAGACATCCTGGCCGACACGGCTGTCGATGCCGCTGTCGGCGATCACTTCGGCGTAGTGTTCGGCAATCGAAACGAAGACCAGCACGCCGGTGCGCGCCGTGGTGCGATGGACGTTGTGGGCGAGGAACTGCTTTATCGCATTGCCATGCGCGGCCTGGTAACGCAGCCGTCTCGGCACCAGGTGGATGCGCAAGCCGGGCAGCGCCCACAACAGGACAAGCACCGAGGCCAGCGCCAGAAGCTGCGCAATAACGAAATGCGGCACGCGGATCGACAGCCACCACGCTTCCAGCCCGTAACTGACGGCGAGGCTGACAACGAGCATGGCCAGCGTCGCCATGAAGGCCGCCGGAAAGAAATAGCCGTCGCTGGCATGGGCCACCACGCAGTAGATTTCGCCATCGGTTTGTGATTCGGCAGCGCGGATCGCTTTGGCGATGCGGTCATGATCCTCGGGGCTGATCGGTCGTGTTGCCATGTTGTGTCTCACCAGCTTCCTGAGGAACCGCCACCACCGGACGAGCCGCCGCCGCCCGAAAACCCTCCGCCACCACCGCCCGACGACCAGCCGCCGCCGGAACGGCCCGATGACCAGCCGCTGCCGGTGCCGGTTGTCCAGACGCCGCCCGAGGACGCGGAACCCGACCTTTGGCCATAGCGAAACGTCATGCCGAGCCACTTATACACGCCCGGCGACAGCTTCGTGCCGAAGATCGGCGGCAGGAACGCCATCGCCAGGCCGCCTAAAAACAGCGTCGCCCACACGATGATGAACAGCGCGACGATGGGATCGACGGCATTGCTTTCGGCCGGATTGCGGGTCCCGCGCGCCTCCAGTTCTTCCGGATTGCCTTCCAGCACCATGACCATGTCGTCGACGGCCTTGGCTATGCCGCCGGAGAAGTCGCCGGCGCGGAAGGCCGGCACCATGTCGTTTTCGATGATTAGCTTGGTGTGCAGATCGGTCAGCGTGCCTTCCAGCCCGTAGCCGACCTCGATGCGCATCTTGCGGTCGTCCTTGGCGACCAGCAAAAGCACGCCATTGTCCTCGCCAGCCTGGCCGAGATTCCAGGCGCGGAACAGACGATTGGCGTAGGGCTCGATTTCCTCGCCGTCGAGGCTAGGAACCGTCGCGACGACGATCTGGTCAGAGCCCTTGGCTTCGAAATCGGCAAGCTTCCGGGTCAGCGCCGCTTCGGTCGCGGCGTCGATGATACCGGCATTGTCGACGACCCGTCCGGTCAGAACAGGCAATTCAGCGGCGAGAGCGGTGAAGCCGACCAGCAGCACCGCCATGGCCGCCAAGGCAGCGCCGATCGTCGCTGCGAAACGGCCGGAAGCTGGTGAGCGGATGGCGCATCTTGTCATGCCGTCACCAGCTTCCCGATGAGCCGCCGCCGCCGGACGAGCCACCGCCGCCGGAAAAGCCGCCGCCGCTTGAACCCGACGACCATCCCCCGCCAGAACTTCCCGACCAGCCGCCAGATGATCGCCGGCCCGGCTCGAAGGTCATGCCCAGCCAGCGATAGCGGCCGGGGCCGAGTTTCCGGCCGAAGATCGGCGGCAGGATGGAGGCGGCGATGCTGCCGAAGAAGATGATCGCCCAGATGCTTATGAAGATCGCAAAGAACAGATCGTCGGTGTTGAATGGCGGCTGCTGGTTGCGTTCGCCGCGCGCTTCCAGTTCTTCAGGATTGCCTTCCAGCACCATGACCATGTCGTCGACGGCCTTGGCTATGCCGCCGGAGAAGTCGCCGGCGCGGAAGGCTGGCACCATGTCGTTTTCGATGATCAGCCTGGTGTGCAGGTCGGTCAGCGTGCCTTCCAGTCCGTAGCCGACCTCGATGCGCATCTTGCGATCGTTGTTGGCGACCAGCAGAAGCACGCCATTGTCCTCGCCGGCCTGGCCGAGTTTCCAGGCGCGAAACAGACGATTGGCGTAGGGCTCGATCTCCTCGCCGTCGAGGCTATTGATTGTCGCGACGACGATCTGGTCCGAGCTCTTGGCTTCGAAATCGGCAAGCTTCCGGGTCAGCGCCGCCTCGGTCGCGGCGTCGATGATAGCGGCATTGTCGACGACCCGCCCGGTCAGGGCAGGCAATTCGGCGGCAAAGGCGGTGAGGGGGAGAAAGAGAAGGCTTAGGACGATGAACAGGAATGCCAGGTTGGCGTTCCTTCGCGCCCCCCTCTGTCCTGCCGGACATCTCCCCCACTTGGGGGGAGATCGACTATCGCGGCCGTTTTCGCCAACTCCTGAAGCTGGTGAATGGTCGCCTTCGCAAGCACTGCCAATCTCCCCCCTCGTGGGGGAGATGTCCGGCAGGACAGAGGGGGGCGCGAAAAAGTGCAAGGTCAACAGGAGACCAGATCTAATGAGCGATCACCCGCCCTGCTGCGTGCCGAAATCGACCTTCGGCGTCTGCATCTTGTCTTCCTCGATGGTGAAGTTGGCGAACGGCTGATTGTCGCGGAACCACAGGGTCGCCCAAATCACCGACGGGAAGGTCCTCAACGTCAGATTGTACTCCCGCACCGCCTGGATATAGTCGCGGCGGGCGACCGCGATGCGGTTTTCGGTGCCTTCGAGCTGCGCCTGCAGCGCCAGGAAATTCTGATTGGCCTTGAGATCGGGATAATTCTCCACCACCGCCAGCAACCGCGACAGCGCGCTGGTCAGGCCGGCTTGACTGTCCTGGAATCTCTTGACGGCTTCCGGATCGCTTAGCGTTTCCGGCGTCACCGTCACCTGCGTCGCCTTGGCGCGCGCCTCGACCACGGCATCGAGCGTATCCTTCTCGTGCGCGGCATAACCCTTGACCGTCTCGACCAGATTGGGAATGAGGTCGGCGCGGCGCTGGTACTGGTTCAGCACCTGGCTCCATGCGGCCTTGGCGTTTTCCTCCGCCGTCGGGATGGTGTTGTAGCCGCAGCCGGCCAGTAGCGGCAGCACGATCGCCATCATCAGCAAAGCAGGCAGATTGCGGAAGACGAAAGGGGAGGAAAGGGCAAGCATGGAAAGATCCCTCAATGAGACTAATCGGCGAAGCATTACCACAATCCGTGCGCGAGAACATGACCTCCGCTGGGAGCCCTTACTGGTCCTTTCATCATTCACCGCCAGGCCCTGTGATTGGCCGGGCGAACGGGTTAAAGTCGCCGTGAAAGCAGGGCATTGCCATGGCGGAACGCCAGGACAGCGACGACGAATCGCGCCGCATCATCGAGCGCGTGGCACGTGAAACCGACCCGGGCGGCACCTCGTTCATTGCGCGGACCGCGAAGGGCGCGCGCGATCACGTCACTGCTGCAGACGCCGACCAGTCGGACCCGATCGAATATTGGGGCACGCGCATTGGCCGGGCGCTGGGGTTCGTTATCGCCATTGGCCTGTTGATCTGGCTCGTGGTTTTCGTCAGCCAAAGTTAGGAACCTCGTGAGCACTGAAGAACACGACGCGCCGCGCGCGGTCATCGTCATTTCCAGCCATGTCGCGCGCGGCTCGGTCGGCAACCGCGCCGCGGTCTTTGCGCTGGAGACGCTAGGCTTTCCGGTGTGGGCGGTGCCGACCGTCATCCTGCCCTGGCATCCGGGCCATGGACGGGCGACGCGCATCGTGCCGCCGCTCGATCAATTCAAGGCGCTGATGGCCGATCTCGAGCGCGCGCCATGGCTGGGCGAGGTCGGCGCGGTGCTGTCCGGCTACCTCGGCGAAGGCGGCCAGGCCGACGCCGTCGCCTCGCTGGTCGGCGCGGTCAAGGCGAAGACGCCGGACGCCGTCTATATCTGCGATCCGGTGATGGGCGATTCGGGCGGGCTCTTTGTGCCGGAGACCACCGCCATTGCCATGCGCGACCGGCTGATGCCGATCGCCGACATCGCCACGCCCAATCGCTACGAGCTGGAATGGATGGCGGAAGCGCCGCTGCCCGACCTGAAAGCGGTGATGGCGGCCGCCCTTCATGCCGGGCCGTCGACCATGCTGGTCACTTCCGCGCCGGCGATGATGGCCGGCGGCACCGGCAATCTGCTGCTCAACGGCAACCAGGCGCTGCTCGCCGAACATCGCCTCATCGACAACCCGCCCAATGGCCTCGGCGACCTGACGGCGGCCGTCTATCTGGCGCGCATCCTGTCCGGTCAGCCGGCGATCAAGGCACTGCAGTCGACCACGGCGGCGGTCTACGAGATCCTGGCGCGCACCGCCAAGCGCGGCGGCGACGAATTGCAGCTCGAAACCGACGCACAGAGCTTGTCGCACCCGATGGCGATGGTGCAGCTTCGCCATCTCCTGCATCCGGGGCGGGACAAAAGAGCGTGACTGTTGTCGGCGTCGATGGCTGCAAGGCCGGCTGGATCGCCGTTCGCCGCGATCCGGGCGCAGCACCTTCGGTAGCCGTTTTTCCCAGCTTCGCAGCACTGCTCGACGCATTGCCCGCCGATGCGACAGTCGCTGTCGACATGCCGATCGGCCTGCCCGATCTTTCGCAAAACGGCGGACGCGGGCCTGAAGCGCTGGTGCGGCCGCTGCTTGGTAACAGGCAATCCAGTGTCTTCGCCATCCCCTCGCGTGCGGCGCTTTACGCGCATACAGATGGCTTCACCACGATCGGGGCCTGGTATGCCGCACATCGCCAGGCAAGCGAAGTGGCCAAGGCGACCTCCGATCCGCCGCGCGGCGTCTCGATCCAGGCTTTTGGCATCTTTGCCAAGATCCGCGAGATCGATGCGGTGCTGATCGCGCGTCCCGAACTGCGCAGCCGCGTCTTCGAATCGCACCCGGAAGTCGCGTTCTGCCGGCTGAACAACGATCAGGCAATGCACTTGCCGAAGAAGATCAAGGGCGCCGTCAACCCGGCCGGCATGACGGAACGCAAGGCGCTGCTTTGCCGGCACGGTTATAGCAGGGGCTTTCTCGACCGGACGCCGCCGCGAGGCGCTGCTGCCGACGACTTTCTTGACGCCGCAGTGATGATGCTGATCGCCGGCCGTATCGCCAGCGGCGAGGCAAGGCCGTTTCCGGATCCGCCGCTCGCCGACCGTTTTGGCATCCCTGTGGCAATCTGGGCATGAATTTCTTCGTCCCATCTATCGGCGAGACAATCGCATTGGGCGAAGGCCCCCTCATCCGGCCCTTTCGGGGCACCGTCTCCCCAGCTGGGCTAGCGTGCGCACACATTTGCGTCTTGGGGAGAAGGTCGCCGTAGCGAGGCCGGATGAGGGGGCCTTCCAGCATGGCAATTGCAGCCATCCGCGATTCGGCATTGCTCGCGACCGGCTTTTGCCGCTAGAGCCTTCCTGACTTAAAAGAGCTGCCGCCTAACCCGGAAAGGCTCCAGACGCCGCCAATGCCTCATCTCCCTGACCATCTGCTCACCGGTTACCGCAATTTTATGAGTGGCCGCTATCTCGCCGAAAGCGGACGCTATCGCTCGCTCGCTCGCGAGGGCCAGGCCCCCGAAACGATGATCATTGCTTGCTGCGACTCGCGCGCGGCTCCCGAGGCGATCTTCGAGGCTGGCCCCGGCGAACTCTTCGTGCTGCGCAATGTCGGCAATCTGGTGCCGCCCTATGCGCCCGACGACCAGTTCCACTCGACCTCGGCGGCGCTCGAATTCGCCGTGCAGAGCCTCAAGGTGAAGAACATCGTGGTGATGGGCCATGGCCGCTGTGGCGGCATCCGCGCGGCACTCGACAGTACGGCAGCGCCCCTGTCGCCCGGCGACTTCATCGGCAAGTGGATGAGCCTGATTGCGCCGGCAGCCGAGACCGTGTCGTCCAGCACCTTCATGACGGCGACCGAGCGGCAGACCGCGCTCGAGCGCATTTCGATCCGCTATTCGATCGCCAATCTCAGGACCTTTCCCTGCGTCTCGATTCTGGAAGGCAAGGGACGGCTGTCGCTGCACGGCGCCTGGTTCGACATCTCGACCGGCGAACTCTGGGTGATGAACAAGGACACCGGTGACTTCGAGCGGCCGGAGATGACGTAGGAGGGTTGCATGGTATGCCGTTCGATCACCTTGGCCGCAGCGGCGCTGCTGTTTTCAGTCATGTCCGCCCGCGCCGATGACGGCGCGCTCATCGACCGCTGGTACGCGGCGCTGCTGGTCGCCGATCGCACGGAATTGTCGGATCTGCTTGCCGACGACGTCCGGATAAAACTCGACGATCTCGGCGTCGTCCAGACCAAGCAGGAATTCATCGCCTCCATCGACGACTGGCAAGGCGCTGTCGCCGGGGCTGAAATCCGGCATCGGATCGAGAAGACCGAAGGCGGCGTCACCACCGTCATCGCCTGCTATGATTTCCCCAACAACGACATGCTGATGCAGGAAACCTTCGCGATCGCCGATAACCGCATCACCGCCAGTTCGCAGGCGGCGATCGCGGAAAACTGCGACGGCTACTGACCGGCCGCGATATTGCGTGCGGCAAGCCAGCGCCTTACATCGGTGATGGTCCCGCCTTGCCTCATCCCGCCACTCAGCGAAAGTTTGCCCATGCCGTCCGCCGTCGACCTCGCCGCCCATCCTCTGACCGCCTGGCAAGGGCCGCTCGGCCTGCCCGATTTCACCCGCATCGGCGACGGCGATTTTTTCGGGGTTTTCGGTGCGGCATTAACGGCGCATGAGGCCGAAATCGAGGCGATAGCAGGCAATACCGAGACGCCGACCATCGAGAATACGCTTGCAGCACTCGAGCTCGGCGGCGAGGCGCTCGACCATGTCTCGTCGATCTTCTGGTGCCGGGCCGGCGCCCACACCAACGAGGCGATCCAGGCGCTGGAGCGCGACATCTCGCCAAAGATGTCGCGGCATTTCTCGGCGATCTCGATGAACGAGAGGCTGTTTGCCCGCATCGACGATCTCTACCAGCGCCGCGAGGCCCTGAAGCTCGATGCCGAAACGCTGCGGGTGCTGGAAAAGACCTGGAAAAATTTCGTCCGCTCCGGCGCCAAGCTCAACGCCGAGGGCAAAAAGCGGCTGGCGGCGATCAATGAGGAACTGTCGTCGCTCGGCACCACTTTCGGCCAGAACCTGCTCGCCGACGAGCGCGACTGGGCGCTGTTCCTCGACGAGGCCGACCTTGCCGGCCTGCCGGAATTCCTGAAAAGCGCGATGGCCGAGGCCGCCGAGATGCGCGGCCAGAAGGGCCGCTATGTCGTCACCCTGTCGCGCTCGATCTACGAGCCATTCTCGACCTTCTCTGAGCGCCGTGACCTGCGCGAGATTGCCTTCCGCGCCTTCACCATGCGCGGCCAGAACGGCGGCGCCACCGACAACACCGCCGTGGTGCGCGATATGCTGCGTCTCCGCGCCGAAAAGGCGAAGCTGCTCGGCTACGCTTCCTACGCCGCCCTGAAGCTCGACGACACCATGGCAAAGACGCCGGAGGCGGTGCATACGCTGCTCGACCCGGTCTGGGAAAAGGCGCTGGAAAAGGCCGCAAGCGACCAGATCGAATTGCAGCGGCTGGCGGCCGAGGCCGGCAGCAATGAAGAATTCGCCGCCTGGGACTGGCGCTTCTATCAGGAGAAGCTGCGCGCCGAGAAGTTTGCCTTCGACGAGGCCGAGCTGAAGCCCTATCTGCAGCTCGACCGCATCATCGACGCCTGTTTCGACGTGGCGACAAAATTGTTCCGCACCACCTTCGAGGAAAAGAGAGGCATTGCCACCTGGCATCCGGACGCACGTGTTTTCGTCGTCAGGAATGCCGACGGCAGCGAGCGCGGTCTGTTCTTGGCCGACTATTTCGCGCGGCCCTCAAAGCGCTCCGGCGCCTGGATGAGCGCGCTGAAGTCCGGCTACAAGCTTGGCCATGGCTCCAAGCCGGTCATCTACAACATCATGAATTTCGCCAAGCCGCCGGAAGGCGAAGCAGCACTTTTGTCGGTTGATGAGGCAAAGACCCTGTTCCACGAATTCGGTCATGCGCTGCATGGCATGCTGACCGACGTCACCTGGCCATCGGTCGCGGGCACCTCGGTCAGCCGCGATTTCGTCGAACTGCCCTCGCAACTCTACGAGCACTGGCTGACGGTGCCGGCGGTGCTGGAAAAGCATGCGCTGCATGTGACGACCGGCAAACCGATGCCGAAGGCGCTGGTCGACAAGATGCTCGCGGCGCGCACCTTCGGCGCCGGCTTCGCCACGGTCGAGTTCACCGCCTCAGCACTGGTCGACATGGCCTACCACGCGCGGCCGGATGCGCCGGAGGAGCCGCTTCGTTTCGAATCCGAAACGCTCGAAAAGCTCAACATGCCCGACACCATCGCCATGCGCCATCGCACACCGCATTTCGGCCACATATTTTCCGGCGACGGCTATTCGGCAGGCTACTATTCCTACATGTGGTCGGAGGTGCTCGACGCCGACGCCTTCGCCGCCTTCGAGGAGACGGGCGACCCGTTCAATCCGGCGCTGGCCGAGCGGCTCAGGAAAAACATCTATGCCGCCGGCGGTTCCAAGGACCCGGAAGAACTCTACACCGCCTTCCGCGGCAAGATGCCGTCGCCCGAAGCGATGATGGTCAAGCGCGGGCTGGTCTGAACAGCGAAGCTGCCAATCTCCCCCCTTGGGGCAGGGCAATCGCATTTGGATTCTTGCGAAGGTGGACCCCCACCCTAACCCTCCCCACAAGGGGGAGGGAAAGCTGCCGCGCGCCTTTACTTTCCCCTTGGCGCCGAAAGGCAGGCAATTTGCCGAGGTCAGCGCCACCGGAAGTCTCCCTCCCCCTTGTGGGGAGGGGTTAGGGGTGGGGGTACATCGTAGAGCGAAAGCCTCGGCTTTCCACCTGCGATAGCCCTGCCCTTGTGGGGGAGATGCCAAGTCTTGGCAAAGAGGGCAGGACAGAGGGGGGCGAAGGAATGGGACGGTTCAATCGCCACCCAGCGCCTCGATGGCTTTCGCCAGCGCAGCCGGATCGCCGAGGATGCGCAGCGTTTTCAGCCGGGCCGTGCCGCCGGCGACGACCGAGACGGCCGATCGCGGCACTCCCAGCGCCTTGGCGACCAGCCGTTCGAGCGCTTGATTGGCGGCGCCGTTTTCCGGCACGGCGCGGACGCGCGCCTTCAGATGGCTTCGCCCGTCTGCCGAGGTCTCAATGCCTTCGAGCCTGTCCATCGCCGCTTTCGGCGTCAGCCGGACGAACAGGTCGACGCCGTCGTTACGCATGCGAAACGACGCGCTCATGGAATGCCGGATCAAACGACCAGCGGCGCCACCGTGGTGAGCAGGAACTGCCGCAGGAAGAACAGGATCAGAAGCAGGATGATCGGTGAAATGTCGATTCCGCCGAGGTCGGGCAAGAAGCGGCGGATAGGCCGCAGCGCCGGCTCGGTCAGCCGGAAGAGCATGTTGCTGACGCTATCGACGAACTGGTTGCGCGAGTTGACGACGTTGAAGGCGTAGAGCCATGAGAAAATCGCCGAAGCGATGATGATCCACCAATAAATGTCAAGCGCCAGGACAATGGTCTGAATGAGGGCTATCATGCCGGTCTCCGATTGGTTGCCGACATGTAGCCATTGCGGGCGAAGGCGGCAAGAGCAGCCATGTGCCGCACGCCAGGAGGATGACATTCTGCGCCGCTTTTTGGGCAAAACGCAGTCTTGACAGGAAACCGCCGCGCCCGATAAATGCGCCCATTCCGCTGGACGGGGCTGTAGCTCAGCTGGGAGAGCGCGTCGTTCGCAATGACGAGGTCAGGAGTTCGATCCTCCTCAGCTCCACCAGCGGAAATTTACCCCTAATAAAATCAATAAGATAGCTGTACCGGCGCACCCCGAACACGCTCTTGCGGAAGGCCGCTTTGAGCTTGGGGCTTAAACCTGGCCATCAAGCCATTCTCGCAGATCGCGGTCCTCGTGACCTTCAGCGATAGGTGGGGATGGTCTCGTCCTAACGTACCAGATCACGACAAATCCACCGGCCGCCCACGCGCCAGCAAACACGTCTACGATGATGTCCGTCACTTCAAACCCCTAAGCCCAACCCACATTTCGCTCGACCGAAATCGCTCCACAGGAGCAAAATCAGGTCGTTGCCGGAGTGGGCTGGCGCCCCGCCTGGGGGAGTCATGCTGTTGTCAGATGCCCAAATCAGCCGCATCTTTGCAGCGGCCCAACGCAATCTGCATTTTCTCAACGGCGTGGTCGGCGCCTCGCAGGCCTCGCTCGGCCGCATCGACAATGGCCTCGACATCGCTTCGAGCGCATGGTTGATCTGCTGGCTTCCATATCTGAAAAAACGAAGCGTTGTGCCGGGAGGAGGAATGGAGCTTCGGCTGGACAACAAGGTGGTGCTGGTCACCGGAGCGACGCAAGGCATTGGCCGGGCGATCGCCGAGGCGCTGGCGCGTTCTGGTGCCGGCGGCCTGCTGGTCACCGGCCGCGAGCCCGTGCGCGGCAGCGAAGTGGCGACGTCGCTCTCCCAGGCAGGCACGCCAACCGCATTCTTCGCCGCCGATCTGGCGGATACCACGGCGCCGGCGCGGCTGGTGGAGGAATGCGTCGGCCGCTTCGGCCGTATCGACGCGCTGGTCAACGCCGCCGGCCTGACCAACCGCGCCTCGTTTCTCGATGCCGACCTCGACGATTGGGCGGCGCTGTTCGCCGTCAATGCGCGGGCGCCGTTTTTTCTCATGCAGGCAGCCATCACGCAGATGCGCAAGCAGGGTCAAGGCGGCGCCATCGTCAACATCCTGTCGATCAACGCGCATTGCGGCTCGCCCGAACTCGCCGTCTATTCGGCCACCAAGGGCGCGTTAGCCACACTCACCCGCAACGCCGCCAACGCGCATCGTTTCGACCGCATCCGCGTCAACGGCATCAATGTCGGCTGGACCGACACGCCGGCCGAACGCATCATGCAGGCCGAGACGCTGGGGCATGGCCCGGGCTGGATCGACGCCGCCAACGCGTCGCAGCCTTTCGGACGCCTGCTGGCGGCCGACGAGGTGGCCAACCTCACCGTCTTCCTGCTCTCCGACGCCTCCGGGCCGATGACCGGCGCGCTGATCGACCAGGAGCAATGGGTCGTCGGGGCGAACCGGTGACGGCTTCCGCATCGCCCGAAACGCTAGGCCCGCACTGCTTAGCCGGCTTCCTCCCGCCGTCCAAAAGCCGTCCTACGACCGGACGGCGCTGGCCCCGGGCATCGCCCATATCGGCGTCGGCGCCTCACACCGCTGCTTTGCCGGGTGGCGCGGCCTGGCGGACTGGATCGCCGCCAACGATGATTTCCGCACGGCTGTCACGGCCAGTCACGACGGCTTGCTCTGCGACGATCCGATGGCGTTCGTCGGACAGGTTTGCGCATTGCCGGCTGCCACACGGTTGAAGCGGCCCGCACAATCGGCATAGTAGATCGGTCGTGGATCACGACCAGGGGAGGGCAATATGAAGCTCGGACTGCTCACCGCACCGTTTGCCGACACCCCGCTCGGCGAGGTCGCCGATTGGGCAAGTTCTGCCGGTTTTGAGGCGTTGGAGATCGCCTGCTGGCCGAAATCCTCGGGTGCTGCCCGGCGCTATGCCGGCACCAGCCATATCGACGCCGCCTCGACCTCGGCCTCGCAGGCGAAGGAAATCGCGGCCGCACTGGCGGAAGAGAACCTGTCGATCTCGGGCCTCGGCTTCTATCCCAATCCGCTGCATCCCGATGCCGCCCACCGCAAGGCCGTCATCGATCATTTGAAGAAGGTGATCGTGCTGGCGAGCCATATGGGCGTGCCTGTCGTCAACACCTTCTGCGGCGGCGACGCTGCAAAAACCATCGACGCCAACTGGCAAGAGGCGCTCAAACTGTGGCCCGCCGTCATCGCCCATGCGCGCGACAACGGCGTCAAGCTGGCCTTTGAGAACTGCCCGATGATCTTCAGCTATGACGAATGGCCGGGCGGCCACAACATCGCCTATTCGCCCCATATCTGGCGCCGCATTCTAGAGGCGTGGGGCGGCGACGTCGGCATGAATTTCGACCCGTCGCATCTAGTCTGGCAGATGATCGACCAAGCCCGCTTCATCAGGGAATTCGGCCCGTACATGCTGCATGTCCATGCCAAGGACCTGATGATCGATCATGATGGACTTTACGAGCGCGGCATCCTCTCGGCCGGCATGGGCTGGCAGGTGCCGCGCATGCCGGGGCTTGGCGATGTCGACTGGAATGTGATCTTCTCCGGCCTCTATCGCATCGGCTACGACGGACCCATCATCATCGAGCACGAAGACCGGCGGTTTGAGGGGAGCGATGAACAGGTCAAGCGAGGCTTTCTGCTGGCCCGCGACGTGCTGCGCCCCTTCGTGAAATGACACCCTTTTCGAACTGAACTGAGATCAACGTGGAGGAAGACTGAAATGAAAAAATATCTGGCAATGGTCCCGCTGCTCGCCGGCGCGGCGTTTCTGGCTTCGGTGGGCGTCTCGTCCGCTGAAGCCAAATACACGATCGGCGTCTCCAACACGGTGCAGGGCAATGGCTGGCGCGAGGAGATGATCTGCGCCATCAAGGCGCAGGCGCTCGCCTCCGGCCAGGTCACCAAGCTCAACATCGCCCATCGCAACACCGACGCCGCCGGCCAGCTCGAGGACATCCGCAACCTGATCAGCGCCAAGGTCAACGCCATCGTCGTCAACCCGGCCGATCCGGCCGGCATCAAGTCAGCCCTCGAGGAAGCCACCAAGGCCGGCATCGTCGTCGTCGCCGTCGACCAGGCGGTCACCGAGCCCTCGGCCTACATCATCTCCAACAACCAGGAGCAATACGCCTATCTCGGCGCCAAATGGCTGTTCCAGCAGATCGGCGGCAAGGGCGACGTCGTCTACATGCGCGGCGCCGCCGGCGCCTCGGCCGACAGCGACCGCGACAAGGGCTTCAAGAAGGCGCTTGCCGAATTCCCCGACGTGAAGGTCGTGCACGAGGTCTTCACCGGCTGGCAGCAGGACCAGGGCAAGCAGCAGATCCTCGATTTCATCGCCACCGGATCGCCGTTCAACGGCATCTGGACCTCGGGCATCGACAATGTGATCGTCGACGCGCTGGTCGAGTCGCAGACGCCGCTGGTACCGGTGGTCGGCGCCGACAATGCCGGCTTCGTCGGCCAGCTGAATTCGGTCGAAGGCCTGGTCGGCGCGGCGGTGACCAACCCCGGTTCGATCGGCGGCGCCGGCGTGACGCTGGCGCTGCAGATCCTGAACGGCAAGAAGCCGGCGGAGCAGACCGTGCTGGTCGAGCCGCAGCTCTGGGAGAACGCCACCGAAGAGGGCAAGGCCAAGCTGAAGAGCGTAGCCGATCCGTCGCTGAGCCCGGAATGGCCGGTCTCGATCTCCATTCCGGAGTGGACCACCTACACCAAGGACCAGATCATCGCCTGCAAGGGCCCGGGCGAGTAATGATCGCTTCGAGCCGCGCTTCTGCCTTCTCCCCTTGTGGGAGAAGGTGGATCGGCGCGCAGCGCCGAGACGGAAGAGGGGTGTTGGAAGGAATGAGACGTTGGTGTTCCCTGGAACACCCCTCATCCGACCTCGCTTCGCGAGGCCACCTTCTCCCACAAGGGGAGAAGGCAGAAGCGCCGACTCGGCCGGCACCGTCAACCGTAGACGGCCAACCGATCATGGCTCCATAACATTTGGAAAGCTTGGAACGAGAGCAACGCGATTTTGACCACCAACCCCCTCCTGGACGCCACCGGCGTCGTGAAGACTTACGGCGCCGTGGTGGCGTTGCGCAACGCGTCGCTGTCGGTTCTGCCGGGCGAGGTTCACGCCCTGATGGGCGCCAATGGCGCCGGCAAATCGACGCTCGTAAAAATCCTGACCGGCGCCATCCGCGCCGATGCCGGGCATATCCTGATCCGCGGCGAAGCCCGCGAAGTGCGCTCGCCTGCCGATGCGCGCCGCGCCGGCCTGCTTCCCGTCTATCAGGAACCATCGCTCATCCCCGATCTCGACGTCGCCTCCAACCTTCGCCTGACCGGCACGCCGGTCGAGCCGTTCCGCGCCTGGGTGCGCGAACTCGGCATTCCCGACCTCGACATACGCGACATCGCGCGCGACATCCCGCTTGCCGTGCTGCGCGTGCTCGATCTGGCGCGCGCGCTGGCGGTCGAGCCCGACGTTTTGCTGCTCGACGAGATGACCGCAGCACTGCCGGCAAACCTTGCCGAAAAGGTACTTGAGGTCGTTCGCCGCCAGGGCGACAGCGGCCGTTCGGTGATCTTCATTTCCCACCGTTTTGTGGAGATATCGGCACTTTGCGACCGCGCCACCGTGCTCCGCGACGGCGAGACCGTCGGCGTCGTCGACATCGAGCCGGGCGTCGAGGAGCGCATCGTCGAGATGATGCTCGGCGCCAGGATCGAAAAGACGCAAGTGGCGGCGCGCCAGGCGAGCCAGGCCGCTTCGCCTAGAGATAGCCGCGCGCGCCTCGGCGTGGCGAACCTTCGTGTCGGCACCAAGCTCAACGACGTCTCGTTCGACCTGGCAAACGGTGAGGTCGCGGGCGTCGTCGCGCTCGAGGGCCAAGGCCAGGACGAGCTCTTCGCCGCGCTTGCCGGCTCGATCCGCCCGTCCGGCGGCACCATCGAAGTGGATGGAAAGCCGGTGAAATTCGCGCATCCGGCGGATGCGATCCGCGCCGGCATCGCCTATGTGCCCGGCGACCGCACCGAAGCGCTGACCATGCAGCGCTCCGTGCGCGAAAACATCGCGCTCCCCTTCAGCGCCGCCTTGCGCAACTGGGGGCCGATCAACATGGCGCAGGAACGCTCCAGGGTCGTCAGTGCGATCGAGCGTCTGCAGATCGACACGCGCGCCCAGCGCGAGGTACAGCGCCTGTCCGGCGGCAACCAGCAGAAGGTGACGATCGCCCGCTGGATCGCCGCTGAGGCACAGACCATCCTCTGCTTCGACCCGACGCGCGGCATCGATGTCAGGACTAAGCAGGAGATCTACAAGCTGCTGCGCGAACTCGCCGACCAGGGCAAGTCGGTGCTGTTCTATACATCCGAGCTGGAGGAGGTGCAGCGTGTCTGCGATCGCGTCATCGTCATCTTTGGGGGGCGCGTCGTCGATGTCTTCCCTGTCGAACTCGCCGACGAGCCGGCACTGATGCGCGCCGCTTACGGCTTGCCGCGCGGCGCTAAGGAGGACGTCGGTATCCTTGCCGATATCCACTCGAGCCCGGTGGCGAAACCTTGACCCGCCTCGTCCGTCGTCAGGGCTGGGTCGCCGGCCTGCTTGTCCTGTTCGTGGTCCTGTTCGTGATCACCAAGCTCATCCAGCCGGGCTATGGCAGCGGCGATTTCGGCTCGCTGGTGCGCGCGGTGCTGCCTTACGCCTTTGCCGTGGCCGCCCAGACGATTGTCGTCATCGCCGGCGGCATCGATCTTTCCGTCGGCGCCATGATGGCGCTGACCAGCGTCACCGCCGCCTCGATGATGGACGGTGCCAGCGAGGAATACGCGGTTTTCGTCGTGCCGTTCGTGCTGGCCATGGGACTGGTGCTGGGCGCCGTCAACGGCATGCTGATCGTCGTCACCCGTGTGCCCGATATCGTCGTCACGCTGGCCACCCTCTTCGTCCTGCAGGGCGCGGCGCTGCTGGTCCTAGGTGCGCCCGGTGGCGCGGTGGCCGAATGGCTGAGGGCGACCATTGTCGGGACGGTCGCGATCCCGGGGCTGCCTGAGATCTCTGCCTGGATACCGAAGGCGCTGGTCCTGCTCGTCGTCTTCCTTTGCATCATCTGGATACCCCTCAAGCGCTCAAAACTCGGCCTTTCGATCTACGCCATCGGCAGCAGCGAGCTCGCGGCATTTCGCAGCGGCGTGCCTGTCGCGCGCACCAGGATCATCGCCTATGCCCTGTCGGGGCTTTTCGCTGCCATGGGCGGACTGGCGCTGACCATGAGCACAGGCATCGGCGCGCCTATCCCCGGCCCCTATCTTCTTGCCAGCGTGGCGGCGGTCGTGCTCGGCGGCGTCGCACTTGGCGGCGGCAAGGGCGGATTGCTCGGCCCGATCGTCGCGGTCTTCGTGCTGCGGCTGGTACGCACCGACCTGACGCTTCTGGCCATCGATCCCAACGTCACCGCGATCATCGAGGGCGCGATCATGGTCGCCGTCGTCATGTTCGGCGCCTTCATCACCATGCGGAGCCGGCAATCATGAGAGGTGCCGTGACGCTGGTTTACGGAGTCGGCGATCCTTCGTGCCCCCCTCTGTCCTGCCGGACAGTCCGGCAGGACAGAGGGGGGCGCCGTAGAGCGCCATCCTCCCCCAACCGGAACAGCACCAACATCGGGCAAAACCAATCGCGAGCAATCTCATGAGCACAACCGCGATCCAACCCGTACCCTTTGGCCGCCGCCTCAAGCGCTTCATGGCCGACCGGCCGCTGATTCCCCTGATCATCCTGCTCGTCATCCTGGTGCTGGTTCTGCAGATCCTGCGCCCCGGCATCGTCAACGAGCGGTGGCTCGCCAACACCGTCAAGTTCGCCATCCCGCTGGCAATTCTTGCCGGCTGCCAGACCATGACCATGCTGACCGGCGGCATCGACCTGTCGGTCGGAACCGTGGCGACGATGAGCGCCTTCATCATGGCGACGCAGGTCGTCCATCATGACCCGGCGGTGGCGATTCTCATCGCACTGGTGCCGGCGGTGCTGATCGGCCTGGTCAACGGCATCGGCGTCGGCGTGTTTCGCGTGCACCCGCTGATCATGACGCTCGGCACCAGCCTGATCGGCACCGGCTGCCTGCAGGTCTATCAGCGCACCGTCATCGCTTCGGGCGCCAAGATTCCGCCCTTCCTGGCCTGGCTCGGCACCGGTCTCACCTATGGCGTGCCCAACGCGCTGCTGTTGTTCATCCCCGTCGCCGTCCTCATTGTCTTCACCTTGCGCCGCACCGGCTTTGGCCGTCTGATTTACGCAGTCGGCGACAATGAAGGGGCGGCGCGCCTGTCCGGCGTCCGCTATTGGCAGGTCATCACCGCGCTCTACGTCATCTCGAGCGTGCTCGCCGGCATCACCGGGCTGCTCTATATCGGCCTGATCAAGGCGCCGTCGCTGTCGCTGGCCGAACCGCTGGTGCTGCCTTCGGTGGCCGCAGCCGTGATCGGCGGCACCTCGATCTTCGGTGGCCGCGGCGGCTACACCGGAACGATCGTCGGGGCGCTGATCCTCACCGTGCTGACAACGCTGCTGACTATCTTGCAGATGCCGGAGGGCGCGCGGCGGATGCTGTTTGGGCTTATCGTGCTGTTCGTGACCGCGGCGTATTTGCGGATTATTGAGGATCGGTAGGGGGTGCTGAGGCGAGCAGTTGCTTTGATCCGAAGCAGACTCTCGCAAACGGAGCCGCGCATGACAGCTTTGGTCAGCATCTCGGCCGTTAAGGTCAGCTTTGCCACCGCCTGGAAGCGGACATAGCCGGCGACTACTCTGGTCGCGGTTGCGCTATTTCCGGACCAACATCGAGGCGACCCTGTCGGTCGCCTCTCCGACTCGTTGGCCGATCTTCGTGTTGCTTCGCTGCAAGGACCGCACAGGGGTTAGCGGTTCGACGTCGCTGCGGGCGAACATAGTAGAACGGGGTCGCCAGTTCATTATCAAAAGATCTGACCGTCATTGAGCTTTCCTGAAAGGCAAAGGCCGCTTGGACGTGGGTGCGAGAAACTCATCAAAAGCGTCGCGCTTCTCGGGCCATTCCCGGCTGCGGCGGGTGAGGCGCCGCGCCCTGGACATATTCTCGACGGAAAAACGCCTCGAAGCGCCCGGGAACCGACCGATTGGGAACAATCTTACCTGTTTCAAGGTTGGAGATGCGCAAGGGACTGCTCTACGGAATCATTGTCCAGATGAAACGCCATTTTCGGATTGTTTTGGGTGCCGTGGTCGGCCTCACATTGACACCTGCTCCGCTTCCCGCACTTTCGCGCGACGCCCAGCCGCGCGCCGCACCCCTCATTCTGGCCCAAACCCAGTCTCCCGAAGAGGAAGAACTGCTGCGCAGGAAGAAAAGAGAGGGGGCCAAACGCGACGAGCAGCGGGCTCCCCGGGCAGAAAGGCCGGCGCAGCGCGAGCGGGCCGAGCGGCCTGCGGCGCGGGAGCGCGAAGCCGTCAAACGGCGTACCGCCGAACCCGAGCCCGCGATCACCGAGGAGCGCCTGAAGAGGCGCAAGGACCGCGAAGCCGTCAAACGGCGTGCCGCCGAACCCGAGCCCGCCATCACCGAGGAACGCCAGAAGCGGCGCAAGGAGCGCGAGACCGCCAGACAGCGCAGCGCCGAACCCGACGCGCCCGCGATCGCCGAGGAGCGCCTGAAGCGGCGCAAGTACCGCGAAGCCGTCAAACGGCGTGCCGCCGAACCCGAGCCCGCGATCACCGAGGAGCGCCAGAAGCGGCGTAAGGAGCGCGAGGCCGCCAGACAGCGCGCCGCCGAACCCGACGCACCCGCGATCGCCGAGGAGCGCCTGAAGCGGCGCAAGGACCGCGAAGCCGTCAAACGGCGTGCCGCCGAACCCGAGCCCGCCATCATCGAGGAACGCCAGAAGAGGCGCAAGGAGCGCGAGACCGCCAGACAGCGCAACGCCGAACCCGACGCGCCCGCGATCGCCGAGGAGCGCCTGAAGCGGCGCAAGGACCGCGAAGCCGTCAAACGGCGTGCCGCCGAACCCGAGCCCGCCATCATCGAGGAACGCCAGAAGAGGCGCAAGGAGCGCGAGACCGCCAGACAGCGCAACGCCGAACCCGACGCGCCCGCGATCGCCGAGGAGCGCCTGAAGCGGCGCAAGGACCGCGAAGCCGTCAAACGGCGTGCCGCCGAACCCGAGCCCGCGATCACCGAGGAACGCCTGAAGCGGCGCAAGGAGCGCGAAGCGGCGATGCGTCGTCCCGAAAACGCCGCCAGGCTCTTCGACAGCGCCAAGGAAAAGCCGGTGAGGCGCAAGCCGGGCGGCGCCGAGCCGGACCAGTCCGCTCGGGCCAGGCCCGAGCGGCTGCCCGAAAGCGACGCCGCGGCGCAGGCGCGAGCCTCGACAGATCCAGTGCAAATCGGCTCCGTCATCTCCGAAGAAGGCCGCCGGATCGAACGCCCGCGCAGGGAGCGTCCCGAGGTTCCGGAGGGCGCGGAACTCGTGCGCGAGGTCAACAACCGCTTCATCTTCCGGACCAACAACACCTATTTCATCGAGCGGCCCCGCGAGGAGCGCTTCATCATCGACGCGCGTGAGGTCTACTACGAGGAACTGCCGCGCAGCCGGCAGCGCGAGGTTGTGGTCCGTCCCGACGGGACGCGGATCGTCACGATCCGCAACCGCTGGGGAGACGTCGTCCGCCGCGTGAAGATCCTGCCCGACGATCGCGAGATCGTCCTCGTCTATGTCGAAGACGACTATTACGACGAGGTGCTGGAATGGCGCGATCCCGGCCTCGACCTGCCGCCGCTCGATCTCGACATTCCGGTTCGCGACTACATACTGGACGCGGAATGGGTTGAGGACCCCGAGGACTACTATACGTTCCTCGACCAGCCGCCGGTCGAGCAGGTGGAGCGCACCTACTCACTTGACGAGGTCCGGCGTTCGGCGCGCATCCGCGACAAGGTCAGGCGCATCGATCTCGACATCATCAATTTCGAGTTCGGCTCGGCCCAGATCCCGGAGGGCGAGATCGGCAAGCTCGAAGGCGTCGCCGAGGCCATGCAGCGCCTGCTCAAGGAGAACCCGGGCGAGACCTTCCTGATCGAGGGCCACACCGATGCGGTCGGGGCGGAGGTGGCGAACCTGGCGCTGTCGGACCAGCGGGCCGAGGCGGTGGCGACCGCGCTGACCAACGTCTTCGACATCGCGCCCGAGAACATGGAGACGCAGGGCTATGGCGAGCAGTATTTGAAGGTTGAAACCCAGGAGCCCGAACGCGAGAACCGGCGCGTCGCGATCCGCCGCATCACGCCGCTGGTCGCACCCGTGGCGAGCTCCGAATAGGCTCCCACCCTTGTTTTGAGCGTGCCGGGAAGCTAGCGCCAGGCTCACCATTGCAACGTCGAGCGGGCCAAATAGACGACACGCATCTAGTCCGGTCACCGGATTAATTGACGCCGAGGAAATGGGCGGCGCTCGGGCGCGTTAGAGCTGGCGAAGACCTTGCCGGGCGGGCCGATCTCGTGGATGCGGCCTTCATGTATGAAGACGGCGCGGCTGGCGAGACGCATTGCATTGGGTGACCATCAAGAGCGTTATGCCGTCGGCGGAGCACCTCGGCAACCAATTCGGGGTCAGGTGCGGAGGTGATCTGGTCGATGGCGCCACGGTTAGGCGTGAAGAACTTCACGACCGGAAAGGGATCATGGTTCGGATCGTGAGCCTGTTTGCAAGCAAGGCTGGGGCGACAAGATAAAGGACCACAGCGATCATCACGACGCCAGAGAACCCGATATGCATGGCAAGCAGCGTGGCGAGAATCGCGCTTAGCACGGACGCACAGCCGTTGATTCCCCACGCCCAGGGAATGAATGTCTCCGAATGCGCGCCGACATGCCCGAGGCCGAGGGGAAACGGCATGCCCATAAAAAGAGCGAGCGGCGCTATGAGAAGGAGCGCGATCGCGATCTTCGCGGCGTCCGGGAACGCCAGCAGCCTTTCGAACAATGAGGGCAGCGCGAGAAGGTAGGTGGCAGCCAGGACCGCGATAACCCCGACAGCGAGGGCGATGCCGCGCACCGCCGACCCGCGCCCGACCGCCGCGGCCCAACGTGCGGCAACGGCGCTACCGAGACCGGCGAAGGCGAGGAAGCCGGCAAGCACGACAGCGACAGCGTAGAACGGATGACCGAGGAACAGCACAAAGCGCTGGATGAAGGCGATTTCGATGAAGAGGAAGGCTAGCCCCAAGGCAAGGAAGTAGAGCCCGAAGCGCAGCCGGTGCAAAGCTTTCCCGAGCGCGTGTCTGCGAATCCATAGCGGCAGGAGGATCAGGACGGCGCTGAGGATGGCAGCCTGGACCAGAGTCGTCACGAGGATCAGGTAGCTCCAGTCGAGCATCGCTGCCCCGCCCTGGGTGCGCAGGGCTAAGAGTTCGGGCAGGGCGCGCCAGCGGAAGAAGTCGAAGAAATAGGGCCGATTGTCGGTGGCCGGTGCGATGGCGAACTTGTAGCGCTCGATGAAGTCGGCGCGTTCAGGGCCGAGGAGCGCGAGGGCTCCCTCGTAGAGATATTCCTGATCGAGCTGGTTGAAGTGGTTCACGTCGCTCGCGGAGATGCCTGGCACCCAAGAGATGTCGAAGAAGTTCTCGGCCGCGAAGCTGCGAATGGCCGCAATGTCTTCGCCTTTGAACGGCGACTTGGCGACGAGCAAAGTTCCGGTATTCCAGCTCCGGATCAGCGCCAGGTGCCGGTCCGGCTCGGCCACGCCTTCCGCCTCGAGCGCTGCTATGGCGGTGGCGAACAGCTTAAGGCTATCACGCGGCGGCACTCGCAGCCATCGTGTGATAGCGACGACACCATCTGGTCCGAGAATCGCGAGGTAATCCCGCATTGCCTCCACGGTATAGGTGTAATTTTCATGCAAGCTCTGCACGCCGGCCGCGGCCGCGCTGAAGGAATCGAGGAGCGGCATCTGGATCAGGTCGTAGCGCTCGCCAGCAGTCGCAGCGAAGGCGCGCGCCTCGGCCAAATGCAAGCGCAGGTTCGGTCGGCTGAAGATACCGCCAGCGAAGTCGGCGAAGCGATTCCGAGCCAAGTCGATCATTTGCGGGTTGACCTCTACCGCATCCACGGTATCGGCCCCGGCGCGTAGCGCCAGCAGCACCTGCTCGCCGCCCCCGGCGCCGAGGATTAGCACCCGCGGCCGCTCGAGGATGCGGTACGGCAGCGCCGCCGTTGTCCGGTCGAGATAGGCGACCTTCGCCGGATCGCCTCCATAGGCGGTGATCGCCGCAATACTGTCGCCATCGGTGAAGACGGCGAGTTGCGCAGGCGGCTCTTGGGTATTGGCAAGGCTGAGGCCAGGCGCATAACGGAAGGGGATGGTCGGACTCTCGACAACCGTCAGCAACCCGAGCGGGCTCGACCGCTCCTCGATCACCCGCGCGTTCGGAACCTCCAGGGCTATGCGGAGGCCCTTATACTGCGACATATGCGGCTCGGGGGCCACCCAGGACGGCGGTAGCGATACTGCAACGAACGCCGCTGCCAACCCAAGGCCGCCCGCTGCGAGCCACCGATGGCGGACCATGCCGAACGCGGCAAAGGCAGCCGCCGCGAATGCCAGTGCTGCAACGAAACGCAGCGCCGTAGATGGAAAGACCAGGAACAGGAGCCCGACGATACCCAGCGCACCGATCCCTGCGCCGGCCAAGTCGAAGGCGTAGACGCGTCCGATCTGTCCGGGATGGCGGCAGAAAGCAAGGCCGACGCAGGTCGCGCCAAAAAAGAACGGCAGGATCAGAAGCGCATAGTTGGCCGCGAGCCAACCGAGCTGTCGCGGATCCCAGATGATCTCGAGCGCGTTGAACGGCAGACGTTCGGCGATGGCGAAGCTGGCGACCGCGGTCATGCCGAACAGCGCTGCCGACGCCGCGAAAGCAGCCGGGTAGCGCTCCACTAGCCAGCGCTGGGCAAGCGCAATGAACGTACCGCTCGCGCCGAAGCCCAAGAGCGCGATGCTGATGATCATGTAGGCAAAATGGTGCCATTGAACGATCGAAAACAATCGCATCAGCAGCAGTTCATAACCGAGAACCGCTGCCGAAATGAGACCGACTGGTAGCATGCGGCCCGCTCTCACCGGGAGGGACCTCCCCGCAGCGGAACGAAGCTCACCGGCAGCAGCTGCCGGGTCGTGATGCCTCCGTCTCGTCGCTTCTCGACGAGCATGAGAAACTGGGTTGCAAAGGGGCCTCCCACGGGGATGACCATCCGACCTCCTTCAGCGAGCTGCTCGACAAGCGGCGGCGGAATATGGCTGGCAGCCGCGGTCACGACGATGCCGTCGAAGGGCGCGTGCTCAGGCCAGCCGTAGTAGCCGTCGTCCACCTTCACCTCGACGTTGTCGAAGCGGGGCACCGCAAGTCGTGCCGCTGCCCTCTTGCCCAGTTCCGGGATAATCTCGATCGAGTAAACCTTGGCGGCGAGGGGCGACAGGACGGCTGCCTGATAGCCCGAGCCGGTGCCGATCTCGAGGACGGTGTCGCCAGGCCGGACATTGATCAGGTCGGTCATAAGCGCGACGATAAAGGGCTGCGAGATCGTCTGACCGTGCCCGATCGGCAGGGGCCGGTCATGATAGGCCGCACCGCGCTGCGCCTCGGGTACGAAACGCTCGCGCGGCACTGTGCCCATCGTCTTGAGCACCGCCGGATCGATGCTGTGTGCCCCGGAGCGGGCGTGTCCCTTTATCGTCTCGATCATGGCCGCACGCTCGGCTGCGCGGTCCTGGGCGGGCGCCGATGTCGAAACGAAGGCGGCAGCACTCGCGAGAAACGCGGCCAGCAACGCCCGGCACTGGGCTAGAGCACTCATGAACCTCTCCTGGCCCACGGCGTCGAGAACAAAGGCGGCGGCCTTTTGAAGCAAACGCTGCTCCGATCTCACACCAAACATGTCGCGGCACCAGGTCCGGATCAACCCCGTTGGAGGTTGGTGGTGCGTCAGAAGGCGTCTTCCGCCTCAGGCGGCGACCGCAAATGGGACGGCAAGCAGCCTGACCGCATTACGCATCCTTCACGGGTACCAAGGACCTCGCGGTTACCTGCCTGCAAGTCCGCTATCCATTTTATTGCAGCCCCTCCGACGAATCGACACGAAGGTCCGGAGCGGGTCAGATCACGTCGATGCCCACGGAGGCCTGAAGGTCCGCTTCCAAAAAAATCCAAGCCTCAAAGTGCCAGTCCGCTATCGACCGAAACGCGACGTCTGAGTAGCGGTTCGGCGATGACCGCTCTTGGCGGCGCTTTGCTGATGTTGAGCGACGTCAGCTTTCGCCCAAACCGCATCAGCTCTCACACAGCCAAGCTCCCCTGCTCCGCCTCCTCCGCATTAGGATCCCCCGGTGCCGTCGCCCAGGCCAGTTCGACGAGCGTCACGATCCGCCGGCCAAGCCCATCAAGCTGGCACACGATCAGCCCCTGCTCCTCGATATAGGTCAGCAGGCGCCGGGCGCGGCGCAGCGAGTGCGAGCCATAGGCGCGGGCGATCGCCGCGTCGCTCGGGCAGGGCCAGCCCTCCTTCGCCGCGCGGGCGATCATCATGAACACGCCCTGCATATCCTCGGGCAGCAGCGAGGCGCGGACCGAGACATCCTGCCACGCGTCATCCCCTGCCATGTCGGAGCCGAGGCCGGCGCGGGCGCGCGTCAGCATGCGGCGGAAGGCGGGCAGGTCCGGCACGATCGAGGCGAGGCCCTCGATCCGGCAGCGGACCACGAACTCCTGATAAAGCACGCCGATGACACGGAAGCCCGCATCGGGCTGCGCCAGGAGGCGGCTGATGCTGTCGGAGGGAAAGACTGCGAGCAGCGCGGCGTTCGCGGTCGGCTTACGAAAGCGTGTCGCAGTTCATGCTCGTCTGTTCGGCCGGACCGCCTGTTCGGAATGCCAAAGAGGCAAGAGGCAGAACCTTGGCCGCCGCTTGAGCAAGCCGTGAGCAGCGATGAAGCGGGTCGGGCGACGGCAAAGGTCGTCCTCAGGAGGGGATAGCTAAGCGGTCGGCCGGAAATAGCCGATGTCGCGCTTGCCTTGCCACGAAACATGCCGTCCGTCAGGCCCCTCCACAGCGTTAATCATCGCGCACGTTCCCGCTGATCAGCGCGAAAATCAGCGTGGAGCGATCTCTGCGACGAGATCGTTCGTCGTCTTGACCCCAGCCATGAAGCCGGCGGCATTGAATTCGTTCATGACGAAGAAAGCGCCGACGCCGCGTGTCGGTGCAATCGCAACATAGAGAAACATGCCTTGCAGGCCGCCGCTCTTCTGGAGGATGAGCGGGCGATGCTCGTTGGGGAGCATGATGACCCATCCGAGACCCATGGCGTCCATCGGGCCGCCGTCATCCAGCCCCACCACCGACGCGAGCCCGTCCCGGTACAAAAAAGCCGCGTGGTTCACGAGGCGGAACTCGGCGTCGGCCGCGGAAGGCTTGTTGTCGACATGCCAGTTCATCCAGCGCAGCAGGTCGGCCGCGGTCGAGTACAATCCACCGGCGCACTCCATGGCTGTGCTCGTCGGCACGATGGGCATGGCGCTGCCGTCGAAGTTATGGCCCTGCATCAGGCGCGGCTCGTCCTCCGGTCTTGGGTTGAAAACCGTGTCTTGCATGCCGAGGGGATCGAGGACACGCTCCCGAAGGACCTCGGCATAAGGCTTTCCAGAGACATTCGCGAGCGCCGCTCCGAGGAGGTCGTATCCGAAGTTCGAATAGAGAACGGCGGTGCCCGGCGCGAACAGCAGCGGATTGTCCTTGAGGGCGGCAATCTGCGCCTCTTTGGTGTTCGTAGAGAAGGGGTCGGAGGGGGGCGCCTCGGCCACTGGCACCTCCCGCGGAAGGCCGGAAGCTTGCGCGACGAGATCGATCATGCGGAGGGCACGGCCATCCTTCTCAGGGAGCGTGACGTCCCAGCCAAGGCGATCCTGCAGCCGGTCGGTGAGTTGTACCTTACCGTCGATCGCCAGCGAGGAAAGCACACTGCCGCAGAACACTTTGCTGACGGACGCGATGCGGAACATTGTGTCGCCGTCGGGCACTTTTTCACTCCCGTCGGCAATCTTGCCGAAACCGGCCAGGGCCGTCTCGCCGTTGCGCACGGCGCCGAAGATCAGGCCAGGCACCTTGGTGGAGAGATACAGGATCGTACCGTTGAACTGCACCGCTTCCGTCAGCAGCTTGTCCTCAGCATGTCCATAAGAGGGAAGGGTGACGGCTGCGATTGCCGTCAAAGCGATGGCCATAAGTCGGCGCGATCGAGACAAACGCATTGCCAAAATCCTTTGATAAAGCTGCAGAATAAAATCTTCGGAAAAAGAGCCGCCGCGTAGTATCTTACCATCTCTCCCGAAGCAGGAGATGTCAACAGAACGAACCGAAGGGGGTAATCGGCGGCGGTAGCGTAGTTTCGGCGGCTATTTGCGCTACAGTCCTGCCGTATTTCTTGTCCTTTGTCAGTTGATCGGGGCTGATCTCTTCATTAGCAAACCGGCCCGCGGGTAATTTAGAAGCTATGTAAAGCCCCGTCGGCAGGAGGGAGTGCTGTAGCATCGAACAACTTACAATAGGCGGATCTGCGTCGCGCCAATCGTCGTCGTATGATGAAGACCGGGCAGAAGAGCTGTAGCGGGCTAGTGAGGCCCTATCTGCGCAAAAAAGACTCGCCGCTGTACCTGCCGCTTGGCCATACATCGCCTTGATGCGTGGCATTCCCCTTGCGCGCTTGGCCGCCGCCTCACACAGCCAAACTGCCCTGCTCCGCCTCCTCGGCGTTGGGGTCGCCCGGTGCCGTTGCCCAGGCCAATTCGACGAGCGTCACGACCCGCCGGCCGAGACCGTCAAGCTGGCAGACGATGAGGCCCTGCTCCTCGATGTAGGTCAGCAGGCGCCGGGCGCGGCGCAGCGAGTGCGAGCCATAGGCGCGGGCGATCGCTGCGTCGCTAGGGCAGGGCCAGCCCTCCTTCGCCGCGCGGGCGATCATCATGAACACACCTTGCATATCCTCGGGCAGAAGCGAGGCGCGGACCGAGACATCCTGCCAGGCGTCATCCCCAGCCGTATCGGAACCGAGGCCGGCGCGGGCGCGCGTCAGCATGCGGCGGAAGGCGGGCAGGTCCGGCACGACCGAGGCGAGGCCCTCGATCCGGCAGCGGACCACGAACTCCTGATAGAGCACGCCGATGACACGGAACCCCGCATCGGGCTGCGCCAGCACGGCGCGCAGAACCCGGTCGACGCGCTCACGCCGCTCGGCCAGGTCTTCGGCGCTGATTGGCGGCTCCACCGGTTCGGGGCGGATTTCCAGCGCCGCCGACTTCGCCGCCATCAGCTGATCGAGCAGGTCCGGCGACGACCGGCGCTGCGGCCGGACAGTTTCCGGTGGCGGCGCTGCCAGGATGATGGCGCGGGCATCCTCCAACGCCGACTCCGGCAGCGGCATCAGGCGCGGGGTTCCATTGCGCGGACTTGTATCCGTCGGGCCGATGCGCAAGCCGAGCGGACGGCGCGACAGCGCCGGGCCCAGCGCCATGAACTGCCCGCGCTCCAGGTCGCGAAAAGCCTCCGCCTGGCGCCGCTCCATGCCGAGAAGGTCGGCGGCGCGGGCCATGTCGATATCGAGGAAAGTTCGGCCCATGAGGAAATTGGAAGCCTCGGCGGCGACGTTCTTGGCGAGCTTGGCCAGTCGCTGGGTGGCGATGATGCCGGCCAGCCCGCGTTTGCGGCCACGGCACATCAGGTTGGTCATGGCGCCGAGCGAGAGTTTGCGCGCCTCGTCCGAAACCTCGCCCGCCACTGCCGGCGCGAACAGCTGCGCCTCGTCCACCACCACCAGCATCGGGTACCAGTGGTCGCGGGCGACCTCGAAAAGCCCGCCGAGGAAGGCGGCGGCGCGCCGCATCTGGTTCTCGGCGTCGAGCCCCTCGAGATTGAGCACCGTGGAGACGCGATGGATGCGCGCCCGCTCGCCGGCGCTCTGCAAGCCGCGCTCGGTATGCTCCTCGGCATTGATCACCAGATGGCCGAAACGGTCGCCCAGCGACACGAAGTCACCTTCGGGATCGATGATGGTCTGCTGCACCCAGGGGGCACTCTGCTCCAGGAGCCGGCGCAGCAGATGGGATTTGCCGGAGCCCGAATTGCCCTGCACCAAAAGGCGGGTCGCCAGCAGCTCCTCAAGATCCAGTGCCGCCGGGGCACCTGCGGTCGTGTGGCCCATCTCGATCGCAACGGTCATGTCTCGACTCTCCTTGAGGAGAGGGCTTATCAACCGGATACCGGCCCGTCGAGCGCGCATGGCCGACGGCTCGGTGTTGCGCACAAGCTGACGCTCGCGCGGCGTCAGTTCGCTGACGTAAGCATCACGGACGCAAGAGGCTGCCGCCTGATCAGGATGATTGCCGAGAAAGCCAGTATGCCGAGCATGCCGACCGCAGCGGTCAACCAGAGCGATGGTTGGACGCCCATGCCTGCCATCGCCATGGCAAGGGCAAATGGCGCAAGCGCTGACGAGAACTGCCGCGCCGCCGTCACCCAGCCGAGCCGGGCGCCGTAGCGCTCCCGTCCGAACAATTCCAGGGGCAGCGTGCCGCCGACGATGCTGGCGAGGCCCGAGCCCAATCCAAACAGGATGACGAAGGCGATGGCGCCGGCCACCGATGGTGTCGTCGCCAGCAGGGCGACAAGGCCGAGCGGCAGCAGTGTCGCGCCGATCACCGCGAGCCAGGCCTGTGCCAGCAAGCCGCCGAACAGCATGTTGATCAACCGGCTCGCCACCTGGGACGGCCCGAAAAGCGTGGTTACGACAAGCCCGGCGGAGCCAAGCCCGAGCGCCGTCGTCAGCGGGACCATGTGAACGAGGATCGAGGACAGCACA
Source organism: Mesorhizobium temperatum (assembly GCF_002284575.1). Lineage (GTDB taxonomy): Bacteria > Pseudomonadota > Alphaproteobacteria > Rhizobiales > Rhizobiaceae > Mesorhizobium > Mesorhizobium temperatum. The sequence goes on from NZ_NPKJ01000068.1 coordinate 292,071, forward strand.
AAACCCTCGACCGCGAAGCCGCCAAGCATAAGCAGAAACACTCTGCTGCGGTCGCGCGCGGTGAAGGCAACCGGCGCGCCGACCGACCCGATCGCCGCAGGTGTCGCCGAAGCGTTTTTGTCCGCCCGACGCGACAGCCGCGCCAGCCAGGCATGGATGGGCAGGCAGACGGCGACATTGACGGCGGCAAAGACCAGGTAGACCTCGCGCCAGGTTAGGTATTCGTGAAGTGCAGCCGTCAACGGCCAGAACAAGGTGGACGCGAAGCCGGCGATCAGCGTCAGATGGGTGATGCTGCGCTGCGCCTTGGCGCCGCCGATCTGGACGATCGCGACGAAAGCGGCGCTGTAGAGCACGAACGCGGATGCCAGCTCCATCGCCATCAGGGCGAGCACGAAGGTCACCCGACCGGGTGCTAGCGCGCAAGCGACAAGTGCTGCCGCGGCGGCAGCCGAACCAAAGGTCATCACGCGGCCGGCGCCGAAACGATCGGCCCAGCGCCCGGCTGTGGGTGCAAAAAGGCCACCCGCCAGCAGCGACGCCGACAGGGCGCCGAAAACCAATTGTTCCGGCCAGGCGAGCTCAAGCGCGATGGACGGCACCAGGATGCTAAAACTGTAATAGAGCGTGCCGTAGCCGATGATCTGCGTCAGCCCCAACGCCCAGAGTGCGGCAGCCGGGATTTTCCGGTCGCTCATTGAGCGGCGATCTCGAGATCGCCGCTGCGCACTGCTGCGATCGCTTGCGTGCCGCCGCAGCCGCATCCCGACTTGCCGCTCGCCTTCGCCTTGGCGTCGTCGACACAGCAGGCAACGACAGCAGCCGGCGCGGGTCCGCCGCAGCAACCCTGAAATGATGTGCCTGAAAGTGACGCCGGCACAGTGCAGACGCCGGTCTCGGGCAACACCAACTGCACGGCATCGGCGGCAGCCGTGTCGCCGGCGAGCGCCGCGGCGACCGAGCGGACCTGTTCATAGCCGGTCAGCAGCAGGAACGTCGGGGCCCGGCCATAGCTTTTGACGCCGACCGTGTAGAAATCGGGCTCGGGGTGGCTGAGCTCGCGGTGACCATGCGGCGGAACATCGCCGCATGAATGTTCGTTGGGATCGATGAGCGGTCCGAGCGCCTTGACGCCTTCGAGCCATGGATCGAGGTCCAGCCGAAGCTCCCGGGTCAAGGCGAGATCGGGGCGCTGCCCCGTCGCGGCGATGATCCTGTCGACGGGGCCGAGCGTGCGCAATCCGTCCTTTGTCTGCCCTTCGACCATCAGCTGGCCGTCGACCTTGCGAATGGCAACCGTGGCGAAGCCGGTCACCAGACTGACGCGGCCGCTCTCGGCGAGATGCCGGACATCGGAACCAAGCTCGCCCCGCGCCGGCAGGGCATCGGCATCGCCGCCGCCGTAGATGCGGGCAAGATCGGTGCTGCGCGTCACCCATAGTGCCGAGGTGCCCGGTTCGGTTTGCGCGAGCTCCGCCAATTCCAGCAAGGCGTTGGCAGCGGAATGGCCGGAACCGGCCACCAATGTCGTGCGGCCTGCATAGAGATGTCGGTCCCGGCCCAAGACATCCGGTATGCCGTAGGCGATGCGGTTTCCAAATTCCCTCTCGCCTTCGGCCGGCAAGCCGCCCGCGCCGAGCGGGTTCGGCGTCTGCCAGGTGCCGGACGCATCGATGACGGCACGGGCACTGTCCCGGCGCGTGCCTTCGGCGGTTTCGACCAGAAGCATGAACGGCCGCGTCTCCCGCGCCTTGCTAAGCACCTTGTCGGCTCCCCAGCGGGAAATGGCGACAACACGGGCGTTGGTCTCGATCGACGGCGCCAGTTCGGAAAGCTTTGCGAGCGGCGCGAGGTACTGGGATACGATTTCATCCGCCGTGGGGAACGCCTCGGACTCCGGCATTTGCCAGCCGTGGCTCTCGAGAAGTTTTCGGGCGACCGCATCGACACAATAGCGCCACGGCGTGAAAACCCGCACATGGCCCCAGTCCAGAAGGTTCGACCCAACCGCGGAACCTGCCTCGTAGACCTTGACTGGGAGGCCGCGGCTGACAAGTTGGGCGGCAGCCGCCATCCCGACCGGCCCACCACCGATGATGGCGACCGGGAGATCGTTTTCAGAAACCATGGTACACCTTCTATGTTTCTAGGATTATTGAAGTACTAGTCAAAAAAAGAGTTACGCAGCCGCAGCCGGGCCGCATGCGGCATCGGCACAACATTCGTCGGCAAGAAAGCCGAGGAGATCGTTCATGACAGGATAATTGGCACGGCAGATCAGCGTCGTTGCCTGGCGTTCCTGGGTGACCAGGCCGGTCAGTATAAGCCGGTGGAGATGATGCGACAGAGTCGACGCGGCGATGCCGAGGGCTTCCTGCAGGTAACCGACCGGTCGCCCGGTTTCGCCTGCCCTCACCAGCGTGCGATATAGGTTGAGCCGCGTCGGATTGCCGAGCGCCTCAAGCTGTTTTGCTGCTTGTTCGAGTTTCATGGAAATAAGGTAGCGCCAAGACAACGCCGCGTCAATACTAATTCGAATGTTTTCGAATTAACAAGACGCACCCGCCTCAAATCGACCGCTGATTGACCCGCTTGGCGACCTCTTCGGCGCTTTCGACGCGCTCGGAATAACGGTCCGTGAGATAGGCGGACCGATCGCGCAGGAGCAACGTGAACTTCATCAGCTCCTCCATCACGTCGACGATCCTGTTATAGTACGGCGACGGCTTCATGCGGCCGGCCTCGTCGAACTCGTTGAAAGCCTTGGCTACCGACGACTGATTGGGGATGGTGACCATCCGCATCCAGCGGCCGAGAAGACGAAGCTGGTTGACGGCGTTGAAACTCTGCGAGCCGCCCGACACCTGCATCACCGCGAGCGTGCGGCCTTGTGTCGTCCTGACGCCGCCGGCCGAGAGCGGCAGCCAATCGATCTGCGCCTTCATGACTCCCGTCATCGAGCCATGCCGCTCGGGCGAGCACCAGACCTGCGCTTCCGACCAGATCGACAGGTCTCGCAGCTCCTGGACTTTGGCGTGGTCGGCCGACGTCGAATCCGGCAGCGGCAGGCCGGATGGATTGTAGATGCGCACCTCGGCGCCCAGGCGGCGCAAAATGCGGGCGGCCTCCTCCGTCGCAAGCCGCGAATAGGACCGCTCGCGCAACGAGCCGTAGAGCATCAGCACGCGAGGTTTTTGGATCGACCGCGGCACGTCGAGCAGCGCCTGCAGGTCGATCGGGCGGAGCAGGTCTTCGTCGACGTTCGGCAAGGAGTCTTCAGGCATTTGGTCAGGCAACGCGCTTGCCCTGCGCGTCGATGACGACTTCGCCGTCTTCCTTGGTGAACGGCCCGATCTCAGGATTGGGCAGGATGTCGAGAACCGCTTCGGACGGCCGCGCAAGCATGGCGCCGAGCGGTGTGACGACGATCGGCCGGTTGATCAGGATCGGATGCGCCAGCATGAAATCGACGATCTCGTCGTCGGTCCATTTGGGGTCGCCGAGGTTGAGCTCGGCGTACGGCGTGCCCTTCTCGCGCAGCAATTCGCGCGGTGTCATCCCCATCGCCTTGATCAGCTCGACCAGCCGTTCGCGCGACGGCGGGTTTTTCAGATACTCGATCACCTCAGGCTCTTCGCCGGACTGCCGGATGATCGCCAGCGTGTTGCGCGAGGTGCCGCAGTCGGGATTGTGGTAGATGGTGATGGTCATTTCGCGGCTCTCATCTGTCTGATTGGCTTGGGCTCAGCGAGCAGCCATCCTGCCAAGGCCATGGCAAGCAGCGCGCCCAAAAGTTCGGCAACGATGAACCCCGGCAGGTCGATCGGCCGGATGCCCGCGAAGGTGTTGGAAACCGCCCGCGCGATGGCGACTGCCGGATTGGCAAACGAGGTCGAGGCCGTGAACCAATAGGCCGCGGTGATGTAGAGGCCGACCAGCCATGGGATGGCATCCGAACGGAAGCGAAGGCCGGCCAGAATGGTGAAGACCAGGCCGAAGGCAGCCACCAACTCCGCAATCCATTGTCCGTTTCCGGTCCGCACGGTTTGCGAGATCTGGAGAATCGGCAGTTCGAACATGGCGTGCGCCAGCAACGTTCCGGCGACGCCGCCGACAATCTGGGCGATGACGTAGGCCAAAGCCGCGGTTGCATCGATTTCGCGCCTGAGGGCAAAAACCAGCGTCACCGCCGGATTGAAATGCGCCCCGGAAATCGGTCCGAGTATGGTGATCAGCACCACCAAAATCGCTCCAGTCGGCAGCGTGTTGCCGAGCAAGGAGAGACCCACGTCATCCGTCAGACGATCGGCCATGATGCCGGACCCGACGACCGTCGCGACGAGCATTGCCGTGCCGAGCGCTTCCGCGACGATGCGACGGGGGATGTCTGCCGCCATAATGTTAGCCGGCCTTCGGTAGATCGCGGCCGATTTCATCGAGCCGTTTCTGCAGGGCGAGCTTGTCGATCGTGTTCATCGGCAGGCTGACGAAGATCGAGATCCGGTTGTTGAGCATGCGATAGGCTTCGGCAAACGCCAGATGCTTTTCGGCGTCCGTGCCATCCACGGCGGCCGGGTCGGGCACACCCCAATGCGCCGTCATCGGCTGTCCCGGCCAGACCGGGCAGGATTCATTGGCCGCGTTGTCGCAGACGGTGAAAACGAAATTCATTTCGGGGGCGCCAGAAGCCGCGAATTCCTGCCAGTCCTTCGAACGGGCGAAGGACGTGTCGTGGTTGAGGGTTTTCAACAGCTGGAGCGCGTAGGGATGGACTTCTCCCTTCGGGTGCGATCCGGCCGAATAAGCCCTGAACTTGCCGGCGCCGACACGGTTCAGGATCGCTTCGGCGAGGATCGACCGCGCCGAATTGCCGGTGCACAAGAACAGAACATTGTATGGCTCGCTCATGGCGTAGTTCTCCCTTTTAACATTTACAAGTCACCGCCTGAATGACTGGCTGGCAGAGTTCTGGCGCGCCGTTGCAGCAATCCTCCATGAGATAGGCAAGCAGATCGCGAAAACCGGTCATGTCGGCGACGTAGCGGATCGTCCGGCCGTCACGCTCGGCGCGGACCAGGCCGGCATGGTCGAGAACCTTCAGATGCGCCGACATGGTGTTCTGCACCGTACCCAGGCGCGAGGCGATCTCGCCGGCAGGAACACCATCTGCGCCCGCCCGCACCAGCAGGCGAAACACCTCGAGCCTGGTGCCCTGGCCAAGCGCTGCCAATGCGAGAAGAGCGGTGTTCTTATCCATGTATCCTAGAATCCGGAATTATGGATGCATACAGCAGACATATGACAGACAGATGACATAGGCAAGCGGCTCATCATCTTCACCCCGCAAATGTTCAGCGCGCGGAAATATGGCGCACCTTCTTCACTGCGTCACAGGCTTCGAAGCCAGGCGCGGGCCGGTCTTGACGTCGACGATCTCAGGTTTCGCGATGTCGATCGTGCCATCCCAACCACCGCCGAGCGCCTTGTTGAGGGCGATGTAGTCGGTCGCAATCGCCACGCGGCTTTGCAGGAGATCGTCCTCGGCCGAATAGAGCGACCGCTCCGCGTCGAGGACATCGAGAAGACTTGTCTCTCCGGACTTGTAGAGCGCGCGCTCGAGACGCGCGGCGTCCGCGTAGGACTTCGCGGAAGAGGCAAGCTTGGTGTTTCTGACGCGCTCTTGCGCGAGCGAAACGATCGCGTTTTCCACCTCCTCGAGCGCCGTCAGCACGGACGATCTGTAGGCGATGAAATATTGGTCGCGCTGGGCTCTCGCCACCTCGACGGCAGCCTTCAACTGTCCCGCATTGAAAACCGGCACGCTGAGCGTCGGCCCGAAGGACCAGCCGATCGAGGAACTTTTGCCGAGATCGCCGAGCTTGAGCGCGGATGTGTCGATGTCTCCCGTGAGACTGACGCTGGGATAACGGGCTGCTTCAGCCTGGCCGATCCTGGCGGTGTACTGGGCATATTGTCGCTCCGCCATGCGCACATCGGGCCGGGCGAGCAGAATGTTTGCGGGAATCCCGGTTGGAATGGGCAGACGCGGCGTTGGTATCGGCGCACTGCGCTTGAGCCGGTCGGTCAGCGCGGCCGGCGGACGGCCCGTGAGCACGGAAAGCCGATGCATCGCTTCTGCATAGCTTGCTTCCAGGGTCGGAACATCGGCTTCCGTGCTGCTTGCCTGTCCCTTGGCCTTCGCCACATCCGCCGCCGTTGACATGCCGGCTTGCGCCATGGCGCGGGTGAGCGCTGCGGTTTGCATTTGCGAGGCGGCTGCGCGTCGGGCGAGGCCGATACGCGCCTGGTAGCCGCACGCCTCGGCATAATAGGATGCAACATCGCCGATCAGGGTGAGAAGCGTCGAACGAAGCTCTTCCTCGGAAGCATCCAGCCCGTAGCGGGCGGCCTCGACGTTCCTGCGATTGGCCCCGAACAGGTCGAGTTCCCAACTGGCATCGAAGCCGGTCTGGTACTGGCTGTAGGGATCGCTATCGGTTCCGGCTGACGTGGTCGCGGCCGTCTTGTTGCGCGTGGCGGAAGCGGAGCCGTCAGCGGACGGGAACAATGTTCCGGCGGTCTGGCGATAGCTTGCGCGCGCCTCGCGAATCCGGGCCTTCGCGGTGGCGACGTCGAGATTGCCCGCAACCGCCTCGTCGATAAGCGCGTTCAACTGGGGATCACGCAGGCGTTGCCACCATTTCGACAGTCGCGATGGCTTGGTCGGTCTGGACGGCTTCTGGTCACTCCACATGGCCGGCATCGCCAGAACTGGTTTCTGATAGTCCGGGCCAACGGCGCATCCCGCAAGCGCTGTCGCGGTCAGCGTCAGGACAGCAATTCGCATCCCTGCCGGCGCTCTCGCGGACGCTCCTGCCGTCGAGCCGACTTGGCCTTCATTTTTCATACGTCTACCCTCAATTCCGATTGACTGTTGTTTGCCGCCCGGCATCCGCCGGCGCGGCTCACCAGCGTTTTCGTAAGCTCGATGGTGAGGCGGCGAAGGACGGCGGCGGGCTTCCGTGACCGGCGTGCCGATCACACCTTTTCGGTGCGAGCGCCCGGCAGATCATCTGCTTCGTCCGCGCCGGATCGTTCCACCAGCAGCTTGCGCAGATGGCGGCTAGCCAAGCGCTGGATGTCGTCCATGAAGGTGTAGACCACCGGCACGTAGACCAGGCCGAGCACGGTCGAGGACAGCAGCCCGCCGATGACGGCGATGGCCATCGGTGCCCGCGTCTCGGCATCGGCGCCAATGCCGAGCGCGATCGGCAGCATGCCGGCGCCCATGGCGATTGATGTCATGACGATCGGACGCGCCCGCTTGCGGGCGGCGTCGATCAGCGCCTCGAAGCGGCTCATGCCGCGTTCCCGTTCGGCGATCAGCGCATACTCGACCAGCAGAATCGAGTTCTTCGCCGCGATCCCCATCAGCATCAACAGGCCGATCAGCGTCGAAAGCCCAAGCGCCTTGCCGGTGATCAGCATGAAGCCGAGCGCACCGCCGACCGAGAGCGGCAGCGCGACCAGGATCGTCACCGGTTGTACGAAGCTGCGGAACAGAAGCACCAGCGTCAGGTACATCAGCAGGATGCCGGCGGCGATCGCCGTAGCAAAGCCGCTGAACAGCTCCTGCATGCGGGCGGCGTCGCCGCGCGCCAGTTCACGCCCGCCCGCGGGCAGGTTCTGCATTGCCGGCAGGGCGCGGATGGCCGTGGTCGCCTCGCCGAGCGTGATGCCGGAAAGATCCGCCTCCACGGTGGCGCTGCGGCTGCGATCCACCCGCGCAATGCTGTTGGGCCCGGCGTTGAAGCTGATGTCGGCGATCGCGGCAAGCGGCACGGTGCCCTTGGTGCCGGTCAGCGGCAGGATGGCGAGCTTCGAAGGCTCATCGATGGCTCCGTCGGGCAAGGTCACGACGATCGACACCTGGCGATCGCCGAGATTGAATTTCGGCAGGCTGGTGTCGGTATCGCCGACAGTGGCGATCTTCACCGTCTCGGCGATCTCGGTCGGGGTGATACCGAGCTCGGCCGCCTTTGCGCTGTCGGGGCGCACGATCAGCTCGGGCTTCGTCGTTGCAGCCGTCGATGTCGGATTGCTGAGGCCGGGAACCGACTTCATCTGGTCGATCAGCGCATCGCTGGTCTTCTGCAGCGCATCGCCATTGTCGCCGACCAGCGTGATCGACACCTTGGCGCCCGAAAAGCCGTCTGCGCCGAACTGGATGCGCGCACCAGGAATGTCGTTGAGCTTCGGTGAGGCCTCGGCCTCGAATTCCTGCTGGCTGACAGTCCGCTCGTCGCGCGGCTTCAGATTGACGGTAACATTGGCACTGCGCACTTCGGCCGATGTCGATCCGCGGTTCGGCCCGCCCCCCGACTCGGCCGCCGTGCCGATCGTGGCGAAGATGCTGTCGACCGCCGGTTCGCCCTCCAGGCGCTTGGTGATGTTCTGCACCACGGCCGTCGTCTGCTCGATCGTCGAGCCGGGCTGCAACTCGACCGAGATCATCGAGCGGCCGCGATCCGTCGCCGCCATGAATTCGGTCGGCAGCTGCGTCGCCAGCGCCACCGAGCCGGCGAAGAAGGCGATGCCGGCAACAAGCGTGATCCCACGATGGTCGAGCGCCTTGCGCAGCAGCCACAGATAGGTCGGCACCCAGCCCGGCGTGTCCTCTTCGCTATGGCCGCCGGCGCGCACCAGATAGGCGCCCATCAGCGGGGTCAGCATGCGCGCCACCAGCAGCGAGAACAGCACCGACACGCACACCGCGACGGCGAAGCTGACGAAGAATTTTCCCGGAATGCCGGGCATGAAGGCCACCGGCTGGAAGACGGCGACGATCGTGGCGGTGGTCGCCACCACCGCAAGGCCGATTTCGTCGGCGGCCTCGATCGCCGCCTGATAGGCGCTGCTGCCGGTCTGGCGCATATGGCGCACGATGTTCTCGATCTCGACGATGGCGTCGTCGACAAGGATGCCCACCACCAGGGACAAGGCCAGCAAGGTGATGTTGTTGAGCGAGGCGTCGAACGCCGCCATCACCGCGAAGGTGGGAATCAGTGACAGCGGCATGGCGACCGCCGACACCAGCGTCGCCCGAATGTCGCGCAGGAACAGCCAGACGACGCCGATGGCGAGCAGCGCACCAAGCCACAGCGCCTCGAACGCGGCATCGTAGCTTTCCTGCACGAAGCCGGAAGACGAGGTGACCTCTGTAAATTTGGCGGCATCTGTCTTGGCGCCCATCTCGGCGATCGCGGCGCGCGCGGCCTTGACCACGTCGATCTCGCTCGAACCGACCGACCGGTAGATGTTGAAGGCAACGACCTCTCTGCCGTCGAGATAGGCCGCCTGCCGCGGCTTTTCCCAGCTGTCGATCACCTTGCCGAGATCGGACAGCTTGACGTCGCCGGCGCCCGAAAGCGCGATGCGTGTATCGGCCAGCGCCTCGACCGTCGAGGCACTGGCCAGCGTGCGGACCGACTGCTCCTGGCTGCCGATCGTCGTGCGGCCGCCCGGCTGGTTGACGTTAATGGAAGCGAGCGCCTGGCTGACATCGCCGGCACTGATGCCGAGGGCGGCAAGGCGGTCGGGATCGAGCTCGACACGGATGACCCGGTCGACGCCGCCCGAACGGGTGATTTTGGACACGCCGTCGACACCGAGCATCGCCTTGGCGACGTCGTTGTCGATGTACCAGCTCAGCGCGTCGGGCGACATGGCCGGCGCCTCGACCACATAGGTCAGCACCGAATTGCCTGATGCATTGACCTTCGTCACGACGGGCGCGGTGGCAGCGGCCGGTAGGCTGGACTGCACGCTGGAAACCGCGTTGCGCACATCGTTGGTGGCCGTCTCGGGATCCGTGTCGAGCGTGAACTCGACGGTGGTGACCGAGGAGCCTTCGCTGATCGAGGTCGAGACGTCGTCGACGCCGTCCAGGCTCGCCACGGCATTTTCGATGACCTGCGCGACCTGCACTTCCATCTCGCTGGGTGCAGCACCCGCCTGCGTCACCGTGACGGTGACGGTCGGCAGGTCGATATCCGGCATGTTGTTGGTTCTGAGCTGCATGAAGCCGTAGAGGCCGGCGATCGTCAGCGACAGGAACAAGACGATGGTCGGAACCGGATTGCGGATCGACCATGAGGAAATTGCGTTCATCGTACCGTCTCCGTGCTCGATACGGCGTGGTCGGCATCGCTCGCCGCGACGCGAACGAGATTGCCGTCATTAAGCAGGCCGGCGCCGGAGACGACGACGCTGTCGCCTTCGGCCAGCCCGGAGACGATGGTGACGCGGCCGTCCTTGCGGCTGCCGGTCTCGACCGTGCGGGCCGCAACCTTGCCGTCTTGACCGACGACGAAGACGCCCGGTTTGCCCTCACGCCATGTCAGCGCGCTTTCCGCGACGTTCAGGACTTGCGCCGCAGACGTGGCGATCGAGACGCGGGCGAACATGCCGGGCCTGAGCCCGGAATTGTCCTGCGGCGCGACATAGACGGTGCCCAGCCTTGTGGTGCCGTCGACCTTCTCGGCCATCGAGCTGACCTTACCGGAAAATGCCCTGCCGGAGGCGTCGGTAATGGTCGCCGCCTGCCCGGTCGTGATCGCGGCCAGGTGCTTCTCGGGTACCTGGACGGCGACCTCGACCTTGCCGTCGCGCACGATCCTCATCAGCTCCGTGCCGGACTGAACGATGGAACCGGCAACCGCCGGCCTGGTGGAGATCGTGCCGTCGAAGGGAGCGTGGATCTCGGTCCGTGCGATTTGCGCGGCGATGTTGTCGGCGGCCGCCTCAGCCTGGGCGAGTTGCGCCTGGCTGGTCTTGACCGTGGTTGCTCTTTCCTCGGCTGTCTCGGCGCTGATCGCGTTGCTGGTGATGAGCTTCTTGGCACGGGCCGAGGCCGTCTCGGCCGCCTCCAGTGTGGCACGCGCCTGCTCGACGGCTGCCTTCTGCTCGGCGAGCTCGGCTCTCAGAACGGTATCTTCGAGACGCGCGATCACATCGCCCTTACTGACGTGGTCGCCCTCGGCAACGACAACCTCGGTCAGTTGCAGGCCGCTCGTCTGCGAGCCGATCGTGGCTTCCTGCCATGCCTGAGCCGTGCCGGTAGCGGTGATCACTGAGGCGATTTCATCCTTGCGCACCTTTTCGACCGAAACTGTCAGCGAGGCAGCCTGTACGATGACAGGTGTCGTGTCCGCGGTCGCATCGGCCCCGCTCGCATCGACAGTGCCGCGCCCATAGGCCTTGAGCATGGCGGCAATCGCGATGGCGAGAATGACGGCGAAAAGCAGCAGGTATTTCTTGCGCGACAATCTAGCGGCCATCGGTCTTCTCGCCGTTCGTTGAACTGGTTTTCTCGAAGTGGGGAACGCCGGGCGAAAGGCGCCAAGTGCCGAAGACAAGCCTGGTCGCGCCGGTGAAGGCCTGCAGCGACCGGAATGTCGCCCCCAAACCGCTTCGATGCTGCTCTGGCGCAACTGCCATCAGCAGCCGCAGCGTCACGAACATTTCCCACATGGAAGTTCTCTCTCATTAGCCCAAGGCCGGTTTCATCAATCCAGGGCCGGCCGGCCCGACAGCGGGGGGTAGGTCAGTGGGCCGGCCGGTGCAGCCGGTCAGAGTTGCTCGTCCGTCCGGGGTAGGAATGGCGGGAGCTGTCTGCCAGGATCGGGCAGGCCTCCGGGGCCGGCTGCATCATCCGGCGGATTGCCCCATGAGCCGCGGGGTGGCCCGTGCGGCTGGTCCGTCGAAGCAAGGATTTCGAGCTGTTCGGGCGTCAGCTTGGCGCGAAGGGCGGCGATTGCGTCCTTCAGCTTTGCGGCCGAAGCCGCGCGTTCGGTAAGATCGTCGGCCAGCCTTTCCTGGAAGGTGAACGGATCGCGAGCGCCGGTTTCTCCCGCACCGGGGCCGCGCTCACCGGGACCATCCGGGCCACGATCGGGTCGTGTCAGCACCGCCTGCAGCGCGCTGGTATAGTCGCGCCAGGCGTCGAGCTGCCCGGTCCTGACGCCGATGCGGGTCTCGAGCGCGGAAAGCCGGGCTGCGAGCCTGAATTCCGGTGGCGGCCCCATACGGCGTGGCCCGTTCTGCGGATCGAAGCGTTGCGGACCGATACCGTCCGGTCCGGGCCGCATCGGCCGATGTGGACCGGGCCACGGCATCGGGCCTTCAGTCGCGCCGTCCTGCATCGCGACAACCGGCGGTTCCCCACCGGGTCCATCGACAAGGTCGGTCGGCTGCGCCAGCGCTGGATGAATGAGCGCGACGGAGAAGAGGCCGAGAGCAAGAAGTCTGCTTTGCATGATGTAGTCCTTTCCCACATGCTGCGGATAGGGAGAGGATAGGAGGCGTCTTTTTCTGGCTTGCTTCGCTCTGTTGCCGAAGGTTTCCAGGAAAGGGAGATTTGTTTCCGAATGTTTCCGCTTCTGGGTTGGAAACATTCGGTTGCAAATTTCCATGCCGCTGGCCGTCGGCTCTCCCTATAATCTGTAACGAACAGGGCAAACGGCACCGGGCAAGCAATGCAATCACAACCCCAAATCCTTGTCGTCGACGACGACCGCGAGATCAGGACGCTTCTCGGGCGCTATCTCGACGGCCAGGGATTTCGTGTTTCGGTGGCAGCGGACCGACGCGAATGCGAGCACAGGCTGGCCACCGGCCAGTTCGACCTGATCGTGCTCGACGTCATGCTGCCCGACGGCTCGGGGCTCGATATCTGCCGCGCCCTGCGTGATCGCAAACCCCACATTCCCGTCATCCTGCTGACGGCGCTGAAGGAGGATGTCGACCGCATCATCGGATTGGAGCTTGGCGCCGACGACTATCTCGGTAAGCCGTTCAACCCGCGTGAGCTGACCGCCCGCATCCGCGCCGTGCTGCGACGCTCGGCGCAGGACCAGACGGCACCAGCGATGGCCCGCATCTATCGCTTCGCCGGCTACACGATGGAGCCGGAAATCCGTCGCGTCGCCAATGCAAATGACGAGGCGATCGATCTGACCGGTGCGGAGTTTGACCTGCTGCAGGTTTTTGTCGACAGACCAGGCCGCGTTCTATCGCGCGACCAGCTTCTCGATCTCACGCAAGGGCGCGAGCGCGAGCCGCTCGATCGCTCCGTCGACGTGCTGATGAGCCGGCTGAGGCGCAAACTTGGCGAGGATGCCGCAGAGCCCCTTTTCAAGACTGTGCGCAATGGCGGTTATCAGTTGACCGTCCGCGTCGAGACCGTGGACACGCCGGCATGACCTCGCTCAGGGCGCGGATTGCGCTGCTTCTGGTGGCGTCGATCGTCGGTGTGGTGGCTCTGGCGACGCTTGCGGTCGTCAGTGTGGTGCGAGGCCCCGCGCCTGAAGCCACGATAGAGCCGGTCGCCCGGCAGATCAGGCTTCTGGCGCAGTCGCTTCCCGGCCATGTCGCCAGCGCAAACGATGTCCAGGTCGAACTCGGCGATCAGCCGGCAAAAGGGCAGGAGGACGAACGTGCAACACGTTTTCTCAACCGAGCGCTGGAACATAGCGGGGCAGCGTTTCCCGCTACCGTCGTGCGGATCGAAGGCAAACCCGGCATGGTCGCCTCGGTGCAACTCCCGGACGGCACCTGGATGGCCGTCGATGTTCCCGACTTCTCGCCGCCGGCCAACCGCTGGCTGGTCTTGTCCGGCTGGATCACGCTCATCGTGCTTGGCGCCACCGCCGTTTCGCTTTATTTCGCGACTGTGCTGACGAGGCCCCTGGTCATGCTGGAGACCGCGGCAACACGCATTGGACCGGATGGCATTCTTGCGGCTCTGCCGGAAGAGGGTTCTGGCGAGGTGCGCGCCACCGCGCGCGCGCTCAATCAGCTTTCGAGCCGGCTCAAGTCGGCGATGGAAAGCCGCATGCGCCTCGTCGCCGCGGCGGGCCATGATTTGAGAACACCGCTGACGCGCATGCGGCTGCGCGCGGAGTTCCTGGCGGATGACGAAGACCGCGAGAAATGGCTGCACGATCTCGAGGAGCTCGACCGCATCGCCGACAGCGCCATTCGGCTGGTGCGCGAGGAGGTCGATCAGGACGCCGTCGAACCGGTCGACCTCGAAAGGCTGGTCCGCGACATCGAGGCCGAGATGATTTCGCTCGGTCACGCCGTGTCGATCGGGCATCTCGACAAGGTCTCGGTCAAGGCAGGCGCGCTCGGCCTTCGTCGGGCATTGCGCAATCTGATCGTCAATGCCGCCACCCACGGCAAGGGCTGCAGCCTCTCTCTCTCCGCCACGGGCAATCATGCCGCCCTCACCGTCGCCGATCGCGGACCCGGCATCCCGCCGGAGCTGCTCGGCAAGGCGTTCGAGCCCTTCTTTCGCGTCGATCCCGGCCGTAGGCAGTCCATCCCAGGCGCCGGCCTCGGCCTCGCCATCGCCAAGGAAATCATCGAACGCTACGGTGGAACCGTCACACTGGAAAACCGCGCCGGTGGTGGTCTTTTGCAGAAGGTCGTTTTCGACGCTGTTTCCTGATTGGACTGTTCGACGCAGACCGTTTCCATAGCTCTTTTCAGGCGACCTAATCCAGCTTGAATGTGAAAGGCGCGGCAACAGATGTACCCGCTTTTTCCGGCGGCGGCGCTGGCACTTTGGCACCCTGTAATGCGTCGAGCGCCGCGCGATCGAGGTCCGGATAGCCGGAGGAACGAGCCAGCCGGGCGGATAGAACGCGGCCGGATCCGTCGACCGTAAAGGTCACTCGTGGACTACCTTCCTCGCGCCGGGCCTTCGCGGCTCTCGGATAACGCGTGTGTCGCCTGATCCACGCATGCAACTGCGAGTTCCACTTGGACGAGCTCACACCGGATCTCGAAGCAGCTGCTTTGGCCGATTTCGGGGCGGCCGCCTTGGCTGCGGATGTCGCAGCGACACTGGCCGCCGTCCGCGGCGGTGCGGCTTTCTCCTTTTTCGGACGCTGTCTGGCCTCTCTGACCGGCTTCTTCGTCTTGACCTCAGCCGGCTCCTTCGCCTTGGCCTTTGCCTGCTTCTTTGTCTTGGCCTCGACGGGTGCGTCGACCGGTTTCGGCTGCGGCAGCGGAATGACCACTTCCGGCGTGACGGCCTCGGCAACGTCTGGCACGACTTCCTCGAGCGGCGGCTGGTCGACATGTTCCGCCACGGTCGGCGGGGTGGGCTCGACTGTGTCGGCCGGGGCGGCTTCCGACGGCTCGGTGACCGGCTCTGCCCGCCCGACGGGCGGTTCGGGCGGAGGCTCCGTTTCGGTTATCGCCGGCTCCTCGACCGGATCCGGCTGATCGGGCGCTATCTCATCCGGTAGCGGGGCCGGCTCGGCCGGCGTGAACGCCATCGGCGACAACTCGATCACCTGCGCCTGCGGCGGCCCGCCATCGGGCTCGGCCGGGCGCCAGCTCTGCATCGCATAGCCGATCGCGGCATGCGCCACCAGAACCAGCGCAGCCGCGCCCGCCCACCAGGCAATCTCGCGCACGCCGAAACGCCGCTGATCGGCCATCGGCAGGGCGGCCGCCGGCGACATTATTGGCCCGTCCCGACTTGCGGCGCCGCGGCATCGCCAGGCGCGGTCTCGAGGCCGACCAGCGCGATCTTCAGATAACCGGCGCCCCGCAAAAGGTTCATCACCTCCATAAGTTCGCCATAGCCGACCGCCTTGTCGGCGCGCAGGAAGATCCGCGTCTGCCTGTCGCCTTTTGTCCTGCCGACGAGCGCGGCGGCGAAAGTTTCGCGCGGCACGGTGTCGTTGCCGATCGCCAGCCTGAGATCGTCTTTCAGCGTCAGGAACAGCGGCGTCTCAGGTCGGGGAGCCGGCGTTGCGGTCGAGCCCGGCAGGTCGACATTGACGTCCACCGTCGCCAGCGGTGCCGCGACCATGAAAATGATCAGCAGAACCAGGATCACATCGATGAACGGCGTGACGTTGATCTCGTGGTTTTCCTCGAGATCGCCGTCGATGTTCTCTCGAATTCTAGCCGCCATGGCCTCGCTCCGTGTTCATTCCGCGGCCATCTGCTTTGCCGGCGCGACAGTGCGGAAATCCAGATCCCGGCTGACCAGCCGTTCGACCCCTGCCGACGCGTCAGCGAGGATCTGCCTGTAGCCGGCTATCGATCGCGCAAAGACGTTGTAGATGACCACCGCCGGGATCGCCGCGACAAGGCCCATCGCGGTGGCCAGCAAGGCTTCCGCGATGCCCGGGGCAACGACGGCGAGATTGGTGGTCTGCGCCTGCGAGATGCCGATGAAGGCGTTCATGATGCCCCAGACCGTGCCGAATAGGCCGACAAAGGGCGCGGTCGAGCCGATCGTCGCCAAGACGCCGGTGCCACGCGACATGCGCCGCGCCGCCGCCGCCTCGATGCGCGACAGGCGCGAGGTGACCCGTTCCTTCAGCCCGTCGCCGGACACATGGTCGAGCGAGCCGGCCGAAAGTGCAGTCTCTTCCTCGGCTGCCCGCACCAGGAGGGCGCCAGGACCGTTATTGTGGCCAAGCGCGCGGCCGGCCTGGTTCAACGTCGCGGCATTGCCGATCGCTTGTGCCGCGCGGCGGGCGCGCAGCTTGCCGCCAAGGATCTCCAGCGATTTGGCCAGCCATATCGTCCAGGTAACGAAGGACGCAAAAGCCAGCCCGATCATCACCGCTTTCACGACGATGTCGGCCGCCATGAACATGCCCCATGGCGACAGGTCACGCGGCAGGGTCAGAGAGGTTGCCGTCGAAGGGCCCGTCTCGGTGGGCGTTGTCTCGATAGGCGTGGTCTCGGTGGGCGTCGTCATGCCGGGCTGCATCGCCGGTGGCGCGGCCGCGTCTGGCGCAGCCTGCCCAGGCGCCGGAGCCGGCGCCTCGATCGCCGGGGCGGCGGCCGGTTGCTCCTGGTCGGCCGCGCCCGGTTGCTCCTGGGCGGCAGTGCCGCCGGCCGACAGGATGACGGATGCGAGCAACGCCGCGAACAAACCATGTCTGGACAAGGGCTTCTTCCTTATTCTCACAGTGGCCTCATTGCACATAGCCGATGGGCTGGCCGGTGACGGGGTGCGCAAACACGCCCATCTCGACACCGAAAATTCCTCTAAGCACCTCGCCCTGCATGATCTGGTCCGGCGTCCCGCGCGTCAGCAGCCTGCCGTCCTTCAGTGCGATCAATTCGTCGCAGTAGCGCGCCGCCATGTTGGGATCGTGCAGCACGACGACGACGCACAGGTCGCGTTTGCGGCTGAGGTCCCTGACCAGCCCCAGCACCTCGACCTGATGGGCGATGTCGAGCGCCGAGATCGGCTCGTCGAGCAGCATGACGCCGGCATTCTGCGCCACCAGCATGGCCAGCCATGCGCGTTGGCGCTCGCCGCCGGACAATTCGTCGACCAGCCGGTCGGTGAAACCCGCCATATCGGTCAGGACAAGCGCCTCGTTGACATGGCGCCTGTCCTCGTGCCCGAAACGGCCGAGCGCGCCGTGCCAGGGATAGCGCCCGAGCGTCGCCAGTTCGCGCACGGTCAGGCCGGTCGCCGCCGGCGTCGTCTGCGGCAGATAGGCGAGCGCGCGGGCGAGTTCCCGCGCGCCCCACAGCACCAGCGGCCGCTGCGCGAAGGTGATGCCGCCGGAGCTTGCCGGCTGCTGGCGCGCCAGGAGCTTGATCAGCGTCGATTTGCCGGAGCCGTTGTGCCCAATCAGCCCATAGACGCGCGAGCGTTGCAGTTCGAGTGTAACCGGACCGAGCAGCGTTCGCTCGCCGACGGCGAACCGCACCGCTTCGACATGGAAGGCAGTCTGGGCATGAATTCCTGCCACGGTCTCGGCCTCTCTCCAGCTTTGCGCGTGCATTTCGAAATCCGGTTTTCGGCAATCCGGTTTGCCGTGCCGATGCCCGGTTGACTATGAAACATGAGTTTACTAGTCAACAATGAAGATGACTTTTTGAGTCAACAAAATGTCGTGACGCGCCGGATTTGCGTCGAAATTCGAAAAAAGTGGAGCGCGCCGAGATGGTGACTGGTTTTGGTCGCGGAAGAATTCGAGATGAAATGACTGCGCGCCGAAACCTGCTGATCGCAGCGATGTCGCTGCCTGTGCTGCTTGGCGGCGGCCACGCCGTCGCGCAGGAGGCGACCACCACTCTCGAGCCGATCAACATTCAGGAACGCGTCGAAAGCGCCTTTGGGACGGTCGACGGCTATGTCGCCACCCAGGGCTCCACGGCCACCAAGACCGACACACCGCTGATCGAGACGCCGCAGTCGATATCGGTCATCACCAAAGACCAGATGGAAGCGCAGGCGGTGGACAGCCTGAACAGCGCGCTGCGTTATACGCCAGGCGCAAGCGGCAATCTCTACGGCACCGACAATCGTGGCCACGGCTTGCAGATGCGCGGCATTTCGAACTCCAGCGGCGTTTTCTACAAGGACGGGCTGCAGCTCAAGGAAAGCAATTTCACGCTGTTCACCGCGCTCGATTCCTACGGCGCCGAACGCTACGAAATCCTGCGCGGGCCGGCGTCGGTTCTTTACGGCCAGGCAAGTCCTGGCGGCATCATCAACTATGTCAGCAAGCGCCCGACCGAGGAGAACCTCCGCGAGATCGAGCTCGGCGCCGGAAGTTTCGACCGCTATGAAGGAAAGTTCGACTTCAGCGGGGCTGTCAACGCCGACAAGTCGCTGCTGTTCCGCCTCACCGGCGCCGCCCACACCGGCGATACGCAGACAGACTTCGTCGAAGACGACCGCATCTTCATCGCGCCGGCGCTCACTTGGCAGCCCGATGCCGATACCAGCGTGACCATCCTCGCCAACTATCAACGCGACCGGTCCGGCTGGGCGATGCAGTACCTACCGGCATACGGCACGATCAGGCCGGGTAAGGACGGAAAATATCTGCCGAACAGCATGTTCGTCGGCGAACCGGACTTCGACACCTACAACAACGACCAGGCGTCGATCGGTTACGAGTTGGATCACCGCTTCAACGAGACGTGGCAGGTTCGCCAGCATGCCCGCTACGTCTATCTGAAGCACTATGAGGAAGGCGTTTTCGGCGGCGGGCTTCTGAATGATGAGGGCGACTATTCCCGCTATGCCGATGCCGGCGGCACCAGGCTCAGCGGCTTCACCATCGACAACCAGGCGCAGGCCGATTTCGACACCGGGCCGCTCGCCCACACGCTGCTTCTCGGCCTCGACTACAAGCGCTACACCTACCGCGACTATGCCTCCGGAGGGTCCGTCGGTGACATCAACATCTTCGACCCGGTCTATGGCAGCCCAATCACTGATCTGACGCCCTACACAGACACGGACACGACCCAATCGCAGGTCGGCATCTACGCGCAGGACCAGATCAAGCTGGGCAACTGGCGGCTGACGCTGGGCGGCCGCCAGGACTGGGCGGATTCGAAAGTCTACGACAATCTGGCCGGCGCTTTCGATCCACGCCAGAAGGACGACGCCTTCACCACTCGCGCCGGTCTGCTTTACCTCGCCGACAACGGACTTGCTCCTTATGTCAGCTATTCCGAATCGTTCCAGCCGGTCTCCGGCCCCGACAGCAACGGCAATCCGCTCGTGCCCGAAACCGGCAAGCAGTACGAGGTCGGCCTGAAATATCAGCCGGTTGGCTGGAACTCCTTCGTCACCGTTTCGGCGTTCGACCTGACCCGGCAGAACGTCGTGCGCTATGGCGGCGCTGGTGCGCCCAATGACATCTTCCAGACCGGCGAGATCCGCTCGCGCGGCATCGAGCTGGAAGGTGTTGCGAGCCTTGAGTCGGGCTTCGATTTCCGGGCGGCCTATACCTGGCTCGACACCGAGATCACCAGTCCGACCAGCATCAACGAGGATGGAACGAGCAACCAGGGCAACACGCCGTTCGGCGTGCCGGCACACGCGGCCTCGCTGTGGGCAAACTACACTGTCGGCAGCGGCAGATTGGAGGACCTCGGGCTCGGCGCCGGCATCCGCTATGTCGGCTCGACCTTCGGCGACGATGCCAACACTTTCAAGGTGCCGGCAGTCACCCTTGTCGATGCCGCGCTCCATTACAAATGGCAGAACGCCGAGTTGAGCCTCAATGTCAGCAATCTGTTCGACAAGCGCTATGTCGCCTCCTGTTTCGCAGAAAGCTTCGGCTGCTTTTATGGCGAGGGTCGCCGGATCAAGGGCTCGGTGAAGTACACATGGTAACCCTCGCGTGCAGGCCCGGACCCAATTGGCGCCACTGACGCGGCGCCGGTGCCTTGCCGGCCTGGCCGCGACGAGCCTCGGTCTGCGCGGCGACCTGGCGTGTGCGGCGCGGCCGCCGCGGATCGCCTGCCTCGAATGGACCTCGGCCGAGATGGTCAGCTCGCTCGGGATCGGGCCGGTGGCGGTCGCCGACACAAACGGCTACCGCGACTGGGTCGCGGGACCGGCTCTTCCCGCCGACTGCATCGATCTCGGCTCGCGCGGCGAGCCCAATCTCGAACTGCTGCTGGAACTCAAGCCCGACCTTATCACCGGCGCCTATGGCTATGGGCTTGACGAAGCTCCGTTCAGGCGGATCGCGCCACTGCACACCGTGCCCTTCTACGATGGCACCGAAGCACCTTATCGCCAGGCCGAGGTTGAAACGCTGAAACTTGGCTCGCAACTCGGTCGCGAGGCTGAGGCGCAACGGCTTATCCAGGAGACGGCGGCGGCAATCGCCCAGATCAGGGCACAATTTTCAGAGCGGGCAAAGCAGCCGCTCGCAGTGGTCAGCATGTTCGACGACCGTCACGTCCGCATCTATGGCAAGGGCAGTCTGTTCCAGGACGTGCTCGACCGGCTGAGCCTCACCAATGCCTGGACTGCGCCGACCGATAGCTGGGGCTTTTCCATGCTGGACATCGAAGAGTTGGTTTCGATCGGCGAGGCTCGCGTAATTTCGCTCGATCCGATCCCGCCGCATGTGAAGATCAGGATTGACCAGAGCAGCCTCTGGGCAAACCTTCCCTGCGTCAAAGCCGGCAACGTCAGGACAATCCCGCCGGTATGGCCGTTTGGCGGGCTTGCCGCCGCTGCCCGCTTCGCAGCGTTTGTGATCCGGGCATGACCATCATGCAGTCCACGGCTGGCCATCGTGCTCGTTTCATGGGAGGGATGCTCGTCGCCCTCGTCGGAGTGCCGGCGGTGCTCGCCGCATATCTCACCGCTGCCGGGCTTTTGCGCCTGTTGCCCGCCGACATGTGGTGGCAGTCGCTCGGGGCGACCGACTTTGCCGATCCGCGGCAGCTGCTTTATCGCCATGCCTTTCTGCCGCGTCTGGCGATCAGTCTGCTGGCCGGCGCGGCGCTCGGCCTGACCGGCACGCTGCTCCAGCAGGTGCTGCGCAATCCACTCGCCGAGCCGACGACCATAGGCACCAATGCAGGCGCCACCGTCGCCCTGACGATCGCCACGCTCTACGCGCCGTGGCTGCTGGAGCAAGGTCGCGAATGGGTGGCGCTCGCCGGCGGCGCCCTGTCGACACTGGCGGTCTTGGCTCTGGCCCAGGGCCGGAGTTTTTCGCCGGTCGCGATCATCATTTCCGGCCTGGTGGTCAGCCTCACATGCAGTTCAGCGAGCGCCCTGCTGATGGCGGCCAACCGCGAATATTCCGAGGAACTCTTCATCTGGCAGAGCGGTTCGTTGATCCAGAACGGCGACGCCGTGGTGCTCGGGTTCGCGCCATGGCTGGCGCTGGCCGGCATTGCCGCCTTCCTTCTGCTCCGGCCGCTGCGGCTTCTCGACCTGAGCGACGAGGGAGCGGAAAGCCTCGGCACGAAACCGGTGGTGACACGGCTGGCGGGGATGAGCGTCGCCGTCGCGCTGAGCAGCATGGCGGTCGCAGCCGTCGGCGTCATCAGCTTCGTGGCGCTTGCGGCGCCGGCGCTGGTCAGGCTCGCCGGCGCACGGACCTTGCGCCAGCGCATGATCTGGGCGCCGCTTGCGGGCGCCACGCTGTTGTGGCTGACCGACCGGCTGGTGCAGGTCATGCCGTTTACCTCCGAAATCCCGGCCGGTGTGGCGACTGCTTTCCTCGGTGCGCCGCTGCTGTTTCTTCTCCTGCCGAAATTGCGCACCAGCCCGGATCGGGACGGCGCCATGCTGTCTTCCATGCGCAGGCGAAGCGGGTGGCCCTATCTGCTGGCCGGGCTCCTCGCGATGGCGCTTCTTCTCTGCGCCGCGCTTGTGGTCGGGCGCGGCGCGACCGGCTGGCACGTGGCCTCGGCCGCCGAACTTGCCGACCTCCTGCCGCTCAGGGCGCCTCGCATCGTTGTCGCGGTTTCCGCTGGTATGATGCTGGGCGTGGTCGGCACGCTGATGCAGAGGATGACCGGCAATCCGATGGCGGCGCCCGAGGTTCTGGGTGTTTCCGGCGGCGCCTCGCTAGGCATCCTGCTGCTCTTCGTCGCGACTTCTGATGTCAGCCGCCCGGCAATGATCGCGGCCGGCTTCGTCGGGGCTCTGGCCAGCCTGGCGATGATTTCGCCGACCGGCCGCCGGCAGCCCATCGCGCATGATCGATTGCTGCTTTCGGGTGTCGCCGTGGCGACGATGGCCTCGGCATTCTCGGCAGTGATGCTCGCCAGCGGCGATCCTCGGCTCGATACGCTCATCGGCTGGTTATCCGGCTCCACCTACCGCGCAACCGCCGCCGATGCGACAATCGCAGCTGTGACGGCGACTGCTCTGCTGGCCATCGTGCCACTCACAATCCGCTGGCTGGAAATCCTGCCGCTTGGAGAAGCCGCCTCGCGCGGGCTCGGGCTTAGCCTCTTTCGCGTGCGGATCATCCTCCTGGTGCTTATTTCGGTGCCGACGACAATAGCTACGCTTGTTATCGGGCCGCTGAGCTTCGTCGGATTGATGGCGCCGCACCTGGCCCGAATGCTCGGCTTCCAACGCGCCTTGCCGCAGCTTTTCGCATCCGCGATGCTTGGCGGGATGATGCTTGTTTCGGCCGACTGGGCCGGCCGGACGCTGATTTTCCCGTGGCAGATCCCGGCGGGTTTGCTGGCTGCCCTGGTCGGCGGGCCTTACTTCATGGTGCTGATGTGGAAGGGCCGGCAATGAGCGGCATCGCCACGCGCTTCGGGCTGGCGGCCACAAAGCGCATAGCACGCGCTCAGCCGGCGCGTGCTTCCCGGATCGCGCGAGACGCAAACGCCCTGGGCTGAGGGACATCGGCCTCTCGGCGCGTCAGCGAATTGCGCAGCAGCGCGATCACCTCGCGGCCAGCCATTGCGATCTCGCGTGGCCTGTCGATACCGACGATCATGAACTCCTGGATTCCCAGGGCAGCATAAGGAAGCAGGGAAAGCGCGACTTGTGCCGGCAGTCCGGCAATTTCGACCGCCTTCTGGCAGGAGGCGTTGTCCTCCGAACGGATCCGGACGGGAAGCGCGAAACGCAGCTTGCCGGCCCGGCCGTGTTCGGCGGCGGCGCTGCGCACCCGCTCCATCAGCTGCCGGACCTCGTCGAGCGAACCCGGCGTCAGCTCGAAGACATCGGCATGCCGCCCGGCGACCCTGAGCGCCGTTCCGGACCGTCCGCCCATGCGGATGGTCACGCCGGCGCTATGCGGCCCCTTACGCGGCACATAGCCGCCCCTGACGCTGTAGAAGGCGCCTTCATGATCGAACGGCCTGTCGTTCGACCACAACCGCTTCAGCAGCACCAGATATTCGTCGATCCGCTGCCAGACGAGTGTGTGGCCGACCGGACGTGCCTCGGCATCGTCGTCGCTCAGCGGCTCGCTGAGCATCCTGAGGGACAGCCGACCGCCACTTTTCGCGTCGAGGCCCGCCAATTGCCGTGCCGCCACCGCCGGCTCGATCACACCGGCCCAATGCGTGAGAACGACCTCAAGTGATGAGGTGCGGTCCAGCGCCCGGGCGGCAATATCCATATTGGTCAGCAGCCCGGCCGGATCGTCGACGACGATCTTCTGAAAACCAATGTCCTCGATCAGCGACAGCTTTGTCGCGGTTTCCGCGAAATCGTAGAAAAACGGCATGGTTGAATCGGCGGGGTGAGTTTTACCGGGAACATGCGTGAACTCGATTGGCATTGCCATCTCCTCCATCACGTTGGGGTCAAGGGGGCGCGCGCAAAAGCACACCGGCACTCGGTTCATTCAACTCCGATATTGCGAAACGGCAGATCGCTATCCCTGTAAGTCAAGACCCGATGGCTCTCCGGGTTTCATGATCAGGGGATAAGACCCAGAACGACTGCCCCGGTGAACACGAACGCAAGGGCAAAGACGAGATAGGCAAAGGCGCCCGCATAGGCCGGCCGCCAAGTCTGGTCAGAACCAAGCCTTTGGCCTTTGCGGGCAGTCCGGGCGTTCTGGAAATAGGACATATCGACCTCCGTCTCGGCGGTTAATCTATTAAATCAGTAGACTTTGTCGAGTGCTATTTTCCAGCGATCCTTGGAATGTTTTTCTCCAACCGGATGACAATTTGGTTTGTTTGCTGCTTAGCGCCGCACTTCCGAGGCCGATCGGCCCGATGGCAAAACGCCAGGCTCGTGGGCCGAGGGACAGGGATGGGCGGAGCGGCCGCCTATTTGCTGGGCGGCCTGTAAGCTTCCAGGCCGAACAGCATCAGCACGAGCGAGACCAGGAAGAACCCGACCGCCACGCCGAGCGCGATCCGGGCGTAGAATCTATAAACGTCGCTCATGATGGTGCCGAACACCCGTCGCGCCGGACCATCGGCTGGGCGCGATTTCTCATCGAGATAGAGCCAGACTTCGGTGTGCTTGGGATTCTTGCTGGCTGCGGTCATAGCTTTCCACATCAGTGCCAGAACCATGGTCAGCGTCAGGAACGCGCCGGAACGGAAGGCGGATACCGGGTTGAAGGAGAAGCCGACCATGACACAGCCGATGGCAAGCGATCCGAACATTACAGCGCGCCCGATGCACCCCACAGCTACCCGCCTGATCTCATCCATCGGCCGCCTCGGCAACAAACCCGCCGACAATGTGCGAGCGCTGTGACCGTATCAAATCACTTTAAGGCGAATGTGCCGCCTGGACGGGTGTACCTCCGGGATTTCGGTATGGACGTGGACGCGCACAGCTCCCCGGCGCATCATTGCGAACGCCATAGCCTGAAATTCGGCCATCGACGCGGCCCGCCGCAGCGCTTTATGCTGCAGGGCAAGCAGGATCGAACCTTTCCGGCATCGACAGAGCGTTGTCTCGGCAAGCCGGGACATCCGGCAGAGGAAGGCAATCGGCCATGCCGAAGGGGACGGGAATAAAGCCGGCGACCGGCGCGACACCGCTGATAGCAATTGCGGCTGCCGCCGTCGACACCGAAACAACCGGGCCCGACGCCACAAAGGCGCGCGTGGTCCAGATTGGCGCGATCGGCATCGCGCATGGCAAGGTCGTCCGGCAACCTCGGCTCGATCTCCTCATCGATCCTGGCGAAGCAATCCCGTCCGAGGCCTCGCTCGTCCACGGCATCACGAATGCCGATGTTGACGGAGCCGGGAGCTTCCCGGATGCATGGACGCAATTTCGGGAGTTTGTCGGCGGCCGCATCCTCGTCGGCCACTCGATCGGCTTCGACCTGGCGGTATTGGAGCGCGAATGCCGACGCGCCCGTTTGCCCTGGAAAAAGCCTCGGGCGCTGTGCGTCCGGCTTCTTGCAACCATAGCTAATCCCAATCTGGCAGACTATTCGCTGGAAACGATCGCCGCCTGGCTTCGCCTGGAGATAGCTGGCCGCCATTCGGCTCTGGGGGATGCGATCGCCGCGGGAGACATCTTTGCCGCGCTGATTCCGGAGTTGCGCAAGCGCAACATCCGAACACTCGGAGAGGCTGAGGTCGCCTGCCTTGCCCTTTCGGACGCTCTCGAAGCCGGCCATCGCGCCGGCTGGGCCGAGCCGGTGTCGCGACCCCAGGCTCCCGCGTTTCAGCCGGTTGATCCCTATGCCTATCGCCATCGCGTCGGCAGCCTTATGAGCAGCCCGCCAGTGGTGGTGAAGTCGACCAAACCGACAAGGCAGGTCATCGACCTCATGGTCAAGCGCAAGGTCAGCTCGGTCCTGGTGTCCGACCGTGGAGCGCCGGATCAACCGATTGAGGAGTATGGCATCGTTACCGAGCGTGACCTGCTGCGCCGCATATCGTCCGACGCCGAGCGGGCTTTTGACATGCCGGTCGGAAGCATCGCAACGCGACCGCTGATAAGCATCCGCGCCGCCGCCTTCGCCTATCGGGCGATCGGCCGCATGGATCGGCTGAAAGTCCGTCACCTCGCCGTCCGCGACGACGGGGGCGTGCTGGTCGGCGTGCTTTCGGCGCGTGACCTGCTGAGGCTGCGCGCCGCCGCTGCCATCGATCTCGACGACACGATCGAACATGCCAGGGACGCCGCCGAACTGGCGGCCACCTGGTCGATGCTGCCGGGCGTGGTACGTTCGCTCATCGGCGAAGCGATCGACCCGCGCGTGGTGGCGGAAATCATCAGCGACGAACTTTGCTCGCTTACCCGCCGCGCCGCCGTGCTTGCCGAACAGCAGATGCTAATCGAAGGTCACGGCCCGCCGCCCTGCGCCTACGCCGTGCTCGTGCTCGGCTCGGGCGGCCGTGGCGAAAGCCTGATGGCCCCCGACCAGGACAACGCAATCGTCTTTGCAGATGGCGAGCCAGATGGGCCCGAAGACAGCTGGTTCAAAATTCTCGGCGCCAAGCTCGCCGACATGCTCGACATCTCAGGCGTGCCGTATTGCAAAGGCGGGGTAATGGCCGCGAACGCCGCATTCCGCGGAAGCCTCGACACCTGGAGGGCGCGCGTCGAAGATTGGGTTCGCCGCCTGCGGCCTCAGGATCTGCTCAACGTCGATATCGTCTACGATCTGCGGCCGGTTCACGGCGACACGACACTGGCCGCGCAGTTCATCGAATATGCCTATGACCGTGGCCAAGCCGAGCCGGTGTTCGCGAAGCTTCTCGGCGAGCAGATGACAACCGGCAATCCCTTCACTGTTTTTGGCGGCTTTCAGCTTGAAAATGGCCGGCTGGACATCAAGAAGCATGGCCTTTTTCCGATCGTCGCGACCGCACGCACGCTTGCAATTCGCCACGGCATCCGCGAGCGGAGCACGCGTGCCCGGCTCGAGAAACTGATCGCGCATGATATCGGCGGCGAGCGCGACATGAAGGCAATGCTGGCTGGCCATGCCATGCTGATCGGCTTTCTGCTCGCTCAGCAGACGCATGACATCTACGCCGGTATACCTGTATCCAACCGCATCGAGATCAATGCCCTGACGCGCGAGCAGCAGGCAGAGCTCAAGAGCCTCATCAAGCGCCTCCAGTCGGCACCCGACCTGGTGCGGGACCTGATGTTCGCATAGCCGGCGACGCTCGGAAGGCGCGAGGCCGAAAGGGGGAAAGCTCAGATGCGCGCGGCACCAAGCAGCCCGTCGACGAGCGCGCCGCGGTCAGCCTGCGCAAGGAAATCCTCATGCGCGCGCAGCAGATTCATTCTCAGGAAGTTGAAGATATAATCGTAGTCGTTGGTCAGGAGGTTGGGGTGGATCGGTACCATCTCGAAAACCGTTCGCGCCAGCGGCTCGGGGATCTCGCGCACCGGCCGCGGCGGACCGATCTGCGTGGCGGCGAGGCGCTGACGGGTGAGCTCGGCGGCGTCCTCCCAGAAAGTGGGGGGCGAGCCCTCCGGAACGGCATATTTGGAGAAGCTTGCCAGGGCCACTTTTTCCAGCGCCGCTGGCAGGCCTCGCTGGCGCAACCCGGCGGGTTCGCGCAGCGCACCCTCCACCATTTCCGCCACGATGGCATAGCACGCAGGATAGGCGCGCCAGCGTGAATGGTTGAGCGCCGCCTGGAACTCCTTCTCGCTGAACAGCTTCTGCCAATAAACCCCTGCCCTGACCCGGCAGAACTCGACGATGCTTTTCTGCGCCAGGAAGGCGGCGCGCGAATCCATGAAATCAGCCAGATCATCGACGCTGACGATCGGCTGCGGCTTGCGCAGGAACTCGGGCAACAGGTCGTTCAGCAGGCCCATGGCGCTCTCCCTTCGGTTTTGTTTCCAACCGATGTTGACCGTGTAGCCCCCGCGACGCCGCACGGCTAGTCCTCCCACCGATTCTCCAGTCCTCTCACCGATTCTAAAGTCGTATGAACAGCAGCGACAAGAAGTGTTACTCATACAAAGTTACGGTCGGATGATTCTATACCTGGCCGCGACATATGCCGGAGGGCTTCCGCGTTAGCGGAAGAGGCAAGCTTTAAACGGCGCCTTGCGGTCGAGACGGTTCGCAAGCTGCCAACCAAGGGAGGGTTCAAGCTATGGCGACGCCAGACCGCGTAAGTTATTGGAACAAGACCAAGAGCCTCATGTTCGTCATGCTGGGCCTGTGGGTGTTCTTCGGTTACGTCATCCACATGTTCGTGGAGCAACTCAACACCATCGTCATTTTTGGCTTTCCGCTCGGCTTCTACATGGCCGCTCAGGGTTCGCTCATCGCCTTCGTCGTCATGCTGTTCTGGTTCGCACGGCGCCAGAACGCAATCGACGAAGAGCATGGCGTCCATGAAGATTGATCGGGGGAACGTCAATGGCTAACACGACATCTACCACCGCAGGCGGAGGCGACTTCACCTCCAATCTCGGCCGCATCTACGGCATCTACACCGGCGGCTTCATAGCCTTCATCATCTTGATGGCTATCTTGAGTGCCATGGGCGTCGAAAATGTTGTAATCGGCTACCTCTTCATGGGCTTTACCATCGTCATCTACGCGGTGATCGGCGTCCTGAGCCGCACCATGCATGTCGGCGAATATTACGTCGCCGGGCGCCGCGTACCGGCGCTCTACAACGGCATGGCGACCGGCGCCGATTGGATGTCAGCGGCTTCCTTCATCGGCATGGCCGGTTCGCTCTACCTGCTCGGCTATGACGGTCTCGGATTCGTGCTCGGCTGGACCGGCGGCTACGTGCTCGTGGCCATCCTCGTTGCGCCCTATCTGCGCAAGTTCGGCGCCTACACGGTTCCCGACTTCCTGTCGGCGCGCTACGGCGGCAATCTTGCCCGCTTCATCGGTGTGATCGTTCTGTTCTCCTGCTCGTTTACCTATGTGGTCGCGCAGATTTTCGGCACCGGGCTGATCTCGGCTCGCTTCCTTGGCATCGACTTCAACGTCGCGGTCTATGTCGGTCTTGCCGGCATCCTGGTGTGCTCCATGCTGGGCGGCATGCGCGCCGTCACCTGGACGCAGGTCGCCCAGTACATCGTGCTGATCATCGCCTATCTCATCCCTGTCATCTGGATGTCGACGGTGAAAACCGGCGTGCCGATCCCACAATTGATGCAAGGCCAGGCGCTGGCGAACATCACCGCGCTTGAGACGGCGCAGGGCATCACCGTGCATCACGTCACGCCGTTCGTGCATGGCGGCTATGATGCCAAGAACTACTTCCTGCTCATCCTCTGCCTGATGGTCGGAACGGCGTCATTGCCGCACGTCCTGATGCGCTACTTCACCACCCCGTCGGTGCGTGAAGCGCGTGTTTCGGTCGCCTGGTCGCTGCTGTTCATCTTCATCCTCTATTTCACCGCGCCCGCCTATGCGGCGTTCGCCAAGTGGACGATGCTCGACCTGGTGGCGTCGGGCCTGACGCCCGAAAACATCGCCGAGAAAGCCGGATGGATGATGCGCTGGGCCGCTGCCGACAATACGCTCGTGCAGATCTGCGGCAAGGCGGCGACAGACACCGCGGCGATCGTCGCGGCCTGCGCCGAAAAGGGCGTGACGGCACTTTCGTTTGCCGACATCAACCTCAACGCCGACATGATCGTGCTGGCGACGCCGGAAATGGCCGGCATGCCTTACGTCATCTCGGGCCTCGTCGCCGCCGGCGGCCTTGCCGCCGCGCTGTCGACGGCGGACGGCCTGCTGCTGGCCATCGCCAACGCGCTCAGCCACGACATCTACTACAAGATGATCGACCAGAATGCGCCTACGTCGCGGCGCCTGATCGTGTCCCGCATCTTGCTGGTTATGGTCGCCGTGCTGGCCGCCTACGTCGCATCGACCAAGCCGTCGGACATCCTGTCGATGGTGTCGTGGGCCTTCTCTCTTGCCGCCGGCGGGCTCTTCCCGGCGCTGGTGCTCGGCGTCTGGTGGAAGCGGGCCAACTCGGCCGGTGCGGTCGCCGGCATGATCGCGGGCTTCGGCATCACCATCTTCTACCTGGTCATGACGCAGTATGGCGCCGATTTCGACAAGGCGACGCCGAATATGGAACTGTGGTGGGGCGTGAAGAACATTTCGTCGGCGGCCTTCGGTCTGCCGGTGGGCTTCGCCGTGATGATCATCGTCAGCCTTCTCACCAGGGCGCCGTCCCGGGCTATGCAGGATTTCATCGAGGAAATCCGCGTCCCTCGCGGCAAGCAGATGATGGAAGAAAAGACCGCCTGATCGAGCATAGCGATCGGCGCTCGAGGCGGGGTCCGGCGACGGACCCCGCCTTCATTTCGGGGGCGTCGCTGCATAACGCGGCGCCGCCGCTGCTTGGGAAATCCGACATGAACGATTTCTGGTCTTACTGGTATTTCCACATACCGAATTTCATTCTTGCCGCGGTGATGTACACGCTGATGGGGCGTCTCCTGCTCGGTCTCTTCGTACCCGAAAGCTGGGACAACTACATCTGGCGCTTCTTCAAAACCGTCACGGACCCGTTCCTGCGGATCGTGCGGACCATCACGCCGTCGATCCTGACCCAGCCGGTGGTGATCGTCTTCAGCGTGCTCTGGCTTATGGCCTTGCGCGTGAGCTATCTCATCTTGCTGATCAATTTCGGCGTTTCGCCGATGGCTTCACAGGGGGGTTGAGGCAATGCACAGAAACGCTCTTGTGCCGGTCATGGCGGTCGCCATCGTCAACGGTATCTTTTCGCCGTGGGTGCTGATGGTGTTCCTGTTCTATCCGGTCTGGTATCCGGGCTGGGCGCCTCCCTTAAGCCAGATCGTTTATATGGCAAGTGCGCTGATCCTGTCGACGATGACGATCATGCTCGCCGGCGTGCCGGCCGCGCTCTATGAGCGCTGGTCGGCGCAGCCCAGGAGCATCGTCGTCTCGTCTATCTGGCTTGCCGGCACGGTTTTGTTGACGCTGCCGGCGCTGCCGAATGTGATGCGGGCGCTAAGCGGCGGCTGATAATTTCCCGCCCCAGCCTGTCAGCGTTCTTCCCGGCGGAACGGCTTGAGCAGCGCCGAAGGCGCGACGGCATTGCGCGACATTACCGCCATGGCGACGATGGTGAAGATGAAAGGCAGCATCAGAAACGCCTCATAGGGAATGTGGCCGAGCCCGCTCGCCTGCATGCGCAGTTGCAAGGCATCGACGAAGGCGAACAGCAGGGCGGCCCCTGCCGAACGCCAGGGATCCCAGCGGCCGAAGACAACCAGCGCGATCGCCACCCAGCCACGCCCTGAAACGAGGCCGAAGGTGAAGGCGTTGAACTGCACCATCGACAGGAAAGCCCCGGCCAGCCCCATCAGCGCGCCGCCGAGCATCACCGCCTGGAAGCGCGTCGCAATGACGCCGACGCCGGCCGAATCGGCGGCGCGCGGATTTTCGCCGACCATGCGCACCGAAAGGCCCCACGGCGTCCGATAGAGCACGAAGGCGGCCAGGGGAACGGCTGCCATCGCCATGTAAACCAGCGAAAACTGGTTGAATACCGCCGGTCCGAGCACCGGGATGTCGGAGAGAACAGGGATCGGCAGCGTTTCGAAACTCTTGATGCTGGGCGGCACCGATTGCTGGCCGAAGATCAGCCGGTAAAGGAAATAGGCGAGGCCCGACGAGAACAGCGTGACGCCGATGCCGCAGACATGCTGGCTGAGGCCGAGCGCCACCGTAAACAGCGCATGCACGGCACCCATCAGCGCACCGGTCAGCACTGCCGCAAGCACGCCAAGCCACAGGCTGCCGCTGAGGCTGGTCGCTGTGAAGCCGGTCATCGCCGACAACAGCATGATGCCTTCGATGCCGAGATTGAGCACACCGGCCCGCTCGGAGAACATCTCGCCCAGCGTTGCGAAAGCCAAAGGCGTGGCAATGCGGATGATCGCGGCGAGGAAGCCGACCTGAAAAATCTGTTCGAGCACCACGCTCATCTGGCTGTCCCCACGCGGCGGACGCGGTAAGCGGTGAACAGCAACGCCACCAGCATGGCGAGCAGCGCGGTTCCCTGGATGACATCGCTGAGGAAGGCGGGAACGCCGGTCGCCCGCGACATCGCCTCGGCGCCGGTCATGACGGCGGCGAGGAAGAGCGCCGCCGGCACCACGCCGAGCGGATTGAGCCTCGCCAGCATGGCGACGACGATGCCGGAATAGCCATAGCCCGGCGAGATGTCGCTCATCACCTGGAAATGCACGCCGCCGACCTCGCCGACCCCGGCAAGGCCAGCCAGCGCGCCGGACAGCAGCGCCGTCGAGATCAGCACGCGCTCGACATGAATGCCGCCATAGCGCGCGGCCTCGGGATTCTCGCCGACGACCCTGATCCTGAAGCCGAGCGTCGTGCGCGCGATCAGGAACCAGATGACCGGCGCGGCAAGGAAAGCCGCCACGACGCCGAGATGCAGCCGCGTGCCTTCAAGCAGCACCGGGAAATTCGCTGAATCCTCGATCGGCGGCGAGATCGGGTAGCCGCTGAAACTGTCTTTCCACGGGCCTTCGATCAGCGCCATCAGGGCGTAGAAGATGACCGAGTTGAGCAGCAGCGAGCTGACCACGTCATCAACCCTAAATTTTACGCGCAGCGTCGCCGGCACCAAGGCGACTGCCGCACCGGCGGCAGCGCCCGCCAATGCCATGAGAAGCATGGCGAGCGGCCCGGGCATCGGGATGGCGCCGACGGCGCAGCTCGCCACCGCGCCGGCCAGCAGCTGCCCCTCGGCGCCGATGTTCCAGAATTTGGCGCGGAAGGCGACAGCGACGGCAAGCCCGGTAAAGATCATCGGGGTCGCGCGCACCAGCGTTTCGGTGATGGCGTAGCTGTCGCCGAGCGACGCCGAAAACATCACGCCATAGGCCTCGACAATACCGGCGCCGGCCAGCGCGATGAGGCCGCTGCACAGCACCAATGTCGCGCCGATCGCCAGCAGCGGCAGGGCGAGATTGAACCAGCCGGGCGTGCTGGTGCGGGCTTCGAGGCGAATCATCAACTATGGCCCTCCGCCCCGGTCATCATCAGGCCGAGCCGCGCAATGGTGGCGTCGGCGCTGTCGAGCGTGCGGACAATGCGTCCCTCATACATCACCGCAATGCGGTCGCTGAGCATCAGCAGCTCTTCGAGATCCTCGCCGAGGACGACGAGGCCGCAGCCCTTGGCGCGCATGGCGAGGAACTTCTCGTGGATGAAGCGCGCCGCACCGATGTCGAGACCGCGCGTCGGCTGCGACACGATCAGCACCTTGGGGTCGAAGGCGAGCTCACGCGCCAGCAGCGCCTTTTGCAGATTGCCGCCGGAAAGCGCTCCGGCCCGCGTCATCGGCCCGGGGCAGCGTATGTCGTAGGCCTTGATCTGCGCCTCGGCGAAGGCGCGGATAGCATCGGGCCTGAGCAGGCCGTTGCGGCTGAACGCCCCGGTACCGATGCGCGGCAGAACCATCGAATCGGCGAGCGGCAGGTTGGTGACCAGCCCGGTCGTCATCCGGTCTTCCGGGATGCGCCCGAGACCGAGCGCCTGCACCTCGCGCGGCGAGAACCGCGCGACCATTTTGCCGGCTATCGTCATTTGGCCGGCATCGGGCGCACGAATGCCGGAGATCACCTCCGCCAGCGCCCGTTGGCCATTGCCCGAGACACCGGCAATGCCGAGGATCTCGCCTGCACGCACAGAGAGTGAGACGTCGCGCAGCGCCATGCCGGAATGGCGCGAGGTCGAGATGCCGTCAAGGGTCAGCACAGCCTCACCTGGCGTCGATGGTCCCCTGGCCGGCGGAACGATCTCGTGGCCGCACATCAGCCGCGCCATTTCCGACGACGTCGTGCTTGCGGGGGTATCGACGCGCCCGGTCACGCGGCCATGCCGCAGCACCACGCAGCGGTGGGTCAGCGCCCTGACCTCGTTGAGCTTGTGCGAGATGAAGATGATGCCGAGGCCCTGGGCCGCCATCGACCGCAGTGCCGAAAACAGCCCGTCGACCTCTGTCGGCGCAAGCACCGCAGTCGGCTCGTCGAGGATCAGCAGCCTTGCACCGCGAAACAGCGCCTTGACGATTTCGAGCCGCTGCTGCTCGCCGATCGACAGCGCCGTGACGGGAAGGTCCGGATCAAGCGTGAGCCCATGCTGCCGGCCGATCTCGTTTAGCCGCGCAAGCCCACCGGCGCGGTCGATCCGGCCCGACTTTCCGGGAATGCCGATCAGCAGGTTTTCCAGCACCGACAGCCGCGGCGCCAGATGAAAATGCTGGTGCACCATGCCGATGCCAACGGCAAGCGCATCAGCCGAGCTGTTGATCGTCACCGGCCGGCCCTGAACCAGGATCTCGCCGGCGTCGGGCGCATAGGCGCCGAACAGCACGTTCATCAGCGTCGTCTTGCCGGCACCGTTTTCACCCAGCAGCCCGAGAATCTCGCCCGGCGCAACGCTGAGATCGACGGCTTCGTTCGCCATGACGGCGCCGAAGCTCTTGGAGATGCCGCGCATTTCGATGAGAGGGGCGGGCATTGACAAGGGTGCTCCTGGTGGGAGATGGCGCTGATATCCCTCCCCCTCGAGGGGAGGGTGCCGAGCGAAGCGAGGCGGGAGGGGTCACCTCAGCTGCCTCGACCTTTAGACCGATAAGGATGGAGCGCGTCACAGCGGACCCCACCCGGCCCTTCAGGCCACCCTCCCCTCAAGGGGGAGGGCTGCGCCGCTCAATCCGAAACCGGCGTGTCCTCGTCGACGTTGACGCGGAAATTGCCGTCGAGGATTTCGGCCTTTTTCTTCTCGACCAGCTCCTTGACGTCGGCGGGCAGCGTCTTGTCGAACTTGTGATACGGCGCCAGAAAGGAACCGCCCTTGGCCATGCGCGAGAAATCGCCGTAATCCTGCGCGGTGAAGACGCCGGCCTTGACCAGCTTGATCGCGTGCTCGACCGTCGGATACATGTCCCAGACCGGGCCGGTGATCACCGTGTCGGGGCCGAGGCTCGACTGGTCGGACATGTTGGAGATGGCGAGGATCTTCCTCTCGACCGCCGCTTCGATGACACCGAAGCGTTCGGCATAGATCACGTCGACGCCGGCGTCGATCTGGGCGATAGCGGCTTCCTTCGCCTTTGGCGGGTCGAAGAAGGAGCCGATGAAAGCGACCTTCCTCTTGATATCAGGATTGACCTCCCGGGCGCCGGCAAAGAAGGCATTGACCAGCCGATTCACTTCCGGAATGCCCATCGCCGCGACGGCGCCGATCGTGCCTGATTTCGACATCTTTCCGGCGATCAGCCCGGAGAGATAGGCCGGCTCGTGGATCCAGTTATCGAAGACTGCGAAATTCGGCTCGGCCGGCCCGGCGCCGGAGCCGAACAGGAAGGCGACCTTCGGAAACTGCTTTGCCGTGCGGCGGGATTCGCGCTCGGCGGCGAAAGCATCGCCCAACACCAGCTCATAGCCGCCCTGCGCATATTCGCGCATGACACGGCTGAAATCGGCCGTCTGCACCTTCTCCGACCATTTGTATTCGATGCCGAGTTCCTTCTCGGCCCTCTGCAGGGCGACATGGATCTGGTGGACCCATGGCTCCTCGGTCGGCGTGGCGAAGATCGCCGCCACCTTCAGCTTCTTGTCCTGCGCCAAGGCACTGCCCGGCAGCATGGCTGCCGCCAGGCCAAGTGCGCCGAGTTCCAGCACGTTGCGTCGCGAAAGTCCTTCGCGTTTCGATTGCATTTTGCTCTTCCCATTTTCCATTGCATGCCCCTCTGATCGACAGCCATGTCGAGCCGGCTGTTCGGAAAAATATCAAGACACGGAACTATGGAACGACGCCGGACCTTTGTCCACATGGTCAAATTTGTCGGCGGGAAGCTGCAGCCGGCCGCCCGCCGTGGCAAACCGTGGCGGCAGTGGATCGCTTGCGATCAATGCTTGATGCGATCGCGCATGGCGTACCAGAGCATGCCGAGCACATAGAGCGGACCGCGCAGCGCAGTGCCGCCGGGAAACGGCATTGGCCTCAGCGTCGAAAACAGATCGAGCCGCGAAGTATCGCCGGTGATCGCCTCGGCAAGAAGCTTTCCCGACAGCGTCGACAGGATCACGCCCTTGCCGGAATAGCCATGCGCAAAATAGACTTCGCCATAGTGGCCGACATCCGGCAGGCGCGATGTCGTCACCGAGACCAGCCCGCCCCATGCATGATCGATGCGGCGGCCGCGCAATTGCGGAAAGGTCTTTTCCATATGCGGCCGCACGAAGCCGGCAATGTCGGCGGGCTGCGACGGCGTGTAGCGCTCGCCGCCGCCGAACTGCAGGCGGCCGTCCTCCGACAGCCGGTAGTAGTTGACCACGAAGCGGGTGTCGGAAACCGCCACATTGCTTGGGATGACATCGCTCGTGTCGCCCAGCGGCTCGGTGGCGATGATGTAGTTGCCGACCGGCATGATCCGGCTGTTGACGCGCGGCTCAAGCCCCTGGAGCAGCGCATCGCCGGCCAGCACGACATGCCTGGCCCGGACCGAGCCCTTGGCCGTCGAAACCCTGATGGAAGGTTCCCGCTCTAGCTGGAGCGCCACCGAATTTTCGTGGATGGTGACGCCCGCCGCTGCCGCTGCGCGTGCAAGACCAAGCGTATAATTCAGTGGATGCATATGGCCGCCGAGTTTTTCGTACATCGCGCCGTGATAGGGCGTGTTCACCATTGCACGCGCCTGCTCCGCCGACAGCATCTCGACGTCATGAAAATTCATCACGGTGGCAAGGCACTCGACCTCTTGTTCGAGATCGCGCAGGTCGGAGCCGTTGACCGCACCGGCCAGATGCCCGGTGAGCCGAAGGTCGCAATCGATGGCATGGCGCTCGATCAGGTCGAGCACCAGCCCGCGCGCCTCGAAGGCGAGATCGAACAGCGCCCGCGCCCGTTCGGGCCCATAAAGCTTGACCAGACCCTTGGCGCCCTTGCGCAGGCCGGGTATGATCTGGCCGCCATTGCGCCCCGATGCCCCCCAGCCGATCTTGCCGCCTTCCAAGAGCACGACCTTCAGCCCGCGCTCGGCCGCATGAAGGGCTGCGGACAGGCCGGTACAGCCGCCGCCGACCACCACCAGATCGGCGTCGATGTCGCCCTGCAGCGCCGGATGATCCGGAGCCGGATTGGCCGTCGCGACATAATAGGATTTGCCGATATCCAGGCCGGAGTTGAAGCCGCCAGAATTGAAGCTCATAGTCAAACCTTGAGCAGCAGATGATCGCGTTCCCAGCTCGTGACGACGCTCTGGAACAGGTCGAGCTCGACGCTCTTGACGCGCAGATAGGTCTGGAAGAAATCCTCGCCGAGCAACTCCCGAACCGGACTGCACGCAGCGAAACGGTCGAGCGCCTCCTCCATGGTTTTCGGCAGCGTGCTCTTGCTGCGATAGGCATTGCCCGATGCCTCGGGCAAACGCGAGAGCTTTTCCTCGACGCCGAGATAGCCACAGAGCAGCGAGCCGGCCATCGCCAGATAGGGGTTGGCGTCGGCGCCGGGCAGCCGGTTTTCCACCCGCCGCGCGGCCCGCCCGCCGGCCGGCACGCGCAGGCCGCAGGAGCGATTGTCATGCGACCACTCGATGTTGGCGGGGGCGCTGTGGTTCGGCCGGATGCGGCGGAACGAATTCACGTTCGGCGCAAACAGCGGCATCACCTCGGGAATGTATTTCTGCAGGCCGCCAATGAAATGCCCGAACATCTCGGTGTCGGCATCGTCACACCCGGCAAACAGCGTATTCCCGGCCTCGTCGATGACCGACATGTGGAGATGCATGGAGCTGCCGGCTTGCGCGGCGATCGGCTTGGCCATGAAGGTCGCATGCATGCCACCTTCCTGCGCGGCCTGGCGTGTCATCCGCTTGAACAGCAGCACCTTGTCGGCCAGCGGCAGCGCGTCGCCATGCAGGAAATTGATCTCCAGCTGCGCCGTGCCTGACTCGTGGATCAGCGTATCGAGTGGCAGCCCGGCCGCCGCGGCATAGTCGTAGAGGCGCCGGATCACCGGCTCGAACTCCTCCAACGCCGCCATATCATAGGGATGCTGCACGGTTTCGGAGCGGCCATTGCGCCCGACCGGCGCGATCAACGGCCGATCGGGATCGGGATTGGGCGCAGTCAGGTAGAATTCGAGCTCCGGCGCGACTACCGCCCGCCATCCGCGCTGGCGATAGAGATCGAGCACGGTCCTCAAAACATGACGCGGCGAGGCCATCCGCGGCCGGTCGTCCATGTGAAACGCATCGGCGAAGACATAGGCTTTCCCTGCTCCGGCACCGGGTGCAAGGCAGAGCGTCGCGACATCCGGCACAATCCGCATGTCGGGGTCCTGATAGCCGAAGCCCTCGTCGTTGGAACCGGAATAGCGGCCGTCTATGCAGACCAGGAAGGCGCTGCTCGGCAGGTAGAGCGCACGGTCCTCGAGCGACTTCAGGAATTTGGCCGTCGGCAACGCCTTGCCGCGCAACACGCCATTCACATCCGGCACCAGGCACTCGACTTCCCTGATCCCCTGCTGCTCCAGCCATCCCTTCGGATCATCCGTCGGGGTCATTTGCGGTGCATCCGTTGTCGTTGTGTTGAGCATCAGGTCACGTCCTTACGAGGGCGAGAATAGCTTCGGCGGCGGCGTCCGTTCCCGGCGCCCGTGCCATGGTGGCCGCATTCTCCTTGAGGCGAAAGCGCATTTCGCCGTCGGCCATTAGGCCAAGGATGACGTTTTCCAGTTCGTCGTCGCTCCAGCCGTCGCGGCTGATGTGGCGGCCAACGCCGGTTTCCTCGGCGCGTTGCGCGTTGTCGTGCCCGTCCCAGCAATAGGGCATCATCAGCGACGGCACGCCGAAACGCAGCGCTTCACAAAAGCTGTTGTTGCCGCCGTGATGGATGAAGAGATCGGATTTCGCGACGACCGACGGCTGCGGAAACCAGGCGTCGAGATAGACATTGTCCGGAACCGCGCGATAGGTGTCGCGCAGACCGCCGGCATTGACGATGAAGCGGGCCGGAAGCCGGTCGAACACGGCGAGCATGCGCTCGATCAGGCCGACATCCATGGCTCCCAGGCTGCCGAAGCTGAGATAGACCAGCGGCCCGTCATTGCGCGGAAAGACCGGCACGTCGAACGGCCCTTCTGAACGGACGCAGCCTTCAAGATAGACGAAGCGGGCCGGGTCGAGCGGCTCTGCCCGCTGCCTGCGCACGATCGTCGGAGTCAGCAGCAAATTGAGGGCCGGCGAAGCTTCCAGAAAAAGACCCTTCGGCAAGGGCGCAAGTCCGGCGTCGGTCCGAAGCCGGTTGAACCGGTCATGCGCTGGAGCGACCGCTGCCAGATAACGGACCTCGAAGGCAGCACGGCTCGGGTCGTCGGCGGCGAGCCCCGACAGATAGGGCGGTACCTCGGCGTCGGGCAGCTCGGTCTCGGCGCAGGAGACGACGCGCACCCACGGGCACCCGGCGGCAGCCAGCGCCGGAAACATGATGACATTGTCGAGCACCACGGCATCCGGCTTCAGCCGCGCCAGCAATTGGCGCAGCGGCGCCTCGGCATTGACCGCCGTATCGACGATCGCTTCCCAGGTCGGCGCGACATAGGTTTCGAGCTGGTCGATCGGGCTCAGCCTGAAATGCGGCAGATGCCGGCGCACGAAAGCCTGCCAATAGCTCTGGCGTTCGCTGTCGGTCAGCGGCTCGTCGGTCGGCAACTGGTATTCCTGAAAACCATAGTCGGCAAACACGCCGGAAAAGCCGGCGTGGCAGATGAACACCGGCCGGGCGCCACGGGCGCGCAAGGCCTGTGCGATGCCGACGCAATTGAGCGCGGCGCCGAAGCTCGCTTCGGGAAACAGCGCGATGGTCGGGCTGGCTTTGCGCATGTTCCTCGTTATTCCGGCCGGCTGATCATGCCGAACAATGCGGGGGCCCCGCGGCTGGCCGCCTGCGGCCGCTGACTGCGGGACAACCGCAGGTGGACGCGAAGCAGATCGGCTGCAACCTCATACTGCCGGCTTTCCAACTGGTCGAGTATGGTCAGGTGCTCGCGCAGCGATTGCTTCAGCCGGAAGACGTTGACGCCGGCATAGGTCCCCGGCAGCCGGCGCAGCCTGAGATGGTCGGACAGCGCGTCGGTGACGAAGCGGTTGGCGGCGCCATCGGCGATTAGGCCGTGAAAGTCGATGTCCAGCCGCTGGAACTCTTTGATATCGAACGCGGCGTCGGGCAGCGCCAGCAGCGTTTCCATGCCCTGGCGCAAGGCTGCCGCGCGGGTCCCGTCCAGCCGAAAGCCAGGCGCCAGAATGGCGGCGGGTTCGAGCAGCAGGCGGAACTCGTAGCTTTCCCCTTGTGCCTCTGGATCGTCAGGCGCTCGCCTGAACAGCCAGGCCTGTCCCGGTGCGCGGTCCAGAAGATTTTCATCTGTCAGTTTCTTTAGCGCTTTTAGTACCGTCTTCCGCTCGGCATCATACCGCCGCATCAGCGCGCCGATGGTCACCGTCTGATCCAGTCGGCGCGCCGACCGGTCGCGCAGGATCATCTCCGCGAGTTCGTCTTCTTCGGCGCTCGGCAGGTCGGCGGCAACGGTCGCCTGGTTGGTGAGGTCGACGGCCAGCCGATAGCCGGATTCAGCTTCCCAGCGCACCACGCCTTTTTCGGTGAGCAGGCGCAACGCGGCCCGCACCGGGGTCCGCGAGACGTTGCAGAGAGAAGCGATCTGCTGTTCCGGGAGATGAGCGCCGGCCTCGAAGCCGCGTTGCCGGGCCACATCGAGAATGCGCTGAGCGAGATCGAGATGGTTGGTACGTGGTCGTCTGGCAACGGCTTGCATGGTGATTCTCGTGAACGGGCTTGACCGCTGCGGTTTGACCGATCGCCCTTGTAGACACAATCGGCGATTTCGCAGCGATCTGGCAAATTATGGATTGACGTACTTTTTTCTGCAATAGTACTGTGTCAATCGGCAACAAAAAAGACCGGGGAACAGGATCGAAGCGGCGGCATGATCGCAAGCGCTGGTCCGACGATTGATTGAATTCGACGATCAACCAGAATGGGAGTCTGTCATGACCGCCACCACCCTGCGGCACCGTTCGTTAAAAACATCCTCGATCGCGCTTGGCCTCGCCATGGCGCTGTCGGCGCCGGCGGCCGCCGCCGACCTCGTCATTTCCAATTGGGACGGCTACATGGCGCCGGATGCCATGGCCGCCTTCAAAGCAGCGACCGGCGTTTCCGGCGAGGTCGTCGTTCACGCAACCAATGAGGAGATCATGGGCAAGCTCGTCGCTTCGGGCGGCAAGGGCTATGACGTGGTCTTCGTCTCCTCGCCCTTCGCCGAAGTGCTGAACAAGCTCGGCCTGATCGAGACGATCGACCACGCCAAGGTCCCCAACCTCGCCAATCTCTATCCCGAGGCGGCGAAGCTGTCGCACGACGTCGGCAACAATTTTTCCGTGCCTTACACCTGGGGCACCACCGGCCTCTGCTACCGCTCGGATCTGGTCAAGACTGAGCCGGCCAGCTGGAACGAAATTCTCGCCCCGTCCGATGCGCTCAAGGGCAAGACCACCATGCTGGCAACCGACCGCTGGCTGCTTGCCGCCGGCCAGCTAGCCAAGGGCTATTCGGTCAACGAGACCGATCCGGCCAAGCTCGCCGAGGTCAAGGACCTGCTGATCTCGGCCAAGAAGACCTTGCTCGCCTATGACGACACCACCTTCTATTCGAAGCTGATCTCGGGCGAGGCGCTGATGGTGCAGGCATGGGATGGCTGGTGCAATTACGGCATCGCCGAAAATCCGCAGATTAAATACACCATACCCAAGGAAGGCTCGGACCTGTGGGTCGACACGATGGTGGTGATGAAGGCATCGGCCAACAAGGACGCCGCCTTCCAGTTCATCAACTTCATGCTGGACGCCAAGAACCACGCCTGGGCGGCCCAGAACATCGACTACAAGGTGCCGAACAAGCCGGCTATGGAAAGCCTGCCGGCCGATTTCCTCGCCAAATTCCCCAATATGGCCATGCCGGTGGCCGAACTGGTCAAGTTCGAGCAGTTGCGCGACGTCGGCGATGCCCAGCGCGACTATTCGAAGATCGTCAGCGAGATCAAGGCCGCGCAATAGTTTCGGCATCTGGAATCAGGCTTGCGTTCCTTCACGCCCATCTCTGGCCTGCCGGCCGTCTCCCCCTCAAGGGGGGAGATCGGTTGGATTGCGGCCTGTCGCCAATCTCCGGCGCAGCACCCCCTCATCCGGCCGCTGAGCCTGTCCTCGGGCTTGCCGGAGGCAAGACCCGTGGGCGGCCACCTTCTCCCCGCTGGGGAGAAGAGGCAGGCGCCAGCGCCGACGACCTCCTCTCCCCTCG
The DNA here is from genome assembly GCF_002284575.1 of Mesorhizobium temperatum. GTDB lineage: Bacteria > Pseudomonadota > Alphaproteobacteria > Rhizobiales > Rhizobiaceae > Mesorhizobium > Mesorhizobium temperatum. The sequence goes on from NZ_NPKJ01000068.1 coordinate 334,681, forward strand.
GGGAGAGGTCGGATTGCCCCGAATGGCCCTTCGCAATTCGGTTGGCAATCCGGGTGAGGGGGCGCCTGTCCAAACACAAATTCGATGCCTTTGAGATGGCCGGCAGGCCAGAGGGGGGTGCTACGTGAAATCTTACGCCCCCTCCCGCTCCTCCTTGCTGATGGCGCCGGCGCTGGCCTGGCTCACCGCCTTGATGGTGGTGCCATGCGCGTTGGTGCTGGCGCTCGCCTTCTTCCGGCGCGGCATCTATGGTGGCATCGAATACACCTTCACACTGGAGAATTTCGGGCTGGTCTTCGACCCGCTCTATGCCGGCATCTTCCTCAATTCGGCGCGCATTGCCGGCACGGCAACCCTGATCGCCGTGGTGATCGGCTATGCCGCCGCCTATGCGATCGCGGCAGCACCGCGCCGGCTGCAGCCGGTGTTCCTGTTCTTCGCCGTGCTGCCGTTCTGGTCCAACTACCTGATCCGCACCTATGCCTGGATCGTGCTGCTCAACCGTGAAGGCCTGATCACGCAGCTCTTGCGCTGGTTCGGCTACACCGGCGAGCCGCCATCGATGCTCTATACCGAAGGCGCCGTCATCGCCGGTCTGGTCTACAATTACCTGCCCTTCGTCATCCTGGCCTGCTACGCGCCGCTGTCGCGGCTCAATCCGGAGCTCGCCGAGGCATCGCGCGATCTTGGCGCTTCGGCCATGACCACATTTCGCCGGGTCATCCTGCCACTGACGGTGCCGGGTATCGCCGCCGGGGCGGTCTTCGTGTTCGTGCTGTCGATCGGCAATTTCGTAACGCCCGCACTGCTCGGCGGCGGTCGTTTCCAGATGATCGGCAATCTCGTCTACGACCAGTTCCTAACCGCCAATGACTGGCCGTTCGGCGCAGCACTCGCGATGGCGCTGATCGCCATCATGCTGCTGGTGCTGACTGCGCAGGCCTTGGCAGCCGATCGCGCCGCCGGCCGTATCGCCGAAGCGAAAGGAGGCGCCGATGGCTGAGCGCTCCCCCGCCACGCGCCGCACGCTCTGGCTCGTTCTCTCGCTGGTCTTCGCCTTCCTCTACATTCCGATCGCCGTGCTGGTGGCGCTGTCCTTCAACCAAGGCGGGCTGCCGACCGTGTGGTCGGGCTTTTCGCTGAAATGGTATGCCTCGCTTGCCGGAAACGCCGCGATCCTTTCCGCCGCCCTCAACACGCTGATCGTGGCGCTGGTCTCGACCGCCATCGCCACGCTGTTCGGCACGCTGCTGGCGATCGGCGTCGAAATACGCCGGCAATATGGGAGCGGCCTCGAGGCGCTGATCTTTGCGCCGATGATCATTCCCGACATCGTGCTGGCGATCGCGCTGCTCAGCTTCTTCTCCTTGCTCGACTTCACCCTGGGCCTGCACACCATCATCCTCGCCCATGTCGTCTTCAACCTCGCCTTCGTCTGTTCGGTGGTGCGCGCGCGGTTGAAGAGCTTCGACTGGTCGATTGTCGAAGCCTCCGCTGATCTCGGCGCTTCCGCAATCACCACCTTCAGGCGGGTGACATTGCCGGTCATCCTGCCGGCGGTGGTTGCCGGCGCGCTGCTCGCCTTCACCCTTTCGGTCGACGAGTTCATCATCGCCTTCTTCACATCAGGCGCCGGCCGCGCCTCGACCACGCTGCCGATGCAGATCTATTCGATGATCCGCTTCGGCATCACCCCGGAGATCAACGCATTGGCGACCATCGTCATGGCGGTCAGCATAACCGCGCTGACTCTATCGCAGCGGCTCAACCGCGGGGTGATCGGCCAATGAGCGCACCCCGCACACTGCTGGCGATCGACAAGGTGTCGAAGAATTTCGGCCGGGTGACGGCCGTCGACGGAATCTCGCTTGATATCCGCGAGAACGAGTTCTTCGCCCTGCTCGGACCTTCGGGCTGCGGCAAGACCACGCTGCTGCGCATGCTGGCCGGCTTCGAGACGCCCAATGACGGGCGCATCCTGCTCGACGGGCGCGACATCGCCAGGACCCCGCCCAACAAGCGGCCGGTCAATCTGATGTTCCAGTCCTATGCGCTGTTTCCGCATATGAGCGTCAGGGCCAATGTTTCCTACGGCCTCGAAATGGAACGCTTGCCGGCAAAGGAAATCCGCTCCCGTGTCGACGCCATCCTGGCGACGACCGAGCTCGTCGCCCTCGCCGACCGAAAGCCGGAACAATTGTCGGGCGGTCAGAAACAACGGGTCGCGCTTGCCCGGGCGCTGGTCAAGCGGCCGCGGCTGCTGCTGCTCGACGAGCCTCTCGGCGCGCTCGACAAGAAATTGCGCGGCGCCATGCAGCTGGAGCTGAAGCGCCTGCAGCACGAGGTCGGCATCACCTTCGTCATCGTCACCCATGACCAGGAGGAATCGCTTGTCATGGCCGACCGCATGGCGGTGCTCAGGGACGGCAAGCTGCTGCAATGCGACACGCCGCACGCGGTCTATGAGCATCCGGTCGACCGCTTCGTCGCCGACTTCATCGGCGTGATGAATTTCGTGCCGGGCAGGGCGACCGACGACGGCGTGCTGGCAGCGGACGGCGCACGGATCGTCGGCACGGTTCCCTCGACTCTGGCTCCCGGCGCTGCGGCCGTCGCTTCGGTGCGGCCCGAACGCATCCGGCTGTTTCCGTCGGCGCAGACGGCCAATCGTGTCGCTGGCACAGTCGAGGCGCTGGCCTATCAGGGGCTCGACCTGCAGCTGCATGTCCGCACCGCTCTGTCGCAAAAGCCGTTCCTGGTGCGCGTCACAGCCGACGCCGCCGACCGACGTCCGGTCGCGTCAGGCGATGCGGTCGAGCTCGGCTGGGATGCCGTCGACGTCAGAATTTTCGCAGACTGATCGGAGGAGAATCTTTCATGGCGCAGAAGACGATCGCGTTTTTTCCGGAAGCGGCCTACGGCCCGGCGCTCAATTCCGTCGGCATCGCCCAGGCGGTCGAGGCGCGCGGCCACAGAGCGGTGTTCCTGTCGGACCCCGGCTTCGTCGACGTCTACAAGGGCTACGGCTTCGAGGCACATCCGGTGAACCTGTCCAAGCCGATGCCGCCGGAGCAGATGGCCAAGTTCTGGGAAGACTTCATCAACGGCCACATCCCGAATTTCCGCAAATCGCCCTACGACCAGGTCGACAACTACGTGAGGGATTGCTGGACGGCGATCGTCGACAGCGCCAAATGGGCTGAGAAGGATCTGCCCGGAGTGCTTGCGGCGATCAAGCCCGATGTCATCTGCGTCGACAATGTCATCCTGTTTCCGGCGATCAAGCAGTATGGCAAGCCGTGGGTGCGCGTCATCTCCTGCTCGGAAAACGAGATCGAGGACGAGGATATCCCGCCGCATCTGTCCGGCTGCGGCGAGAACGACCACGCCTGTCATGAGCGCTACCGCAACCATTTCAACGCCGTCATCAAGCCGATCCATGACGACTTCAACGCATTTTTGAAAGCGAACAACGAAGCGCCTTATCCGATCGGCCAGTTCTTCGAGGCCTCGCCCTACCTCAACCTGCTACTCTATCCCGAGGCGGCAAAGTTCAAGCGCCGCCATCCGCTCGACCCGGCAAAGTTCCAGTATCTGGAAGGCTGCGTACGGCAGGAGAAGCCCTACACCGTGCCGACCTTCGCAAAAAACAATGACGGGCCGCTGCTCTATGTTTCCTTCGGCAGCCTTGGCGCCGGCGATGTCGACCTGCTGAAGCGCATCATCGCGACGCTGGGCAAGACGCGCTACCGGGCGCTGGTCAATGTCGGCGGCTACAAGGACCAGTACGCGCAAGTGCCCGGCAACGTCATCGTCGAGAGCTGGTTCCCGCAGCCTTCGGTCATCCCGCAGGTCGATGCGGTGATCCACCATGGCGGCAACAACTCGTTCACCGAGTGTCTCTACTTCGGCAAGCCGGCGATCATCATGCCCTACGTCTGGGACGGCCACGACAACGCGACCCGGGTCGAGGAGACCGGCCACGGCTTCGGCATGCCGCGCTACGACTGGAGCGACGCCGAGTTGATCGCCAGGATTGAAACCTGCCTGACGGACCTGGCAATCAAGGCCAAGCTGGCGAAGACGTCGGCGCAGATGCAATCGCAGAACGGCCCGGAGAAAGCGGCGGGGCTGCTGGAGAAGCTGCTGTGACCGGGCTGATGGGTATGGCGTTCCTTCGCGCCCCCCTCTGTCCTGCCGTAGAGCGTAGCCACCTCGAAAATGAGCATCGCGCCGGCGGAGCACCCGCATGACCTCCTCCGCGCCGCATCTCCACCAAGCCTCGACCCGCACCGACCTCGTCGACTGGGGCGCACAGCCGGATGCGCTGGAAGGCGCTTCGTACTCCACCGGCAGGCTGGTGCACAAGGGGCCGAACAACCAGCCGGAATCCGGCATCTGGGTCTGCACGCCCGGCCGCTGGCGGCTGGCGATCCCGCGCGACGAATTGTGCCATTTCGTTGCCGGCCGCGCGACCTACCGATCGGACGACGGCGAGGTGATAGACGTCTCCGCCGCCACGGTGGTCATGTTCCCGGCCGGCTGGGCGGGCGAATGCACCGTCCACGAGACCATCCGCAACATTTACATGCTGGCCTGAAGCCAGCCACTGGAGCTTTACGACATGCCGGCACCGATCATGAAATCGCCGCTCGCCCTCACCGACCTCGTCGACTGGGGCGTCATCCCCACCATGATCGAGGGAGGATCCCGCACCTCCGGCAAGCTGCTGCACAAGGGACCTGAGGGCCGCTCCGAATGCGGGCTGTGGGTCTGCACGCCGGGCAAATGGCACTGCCACGTCACCCGCGACGAGTTCTGCCATTTCCTCGAAGGCAGCTGCACCTATGTCCACGAATCCGGCGAGGTGATCGAGATCGAACCGGACACCGCAGCGTTCTTTCCGCAGGACTGGAAAGGCGTCTGCACCGTCCACGAGACCGTCAAGAAGGTCTACATGATCCGCTGAGCCTTCTCGATAATTCTACCCCTGCCGGACACCTGACGCGGTTTTCTCCGCTTCCGATGCTCACGGACTCCGACGTCCGCTCCGCTTCGGTTCTCGAAAACCACGTCATCTGTCTCGGCAGGGCGAATTCTCAAAAAGGCTCTGCACACACGAGAGGACAGAATGGACTTTTCACCTGACCGGCCGACCTTCTTCGTCAATCCGGACTATCGGCCGATGACCGGTGCGGCAAAACCGGTGATCGATCCGGCGACGCTGGAAACCGTCGGCGCGATTACCGCAGCCAGCGATGGCGAGGTCGACGCCATGCTGACCGCGGCGACCAAGGCGCAGGCGGCGTGGAAAAAACTCGACGCCAAGAGCCGTGCCAGGCATCTGCACGCAGTCGCCAACGCCATCGAGGCGGCCGACTTCACGCGCTGCGCCGAGCTGATGGTGCGCGAGATGGGCAAGCCCTATCCGGAAGCCATCGGCGAGATCGCCAACTGTGCACCGATCTTCCGCTACTACGCCGAAATGGCGCGTGACGACGCCGGCAAGATTGCCGGCACGACGCAGACCGGCTCGTTCCAATATGCGCGCTACGAGCCTTACGGCACGTCCGTGCACATCATGCCCTACAATTTCCCGATCCTGTTGATGTGCTGGACCGTCGCCGCCTCGCTCGCCGCCGGCAATGCCTGCGTGATCAAGCCGGCCGAGGCGACGACACTGTCGACGCTGGATTACATGACCGTGTTTCGTCCTCTGCCTGAAGGCCTGGTCTCCTGCCTGCCCGGCGGGGCGGCCACCGCCCAGGCGCTGATCGCTTCCGACCGCACCCATGCGGTCGCCTTCACCGGCTCGGTCGCCGCCGGCAAGGCTGTAGCCGTCGCTTGCGCCGAACGCATGAAGCCTTGCGTTATCGAGGCCGGCGGCAGCGATCCGCTGATCATCAGCCAACACGCCCCGCTGGAGGTGGCGGCGGCCGGCAGCGTCACCGCCGCGTTCCACCTCACCGGCCAGGTCTGCACCTCGGCCGAACGGTTCTTTGTCGTCGATGCCGTTCACGACCGTTTTGTCGAGCTGTTTGCCGAGAAGACACGTGCGCTGCGCATTGGCAACGGGCTGGACAAGACCGAGATCGGACCGCTGGTCAGCGAGGCGGCGCGGGCGAAAGTCATGCGGCTGGTCGATGATGCGATCCGCAGCGGCGCCAAGGCGGTCACCGGCGGGCGCATTCCACCGGCGCATAATGTCGGCTGGTTCTACGAGCCGACGATCTTGGCCGGCGTCACGCCTGATATGGCGATCGTGCGCGAAGAGTGTTTCGGGCCGGTCGCCGCGATCTGCCGGGTCAAGGATTTCGATGAGGCGATAGCGCTTGCCAATGATAGCCCGTTCGGGCTCGGCGCCTCGGTCTTCACCACCGATCTCGCCGAAGCGCATGAGGCTGCGGAGCGGCTCGAGGCCGGCATGGTCTGGATCAACAATCCGCTGATCGACAATGACGCGCTGCCGTTCGGTGGCTGGAAGGCGTCGGGCCTCGGCCGCGAGCTTGGGCGCCAGGGGCTGGATGCCTTCCGCCGCTCGAAGATGGTGATCATCGACCACAAGCCAGCGATCCAGGGCTGGTGGTACCCCTACCCCGACAGCTGGTTCCGCGAATCTGGCGGACGCAAGCACGTATGAGATGACACAGGGTCAGCGCCGCCAAGGGCCGCCACTTCAGCGCAACGCCTTCTGGCCGCCCGCGGCGGTGATGACGCCGACGATGATCAATCCGGTCAGCAGCAGCCGGACGCCGGCGCTGACGCCGAACGTGTTGAGCATGGTCAGCAGCAGCACCAGGAACAGGGCCGCGCCCCAGACACCCGGCACGTTGGCCTTGCCACCCGCCACCGACGTGCCGCCGATGACGACGACGGCGATCGAGGCCAGCAGGTACTCATTGCCGATATCGACATTGGCGCCGCGGAAATAGCCGGCGAGCAGCGCTCCGTCGAGGCCGCCGAGCGCGCCCGACAGCGTGTAGGTAAGAAAGCGGATGCGGCCGACATTGACGCCGGCCAGCCACGCCGCGCGGATGTTCTGGCCGATCGCCAGCACCGAACGGCCATAGATCATGCGCTGCAGCGCGATCGCAGCGCCGATGGTGAACAGCACGGTGAGGATCGCCAGCACCGGAATACCAAGAATCTGCCGGTTGGTGAAATCGGCGAAGCCTGGCGGCGGCTTGATCTGCAAGCCGCGTCCGTAGCTGATGTCGATCGACTGGATGATGAAGCTGGCCGACAGAGTGGCGATGATCGGCGGAATGCGCAGCGCCCAGATCAAGAGATAATTGGCGGCGCCGATCGCCATGCCGCAGGCCAGCGCCGCCAGCAGCCCGACGGCGATCATCGAATCGTTGCCGTCCATCACCTTCATGGCGACGGCGCTGGCGAGGCCGATATTGGCCGGCAGCGACAGGTCGACGTTGCCCGGCCCGAGCGTGATGACGAACATCTGGCCGACACCGACGATGACGGTGAAGACGGCGAGCGAAAGTGCCGCCGTGATCATGCCGCCGCCGCCATAGCCGCCGGTGAAGGCGACCGTCGCCAGCCACACCAGCAGCGCGCCGATGAAGGACCAGATCCAGGGTTTGGCGAGCAGCAACCGCAACGAGGCCATCGCTCACCTCTCCCTGCGGCTGATCAGCACCCGGGCCGCCAGCACGATGATCAGGATCGCGCCATTGGCGGCCACCTGCCAGTCGGGCGGAATGTGCATGAAGGTCAGCAGCGGCGACGCCGACAGCGCCAACGTCAGCGCGCCGATCACCGCGCCGATCGGCGACACCCGGCCGCCGACGAATTCGCCGCCGCCGAGGATGACTCCGGCGATCGAAAGCAGCGTATAGCCATTGCCGATATTGGCATCGCCCGAGGTGGTGATGCCGATCAGGGCCATGCCGGACAAAACGCCGAACAGGCCGGTCAATGCGAACAGCACGACCTTGGTCTTGAGCAGCGACCAGCCGGCACGGCTGAGGGCCGCGGCATTGCCGCCCGATCCGCGCAGGATGACGCCATAGGAGGTTCGCATCAGCCCGAAATGAACGACCGCCGCGATCAGCAGCGCCGCGATGATCGGAAAGGGAACAAAAGGCGGCTTGAAGGCCATCAGCGACAGCAGCCAGTCCGGCGCCTTGCCGCCGGGCTTCGGCAGGATGAGGATGGCGAGGCCCTGCCAGACAAAACTCATGCCGAGCGTCACCACGATCGAAGGCAGATTGCGCAAGTGGATCAGCGCGCCGAGCAGCGCATAGACGCCGATCGATCCGAGCAGGATCGCGACGCCGACCAGCGGCGCGTCCTTCAGCCACGTCGCCGTGACGCAGCCGACGAAACCGACGAACGTGCCGATCGACAGGTCCAGCTCGTTGCCGGCGATGACGAACATCTGCGCGATCGTCGCCAACGCGATCGGGATCGCCAGGTTAAGCATCAGGCTGAAGCCGAAATAGCTGATGGCGCGCGGGTTGAGCCAGGCGATCGCCAGCAGCACCAGCACCAGCGACAATGCCGGCAGCAGCCCGCGCAGCAGGCGCGCCCGCGCCAGCGCGCTGCGCTCGGAAGAACTCTTGGGGCCGGTCTCGACGGGTGCTGCCGTCATCTCAGGCCGCATCGCCGAACGAGGACTGGATGATCTTTTCCTCCGTCAGCTCGTCGCGACCAAGGTTGGCGACGATCCGGCCGTTCTTGAAGACATAGACTTGGTGGCAATTGTCGAGCTCTTCGGTTTCCGTGGTGTACCAGAGGAAGGTACGGCCGCGGCCAGCCTCTTCGCGCACAAGGTCGTAGACCTCGAGCTTGGTGCCGATATCGACGCCGCGCATCGGGTCGTCCATCAGCACGATCTTCGCGTCGGAACCGAGCGCCCGGGCAAACAGGGCCTTCTGCTGGCTGCCGCCGGACAGCGAATAGATGTTGTTGTTCATGTCGGGCGTGCGGATGCCGATCTTTTTTTGCCAAAAAGTTGCGAGCTCGGCTTCGCGCTGCGGCGAGATCAGCAGGCCGTTGCGCAATCGTGCCAGCGAACGGATGCCGATGTTTTGCGCAATCGACCATTGCGGGAAAATCCCGTCCGACTGGCGGTCGCCAGCCACCAGCGCCACCGGCGCGGTGACCTCGATGCCGGTTTTAGAGCGCGCCGCGGCGGCGAAGATCGCCAGCAGCAGGTCGGTCTGTCCATGGCCGGCCAGCCCGGCAAGGCCGATGATCTCGCCGGCATGCGCCACAAGTTCGTTGCCGTCCTCTTGCCGCGCCGGCCGGGCCCGGACCCGTAACGGGCCGGTCTCCGGCTTTTGGGTCGCGATTTCGGCCGCGATCTTCTCACGCGCTTCCGCTCCACCCATGGTCGTCACCAGCCTGTCGCGGTCGAAAGCCTTCGCCGCGTCTGACGCAACGACCTTGCCGTCGCGCATCACCACGATGCGGTCGGCATTTCCGAGCACCTCGCCCAGAACATGCGAGATCAGGATGCAGCTCTTGCCCCCGGCGACAAAGCGCCTGACGAAGGCCAGCAACTGGCCGGCCGTATGCGCGTCGAGCGAGGATGTCGGCTCGTCGAGGATGACCAGTTCGAGCGGATCCTGCGTCACCGTGAAGGCACGCGCCACCTCGACCATCTGCCGCCTGCCGATGGAAAGGTCGCTGGCGACATCGGAGGCGGAGATGCTGTGGCCAGGGAATATCTCGTCGAGCTTGGCCGCGATGAGATCGGCCGCCTTGCGCCGCCAGCCGAGGCCGCGCAGCGCCGGGTGGTTGATGCGCGCGTTCTCGGCGATGCTGAGATTCGGGCACAGCGAGAGTTCCTGGAACACGCAGCGTATGCCGAGCTGTTGGGCGCGCGGCACCGAATAATTGCCCTCGATGCCGCCACGCACCGTGATCCGACCGCTGTCGGGGACAAGTGTGCCCGACAGCATGTGCATCAGTGTCGACTTGCCAGCGCCATTGTGGCCGACGAGACCGACGCATTCACCGGCTCGGACGTGGAAATCGACGCCGGCGAGCGCCCGGACCGCGCCGAAATGTTTTTCGGCGCCGTCCAGCCTGATGATGTCTGCGCCGGCCTCGGGCATCCCTAGCGATATCCGGTCGGCGACGCGTGCGGCATTGGATGTGCCATGCTCACTTGATGTTGGCTTTGATGGCCGCGATGGCGTCTTCCTGCGTGTATTCGTGGCTGGCGACGCCGCCCTTGGGGATGTTCGGCAACTCGGCCTCGAAGGTATCCTGGGTGAAGGCGAGGTATGGCACCAACAGGTCATGTGGCACATCCGTGCGGCCGTCGAGCACCTGCTGCGCCACCCAGAAGGCCAGCGAAGACACGCCCGGCGCGATGGATGCCGACCAGGTCTGGTAGCCGTCCTTGTCCTTCTGTTCCTTCCACCACTGCAACTCATCCTGACGGTTGCCCATGATGATGGTCGGGCGCGGTTTGCCGGCGGCGGCGAACGCTTGTGCCGCGCCATAGCCGTCGCCGCCCTGATCGACGACGCCGACGATTTCCGGCAGCGACGGCAGGATCGTCGCGACCGCCTTCTGTGCCGTGGTCTGATCCCAGTCGCCGGTCACCGAACCGACGATCTTGAACTCGGGATGGGCGGCGACGCCCTCCAGGATTCCGGCATGGATGGCGTCGTCGATCGACGTGCCGGCAAGGCCGCGGATTTCCAGCAGATTGCCGCCCTCGGGATGGAACTTGGCCATCTGCTCGACCTCCTGCCTGCCCATGTCCTTGAAGTCGACGACCACGCGATAAGCGCAGGGCTCGGTGACGATGCCGTCGAAGGAGACAACGACGATGCCGGCATCGCAGGCCTGCTTGACAGCGCCGTTGAGCGCGTCCGGCGAGGCGGCGTTGATGACGATGGCGTCATAGCCTTGCAGGATCAGGTTCTGGACCTGGGCTGCCTGGGTCGGCACCTCCTTGTCGGCCGTCGTGAAAATGTCTGCGGCGGCGACCACCCCGTCGGCGACCGCTTTTTTGGTGACGATGGCATAGCTGTTGAGCATCGCCTGCCGCCATGAATTGCCGGCATAGTTGTTGGAAAATGCGATCTTCTTGTCGCTGGTGTCGGCAAGCGCGGCGCCTGACGCGAGCATCGCCGCCAGGGCACTCAAGACGAGTATCTTCTTCATGTGTTATCCTCCCATGATTGCTGGTCGTTGTTGGCTGCTGGTGGCTGTTATGACGACCCTCGTTTCAATATTGTCAGACAAATTTAGATGGGCGCACTTGTCAACAGCGATCGGTGACGGTTTGACGATCAACTTGCGGTGCGATGATTGAAAAGCGTTCGGCTCCTGGTCTAGGGGTGGGGCAGGAGACCGAAATCGAGATGGCACCGACGCCGACTGATGCGCTGGGCGCACCCGGAATTCCGGCGCGCTGGACGTCAAGCGCCAAGAGCGGGGTCGGAACCGCGCTGTCTCCGGCCTGCCCTATCTGGTTCACGATCAGCCACGGCATTCTCAACGAGGTCTATTATCCCGGCCTCGACAGCGCCTGCACCCGCGACATGGGGCTGGTCGTCACCGGCCCCGGCGGCTATTTCTCGGAAGAAAAGCGCGATGCCGTGCACAGCGTCGAGCCGTTCGAGGATGGGGTGCCCGCCTACAGGCTGGTCAACACCGCCGCCGATGGCACCTACCGGATCGAAAAGCGTATCGTTACGGATCCGGAACGTCCCGCTTTGCTGCAGGAAATCAGCTTCACGCTGCTGACAGGCGCGGTTGCCGACCACCGCGTCTACGCACTGCTGGCGCCGCATCTGGTCAACGCCGGCATGGCCAACACCGCCTGGGTCGCCGACTACGAGGGAAAGACTGTCCTGTTTGCATCGGGACGTGGCGTCTGCCTGGCGCTCGCCTCGTCGCTGCCCTGGGGAGCATGCTCCGCCGGCTATGTCGGTGTCTCCGACGGCTGGCAGCAGCTCCGTCGCGGCGGCCGGCTCGACCCGGCCTGCCGCAGGGCCGAAGACGGCAATGTCGCGCTGACCGGCGAGATCGGCTTTTCGCCCTCAACCACCAAGGCGCTGCTGGCGCTGGGTTTCGGAACGACGCCGCAAGAGGCGGCGGAAAATGCTTCCGCCAGCCTGAAGCGAGGCTTTGCGCCAGCAGCCAAATCTTATGCCGAGAAATGGCGGGATTGGCAGGCTAGCTTGCTGCCGTTGGACCGGCATATAGCAGGGATCAACACCTATCGCGTCAGCACTGCGGTTCTGGCGACACACCGCTCATCCGACGGAGCGGCCGTCGCCAGCCTGTCGATCCCATGGGGCTTCAGCATGGGCGACGACGATCTCGGCGGCTATCATCTGGTCTGGCCGCGCGATCTGGTCGAAACCGCGGGCGGCTTCCTGGCCGCCGGCGATCCGGCGCAAGCGCTTGAGATCCTCGCTTATCTCCGCTCCATCCAGCAGCCTGACGGCCATTGGCCGCAGAACGCTTGGCTCGACGGGTCTGCCTATTGGCGCGGCATCCAGATGGACGAATGCGCCTTCCCACTGCTGCTCGCAGACGCGCTGCGCCGGGCTGGGCACCTGCCTTGCGCCAGGTTGCTCGCCTTCATGCCGATGGTCGAACGCGCCGCTTCTTACGTCGTGCGCAATGGCCCGGTTACCGGCGAGGACCGCTGGGAGGAGGATGCCGGCTACAGCCCGTTCACGCTTGCCGTCGAAATCGCTGCCCTGCTCGCCGCGGCGGACATGTTCGAAATTTGTGACAAACGAGAGCCGGCAAACTATCTGCGTGAAACCGCCGATGTCTGGAACGACCAGATCGAGCGCTGGACCTATGTCGCCGGCACTTCCCTCTGCGAAGAGGTCGGCATCGAAGGCTACTACGTCCGCATCGCACCGCCCGACACCGCCGGTGCGGCCTCGCCGAAGGACGGCTATGTGCCGATCAAAAACCGGCCGCCCGGCGACGCGGACCGGCCGGCCGAGGCGATCGTCAGCCCGGATGCGCTGGCGCTCGTCCGCTTCGGCCTCAGGGCCGCCGACGATCCGCGTATCGTCGACACAGTCAAGGTCATCGACGCGCGGCTGCGCTGCGACCTGCCGCAGGGGCCCGTCTGGTATCGCTATACCGGCGACGGCTATGGCGAACATGCCGACGGCGCGCCCTTCGACGGGACCGGCCAGGGCCGGCCCTGGCCGCTGTTGGTCGGCGAGCGCGCCCATTACGAACTGGCGGCGGGGCGCAAGGACAAAGCAGCGAGCCTGCTCAAGACGTTCGAAGGCTCGGCCGGGCCTAGCGGCCTGATGCCCGAGCAGGTCTGGGATGGTCTCGACATGCCGGAACGCGAACTGCGGCACGGTGGACCGTCGGGCAGCGCCATGCCGCTGGTCTGGGCACATTCGGAGCACATCAAGCTGCTGCGTTCGCTCAGTGACGGCGCCGTCTTCGACATGCCGCCGCAAAGCGTGAAGCGCTACATCGAGGACGGGACCGTGGCGCCGCGCCGGACATGGCGCTTCAACCACAAGGTCCGCACCATGCCCGCCGGCAAGATGCTGCGCATCGAACTGCTGGCCCGGGCGGTGGTCCATTGGAGCAGCGACGCTTGGGCGACCATCCATGACGCCGCGACGATCGAGAACGCCTTCGGCATCCATCTCACGGATCTGCCCGTTGCCGATGTTCCGCCGGGCAATATGATCGTCTTTACTTTTTTCTGGCCCGATGCCGGCCGTTGGGAGAATGTCGACTTTTCCGTCGGTATCGACAAGCTGGACTAGAGCATGATCCCGAACCGAAGGTCCGCGTTAGCGAAAAGTGGCAACCGGTTTTCGGAAAAGGTCATGCTCCAACGATAGAGCCAGTAGATCTTCTATCCCTCAAGAACCAGGACGAGAAACATGCAGATCGGAATGATGGGACTGGGCAGGATGGGCGCCAACATGGTGCGGCGCCTGCTGCGCGATGGTCACGAATGTGTGGTCTACGACATCAACCCGGCCAGCGTTGCAGCCCTTGTGACGGCTGGCGCGATCGGAGCGGCTTCGATGGAGGAGTTCGTCGGCAAGCTGACCAAGCCGCGCAGCGCCTGGCTGATGCTGCCGGCGGCGATCACCAGCCGGATCGTCGACCAGGTGGCCGACCTGATGGAGCAGGGCGATATCATCATCGACGGCGGCAATTCCTATTATCACGAGGCTGTCGACCATGCAGCGCGCCTGGCATTGAAAGGCTTGAACTACGTCGATGTCGGCACCAGCGGCGGCGTCTGGGGCCTCGAACGCGGCTATTGCCTGATGATCGGCGGCCCCGACAGCGCGGTCCAGCATCTCGATCCGGTCTTCGCCACCCTGGCGCCGGGCGCCGACGCCGGTGGGTCCGCCCCCGGCAAGGATGCAGGAACGGCCCCCTTCGGCTATCTCCACTGCGGACCGAGCGGCGCCGGCCATTTCGTCAAGATGGTCCACAACGGCATCGAGTACGGCGTCATGGCCGCCTATGCCGAGGGCATGAACATCCTGAGGTCGGCGAATGCGGGCAAGAGACAGCGGACGGCCGACGCCGAAACCAGTCCATTGGAAAACCCGCAATACTACCAGTTCGACATCGATATCGCCCAGGTTGCCGAGGTCTGGCGGCATGGCAGCGTCATCGGCTCCTGGCTGCTCGATCTGACGGCCGGCGTATTGAAGGCCGATTCGGGGCTGACGCAATTCGGCGGACGGGTTTCGGATTCCGGCGAAGGCCGCTGGACGCTGAAGGCGGCGATCGACACCGGCGTGCCGGCGCCGGTTCTGTCCTCGGCCCTGTTCGACCGGTTCTCCTCGCAAGGCGAATCCGAATTCGCCGACAAGCTCCTGTCCGCCATGCGCTATGCCTTTGGCGGCCATGTCGAAAAGCCGAAGACCGACTCGTGACCGGGAAGACACGCTCATGAACCAGGAACGGTCCGACACGCTGGTGCTTTTCGGGGCGACCGGCGATCTCGCCCACAAGAAGATCTTCCCGGCACTTTATGCCATGGTCGCCAAGGGAACGCTGACCGAGCCGGTGATCGGCGTCGCTTTCGACGCCTGGGACCTGAAGCAGTTGCAGGCGCGCGCCCGCGACGGCATCGTCAAGGCCATCGGCAAGGTCGACGAAAAGATCTTCGCGAAACTTGCGTCGCTGCTTCGTTATGTCAGCGGCGACTACCGTAGCGCCGCGACTTTCGAGAAGCTGAAAAGCGCGCTCGGAACCGCGCAGCACCCGCTGCACTATCTGGCGGTGCCGCCGACCATGTTCGAGACGGTCATCCAGGGGCTGGAGCAGTCGGGCGCAGCCCAGGGCGCGCGCCTGATGGTGGAAAAGCCTTTCGGTCACGATCTGCAATCGGCGCGCTGGCTGAACCGGGTCCTGCACCTGGTATTCGACGAGCAGTCGATCTTTCGCATCGACCACTATCTCGGCAAGGAGGCGATCCAGAACCTGCTCTATTTCCGCTTCGCCAATTCCTTCCTCGAGCCGATCTGGAACCGCAATTTCGTCGAGAGCGTGCAGATCACCATGGCCGAGGATTTCGGCGTCGAGGGCCGCGGCCGCTTCTACGACGAGGTCGGCTGCATCCGCGACGTCATCGAGAATCATCTGCTCAACATCCTGCTGCTGCTTGCCATGGAGCCGCCCGTTGGTCGCTCGGCCGACGATCTGATCGACGAGAAGGTACAGGTGCTGCGGGCGATCCGGACACTGACCAAAGACGATGTCGTGCGCGGCCAATTCAAAGGCTATCTCAGCGAGCCGGGCGTCGCGCCATACTCGCCGGTCGAGACCTTCGCGGCGGTGCGGTTTTTCGTCGACACCTGGCGCTGGCAGGACGTCCCCTTCTTCATCCGCGCCGGCAAATCAATGCCGGTGCACGCCACCGAGGTCATTGTCCGGCTGAAGCGGCCGCCGCTCGACGTCTTCGACCCGATCAAACCGGGCGACGCCAACTACGTGCGCTTCCGCATCGACCCGCAGGTGGCGATCTCGATCGGCGCCCAGCGCAAGGCTGCCGGTGACGACATGATCGGCGAGCAGGTCGAACTCACCGCGCTCGACGACAGCAAGGGCGACATGCCGGCCTATGAGCGGCTGATCGGCGACGCCATGAACGGCAACGGCCAGTTGTTCACCCGCCAGGATGCCAGCGAGCTCGCCTGGCGGATCGTCGGCCCGGTGCTCGGCGACACCACGCCGCCTCAGCGCTATGAGCCGGGGACATGGGGGCCCACCGATGCGATGGCCGGGTTCGGACCGCCGAACGGCTGGATCAATCCGGCAAAATGAACTCGAAAGGCGACGCAATGGCTAAAGCGGCGAAAAAGCCGGCACAGGACAGCGAAAAGATCGTGCTTGCGATCGATATTGGCGGCTCCCATGTCAAGATCCTCACCAGTGCCGGCGGCGAGGAGCGCAGAACCGATTCCGGACCCGGCCTGACGCCGCAGCAGATGATCGATTCTGTGCAGACGCTCGCCGATGACTTGCGCTATGACGTCATCTCGATAGGATATCCCGGCCCGGTGCACCACAACAGGCCGCTGACCGAACCCGCCAACCTCGGCAAGGGCTGGGTGGGATGCGACTTCGCAACGCAGTTCGGCAAGCCGGTGAAAATCGTCAACGACGCGCTGATGCAGGCCGTCGGCAGCTACGAGGGCGGGCGCATGCTGTTCCTGGGTCTGGGAACGGGCCTGGGTGCGGCGATGATCGTCGACAACGTCGCCCAGCCGATGGAACTCGCCCATCTTCCCTACAAGAAGGGCGGCAGCTTCGAGGACTATGTAGGCGAACGCGGTTTTGAAAAGCGCGGCAAGAAGAAATGGCGCAAACACGTCTTCGACGTCATCGAGCGGCTGCGCGCCGCCATGCAGCCTGACTATGTGGTCATCGGCGGCGGCAATGTCGACAAACTAGACGAATTGCCTGCCGGTTGCAGGCGCGGCGACAACACACGCGCCTTCGAAGGTGGATTTCGACTGTGGCGCGACAAATCCCTGATTGTGTGATATTATAGCAGCTTGGGGTCAGACCTGTTGATCTGGTCCGGCCGTTAGTATTGTTATTCAAAATAATGTGTGGCGTGGTGCGGCGTCATTGCGTTACGCAGATTTGCCGACTAGGAATTCTGCGACCCCACTAACGGAGAAAATAGATTGACCGACGACAGCAACAAGGCCCGCAAGGACATCGACCTTCTCGAGCTGACCGCTCATATCGTGTCCGCTTACGTCGAGAAGAACCGCTTGCCCGCTTCCGGCCTCGGCGATCTCATCGCCAGCGTCAGCGCGTCGATAAGTGGACTCGGACAACCCGCCGCTCCGGTGGCAGCGCCGCTGATCCCCGCGGTCAATCCTAAGAAATCGGTGACGCCGGACTACATCATCTGCCTCGAAGACGGCAAGAAGTTCAAATCCCTGAAACGCCATATCGGCGTCCATTTCGGGCTGACGCCGGATGCCTACCGCGCCAAATGGGGCTTGCCGGCCGACTATCCGATGGTTGCCCCCACCTATGCGGCCTCGCGCTCGCAACTGGCGAAGGCGATCGGCCTTGGCCGCAAGGCCGCCCCGCCGGCGCCGGTCAAGAAGACCAGGAAGCCCAAGGCCACGGTCTGACACGTCGTTCGAAGCCCAGCGAACGCAAGCTTCGAAGATTGCGGGACAGAGAGGGGGCGCGAAGGAACTCGATCTGCGCGCGCAATAGCCTCTCCACCTCCGCCGAGCGCGTTTGCCCCATGCAATTAGCATGGTAGCCTGGAAATCCTTGATCCAGAGCCGATTTTTTGCGCGCCCCGCAGCGAACTGCGCTAAAAGCGCTGGGGTCGGACCAGCGCCCTTCGTGGAAGAGCCCCGCCGGCCATACACAATCTCGTCGGGGCCATTCACAAATGACAGCCGAACAGACATCGCCCGACCGGCGCTATGCCGCCTTCCGGCACAAACCCTTCCTGAGTTATTGGGCGGCACGCTTCCTCTCCACATTCGCCACCCAGATCGTATCCGTCGCCGTCGGCTGGCAGGTGTACGACCTGACCCGCGATCCATTCGATCTCGGCCTTGTCGGCATTGTCCAGTTCCTGCCTTCGCTGCTGCTGGTGTTGGTCACCGGGGTGGTCGCCGACCGTTTCGGCCGCCGCCTGATCATGGCGCTGACCGCACTGCTGGAGGCGATCTGCGCGTTGGCGCTGCTGCTGCTAACGCTGCGCGGCCTTAGCGGGCCGGGGTTGATCTTCGGAGTGCTCGCCATGTTCGGCATCGCGCGCGCCTTCTTCGGACCAGCGGCAGCGTCGCTGTTCGCCAACCTCGTGCCACCTGAGGATTTCGGCAACGCGATCGCCTGGAATTCGTCAGCCTGGCAGACGGCGACCATCGTCGGACCGGTCGCCGGCGGCCTGCTCTACGGGCTTTCGGCGGAAGCGGCATACGGCACCGCAGCCGTTCTGATGTTTGTCGCCGCGGTGCTGGTCTTCAGCATCCCGAAGCCTGCCCAGCGCAGCGAGACCGACAGGCCGACGATGCAGACCCTGTTTGCCGGCTTCGGCTATATCTGGAGCGAAAAGATCGTGCTCGGCGCCATTTCGCTCGATTTGTTCGCCGTGCTTTTGTCCGGCGCCACGGCACTGCTGCCGGTCTACGCGCGCGACATCCTAGAACTCGGCCCTTGGGGCCTGGGATTGTTGCGTTCGGCACCGGGCATCGGCGCCATCTGCGTTGCCATCTGGCTGGCCGGACATCCGATCCGCAACCACGCCGGCGTGGTCATGCTCGGCTTCGTCGCGCTGTTCGGCGCCTTTACCGTGCTGTTCGGCCTTTCCACTATCACCTGGCTGTCGATCGCAGCGCTCGCCTTGCTCGGCGCCACCGATATGTTCAGCGTCTACATCCGCGAGACCCTGATCCAGCTGTGGACGCCGGATCAGGTGCGCGGCCGCGTCAACGCCGTCAATCAGGTTTTCGTCGGCGCCTCCAACGAGCTCGGCGAATTCCGCGCCGGCACCATGGCGGCATTGATCGGCACCGTGCCCGCGGTGGTGATCGGCGGCGCCGGGGCAGTCGTTGTCGCCGGGCTGTGGGCGATGCTGTTCCCGCAACTGCGCAAGGTGCGCCACCTCAACGGGCGAAACTGATCCAGGGCATACTGATCCAGGCGCAGGCCCTGCGACGTCTCAGCTCTCATCGACGCGGACGGATGCTATTCGGGTGTAGCAACGCGAATCGGGCGGGTGCCGATCTTTGCCCCTGTGACGGCATCCACGGCCACCGGCTCGATTTCTGCGCCTGTCTCAGCGTCGATGTATCGCGCCAACCTGCCTTCGCCACGGTACCGGCGTCCCCACGCCCCCAGTAAGATCAGCACCGGCAAGAAATCGCGGCCGGCGGCGGTCAGCACGTACTCATCGCGCGGAGGCCGCTCCGAGTAGCGTCGCTTTTCCAGAAGTCCCTCCTCCGTCAGCGTCGCCAGCCGCCGGGTCAGGATGGTTGGGGCGATACCCAGACTTTTCCGAAACTCGTCGAAGCGGGTGAGGCCCAGGCTCGCGTCGCGAAGGATCAACATGCTCCACGCATCGCCGACGCAGGTCAGGCCGCGGGCGATCGGGCAAGAGGCATCGGAAAGATTTTTCATGTTAATATCATTTTGATAGTGACTTCATATCGAAATGATAGTAGCGTCCTTTTGAAATGCAATCCAGCACAAAGAAAGGAGTGACTTCCATGAACAGGACCAACCTTGGCGTCCCCCATCCGGAACGCAACCGTCAGCGCGTGCAATCTGCACATCATGTCGCCGCGGGCCAGCCGAGATCGGCATCATCCAAACGGAGCGTCGCAATGATCAACCTCATCGGTGGCGTGGCGGCATTCTTCCTGGCCGCGTCTCCGTTGCATGCCGGCGAGCTGTCGGTCATGGCCGGGGAGAGTATCGATCTCGGCGGTTTTCGCGGCGTCTTACACTACACCGACGAAAATGACGGCTATCGGGTGATCGCAACGATAGCCGATGGTGAGGCCGGGGTCCCGGTGCGCTTCTCGGCCACGCTCGCCGAAGGGCAATCGGCTACGATATCCGTGCCGCGGAAATTGGGCGAACCTGAGCAAAGCCTCGAGATTTCGCGCTCCGGCGACAAGCTTACCGTCACCGAGCTGGGGTCGGTGTCCAACCAGCGAACTGGGGCCATTGCCGAGTAATGCCTCTCATCGGATCGCTGGGGCGTGCGCCACATCTCCATTTGGCGCGCATGCCTGCAGCCGCCAATCCAACCACAAAGAAAGAAGTGACTTCCATGAACAAGACCAATCCTGGCGTCGCCCTGGTGACAGGGGCATCCACCGGCATCGGGCGCGCAACGGCCATTGCTTTGCAAACCGCCGGCTTTCGCGTGTTCGGAACCAGCCGTCGCGCGGTCGCCGAACGATCCGACGGCGTTACCATGCTGACCTGCGACGTCACCGACGACGCGTCGGTGGCGAAACTGGTCGATGACGTGTTGGCCGAAGCCGGGCGTATCGACCTGCTCGTCAACAATGCCGGCATCGGCTTGCTCGGCGGCGCCGAGGAGTCCTCGACAGTCCAGGCTCAGGCGCTGTTCGACGTGAACGTCTTCGGCGTGCTCCGCATGACCAACGCGGTTCTGCCGACAATGCGCCGTCAAGGAACGGGCAGGATCGTCAATTTGAGTTCGGTATTGGGGTTAATCCCAGCCCCCTATTCCGCGCTCTATGCGTCGACCAAACATGCCATCGAAGGTTATTCCGAATCGCTCGACCACGAACTGCGCCCTTTCGGAATTCGCGTCGTGTTGGTCGAGCCCGCCTATACCCGGACGTCGTTTGAGGAAAATCTCGCCAGGCCGGACCAGTTGCTTGAAGTCTATGATGCTGCGCGCGCTGGCATGGATGTGATCCTGCGCAAAGCGATAGAAGCAGGCGATGCTCCCGAAATTGTAGCCAGTACGGTGTTGAAAGCAGCGACCGAATCCGTTCCGAAAAGGCGCTACCCGGCGGGAAAAATGGCGCGCCAGGTCAGTTTCCTGCGCCGTTTCGTCCCGGCATCCGCCTTCGACAAGAGCCTGCGAAAGCAGAACGGGCTGCCGGTCTGACGTCGACAATGGCGTCCTGCTTCGGTCGAGCCGGCAGGCCACAGCAGGCTGCTGTCGCTTCGGCAGGCGGCCTTGACGCAACTCGTCGCCCATTGTCGGCTCCGGCGGTGGCAGGACTTGGAATCGGTGGCACGAATCCGGATACCTGAAGCCGCATGGCCTCGTCCGCCAAAAACGGCGATTTACAAAATTAGATCAATAGTTTGCGTTTATAAACGGAAACTAGATCAGGACAGCGCGCGCCTGCCGAAAATCGTCTGCAGGAATTCACCGAGCCAGCGTTTGAGATGCATGTCCCAGATCAGCCGGCCACCGAGATGGTCGCGGCCGGGCTGCGCGCCGGGCAACTCGAAGCGATGTGCGCCGCGAACGACCCAGCGCTGCATCATCGCCCTGGTCAGTTCGCCATGGAACTGGATGCCCCAGGCATTGTCGCCATAACGAAAGGCCTGGTTGGGATAGGTTTCGGCCGTCGCCAGCAGTGTCGCGTCCTTCGGCAGCGAGAAGCCCTCGCGGTGAAACTGGTAGACCATCTCAGGCCAGTGCATCAGCTTCTTGCCGTCCTCCGTCGCCTTCAGCGGATACCAGCCGATCTCAACCAGCCCCTCGCCATGACCCTCGACCTTGCCGCCAAGGTGGTTGACCAGCATCTGCGCGCCGAGGCAGATGCCGAGCAACGGCCGGTTCTCCCTGAGCGGAACTTTCAGCCAGTCGGTCTCGCGGCGGACAAAATCGTCCTCGTCATTGGCGCTCATCGGTCCGCCGAACACCACGGTTCCGGCGTGACCGTCCAGTGTTTCCGGCAAGGTGTCGCCGAGCGGCGGGCAGCGGAGATCGAGGTCGAAGCCTTCTTCGATAAGCATGTGGCCGACGCGCCCGGGGCTCGAACTCTCCTGATGCAGCACGATCAGGATTTTTGGTCTCGGCCTCGGCATGGATGGCATCGGGATCCCGTCTATTCGTCGCTCGACGTTCCAGTGGCGCCCGGCGCTTCGGCGGCCGCCTTGCGGCGTGCCTCGACGCGGTCGTGGCGTTCGACGCCGATCAGCTCGGCGACCCGCCAGACGATATTGTCCTCGAGTTCGTGCAATTCACCATCGGCGTAGACGATTTCCCACATCAGGCCGATGAAGGCTTTTCGCGCGTCTGGATCGAGCTGGCGCTTCAACACGCTGGTGAAGGCGTAGAGGTCGATCGCCTCATTGTCGGCCCGCTCGCCGGCAGCGGCAAGCGCGTCGAGCTCGTCGCCGCTGATCGAATAGCTTTCCGCCAGCACCGCCTTGAACCGCTCCCATTCGGCATCCTGACGCACGCCGTCGGCACTCATCACATGGTAGAGAAGGGCGGATGCGGCAACGCGCGGATCATCGGCGTTGTTGCGGGCGCTGCCAGCTGCCGGCAGGTCCTTCAGAAACGACAGAACGCGTTCGAACATGTGATTCTTACTTCCCATCGGCCAAAACTATCAAGCTCAGCCAAATCAGAACAATCGAAATTTGCGTGGTGATTTTTGGTCTTCGTCATCCGGATCGACGCCGGGGTCGTCGGGCAGCCGGGCCAGTTCCTCCGCCGGTTCGACAGCTTCGGCATCCGGCGCGGTGACCGGCGTAACATCGTCTTCGCCGCTTTCCGATGCCGTCGCGGTGGTCGGTTTTTCGGACGAACCAGCGGGGTTCAGCTCGATCACATTTTCCTTTGCCGGCTTTATGGGCGCCGCAATGGTCGGCACCGCGACGTCCGGCGCGTCCTCGTCACTGTCGATGAGCGGGCCGAGCCGCTCCATCGGCGCCCGCCACTCGAAGGCGTCGAGCCTGCCGGTGATCGGCGACACCGGCGCCCAGCGTTCGGAGACGACGCCATCGGCAACCCAGGCCGGATCGCGCGGTGCACGCACTGCCTTGGACAAAAGCTGCCGCACCTTGCCCTGATCGCCGGTCTCGGCCTCCTCGATGTCGGCCAGAAGCAGATAGGCGCCTTCGCGGCGATCCATGCGAATGGCTGCCTCGGCCTCCTGGCGGGCGGTTGAAAAGTCCTGCGCGTCGAGCGCGGCGCGCGCCACCGCCAGCGAGGATTCGGCGTGGTTCTTCTTCATCTCCTGCAGCTTCTTCGCCCGGTTCAGGCGGTCGAGCACGGCATCGCCCGGCCGGGCGTGTGTGTAAAGCTCGGCGATCTCCGGATGCGGCTCGGCTTTCCACGCCGCTTCGAGTATCTTCGCGCCCTTGCGCACGTCGTTCTGCCTGAACAGCAGTTTAGCTGCGACGACCGCCGCCGGGGCAAAATCCGGCCGCAGCCGGTTGGCCTCGAGAGCAGCGGTTTTGGCGGCATTGGGATCGCTGTCGATCAGCGACTGCGCCTTTGCGGTGAGCAGCACGGCGCGACGCCGGTTGGCGGCGTCGCGCTCGATCTGGCGCGTCGATTTCTGCGCGTCGACCAGTTTCAGCGCGCCGTCCCAGTCGCCGCGCCCGGTCAGGTCTTCCAGCGTCGATTCGGCGGCCCAGGCCAGTTGCGGCGCCATCACCGCGGCACGGCCGGCATAGTGCCGCGCCGCGTTGCGATCACCGAGGCGCTCAGCCTCGAGATAAAGCCCGCGCAGGCCGAGCAGCCGCATTTCCGGATCATCGAGCATGGTCTCGAACTTTTCGCGCGCACCCTCGTGGTCGCCTTCCAGCAACGAAGCTTGCGCCCCCAGCAGATGGATCAGCGGCTCCTGGTCGGAGCGGATCAGCTTTGCCGCTTCCTTGGTCTTCTTGCGGGCGAGCGCTCCGTCACCGGCGCCGGCGGCGATCATGCCGGTCGACAGTGCCTGATAGCCACGATCGCGACGGCGCACGCGGAAATAACGCGAGATGGTGTAGGGACTGTTCCACAGCGCCTTGAGCAGCCACCAGACGATCATCACCGCGGCAACCGCGGCGACAACCGCCACCGCCGCCACCATCAGGCTGACCTGGTACTGATAGCCGCTGAAGGTGACGACCATCTCGCCCGGCCGGTCGGCCAACCAGCCGAAACCCAGGGCGAGCGCGAAAACGACGGCGAGGAAAAGCAGAATGCGAATCATCGGGTTTCCCTCACGCCTTCATCGCACCTGATATCAGCGCGTCGACCTGCTTCTCAACCTCGATTCGCGCCTTCAATCTGCCGGCGAAATCGGCGCCGGCAGCCTTCACCGCCTCGGGCAGCCTATCGTATTCGTTGAGCGCCTTGGCGTAGTCGCCCTGGTTGACCGCCACCTCCATGCGGGCGACGGTTTCCGGTGCCCCGGCGCCTTCGACGGCACCGATCGGCCTGACCTTGACCAGCGATTCGGCGCTCGACAGCAGGCTTTGCAGGAAGCCGGCATTCTGGTCGACGGGCTCGGACGCAGCGACCATGGCATTGGCGGCGGCAGGCATTTCGGCGGCGATCTCCGCACGGGTCGGAACGCCCTTTTCGGCGTAGGCACGTAAGCCTGCGATCTCAGGTGCATCCGGTGAAATCGCCGCAAAGGTTTCGAGTTCAGCAGCGAATGGCGCACCGCGGTCGAGGGCAGCCTTCAGCGCCGAAGCGGCGATGGCGAGCGCAACCTTCGGCTGCCCTGCCTGTGCCTCGACCTTGCCGGAAAGCTGCGCCACCGACTGTTCCAGCGCCGCAAGCCGGCGGTCCTGCGCCGTCGCCGTCTCACCCGCGGATTTCACCGCCGCGTCGAGCCCGGCCAGCTTTTCGTTGAGCGGCCCGAGATCGACCGGCGCCGTATTGCCGGCTTGGCCAAGGGCAGCGACCGCCGTCTCGATCTGCCTGACCTTGTCGCCAAGCGCTGCAAGCCCGGCAGTGTCGCCTGCGCCGCCCTGCTCGACCGCCGATTTCAGCGCCGCGACATCCGTCTTGACCTGATCCAGCGCCGACGACAGCCCGTCCACCTTGGCCGACGCATCATTGTTGCCGGCTGTGTCCTTGAGCCCGGCGATCTCGCTCTTCAGCGAAGCGATTTCGCCATTGATGCTATCGAGCGACACGCCGCCCGAGGAGACATCGCCAGCCCCTGGCGCGCCGAGCAGGCCCGCAAACTGCAGCCCTCCGGCGGCAGCGAGCGCGATGACGCCGCCGATAATGCCGGCAGCGATGCCGTTGATGCCGCCACGCTTCGGCTGCGCTGCCATGCCTTCATACCCTGTCTGGGTTTCTTTCGGCGCTTCATCGGTCCCGCCGCTGGTCCCCGTCCCGCTGGCCCCTCTCCCACTGGCTTTGGCGGATGCGTCGTCGAAGTCGTAGTCGAAGGCCCGGTTCGCTGATGCCTCCGAGCCGGCCGGATAGGTCGGTTTGGGTCCTTCGGCACCTTTGGCGCCGCCCTCTGCCGGCTCTTCCGAGCCGGCCGGCGGGGCCGCGTCGGCATGTTCCCACGGCTCGATGTCGGTCTGATCGGCATGCACGGGTTCTTCAGGCGCTTCCGGCTGCGACGCGTTTGCCGCTTCCTCCGCCTTCGCCTCGTCGGTCCGCCCGTTGGCGGCATCCTCGTCGGCAACGCGCGAGACAGCGCCGGGTTCGAGCTCGATGGTCACCGGCTCGCGACGGCTTTTCGAATGCCGCATCTTCGGCGTCTTGACCATGCTTAGGCTCCGCAAAATTCGCTTCTGGATGGTTCAGAAAGGGTCTAGCACATCACCAAGCGGTGAAAAGGGGGCGGCGTGATGACACGGGGTCAACGCCACGTCCGCAAAAGCTCCAGCAGTGCCTCCTCGCTGGGCTCCGGCGCAACGCGGAGCTTTTCTGAGGCGACAGTTTCCAAGGCTGCGGCAATACGTCCGGACAGCGCGAAAAACCATGTCCCTTCAAAAAGATCGCGCAGCGCCGGCCGTTCGGTCAGGGCCTGCATCGCTGCCGCCGGCTTGGCCGAAAAGAGCAGCACCGCTTCAACCGGCTGGCCGGACAGGCGCGCAAGGATTGCAGCGTCCGAATAGCTTGGCGCAACGGTGTCGTAGGTCTCGATGGCGCGGACGTGGACACAAGCGGCCTTCAGCCGCGCCTCGAACGCCGGAAACCGCACGCGTCCGCACAGATAGATGATCGTCTTTGCCATGAAGCCGCCGGCAAGCGCATCGGCCAGCGCCTCGGCATCGCCGGGGCCTTCGCTGACGGACAGGAATCCCGCCGTGCGGGCCGATTCCGCTGTCCGTCTGCCGACTGCATGGCACGGCAAAGCGGCGAGCGCCGCGATGATTTCCTTCGGCGCATGGCGCACAGCATTGGCGCTGGTGACCGCAACGGCGGCGGCATTGTATGCGACCCCGTCCGCATCGACCGGCAGAGCCACCGTTTCGGTCAATGGCAGCAGGATCGGCTGAAAGCCCTGATCTCGCAGCCGCTGTGCCGTGCGCGAGGCGCCCGGTTCCGGCCTCGTCACCAGGACGCGAACCATGTCAGGCCCAGCCGTCGAAGAATTTTTCGCCGGCCCTGGCCCGCACGGTCCTGGCGGCGTCCTCGCCGATGCGGGCGGCATCCTGCGCAGGGCCTTCCGCTTTGACCTCATGGGATTGCGTGCCGTCCGGCGAGATGATCAGCCCGGCGAAGAAAACCGTTCCGCCCGATATCGTCGCATGGCCGGCGATTGGGGTGCGGCACGACCCGTCGAGCGCCGCAAGGAAGGCGCGCTCGCAGGCCAGCGCCTGTCCGGTCGGCACGTCGTGGATTGCCGTCAGCATCCTTTCCACATCGAGGTCACCGACGCGGCTTTCGATGCAGATCGCGCCTTGCCCCGGCGCCGGCGGAAAGCTGTCGAGCGGCATCAGGTCGGTGATGACATTCTCGAGCCCGAGCCGCTTCAGCCCGGCATAGGCGAGGATGGTGCCGTCGGCGACGCCCTCGTCGAGCTTGCGCAGCCGCGTCTGCACATTGCCGCGAAACATCACCACCTCGAGGTCCGGCCGCATCCGCCGGATCAGAGCCTGGCGCCTGAGCGACGACGAGCCGACCTTCGCGCCGTGCGGCAATCCGGCGATCGTTTTCGCCGCCTTGCCGACGAAAGCGTCGCGCGCATCCTCGCGCGGCAGGAAGGCGGCTAGTTCCAGCCCGTCCGGCAACACCGTCGGCATGTCCTTCGACGAATGCACGGCGATGTCGATGCGGCGCGCCAGCAGCGCTTCCTCGATCTCTTTGGTGAACAGGCCCTTGCCGCCGGCTTCCGCCAGCGGCCGGTCCTGGATGCGGTCGCCGCTGGTCGAGATGACGACCACTTCGAACGCCTCAACCGGCATGCCGTGCGCCGCCATCAGCCGCGCCTGCGTTTCATGCGCCTGCGCCAGCGCCAGCGGGCTGCCGCGTGTTCCGATTTTCAAGGTTGTTTGCATGGCGCGCCGTCCGTGATAACCCCCGGCAGATTGAGGCCGTTTAACCAGCCTTTCTCCTAACGGGGAAAGGCTGGTTGCACAATCTCTAGGGATGGCGACGAATTGATCCGCGTTCTGGGCATTGAGACGAGTTGCGACGAGACCGCCGCCAGCGTGGTAGCGCTGGACGCCGGCGGCGCACCCAAAATCCTGTCAGATATCGTGCTCAGCCAGATCGAGGAGCATGCCGCCTTTGGCGGCGTCGTGCCGGAAATCGCCGCACGCGCCCATGTCGAGGCGCTGGACGGCATCATCGAGGCAGCGCTCGCCGATTCAGGCGTCGATCTCGCCGACATCGACGCGATTGCTGCGACCGCCGGCCCCGGCCTGGTCGGCGGGCTGATCGTCGGGCTGATGACGGCGAAAGCCATTGCCGCGGCCGCAAACAAGCCGCTGATCGCCATCAACCACCTCGAGGGCCATGCGCTGACCGCGCGGCTGACCGACGGGCTCGACTTTCCCTACCTGTTGCTGCTGGTTTCCGGCGGCCACACGCAGATCGTCGCGGTGCGCGACGTCGGCGACTACCAGCGCTGGGCGACAACCATCGACGATGCGCTCGGCGAAGCCTTCGACAAGACGGCCAAGATGCTCGGCCTGCCCTATCCCGGTGGACCGAATGTCGAGAAGGCGGCGGCGACCGGCGACGCCACGCGCTTCGCCTTCCCGCGGCCAATGAAAGGCTCGGCGCAGCCCGATTTCTCCTTTTCCGGACTGAAGACCGCCGTGCGCCAGGAGGCGACGGCCATTGCTCCATTGAGCGACCAGGACGTCGCCGACATCTGCGCCTCGTTTCAGGCGGCGGTGGCGGATGCGCTGGACGATCGTGTTTCGAGGGCTCTGAACCGATTCCGTCAGGAGTTTCCAGGCGAATTGCAGCCAGCGCTCGTTGTCGCCGGCGGCGTCGCCGCCAACCGGACGATCAAGACGACGCTGGAAGGCCGGTGCGAGAAAGCCGGCTTTGCTTTCGTCGCGCCGCCGCTCAAACTCTGCACCGACAATGCCGCGATGATCGCCTGGGCCGGCATCGAACGGCTGCGCGCCGGCATATCAGGTGAGAACGCCGCCGATTTCGTGCCGCGCTCGCGCTGGCCGCTGGACAGCATCTCTGCCCCGATGGTCGGCTCGGGCCGGCGCGGGGCCAAGGCATGACCGGTAGCGGGCAGAAGGCGCCAAGCGGCTGGCGCATTGCTGTGCTCGGCGGCGGTGCCTGGGGCACGGCACTGGCGCTGGCCATGTTGCGAGCCGATCATTTCGTCCGCCTCTATGCGCGCGACCCGGAGACCGTCGCCGCTATCGACCGTGGCGAAAATCCGCGCTATCTGCCTGGCATCGCGCTGCAGGCCGGCATCGTGGCAACGAGCGACATCGAGGCTGCGCTCGACGGCGCCGACTGCGTTCTGGCGGTGGCGCCGGCGCAGTCGCTGCGCGCCATGCTGACCACCGCGAAAGGCGCTATGCCGAACGGCGTCCCGCTGGTCCTCTGCGCCAAGGGCATCGAGCGTGACACCGGCGCATTGCTATCGGCGATCGTCGACGAGATCCTGCCTGAAAATCCGGTTGCCGCCCTGTCGGGCCCGAGCTTCGCCACCGACGTCGCCAGGGGTCTGCCGACGGCCGTGGTGGTCGCCGCCCGCAACGAGGGTCTGGCAGCCGATCTTGCCGCCCGCTTCTCGGCGCAGAACCTGCGCTGCTATTCGAGCGACGATCTCATCGGCGTCGAGATCGGCGGCGCGCTGAAGAACGTTTTCGCCATTGCCGCCGGCGCGGTCACCGGCGCTGGGCTCGGCGCCAGCGCCCAGGCCGCCATGGTGACGCGCGGCTTTGTCGAATTGCGCCGCATCGGCGCTGCCTTCGGCGCCAGGCCGGAAACGCTGATGGGACTTTCCGGCCTCGGTGACCTGTTGCTGACCTGCTCGTCCGCCCAGTCGCGCAATTTCGCCTACGGGCTGGCGCTGGGGCAAGGCAAGCCGCTTGCCGGGCTGCGCTTGGCCGAAGGCGTGCCGACGGCGGCGATCGCCGCCCGCATCGCCACCGAACGCAAGATCGACGCGCCGATCATCACCGCCGTCGCCGCCATACTGGACGGCACGATCACCATCCGCCAGGCTGTGTCGGCGCTGATGACAAGGCCGCTGAAGACCGAAAGCGACGTGTAACCTCGAACGAACCGGAGATGGAAAGATGCTGTTTGCTTTGATTTGCAAGGACAGGGCCGGACGCCTGCAGGTGCGGCTGGATACGCGGCCCGAGCATGTTGCCTTCCTGGAAGGATTGAACGGCGAGAAGAAGCTGGCCTTCGCCGGTCCGTTCCTCGACACCGACGGCAAGCCGAACGGCAGCCTGGTCGTGGTCGAGGCGCCCGATCTGGCCGCGGCAGAGGCGCTATCGGCAGCAGACCCCTACGCCAAGGCCGGGCTGTTCGAAAGCGTC
This sequence comes from Mesorhizobium temperatum, assembly GCF_002284575.1. Taxonomy (GTDB): domain Bacteria; phylum Pseudomonadota; class Alphaproteobacteria; order Rhizobiales; family Rhizobiaceae; genus Mesorhizobium; species Mesorhizobium temperatum. The sequence goes on from NZ_NPKJ01000068.1 coordinate 364,564, forward strand.
GAAATCCGGCAATGGAATTGGACCTTCAACAAGCCGGCGGCTGCCTGATCTCCAGCCGCCAGGAGGAGCAAAAACGATGAACTACTGGCTGTTCAAATCCGAACCCTCGGTCTTCTCCTTCGAGGACCTCAAGGCGAAGGGCAAGGCCGGCACGCAGTGGGACGGCGTGCGCAACTATGCGGCGCGCAACAACATGAAGGCGATGCAGATCGGCGATCTCGGCTTCTTCTACCACTCCAACGACGGGCTCGATGTGGTCGGCATCGTCGAGGTCTGCGCGCTGGCCCATCAGGACACCACTACTGATGATCCGCGCTGGGAATGCGTCGATATCCGCGCCGTCAAGGATGTGCCGAAGCCGGTGACGCTGGAACAGGTCAAGGCCAACCCCAAGCTTGCCGAGATGGCACTGGTCCGGCTCGGACGGCTTTCCGTGCAGCCGGTGACGCCGGCCGAATGGAAAGAGGTCTGCCGCATGGGCGGCCTGACGCCGGCTCCGTGACGGCGCTGACGCCAAACAGCGCGAAAAGCTTCATCCTCGACAACACGGCGCTGATGGCGCCGCCGCATGTGCCGGAGATCCTGCTGCATCTCGCCGACGAGGCGCATGATCTGTGGCAGCGGACCGAGGACGAACTGGCCGAAATCGGCCTGCCGCCGCCTTTCTGGGCCTTCGCCTGGGCCGGCGGCCAGGGCCTTGCCCGCTACATCCTCGACAATCCGGCTGATGTGCACGGCAAGCGCGTGCTCGACTTTGCCTCCGGTTCCGGCCTTGTCGCCATTGCGGCGGCGAAGGCCGGCGCCGCAGAGGTGATCGCCGCCGACATCGACCCGTTCTGCGCGACCGCGATCCGCCTCAACGCCGAGGCCAATGAGGTCGGGATAAAGTTCCTCGGCTCGGACTGCATCGGAACCGATGCGGGTTGGGATGTGGTTCTGGCCGGCGACGTCTTCTACGACAAATCCTTCGCCGACAGGCTGATGCCATGGTTCGCTACGCTGAAGGCGCGCGGCGCCGACATCCTGGTTGGCGATCCCGGCCGCTCCTATCTGCCGAAGATCGGGCTGGAACCGCTTGCCGTCTACGAAGTGGCGGTAACCCGGGCGCTGGAAGACGCCCTGGTCAAGCGCACGACCGTCTGGCGGTTTGCTTGACGGCACCGCCGAACAGGCGTTCCATCACGCATCGATTTTGAGAATACGCATGTCGTTGTCCCCAAAACCGCTGGGCACCCCGGTTCGGGCCCGGGAGCACGCTTTTGGGCGACATGCTTCCGGGGAGGGAATCATGGATTTTTCAGCGGTGAACTGGCTGGCGGTGATCGTCGCCGCCGTGGTGGCGTGGTTGTTCGGCGCTGCCTGGTACATGGGCTTGAGCAAGCCATGGCTCAAGGCCGCCAAGCTTGATCCGGCGACCATGAGTAAATCGCCGTTGCCCTTCGTCATCAGCTTCATCGCGGAACTTGTCATGGCGCTCGTCATGTCTCTGGTCATTGGAGCGATGACCGGTGGCGAACTGAGCCTCGTTGCCGGGCTCGTCTTCGGCTTCGTTCTCTGGCTCGGATTCGTCGCCACGACGCTTTCCGTCAATCATCGCTACCAAGGTTTCGGCTGGGATCTGACCATCATAGACTGCGGCCACTGGCTTGGCGTGCTGCTTATCATCGGCGCGGTGATCGGCTGGTTCGGCGCGGCGGAAGTCGCCGGCTGACCCTGCCGCCACGAAATAGGTCGACGACCGCCGGCTGGCCACTCAGAGCGACCTAAAGCTCATCCAAGCGTCGGTCCGGCTGCGGGTTGTGAACTTCATTCAGGAGCCAATCCCTGAACGCCACGATCCTGGGGTCGTTGGCCGAGGCGATGGGATAGACCAGATGATAGGCGAAGTCGGGCGGAACCTTGATGCCAAGTTCGAAGGGCCGGATCAGCCGGCCCTCGGAAAGGTCGTTTGCCACCATGGCAAAATCGGCGAGTGCGACGGCATTGCCGTCGAGCGCGGCCTGTACGGCGTCGGTCGAGGTGCTGAACACGATTGTCCGGCTGTCGTCGAAATCGTCGACGCCGGCCGCCGCCATCCACATCCGCCAATTCGGCCAGGTCACGCCTTGTCGCGCCCACTCGATATGGGCGAGCGTGTGATGGAAGAGATCGCGTGGCTCGCGCAGCGGTGGGCCGGACGCCAGCAGGCTGGGGCTGCACACAGGGATGATGACATTTTCGAACAGTCGGTGGGTGTAAAGGCCCGGATATTTTCCCGCGCCGAAACGGATGCCGACATCGACGTCGTCCAGCTCGAAATCGCGCAATTCGGAGGCAATGTCGAAGCGGAGCTCGATGCCCGGCCGCTGCTTGCGGAAATCATCGACGCGCCGCATCAGCCATTTTGTGGCGAACTGGGCGTCGAGGGTCACTTTCAGCAGCGCCGTTCCGCGCGCCATCTTGTGCGCCCGTGAGACGGCCCGGCCAAGCAGGTCGAGCGCGTCGGTCGAGGCCTCGAACAGCACCGCGCCCGCCTCCGTCAGCCGAATTGTGCGGCTGGTGCGCGTGAACAGCACGATGCCGAGCTGATCCTCGATTTCCTTGATCTGGTGGCTGACCGCGGCCGGCGTCAGGCCGAGCTCGTCTGCGGCGCGGGTGAAATTGAGGTGCCGGGCCGCCGCCTCCAGCGTCCTCAGTGCACGGGTTCCGGGCAGCAGGCGAGCCATCAGAGTAGGACGAGAAGAGGCCGGTCGAGCATTTCCAATCCTCAAACAAAACTTGAAGATGGAGAGAAAACTACTCGTTTCTCGTTTTAATTTCAATCCGTCATGATGTGACCATCGAACAAACATCAAGCCGGATTTGATATCCGGAGAAGCGGATTGCACCATGTCTCACATTGCCTTGAGCTCTGAAACCATCCGCCCGGCCTGGCTGCGCGCGGTGTCTGATTGGTTCCGCCATGCAAAAATCGCGATCAACCTCCCGCATGAGAACGTCGAGGATCTTCCGGACCGCCAATTGCGCGACATCGGCGCCGAACGCAAGGATGTCGCGCACGTGATGGACCGGGAACTTGGCCGGTTGGGTCTGCTCGACATCGGCTGGCAGAGGCCGCGGAAGCGGAGTAGTGAGTAGTGAGGTAGTGAATGGTGAATGGTGAAGGTGAGTAAGCGGCGCGTCGACGGATGTCCGTAACGGCCAACTTCCATACTCACTACTACTCACCATTCACCATTCACCATTCACCATTCACCATTCACTACCTCACTACCCTCATCACAGTGCGGTCCGACAGCAGCGGCAGCAGCCGGGCCATCGTGCGTGCTGTCACCGCGACGCAGCCTTGCGTCGGCGTGAAGCCGGGGCGCGCCAGATGAAAGAAGATGGCGCTGCCGCGCCCGCGGCGGCGCGGCGAAATGTTCCAGTCGAGCACCAGGCAGGCATCATAGAGCCGGTCGGCGCGCAGCATCCGCTCGTGGCTGGCGCCATAGGGAATCTTGACCGGACGGTTGTAGTTGCGGTCCTCAGGCACTTCGCACCAGCCGAGATCGGGACGGATCGGCGTCATCGCCAGCCGGGTTTTGCGGCCGCCGGAGAAATGATCGTTACGGAAATATCCCGACAGGATCCGCATCGAACCAAGCGGCGTGGCGCCATCGCCTTCGCGTTTGCCGGCCGATATGCCGCCGCGTCCCAGCGCACAGGAAAACACCAGTTTGCCGGCCTGCAGGAGCCCCTGGCTGGCGTGGCCGGGCCTAGCACGCACCGTGAGAACACAAAGCCCTTTTCGCAAAAATGCGCTCGCCTCATTGCACACGCGTTTTTTCTTGTATGATCGTGCCACGGAACAAATCATTGTGATCGGCTGTTGTGCCGGTCAGCTTCCGCATAAACAGGCAGCGGTCAACTGAATTTTCTTTTCAAAACAACGGATTGATCCATGACTTCACGCACCATTCTGATCGTCGATGACGATGACGACCTGCGCGGCACGCTCGTCGAGCAATTGTCTCTCTATGAGGAATTCGACGTCCTGCAGGAATCAACCGCCGCCAAAGGCGTCGCCACGGCCCGCGGCGGCCTCATCGATCTGCTCATCATGGATGTCGGCCTGCCCGACATGGATGGCCGGGAGGCGGTGAAGATACTGCGCAAGGGCGGCTATAAGTCGCCCATCATCATGCTGACGGGGCACGACACCGATTCCGACACGATCCTCGGCCTCGAAGCCGGCGCCAACGACTATGTCACCAAGCCGTTCCGCTTTGCGGTTCTTTTGGCCCGCATCCGCGCGCAGCTTCGCCAGCATGAGCAGAGCGAAGACGCCACATTTTCGGTCGGCCCCTACACCTTCAAGCCCAGCCAGAAGCTTCTGATCGACCAGCGCGGCGCCAAGGTGCGGCTGACCGAAAAGGAAGCCTCGATCATCAAGTATCTCTATCGCGCCGACCAGAAGGTGGTGACGCGCGACGTGCTGCTCGAGGAAGTCTGGGGCTACAATTCCGGCGTCACCACGCACACGCTGGAAACCCACGTCTATCGGCTGCGCCAGAAGATCGAGCGCGATCCTTCCAATGCAGAAATTCTTGTGACAGAAAGCGGCGGCTACAAGCTGGTTCCTTAAACATTTAACCATTCAATCAGCGGTCGGGGCAGGGGCCGCTTTCGGGTACGATCCTGAGACTGGAGGTGGTTCTGGATCGAACTCGCTGACGCATCGACCAAAAATCGGAATCTATTTTTTTGGAAAGCACGGTGCGTCGATTTCAAAGCGTTTAGAGCGTCCTTTGCGCGTCCAAAGGGAGGCTCGGCGCTCTAAGGAGGGATTGGACTGGCCGTTCGGGGACATAGCTAGATGGCGTTGGATGACGACATCCGCATCCTGTCCGCCGTGAGGCTCTTCGAGGGCTTCACGGAGGAACAGTTGCGTCTGCTCGCCTTTGGCGCGGAAGCTACCAGGCTGCAGGCCGACCACAAGCTTTACCGCGAGGACGACGAGGCCGATTGTGCCTATATCGTGGTCAGTGGGCGCATAGTCCTCTATCGCGAGCAGGATGGCGCCCGCGTCCCGATAGGAACGGCCGGCCCCGGTACCATGTTGAGCGAACTGGCGCTGATTGCCGACACCAACCGGCTGACCAGCGCATCCGCCGAGATCGATTCGGAAGTGCTGCGGCTCAGCCGCAAGATGTTCCGCCGCATCCTGGAGGAGTATCCCGATGTCGCGGTCCATCTGCACCAGCGCATCTCCGAGGATTTTCAGGCATTGATCCGCCGCATCGAGAAACTGGCGCCGCGATTCGACAACTGAACCCGGATGCTTTCAACTCGCTCTCACAACAGACCGTGAAAGCCAATCGGATCAGGGCGGCAAGGGCTGAGGTGTGTCGAGATTCAGATCAGGCCGAGCCGAGAATGGTGGGGTCCGAGAACCGGAGCGGAGCGTACTTTTGGGTACGTGAGCACCGGAAGCGCAGGAGACCACCATTCGCAGGCCGGCCTCATCTGAATATCGATATACCTAATCCAGGTCGAACCGCGCTATGACCGGCACATGGTCTGAAGGCCGTTCCCAGCCGCGCGCCGGCCGCAGGATCTCGTAGCCGGCAAAGCTCGTGACCAGGTTTGGCGAGGACCAGACATGGTCGAGCCGCCGGCCGCGATCCGACGCCTCCCAATCCTGCGCGCGATAGCTCCACCAGGTGTAGAGCTTCTGCTCATAAGGCACGTTGAGCCGCATCAGGTCGACCCAGTTGCCGGCGAGCCGCATCGCCTCGAAACTTTCCGTCTCGACCGGCGTATGGCTGACCACTTTCAGGAGCTGCTTGTGCGACCAGACATCGTGCTCGAGCGGCGCGATGTTGAGGTCGCCGACCAGGATCGAGCCGGACACTTCGTCGTGCTCGGCACGGATGGCGTTCATTTCGGCGACGAAATCCAGCTTGTGCCTGAACTTGCGGTTGATCTCCGGATCGGGCTCGTCGCCGCCGGCCGGCACATAGAAATTGTGCAGCAGGATCGCCTTCCCGCCGGCCCGCACGGTGACCGACAGATGCCGGCAGTCTTCGATCTCGCAGAAGCGGCGCTTTTCGACCACTTCGAGCGGCCGGCGCGCCACCGTCGCCACGCCGTGATAGCCCTTCTGGCCGTGGAACACGATGTGCTCGTAGCCGAGCTTGCGAAACGCCTTTTCGGGAAACAGTTCGTCGGGAACTTTGGTCTCCTGCAGGCAGAGCACGTCCGGTGCCTGTCCGACAAGCAGGCGTTCGACGAGCGGCATGCGCAGACGGACGGAATTGATGTTCCAGGTAGCGATGGAAAAGGGCATGTTTGGGATTCCGGGACGGCGCAAGGTCCGCCAGATGGCTCCGACGGAAAGTCAATCCCGGAAACTACTGCCAGCCGCGCACCGCAAAAACAAGCCGGCCGCGCCTGGTAAGGCACGGCCCATGACTTCGCACAGCTATCGAAACAAGGCCGATTCCAAGGTGTGTTGAGATTCAGGTCAGGCCGAGCCGAAAATGGTGGGTTCCGAGAACCGGAGCGGAGCGTACTTTTGGTACGTGAGCACCGGAAGCGCAGGAAACCGCCATTCGCAGGCCGGCCTCACCTGAAAAACAGCGGACCCTACCGCGACTTGGTGTTCAGTTCGCGGTTCGCCGTATAATCGATGGCAAAAGTGTCGGGGGCGAAGCTCACGCCTTCCCTGACGTTGAAGATCATCACCGTCGTGTCCTTGCCTTGCGCATCGGTGATCGTCCACTGACGCAATTCGTAGGTTTTCGGATCGAACATCATGGTGATCTTCGAACTGCCGAAAACCGATTTGTCGGCGAGTTGAATGGTGGTGACGTCGTTCTCTTCCTTGACGCTTTTGACGCGGCCGCCGGAGAGATCGATCTTGTTGTCGAGCAGCAGCTTGAGCGGCGTTTTCGACAGTGGGTAGAGATCGGACGTTTTCAGCCGCTTGTTGAGGATGACCACCGACTTGCCGTCGGAAATCACCCTGAAATTCGACGTCCCGTCATAGTTGAAGCGGATCTTGCCCGGCCGTTCCAGAAAGAACTTGCCACCGGTCTGCTCGCCCTTGGGTCCGAACTGCACGAATTCGCCGGTCATCGATTTGACCGAGGAAAAATGGTCGGCGATCTTCTGCGCGGTGGGTGGGACCGCCGCTTGCGCCGACGCCAGCAACTGGATCCCGGGTACGACGTTGATGGCCGCAGCACCTGCCAGGACCAGGCCGAGGCCAAGCAGCTGGCGGCGGGTCGGGGCAAAGTCGCTGATCGTGGCAAAAGAAGAGTTTTTCATGCCGGTCACTCTCGTCTGGTTTATCTGTTGTCGCAGTGTTTGGCCCCCCAGTTGGGCTTAAGTTTGGCGGCCGAACAGCGCTTGGTCGTTGCAAACGCGCCAGAAGCTTCAAAGTTGCCGCCGTCGACGTTGCAGCCGGGCAAATCCCCTGGTTCTTGCCGGTCGGATCAGAACTTGTCGTCCTCCGTCGGCACCAGAATCTCGCGTTTTCCGGCATGGTTGGCCGGGCCGACAATGCCTTCCTTCTCCATCTTCTCGATGATCGAGGCGGCGCGGTTGTAGCCGATGCCGAGCCGGCGCTGGATGTAGCTGGTCGAGGCCTTGCCGTCGCGCAGCACCACGGCAACGGCCTGGTCGTAGGGATCGTCGGAATCCTCGAAATTACCGCCGCCACCGCCCGAACCACCCTTGCCCGACGGCTCGTCGTCGTCCTCATCGTCATCCTCGGTGATGGCGTCGAGATATTCCGGCACGCCCTGCAGCTTCAGATGCGCGACGATCTTCTCGACCTCGTCATCGGAAACAAAGGGGCCGTGTACGCGCTGGATGCGGCCGCCGCCGGCCATGTAGAGCATGTCGCCCATGCCAAGCAGCTGTTCGGCGCCCTGCTCGCCCAGGATGGTGCGGCTGTCGATCTTCGACGTCACCTGGAAGGAGATGCGAGTCGGGAAGTTGGCCTTGATCGTGCCGGTGATGACGTCGACCGACGGCCGCTGCGTCGCCATGATGACGTGGATGCCGGCGGCGCGCGCCATCTGCGCCAGGCGCTGCACCGCGCCTTCGATGTCCTTGCCGGCGACCATCATCAAATCGGCCATCTCGTCGATGATGACGACGATGTAGGGCATCGGCTCGAGATCGAGGTTTTCGGTCTCGTAGATCGCTTCACCGGTCTGGCGGTCGAAGCCGGTCTGCACGGTGCGCGAGATTTTCTCGCCTTTCTTCTCCGCCTGCTGCACCCGCGCGTTGAAACCGTCGATGTTGCGGACGCCGACCTTGGACATCTTGCGGTAGCGGTCCTCCATCTCGCGCACGGTCCATTTCAGCGCCACCACCGCCTTCTTCGGGTCGGTGACGACAGGCGTCAAGAGATGCGGGATGCCGTCATAGACCGAGAGCTCCAGCATTTTCGGGTCGATCATGATCAGCCGGCAGTCCTGCGGCGTCAGCCGGTAGAGCAGCGACAGGATCATGGTGTTGATGGCGACCGACTTGCCCGAACCGGTTGTGCCGGCGACCAGCACGTGCGGCATCTTGGCGATGTCGACGATGACCGCCTCGCCATTGATGGTCTTGCCCAGCGCCAGCGCCAGCTTGGCCTTGGTGGTCTCGAAATCGCGGCTGGCCATGATCTCCCTGAGATAGACGGTCTCGCGCTTGGCGTTCGGCAGCTCGATGCCGATGGCGTTGCGGCCGGGCACCACGGCGACGCGGCAGGCGATCGCGCTCATCGAGCGGGCGATGTCATCGGACAGGCCGATGACCCGCGACGATTTGATGCCGGGCGCCGGCTCCAGCTCGTAAAGCGTGACGACCGGGCCGGGGCGGACATGGATGATCTCGCCCTTGACGCCGAAATCCTCCAGCACGCCCTCGAGCAGACGGGCATTCTGCTCGAGCGCGTCCTTGGACAGGCTGGCGTCGCGCACGACGTTCTTCGGTTCGGACAGGAAATGCAGCGACGGCATTTCGAATTGTTCGGAACCGATCAGCGAGGTCTGGGCTTCGCGCTGGACACGAGCGCCCGGAACGGGCCGGGGCGCAGGCGCCGCGACGCGTGTGGCCGCATCGGAGCGGAACGGCTGCACCTTCGCATTGGGCGCAGTGCTGCGCTGGCCCACGGGCTCCGGCGCAAAATCCATGTCGTCGTCATCGTCAAAAACATCGGCGTCGTCGGGACCGAGCGAGGCACTGCGGTCGTTGACCATGGCGGCGAAGAATTCCGGCTCGACGCGGGCGCGGCCATCGGCACTCATCCGCGATTCGGCGAATTCGGCCGATTCGACCCGCTCGGCAGCACGGCGCCAGGCGCTGGCGCGCGGTTCCATCTCCGGTTCGAAATCGTCGCGCTCCCGGCGGCGCGCGGCGCGGCGGCGGAGATAGGCGCGCAACGACAGCCACCAATGGGTGATCGCGCCAAGTGCCAGAATGCCCTCGTCGCCCTCGTCCTCGTCACTGTCGAAAAGCAGGTCGTCCTGGTCCCGGGGATCGGGCGCGGCCGGTTGCTCCAGGACGGCGAAACCGTTCTGGCGTGCAATCAACGCCGAGCCATAGGCAAACAGCCACAGTGCCGGCGCGGCGAGAAGCACGGCGAGCACGCTGGCGATGAGGCCCGTCGGGTAGCCGCCGACGACGAGGCCGGGAATCTTGAGCACCATGTCGCCGAACACGCCGCCGAGACCGGTCGGCAGCGGCCAGGTCTTGGGCGGCACCACGCAGCCGGCGATGGCCGCGGCAAGTACCGCGAAGCCGAACCAGGCGAGCCCGCGCCTCGGCAGCCTGTCGACGCCGCGCGCCGAAAACAGCAGAAATCCCCAGACCACCGCCGGCACCAACGCCGCGACGGCAGCAAGGCCGAAGAACTGCATGGCAAGGTCGGAGAAGACAGCGCCCACATAGCCCATGGCGTTGGTGACGATGTTATCGGTGGCGTGGGAGAAGCTTGGGTCGGCGACGTTCCAGGTGGCGAGGCTGGCGATACCGAAGGCGACCAGCGCAAACAGGCCGGCGCCGACCAGCCGGCCGACCTGACGCCGCGCGAACGCCCGGATGCCCTGCCCCGTATCGGCCAGCGCGAGCGGTGCTGAAGCCCCTGAACGCATGCTCTTCCCCGTCTATCATTGCCCGGCCGATAGCGTGCGCGCAGCTCGGCAGATTCGGGCTCCAGACTATCGGCGGGAAGGTTAAGGCAGCATTAACTATAAGGGGTTGGGGGAAGTATCTTGCGGCGAGTATCTGGCTCGGCCATCTGCGCGCAAAAAAAGAGGCCCGGAACGTGTCCGGGCCTCAATGCGTGAGCCCTTTCGGGAGCATCACGACGGGAGGGAGGATGCGGGACGGCCGAGGCCGCCCCGGACAGGGCTTACGGGTGGTAGGCCGCTTCGCCATGTGCGGTGAGGTCGAGCCCTTCACGCTCTGCATCGGCTGTCGGACGCAGGCCTACGATCATATCGACGATCTTGTAGAGGATGGCGCTGCCGATGCCCGACCACAGGACGGTTACCAGGACACCCTTGAATTGCGACCACAGCTGGGTCGCCGTGCCGGCATAGCCGGCGGCGAAGTCGGCTGTCGAATAGTCGACGATGCCAGCGCCGCCGAGGGCGGGATTGACCAGGATGCCGGTGCCGAGTGCACCGATGATGCCGCCGATGCAGTGGATGCCGAAGACATCGAGGCTGTCGTCGTAGCCGAACTTGTTCTTCACGACGGAGACGAAGAAGTAGCAGACGCAGCTGGCGACGATGCCGAGCACGATGACGCCCATCGGCCCGCCAAAGCCGGCAGCGGGCGTGACGGCGACAAGGCCGGTAACCGCGCCCGAAACCGCGCCAAGCATCGACGCTTTGCCGCGCAGCAGCGTTTCAAGCACGATCCAGGTCACTGCCGCCGCCGCTGTGGCGACGAAGGTGTTGACCATGGCCAGCACCGCATAGGCATTGGCTTCGAGGTTCGAACCGGCGTTGAAGCCGAACCAGCCGACCCACAGCAGCGAAGCGCCGACCATGGTCAGCGTCATCGAGTGCGGCGCCATGACGTCCTTGTTGTAGCCGATGCGCTTACCGATCATCAGCGCGCCGACAAGGCCGGCGATGCCCGCATTGATGTGAACGACGGTGCCGCCGGCGAAGTCGATGGCGCCGAAGCCGAAGATGAGCCCCGACGGGTCGCTATAAGCGCTCGGGCCGCCCCAGAACCAGACCATATGCGCGATCGGGAAATAGACGAATGTGACCCACAGGATGGTGAAAAGGATCACGGCCGAAAACTTGACGCGTTCGGCGAAGGCGCCGACGATCAGGGCGGGCGTGATGCAGGCGAAGCTCATCTGAAAGATGACGAACACCAGTTCAGGAATGGCGACGCCCTTGGTGAAGGTTTCCGATACCGTCGTCACGTCGACACCGGCAAGAAACATCTTGGAAAGGCCGCCGACGAAGGCATTGCCGGGGGTGAAGGCAAGGCTGTAGCCGTAGAAAACCCAGACGATCATGACCACGCTGGTGATGGTGAAGACCTGCATCAGCACCGACAGCATATTTTTGGCGCGAACCAGGCCGCCGTAGAAAAGCGCAAGGCCGGGAATGGTCATCAACAGCACCAGGATGGTGGAAATCATCATCCACGTCGTGTCGCCCTTGTCGACGGTAAAGGCCGGCGCCGCTGGCGCTGCCGGTGCGGCCGGCGCCGCTTCCTGCCCGAATGCGGCGACCGTGCCCAGTGCTGCGATAGCGAGCGAGCCCAGCAGCGCGGTGCGCGCCGCCGACTTCAAAGTAGAAGGAATATTCATTGAACTCTCCATTGGAATACGTGTCCGCAGCTCAAAGCGCGTCGGTGTCTGTTTCGCCGGTGCGAATGCGCACCGCCTGGTCGATGCCGAAAACGAAGATCTTGCCGTCGCCGATCTGACCGGTCTTGGCCGCCGCGGTGATGGCTTCGACGGCCTTGTCGACCATGTCCAGGCCGACCGCGACTTCGATCTTGATCTTCGGCAGGAAGCTGACCGCGTACTCCGCCCCACGATAGATTTCCGTGTGTCCCTTCTGCCGCCCGTAGCCTTTGACTTCGGTGACGGTCAGGCCCTGGATGCCGACTGCGGTGAGCGCTTCGCGCACCTCGTCGAGCTTGAACGGCTTGATGATTGCCATCACGATTTTCATAAGGTTTCACCCTTTGCTGTTGCGGTCCCCCGCGTTTGTACGACGTCGCCGATCCTCATGAGAGCCGGAGAGTGCCCGCTAGGATTCAAGCTCCGTGCCAATTGCCGAAGCAGGGTGTTAACCTGTTGTTAAATAAGGAATTCGGGAAGGTTTGTCGGCTGACTGTGCATAGTCGCGGCAACGCAGCTGATTAAAAAATAGGCAATTTTGCAAAAATGCCTATTCGGCGGGCGGCCGCTTCAGCCTAATGAGGCCTTCCTGGGCAACCGAGGCGATCAGCGTGCCGTCGCGGGCAAACAGCGACCCGCGAGTGAACCCCCGCGACCCTTGCGTCGACGGGCTGTCCTGCGTGTAGAGCATCCAGTCGTCAAGCGAATGGCTGCGGTGGAACCACATGGCGTGATCGAGGCTCGCCGCCTGGATGTCGCTATCGAAAATGGCGCGGCCATGCGCAAAGGTCGAGGTATCGAGCAGCGTCATGTCGGAAAGATAGGCAAGCACTGCCGCCTGCGTGGCGGGATCGGCCGGAACCGGGCCGGTCGTGCGGATCCAGATGTTCTGCTTCGGCTCCAGCTTTTCCCGGCTGGTGTAATGCTCCAGCATCACCGGCTTCATCTCGATCGGCCGGTCACGCTCCCAGTAGCGCCTGATGCCGTCGGGCACGGCCTCGCCGAACTTGCCAATCAGTTCGCGCTGCGACAGCAATGTGTCGGGCGCCGGCACCTCCTGCGGCATCGGCACTTGATGCTCGAGCCCGACCTCGTCCTGCTGGAACGAGGCTTCCAGCGAAAAGATCGCCTGGCCGTGCTGGACAGCCACGACACGGCGCGTGGTGAAGGAGCCGCCGTCGCGGATGCGGTCGACCTGGTAGATGATCGGCACCTTGGTGTCGCCGGGCCGCATGAAATAGCCGTGCAGCGAATGCACGTGGCGTTCGGGCTCCACCGTTCGCTGGGCGGCGACCAGCGCCTGGGCGATGGTCTGGCCACCGAAGACACGCTGCCAGTCGAGTTTGGGGCTGCGACCTCGGTACAGGTTGTGTTCCAACTGCTCGAGGTTGAGAATGCCGAGAAGCTCGTCCATGGCCGCCGTCATGTTTCGCGCCCTCTCGCCGCAGAAGTGTTATGGCGGTTTCCGACAGGAAGGACGGGCAGTCAAGGCCGGAAGGGAATTTGGCCGGAAAGGAATTGCCATGGTGGACCGCAAGGCGGATGCCAAAAACCGAACCTCGCTCGATATCTTGGTCGCCGGCGCCGGCTATGTCGGCCTTGCCGCCGCGGTATCGCTGAAACAGGCACGACCAAGCCTGGCGGTCGCTGTCGTCGACGCCGCGCCCGCTGGTGTCTGGCAAAAGGACGGCCGCGCCTCGGCCATCGCCGCTGCCGCTTGCCGCATGCTCGACCAGCTCGGCGTCTGGGCCGAAATCGCGCCCGAGGCGCAGGCGATCACCGAGATGATCGTCACCGATTCGCGCACTTCCGATCCGGTGCGCCCGGTGTTTCTCACTTTCGATGGAGAGGTCGCGCCCGGCGAAGCCTTTGCGCATATGGTCGCCAACAGGGATTTGAACGGCGCCTTGCGCAGGCGCGCTGAAAAACTCGGCATCGACATCATCGAAGGCGTCGCCGTCAGTGCCTTCGACGTGAACGGCGCCGGCATCACCGTGCATCTTGCCGACGGCGCGACACTGAAGGCGCGGCTGCTGATCGCCGCCGACGGCGTCAACTCGAAGCTGCGCGACATGGCCGGCATCAAGACGGTGAAATGGGAGTACGGCCAGTCCGGCATCGTCTGCACCGTTGCGCATGAACGGCCGCACAATGGCCGCGCCGAAGAGCATTTTCTGCCAGCCGGCCCGTTTGCCACGCTGCCGCTCAAGCCGGACAAGGACGGGACCAACCGCTCGTCGATCGTCTGGGTCGAGCGGTCGGAAGATGCCGAAAAACTGGTCGACAGCGACGACCTCGTCTTCGAGCACGAGCTGGAACAGCGGTTTGGCCTGAAGCTCGGCGAAATCCGCGTCGCCGACAGGCCACGCGCCTGGCCGCTCGGCCTAACGCTTGCCCGCGCCTTCGTCGCACCGCGCATTGCGCTCGCCGGCGACGCCGCCCACGGCATCCACCCGATCGCCGGCCAGGGCCTCAATCTCGGCTTCAAGGATGTGGCGGCGTTGGCCGAAGTGGTGGTCGAGGCCGACCGGCTCGGACAGGATATCGGCGCGCTTGACGTGCTCCAACGCTACCAGCAGTGGCGGCGCTTCGACACGCTGCAGATGGGCATCACCACCGATGTCCTGAACCGGCTGTTTTCCAACGACATCGGCCCGCTGCGCGCCGTCCGCGACGTCGGCCTCGGTCTTGTCGAGCGCCTGCCGCGGCTGAAGGATTTCTTCATCCGCCAAGCGTCCGGACTGTCGGGCGACACGCCGAAACTGCTCAAGGGCGAGGCGATCTGATCCGTCTCACGGACATGCCAGGGTGTGTTGAGATTTCAGGTCAGGCCGAGCCGAGAACGCTGAGTTCCGAGAACCGGAGCGGAGCTTACTTTTGGGTACGTGAGCCCGCAAGATCAGAGTTCTACAGCGTCCTTTGCGCGCCCCAGAAGGCGCGCGGCGCTGTAGTAAGCGCAGGAAGTCGCCGTTCGCAGGCCGGCATCACCTGAATATCAGCACACCCTAGTTGACCTCGAAGCCCAGCTTCTGCCGCAGCCGCAGTATCCGCTGGTCGGATATCTTCAGGGGTTGCTCACCAGCCTGCGCCGCGCGGTTCACCATCTGCAGCAAATCGTTTCGCTCAGTCACATCCAGACGTTCGCGCAGGAACGGCGCCAGCTTGTCGATGACGATCGTGGCATCGTCGATCTGTGACGCCGCCCATTTGGCGTAGACCACGGCCTCATCGGTCTTCTTGTCGTCCGCAATCTCGGAAATCATCAACCGAATCGCGGCTTCGCGCTGCGGCAGGACAGGGCCGTTCTCGGAAATGATGGCGGTGATCAGCGTCGCGGCCGCCACGACCGGATCGTCGATCGCCGTCAGCGGTGAGAGCGCCGCCTGCTTGCGCAGTCTCTTGCGGCGAATGTTCCCTTGTACACGCCCGACGACGTCCGCGACCTCGCGCGCCGCATCGTTCATGGCCTTCATCCGATACCACCAGAACGCCGCCGCTCCCAACAGCCCAATTGCAGCAATCAGTATATGCATGCCCGTGATCCCCAAACCGCAGCGACGATAGGAGAAGTGCTGCCTCGCTTCAACGCGCAAAAGTTGCGCCCGCCGAAGAAATTTGATTCAGCCGGACGCAAAACAGAATAATCGCTAGGACCCCGGCACGTTGTAGATCGCCCTGACCTCGATCGTGCCGATTTCGGCCAGCGGGATGCCGCCGGCAATCTCCAGCGCCTCGTCGATATCCCCGGCCTCGATCATGACGAAGCCGAGCAATTGCTCCTTGGTCTCGGCGAAGGGGCCGTCTGTGATCAGCCGTTTGCCCTTGCGCCGGCGCACGGTTTTCGCGGTCTTCACCGACTGCAGCGCCTGCGCGATGATCAGCCGACCGCTTTGCTCCACCGATTTGTCATAGGCCAGCGAGTCGGCGTCGAGCTTGGCCAGCCTCTCCGGGCTCATTGCATAAAGGTCTTTTTCCTCACCATAGACCAGGCAAACGTATTTCATCTCTCATCTTCCTTGTTGTGACGAACCGTTGGCAACCAAGGTCTCAGCCGGGCTTTTGAACGCCGCATGATCGACAAGGGACACCGTAACCCCGATGATGGCGACTGCCACAAGCAGTCGACCGAAACCGGAAGGTGACCGATGCAACCAGTCGGCTTCTTGTTCAGCAGCCTTTCGGCCGGTGTGCCTCCAGTGAGCAGAAAACAGACTATTCATGTGATCCTCCATCCGGCCACGAAATCAGAGGCCGCCCGCAGGACGGCCGAGGCGGATGGAAGTCGACATTTTTGCACGTGGTTTTTTTTAACGCGGCGCCATTGGCGCGAAAGCACGGGTGGCCTTCGTGCCGACGCGCGCTATAGTCGATCAGACGCCGATCACGGCTCAGCCACCACATCAAGGAGGAATTCATGGACCGCACCGCAAACGCCGTCTGGAAAGGCAATCTGAAAGAGGGCAAGGGCACGCTCGACACGCAGAGCGGGGCTCTGAAAGGCACGCCCTACTCGTTCAAGATGCGCTTCGAGGATGAAAGCGGCAAGTCCGGCACCAATCCGGAGGAACTGATCGCGGCGGCGCATGCCGGCTGCTTTGCCATGCAGCTTTCGCATGTCCTGGCCGAGAACGGCACCCCCGCCACCGAACTCGACGCCAAGGCCGTGGTGACGCTGGTTCCAGGCACCGGCATCACCGGAAGCGCGCTCACGCTGGTCGGCAAGGTGCCGGGCATCGATGCCGCGAAATTCCAGGAGCTGGCCGAACAGGCCAAGGTCGGGTGTCCGGTTTCGAAGGCGCTTGGCGCCATCAAGGTGTCACTCGACGCCAAGCTCGGCTGAGCAGATGGCATGAAGTGATAAACGCCGGCTCCAGGGCTGGCGTTTTCATTTGTGGGCGTCGGCGATCCTTCACACCCCTCTGTCCGCAGGACAGAGGGGTGCTGTCCCTCCGACGCCTCAAAAGGTCGTTAGCTTCCTTCGCCGGTCAGCGCGTCGATTCGTGCGCGCAGCTGTGCGACCTCTTCCTCGAGAGCCTGCACGCGTGCTTCGAAATCCGAGGCCGGCGATGGCGCTTGCAAGGGCGCTGCGGCAGCCGACAGCTGCACAGGCCCGCTCAAGAGATGCACATAGCGGTCCTCGCGCTGGCCGGGTCCACGATCGATCTGCTGAACGAGCGGCGGCTTGCGGCCAATCAACAGGTCGAGATTGCTGCGAAGCTCGTCGATGGAGGGTAGGCGCGCCATGCGCTCGCTGCGCGCCAGCAATTCATATGCGGTCTGCGGACCGCGCAGCAACAGCAGCCCAAGCAGCGCAATCTGCGCCGAGGTCAGCGAAAAGCGCTGTGCGACGGACATGCTCGTAACGCTCGACGCGCGAGGCAAAGACCTGCCTGACCAAGCCCTTGTGCTCGAGCTGGCCAAGCGCTCGTCTTACCTCGGCAAGCTCGACCGACATCACCGGCTCGCGCGCCGTCTTCTGGTTGGCGGCGGCAAGTGCCGCATTGAGCGTCAGCGGGTAGATATCGGGCGTCAGTTCCTTCTTTTCGATCAGGCAACCGAGCACGCGCGCTTCTACGGGAGAGAGGATGGGCAGTTCGGTATCGGTCATTGGATAGCTATTGCTGCTGGTTTTTTTGGCACTGTGATGTTCTTTGGCACTGTGAATTTGACAGACATCCGAGCGTTACGACAGAGCCTCTCAATGTCGGCGGGACAGCGCCCCCCTCTGTCCTGCCCGACATCTCCCCCACTTGGGGGGAGATCGGCAGCGTCGCCGATGGCGCCTTTCTTGCAGCATTGGCGATTGGCGAAAGCCGTTGCAGCAGCCAATCTCCCCACTTGTGGGGGAGATGTCCGGCAGGACAGAGGGGGGCGCGAAGGATCGCTGCCTATGAGAGACGAGGCAGAAACTGCCGGGGTCAGACCCTTCTCTCCACCATCATCTTCTTGATCTCGGCGATCGCCTTGGCCGGGTTGAGGCCCTTGGGACAGGTCTGGGCGCAGTTCATGATGGTATGGCAGCGATAGAGCCGGAACGGGTCTTCGAGATTGTCGAGCCGTTCGCCCGTGGCCTCGTCCCGGGAATCGATCAGCCAGCGATAGGCCTGCAACAGCGTCGCCGGGCCGAGATAGCGATCGCCGTTCCACCAGTAGCTCGGGCATGAGGTCGAGCAGCAGGCGCACAAGATGCATTCATACAGCCCGTCGAGCTTTTCGCGGTCCTCATGGCTCTGCAGCCATTCCTTGGCCGGCTCGGGCGACACCGTCTTCAACCATGGCTCGATCGAAGCGTGCTGGGCGTAGAAATTGGTGAGATCCGGCACCAGGTCCTTGACCACCGTCATATGCGGCAGGGGGTAGACCTTGATCGCGCCGGAAATGTCGTCGCAGCCCTTGGTGCAGGCGAGCGTGTTGGAACCGTCGATATTCATGGCGCAGGAGCCGCAAATGCCCTCGCGGCAGGAGCGGCGCAGCGTCAGCGTCGGGTCGATCTTGTTCTTGATGTAGAGCAGCGCGTCGAGCACCATCGGTCCGCAATCGTCCATGTCGACGAAATAGGTGTCCATGCGCGGGTTCTCGTCATCGTCCGGCGACCAGCGGTAGATTCGATATTCGCGCAGATTGGTAGCATTCTCCGGCTTCGGCCAGGTTTTCCCGGCCTTGATCTTCGAGTTTTTCGGAAGGGTGAGTTCGACCATTACCTCAGGTCCTTTCGGATGACGAGCTTCAGCCCGGACCAGATCCCGTTCACGGCGGCGACCTTCACGTCGACAAGGTCGAGCTTCAGCGCTTGCGCGCGGATGATATCCTCGGTGACGTCGGTCGGCACCTTCGATGCCTTTTTGGGCCAGGAGACCCAGACCATGCCGTCACGCTTGATTGCAGCCTCGACGCCGGCGAGGCTGTCCTCGATCTCGGCGCGCTGCCGGGTGAAGGCGTGGACGGCATCGTATTTCCGCGCAGCACCTGAAATCTTCGACCAGTCCGGCAGCCGATCGACGTGGGCGAAGTCGACAGCACTGGCCAGATCGTCGAGCTCCGCCGGCAGCGCGATAAAGGCGGCAATCATTCCGTCCTTCAGGCCGAGCTTGGCCGGAAGAGGCGTGCCCGAATATCCTGAGACCGCCAGCGCCATCGTCAATACACCCTCGCCTTGGGAGCGATCTTGGCCGGGTTGATGCCGCCGTCTGCTTCCCTAAGCAGCGGCTCGGTGTGCACCGGCCGATAGCTGAGCGACACCTCGCCGGCCTCGCTGAGCCGGGCCAGCGTGTGCTTGCGCCAGTTCGCATCGTCGCGCGCCGAAAAATCTTCCCGCGCATGCGCGCCGCGGCTCTCCTCGCGCGCCTCGGCGCCATAGACCGTGGTGATGGCGTTGGCCATCAGATTTTCCAGTTCCAGCGTCTCGACCAGGTCGGAGTTCCAGATCATCGAGCGGTCGAACACTTTTACGTCCTTGAGCTCGCCCCAGATCTGCGAAATGCGCTTGCAGCCGCTTTCCAGCGATTCCTGCGTGCGGAACACCGCCGCATCGTCCTGCATCGCCTTCTGCATCTTTTCGCGCAGAACCGCGGTCGGCGTCGAGCCGTTGGCATGGCGCAGCCGGTCGAAGCGGTCCATGATCTTCTCGACCGAGGCTTCGTTGGGCGAGGGGATCGCGGCGTTGCGGTCGATCACCTGGCCTGCCCGGATCGCCGCCGCGCGGCCGAACACCACCAGATCGATCAGCGAGTTCGAGCCCAGCCGGTTGGCGCCGTGGACGGAGGCGCAGCCGGCTTCGCCGACCGCCATCAGCCCTGGCGACACCTGGTCCGGGTTCAAGGCGGTGGGGTTGAGCACCTCGCCCCAGTAATTGGTCGGCACGCCGCCCATATTGTAGTGGACCGTCGGCAGTACCGGGATCGGCTCCTTGGTCAGATCGACGCCGGCAAAGATTTTTGCTGATTCCGAAATCCCCGGAAGTCTCTCGTGCAAAACAGCCGGATCGAGGTGGTCGAGGTGGAGAAAAATATGGTCCTTGTTCTTGCCGACGCCGCGTCCCTCGCGGATCTCCAGCGTCATGCAGCGCGAGACCACATCGCGCGAGGCAAGGTCCTTGGCTGATGGCGCATAGCGCTCCATGAAGCGCTCGCCTTCGGAGTTGACGAGATAGCCGCCCTCGCCGCGCGCGCCCTCGGTGATCAGGCAGCCGGCGCCGTAGATGCCGGTCGGGTGGAACTGCACGAACTCCATATCCTGCAGCGGCAGCCCGGCCCGCGCCGCCATGCCGCCGCCGTCGCCGGTGCAAGTGTGCGCCGAGGTCGCCGAAAAATAGGCGCGGCCATAGCCGCCGGTCGCCAGCACCACCATTTTTGCCGAAAAGCGGTGGATGGTGCCGTCGTCCAAGTTCCAGGCGACGACACCAGTGCAGGTGCCGTCCGGCTCCATGATCAGGTCGAGCGCGAAATACTCGATGAAGAACTGCGCGTTGTTCTTCAGCGACTGGCCGTAGAGCGTATGCAGGATGGCGTGGCCGGTGCGGTCTGCGGCCGCACAGGTGCGCTGCACCGGCGGGCCGTCGCCGAAATTCATCATGTGGCCGCCGAACGGCCGCTGGTAGATCTTGCCCTCTTCGGTGCGCGAGAACGGCACGCCGTAATGCTCGAGCTCGTAGACGGCGGCAGGTGCTTCGCGCACCAGATATTCCATGGCGTCGACGTCGCCGAGCCAGTCCGATCCTTTAACGGTGTCGTACATGTGCCACTGCCAGGAATCGGGGCCCATATTGGACAGCGAGGCGGCGATGCCGCCCTGAGCGGCGACAGTGTGCGACCGCGTCGGGAAAACCTTGGTGATGCAGGCGGTGCGCAGGCCCTGTTCGGCCATGCCGAGCGTGGCGCGCAGGCCGGCGCCGCCGGCGCCGACGACCACGACGTCGAATTTGTGGTCGACATAGGTATAGGCGGACGCCGTGTTGGCGTTTGTCGCGTCCTTGGCCAAAACTCAGCCTCCAAATGCCAGTTTGAGCAGGGCGAAGATCGAGGCGACGCCGACCACTACGGGAAAGAACGTGTTGAGGGCGAGCAGCGCCAGCCTCATGCCCTCGCCATGCACATAGTCCTCGATGATCGCCTGCATGCCGAGCCGCATATGGTAGAGCCCGGACAAGAGCACCAGGGCCAGGACCAGCGCCACGAACGGGTTGGCAAGTGCGGCGCGCACTTCCGCATAGCCGGCGCCATTCAGCGCGATCAGGAAGCCGACGAAAAACAGGATCAGCGGGATGTTGGCGATCGCCGTCAGGCGCTGGCGCCAGAAATGCTCCGTGCCCTCGCGGGCGGAGCCGAGGCCGCGAACCTTCGCCAGCGGCGTGCGCATGTCGGTGTTGTGGTGGCTCACGATCAGGCCCCCCGCGCCATATAGCCGGCGATCCAGATCAGCAGCGTCAGTACAATCGAGCCGGCCAGCGTCGCCCAGGCGATCCTCGAGGCCGTATCCTTTTCAAGACCTGCCCCGGTGTCCCAGATCAGGTGGCGCACGCCGCCCAGCATGTGGTGCATCAGCGCCCAGGTATAGAAGAACAGCACCAGCCGCCCCAGCCACGAGCCGAAGGCCCAGTTGACGGCATCGAAGGTAGCTTGCGAGCTCGCCGCCGCCATCAGCCACAGGGCGACCAGCAGCGTGCCGAAATAGAGCGCGCCACCGGTGATGCGATGGATGATCGACATCGTCATCGTGATCGGCGGTCGATAGACGGTCAGATGCGGCGAAAGCGGCCGTTCACGTCTGGCAAATTCGCGGGTGGCTGGTGATTTGCTCATGGCTCCCCCAGTTCGGCGTCTCTGGAGCCCCAGGTGGAAATGCGGCATTACCGCTTCCGGTTGCGACTTCGGACAGCCGGTTTCTAATGCGCTTTTTGCACCGCGTCAAAGCCGGAAAATCGTTTCGAAAACGTAATTTAGTCTGACAAAAGAGCGGTGTTTCGCTTCAATCGATTAGGGCGAGACCCAAAGCCGGCGCAATGTTCGCTGCGATGCAACATATCTGCCCGACTTGGGCGTCCAGGGTGTGTTGAGATTCAGGTCAGGCCGAGTCGAAAAGGTAGCTTACGAGAACCGGAGCGGAGCGTACATTTCCGTACGTGAGCCCGCGCATGATCCCGTGGTCATGCGCAAAATCAAAGTTCTAAAGCGTCCTTTGCGCCCAAAAGGGCGCACGGCGCGGTAGGTAAGCGCAGGAAGCTGCCCTTTGCAGGCCGGCCTCACCTGAATATCAGCACACCCGGTCAGCGGGTGCAGGTCAGCGGGGTGGCGCCGCCCTTCATCACCAGCGCGTCGCGTCCGTCGATCACGATTGCGTCATGCGCCTCGCCGAAGCGGCTGCTTTGATTGGCGGGCGAGGCCGGCAGGTCCTCTCTGGCGCCGTCCGGGCCAAGCACGCGCACCGAGGTGCCGAGGTTTTCGATGGTGATCCTGGCGCCATCGGCGCAATTGTAAGTCGCGACGCGCGGCTGCCGTGCCGTCGAATCGGTCGTGGTGGCCGCGAGCGGATTTCCGGCCTTCGGCGCATTGGTCTGCGACACGCAGGCAGCAGTGATCAGCAATGGGAAAAGCGCAGGCGTTATCCGAAACGTCCGGCGGAACGCCATATGCTGCCTCCCTGCGCGTCAATCCAGCCGCGATGCTTTGCCAAGATCACCCGCGCCACGCTCGACCCTGGGCGAGGGTGCGGGCAAGCATGGCCGAAAGATGGCCGCAGCCTTCCAAGGCGTCGGATATTAACCATGTTTGCTGAGACCTGGCTGCCAGCAGGGCCGGCCTCTTAACAAAGGTTAAGAAAAGGTTAATTTGCGATTCAAGGAAGACTCTCTGACAAATGGGAGACGCCATGCGTTCGAATTCAGGCAGATCGCGCCTTCCGGCGCTCATCCTGGTGGCGGTGGCCATCGGCTTCGCAGCACCGGCACTCGCCGGGACGCGCGACCGCGTCTACGCCGATTCCTTCGGCAATCTCGTCATCGAGAGCGCCGCCGGCTACAAGCGCATCCTCGTTGGCGACGGCAACCTGGCCAAGGAACTGTCTGACTACACCGGCGCCGGCCAGCCCAAAATCTATGAAAACGACGCGGATGACGTCAGCAGCCGCGACTGCTACCGGCCGCCGGTTTTCGTGAAGGGCCGCAGTTATATGTACGGCCTTTCCGACGGCGAGATGCCCGAACTCAGCCCCTGCCGCTGATCTTCGGCCCGGCGTTGGCGACAGCCGTCTGCCGGGTGGCGATTGACCCTATCGAGATGCGCACGCAATCGCGTCCGCTGCCCTTCGCTTGATAGAGCGCTTCGTCGGCGCGCTGCAGCAGGTCGGAAAAAGCTTCGGCCGGGTGAAGCTCGGCAACGCCGAAGCTGGCGGTGCAACGATGGTGCGCCGGCAGACAGTCTATCGGCAAGGCTCCGAAAGCGCTGCGCGTGCCTTCGGCGAAGAGCCGCGCGGCGGCGAGGTTGGTTCCGGGCAGGATGATGGCGAATTCCTCACCACCGATGCGGCCGGCGACGTGGTGATCGGCGGCCGCATCACGCAGGAAGCCGGCAAAGGCCTCGATGACCCGGTCGCCGGATGCGTGGCCGAAACTGTCGTTAATGCTCTTGAAATGATCGAGGTCGGCGATGACCAATGCGACCGGAATACCCCTGCGCACGGCGTCACGCATCGCGAGCTCGGCATGACGTTCGAAGCCGCCCCGGTTGAGCAGCCTCGATAGCGTGTCCGTCTCCGACTTCGACGTCGCCTCGGCGAGCACGTCACGGACCAGAATGACCAGAATGAGAAGCGCGATTGTCATGCCGAATACCGTGCCTAGTGATTGCGACACCAGAGCGTAGTTGCTCTGCAGGTAGGCCTGCGGATTGACGCCCCAGCCGCCCAATGCATGGGCGATGAACGGCTTGCTCACGAATTGCAGGGCGCTGGCCGCCAGAACGGCCATCAGCGCACGGTCGAGCCAATCGCGTCTTTGTCTGGACGACCAGACGATGGCGACGCCGACGAACTGCATGGCCGCATAGGGAAGCTGGTAGGCCATCATGCGGGCAGGCGACTGGCGCGGCAGATCCTGCACGAAATACACGGCCACGGTGGCCGCAAACAGGAAGACGAGCATCGGCCCCCAGGGCGGCGCCACGCCGTATTTATGGGCAAGCCCGCCATTGAAGGCGATGGTGGCGCCCAGGAAAACGGCGAAGCCCGCGACGACCGCGGGTCGCGCATTGTCGAAGACCGGAATGCTGAACTCGATGGCGAAATAGGCCATCCCGAGCAGATAACCGAAGACCAGCCAGCGCGCCGGCGCGCGCGCCACATCGTTGAACGAGATGGTCATGAAGGCAGCCGCCAGCAGGCCGGCGACGAGCAGGTTAATTGCAAGGATGAACTCTGCGCCGCCGCCCATGTGGTTTTCGCACTCCCTGCGCCAGCAAATCACGAACGGGCGAAAAAGACGTTAACGCGAGCCCGGGCGCGGATGCGATCAGCCAGCTTTGAGCGGTTCCACAACGAGCACCGTTTCCGACCGTTCATAGGCCGACCGTTCATAGGATAGCCGCACGCTGTCGCGGCCGTTCCGTTTGGCTTTGTAAAGCGCCTTGTCGGCGCGGCGCATCAGCGGCTCCAGCCCTTCCTCGCCGGTGCGGGGCGTCACGCCGAAGCTCGCGGTCACTCTTGTGCCGGACGGGAGCCCGTCGACGCTGCCAATGCTTCCGAAGCAGCCAAACACGTCGGGGCTCTCGCGGTCCAATCACCGTCCCGTTTTTTTGCTTTTTCGGTCAATCAATTGCCGTGCGGCGGTTCTTTTGCGACTGCCAAACCCATAGCCGATCATCAAGAGCAAAACCGTCGCCGCGGTGAAAATGCCAACCCTGGTCCTTGCCGTTGAAAATCCCGCAAGTCTGCCGCGTGCCTCGGCCGTGAGGGACCCATGGGTCTTGTGGAGCCCTTTGACCGAGTGGAAAAGATTGTCATCGCGTGCAGATGATGCCTTGGTACGCCGGACCTGGCCCTTGTAAGCCGCACTAGCCAGATAGCGGTCCAGCAAGCCTGGGGCAAGGTCGGTGCTGGCAAGG
Organism: Mesorhizobium temperatum; assembly: GCF_002284575.1. Lineage (GTDB taxonomy): Bacteria > Pseudomonadota > Alphaproteobacteria > Rhizobiales > Rhizobiaceae > Mesorhizobium > Mesorhizobium temperatum. The sequence goes on from NZ_NPKJ01000068.1 coordinate 389,497, forward strand.
CTAAACCGCCGGTCCTTCGAGCCCGCTTCTCTCGTGCGATTTCCACAGGAACCAGCCGAGGACGGTACCGAAGAAGAATGTGTGGGCAATGAACTGCACGACCGGGCTTGCTTGCAGGAACCAGGGGAATGCGATCGGCGCGATCACATAGAAATTGACGAGCCACAAAGCGAGACCAAAGATGCTGCCGAGACCAATGAAGGTGGCTTGCCCTCGCAGCATTGCGGCAATCTCCCCGAACACGATCCCATAGGCGATGGCCAGGATCAAATGCACGATCACGCCGGCGATGCTGGCCGTCAGGAGCGGGTAGCCGGGATCGAGAGCTTCCGGTCCAAGTGCGATGGCGCCGATCATGCGCAGGGGCATGAAGAACGCTTCCGCCCCCATCATGAACGCACTCGCCGCCATTTCGAACGCCGCAAAGACGATGCCTGCGACGATGCCCGCAACGGCCCCCTGCTGGAGTCCCCATTGGATGTCGCGCGGCGTCACCGGCGTATGGATGTAATCACGGTAAGCCATAACACTGCTCCCTGTTCTGGACGCAGATTCCTCCGCAAAATCAATGCCGGGAACGCGTCGGCGGTTCCGGACGTCCGGTACGATTCACGGGGATTTGATTGAAGTTGATGTTTCTCAAGCCTAGCGGGCGCTACATGCAGAGCGTGCGGAGCCAAACGGTATGCCTGCTGAATCGCCCGACCACAGCCTGGTCCGCCTGCGGGTACGGCCGGAAACGATCTATGTGAGCAAAGGCCGAACGGTGCTGGCGACCGGACGCGACGGTTTTTTCGACAACGGTTCCGATCAAGGCCTGTTTGTCCACCAGACACGGCTCCTTTCTCGCTACCGTTATCTGATCAACGGCCGTCCGCCGTACCCTGTCTCGATTTCCAACGTGGCTCAGCACTCCTGGCTTGGCTACTACATCGCTCCGGTTCCGAAGGCGGCCAAGCGGCGCCCGACCATTTCCGAGACTGCGCAGGAGTCCATCGAGCTGCGCCTGTCGCGCTATGTCGGCGAGGGCCTGCACGAGGATGTCGATCTGGTGAATTTCACGCAGGAAAAAGTCCAGTTCATGCTCGAGCTTGATCTGGACGCCGATTTCGCCGACCAGGACGAAACGCACGGTAACCGCAGACAGAGCGGCCGGCAGACCTGCAAGTGGATGGAAGGTGAAGAGCTTTCCGAGCTGACCTTCGAATATCACGCGCACCATGGCTATGATCATCAAAATGAGAAGGGGACTGCGTCAATCCGGCGAGGTGTCAGGCTCCGCTTCTCGAACGCCACCATGCCGCCCCGATACAGGAACGGGCGCATCGCCTTCGATGTCGGCCTTGCTCCTCATGAGCGCTGGCATTGCTGTATCGACATCATTCCGGTGATAGAAGGTCGGGATCTCCTTTCGAGCTATCGGTGCCGGTCCTTTTCGCCGCAGGCCAATGACTATGATCGCCGTACGCAACGTTTTCTGAGCGATGCGCCGCGTTTTTCCAGCCCCGAAAGCACGACACTGGCGAACGTGGTGATCGGAGCGCTCGAGCAGGCCAAGCGGGATTTGGACGCTTTGCGCCTGTACGATCTCGATTGCGCGGAGCGAGCATGGACGACGGCAGCGGGGCTGCCGGTCTATATCGCGCTGTTCGGCCGCGATACGCTCACAGTTGCCTGGGAGGCTGCGCCGGTTACGACCGATATCATGCGCGGAACCTTGCCCGTGCTCGCCGGATTGCAGGGGAAAGAGATCAACGACTGGCGCGACGAACAGCCGGGCCGCATGCTGCATGAAGCCCATACCGGCCCGCTCGCCAGTCTCAACTACACGCCCAAAGCACGGTACTACGGATCGATCACGACCTCCGGCTTCTATCCTTTCGTGGCGGCGCAGCTATGGCACTGGACAGGCGACAAGAATCTCGTACGCCCATACGTCGACCCTGCGATTGCGGCTCTCAAATGGCTCGATGCGTTCTGCGATCACGACAAGGATGGCTTCTGCGAATACAAAACGCGTTCGGAACTCGGGCTCGAGAACCAAGCCTGGAAGGACTCGAGCGACGCAATCGTCTACGAAGATGGCTCCCAGGTGCCGAAGCCAATCGCGACCTGCGAGGAGCAGGGAATTGTCTACGCCGCCAAAATGAATCTCGCCGAGGTCTTATGGTGGTTCGATCGCGGAGATGAAGCAAAGTACCTGTACGAAAGCGCGAAGGAACTCAAGAAGCGGTTCAGCGAAGCCTTCTGGATGGAGAGCGAGGGTTTCTTCGCGATGGCGCTCGACCCCGATAGACGCCAGGTCAGCTCGATCGGCTCCAACGCCCTGCACTGCGTCGCAACCGGCATCGCCGACACGGCGCTGGTGCCGCGCACGTTGAAGCGGCTGTTTGCCGAAGACATGTTCACCGGCTGGGGCGTGCGAACCCTTTCGTCACAACATCCGGCTTTCAATCCCTACTCCTATCACCGTGGCACCGTCTGGCCCGTCGAGCACGGTCCGTTCGCCATTGGTGCTTATCGATATGGATGCCATGATTATGTCGAGCGGGTATGCCGTTCGCAGTTCGAAACCGCTGCGCTTTTCGACTTTTTTCGCTTGCCGGAGTGTATTGCCGGGCACCAGCGCGATCAGGATCATCCATTTCCAGCGGTCTATCCGGCCGCCAATTCGCCGCAGGCGTGGTCGACGACCACCGTCTATACGCTCCTTCAGGCGCTGCTGGGCCTGCAGCCCTTCGCGCCGCTCCGGATGCTGTTCGTCGATCCTCATCTGCCGGCCTGGCTGCCCGAGATCACGATCTCGGATCTCCGTGTCGCAAATGCGATCGTCACCATCCGATTTTTTCGCAAATCGAATGGAAGCAGCGATTACAAGGTGCTGGAAAAACGTGGCTGGCTGCACGTGGTTCGCCAACCCAGCCCCTGGTCGCTTACGGCAAGCTATGGCGAGCGCGCCAAAGACATCCTCATGAGTCTGGCACCAGGCCATTGAAATGGCATTACGATCACCGCCCGGCTCGGCAAACCTTTCGGGCTTTATCGATCTGCCATGCCGACCAGCCGATCTGATCGGCATGCCGCGCGGCCACCGCTTGTCGCCGCCAATGCTCGATGACAACATGTGACAACCACTCCTCGGTCTGACGTTGCCAGATGTCCAATATCGGTGGTGCCAGTTAAACCAGTTAAAAGGTTGCGTCGGCATGGCTCCAACAAAACGATCGGCCCTCTCGCCTGGGACGGAAAACGCAGATTCAACACGCGAGAGCGACAAGGGCCGCAAAGCGCCTCTCCGGTCAGGAACGGCGCCGGACCATGATCGCGCCGGCGAGACCACAGGTTGGAGATCAGCTTGGTTGGCGCCATGCCGATGGGCAGCGTGAAATGCTGCAACAGGAAACCGATCGCCGAAAGCCAGTAGCTGGCGGCGAGCACGGCCAGATAGGGGCGGTGACGCCGATAGAACCACAGCACGAGAAACACCGCGCCGAGCACAAGCGCGATCGTCGGGTTGAGCAACCCTATCAGCAGACCGGTGTCCAAAGGACCGTGCCCCACGCTTGCGTCAGGGAAGACCTTAGAGCGGAAGCCCAAACAAGCGGTTAAGCGGGATCGAATATGCGCGAGGTCGCCTATGAAGCTGCTGCACGGAACTTGAGACCGCGGCCGGCGTTTTCCGGCAGCAATCGATGGAGACGCTTTCATGGCCGATACGATCATGCTGACCGATCACGAGGCAATTCGCTCATGGGCCGCGTCACGTGCCGGATTTCCGGCAATCGTCGATGTATCGCCCGAAACAGGCACGCAAGCCATGCTGAGGCTGGTTTTCGGCCAGCATGCGTATCAGGACCAGGACCAGGCCGAACGCCCGGCCAACGCCGGCGGCTACGAACTGGTCGAATGGGACGAATGGTTCAAGCTTTTCGACGAACGCCAGCTGGCGCTCGTGGTGGCAAAGGATCAACCCGGCCGCCGTGAGCAATTCCACGAATTCGTCAGGCGCCCCGGCTGAAAGAAAGGGCCCGAATCGCGTTGCGGCTCGGGCCTGGCATGCACTCATATACGGACTGTGGCAGCCCTGCGTTTATTTCCACTCACGGATGTCGACGAAATGGCCGGCGATCGCCGCCGCCGCCGCCATGGCCGGCGACACCAGATGGGTACGGCCCTTGAAGCCCTGACGGCCCTCGAAATTGCGGTTGGAGGTCGAGGCGCAGCGTTCATGCGGCTTCAGACGGTCGTCATTCATGGCAAGGCACATCGAGCAGCCCGGCTCACGCCAGTCGAAACCGGCCGCGACAAAGATCTTGTCGAGACCTTCTGCTTCCGCCTGCTCCTTGACCAGACCGGAGCCCGGCACGATCATCGCATCGACATGCGGGCTGACTTTCTTGCCCTCGACCACCTTGGCGGCGGCGCGCAGATCCTCGATGCGGCCGTTGGTGCAGGAGCCGATGAAGACGCGGTCGAGCGCGATATCGGTGATCCTGGTACCCGGCGTTAGCCCCATATAGTCGAGCGCGCGCTGCTTGGAGGTGCGCTTGTTCTCATCGGCGATATCGTCGGGGTTCGGCACGATGCCCTGGACCGAGACGACGTCCTCGGGCGAAGAGCCCCAGGAGACGATCGGCGGCAATTTCGCAGCGTCGAGCGCGACCACCTTGTCGAAATGCGCGCCCTCGTCGGACTGCAGCGTCTTCCAGTAGGCGAGCGCGGCATCCCACGCCTCGCCCTTCGGCGCGCGCGGCTTGTCCTTGACATAGGCGAAGGTCGTCTCGTCAGGCGCGATCAGGCCGGCACGGGCGCCGCCCTCGATCGACATGTTGCAGATGGTCATGCGGCCTTCCATGGACAGCGCGCGGATCGCTTCGCCGGCATATTCGATGACATAGCCGGTGCCGCCGGCAGTGCCGATCTCGCCGATGATCGCCAAAATGATGTCCTTGGCGGTGACGCCTTCCGGCAGTACGCCGTCGACGCGCACCAGCATGTTCTTGGCCTTGCGCTGGATCAGCGTCTGCGTGGCCAGCACATGCTCGACTTCCGAGGTGCCGATGCCGTGCGCCAATGCGCCGAAAGCGCCATGCGTCGAGGTGTGGCTGTCGCCGCAGACGATGGTCATGCCGGGCAGCGTAAAGCCCTGCTCCGGACCGATGATATGGACGATGCCCTGGCGGATATCCTTCTCGGAATAATATTCGACGCCGAAATCCTTGGCGTTCTTGGCCAGCGCCTCGACCTGGATGCGGCTTTCCTCGTTCTTGATGCCGAACTTGCGCTCCGGCGAGGTCGACACATTGTGGTCGACCACGGCCAGCGTCTTTTCCGGATGCCGGACCTTTCTGCCGGTCATGCGCAGGCCTTCGAAGGCTTGCGGGCTAGTCACTTCATGGACGAGATGACGGTCGATGTAGAGCAGGCAGGTGCCGTCGTCCTGGCGGTCGACGACATGGTCGTCGAATATCTTGTCGTAGAGGGTGCGCGGTGCGCTCATGTGCGTAAATCCGTCGATATAAAAAATGGGAAAGGACAAGCGCCGGCTAGCCGGCGAACACGGCCTAGCGAAGTCGGCTGGTCAGAGCGCCGGAAACGCGCGCCGAGAATCGCGACGGCAGGCGTTTTCTGTCCTGCAGCACGAAGCCCTTGTAAGCCGGATCGCCAAAAAGCTGTTCCATGGCGTGGCTCATATCAATCTTTTGGCTTTTCGGCAATCGCGGCGGCGTTCGCAGAACCTGGGTTCCTCGCCCCGCGAAGTGGGGAGAGGTGGCCCGGCGAAGCCGGGACGGAGAGGGGTCTTCGCGGCGTCTGGGAGTTCGTTGGCAGATGGTCGGTCTCGCGCCTTATCCCTCACCGGATTCTGACTTTCGCGAATGTCGCCCCCTCTCCGTCCCGGCTTCGCCGGGCCACCTCTCCCCCGCTTTGCGGGGGCGAGGAACTACCGCCAGGCTTACTCAAACCACCTCGAACACGAAGGTCTTCACCAGCGCCTCGGGCTCGGCGATCGCATAGCAGCGGAACCACGGGCTTTCCTCGACCGGCCGCCATTTTTTGTCGTGCTCCAACTCGGCAAGGACGTCAGGAAAGCCGCCGCTCTCGAACACTTGGTCGCGAACGGTGAAGATGGCGTGGCCGCCCTTCTTGGTGATCCGCACCAGTTCATGCAGGCCGGAGGCCGGCGCGTGGCTGATGGTGAACACGCCGGTCGAGAAGAAGGCGCGGAAATACCCGTCCGGCCAAGGCAGCGGACCGCCAAGCATCGCCTGTTTCAGCTCGCTGTAGGCCTGGCGGCTGCCGGCGATGTCGAGCATTTCATCCGACAGGTCGAGCCCGGCGATGTCCTGATAGCCGAGCGCTTTGAGCGATGGTCCCGACAGGCCGGTGCCGCAGCCGGCGTCGAGCAGCGGCCCCTCGCCTGATGGCACATGGCGCGCCACCCAGGCGGCGATCAGGAACGGCAGGAGATAACCGAGCGAGGCGGTTTCGCTGTCATAGGTCGCAGCCCATGCGGCATAGGCTTGCGCCAGCGCTTCCGGCGTGTCGGCCGTATAGACGGACTCCAAGGCCGCATTGGCTTTGTCGATGTTCATGGAACTGACCCTCCAAAACGTATTGGCTGCAATCGTAGCGCCGCCTTCGCCTGCCAGTTATTGCTCATGCTGGCGGCGCAGCCGCTTCTCCAGCCCCCGCAAGGCCAGCGACAGGCCGACCGTCAGGATAAGATAGATGTAGGCGACGATCGAATAAGTTTCGAAGAAGCGGAACGAGCCGGCGGCGTAGATCTTGCCCATCTGGGTGATGTCAGCGACGCCGAGCACCGAGACCAGCGAAGAATCCTTGACCATGGCGACGAAATCATTGCCGAGCGGCGGCAGGATGGTGCGGATCGCCTGCGGAAAGACGATCAGCCGGAAACGCTGCATGCGCGTCAGCCCCAGCGCCTTCGCCGCCTCGATCTGGCCCTTCTCGACTGCCTGGATGCCGGCGCGGAAGACCTCCGAGATGAAGGCCGAGTAGCCGATGGTCAGCGCCATGATGGCGCGCCACAGCAGCGACACGTCGCGGACCAGCAACTCGCCAAACAGGCCGGCATTTTGCAAGGGCGCGGTCAGCGCGTTCCACGCCGCGACGAAGGCCGGCGCCCCGGCAAAGGCGATCCAGAACAACAGCACCAGCATCGGCACGCCGCGGATGATCTCGACATAGAAGCGGGCGATCTGGCGCAGCCAGCGCGACCCCGACAGCCCCATCAGCGCAATGCCGAGCCCGATTGCCGAGGCCAGCGCGAAGGCGACCATTGTGACGAAGACGGTGATGCCGATGCCCGTGGCGACGGTCGCGAAAACCTGGGCGTAGAGGTCGCTTGCTGCAATGAAGATGGCAGCGGCCACGGCGAGCGCCGCCGCCACGGCAAGCCACCACGGGAAGTCGGATTTTGGGGTAGAGGATGCGGGCGTTGCCATTTACCCGATACCTGCAAAGCATGCTTTGCCGAATTCCGGCGCACAACCGTCACGCAGCACTCGCGACAAAAGTCCTATTGCCCCATCTTGTAGTCGAGGAACCATTTCTTGTTGAGCGCGTCGAGCGTGCCGTCGGCCTTCAGTGCGGCGATCGCTGCATTGACCGGTTTCACCAGATCAGAGCCCTTGGGGAAGATGAAGCCGAAATCTTCGGTGCCGAGCGGGCCGCCGATCAGCTTCAGCCCGCCATTGGACGCCTCGACATAGCCCTTGCCGGCAGTGCCGTCGGTCAAAACGACGTCGACGTCACCGGTCTTCAGCGCCTGCACCGTCGCACCGAACGTCTCGAACAGTTTGATGCGCGGGTTCTGCTCATTGCCGTCGAGCACGCTGTAGACGGCAGTGTAGAAGGGGGTGGTGCCGGCCTGCGCGCCGATCAGCCCATCCTTGAAGGCGCCAAATGTCTTGGCGTCGGTGAAGCGCTTCTCATCGCCACGCACCAGCATGAACTGTTCCGAGCGCATGTAGGGGTCGGAGAAATCGACCTTCTGCTTTCGGTCGTCCTTGATGGTGATACCGGTCATGCCGATGTTGTACTGGTTGTCGGAAACCGCCTGGATCATCGCGTCCCAAGAGGTGTTCTGGTACTCGACCTGGAAATTGAGCCGCTTGGCGATCTCGTTCATCGCGTCATATTCCCAGCCGATCTGCTTGCCGGTCTTGGCGTCGATGAACTGCAATGGCGGATAGGCGTTCTCCGTCACCACCACCACCTTCTTGCCGCCGAGATCGGGAAGCGCCTGCGCCAGGGCGGCGACGGGCGCAAGTATCAGAGCCAACAGGCCGGCCAACAGCAGTTTCGATTTGGTCATGGTACACCCCGAGAATTTGAACGGCCTCGACATGGTCGAGGCTTGCAGGAAATCCGGCGCCGACTTTAGCTTTCCGCAAGCGCCTTGCAAGCCGGCCTGATGCACCGCGTCGCGCGAAAATGGATTCCCATGCTTTCACCAAACAATTACGGAACGATCCGTATCGATTGCGCACCGATGCGACCCGGCAAGATCGAATCCATCTCGCGAAACAAAAAGGCGGCCGAAGCCGCCTTTTCGAAACATGGGTTTTGAAGACGCCTTATTCGGCGACAGCCGCTTCCGCGGCCTTGGCGGCCTCGTCGGCGGCCTTCTTCTCGGCGGCGTCCTGCGCCGCCTTCTCGGCGGCCAGCGCCTGGGCGGCGGCCACCTTCTCGGCCTCGATGCGGGCCTTCTCGGCGTTCAGCGCATCGCGCTCCTCATCGTTCAGCTTGCGGGCGCGCACGCCGGTGTTTTCCGAAATACGGGCCGACTTGCCGCGACGATCGCGCAGGTAGTAAAGCTTGGCGCGGCGCACCTTGCCGCGGCGCACGATCTCGACGCCCTCGACCATCGGCGAAAAGACCGGGAACACGCGCTCCACGCCTTCGCCGTAGGAAATCTTGCGAACGGTGAAATTCTCCTGGAAACCGGCGCCGGCGCGGGCGATGACAACGCCCTCATAAGCCTGGACGCGGGTGCGGGTTCCTTCGGTCACGCGGACCTGGACGCGCACGGTGTCGCCGGGCTGGAATTCGGGAAGCTTGCGCTTGGCTTCGATCTTGGCGGCCTGTTCGGCCTCGAGCTGACGGAGGATATCCATCTCAAAAATCCACTTCTTGTTCTTCCGACAGTCAGAGCGTCCGGCACTCGCCTTGCAGTTGCATCGACCGCTCGGCTATGCCCTTTGTTCGAGACCGTCTGGGTTCGAGAACATCGGGCAGGGGCGACTACACCGTCATTGTTGACGGGTCCGGCAGATTGTTCTTCCGGTTCGGCGCGCACATACAGCTATTTCGACGCTTTGTCACGCCTTCGCCGTGTCTTTTTTGGTCGTTGGTCGACATTGCAATCTTTCAGCTCAGGGGTTGCGTCGAAGGCCCAAGCTTTTTAAGCCGGGTAAAACGTGACTTTCCTCCGGCGGCAACACCCTCCATGCCAGTTCTCGATGCGGCCCTGCTCTTTTTTGCGGGCTTTCTCTCAGGTGCCGTCAACGCCATAGCCGGCGGCGGGACGTTCATAACCTTCGGCGCCATGTCGCTGGTCGGTTTGCCGCCGATCGTCGCCAACGCCACCTCGTCGCTGACACAGTTTCCCGGCTACATCACCTCGACGCTCGCCTACTGGTCCGACATCAAGCATTTCTGGCGCACGGCATTGCTGCTCGGCCTTATCTCGGCTTTCGGTGCACTGGCCGGTGCGCTCATCCTTCTGGCGCTCGACAATCCGTCGTTTCGCGTCCTGGTGCCCTGGCTGCTGCTGGCGGCAACCGCGCTGTTCGCCGCCGGGCCGTGGCTGAAGCCGGCACCCAAGCCGGGGCATGAGGCCGCGGTGGGTTCACTGGTCGGTTCCATGGCGCAATTCGCTACCGCCGTCTATGGCGGCTTCTTCGGCGCCGGCATGGGCGTCATGATGCTGGCAACGCTCGGCCTCACCCAGGCTGGCGACTATCACCGTCTGAACGCGCTGAAGAACATGTTGGCCGTGGTCATCGCGGCGGTAGCCATCCTGGTCTTCGTCTCCGGCGACGTCATCGCCTGGCCGCAGGCGATCGTCATGATACCCGGCGGCGCGCTGGGCGGCTATGCCGGCGTCTGGATCGCCAAGCGTGTGCCGCAGATTGCCGTGCGCGGCTTCGTCGTTGGGGTCGGCGTGTTCCTGGCCTTTTACTATTTCACCAGGGGGTGAGCAGCTAACAGGTCCGGCCGCCGCTCCTTCGTCAATTTTTCCGACTCGGCGCGCCGCCATGCGGCGATCTTCTTGTGATTGCCCGAGGTGAGAACCTCAGGGATTTGCCGGCCCTCGAATTCCTGCGGCCGCGTGTAGTGCGGATGTTCGAGCAGGCCGTTTTCAAAGCTCTCTTCATCGCCCGACACCGCATTGCCCATCACGCCGGGCAACAGCCGCACCACTGCGTCGAGCAGCACGAGTGCTGCTGGCTCCCCGCCGGAGAGGATGAAGTCGCCGACCGAGACCTCTTCCAGTCCACGCGCGTCAATCACCCGCTGGTCAACGCCTTCGAAGCGTCCGCAGACGATGACGACACCCGGCCCGGCGGCCAGTTCGCGCACGCGGGACTGCGTCAGCGGTTTTCCACGCGGACTCATTAGCAGCCGTGGCCGTGGATCGCCCGGTGGCGAGATATGGTCGATCGTCTTGGCCAGAACATCGGCGCGCATCACCATGCCGGCGCCACCGCCGGCCGGCGTGTCGTCGACGGTGCGATGGCGATCGGTGGCGAAATCGCGGATCTGGATTGCTTCCAGCGACCATGTGCCGGCCTCCAGCGCCCGGCCGGCCAGCGACAGGCCGAGCGCGCCGGGAAACATCTCGGGATAGAGCGTCAGCACCGAGGCGGAAAAACTCACCGGTTGCCCCCGGCGTCCTTCGGCCCGCGCGGCCGGCCCTTCGGGTCGAAGCCATCGCTGCCGGGAGCATCGCTGTCCTCGTCATCGATCAAGCCCGCCGCCGCCGGATCGATGCGGAGGAAGCCCTCTTTGATTGACACGTCAGGCACGGCAGCCTGCGTGAACGGAATCAGCACGCCTTTGCGCTCGCCAAGCGTCACGTCGAGAATGTCGCCGCCGCCGAAATTATGCACGGCAACGACCTTGCCGATGTCAGCACCGGTATCGTCCCGGACTGCCAGCCCGACGAGATCGGCATGATAGAATTCGTCCTCTTCGCCATCGTCCGGCAGCATCGAGCGGTCGACGAACAATTCCGTGCCGGCGAGCGCCTCGGCGGCGTTGCGGTCGCTGATGCCCTTGAAGCGCACCACCACGACGTTATTGGCCGGCCTGATGTCGACGATCTGGAAGGCACGGCCGTCCCTGGCATAGAGCGGCCCGTAGTCGGCCAGCGCCAGAGGATCGCCGGTGAAGGTTTTCACGCGCAATTCGCCCTTGATGCCGTGGGCGGCGCCGATCACGGCCATCTGGACAGGGTTTTGCGGTTTGGTCATCGGTGGAAAATCCTTTGGCCTTGCTCTAGCTCCACCCTCTTGTCATTTCAATGACGCGGCTCTTCACCGCTTCCTAACCCGGCTGCCGGAAGATGGCCCAGAATGGAAGAACGGCATATCGGAAGAGCGCAATGCAGGAATTCCTTATCCCGGCCAGACCAGACCTTCTGGCGGCCCGCGAAAGCTGGCTGAAGATGCTGGCGCGCGAACGCCGGCTGTCGCCGGAAACCGTGGAAGCCTATGAGCGCGACACGCGCCAGTTTCTGCACTTCCTGACAGGCCATTGCGGCGGTTCGCCCGGCATTTCGGATATCGCCGATCTTCGCCCGGCCGATCTGCGCGGCTTTCTCGCCGCCCGCCGCGCCGGAGGCGCCGGCGCCCGCACGCTCGGACGCGGGCTCGCCGGCATCCGCTCGCTGCTGCGCTTTCTGGAGCGGCGCGGCCTCGTCAATGCGGCGGGTGCTGCGGCACTGCGCGCGCCGCGGCAGCCGAAATCGCTGCCCAAGCCGCTGACGGCCAGCGATGCGAAACACGTCGTTTCGGTGGAAGGCCAGTTGGCCGAGGAACCGTGGATCGCTGCCCGCAACGGCGCCGTGCTGACGCTGCTCTACGGCTCAGGTCTGCGCATTTCCGAGGCGCTCGGCCTGCCTAGCGCCGACCTTTCGTCGCCTGATGAAACGGTGCTGCGCGTCACCGGCAAGGGCGGCAAGACGCGGCTGGTGCCGGTGCTGCCGATCGCGATGCGGGCGATCGCCGAATATCGCCGGCTCTGCCCCTATCAACTCGATCCGAAGGGCCTGCTGTTTCGCGGCGCCCGCGGCGGCCCGCTCAACCCGGCCATCGTCCAGCGCGACATGGCCAAGCTGCGCTCGGCGCTCAATCTGCCCGACACCGCCACGCCGCACGCCTTGCGCCATTCCTTCGCCACGCATCTGCTTGGGCGCGGCGGCGACCTGCGCACCATCCAGGAATTGTTGGGCCACGCCAGCCTGTCGACGACGCAGATCTACACCGGCGTCGACACCGCGAGGCTGCTCGAAGTCTATGAAGCGGCCCATCCGCGGGCGTAATCGACGCATGATTTCGCAAAGTTGCAGCCAGGATTTGAGCCGTGGAACGATGTCCGAGACAATTTTGCTGCGCCAGTTAACCGTTTCGCCGTTCTTTGTCTCTAAAAAGCGGCCATGAAACGCGTCATTACCATCGCCGACCGCACGGCCCTTGCTTCGTTGAAGCTGCTCGTGGCGCTCAACGTCCTGTTTTTTCTCTCTTTCCTCATCCTCGCGCTGCTCGCCGCCGGCAAGGCGCGCGCCGAAACCCCGGTCTGCGCCGGCGCCGACATGCTGTCGGCCTTGCAGAAGGACGACCCGGCCACCTACCGCAAGATCGAGACGGAAGCGGCCGCAACACTGAACGGCAAGGGCCTGTTGTGGAAACTGGAAAAGGCGGGCGAAAGGCCGTCCTTCCTGTTCGGCACCATGCACATGACCGACCCGCGCGTGACCACGCTGCCGCCCGCCGCGCAAAAGGCGTTTGACGCTGCCGACACTGTCGTCATCGAGACCACGGAGGTGCTCGATCAGCAGAAGATGATGGCGGCGTTCCTGAAAGAGCCGGAGCTGATGATGTTCACCGACAGCACCACGCTGTCCTCGCTGCTGTCGCCGGACGATGCGGCGGCGGTGAACAAGGCGCTCGACGCGCGCGGCATCCCGCCGGCGAGCGTCGCCAAGATGAAACCGTGGATGCTGTCGACCATGGTCGCGCTCCCGGCCTGTGAACTGGCCCGCCAGGCAGGCGGCGCGCCGGTGCTCGACATCAAGCTCGCGCAGGACGCCAAAGCCTCAGGCAAAGCCGTCGATGGGTTGGAGACCGTCGCCGACCAGCTTCGCGCCATGGCCTCGCTGCCGCTCGCTTTTCACATGAAGGGCCTCGTCGACACATTGAAGCTCGGCAACAGGGTGAACGACGTCAACGAAACCATGATCGTGCTTTACCAGCGCGGCGACATCGGCATGCTCTGGCCGCTGTTTCGTGCCGTCCTTCCCGGCGGCGAAGACGATTCGGCGGGCTATGCCGCCTTCGAGGAAACCATGATCACCCGCCGCAACAAGGTGATGATCGATCATGCCGGGCCGATCCTCGCCAAGGGCAACGCCTTCATGGCGGTCGGCGCCTTGCACCTTCCGGGCGCGGAAGGTCTGGTCGAGGATTTCCGCAAGGCCGGTTACACCGTCACTGCCGTCGACTGAGTTGCACGGTTGAGTTGCAGACCCGGCAAGACGTGATTCGGGGCGATGCCTTTCCCGAATCACGGAAGGCGTGTCTGAGTACAGGAAGGTCGAAAGGTTTGTTTTGGCTCGATCACTACGAATTTTGCGAGTAAAGTGCGTGCGGACAAACGATTCCCGGCGAAGATTGCCCTGTTTTCGGCGTTTTCGATCCCTAGCGTGAAACCTGTTCGACGATTGCGCGTTGATGTGTGTTGATTGATACTTTTCATCCCACGGAGGACACTTTTATGGCGAATCCAAACGACCCGTACACCACTCCGACCCCCCCTCCCAAGTCGGGTGGCGGCAGCACCGGCTGGCTGATTGCCCTGGTCGTCGTTATCCTGGCCATTGTCGCTTACTATGTTTTTGGAACAAGCGGTGAGGCGCCAGCGCCTGGTGAACCGCCGGCTGCAACCACGCCGGCCCCGGCGCCAGCGCCCGCTGAACCGACGCCTGCTCCGGCAGAGCCCGCGCCAGCCCCGGCACCTGCAGAGCCAGCACCTGCCCCGGCACCCGCAGAGCCTGCCCCGGCACCCGCAGAGCCTGCTCCGGCGCCTACCCCAGCACCTGCTCCGGCGCCTGCAGAGCCAGCGCCTGCTCCGGCGCCCGCACCGGCCCCGCAGTGATCGGCTGCTGACTTCAAATACGAACGGCCCGCTGAAAAGCGGGCCGTTTTGCTTTGAACCGTCAGATGGCTGCCGGAGGCGAGGAAGACCTACATATGGATCGGCTTGAAGAAGGTCGCCAGTGCCGCTTCCTTCATCGCTTCCGACATCGTCGGATGGGCGTGGCAGGTGCGGGCAAGATCTTCCGACGAGCCGCCGAACTCCATCAGCACCGCCGCCTCGTGGATCATCTCGCCGGCGCCGAAGCCGACGATGTGGACGCCGAGCACGCGGTCGCTCCGCTTGTCCGCCAGGATCTTGACGAAGCCGTCGGTATGCAGCATGGCGCGCGCCCGGCCATTGGCGCTGAACGGAAACTTGCCGGCCTTGTAGTCGACGCCGGCCGCCTTCAGCTCTTCCTCCGTCTTGCCGACTGAGGCGATTTCCGGACTGGTGTAGACGACGTTCGGAATCACCTCGTAATTCACATGGCCGGCCTGGCCGGCAATGATCTCGGCCACCGCCACCCCCTCGTCCTCGGCCTTGTGGGCGAGCATCGGCCCGGCGATGACGTCGCCGATGGCGTAGATGCCGGGGACATTGGTCTTGAGATGGCCGTCCGCCTTGACCCGGCCACGCTCGTCGACCTCGACCCCGGCCTCCTTCAGCCCGAGACTGTCCGAATAGGCCCGGCGTCCCGTCGCTATCAGCACCGCATCCGCCTCGATCGTCTCGGCCGCGCCGCCCTTGACCGGCTCGAAGGTGACGGTGGCGCCCTTCTTGGCCTTGGCGACACCGGTCACCTTGGCGCCGAGCCTGAATTCGATGCCTTGCTTGGACAGCATGCGCTGGAACTGTTTGGCGACCTCGCCGTCCATGCCGCCCAGTATGGTGTCGAGGAACTCGACGACGGTCACCTTGGCGCCGAGCCGCGCCCATACCGAGCCGAGCTCCAGCCCGATGACGCCGCCGCCGACCACCACCATGTGGCCCGGCACCTTGTCCAGCGACAGCGCGCCGGTCGAGGACATGATCACTTTCTCGTCAAAGTTGACCTTGACGCCCGGAATGCCGGTGACGTCGGAGCCGGTGGCGATGACGATGTTCCTGGTCTCGATCTCCTCGACCTTGCCGTCCTCGCCGGTCACCGACACTCTTCCGGCGGACAGGACCTTGCCGGTGCCGCGAAAGCTGTCGATCTTGTTCTTCTTGAACAGGAAGGCGACGCCGTTGACGTTGGAGGCCACCGTCGCGTCCTTGTGCGCCATCATCTTCTCCAGATTGAGCTTCGGCGCGCTTATTTCGACGCCCAGCGTGTCGAAGGAATGGCCGGCCTCGGCGAATATCTCGGACGCATGGAGCAGCGCCTTGGACGGGATGCAGCCGATGTTGAGGCAGGTGCCGCCGAAGGTCGGGTTCTTCTCGACCACCGCCGTCTTCAGGCCGAGCTGTGCCGCCTTGATGGCGCAGACATAGCCGCCTGGTCCCGATCCGATGATAACGACGTCATAAGCCATGATTTGTCCTTCTGGTCTGGCACTCAGCCTTGGCTGGCATTTGAGCATTTTGCGGCCAAGTGGAATCACTTGGCGTCGCAGAAATGCGGCTAAAACAAATAGATAGAGCGGGATGCCCAGTTCAATTTGAACGCATCCCGCTCTAGCGGCCGCCGCCCACTTCCAAATTCGCGCCTGTCGTATAGGACGCCCCGTCCGACAGGAGCCAGAGAATTGCCGCGGCGACCTCTTCGGTGGTCCCCGCCCTTTGCATCGGCACGCCGTGACGCATCCTCTCGACGCGATCCGGCTGTCCGCCGGAGGCATGAATTTCGGTATCGACAATCCCTGGGCTGACTGCGTTGACGCGAATGCCTTCGCCAGCCACTTCGCGTGCCAGGCCAATAGTGAAGGAATCGATCGCGCCCTTCGAGGCGGCGTAGTCGACATATTCGCCCGGTCCGCCAATTCTTGCAGCAATCGAGGAAACATTCACGATGGCGCCGCCCTTGCCGCCATGGCTGGTCGACATGCGCTTCACCGCTTCGCGGGCACAGAGCATGGAGCCAATGATGTTGATGCGCATCATGCGCTCCAGCCTCGCTCCGCTCATTTCGTCGACACGCGCCCTTTGGTCGACCACGCCAGCATTGTTGACGAGCGCATCGAGCGGCCCGAAGGCATGGTCGATGCTCTCGAACATCGCCTGAATATCGGCCTCGCTGCCAATGTCGCCCTTGATGGCCAGCGCTTCGCCGCCGGCCTGTTCGATCGCCTCGACAAGCGCCGTGGCAGCAGCCTCGTTCGAGGCATAGTTGATCGCAACACGGTATCCAGCCTTGGCGGCAAGTCGGGCCGTGGCGGCACCGATGCCGCGGCCGCCGCCGGTCACCAGCAGCACTTTTTTGGCCACGCTCATTCCTGACAGCCCTTCAGCGAAAAAATATCCCACGGCACCTTTGAAAACCCGTTGGCGCCATAGGCGGTCGACCTCTGCAGCGACGGTCCGAGGTCGGGAAAGATCAGGGTCTTCGGCGCGTCCACGCCTTCGGCCGGCAGCAGAGCGATGTTGCCCTTGTCGTCAGCACTGTAGACGACCCCCTCCCACAGCGTGCAGGCGGCGAGCTCGTCGCCGGTGACGTCGCCTGTCGGGCATTTGTACATCAGCGACCCATGCGGCCGCGCCACGCCTTCCGTCCACATGACGATGCCGTCGAGCACGACATCGTTATCGAGCACCATCTTGAAGGTGTTGGTGACCACAGCCGATCCCCCGGTCGGCCTGAAATCGATCTCGGCCGCACCTTCGGCATCGCCATAGACGGCGAGCTCGAGCGGGCAGGCGGCAAAGGCTGCCGATCCCGTCTGCGCAACGCCGGCCGCGAGCACAGCTGCGAAAAACACCCTGGACCGGAAATGCGCGGAACTGGTCATCATTCGGTGGCGCAGATCCATTCTCCGGCTCACCTCGACCGGCCCCTAGAGGTCGAGCACCAGCCGCTCCGGATCCTCCAGGCTGTCCTTGACCCGGACCAGGAAGGTCACCGCTTCCTTGCCGTCGACGATGCGGTGATCGTAGGAGAGCGCCAGATACATCATCGGCCGGATCACGATCTGGCCGCCGACCACCACCGGCCGCTCCTGGATCTTATGCATGCCCAGAATGCCCGACTGCGGCGCGTTGAGGATCGGCGTCGACATCAGCGACCCGTAAACGCCGCCGTTAGAAATCGTAAACGTGCCTCCTTGCATGTCGGCGACCGACAGCTTGCCGTCACGCGCGGCGATGCCCAGCCGGCCGATATCCTTCTCGATCTCGGCGATCGACATCTGGTCGGCATCGCGCACCACCGGCACGACAAGGCCTTTTTCGGTGCCGACGGCGACGCCGATATGGGCGTAGTTCTTGAAGATGATGTCGGTGCCGTCGATCTCGGCATTGACGGAGGGGATTTCCTTCAGTGCATGGGTGACGGCTTTGGTGAAGAAGCCCATGAAGCCCAGCTTCACGCCGTGCTTCTTCTCGAACACATCCTTGTATTTGGTCCTGAGCGCCATCACCGCGCTCATGTCCACCTCGTTGAAGGTGGTCAGCATGGCGGCGGTCGACTGCGCTTCCTTGAGGCGGCGCGCGATGGTTTGCCGCAGCTTGGTCATGCGCACGCGCTCTTCGCGCGACGCGTCATCGGCCGAGGACGGCGCACGGGCAGCGACCGGTGCAGGCGCCTTCGGCGTCTCGGCCGGTTGCGACGGCGCGCCCCTGGCGATCGCGTCGAGCACGTCGCCCTTCAGCACCTGGCCGCGCTTGCCGGAACCCGAGACCTGGTCGACCGCGAGATTGCTCTCGGCCAGCAGCTTCGCCGCCGCTGGCGCTGGCGGCATCGTGCGGGCCTCGATCGGCCCGGCATCGCCGGCGATCTTGGCGGTCTCGGCCGCGGCTTGCTTGACAGTGGCTGCGGCGGTCGGCGCCGAGGCCTGCGATACCGCGTCCTGCTTTGGTTCGGGAGTTGACGCCTTCGCGGGTGCTGCCGCTTTTGCCCCGTCGCCCGCCGAAATCATGCCGAGCAAAGCACCGACCTCGACCGTCTCGCCCTCCTTGACAGCGATCTCGCTAAGCGTTCCTGCGGCCGCGGCCGGCACTTCCACCGTTACCTTGTCGGTCTCGAGTTCGACCAGCGGTTCGTCGGTGGCGATCGCGTCGCCCACCTTCTTGAACCATTTGCCGATGGTCGCCTCGGTGACGGATTCGCCAAGGGTGGGGACGCGGATTTCGGTAGCCATTGTGCCTGTCCGTTTTTCTGTCGGTTCTGTTCTATTCGCCCGGCTCTGTTCTATTCACCGAGCGCGTCTTCGAGCAAGGCGGCAAGCTGGGCGAGATGCTTCGACATCAATCCGGTCGCCGGCGACGCGGCGGCCGGCCGGCCGGTATAGCGCACCCGCTGATGCTTGGCATCGATATGCGCCAGCACCCATTCCAGATAGGGATCGATGAACGACCAGGCGCCCATATTCTTGGGCTCCTCCTGGCACCACACCATCTCGGCGTTGCGGAAGCGTGACAGTTCGGTGATCAGCGCCTTGGCCGGGAACGGATAGAGCTGTTCGACGCGCAGCAGATAGATGTCGTTGATGCCGCGCTTCTCGCGCTCCTCGTAGAGGTCGTAATAGACCTTGCCCGAGCAGAGCACGACACGGCGGATCTTCGAATCCTTGGTGAGCTTGATCGCCTGGCCGGGGAGCTGCTGGGCATCGTCCCACAACAGCCGGTGGAACGCGCTTTCGCCCGACATCTCCGGCAGCGTCGACACCGCCCGCTTGTGGCGCAGCAGCGACTTCGGCGTCATCAGGATCAGCGGCTTGCGGAAATCCCGCTTCAACTGCCGGCGCAGGATGTGGAAGTAGTTGGCCGGCGTCGTGCAGTAGGCCACCTGCATGTTGTCTTCGGCGCAAAGCTGCAGGAAGCGCTCGAGCCTGGCCGACGAATGCTCCGGCCCCTGGCCTTCATAGCCATGCGGCAGCAGGCAGACGAGGCCCGACATTCTGAGCCACTTGCGCTCGCCCGACGAGATGAACTGGTCGAACACCACCTGGGCGCCGTTGGCGAAATCGCCGAACTGCGCTTCCCAAAGCGTCAACGCCTTCGGCTCGGCCAGGCTGTAGCCATATTCGAAGCCGAGCACGGCCTCTTCCGACAGCATCGAGTTGATGACTTCGAAACCGGCCTGCGCCGCCGACAGATTGTTGAGCGGAATGTAGCGTGTCTCGTCGCGCTGGTCGTAGAGCACGGAGTGGCGTTGCGAGAACGTGCCGCGCTCCGAATCCTGTCCGGACAGCCGGACCGGGTTGCCGTCGAGCAGGATGGCGCCGAAGGCCAGCGCCTCGGCCGTCGACCAGTCGATGCCTTCGCCCGACTCGATCGCCTGGCGGCGATTCTCGAGAAAGCGCAGGATCGTCTTGTGCGCCTCGAAATCCTTCGGCACCTCGGTCAGCTTCTTGCCGATTTCCTTCAGCGTCTTGACCGGCACGGCGGTCTTGCCGCGCCGCTGTTCGTCCTGGTTGTCGGCCGTGCGCAGGCCCGACCAGGCGCCATCCAGCCAGTCGGCCTTGTTGGGCTTGTAATGCTGGCCGACCTCGAATTCCTGCTCGAGATGTGCCCGCCAGTCGGCCTTCATCTTGTCGAATTCGGTCTGGGTGATGTGGCCTTCGGTGATCAGCCGGTCGGCATAGATCTGCACCGTCGTCTTGTGGCGGCGGATGTTGCTGTACATGATCGGCTGGGTGAAGGCCGGCTCGTCGCCCTCATTGTGGCCGAAGCGGCGGTAGCAGAACATGTCGACCACGACAGGCTTGTGGAACTTCATGCGGAATTCGATCGCCACCTTGGTGGCGTGGACCACGGCTTCCGGATCGTCGCCATTGACGTGGAAGATGGGCGCCTCGATCATCTTGGCCACATCCGACGGATAGGGCGACGAGCGCGAGAAGCGCGGATTGGTGGTGAAGCCGATCTGGTTGTTGATGATGAAATGCAGTGTGCCGGCGACGCGGTGGCCGCGCAGGCCCGACAGGCCGAGGATTTCGGCAATCACGCCCTGGCCGGCAAAGGCGGCGTCGCCATGCAGGAGCAGCGGCAGCACCTTGGCGCGCTCTTCCAGCGGCACGATCTCCTCGCGGCTGCGGCCGAACAGGGAGTCCTGCTTAGCCCGCGCCTTGCCCATCACCACCGGATCGACGATTTCCAGATGCGAGGGATTGGCGGTCAGCGACAGGTGCACCTTGTTGCCGTCGAACTCGCGGTCCGACGAAGCACCGAGATGGTACTTCACGTCGCCCGAGCCCTCGACCTCGTCGGGTGCGGCCGAGCCGCCCTTGAACTCGTGGAAGATGGCGCGGTGCGGCTTGGCCATCACCTGGGAGAGCACGTTCAGCCGGCCGCGATGCGCCATGCCCAGCACGATCTCCTTCATGCCAAGCTGGCCGCCGCGCTTGACGATCTGCTCCAGCGCCGGGATCAGCGCCTCTGCGCCGTCGAGGCCGAAGCGCTTGGTGCCCTTGTACTTGACGTCGATGAACTGCTCAAAGCCTTCGGCCTCGACCAGCTTCTGCAGGATCGCCTTCTTGCCGGCGGCGGTGAAGGAGATCTCCTTGTCGGTGCCCTCGATGCGCGCCTGGATCCAGGCCTTCTCCTCGGGATCGGAAATATGCATGAACTCGACGCCGAGCGTCGAGCAATAGGTGCGGGTCAATATGTCGAGCATCTGCCGGATGGTGCCGAATTCGAGCCCGAGCACGTTGTCGAGGAAGATCGGGCGGTCGTAGTCGGCGGCGGTGAAGCCGTAATTTTCCGGCGACAGCTCGTTGTAATCCTCGAGCTTGGCAATGCCGAGCGGATCGAGATTGGCGTGCAAATGGCCACGCATGCGGTAGGCGCGGATCATCATGATGGCGCGCACGGAATCGCGCGTCGCCTGATGCACGTCGGCGTCGGAAAGGGAGACGCCGTTCATCACCGCCTTGTGCTGGACCTTCTTCTCGATGTGCTTCTCGACGATGCCCCAATTGCCGTCGAGCGCCGACACCAATTCGCCATTGGCCTGCAGCGGCCACGACGGCTTGGCCCATGAGGCGCCCTTGGCATTCTTGCGGACATCGCCGGCATCGTCCTTCAGCGCCGCGAAGAAATCCTGCCATTCGGGATTGACGGATTCGGGATCGTCCTCATAGGCGGCGTAGAGCGCGTCGATATAGTCGGCATTGCCGCCATAGAGGAAAGAGGTAAGCGAAAACTGGTCGTTGGCCTGATCTTGTCGTGACATGGCTCACAACATCCTTTCGTTCAACTGGACGGACATCCGGAGTGGATAGAGTAAGAAGCCCGCATCAGTGAAGATTTCGCAGTCGCTACTGCTTGTTTCAACGCCGATAAAATCAGCGCCAAGTCCGTCGCGACCACCATTGAAGATACTGCCGGTCACGGAGAACCCATCAAAAAACCGGCTGGATCTGTAATCGCCGCGAAGGCAGCGCCATACAATTTTTGAAAGTAATGCTTGACGACTGATCTCTCTGAACCGATCGTCATAAAATGAGTGCAAGGCAAAATCAGTATATGTCCTCGACCCAACATCACTCCAACGGAGATGCATCAAGCATCCCGAGCAATCCCTATGCTGAAGGAAAACCTCGTTCAGCATTGGAGTGCCTAACTTGTTGCTCTGGTCAAGCAAGCGCGCTGTTATCTTGCTATGCGACTCTCTTGTCGCTTCGATATTCTCGGGCATAACCAGAATTTCGGGACAGCGATTGGCGGTTTTGATAACCTCGTATGATGCGCGCGCTGCTGCAGACTTATTCGACAGAAGCTCATCCGCCACCGGTTGCCAGCCTGATATTTCGAGCTTTTCCAGTGTCTCTTGGTACAGCTTCCCGAAATTAGGAACCCAGCCAATTGAGCCCGGTACAAGTATGCTAAGTAGTGCCGATATCGAAGCCTCAAATGCAGCCAATTCCAGAGTCGATAGCCCGTCGGTTGGCAGCGGACGCGGCGACAGCTTGTCCCCTGTAAACCTTGTGATTGCTCCAACGTACGCATCGAGCGACTGCTGATTGCGTGCTGACAAGCTATCACGCAGAGCCTCGAAGTTTTGTTCAAGTCTTTCGAACATCACAGTTCGTCACCCTTTGATGGCCTCGACCAGCGTCGTGCCGAGCCGGGCCGGCGATGGCGAAACCTTTATCCCGGCCGATTCCATGGCCGCGATCTTGTCCTCGGCGCCGCCCTTGCCGCCGGAGATGACCGCGCCCGCATGACCCATGGTGCGGCCAGCCGGGGCGGTGCGCCCGGCGATGAAACCGGCCATCGGCTTCTTGCGGCCACGCTTGGCTTCGTCCTTGAGGAACTGCGCGGCGTCTTCCTCGGCCGAGCCGCCGATCTCGCCGATCATGATGATCGATTGGGTCTCGTCGTCGGCGAGGAACATCTCCAGCACGTCGATGAACTCCGTGCCTTTGACGGGGTCGCCACCGATGCCGACGGCGGTGGTCTGCCCGAGGCCAACATTGGTGGTCTGGAACACTGCCTCATAGGTAAGCGTTCCCGAGCGGGAAACAACGCCGACCGAGCCCTTGCGGAAGATGTTGCCGGGCATGATGCCGATCTTGCATTCGTTGGGGGTCAGCACGCCCGGGCAGTTGGGGCCAATGAGCCGCGAAGTCGAGCGGTCGAGCCGCGCCTTGACCTTGATCATGTCGATCACCGGGATGCCCTCGGTGATGCAGACGATCAGCGGGATCTCGGCTTCGATCGCTTCCAGGATCGCCTCGGCGGCGCCCGCCGGCGGCACATAGACGACAGACGCATTGGCACCGGTCGTTGCCTTGCCTTCGGCAACCGTGGAAAAGATCGGCAGGCTCTCGCCGTTGGCGCCGGTCCACGTCTCGCCACCCTTCTTGGGGTGGATGCCGCCGACCATTTTTGTCCCGTGATAGGCCAGCGCCTGCTCGGTATGGAACGTCCCGGTCTTGCCGGTGAGGCCCTGCACCAGCACCTTGGTGTTCTTGTCGACGAGAATGGACATTTTTTGCGACCTGATCAGTGAGTGCGGAAGGGGTTGATGGCGACTACGGAGCCGTAAGTCTGTCCGTGGTTGAGGTCTTCGGTGTAAAGTGTCTTGACGCCAAGGCGCTCGGCGGCGGCGATGATTGCGCCACACTCCGCTCGCTTGGAATCGTGTCCGATGGCGGCATGGACGAGCATGTTCGGGTCGAGGAAGCACTCAGCGGTCATGGAGAGCTGCCCGGTTCCAATTCTTGCCGCCCATGTCGCCTGCAGCTTCGTAGGCAAGCCTAAGCAGGGCTAGCCGAGCCCCGTCGTTGGTACGACGCTTCGCGGCCACTGTCGCGAAAAACTCTCGCACCATGTCATTGACGGTCGTTCCCTGCTCGGCGGCCGCCTGCTTGACCTGCTCCAGAACCTCGTCTTCGACGGCCAGAGTGATGTTCTTCATTTCTCTTCCTCGCACAAGCTCCCTAAAGCCGCTTGAGATCGGCGACGGTGAGGTCGCTCTTGGCGTTGCCGGTGTTGAGCGTCGTCGCCGGCTCGAACATCAGCACCACCGGCTCCTCGCTCAGCGAGCGCGGCCGGTGCTCGACGGCGCGCGGCACGACAATGAACTCGCCGCTGCCAAGCTCCACCGTGCCGTCGCGGAAATCGATGGCGATGCGGCCGCGCAGCACCAGGAACGCTTCGTCCTCATTGTCATGCGCGTGCCAGTCGAAGACATCGCCGAACTTGGCGATCTTGACCTGGGCGTCGTTGACGTCGCCGGCGATATGCGGATCGAAGACCTTTTTGATCTTCTGATCCGCCGCCTCGACGAGATTTATCTTATGCGGAGGCACCAGATTAGCCCTTCACGCTTGTGAATGGAGGGAGGGTCATAGTGGATTCCCCACTTGAGGCCGAGGAGTTCCAAAACGAAAAACTCCACTGAACTTTTCGTCTACCGGCTTGTCGCCGAAGGTCCCAATAACAAGGCATGCGGCGCTGTCGTCCCCAGCAGCCTGGCACTCCTTGTTTGCGTAAATCCGGACGTAGTTTTGGTCCGCTAGATCGCCAAGAATCTCCTCCTTTGGCACCTCGATCAAACCCCGCGAGCGAGCGTAGTCATCGAACTCTGCCATTCGAATCGTAGTTCCGAAGATCTCACAGATATCGAGCAAAGACTTATTCCCATTTGATCCTGCCGCCTTGAGTATGACAAACGGCGCCGAGAGAGTTCCAGTGCTCGTTCGATCAAACGTCTTTCTGCCACGGTCGTCAGAATCGATCGAAAATCCATTCTCGATCGTCAATTGCTCCGCCTTGGTCAAATCGCCGTTTGATGCGATACAGATATTCTTATAGAGCACCATTGCATCCGAAATCTCTTCCGCGTGCGCCGGCAGGGCGAAGCAGCCGAGTCCAATTGCACACAGAAGTCGGGTAGAGATCATCGACTGCCTTTCAGCCCTTCACCGCCGCGACAATCTTCTTCGCCGCATCGTCGAGGTCGTCGGCCGAGACGACGTTGAGCCCGCTGTCGTTGATGATCTTCTTGCCGAGCTCGGCATTGGTGCCTTCGAGCCGCACCACCAGCGGCACCTGCAGCCCGACTTCCTTGACTGCTGCGATCACGCCCTCGGCGATGATGTCGCACTTCATGATGCCGCCAAAAATGTTGATCAGGATGCCCTTGACCGCCGGATCCTTGGTGATGATCTTGAACGCCGCCGTCACCTTCTCCTTCGACGCACCGCCGCCGACATCGAGGAAGTTGGCGGGTTCGGCGCCATAGAGCTTGATGATGTCCATCGTCGCCATGGCGAGGCCGGCGCCGTTGACCATGCAGCCGATATTGCCGTCGAGCGCGACATAGGCGAGGTCGTGTTTCGACGCCTCGATCTCCTTCTCGTCCTCTTCGGTGATGTCGCGCAACTCCATCACGTCGGGATGGCGAAACAACGCGTTGTTGTCGAACGACACTTTTGCGTCGAGCACGCGCAGCCGGCCGTTCTTCATGACGATCAACGGGTTGACCTCGAGCAGGCTCATGTCCTTCTCGAGAAAGGCTTTGTAGAGGATCGGGAACAGCGTCTCGCCGTCCTTGGCGGCGTCGCCGTCAAGCTTCAGCGCGCCGTTGAGTTCTTTCAAATCAGCCGCCGTCACACCCTTTTCCGGGTCGATGGCGACGGTGATGATCTTTTCCGGTGTGTCATGGGCCACCGCCTCGATGTCCATGCCGCCTTCGGTCGAAACGACGAAGGCGATGCGGCCGACCGAGCGGTCGACCAGCAGCGACAGATAGAGCTCGCGCTCGATGTCGGCGCCGTCCTCGATATAGAGGCGGTTGACCTGCTTGCCCGCCGGGCCGGTCTGCTTGGTGACCAGAGTGTGGCCAAGCATTTCCTTGGCGTTGGCGACCACTTCGGCCACCGACTTCGCCAGCCTGACGCCGCCCTTGGCATCGGGGCCGAGTTCCCTAAACTTGCCCTTGCCGCGGCCGCCGGCATGGATCTGGCTCTTCACCACATAGAGCGGGCCGGGCAACGCCTTGGCGGCGGCTTCCGCCTCGCTTGCCTCGAACACCGGCACGCCTTCGGCCACCGGTGCGCCAAAGCCCTTCAGCAGTGCCTTGCCCTGATATTCATGGATGTTCATGCTAGATATCTCCGGGTCACTTGGCGGCGGATCACTTGGCGGCGAGTTGCGGAGCGATCTTGACGCAGGCCTCGCACAGGCCCTGCACCGCCGCCACCGAATTGTCGAACATCTTCTGCTCGGTCTTGCCGAGCTCGATCTCGATGACGCGCTCGACACCGCCGGCGCCGATCACCACCGGCACGCCGACATAGGTGTTCTTGACACCATACTGGCCGGAGAGATGCGCAGCACAGGGCAACACGCGCTTCTTGTCCTTGAGATAGGCTTCTGCCATGGCGATCGCCGAGGCGGCCGGTGCGTAGAAGGCCGAGCCGGTCTTGAGGAGGCCGACGATCTCGGCGCCGCCGTCTCGGGTGCGCTGCACGATCTGGTCGAGCTTTTCCTTCGAGGTCCAGCCCATCTTGATGAGGTCGGGCAGCGGGATGCCGGCGACCGTCGAATAGCGGATCATCGGCACCATGGAATCGCCATGGCCGCCGAGCACGAAAGCGGTGACATCCTCGACCGACACCTTGAACTCCTCGGCCAGGAAGTAGCGGAAGCGCGAACTGTCCAGCACACCGGCCATGCCGACGACATGGCTCTTCGGCAGTCCGGAGAACTTCTGCAGCGCCCAGACCATGGCGTCGAGCGGGTTGGTGATGCAGATGACGAAGGCTTTCGGCGAGTATTTCTTGAGACCCGCGCCAACCTGCTCCATGACCTTCAGATTGATGCCGAGAAGGTCGTCGCGGCTCATGCCGGGCTTACGCGGCACGCCGGCGGTGACGATGCAGACGTCGGCGCCCTCGATGCCGGCATAATCGTTGACGCCGACCAGCCTGGAGTCGAAGCCATCGACCGGCGACGACTGCGCGATATCCAGCCCCTTGCCTTGCGGGATGCCCTCGGCGATATCGAACAACACAACGTCGCCGAGATCCTTGAGGCCGATCATGTGGGCGAGCGTGCCGCCGATCATGCCCGAGCCGATGAGCGCTATCTTATTGCGTGCCATGTGAGGATGTTGTCCCTTTAGACTGTGACGGCGCCATGACGGCGTCGAAGAAGCGGGCCGGAATGCTGCGGGGAAGCCGGAATTTTCGCCGCCCCCAATAGCCCCAGCGCGGAAGAAATTCAAACGATTATTTTGGAGTGAACAATTTCAATCGGTTAGAAACAACGGGAATTACGTAAGCGTCAAAGAATTGAGCCCGGCTCAGGAAAGCTACGCAATGAAGATGGAAATAAGAAGGCTGCTTCCCGGCGATGACGCCCTTGTGATGCGGGTCGCCGAAGATGTGTTCGATGAACCGGTCAGGCCGGATCGGCTCGCCGCCTATCTCGCCTCATCAGGTCATTTCATGATTGTGGCATTGGCCGATGGCATAGTCGTCGGCCAATGCGCGGCCGTCATCCACCGCCACCCGGATAAGGTGAGCGAACTCTACATCGACGAAGTCGGCGTGGCGCCGGCCTTCCAGCGCCAGGGCATAGCGACGAAGATGCTCGACGCCATGTTTTGAGCTCGGCCGGGAGCATGGCTGCGAGGAGGCCTGGGTCGGCACCGAGCCGCGCAATGTCTCGGCGCGCGCTCTTTATGAGGCGCGGAAGGAGCCGCATGGGCCGGCGGAGGAGTTCGTGATGTATGTGTATCGGTTGTAGGCGCCGGCGGGACAGAGGGGCGCGAAGGATCGCTACCGAACGACATTCTGGAGCTATCGGTGACTTAGGCCTGCGCCTGCTGCGCTTCCGGCGACAGCGCCTTCGCACTCTGCCTCTCCGCCCAGTCTTCCAGCCATTCGTGGCCCTGCATCTCGATCAGCCGTGACGCCGTGCGCTCGAACTCGAACACCTCGTTGCCGCGCTTGGCTGTGTACAGCTGCGGCGGCGGTGCGGCGGCGCTCATTACCAGCCGCACATGATGGTCGTAGAGCGTGTCGATCAGCAGGATGAAGCGCTTGGCCTCGTTGCGCATGCCTTCGCCGAGCACCGGCACATGATCGATGAAGACGGTCGAGAAGCGGCCGGCAATCGCCAGGAAATCGCGGGCGCCGAGCGGTTTTTCGCACACATCCCCAAAGGAAAACCGCGCCGCTTCGCCGGCGGCACGCGGCACCACGACCTGCCGGCCCTTTACCATCAGCGCCGCCTCGGCCGCCGGCCTGCCATGCGTCATCACTTCCCAGGCCTCGTCGAGAACAGCATCGGCGGCGGCATCGGCGGGGGTGACATAGACCGGCAGGCGGCTGAGCTTGTCCAGCCGATAGTCCTTGTCGGCGTCCAGCGCCAGCACCTGCGCATGCCGCTCCAGGATGCCGATGAAGGGCAGGAAAAGCTTGCGGTTCAAGCCGTCGCGGTAGAGATCCTGCGGCGCGACATTGGACGTGGCGACCAGCACGACGCCGTTGGCAAACAGCGCCGAGAACAGCCGGGACAGGATCATCGCATCGGCGATGTCGGTGACGGAAAACTCGTCGAAGCAAAGTACCCAGGCTTCCTCGGCCAACGTGCGGGCCACCGGCGAGATCGGGTCGTCTTCCCTGACGGCGCCCTCTTTGCGCGCCTGCCGGTGCTTCTGGATGCGGTCCTGCACATCGGCCATGAAGTCGTTGAAATGCACACGGCGCTTGCGCCTGACCGGCACCAGCTCGAAGAACATGTCCATCAGCATGGTCTTGCCGCGGCCGACGCCGCCATGGATGTAGAGGCCCTTGACGGCCTCGCGCGTCTCGCGCTTGCGGGCGAACAGCCAGCCCAGCGCGCTCGATTTGTGCGCCAGTCGCTTTGCCGAGATCTCATCGATCAGCCGGTCGAGTGCCGCGACGATCCGCTCCTGCGCCGGATCGCGGTCGATCAGGCCTGACACAACCAGATGGTCGTAGCGCTGCCGGACGGTCGCATGGGTCTGAAGGCCGTCACGCAGATGCATCGGTCACGTCGTTCTAGAGCAATTCCAGGAAAAGTGTGTCACGGTTTTCCGTCCGGAATTGCGTAAAAACAAAAGACAGCAATTCCAGGAAAAGTGTGTAGCGGTTTTCCGTTCGGAATTGCGTAAAACAAATAGGCAGCGGGTCAGCCTCTTGTAAGCGAGATCGGCAGGCCGTTGGAAGTCTGGCCGTCGAATTTCTCTCCGCCCGAGGAATAGAGCCGTGCCAGCGTGCCGCCATTCTCGTCGTACAGCGTCAACTGCTTGCCGGCGACGTTCCAGGATTTAATGCCGTCGATCGGCGCCGGGCAATGCAGCGGTCCGGCCCGGTAGCCGGCACCGAATTTGGTCTGCGGCGTCGCCACCTGGCAGCTCTGGCCGGACACGCTGGCCTTCCACACGCCGGCGACGCTGGAGGCGGTAAGATCCGCAGCTCCGGCCGGAGCCGTCCCGTCCGGTGGCAGCGAAGCCACCTCAGAACCTTGCGGCGCCGTCGGAAATTTCGACGGGTCGGCGGTGCCGGGTGCCGCCGGCGGCGGCAGCTGGTTTGCGGTCACCGTGCCGGAGGGCGCGGCTTGCAGCGGCCCCGGCTGCTCCTGGCCCATCGACGAGAACCGTGACGTTGAACAGCCGCTCGCAACGAGCGCGGCAAGCGATACGGCCAGCAGACCGGTTTTCGAAAAATTCATTTCAAACCTCCGTCGGATCCGGCTGGGGCTGCCGTCCGCACAATATCCCCTTCACCAAGATGGAGAAGGTGGCGAAATTTCAACCCGATATGGTTAAAATACAATTTGCGTCAGCATCTGTTGCAATTTTACCACAAGATACGTGCCGCCTGAAAGCCTGCCCTAGGGATCAGACCCGAGACCGCGCAGCGTTTTTGCCTGGACAGGCGTGTCCTGGCGTCGCCCGCCAAATGCTTGCGCCAGCCGGCTCCGGTCCTATCTCTGATGAAACGGAACCCTGCCGGAGGCGAAACCTTGGCTGCGAGAAAAAGAGCCGCCAATCGCTATTATAGCGGCCCACCGAGCGATCATTTCGACGGCACCTTGTTCTTCAATCCCAACGGCAAGCTGCCTGCCCGCTTTTCCGATCTTTTGAAGTGGCAGCTGGGCGGCGAACGCTCGAAATGGCCGGCGGCGAATCCAAGTCCGTTTCATCAGGCAACACCGGCCGAGCGGATCGACGACTCCGGGCTGAGGCTGACCATGGTCGGCCATTCCTCGCTGCTCATCCAGACAGCCGGCCTGAACATCCTCACCGACCCGGTCTGGTCGCGGCGCGTCTCGCCGCTCTCCTTTGCCGGGCCGAAACGGGTCAATCCGCCGGGCATCGCCTTTTCCAACCTGCCGCCGATCGATCTCGTATTGGTCAGCCACAACCACTACGACCATCTCGACCTCGCCACGCTGAAGCGGCTGAAGACAAAGCACGACCCGCTGGTGCTGACGCCGCTCGGCAACGACGCCATCATCGACGATGGCGTTTCCGGAATGCGGCTTTCCGTGCATGACTGGGGCGAGCGGGTCGATATCGGCAAGGACGTCGCCGTCCATATCGAGCCGGTGCACCACTGGTCGGCGCGCGGCACCCGCGACCGGCGCATGGCGCTGTGGGCGGGTTTTGTGGTCGAGACGCCGAGCGGAAAGGTCTATTTCGCCGGCGACACCGGTTTCCACGACGGCATCAACTACCGGCTGATGGCCGAAAGGCACGCCGGCTTCCGCCTCGCCATCCTGCCGATCGGCGCCTACGAGCCGCGCTGGTTCATGGCGCCTCACCACCAGAACCCGGAGGAGGCGGTGCAAGGCATGCTTTTGTGCAACGCCGCCTATGCCGCCGGCTGCCATTGGGGCACGTTCCGGCTTACCAACGAGCCGATCGACGAGCCGGCCAGAAAGCTGGGCGAGGCCTTGGATGACCAGGGCGTCCCTCGCGAACGCTTTCGCCCCCTGCGTCCCGGCGAGGTCTGGGACGTGCCGACGGTCTAGAGCGGCGGACTTTCAAGTCGAGGCGAACCGCCGCTCAATCTTCTTGTTTGAGTATCGGATTTCCCCAAAACCGGTACCCACTTTTGGGTCCGATGCACTAGGCAGGCAACCGGCTTCGCGGCGCAGGGGAACCCGGGACGTCGCAAAGGCGTTGGCAGGCATCCACAACCGTCGGCTGCGCGGGATTTCCCCATGATCAAATGGATCATCATTCTTCTGATTATCGCGGCCGCGGCCAGCCTGCTCGGCATGCCGGCATTGGCCGGAGCAGCCGCCACCGGCGCCCGTATCCTCATCGGCATCGTGCTGATTATCTTCCTGCTGGTCATGCTCGGCGTCTTCGCGGTGCACGTTGCGCGGGTTCAAAGTGTCAGAGCGTACTTTGTGCGTCCAAGTGGACGCACGTCGCTCTGACGTCCGCACACTGGTAATTTCGGCCGGTATCCGCCATATAGGCGCCAAACCGGCATGAGACCTTTCGATCCATGGCAAGCACTGCCCCCTTCGCCAAGATGAACGGCATTGGCAACGAAATCATCGTTGCCGACATGCGCGGTCGCGCCGATCGGGTGACGCCGGCTGCCGCCCTTGCGCTCAATGCCGATGCGGCGACGAAATTCGATCAGATCATGGCGATCCACGACGCCAAGACGCCGGGCACCGCCTTTTTCATCGACATCCTGAATTCCGACGGAACCGGCGCGCAGGCCTGCGGCAACGGCATGCGCTGCGTGGTGCAGGCACTTGCCGCCGAGACCGGCCAGAAGACATTCGCCTTCGAGACCGTCGCCGGCATCCTTAACGCTGAAGAACATGCCGACGGGCTGATCTCGGTCGACATGGGCAAGCCGCGTTTTGGCTGGCAGGATATTCCGCTGGCCGAGGAATTCCGCGATACCCGCATGATCGAGCTGCAGATCGGCCCGATCGACGCGCCTGTTCTGCACTCGCCCTCGGTCGTGTCGATGGGCAATCCGCACGCTATCTTCTGGGTCGACCGCGACGTCTGGTCCTATGAGCTCGACCGGTTCGGCCCGCTGCTCGAAAACCATCCGATCTTCCCCGAACGCGCCAACATCACCATCGCACGGGTGACCTCGCCCGAGACGATGGTCATCCGCACCTGGGAGCGCGGCGCCGGCCTGACCAGGGCCTGCGGTACGGCGGCTTGTGCCGCCGTCGTCGCTGCCGCGCGCACCAGGCGGACCGGACGCAGTGTCTCCTTGGTGACGCCCGGCGGCGGCTCCTTGCATGTCGAATGGCGCGGCGACGACCACGTCATCCTCACCGGCGCCGCCGAATGGGAATTTTCCGGCAGCTTCGATCCGTCGACCGGCGTGTGGGCCCGCGACACCGAAAGCGCCGCCTGATGGCTCCTCTTGCCAAGAAGGGTCCCGCCCTTTCCAGGGGCCCCACTCTTCCCAAAGGTGTTGACGTCGTCACCTTCGGCTGCCGGCTGAACACCTACGAATCCGAGGTGATGCGGCGAGAGGCGGAAAGCGCCGGCCTTGGCGCGCTGGAAGGCGGCGCCATCATCTTCAACACCTGCGCCGTCACCGGCGAAGCGGTGCGCCAGGCAAAACAGTCGATCCGCAAGGCCCGCCGCGAGAACCCGGCCGCCCGCATCATCGTCACCGGCTGCGCCGCGCAGACCGAGCCGCAGAATTTCGTCGCCATGGACGAGGTCGATCTCGTCCTCGGCAATGAAGAGAAGCTGAAGGCGCATTCCTATCGCGCGCTGCCGGATTTCGGCGTCAACGACACCGAGAAGGCCCGCGTCAACGATATCTTTTCGGTACGCGAGACAGCCGGCCACATGGTCGACGCCATCGAGGGCCGGGCGCGGGCTTTTGTCCAGGTGCAGAACGGCTGCGACCACCGCTGCACCTTCTGCATCATCCCTTATGGCCGCGGCAATTCGCGCTCGGTGCCGATGGGGGCCGTGGTCGAGCAGGTCGAGCGGCTGAGCGGCAATGATTATGCCGAGATCGTGCTGACCGGCGTCGACATGACCAGTTTCGGCGCCGACCTGCCTGGCAGCCCGAAACTCGGCAAATTGGTCAAGACAATCCTGAAGCAGGTGCCTGGCGTAAAACGCCTGCGCCTCTCCTCGATCGATTCGATCGAGGCCGACGACGATCTGCTCGACGCCATCGCCACCGAGCCCAGGCTGATGCCGCATCTGCATTTGTCGCTGCAGGCGGGTGACGACATGATCCTGAAGCGGATGAAGCGCCGGCACAACCGGGATCAGTCGATCCGCTTTTGCGAGGATTTGCGCAAACTGCGTCCCGGCATAGTCTTCGGCGCTGACATCATCGCCGGTTTTCCGACCGAGACGGACGCGATGTTCGAAAAATCGCTGGAGATCGTCGAGGAATGCGGGCTGACGCATCTCCACGTTTTTCCGTTCTCGCCACGCGAAGGCACGCCCGCCGCGCGCATGCCGCAGCTTCGCCGCGAGGTGGTCAAGCAGCGTGCGGCACGGCTGCGCGCCGCCGGTGACGCCGCTTACCGCGGCCACCTTTCCTCGCTCACCGGAACGCGCCAGTCGATCCTGGTCGAGCGCGACGGGCTCGGCCGCACCGAAGGCTTCACGCTTGCCGCGATCTCTGCCGGCGCGCCGGGCGAAATCGTTGAGGCTGATATCGCCGGCCATGACGGCGCGCGCCTGATCGCGGCGCCGCTTGCCGCCCGCGCCGCCTGAGACGCAAAAACATGGCTGGTTTTCTCAAGAAGATATTTTCGTTCGGCAAGAAGGAAGTGGTCGAGGAGCGGATCGACGAGACCACGCCGCTGCCGCCGATCAAATGGGACGCTCTGGAGGCGCTGAAACCGGCGACGGAGCAGGCCGTTCCGGAATTTTTGAAACACGAAGAGCCCCGACCCGAGGCAGAAGCTGCGCCTCCGCCACCGGTCGAGGCTGAAGCGCCGCCCGCGCCGCTGCCGGCGCCTGTTGAAGAGGTCGAGCCCGCTCCGATCATTTCCCCCGAGCCACAAATCCAGCCGGAGCCTGCTCCGGTCGAGGAGCCGAAGCCCGAGCCCGCTCCTACCGTTCCGCCCGAGCCAGAAATCCAGACAGAGCCTGCTCCGGTCGAGGAGCTGCGGCCGCCGGAAACGGCTGCTGAGGAGCCGGAGCCCGAAGAAATCCCGGCCGCCCCCGTCATCGCTGAGCCAGTTCCTGCACCAGAGCCGCAGGAAATTCTTGAGCCCGAGCCGCAGCCGCCAGAAATCGCCCCGTTCCAGCCGGAAAAACAGCCGGAGCCGGAGCCCGTCGAAATGCCGGCACCGCCCGCTGAGGCTCCCTCAACAGCCCCCAAATCTGAGGCGCCGCCGGCCGAAATCCCGCCCCCCATTCGCCAGCCGGCGCCGATCGAGGCGAAGCCGGTCCTTGCCGAGATCGCACCCGAGCCGGAGGCCGTTCCGCAACCACCGCCGGAGCCAAGGCCGGCCCCCGGCAAGGTCACCGTAAGCAAGAAGGTCGAGCAGAAAGCCGAGCCGCAGAAGGCGCCGGGACCGGCACCGAAACGCTCGTGGTTCCAGCGTATGAAGGAGGGGCTTGCCCGCTCTTCCCGGGAACTGTCCGGCAACATCGCCGGCGTCTTCACCAAGCGCAAGCTCGATGAGGACACGCTGCAGGATCTGGAGGACGTGCTGATCCGCGCCGATCTCGGCATGGAGACGGCATTGCGCATCACCGATTCGCTGGCCGCCAGCCGCTACGGCAAGGACGTCTCCGAGACGGAAGTGCGCGCAATCATGGCGGCCGAGGTGGAGAAGGTGCTGACCCATGTCGCCATGCCGCTGGAGCTTGACCTCAGCCACAAGCCGCATGTCATCCTTGTCGTTGGCGTCAACGGCACCGGCAAGACCACGACCATCGGCAAGCTGGCGGCAAAGCTGACCGACGGCGGCCTGTCGGTGATGCTCGCAGCCGGCGACACGTTCCGCGCCGCGGCAATAGAGCAGTTGAAGATCTGGGGCGAGCGCACCAAATCGCCGGTCATCGCCTCCAAGCTTGGCGCCGATGCGGCAGGTCTTGCCTACGACGCCTTCGAACAGGCCAAGCAAGCCGGCTCCGACGTACTGATCATCGACACCGCCGGGCGGCTGCAGAACAAGACCGAGCTGATGGCGGAACTGGAAAAGATCGTCCGGGTGCTGGGCAAGCTCGATCCGGAAGCGCCGCACACCGTGCTGCAGACGGTCGACGCCACCACCGGCCAGAACGCGCTCAACCAGGTCGAGATCTTCCGCAATGTCGCCGGCGTCAACGGCCTGGTGATGACCAAGCTGGACGGCACGGCTCGCGGCGGTATTCTGGTGGCGATCGCGGCAAAGCACAAATTGCCGGTCTATTTCATCGGCGTCGGCGAACAGGTCGACGACCTCGAACCTTTCTCCGCAAGCGAGTTCGCCAGGGCGATCGCTGGAGTGGCATAACAAGCATGATCCCAAGAAGTTGCAGACTTGTTGGACGGGATCTTGCGCAAGAAGGAAAGCCTATGAACCCGCGCATCCTCGAACGCGACCCGTCCGACCCGCAGAAACAGAAGAAGGAAGGCATCAATCCGCTGCTCAAGCTGGTGCTGGAGCTCGGCCCGCTTATGGTGTTCTTCTTCGCCAACGCGCGCGGCGCATGGCTATCGCAGAAATTTCCGGCGCTGGCCGAGCTCGGCGGGCCGATCTTCGTCGCCACCGGCCTGTTTATGGCCGCGACTGCGATCGCGCTGATCGCTTCCTGGCTGCTCACCCGCACCTTGCCGATCATGCCGATGGTATCGGGCGTCGTCGTCTTCGTCTTCGGCGCGCTGACGCTCTACCTGCAGGACGACATCTTCATCAAGATGAAGCCGACCATCGTCAACATGCTGTTCGGCGGCGTGCTGCTCGGCGGCCTGTTCTTCGGCAAGTCGCTGCTCGGCTACGTCTTCGATTCGGCGTTCAGCCTCGATGCCGAGGGCTGGAAGAAACTCACCTTCCGCTGGGGCCTGTTTTTCCTGTTTCTGGCCCTTGTCAACGAAGTGGTCTGGCGGAATTTCTCCACCGACGCCTGGGTTACCTTCAAGGTCTGGGGAATCATGCCAATCACGCTTCTTTTCACCTTCAGCCAGATGCCGCTGATCATGCGCCATTCGCTTGAAGGCAAGACCGGAAACGAAGAGAAGGCCGGCAAGTAACGGTTAAGGAGAGGGCATGGAATTCGTCACCACGCGCGAGGAGCTAAGAGCGATCTACAAGACGCCTCGGCCGACCGACGGCTCGATCCGCAAGGAATTGAAGGCGCTGGATGGCCACAGCCGTTCCTTCATCGGCAAAAGCCCCTTCGTGCTGATCGGCTCCTCCGACGGCGCCGGCAATGCCGATGTGACGCCGAAGGGCGACAAACCGGGCTTTGCCGCCGTGCTCGACGAGAAGACCATCGCCATCCCCGACCGGCCCGGCAACAACCGGCTCGACACGCTGGAGAACATTCCTCTCAACCCCTCGGTCGGGCTGCTCTTCCTCATCCCGGGCATGAACGAGACGCTGCGCGTCAACGGCGATGCCCGCATCACCGTCGATGCGGCTTTGCGCGAGCGGCTCGCCGTCGACGGCAAGGAACCGCAAAGCGTCGTTCTGGTGACGGTCAAGGCCGCCTACATGCATTGCGCCAAGGCTTTCATGCGCTCCGATCTGTGGAAGCCGGAAACCTGGTACGACCGCGCGACGCTGCCGACGCTCGGCCAGATCCTGCGCGACCAGCTGGCGCTCGCTGATTCGGTCGAGGCGACCGACCGCTGGCTGGACGAAAGCTACAAGCAGACGATGTGGTAGGCTTTTCCGGACGCGATTCGCACCCTTGCTCAACATCCTGGCCATCTCTGGCAGCCTGCGGGCCGCCTCAACCAATTCGGCGTTGACCGTGGCCTTGGCGCAAAAATGCGCCGACTGGCTGCCGCGTCATCGTCTATGACGGGCTTGGCCGCTTGCCGATCTTCAATCCGGATGACGAAGGCGAACGGACACCGCCGGAGCCTCAGTGCTGATCGATGCCGTAACCAGTGCCGACGGCGTCATCGTATCCTGCCCGGAATACGCCCATGGTGTGCCGGGCGGGCTGAAGAACGCGCTCGACTGGCTGGTCTCACGCGACGCCGCTGTCGCCAAGCCGGCCATGCTGATGCACGCCTCGCCGCGCTCGCTGTTTGCCCGCGCGGCTCTGGCCGAGATCATGCGCACCATGTCTTTCGCGCTCTATGAGGAAGCCGCGCTCGAAATCGCCCTGCTCGGCAAGAAGCCTCCGGAGGTGGAGAAAATCCTGGCGGAACCGGCAAACCGACTGGCGATGCGCAGCGCCGTTTCGGCCTTCGCCGACTTCATCCGCTCGCGTTAAGCGGCGGCCACCATGCTTTCGTTGTCCCGGAGCGGAGCTAACGCGAAGCGAGCGTCGGCGATCCTGCCCTCTTTGCCAAGACTCGGCATCTCCCCCACAAGGAGGGAGATTGGCCGTCATCCCCGCTTTCGCCAACCTCCAACGTCGAAAGACGGGCTAGGCGACGAAGCTGCCGATCTCCCCCCAAGTGGGGGAGATGCCCGGTAGGGCAGAGGGGGGCGCTGTCCCGCAGGCCTCTCGCAAACTTCCGTGCCGCTGCCGTGCCCGTCGGGAGATTAGCCCTTCCGTCTCAGCGTCTCGACATCGGTCTCACCGACGAACCAGTCGCGCGCATTGACCTCCTCGAAGACCACCCAGACATCGTTGCTGGTCAGGCCGGTGGCGCCGGTGATGGCCGCGGTCACCCGGGCAGCGATCGCCGCTTTCTTGCCCGAGGGGTCATCGGCAATCACCTCGTTGACGAGGCGGATGTTCACGAATGGCATGGCGTCCTCCCTTGGATATTGCTTGGCGGCCGCTCAAAATGTCTTTGCGCCGTTGACCATGAGCCGGACCATGTAGAGCGAGGTCGTGCCGGCGATATAGAGGCAGTTCAGCTTGTTGCCGCCGAACACGCAATTGGCGACGACTTCCGGCACCTTGATCTTGCCGATCAGCGTCCCGTCCGGATCGTAGCAATGGATGCCGTCGGCGGCACTGGTCCAGATCCGCCCTTGATCGTCGAGCCTGAAACCATCGAACAGGCCGGCCGTGCAGTCGGCCAAGACCTTTCCGCCGGAGACCTTCTTGCCACCCTCGTCGATATTGAACACCCGCATATGCGCCGGATTCTGCGCGCCATGCGTGCGGCCGGTATCGACGACATAGAGCTTGCTCTCGTCGAGCGAGAAGGCGAGCCCGTTGGGCCTGATCATGTCGGTGATCACCGCGTCGATCTCGCCGGTTCCGGGATCGACCCGGTAGACATGGCAGGCGCCGATCTCACTCTCGGCCTTGTCGCCCTCATAATCCGTGTCGATGCCGTAGGTCGGGTCGGTGAACCAGATCGAACCATCGGACTTGACCACCGCGTCGTTGGGCGAGTTCAGCCGCTTGCCGCGCCATTTGTCGGCGATGGTGGTGATCGAGCCGTCATGCTCGGTGCGGCTGACGCGGCGGCCCGAATGCTCGCAAGTGACCAGCCGGCCCTGCCGGTCGACGGTGTTGCCGTTGGAATTGCCGGACGGCTGCCGGAACACGCTGACGCTGCCGTCGGTCTCGTCGTAGCGCAGCATGCGGTTGTTGGGGATGTCGGACCACACCACATAACGGCCGGCCGCAAACCAGGCCGGCCCTTCCGCCCACCGGCATCCGGTGAACAGCTTGTCCACCTGCGCGTTGCTGTTGAACAGCCGCGCAAAACGCGGATCGAGAATCTCGTAGTCTTCGGCGGCCATGGTTTCCTCCCGGTCATGCAAAATCGCTAGTGCCGGCGCGATCAAGCCAGCCGGCGATCAATATGGCAAGATCGTTGATGTCGGCCTCACCGC
This sequence comes from Mesorhizobium temperatum, assembly GCF_002284575.1. Taxonomy (GTDB): domain Bacteria; phylum Pseudomonadota; class Alphaproteobacteria; order Rhizobiales; family Rhizobiaceae; genus Mesorhizobium; species Mesorhizobium temperatum. The sequence goes on from NZ_NPKJ01000068.1 coordinate 428,383, forward strand.
ATCTTGAGACATCGAGGCAAGCTGCAGCAATGTCGCCCTTGCTCGAATGACGGGGTTCAAATGAAGGACTTTCAGCGCGGTTAACCGGCTATGCGCCCAGCGCAATGGTGCATTGCAACATCTTCTTTTTGCAGCGCATCATAACTATGTCATGCTGCGTATCGATCAGGGAGGAACAACCTGCCGCAACAATGCGGCACAGAAGGAACCTCGCTATGATTCTCGACAACCTCATGAGCCGCGCTCGCACCAGCATCGCCAAGCGCCGGCATTACAACCGCCTCGTAGCCGAAATCGACTCCTTTTCCAGCCGCGATCTGGCCGACATGCGCGCCGATCGCAGCGAAATGCTCTACCAAGTCCACAAGCAGATCTACGGCTGAGGCGAACGCATGATCCCGAACCGAAGGTCAACGCAGCAAAAAGTTGCAGACTTTTCGGACGAGACCATGCGCAACCAGAACTGTTTGATCGGCTTAGCCGATCCATTCGATCCAGCGGCCGTGGTAATCGCAATGGGCCAGGCGGCGTGTCTCGCCGCCGGGCCATAGAGTGAGGCTGAGTACCGCCCACTCCTTTGTGGGATCGCGCGGCTCCATCCTCAGCCTTGCGATAGGCGCAGCGGCCGTGGCCTGTCTGCCCGCCTGCTCCAGGGTGGCGGTGATCGCATCCTTGGTCGCCCGCGGCAGGTATTGCCACATGGTCGAATGATAGAGCACGAAGGTGCCGCCCTGCTGCCGCGTGGCCAGTGCCTTCTCGACAAAATCCGCCGCGTCCGCTTTGACAAGCAGCGGTGGAAACTTTTCGGCAAGTGACAGCGCGGCGTCGAGCCGGGCCAGCCGCGCTGCCTGATCGGCCCAGACGTAAGACCGAAGCCGTAAGCGCGCCGCTGCGTCGGCGACATCGATCGGCGCGATGTCGCAGCCGGCGCGATGGCGGACGTCGATCGCTCCACCAAGCGGCACAGCGAGGCCGCGCACCTCCGGCGCCAACCGGACGGGGGAGGCCGGGTCTCCCCACTCGGCATCGACGTAGCGGTAGTGAAAGCTGTCGAACAGGAGATTGAGCCCGGCGCTGGCGCCGATCTCGCACAGATCCAGCGGCAGGCCGGTTTCCCGCGCCACCGTCAGAAATCCAGGCAGCAGCATCGCCGACCGGGCGATTTCATTGGTCTGCGGCGCGCCGGCGAGGCCGGCGATGATCTGATCGTCGGACCGCGCAATTACCTCCGGCAGCACCGCCGCGATCTCGGATTCGCTTGTCTGGTTGGGCGGATAGATCAGTGCCAGCCGCTCACTGGCACCCGTCAGGACCAACGCATGCAGCGCGCCGCAGAGCCGCAATGCGAGGCCGTCGGCGCGCGCGTCGCCCGGCCAGCCGAGCACCGCCTGCCCGGCCCTGGTGTTTGCGTCGAGAACCTTGGCCAGCGCACGGCATAAATTCGCGGTGAAGGGCGAGCCAAGTCCATCGCAGGCTTTCGCCTGAGCCAGAAGATGATCGCGGATGTCTCGTTCGTCCATCGCGTTTTCCGGTGTCTCAGCCCGGAGCGGCCAGCGCCTTCTCGATCTCCGGCAAAAGCAGCGTCTGCGCCGAGCCTGGCGTCAGCGGGCCGACATGCTTGTAGGCGATCTTGCCGTCCTTGCCGACGACGAAGGTTTCCGGCACGCCGTAGACGCCCCAGTCGATCGCCGCGCGCCCCGCCGCGTCGACGCCGATCGCCTGGAACGGGTTGCCGAGATCGCCGAGGAACCGGCGGGCGTTTTCCGGCTGGTCCTTGTAGTTGAGCGCGGCGATGACGAAGCGCTTGTCCTGCGACAACGCCAGCAGCACCGGATGTTCGTCGCGGCATGGCCCGCACCACGACGCGAAGACGTTGACCAGCGTGACCTTGCCGGCGAACTGCTTGGAATCGAGCCCCGGCAAATTCATGCCCTCCAGCGCCGGCAGATTGGTCTGCGGCGCCGGCAGGCCGATCAGCGCCGATGGCACTTTCGAAGTGTCGCGACCGGACAACAGCTGCGTCAGGAACAGCCCCGCCAGCCCGAGGAAAATCAGCAACGGCAACAGCACGATCAGGCGCCGCCCGCGCGCGGGCGTTTCCGTCTCCATGCTCATGATTTCCCCGCCTTGTCGGAGCGCCGCCGCACGCCGGACGCTTCGAGCTCGGCGAGGTCCCTCTTGCGTGTACGCTGGTCGAACAGTATCCAGCCGATCAGCCCGGCCAGCACCACGGCCGTGATGGCATAGGCAGCGGTCACATAAAGGGCGTGTACGCTCATATGGGTAGCTCCGCCGGCGCAAAAACTTTCAACCGGACCATTCCGCTTCGTTCGAACATGCCTTCCCTTAACCTTGCGCCATCGGCTTCGCAATCGACAGCAGCGCCGCAGCCTTTGACGTCAGGCGGCCGTCTAATTTAGTCCGCCCCATGACGCAGCGCCAGCGCTGCCGCAACCGGCCCCAGCACGGCAAGAAACAAGGTCAGCGCGGCGAGAATGAGGAAAGGCTGCAGGAACGGATCGGGGTTGGCCACCGCGCCATAGCTTGCCGAGACGCCGAAGATCAGCACCGGAATGGTCAGCGGCAGCACCAGCACCGAGATGAGCAGCCCGCCACGCGGCAGCGCCACCGCCACCGCCGCGCCGGCAGCGCCGATGAAGGTGATCGCCGGCGTGCCGACCAGAAGGGTCAGCGCGGTGGCGCCGATGCCGATCGGCTCCATGTTCATGAACAGGCCCAGCAAGGGTGCCGCGATGACCAGCGGCAGCACGCTTCCCGCCCAATGCGCCAGGCATTTCGTCAGCACCGTCAGCGCCAGCATCTGCCGGTCGTCGCCGAGCACCAGCAGATCGAGCGAGCCGTCCTCCCGGTCGGCCTGGAACAATCGGTCGAGACCGAGCAGGCAAGCGAGCAAGGCGCCGATCCACAGGATCGCCGGGCCGATTCGGGCGAGCAGATTGAGGTCCGGTCCGACGCCGAAGGGGATCGTGGCGATCACCGCGAGAAAGAAGATCACGCCGGTCAGCGCCCCGCCGCCGGCCCGGATACTCAGGCGGATATCGCGCAGGAAGAGGGCTAGCATGGTGTGAGATGCCTTTGCCCAAGACAGAGGGGGGCGCCGTGGAGCACCGACATCAAACTGCCTCCCCCATCACCAGCGCTTGTGCCCCCTCGAGCCCCAACGGCAAATGCGTTGCCGCAATGATGATCCCGCCTTCTCCGCAATGCTGCGTCATCAATCGGGCGAATCGCTCTTCCGAAGCCTTGTCCAGCCCGGCCGTCGGCTCGTCGAGCAGCCACAGCGGTCGCCGGCTGACCAGCAATTTTGCGATCGCCGCGCGGCGGCGTTGCCCGGTGGAGAGATAGCCGAACGGCAGATGGCCGATACCATCAAGCCCGACCGTTTCCAGCGCCTTTTCAGCGCTCAAAAAATCCGCGCCCAAAAAATCGCGCCAGAAGCGCAGATTTTCCGCCACGCTCAGCGCCGTCTTCATCGCGTTCTGGTGGCCGAGATAATGGCAGGCCGAGGCGACCGACGGAAAATCCTCGCCGCCGCCTTCGACAAGCAAACGGCCTGCCGCCACCGGCAGCAGCCCGGCGACTACCCTGAGCAGCGTCGATTTCCCCGCGCCGTTCGGCCCGGTGACGATCAGCGCCTGGCCTTTTTCCAGGGCAAAACCGATGCCGGAAAAAATCGTCTCGCCGCCGCGTTCGCCGCCCAGATTTTCGGCGATCAGTCGCATTCCTTGCCCGTCCCGAAAACATCGCGCCACGGCAGCTGCCGCATCGCACAAAATAGCCTTTCGACTGTCTAGAACTATTCCAGGAAATTCTCTATATCCGGGTCATCCGTGCCAGCGGTCGGCACGGGAATCGAATTAGCGCCGAACCAGCGCACGCGCCGCCTTGAACGGCTCGGGTTGGCTGGGAACGGACAGCGGAAATGGCCGTACCCGCACCTTTGCGCGTGATTGCATGCCATCGGCGTCCGTTCCCTTTCAGGCTGAACAGACAAGGACGGATCGCACGTGTCAAAATCCCTCGATAGTTTCAATTGCCGCCGCACGCTGACCGCAGGCGGCGCCGACTATGTCTATTACGACCTCATCGAGGCCGAGAAGAACGGCCTCACCGGCATCGGCCAGTTGCCCTATTCAATGAAGGTGCTGCTGGAGAACCTGCTGCGCAACGAGGACGGCCGTTCCGTCACCAAGGAGAGCATCCAGGCGGTCGCCGGCTGGCTGACCGACAGGGGCACCGCCGGCGTCGAGATTGCCTATCGCCCGGCCCGTGTGCTGATGCAGGATTTTACCGGCGTTCCGGCCGTGGTCGACCTGGCCGCCATGCGCGACGCCATGGCTTCGCTCGGCGGCGACCCGCAAAAGATCAATCCGCTGGTGCCGGTCGACCTGGTCATCGACCACTCGGTCATCGTCGATGAGTTCGGCACGCCGCTGGCTTTCGCCAGGAATGTCGAGCTTGAGTACGAGCGCAACGAGGAGCGCTACAAGTTCCTGAAATGGGGCCAGCAGGCCTTCCGCAATTTCCGCGTCGTGCCGCCCGGCACCGGCATCTGCCACCAGGTCAATCTCGAATATCTCGGCCAGGTCGTGTGGACCAACACTGAAGGCGGCGAAACCACAGCCTATCCCGACACCTGCGTCGGCACCGATTCGCACACCACCATGATCAACGGCCTTGGCGTGCTCGGCTGGGGCGTCGGCGGCATCGAGGCCGAGGCCGCGATGCTCGGCCAGCCCGTCTCCATGCTGTTGCCCGAAGTCATCGGCTTCCGCCTCACCGGCAGACTGAGGGAAGGCGTCACTGCCACCGATCTCGTGCTCACCGTCACCCAGATGCTGCGCAAGAAGGGCGTCGTCGGCAAGTTCGTCGAGTTCTTCGGTCCGGGTCTGTCCAACATGACGCTGGCCGACCGCGCCACCATCGGCAACATGGCGCCCGAATATGGCGCCACCTGCGGCTTCTTCCCCGTCGATGGCGAAACCATCCGCTACCTCACCATGTCGGGCCGCGAGGAAAACCGCATCGCGCTGGTCGAGGCATACGCCAAGGCGCAAGGCATGTGGCGCGATACCGGCTCAGCCGACCCGGTCTTCACCGACCTGCTCGAGCTCGATCTCGGCGACGTCGTGCCGTCGATGGCCGGCCCCAAGCGTCCGGAAGGCCGCGTAGCACTTGAAGGCATTCCGGACGGCTTTGCCAAGGCGATGGAGACCGAATACCGGAAGGCCGCCGAAATCGACAAGCGCTACGCCGTCGAAGGCACCAATTATGATCTCGGCCATGGCGATGTCGTGATCGCCGCCATCACCTCCTGCACCAACACCTCGAACCCGAGCGTGCTGATCGGCGCCGGGCTGCTGGCGCGCAACGCCAACCGACTCGGGCTCAAGCAGAAGCCGTGGGTCAAGACATCGCTGGCGCCGGGCAGCCAGGTCGTCGCCGAATATCTGGAGAAGTCCGGCCTGCAGAAGGAACTCGACCAGATCGGCTTCAACCTGGTCGGCTTCGGCTGCACCACCTGCATCGGCAATTCCGGCCCGTTGCCGGCGCCGATCTCCAAGACCATCAACGACAAGGGCTTGATTGCTGCCGCGGTGCTGTCCGGCAACCGCAATTTCGAAGGCCGCGTCTCGCCCGACGTGCAGGCGAACTACCTCGCTTCGCCGCCGCTGGTCGTCGCCCACGCGCTGGCCGGGACCGTGACCAAGGATCTGACCACCGAGCCGCTCGGCGAGGACCGTGACGGCAACCCGGTCTACCTCCGGGACATCTGGCCGAGCTCGGTCGAGATCCAGGAGTTCATCGAGAAGAACGTGACGCGCGAACTGTTCGCCCGCAAATATGCCGACGTCTTCAAGGGCGACGAATACTGGCAGAACGTCAAGGCGCCGGAAGGCCAGACCTACGCCTGGGACGACCATTCGACCTATGTGCAGAACCCGCCCTACTTCGCCGGCATGACATCAGGCTTCGGCACAGTCGGCGACATCAAGGGCGCCCGCGTGCTCGGCCTGTTCGGCGACAAGATCACGACCGACCACATCTCTCCGGCCGGCTCGATCAAGGCGGCATCTCCGGCCGGCAAGTATCTTACCGACCATGGCGTCGGCGTCGCCGACTTCAACCAGTACGGCACGCGGCGTGGCAATCACGAGGTGATGATGCGCGGTACCTTCGCCAACATCCGCATCCGCAACCACATGCTGGGTGAGAACGGCCGCGAAGGCGGCTACACCATCCACTATCCGTCGAAGGAAGAGAGATCGATCTACGACGCCGCCATGGAGTACAAGAAGGAAGGCGTGCCGCTGGTCATCTTCGCCGGTGTCGAATACGGCAACGGCTCGTCGCGCGACTGGGCGGCCAAGGGCACCAACCTGTTGGGTGTTCGCGCCGTCATCGCTCAGTCGTTCGAGCGCATCCACCGCTCGAACCTGGTCGGCATGGGGGTCATCCCCTTCGTCTTCGAGCAGGGCACCTCATGGGCCTCGCTCAACCTCAAGGGCGACGAACTGGTCGAGATCGACGGACTAAGCGCCATCAAGCCGCGCCAGAAGATGGTCGCGAAAATCACCTATGGCGACGGCACGGTGAAGAACATTCCGATCATCTGCCGCATCGATACGCTGGACGAGCTCGACTACTTCAAAAACGGCGGCATCCTGCAATATGTGCTGCGCGATCTAGCCGCATAGAGAGAGGGGAGTACGGGAGTAGGGCAGTAAGGCAGTAGGGGAAAATCGCCTCCACTGCCTCGTCCTATTCCCTACTGCCCTACTGCCCTACTCCCCGCTGCCCTAACTTCGGCGCCCCGAAGCGCGCCGCCGCCGCCAGCAGCACACCGAGCATCAGTCCGTTGAGGATGTGCCACAGGAAATGCGTGCCGAGCGGGAAGCTGCCGCAGACCAGCGGATCGATCATCCTGAAGATGACCGACACGACGAAGATCGCCGAGCCCGCCAGATTGTACCAGCCGGCGCGGTTGCCGCTCGCCGCCACTATGACGCCGAAGAAGGCGAGCGCCAGGAAGGGCGGCAGATAGCCGGTCGTGCCGTTCGATGCCTGGCGCAGCCAGTCCGGCACGGCCCAGGTCAACAACCCGGTGACGGCATAGAAGGCGACGAAGATGGCGACCGCCTTGCCCCATTTCATGCCGAGGAAACGGCGCAGGTTGAACAGCGTGTAGGCCAGCGTGAACCCGGCGATCGGCAGCACGTCGGCCCAGACCGTGCCATGATTGGCAAAGGTGTGGAACAGCGCCGAGCCGATGCCGATCGCCACCACCCACCAGGCCAGCACTTCGGCGAAGATGCCGGTGCCACGCCGGCGCACCTCCCGGACACCCCACAGCCCGGCGACAAGAAAAGCCAGATTGGTCAGTGCGTTGACCGGCTCGGCCCAGAGCTCCGGCCCGACCCGCTCGCAGTACAGGTCGACCGGCGTCAGGAGAGTTTGCCACATGCTGATTGTCGCCCGAATCGGTATCTACCCTGAAGTGTAGCCCGTCCTATTGCGCCCTTGCAGTTGGTTACAGCGGTAAAATTTCACCGCAACGTGACTTCCCGTTGACTGCCGCTTCTGCCACATATTTCGCCAATCAGAATAAAGCCGGCCATCAACGGCGGGAGTCGAAACGGCTATGACACCTCGAAGACCATTGCGGCTTGCGGCATTGGCGCTGGCCCTCTCGGTGTTTGCCGGCGCTGGACTTGCCGGCAATGCGCTTGCCGGCGAGGCCGACAAGCCCCAGGCTGACAAAGCCTCGACTGATCAGCCCTTGGGCGTGGTCGAGCTATTCACCAGCCAGGGTTGCAGTTCCTGCCTGCCGGCCGATGAATTCTTCGCCGAGCTTGCCACCAAGGAGAACATCGTCGCGCTCGCCTATCATGTCGACTACTGGGATTATCTCGGTTGGAAGGACACGCTGAGTCGCAAGGAGAACACCGAGCGGCAGTATGAGTATATGCGTGCCTTCGGCAGCCGCTCGGTCTATACGCCGCAGGCCGTCATCAATGGCCGCAGCCATGTCAACGGCGCCCGCCGCAAGGAAGTCGACGGCGCGCTCGCCCGCATGGAAAGATCCGGCGAAGGCATGCGGGTCAGCATCAAGGTTAGCCGGACCAGCGACCGCGTCATCATCGACGCCGGCGATGCCGGGACCGGCCCCAGCGATGCCCATGTCGTCATCGTCTATTTCGACCCGCCGCAGACGATCAAGATCGGCAAGGGCGAAAACACCGGCCGCAGCATGACTTACTGGAACGCCGTCTCCGGCATCCAGACCGCCGGCATGTGGCACGGCAAGGCGCAGCGCTACGAATTGCCGATGAGCGTGATTTCCAAGAAAGGCGGCTGCGCCGTGCTGCTGCAATCGGTGGGCAAGGACGGCCTGCCGGGTCCCATTCTGGGCGCCGCCTTAATCCACAAGCCTTTACCGGCTGCGCATTCTCGGCCGTAGCATTTTGCAGCCAAACTCTTCGTTGGCGTCCGACAAAATGCGTTAAATAACAAATGCGTTAAATAATAAGAGAGCGCAGTTTTGGCGCCACCAAAACGCAAAGCGCTCTAGCCGTCCATTCCACCCAGGCATTAAAAAACCGACGTCAGCTTGCTTCTGACGCCGGTCATTTAGGTTTTGGGATCGTCGCACCCGATTTTTCCCAAGGAAAAACCGAGGTTGGTTCGATCCGACGCAGACCCGTGGGCGGGGGGCTTGGGGTTTACGAGCCAGTGCCGGACCGAACCGTCTCAGGCAACACCCGTAAATTCGTCGGACATTGGGGCATTAGCGCGGATAAAAGAAGGCAGAATTGTGGCGAAGCATCACCAATTCCAACGGGCGTTTTTATAAACGTGACTGGACACCGGGGAAACGGTGCGGCGCCGCCTTTGTTCGGCTGGGCTTGCAATTCCACGGCGAAAGCGCCAACTTTGGTTGGCGTAAGATTCATTCGAAGGGATCGAGGCATGACTGATCACGGCAGCGGGACGGAGGATGGGGACGCATCCGCAATACTGATCCCGCTGCATGAGGCAAGACGCGAACGCCTCGACCAGCCGGTGCGGTTCGACCGGCGTGAATTGGACCAGATCCTGAGGCTTTACGGGCGCATGGTCGCCGCCAATGAATGGCGCGACTACGCCATCGACCATCTTGCCGACCGCGCCGTCTTTTCCGTCTTCCGTCGCACCAGCGAGGTGCCGCTGTTCCAGATCGTCAAGGATCCGAAGCTGGCGCGCCGGCAAGGCGCATTCGCCGTCATTGCCGCCGGCGGCCGTATTCTCAAGCGCGGCCAGGAACTTGGCCGCGTGCTCGGCGTCTTCGACCGCACGCTGAAACTGGTCGAGGCCTAACCACTTATTGCTGCTGGCGGAATCTCCGTTCCGGCAACGAGTTGGGATCGGGCGGAACCAGAGCTCCGTCATTGATCGGCAGTTGCATGAACACCGTGTCGAGCCAGCGTCCGTGCTTGTAGCCAGAGCCTTCCAGGCGGCCCGAATGACGAAAGCCGAGCTTTTCATGCAGCCGCACCGAGGCACTGTCCGGCCGACCGTCGCCGATTACCGCGATGATCTGGCGGAAGCCCGCCGCCTTGGCCGCCTCGATCAGCCCTTGCATCAGCTTGAGCCCGATGCCATGGCCCTTGGCCTCGGGCGCGACATAAACAGAGTCCTCGACGACAAAGCGGTACGCAGGCCGCGCTCGGAAGGGACCGGCATAGGCATAGCCGAGCACGATGCCGTCTTTTTCCGCCACCAGATAGGGAAAGCCGCCCGCTATCAAACTGTCGAAGCGTTGGCCCATCTCGGCGCGATCAGGTGGTTCCAGCTCGTAGCTCGCCGTGCCATGGGTCACCGCGTCGGCATAGATATCCGTGATCCGATCGAGATCGGCCGAAGTCGCGGCGCGTATTGTGATGCTGCTCATAATTTATGCACGTCAATCATCTGCCGGCCATTTCATCAAAGACCGGGGCAGAAGAAAAGGGCGGCCGTTGGGCCGCCCTTTCCAAACTCGCTGGTCCAGGGACTTGCCTTAAACCATGATCCCGAAAACTGGGAACCGGTTTTCGGAAAAGATCATGGTCAAACAAAAAGATAGAGCTCCATCCCGACTTTATCGGGATGAATCAGGCTCTAGCGGCGGTCGCCCATGAACTGCAGCAGGAACATGAACAGGTTGATGAAGTCGAGATAGAGCCTCAGAGCGCCCATGATCGCCTTGCGGCCGGCGACATCAGTCTCGTCGCCCTCGAAATACATCTCCTTGATGTTCTGCGTATCGTAGGCGGTGAGACCCGCGAAGATCAGCACGCCGATCGCCGAAACGGCGAAGGAAAGCGCCGACGACTGCAGGAAGATGTTGATCACCATCGCGATGATCAGACCAACCAGGCCCATGACCAGGAACGAACCGAACGCGGAAAGGTCGCGCTTGGTCGTGTAGCCGTAGAGCGACAGTCCGCCAAAGGCGGCGGCGGTGGCGAAGAAGGTCTGCGAGATACTGGCGGTGGTGTAGACCAGGAAGATCGACGACAGAGACAGGCCGACGAGGCCGGCATAGACCCAGAACGTCGTCTGCGCGGCCGAAACGCTCATCGACTGGACACGGAACGACAGGAACATCACCGCTGCCAGCGGGGCAAAGATCACCAGCCATTTCAGCGGCGAACCAAAGATCGCGTAGCCGAAGGAGGTCAGCATGTCGCCATTCGGCAGCGTGGCGACCGCCGAAGCCGGGTCGGTGGTGGTGGCCAGCATGATCGTGCCGACCGCGGCGAGGCCGGTGATGAGGAGGCCAAGCCCCATCAGATTGTAGACCTTGATCATATAGGCGCGCAGGCCCTGGTCGATAGCAGCATCGACGCCGGCGCCGGGCACGGCACGCGTCTGATAATTGCGAACGGGTTCAGCCATGGAAATCCTCATATTGCTTCTGCCCCGTCCGGTGGCAGGTCCATTCGGACCGAGGCGCCGCTGGCGGGGCTCCAGCATGCCTGCGGCGAAATATGATGGTTATTGGCGTCAAGAACAAGACCGTAACCGAGCGTAATGCTTCGTGAAGGCACGAAAATCCGGATTTATCGGCCTTCCGAAGCCCAACATTAACAAGATTTAACCGAATCCTGGTCGCGTTGAGCCTGCAGATGCCTGCAGATCAGAGATTGCGCAGCACCGGCGCCGCCTTGTGGCCCAGCACCCGCCAGGTGCCGGCGAGGCCAATGCCGACCGTGACCACCAGCGCAAAGGCGATGGTTGCCACTGCCACATCAGGCATGAAATGCGATGGCAGCGTCATGACGCGGGCGACAACGAACCACGCGGCAACCCCGCCTGCCGCCAGCGCGAAGATCGCGGTGGCGAGGCCGATCAGCATGTATTCCAGCGAAAAGGCCGCGATCAGCGTCTTCCTGGTGGCGCCCAGCGTCTTCAGCACCACTGCATCGTGGATGCGGGCGCGGTTGCCGGCGGCCAGCGCGCCGGCCAGCACCAGCACCGAGGCAATCAGCGCCACGCCGGCCGCAGCCCTGATCGCGGTGCCGAGTTGCGCCACCAGCCGGTTGACGATGTCGAGCGCGTCCTTGACCCTGACCGTCGTCACCGCCGGAAAGGCACGGGTGACGGCGTTGAGAAGACGGGCATCGTCGGCCGGCGACGCGCCCTTGTCGTTCAGTGTCGCCAGCCAGCTATGCGGCGCGCCGGCAAACGTGCTGGGCGAGAACACCATGACGAAATTGATGCCCATCGTCTCCCATTCGACCTGGCGGAAATTGGCGATCTTCGCCGTCACGTTGCGGCCAAGCACGTTGACGGTGATGGTGTCGCCAAGCTTCAGCCCGATCTCTGCGCCTTCCTCGGCCGAAAACGACACCAGCGGCTCGCCGGCATAGTTGTCCGGCCACCAGGTGCCTTCGGTCAGCGTCGCATTCGCGGGAATACTGGCCTCGTAGGTCAGCCCGCGATCGCCGCGCAGCACCCAGGCCCCTTCCGGCGCAACCCTAGCCTTGTCGACGTCGACGCCGTTCAGCGCCATCACCCGGCCGCGCAGCATCGGCACCTTGACCAGCGTGCCCTTCGGCGCTTGCCTGCCGACCAGCGCTGAGAACGCGTCGACGTCGCTGCTCTGGATATCGACGAAGAAGAAGTTCGGCGCCTGTTCCGGCAGGCTGCCGGAAATCTGCCGCCTGAGATTGCCGTCGATCAGCGCCAGCGTCACCAGAAGCGTCAATCCCAGCCCCAGCGACAGCACCACCGACGGCGTCAAGGCACCTGGCCGATGGATGTTGCCGATGGCGAGCCTGAGCACCGTCGAGCCAACGCGCGGGCTCTTTTTGGCGGCCCACTGCACCAGCGCGCCAACGATGCGCAGCACCAGGAAAGCAAAAATGGTGGCGCCGACGAAGATCGAGGCGATATAGCGGTCGCCGGAAAACAGAATGGCCAGCGCCGCCAGGAGCAACGCGATGCCGAGCGCCGCCGCCGTGTAGAGCGGGCGCGGAAAACCGCGGCCCTCAAAACCCATTTCGCGAAACAGCGCCGTCGCCGGCACGTCGCGCGCACGGCCGAGCGGCAGCAAGGCGAAAGCCAGCGTCACCAGCAGCCCGAACAGCGCCGCCATGCCGAGTGCGCCGGGATAGAACCCACCTTCCGCCGGCACCGGAATGACCGACTGGAGTACCGCGCTCGCCGCAAACGGCATCAGCGCGCCAAGCCCAAGGCCGACCGTGATGCCGAGCGCGGCGATCATCAGTATCTGCACCAGATAGACGGTAAAGACGAAACCGCCCGAAGCGCCTAGGCTCTTGAAGGTGGCGATGACGCCGCGCTTGCCGTCGAGATAGGCGCGCACCGCATTGGCGACGCCGACGCCGCCGACCACCAGCGCCGTCAGCCCAACCAGCGTCAGGAACTGCGAAAACCGTTCGATGTTGGAGGACAACGCCGGTGCTGCGTTGCTGCGCGTGCGGATCGACCAGCCGGACTCGGGAAAATCCTCCGCCGCCTGATCCTGAATGGCTTTTATGCGCGCCTCGCCGGTGCCGCCGGGCAGGCGGACCTTGTAGGCGTTCTCGACCAGGCTGCCGGGCTGGATCAAACCGGAAGCGGCAAGCCCGTCCGTCGAGATCATCAGCCGCGGCGCAAAGCCGAAGCCGTCGGATACCGCGTCCGGCTCGTTGACGAGCCTGGCGCGCAGTTCGAAGGTGGCGCTGCCCAGCTTCAGCCGGTCACCGATCCCAAGGTTCAGCCGCTCGAACAAGAGGTCGGGTGCGGCGGCGCCAAAAACACCGGATTTTTCGCCGAACAGTTCCTGCTTCGACAGCACCGGCTCGGTCTCCAGCGCACCATAGAGCGGATAGGCTCCATCGACCGCCTTGGCCTCGACCAGCGCCTGATCGGAACCGTCCTCGAGCCGCGCCATCGAACGCATGTTGGCGCTGTGCGAGACCGTGCCCAGCCCGTCAAGAAAGACGCGCTCGGCTTGTGTCGCGGCGCGCTGATTGAGCTGGAAACGAAGATCGCCGCCGAGCAGCGACTGGCCTTCGTTGGCGACACCGGCGGTAATCGCCCGGGCCACCGAATTGACGCCACCGATCGCCGCGACGCCAAGCGCGATGCAGGCAAGGAAGATCAGGAAGCCGGACAGCCCGCCGCGCATCTCGCGCAGCGAAAAGCGGAAGGCGAGTGAAAAGGTGCGCGCCCAAGTGGCCGCTTCATCCGGCCGCGGAGCCTGTCCTCTGGCTTGCCGAAGGCAAGACCCGTGGGCGTCCACCTTCTTCCCGAGCTGAGAAGAGGTCGCCAACGCCGGCGCCAGCCTCTTCTCCCCGCCGGGGAGAAGGTGGCCCGAAGGGCCGGATGAGGGGATCTTGTCAGCCATTGCGCTACGCCGTCACTTTAAGCAATGGGGCGTCCTCGATCCGGCCCGACCGCATCGATACCTGCCGGGAGCAGCGTGCGGCAAGCGCCGGATCGTGGGTGACCAGCACCAGCGTCATGCCGCGCTCGGCCGCCTTGGCGAACAGAAGATCGGCGACCTGCCGTCCCGTGGTCTGGTCGAGATTGCCGGTCGGCTCGTCGGCGATCAGGATGCGCGGCGACGGCGCCAGCGCCCGGGCGATCGCCACACGCTGCTGTTCGCCGCCGGACAATTCGCCGGGATAGTGGGTGATGCGGTCACTCAAGCCCACCGCCTCCAGCTCCCGCGCCGCCACCCCGAACGGATCGGTATGGCCGGCAAGTTCCAGCGGCACTGCGACATTTTCGAGCGCCGTCATATTGGGAATGAGGTGGAAGGACTGGAAGACGATGCCAATGTTTCGTCCCCGAAACGATGCAATCCGATCTTCGCTCTTGCCGTTCAGCAATTCGCCGGCAATTCGTACCGTACCCGAATCGACCCTTTCCAAGCCGGCCAACACCATGAGCAGCGTCGACTTTCCCGAGCCCGACGGCCCGACGATGCCGGTCGCCTCGCCATCAGCCACATCGAGGCTGACACTTTTCAGCACATGAACGGAAGACGCTCCTTCGCCGAGCGTCAGCGATACGTCTTTCAGCGCGATGACGGCTTCTGTCAAAATAAAATCGTCCTATATGGGAGAGGGGAGGCTGGAATTCTGCCTGCCGCCAACAAAATGTCATTCGTCATATGGGGCCTGCCGCATGGCTTTCAAACACACACTTGCCGCAGCCTTCATCCTTTTCCTCGGATTTTGCGGCGCCATTTCGTCGGCGCGCGCCGAGCCCTTCAAGATCGTCGGTTTTGGCGACAGCCTGATGGCGGGCTTTGGCCTCGGACCAGATGAGGGCTTCACCCAAAAACTTGAGGCAGCACTTCGCGCCAAGGGCCACGATGTGACCGTCGCCAATGCCGGTGTCTCCGGTGATACGTCGAGTGGCGGCCTGTCGCGGCTCGACTGGTCGGTGCCGGACGGCACTCAGCTCGTCATCCTCGAGCTCGGCGCCAACGACATGCTGCGCGGCGTTTCTCCCGCCATCACGCAAAAGAATCTGGACGCCATGCTGGCGAAGCTGAAGCAGCGCAAGATCGCCGTGCTGCTGGCCGGCATGCGCGCCGCACCCAATCTCGGCGCCGACTATCAGAACGGCTTTGACGCGATCTTTCCGAAACTGGCGGAAAAATACGGTGTTCCGCTCTATCCGTTCTTTCTCGACGGCGTCGCCGGCGAGCCCGCCTTGCAGCTCGACGGTCTGCACCCGAATGCGCAAGGCGTCGAGCTTATGGTCGAGCGCATTCTGCCGGATGTCGAAAAGGCCATTGCCGTGGTTAAGGGCAACTCTTGAAGGACTGGATGAGGCTAAGCGTTGCGCAGGGCGGTTTGAATTTAGGCGGGCCTGCGACCAACAAACCACTTGCCCCGCTCGATTATCGATGATTCGCTAGCGACAAGAGTTCGATTCGAGGACAGGAGGCTTGCCATGCCGCGTCTTTTCACCGCCCTCGAAATACCGCGTGACGCCGCCCTTTCGCTGTCCCTGCTCCGGGGCGGCCTGCCCGGGGCCCGCTGGATCGACGTCGAGAACTACCATTTGACGCTGCGCTTCATCGGCGATGTCGAGGGCCATGTCGCCGACGAGATCGCCAACGCGCTCGACCGTGTCCACCGCCCATCCTTCCCGCTGACGCTGTCCGGCGTCGGCGCCTTCGGCCAGAAGAAACCGCATGCGGTGTGGGCCGGCGTCTCCGCCTCGCCCGACCTTTCGTCACTGCAAGCCGAGATCGAGCGCATCTGCCAGCGGCTCGGCATCCCCGCTGATCCGCGCAAGTTCATGCCGCATGTGACCCTGGCCCGCTTACGCAATTCGAGCCCGCTCGATGTCGCCCAGTATCTTTCGGCACGCGGCAATTTTTCGACGCTGCCCTTCCGCGTCAGCCGCTTCGTCCTGATGTCGTCGCGCGATTCGGTCGGCGGCGGACCCTACATCGTCGAGGAGGCCTGGCCGCTGTCGGGCGCCGACAGCCGTGCCTCGAGCCGCGTCGCCAGCGCCTCCGACGCTTCGCGGATCATGCGGTAGACCGAGACAAACGCCTCCGGCCCCTCGTGATAGGGGTCCGGCACGTCGCTCATCCTTCCCTCCGCGAACTCCAGGAACAGATGGACACGGTCGCGCATGGCGGCAGGCACCAGCGCTTTCAGATCCCGGAGATTCGATCGGTCCATGGCGAGAATGAGTTCGAAACGCGAAAAATCGTCCGGCGTCAGCTTGCGCGCCCGCTGTCTGGAAATATCGATGCCGTGCCGCTCTGCGATCGACATCGAGCGCGGGTCGGGCGCCGAACCGGCTTCCCAGTCGCTGGTTCCGGCCGAATCAAGCAGGATATCCCGATCGAGACCGCGCTCCGCCAGGACGGCGCGCAACACGCCCTCCGCCAATGGCGACCGGCAGATATTGCCGAGACAGACGAAAAGAATGGATTTTATCGGCTTTGCGCTCATCGATCCGGCACTATGCTGAAGACTGCGAATCCAGATAGCACGGGAAACGGCTATGACGAGAGAGAAACTGAGCAAGGAGGCGGTCGCCGAGGCGCTGGCCGGGCTCGACGGCTGGTCGCTGGCCAGGGACGGCGGCTCGATCGCTCGCACCTTCACCTTCAGGAATTTTTCCGAAGCCTTCGCCTTCATGACCCGTGTCGCCCTGGCGGCGGAGAAGATGGACCATCACCCTGACTGGTCGAATGTCTACAAGACCGTGAACGTGACGCTGAACACCCATGATGCCGGCGGCCTGACGGCGCTCGATTTCGAACTGGCCAAGAGGATGGACCGCTATTTCGGCGGTTGAACTCGCTGGTTTCCTTCGACGTTCGCTGCCGGTCCTTTCCAAGCTGTCAGAATCGCTGCGTCGAGACAGCGGCATCTTGTAGTGGGGCACTGCTTTCACCACATTTTCCGCTGGCAGGCGCGCGTGGAACGACATGCGTAGCCTCGTTAGGAGAGACTGATGGCGCAAAAATCAGGTTTTGATTTCTTCGGCTTGAGCGGCAAGCCGGGCGAGGAGAGCGAAGTGCGCGAGAAATTCTGGCGCACGGCCAAGAGGGCTGCCCGGCAGATCCCGTTCATGGAAGAGCTGGTCGCCGCCTACTACTGCGCCATGGACAAGAACACACCACTGCGCGCCAAGGGCATCCTGGTGGCGGCGCTCGGCTATTTCGTGCTGCCGACGGACGTCATCCCCGACTTCGTCTTCGGACTGGGCTTTACCGACGACATCGCGGTGCTGACCGCCGCGATCACCACCGTCAAAGCCCACATCACATCAGCGCATCGGCTCGCCGCCAAGCAGGCGATTGCCGACAACAGCTGAGCCGGCGATAAGGCAGAAAAGTCAAACTCTTGCCGCTTTCGTGGCCTCCAAGTCGCGAAAGGGACGTTGCAACTGCCGCTTTTAGAGCGACGGACGCAAGGATGGCGGCGGTTTCCTGGGGTGGATGTCCTTTTCCCAAGGGAAATTCACCGTTTGGTAACCCAGATTAAATCAAAATGAAGCGACGGGCAGGACGCCGAGCCGGCCTGCCTCCGCACCATATATGGGAAAAGCGATGCGCGGATTGATTGCTACAATTTCGAGCCTGGCACTGGTGGCCATGACAGCGCCGGCTCTGGCGCAGTCGGCGACCAAGATCGGCCAGCACAATGCCTGGGGCACCTACAGCTACCAGGCGTCGGGCGGCAAGGTTTGCTATGTGTTGACCGTGCCGACCGACAAGCAGCCGCCGACGCTTGACCATGGCGATATGTTCTTCTTCGTCAGCCAGCGGCCGGGACAGCAGGTCTCCTACGAGCCGCAATTCATCGCCGGCTACAATTTCCAGGAAAACTCCAAGGCCACCGTCACCATCGACGGCAAGAGCTTTTCGATGTTCACCCGCGGCAAGTCGGCCTGGGTCGAGAACGCCGCCGAGGAGCCGGTTCTGATCGCCGCGATGAAAACCGGCAGCGACATGAAGGTGCAGGCGAAGTCCGGCCGCGGCAACACCACCACCTATGTCTTTTCGCTGAAAGGCATTTCGGCGGCGCTGTCGTCCATCGCCAAGTGCAAATAGGCGAAGCGGAGTTTGAGTAAGGGCCGGGCCGTGCCTGGCGCGGCTCTCCCTTCTCCCCTTGTGGGAGAAGGTGGCCTCGCCCACGGGTCTTGCCTCCGGCAAGCCCGAGGACAGGCTCCGCGAGGCCAACGCCTCATTTCTTCCAACACCGCTCTTCCGTCTCGGCGCTGCGCGCCGATCCACCTTCTCCCACAAGGGGAGAAGGTAAAGATCGCCCCTGCATGACTCCGCCGTCAACCTGTGCTATGCGCCGCGCTTCATTTCCAGCACGATGCTGTAATCGGCCGCAAATCGCTTATATTGGCGCAACAATGACCCTTTCATTCGACCTCACCGCCGAAGGCGCCCGTGACGCGTTGCGCGCCCGCGCCACGCCGGCCGAAAAACCGTCGCTGATCGGCCTGACCCGGGCCGAGCTTGGCGCTGCCCTGGTTGCATCAGGCATCGTGCCGGAGCGCCAGGCCAAGATGCGCGCCCAGCAGCTCTGGCACTGGATGTATGTGCGCGGCGTCTCCGACTTTGCCGGCATGTTCAACATCTCCAAGGATCTGCGCGCCGAGCTCGACAAGCATTTCACCGTCGCCAGGCCCGAGATCGTCGAGGAGCAGATTTCCTCCGACGGCACGCGCAAATGGCTGTTTCGTTTTCCGCCGCGCGGCGCCGGCCGGCCGGTCGAGATCGAGACCGTCTACATTCCCGAAGAGGGCCGCGGCACGCTCTGCATCTCGTCGCAGGTCGGCTGCACGCTGACCTGCTCCTTCTGCCACACCGGCACGCAGAAGCTGGTGCGCAATCTCACCGCCGAGGAAATTCTCGCCCAGCTTTTGACCGCCCGCGACCGGCTCGGCGATTTCCCCGACCGCGACACACCCGATGGCGCCATCGTGCCGGCCGAGGGCCGGAAAGTGTCCAACGTCGTCATGATGGGCATGGGCGAACCGCTCTACAACTTCGAGGCGGTGAAGAAGGCGCTGCTGATCGCGTCGGACGGCGATGGACTTTCCCTGTCGAAAAGACGCATCACGCTGTCGACTTCCGGCGTCGTGCCGGAAATCTTCCGCACCGGCGAGGAGATCGGCGTCATGCTGGCTATCTCGCTGCACGCCACCAATGACGATTTGCGCGACCTTTTAGTGCCGATCAACAAGAAATATCCGTTGAAAGAGCTGATCGCCGCCTGCCGCGCCTATCCCGGCCTGTCGAATGCCCGGCGTATCACCTTCGAATATGTGATGCTGAAGGACGTCAACGATTCGATCGAGGACGCCAAGGGGCTTATCAAGCTGCTCAAGGGCATTCCAGCCAAGATCAATCTGATCCCGTTCAATCCGTGGCCGGGCACCAACTACCAGTGCTCGGACTGGGAGACGATCGAGAAATTCGCCGACTACATCAACAATGCCGGCTATGCCTCGCCGATCCGCACGCCGCGCGGCCGCGACATCCTCGCGGCCTGCGGCCAGCTCAAGTCGGACTCCGAGCGCATGCGCAAGGTCGACCGGCTGGCGCTGGAAGCAATGATGATCGCGGGGCACGGCGAGGCGTGACCCGCCTTGTCGCCTATCTCATTCGCTTCGCCGTCATCCTGATCGGCTATGGCATTGCCTCGCTGGCGGCCAGCGCCTTCCTCAATATCATGTTTCTGGCGTCGTTGGGCTACACGCCGGAGCACGCGCACCCTACGGCGACTGCTTCGCTGTATTTTTCTATCCCTTTCGTTGCGCTGTTCGTCGCCTATTTTGCCTTCATGCCGGCAGCCATCGCCATCCTCGTCTCGGAAATCCTCGGACGGCGCGACTGGCTGTTCTATGCGCTGGCGGGCGCTGTGGTCGCGGCGGTCTTCCTCGGCTTCGTCTACCAGACCGCCGATGCCAATTTCGAGATCACCGATCCGCGCGTCGTCGCTGCCGTGATCGGCTGCGGCATGGTCGGCGGCATTTTCTACTGGCTGGGCGCCGGGCGCTCGGCCGGAAGCTGGCGCCAAGCCGGAAGGTCCGCGCCTACTTCGCCTGGGCGGTCAGGATCTTGAGCGCGAAGGCCGAAAACACCCCGGCGAACAGATAGTCGACGACGCGCGTCACACGCGGGCTGGTCTTCATCGCCGCCGAGAATTTTTCTGCTGCAAAAACCATCGGCGCTGTTACCGGGATCGACAAAACGACGAACATCGCGCCGAGGAAGAACAGCTTTCCGGGCGCGTTCGGATCATGCGCGGAGACGAACTGCGGCAGGAAGGTCATGAAGAACAGGATGATCTTCGGGTTGAGCAGATTGACACCGAGCCCCGCCGCCCAGGCGCGGAACAGCGAAATCTCAGGCCCGGTCTTCTTCTCCGGTGAAAACGCCGACCCCCTGGTGATCGCCTGCCAGGCCAGGAAAACGAGATAGCCGGCGCCGAAAATCTTCAAGGCCAGGAAGGACATCGGCGAGGCGACGATCAGCGCCGAGATGCCGACCACGACCAGCGTGGTGTGGACCAGCGTGCCGCACAGTGCGCCCGCCATCGAGGCAAAGCCGGTGGCGCGGCCATGGCTCAGCGTGCGCGACACGAACAGCGTCATATCAGGCCCGGGTGTGATCGCCAGGATCACGGTGGCGATGGCGAACTGGATCAGCGTTGTGGTATCGGGAATGAAGGACATGGGCGGGCCCTGGATAAACAGGTGGAGCCTATAGCGCAGGCGCCAAGCCGGCGCCAGCTTCTCGCTAGCAAAGCGTCTGATCCAGCCGGGTCGAAAGTTCGATGTCGGCGCCGTTGGTAGTTGGCGAAGGCCGCAGCGACATCCGATCTCCCGCTTGCGGGGAGATCGGCAGCTTCACCGACGGCCTGAACTCCGTTCGCCTCTTGCGCAGCCCGGAAAGCCCGTGATACCTCGCCCGGCGAGAACCCTTGTCGCGGAACCGCCAATATGTCCCCCAGCATGTCAAAAGCAAAAGCCGTCAAGAAGGTCGTGCTCGCCTATTCCGGTGGCCTCGACACTTCCATCATCCTGAAATGGCTGCAGACCGAGCTTGGCGCCGAGGTGGTCACCTTCACCGCCGATCTCGGCCAGGGCGGCGAGCTGGAGCCGGCCCGGCGCAAGGCCGAGATGATGGGCATCAAGGACATCCGCATCATGGATGTGCGCGAGGAGTTCGTTTCCGACTTCGTCTTTCCGATGTTCCGCGCCAATGCCGTATATGAAGGCACCTATTTGCTCGGCACCTCGATCGCGCGACCGCTGATCTCCAAGCACCTGGTCGAGATCGCCAGGGAGACCGGCGCCGATGCGATTGCGCATGGTGCGACCGGCAAGGGCAACGACCAGGTCCGTTTCGAGCTCTCGGCCTATGCGCTCAACCCCGACATCAAGGTCATCGCGCCATGGCGCGACTGGTCGTTCAAGTCGCGCACCGACCTGATCAACTTCGCCGAGCAGCATCAGATTCCGGTGCCGAAGGACAAGAAGGGCGATGCGCCGTTTTCGGTCGACGCCAACCTGCTGCATTCGTCTTCCGAAGGCAAAGTGCTGGAAGACCCGTGGAGCGAGCCGCCGGAATTCGTCCACCAGCGCACCATCTCGCCGATGGACGCGCCGGACAAGGTCACCGAGATCGAGATCGAATTCCTGAAAGGCGATCCGATCGCTCTCGACGGCAAAAAACTGTCGCCGGCGACGATGCTGGCGGCGCTCAACGATCTCGGCCGCGACAACGGCATCGGCCGGCTCGACCTTGTCGAGAACCGTTTCGTCGGCATGAAATCGCGCGGCGTCTACGAGACCCCCGGCGGCACCATCCTGATATCCGCCCACCGGGCGATCGAATCGATCACGCTCGATCGTGGCGCCGCCCACCTCAAGGACGAGTTCATGCCGCGCTATGCCGAGCTGATCTACAACGGCTTCTGGTTCGCGCCCGAGCGCCTGATGCTGCAGGCGATGATCGACAAGAGCCAGGAAGATGTCGAAGGCACGGTGCGGCTGAAGCTCTACAAGGGCAACGTCATCGTCACCGGCCGCAAGTCGAAGAAGACGCTCTATTCCGACGCGCTGGTCACCTTTGAGGACGATCGTGGCGCCTACGATCAGAAAGACGCCGAAGGCTTCATCCGCCTCAACGCGCTAAGGTTGCGGACGCTGGCGGCGCGTAGTCGAAAAAGCTAGCCAGTTTCTCTGTACAGAGGGATTTGGCTCTTTGACTGAGTCAGAAAGGACTAAGGCGGTCGTTGGCGGCCGCCTACCCCCAGCCGCCAATCTCCAGCGTCTGCGATTAGCCACAGGCCACCACGCCTTCGTCATCCTAGGGCGGAGCGACGCGAAGCGGAGCGCAGACCCTGGGATCCATTCCGTGACATCAGCGAAGAATGCAGCGGCTCAGAACGGTGCCTGTATCCGCAACGGCGCCAATGGAACATCGAACTGATCGAGAAGACCAATCCAGAATGGGTCGAGCTTTTTTCGCGGAACGGGGTGGTAGCGTTCGGTCCGCAGGAGCACTGCCGCCAGGCAATCCCAGGGTCTGCGCCGCGTCGCTGCGCTCCTTGCTCCGCCCTGGGATGACGAAGGATGTTTCGGCCAATCTCGAAGGTCCTTGCGACCTGCCACTGAATTCGCCGCCGAAAACTATCGAGTTGGCTGCCGGTCGGCTTTCCGGGACGGAGACCACTGCGTTGGCCGATGCCTGTTCCGCTGGCCTTTCGGGTGGGCCTTGCGGAGGAGTTCGAGCCTCGCTCGACGTCGCTGCGCAGATCGAATGCAGGGCCGGCCTATAACGGTTTTGCACTGTCGATCCACCCCGCCTGGCCCATGGCGGGAAGGCACTTCTTCAGCTCAATATCGCCTTAGGAATATGCGAGGGAACCATGCGAAAACTGATCTCCACCGGCTCGCCCTTCGAGAAGACCGCCGGTTATTCGCGTGCCGTGGTACAGGGCGACTGGTGTTTCGTATCCGGAACGACCGGCTACGACTATGCGACCATGTCGATGCCGGAGACGGTCGAGGCGCAGGCGCGCAATTGCCTGGCGACGATCGCCAAGGCGCTGCAGGATGGCGGCTTTGAGATGGCCGATGTGGTGCGGGCGCATTACTACATCACCGACGCGGCTTTCGTCGACATCGTCTTTCCGATCCTCGGCGAGGCCTTTGGTGACATCAAGCCGGCGGCGACGATGATCGTCTGTCAGCTCAACAAGCCGGAAATGAAGATCGAGATCGAAGTGACGGCACTCAAGCGCACGTCCTGAGTTCGACGGCGGTGCAGAAGCTTGCGCGCCTTGTCGAGGCGCGAGGATCGACAAAGATGCTCTGAACCAAAAGCTTGCGCGTGAGCCACTTGGCGTTTAGCAAGGCCGCGGCTCTCGACAGCGCCGCGCGTCCTTTTGGACGCGCAAAGGACGCCGTCGAATTATAGTTCTGCGCATGATCCTTTCCGAAATCGATTCCGATTTCATGCGCCACAGTTTAGGACGGTTCCGGATGGCTTCGAAAAATCTTCTCCTGCTCGCCGGCGACGGCATCGGCCCCGAGGCGATGGCCGAGGTGAAGAAGCTGATCGCCGCCATGAACGTCAAGCTCGACAGCGGTTTTATCACCGATGAGGGGCTGGTCGGCGGCTGCGCCTATGACGCGCATGGCGCGGCGATTTCCGATGCCGACATGGCCAAGGCGATGGCCGCTGACGCGGTGCTGTTCGGCGCCGTCGGCGGGCCGAAATGGGATGCGGTGCCGTATGAGGTGCGCCCGGAGGCCGGACTGCTGCGGCTGCGCAAGGACATGGAGCTGTTCGCCAATCTCAGGCCCGCCATTTGCTATCCGGCGCTGGCGGCGTCGTCCTCGCTCAAGCAGGAGGTGGTCGAAGGGCTCGACATTCTGATCGTGCGCGAACTCACCGGCGGCGTTTATTTCGGCGAGCCCAAGCAGATCATCGATCTCGGCAATGGCCAGAAGCGCGGGATCGACACGCAGGTCTACGACACGTTCGAGATCGAGCGCATCTCGGGCGTCGCCTTCGAATTGGCGCGGACACGCAAGAACCACGTCACCTCGATGGAAAAACGCAATGTGATGAAGTCGGGCGTGCTGTGGAACGAAGTCGTCACGCAGACGCACAAAGCCAGATATGCCGACGTCAAGCTCGATCACATGCTGGCCGATGCCGGCGGCATGCAGCTGGTGCGCTGGCCGAAACAATTCGACGTCATCGTCACCGACAATCTGTTCGGCGACATGCTGTCCGACATCGCCGCCATGCTGACCGGCTCGATCGGCATGCTGCCGTCGGCGTCGCTCGGCGCGCCGGATGCCAGGACGAAAAAGCGCAAGGCGCTCTATGAGCCGGTGCACGGTTCGGCGCCGGATATCGCCGGCAAGGGCATCGCCAACCCGATCGCCATGATCGCCTCCTTCGCCATGTGCATGCGCTATTCCTTCGGCATGGTGGCCGAGGCCGACCGCCTGGAAAGCGCCATCGCCGCCGTGCTCGACCTGGGCTTGCGCACCAGGGATATTCTTTCCCCTGGGATGACCGAGGTCGGCACCGCTGAGATGGGCGACGCGATCATCGCCAGGTTCCTGGGCTGAGCCTGTGGCGGTCGACGTCCGCCCGCCTTCCAGCCCCACAAGATCACTGTGTCGAGCAGCTAGGCCCTGACGCCCGCCGGCACCGGACCCCACTGGTTTTCACGGGCCTGCGTTGGGATCAGCGCGAAGACCAGGATGATCAGCCAGCCGATGGTTGGGATGAGCACCGCCAGAAAAAGCCAGCCGGTCAGGCCGATGTCGTGCAAGCGACGCACGTTCAGTCCGATCCATGACGGGATCGTCGCCAGCACAAACGTACCGCAAAGACCGACCGTCACTGCCGGCAATTCGTCAATATTGCCCATGGCGTCGTCGATGAAGAGGCCAATGCCTAAGACCACAATCAGCGCGATCGTCCAGAACAGGCAAAAGCCCCAATATTCCTTGCGGCGGGCACGACCGGCGAAGTTGAAGTAATTTTCAGTCAGGCCCCGCCAGAAATAATCCCACAATCCGGTAGCCGCGGCGGGACGACTTTCAGCGGACCGGCCGAAATGTTGCGGCGCCCCGGGCGCATTGCCGGCCTGAGTCGGGGCGGCGGTTGCGGCAGGCGGACTGGCAGCCTGGGCACGGATCGAAAAAACGTCGCGTGCCCGTCCGCCGGCCGGCTGGAACTCGATAACCGTGCCCCTGGCCATCGACGCCTCTCGGCGCAGATCCTCGCGCGCGAACGTGTAGCGGTTGCCGTCGGCTCCGGTGATGAAACCGAAGCCGTGGTCCTCGTCATAGTGAAGCACTTCGCCGCGCATGTCCTGCCCCTCGCCCCGCTGGCCAGACTGTTCAAAGTTGCGGCAGACCGCAAGGGGTGCGTGCGCGGAAATGGGGGAGCATCGCTTCAGACAAAAGATAGCGCCCCACTCGTGTTGGAGACGACCAATCGTCGAAGTCTGCGCCACCCCTCATCGCCCTGCCGGGCACTTCTCCCCGTATAGTGACGGGGAGAAGTGCGCTGTCATCGCCGGTCTCGCCAATCGCGGGCGTCGCGGAAAGAACGCCGAGGCTGCGGCCAGCGGGCTTCTCCCCGTTTACGGGGAGAAGGTGCCGGCAGGCGGATGAGGGGCGGCGCAGACCTGAATCGATTGCCTTGCCGAAAGACAGCCCCTTGCAGACCATGACAAGCCAACGATGCCGGCAAATCGCTAAGCCGGCCGCTTCTTCGGCTTCTTGTTCTTGGCGGGGCCGGTCTTGTCGAATTTCGGCTTGCTTGCCTTCCCGGCCCAGGGCTTTGCCTCGAACGCGGCGGGGCGCTGATCGGCTGACGGTGCGCGCTTCTCGAATTTGGGCGCGTTCTGGTCGAACGTCCGCTTGCCACGGTGTGGCTTCTTGTCCGGCCGTGGCTCCTGATAGCCGGCCCGCGACAGGTCGGGCGTGCCGTCCAGCCGCTTCACCGCGATGTTGTTCTGCAGCTTGCGGTCGGGGCCGATCGCCTGGAGAAACCGGTCGGCCCAATCCGCCGCGATCTGCACGAAGGTTTCCTCCGGCTGCATCTTGATGGCGCCGATCTCGCGCTTGGAGATGCCGCCTGTCCGGCACAGCATCGGGATCAGCCAGCGCGGCTCGGCATTCTGCCGGCGCCCCACCGACAGCGAGAACCAGACGCTGTCGCCGAAATCGTCGCGGCGGCTTGGCGCCTCGTCGCGACGGGCGGATCGATCGCCAGAGGGCCTGTCGCCTGACGGCGTGAACGATGCGACGTCAAGGAGATCCTCGGGCGCCGAGCGGCTGGAGCGGCACATCCGCACAAAGGCGGCCGCCACCAGTTCGGCGCCACGCTGGTCGAGAAGCGCGTTGACGAAACCGCGCTCATCGTCCGTCACAGGTTCGGCGAAGGCCGGGTCAGCGAGGATGCGCTCGTCGTCGCGGCGCAGAACGTCGTCGGCCGAAGGCGGGCTTGCCCATGTCGCCGCAAGGCCGGCACTTTGCAGCAGCCGTTCGGTGCGCCTGCGAGCATTGTTGGGCACGATCAGCGCGCTGACGCCTTTGCGTCCCGCCCGTCCGGTCCGCCCGCTACGGTGCAGAAGCGTCTCCGGATTGGTCGGCAGGTCGGCGTGGATCACCAGTTCAAGATTGGGCAGGTCGATGCCGCGCGCCGCCACGTCGGTGGCGATGCAGACTTTTGCGCGGCCGTCGCGCATCGCCTGCAGCGCGTGGCTGCGCTCGTTCTGGCTCAGCTCGCCCGAAAGCGCGACGACGGAAAAGTTGCGGTTGTTGAAGCGCGCGGTCAGGTGATTGACGGCAGCGCGGGTGTTGCAGAACACCAGTGCGTTCTTCGCCTCGTAGTAGCGCAGCACGTTGATGATGGCGTTCTCCCGGTCGGCTTGGGCCACGCTCAGCGCCCGGTATTCGATGTCGAGGTGCTGCTTTTCCTCGCCGGAGGCCGAGATGCGTACCGCATCGCGCTGGTAGCCCTTGGCCAGCGTGGCGATGGAGCGCGGCACGGTGGCCGAAAACATCAGCGTGCGGCGCTCGGCGGGCGCGGCGTCGAGGATGAATTCCAGATCCTCGCGAAAGCCGAGATCGAGCATCTCGTCGGCCTCGTCGAGCACGACGGCCTTGAGCGCCGACATGTCGAGCGAGTTGCGGGTGATGTGGTCGCGCAGCCGGCCGGGCGTGCCGACGACGATATGGGCGCCGCGTTCCAGCGCGCGCCGCTCGGTGCGCATGTCCATGCCGCCGACGCAGGACGCTATCGCTGCGCCGGTCAGTTCGTAGAGCCATTCGAGCTCGCGCGTCACCTGCAGGGCCAATTCCCGCGTCGGCGCCACGGCCAGCGCCAGCGGTGCTGCGGCGTGGGAAAAGCGCTCGGCGCCATCGAGAAGGGTCGGCGCCAGGGCGAGCCCGAAGGCGACGGTCTTGCCGGAGCCGGTCTGCGCCGAAACCAGCGCATCGGCCTGCCCGAGCTCGAGAACCGCCTTCTGTACCGGTGTCAGCTCGACATAGCCGCGTTTTTCCAGCGCCTTTGCCAGCGCGGGGACAAGTGCTTCGAAGTTGGACATATGCTTCTTTCGGAATTCGGATTCTTTTTTGCCCGGCAATGGGTCATCCGTCGGCGAGCGCCAGGAGCGCCACGAGCCTAACGATCCAATTGTTCGTACTTCGCGCCGCCGCCATTGTACAGGGCAAGCCGCCTCGCCTCGTCGCGATTGACTCTTTACGCAAACCGCGTAAAAGCCGGCACCGAACGGGATAGTTTCGATGCGCGGCCTTTTGATGGCGCTTCTTGCATTCGACTTTCCCGGCCGCAATGCGAACCATTGGGCCGGGCGTGTCGGCGCGTCTCCTCGTTCCAGCAAAACTACGGCTAAAACGACCACTAAAACGGTCTGATTCCCTTGGCCTAACCACCCTCTCCCGGGTCCGGCCCGGGGGTTGAAACCCGCATCGGCCGGCGGGTTTTCTCCAAAACCGAGCGGAGAGGACAGGAGATTTCGATGAGTTTCAAGGTTGCAATCGTCGGCGCCACGGGCAATGTGGGCCGGGAAATGCTCAACATACTGGAAGAGCGCGGCTTTCCGGTGAGCGAAGTGGTGGCGCTGGCCTCGCGGCGCAGCCAAGGCACGGAAGTGTCGTTCGGCGACCGCACGCTGAAGGTCAGAGCGCTCGACCAATATGATTTTTCCGACACCGACATCTGCATCATGTCGGCCGGCGGCAACGTCTCGAAAGAATGGTCGCCGAAGATCGGCAAGCAGGGCTGCGTCGTCATCGATAACTCGTCGGCCTTCCGCTACGATCAGGACGTGCCGCTGATCGTGCCGGAAGTGAACCCGGACGCGATTTCGCTGTTCACGCGCAAGAACATCATCGCCAACCCGAACTGCTCGACGGCGCAGCTGGTCGTGGCGCTGAAGCCGCTGCATGACTTCGCCACCATCAAGCGCGTCGTCGTCGCCACGTATCAATCGGTCTCCGGCGCCGGCAAGGAAGGCATGGACGAGTTGTTCACGCAGACCCGCGCCGTATTCGTCGCCGACCAGGTCGACGTCAAGAAGTTCACCAAGCGCATCGCCTTCAACGTCATCCCGCATATCGACGTCTTCCTCGACGACGGCTTCACCAAGGAAGAGTGGAAGATGGTCGCCGAGACCAAGAAGATGCTCGACCCCAAGATCAAGCTGACGGCGACCTGCGTGCGCGTGCCGGTGTTCATCGGCCATTCGGAAGCGGTCAACATAGAGTTCGAAAAGCCGATCACCGCCGAGGAAGCACGTGAGATCCTGCGCGAAGCGCCGGGCTGCCAGGTTCTCGACAAGCGCGAGGACGGCGGCTACATCACGCCGCTGGACTCGGCAGGCGAGGACGCCACCTTCATCTCTCGCATCCGCGAGGATTCGACCATCGACAACGGCCTGTCGATGTGGATCGTCTCCGACAATCTGCGCAAAGGCGCGGCACTCAACGCCGTGCAGATCGCCGAATTGCTGATCGAGCGCGGGCTGATCCAGCCGAAGAAGAAGGCGGCTTGATTCTCGCTCACGGCTCGGCCTTCGGCCGATTTAAATTCTCGCTCACGGGCCGCATCGCCGCTGCCGCGGCAGGCCCTCCGCGGGGCGCCGGTCAACCGGCGGCCCGCAGTCGCGGGCTCGGCCTTCGGCCGGTTAGCCCCTTCTCCCCGTTTTACGGGGAGAAGGTCCCCGCAGGGGGATGAGGGCAGCGCCCACATTTCCAGACACAAGGCGCCCGCCTCACCCACGATTCTCTTCCGCCAGCTTCGTCAATATCGCGACCGCCTCCTCCGCCCGGTCGGCCGGGACGAACAGATGGTCGTGGTAGAAGGCCGAGACCGGATTGACGCCCATGCCGGCGGCGGCAAGACGCGTGGTGATGGCGGCGAGGAAGCCTACCGCCTCCAGCGACGAATGGATGTTCAGCGTCACCATGCGGCAGCGAAACACGATCTCCAGGTCAGCGGCCTCGGCTTCCTCCTCTAGCGCGATCACCGTCGTCCCCTCGCGCTCGCGAAACAGCATCACCGGCTCGAGGCTGACCGATACGGGCGCATCGCGCGGCAGTGTGGCGAAGACGTGGATGCCGGGACGCAATTCCGGCGTCATCGTTGCCAGCAGTTTCTTCAGATCGGTCTCGCCGGCCATCGATTGCTCCCGAATGTCTTGCGGACTTTCGATAACGTGCTCGGCCCCAGGCCGGCAAGACGACATCGCCATGTCGCTGGCGGTTGGGCTTGTGCGTGTATTGCGTCGCACAATGGAACCGATCAGGATCATTGCCGGTCCGTGAAAGGGGTTTCGATGATCGTTCGCCCGCGCCCGGGATTCTTGCATCTGTTCTTCATCATGCGCGGCTCGGTGGTGCCGCGCATCCTGCCGCAGATCTTCGGCTTCGGCGTCTATGGCGCGCTGGTGGTGCTGGCGGTCAGGGCACTGAAGCTCGACTTCGGCAATGCCGGCCCCGCGCCGTTCGCCTTGCTCGGTGTGGCGCTGTCGATCTATCTCGGCTTCCGCAACAATGCCGCCTATGACCGCTGGTGGGAGGCGCGCAAGCTGTGGGGCCAGCTTGTCTTCGACATTCGCAATCTGGCGCGCGCCAGCACCGGGCTGATCGAAAACCGGGCGGAACTGCGCGGCCTGCTGATGGAGGCGATCGCCTTCTGCCACTTTTTGCGCGGCCTGCTTCGGCGGGTCGACGCCACCACCGAGGCACGCGCGTTCATCGGCGAAGAGGCCGAAAGTGCCGCCAAGGCGGCCAACGCGCCCGATGCCATGGTGCGGCGGATGGGCGAGCGAGCCGGCGCGCTGTACAGGGCCGGCGCGATCGATGTTATGGGCTACCGCATCCTCGACGAGCGCCTGTCGCAAATCGCGGCAGCGCAGGCCGGCTGCGAGCGCATCATGGGAACACCGCTTCCGTTTGCCTATACGCTGCTCCTGCAGCGCACCGCCTATATCTTCTGCCTGCTGCTGCCGTTTGGGCTCGCATCGACTGCCGGCTGGGCGACGCCGCTGTTCACGGCGCTGATCGCCTACACCTTCTTCGGCCTCGACGCGCTTTCGGAGGAACTCGAGGACCCATTCGGCACCGAGGCCAACGATCTCGCCCTCGACGGCCTGTGCCGCGTCTGTGAAATCTCGGTGTTCGAGGCGCTCGACGAGTCGCCGCCGAAAATGATCCCTGCCGAAAAATATTATTTTTCCTAGGGTTTGTTCCCGCGTTCATCGCAGCACCGTGCGCTCAAAAGATCGTAGGCGTGTCGGATCGCCGCCTCACGCCGCGTCCTTGGTTCGACCCTGGCGAAGAGGGCTCGAAACAACCGGAGGACCAATGACCATGTCTCAAACTGCATCCGTCACGCCGGGCGCGCTGTGGACCGGCCGAGGGCTCAGCGCCCTCATCGTGCTGTTCATGATCTTCGACGGCGTCATCAAGCTGCCGCCGCTCGATGTCGTCACCCAGACTATGGTGCAACTCGGCTGGCCGGCCGATCCCAATGTCTCGCGCATGCTCGGCATCATCGGACTGGTCTCGACCGCGCTCTATGCGGTGCCGCGCACCTCGGTGCTTGGCGCCATCCTGCTCACCGCCTACCTCGGTGGCGCCATCGCGACGCATTTACGTATCGGCAGCCCGCTGTTTTCGCACACACTGTTCGGCGTCTATCTCGGCTTCATCTTGTGGGGCGGCCTTTTCCTGCGCAACCCCAGGATGCGAGCGCTGATCCAGTTCAACCGATAGCGGCGACTTCAAAAGCCGTTCGATGGCGGTCACGCCGCCAGAGAAGGCGCCGTCTGCCGCCGCCCTTCTTCTTTGTCTTTGGATCAAATCGCCCGGTTGCGAGTTAGAAGATGTGGCGGCGAGGACGGAAAACCCCGGTTGAGAGGAACGACGATGAAGAAACTGGTAGTCCTGATGGTACTGGCAACCTCGCTCGCAGCCTGTTCCCGGACAGAACAGGGCGCTGCGGTCGGTGGCCTGGGCGGCGCGGCGGTCGGTGCTGCAGTGGCCGATGACGCAGTTGAAGGTGCGGTGGTCGGTGGTGCTGTCGGCGCCCTCGCCGGCGCACTGATCGGTCGTGCTACCGAACCCGGCCGGTGCCGCTATCGCGGTCGCGATGGGCGTGTCTACATCGCCCGCTGCCCTGAAGGCTATTGATCGGGCCGCGTCATAAGTCGGACGAAACAGCAAAACGGCGGACAAAGGCGCCCGCCGTTTCGTAGGGGATAAAAAGCAGATTATTCGGCGGTCGCGGCTTCCGCCTCGGCCGGCGCGGCTGCCGCGGCGGCAACAGCGGCGGCTGCATCGTCCTGCGCCTTCTTCAGAAGTGCGGCGCGTTCCTGCGCCTTCTTGCCGGGCTCGGCCTTCTTCGGGTTGGAGCGGGCCTCACGCTTGGCAATGCCGGCCTCGTCGAGGAAGCGCAGCACGCGGTCGGTCGGCTGGGCGCCGTGCGAGAGCCAATGCTTGACGCGGTCGGCGTCGACCTTGACCCGCTCGCCGTCCTTGGGCAGCAGCGGGTTCCACGAGCCGAGCGACTCGATGAAACGGCCGTCGCGCGGCGAACGGGCGTCGGCGACGACGACGTGGTAATAGGGACGCTTCTTCGAGCCCGCACGGGCCAGTCGGATTTTCAGTGGCATTTTCTTTCTCCTAAAATTCTGATTTTCGTTGATCGGGGTTATGACTGTTGTCTTTATGCATGTCGTTGTCCCAAAACCGCTGCGCACTTTTGGGCGACACGCACTGGTCCTCAGCCGGTTTTCGTTACGCCGTTGGATGCGGCGATATGCTCGTGATGCCGGATCACTTCACGGACGACGAAGTTCAGAAATTTCTCCGCGAAATCCGGGTCGAGATGGGCGTCCTTCGCCAGTTGGCGAAGGCGGGCGATCTGCTGCTGCTCGCGTGCCGGATCGGCCGGCGGCAGGCCATGCGATGCCTTCAGCTCGCCGACCGCCTTGGTGCAGCGGAAGCGCTCGGCCAGCATGTGGATGAGCGCTGCATCGATGTTGTCGATCGAGGCGCGGTAGTCGACCAGCGCCGCACGAGCGTCGGCCATGTCCTTCTCTTCGTTCATGGCGCCCTCACTTCTTCTTGCCGGGGCCGTTCTTGCCGAGCATTGGCAGGCCGCCGCCAGGTCCCGGCAGACCAGGAAGCTTCATGCCGCCGGGCAGCCCAGGCAGGCCGCCACCCCCAGGAAGACTACCGG
Organism: Mesorhizobium temperatum; assembly: GCF_002284575.1. GTDB lineage: Bacteria > Pseudomonadota > Alphaproteobacteria > Rhizobiales > Rhizobiaceae > Mesorhizobium > Mesorhizobium temperatum. Next base: position 461,195 of record NZ_NPKJ01000068.1, read on the forward strand.
GCAGGCCCTTCATGCCGCCGAGACCGGCTGCCTGCGCCTGCTTCTGCAAGGCTTCGAGCTGTTTGGGGTCCATCTTGGACAGGTCCGGCATGCCGCCGCCCATCATGCCGCCCGGGCCACCCATGCCTCCCATACCCCCAGGCATCATGCCGCCGAGGCCCATCTTCTGGGCCAGGCCGCCCATCATGCCGCGCATCAGGCCACCGCCTTTGCCCTTGCCGCCCATCGCCTTCATCATGTCGGCCATGCCGCGATGCATCTTCAGGAGCTTGTTGATCTCGGCCGCATCGGTGCCGGAGCCGGCGGCGATGCGCTTCTTGCGCGAGTGCTTCAGAATATCGGGGTTGGCGCGCTCGGCCTTGGTCATTGACGAGATGATGGCGAGCTGGCGGCCGAACATCTTGTCGTCGAGACCGGCGGCAGCCATCTGGTCCTTCATCTTGCCCATGCCCGGCATCATGCCCATGATGCCGCCCATACCGCCCATCTTCGACATCTGCTGAAGCTGGCCGGCAAGGTCGTTCAGGTCGAACTTGCCCGACTGCATCTTCTTGGCCATCGCCGCCGCCTGCTCGGCGTCGATGTTTTCGGCAGCCTTTTCGACCAGGCTGATGATGTCGCCCATGCCGAGGATGCGGTCGGCGATGCGCTTGGGATGGAATTCCTCCAGCCCGTCCATTTTCTCGCCGGTGCCGATCAGCTTGATCGGCTTGCCGGTGACGGCGCGCATGGAAAGTGCGGCACCACCACGCCCATCACCATCCATGCGGGTCAGCACCAGCCCGGTGATGCCGACGCGCTCATCGAAGCTTTTCGCCAGATTGACGGCGTCCTGGCCGGTCAGCGAATCGGCGACCAAAAGGATTTCGTGCGGCGACGACACCTTCTTGATGTCGGCCATCTCGACCATCAGCGGCTCGTCGATATGGGTGCGGCCGGCGGTGTCGAGGATGACGACGTCATGGCCGCCGAGCTTTGCCGCCTGCACGGCGCGGCGGGCAATGTCGACCGGCGTCTGGCCCTCGACGATCGGCAGCGTGGCGACCTTGACCTGCTCGCCGAGCTGACGGAGCTGCTCCTGCGCGGCGGGACGCCGCGTGTCGAGCGAGGCCATCAGGATCTTCTTGTTCTGACGCTCGGTGAGGCGCTTGGCGATCTTGGCCGATGTCGTGGTCTTGCCGGAACCTTGCAGGCCGACCATCATGATGACGACCGGAGCCGGTGCATTGAGGTCGATGGCGACGCCCTCGGCGCCCAGCATCTCGACTAGCTCGTCATGGACGATCTTGACGACCATCTGGCCGGGCTTGATCGACTTCAGCACGGCGGCGCCGACGGCTTTCTCGCGCACCTTGTCGGTGAAGGAACGCACCACTTCCAGCGCCACGTCGGCCTCGAGCAGCGCACGGCGCACCTCGCGCAGCGCCGCCGAGACATCGGCTTCGGACAGGGCACCGCGGCCGGTAAGGCCGTTCAGGATGGAGCCAAGGCGCTCCTGAAGGGATTCAAACATCCGTCTTCCTTCAATCTCGGTTCGGGTTCGATCCGAGAGGTAATGCGTTCGCGCCCAGTATCCAACTCAAAGCCAGCCCAAACAAAGCCAGCCCGGGCAAAAGCCCAAAGCCAAAAAGCACCCGGGGGCGCACAGCGCTGCCGGATGTTGGCCTCCAGGATCGATTTACAGCACGTCACCTCAAACAGGCTTCGGCGTCCCGGTCGGCTTGCTCGGAGGGATACTCGTCGCGGAATTCGCGGCGTGTAGACAGGAAATCGGCCGCGGAGTCAAGGTGCGGACAAAAAGCGATGGCCAATCGCTTCAGGTTTGCGCTGCCCCTCATCGCCCTGCCGGGCACATCTCCCCGTATAGTGACATCAGGCGTTTTCTTCCGACTCCGCCTTATCCGGCCCGACCTTCAGCGGCGAGCGCGGATGCAGCAGCAGCAGAACAGTCAACAGGCTGCAGACGATGCCGATCGCCGCGATGAGGACGGCATCAAGCGTCGTCCAGCCGGGGCCTTCGAGCGGCTTGGCGTTGAACAGGGCGAAGGAATTGTAGCTTTGCTGGTGCGAAATCAGCAGGAAACCAGTCAGATTGTTGCCGAGATGGGCGCCGAAGGCCGCGCCGAGATTGCCCGTGGCATAGACTACAAGCGTCAGGAGCAGCGCAAAAGCGGCGATCGAGGCCAGCACGCAAGCGTTGATGGCGGCCGTCGAGCTTGGGCTCCAATGCATCGAAGTGAACAGAAGCGCTGGCAGCAATGCCCAGATGAAGGGATTTTGAAACCGGTTGGCCAGGCCCCTGAGGAGATAGCCGCGAAACAGCACCTCTTCGGACGAGGTCTGCAGCAGGGCCAGCGCAGCGATCGGGATCAGGAACAGCAGCCAGGACGACAGGCCGATCGCACCGCGTGCAATGTCGGGCTGCAAGAGATAGAGCAGGATTTCGGAGAGCAGCGATGTGATCAGCACCGCGGCCAATCCCCTAAGAAATCCCGAGCGCGAAACGCGGCGGCTGGTACCGATCAGCGCCATCAGCGGCTCGCGATGGACCCAGCGCATGGCAGCCCACAGGCCGAGCCAGATTCCGGCAAAGGAGGCGAGCGCGGCGAGGATTCCGGCGGGCGAGGCCATGAAATTCTGTACCGCCCCTCCTTCTATCGGGGTGCCAGACGATGCCTGCCAGATAACAAATAGATAGGCGCCGCCGAACAGCACGGCCATGGTTGTCGCGACCCAGAACAGGACGACGATCGCCGTTCCGAGCAGGAGCCGCGGCAGGGTCGTCTTGGCGTTGGGAGAGCGCCGATAATGCTCGAAGGCGGCAGGATCGATCGTCACGCGGGTTCCTTGCCTGATGCATCGGGTCGCATGATCTAGAGCATCGGACCCAAAAGTGGAACCGGTTTTGGGAAAATCAGATGCTCGAACAAAAGGCTGGAGCGGCGGGCACGCCGCTCCAGCACGAAGCTCAGGTTAACGATATCGGACAGAGGCGGCCGCCGTTGGCTCTTGCCGGGCGGCCACCTGATTGCTTGCTGATGTCAGCGCTCGACGTACATGATGCGTCGGGTGCCGGGATCGACCAGTGCCGGCTGACCGTTCACATAGACATAGCGGTAGTCATAGTCCGGAATCTCGCGCAACTCGACGGTGTCGGGTAAGGTCGCGCCGGTAACCACCTCGCCCTCGAGATAGACCGGGTCGACCCGGTTGGTCTCGATATAGGTGCGGACTTCGGCCGGCGGCCGCCTGATCGGCTCGATCGGCTCGCCAGCGACGATCGCTCCGGTATAGATGTCGGGATCGTCGACGTCGGCGGGCGCTTCGACGATGGTAATGTCTGCGTCGGCCGGGCGCCGGGTCAGGACGACCTCGTTGCCGCCAAAATCGGCCGTCACATAGTCGGAATAGATCCAGCCCTGGCCATTGGCCTCGGCTATGGTGCACCATTTGCTGTTTTGGATGCAGCCATCAAGCGTTGCCGACTGGCCGGCGGCGAGCACGCCAATGACCGGATATTGCGGGCCGGGGCCGGCGCGAATGTTGAGATCGGCGACAGCCGAGACGGCGGTATCGGCCAAGGCTGTGCCGGATATCGCGACAAGCGCTCCGGCGACAGCAGGAAACAGTATGCGCTTCATGGTTTCGCTCCGTTTTGATGGTCCCTCGCGAACGAAAACGAAACAACGCCTCATGCGTTCCGGCTAAAACGCCTCGGCCGGCTCACGTTTTGTTCCGGTTTCTTTCACGACACCGGTCAGGAGGTCGTGGACGAAGGCCAGCTTCTGGGCCGTCACCTCCGAGATGACGAAGGGATAGAGGTCCGGCAGGCCCATGCAGCGGTTGATCGAGTTCGACGCTTCCGACAGCACCAGCCAGCGGGCCAGGATCTTTTCGAACGGTTCGGGAACGGCGGCAGGTTCCGACGGCGCCGGTTGCAGCTCGCCGCCAGTGTCGCCCCGCGACAGGTCGTTGGCCTCCACGGTTTCCAGCCGGCCGAGCGGGAAATTCAGCGCATGCACCATCTCCAGCGTATCGGTGATGTGCAGATGGTGTGCCCATGTCTCGGCCCAGTCCTCCCAGGGATGGGACGTGGCATAGGCGGAAATGTGGTCCTGCTGCCAGTCGGGCGGCGCGCCATTGGCATGGTAGGCCTTCAGCGCGTGCTCGTAATCGGTGCGCTCGTCGCCGAACAATGCACGGAAGGCGGCAAGCCGTTGCGGGTCGTCGCGGATCAGGCGGTCCCAGTAATAGTGGCCGAGTTCGTGGCGGAAATGGCCGAGCAAAGTGCGGTAGTTCTCGCCCATCTCGACGCGCCGTCTTTCGCGCTCGGCGGAGTCCGCCTCGGCGACATTGAGTGTGATCAGGCCGTTGTCATGGCCGGTCAGGATACGCTCGCCACCCGGACCGCCTATCGGATCGGCGAGGAAGTCGAAGGCGAGGCCGGCCTCGTCGCCGGCGTTCTGCTTGGGCGCGACCGGCAGTCCGGCGGCGAGCAGCGAATAGATTGCCCGCTTCTTTGCCGCTTCGACGCGAATCCAGCGACGGCGGTTGCCCTCGACTGAAAGGTCCGGGATCAACTGGTTCAGCACGCAGGCGCGGCAGAAGGCACGGCCAGGTTCAGCCATCCAGTTGCAGGCGCACTCGTCGGCATTGGTGCACTGGAAAACGCCGCCGGCGCCGGACAGCACGAAGCGCGCATGCCCGGGATCGTAGAGCACGGAGCTGGCGCAGTTCAGGCACTGGGCGTTCTCGAAATAGAGGCGGTGGCCGCAATGCGGGCAATCGAAGAGCTTCATACCAATCTCAAATCACCAGGTCTCAAATCATCAGCCCGGATATAGTGCGGAGCGGCATATCGCCCAAACGCCTGTCGGCGGCTGGCGTTCCTGCCGTTGCTATTTTTCCGCAAGCTGGGCGGCGACCGTTCTCGCCACCGCCTCGCCCGATAGCCTGGCGCCGCCGCAGGTTTGCATCAGCGGACCGGCCAGATGCTCGCCGGCGAAGAAGATTTTTTCCGCCACCGGTTGCATCAGCGTGGCGCGCGCCTGCGAACGGCCGGGTCGGGCCGCCGCATAGGCGCCGCGCACGAACCGCTCGCCGCCCCAATTGGTCATCATGGCGCGCCCGATATGTTTTCGCACATCGCCGCCGAAGATGGCGCACAGCCGGTCGACGACGAAGTCGACGCCTGCCGCCTCGCCCGCCGCCGACATCTCCCAGGCAAAATCACCGCCGACGAAGCCGACCATCAGGTCGAGGTCGAAGGGAAAGCAGAGGAAGTAGATGTCGTGCCTGGCCAGCCGCTCGATCAGCAGGTCGTCGAAGGGCGCCAGCCCGAGCCTTGTGCCCCTGATCTCAACCGGCAGCTTGGTCAGCATGCCCATCGGCAGGTCGAAGAAGGCAGCGAAATGCGTGTCGGGCAGCGCCGGCGCGAATTCGATCTCCTCGAAGGCGAGCACCGCCGGCGAGGCGGTGACGATGGCCGCCTTGGCGCGGATGGTGCCGCGATCGGTGACGCAGGCGACGCCGGGCACGTCCCAGACGATTTTCCGCACCGGCGTCGACAGCTCGACCGGCACGTCGGCGCCGAAACGGGCGACCAGCGCGCCGAACCCCTCCTTGGTGAAGTAGTTCGGATCGAGATCGGCGGCGGCCTGAAAGTCGCGGATCGATATCTCGTCCTCGTCGGCGCCAAAGTCCATCGGCCCGGCAAAGGTGGCGGCGGCGCGCGGCGCATGGCCCTTGGCGAGCAACGCCGAAAGACGGTCGTCGTCACCAACCTTGACCTCATGCGCCGCCAGCAGCTCGAACAGCCTGATATCGGCCGCCTTCACTGCGGCCTCTTCGTCCTCGCTCGCCTTTCGGTTGCGATAATAGAGGTGGTCGATATTCATGTCGTGATGATGAAGCGTCCAGCGGGCAGCTTGCGCCTCGGGGAAGTAGGGATTTCGGTCGGCCGCGTGCAGCCAGGCGCAGCCGATGTCGAAAGGAACGCCGAAATGCTGATCGCTGGTCCAGGCGCGGCCGCCGATACGGTTCATCGCTTCGAACAGCTTGAAGGAAAGGCCGGCCGCACGCAGGGTCTTGGCGGCGGAAAGTCCCGCCGAGCCGGCGCCGATGATCACGACGTCAACGTCTTCCATGAATATTCTAGCCCCCCGCCACAATAATTACTTGATCGTAAGCAAGTTGTCCGGCATTCGCCAGCGCTGCGGCGGCGATGCGTAAACGAGTTCTTAGCGCATCGGCTCGAAAATCGGTGCCGATTTTCGGAAGCACGATGCGCAGATTGTAAAGTGTTGGAACGTACTGCGTCCAAGTGGGCGCACGTCGCTCCAACGGTGACAAGCGGGCGTTTCGCTGGCAAATTCATATTTGGGACAAGATCCAGGCAACCAGGAGAAAAACATGGCATTTTTTGCCAAGGGGAAGATTTTCGCGGCGGCAGCATTGATGATGCTTGCGGCGGCAACAGCGGCACAGGCCGCCCAGTGCGGCAATAATGGCGCGGGCTTCGAAGCGTGGAAGGCTGAGTTCGCCGCGGAGGCCAAGGCCAACGGTGTAGGCTCGAAGGGTCTGGCCGCTCTGGCTAACGCGACCTACGCAAAAAGGACGATCGCCGCCGACCGCGCTATCCACAAGGCTTTCGGTGGCTCGGTGGAAGCTTTCATGAAGCGCCGTGGCGCGTCCACGATCATTTCCAAGGGCCGTTCGCTGAAGAAGTCGAACGCGGCGCTGTTCGACAAGATCGAACGGACCTACGGCGTGACGCCGGGTGTGTTGCTCGCCATCTGGGGTATGGAGACTGGCTTCGGTTCCTTCTTGGGCAAGCAGAATACGGTCTCTGCCATTGTAACGCTTGCCTATGATTGCCGCCGCCCGGAGTTCTTTTACCCGCATGCTGTTGCAGCCCTGAAGCTGGTTGATCGCGGAGCGTTGAGCGCCTCGTCGGTCGGCGCTATGCATGGCGAGATTGGCCATACGCAGTTCCTGCCCGGAAATGTTTTGAAATACGGGGTCGGCAGCGGAAATCTGCGCGACAAGGCCACTGCGTTGGCTTCCACCGCCAACTTCCTCAAGGCTCATGGTTGGCAGGCGGGTGCCAGCGCGCAGGCGAATCTCGGTGCAATTGCCGGCTGGAATGACGCGAGCAACTATCAACAGGCCATCGCCCGCATCGCCACGGCGATCGATGGCGATTGATAGAAATTCCTAGTCGACGGAAAGCCTGGCCATGCGCCGGGTTTTTTGTCGATGCTCTAAGATCACGACTGCCCCGCTCGGCCCCGCCTCGGGAACGAAGGCGCGAAGCAGAGAAGCTAATTCGGCGAGCCGAGCGCCTTGTCCATCGCTTCCCTGACCTCGGCGGGCCACGTGTTCACAGCTGGCCACACGTCCGGCTCGGGCTTGTCGCCCCGGCGGGCGAAATAGAAGCTTGTGGTTGGCCGGATCGACCGCCATGAAGCCGTCATTGCCGCCGCAATCGTGCGGCACGCAGCCGCTGGCATAAAAGGCGCCCGAGGCGGTTTTCTCGGTGCCGCCGCCGACCAGCAGGCTGGTCGCCATCTCGGGCATCTCCTTGCCGAGCAGCGTCTCGGCCAGCCTGTAGACGGCCTCGTTGTGGAAGGCGTCGACGATGTTATCGTATTTCGACGGATCGACGTCTTTCCAGTCAGTGCCGGGCTCCGGCATATAGGTGAGATTGCCGGAAGTCGTCAGCCCGTCCGTCGGCGACCATTGCAGCGCCGGCTTGGAAACGCCCGGCAGCAGATAGGGCACGAAATAGATGGCGCTGTCGGAGATCGCAGCCGGCGGTGCGCCGCATTCATCCTGCTCGACCGTGGTGCTCTGGATGGTGCCGCCTTCTGGCTTCCAGACGATCACCGTGGCCGGGCCGCACTGGTTGCCGCCATCGCCGACATCGACCAGCGCGACGTTGACCCCGCCGACCTTGACGATCCTGTCGAAGGACACCTCGTAATTGCTGGCCAGCTGCTTGCCGTCATAGGCCAGCACCTTCTCGCCATACTCTTCCTGCTGGGTGATGGTCAGCTGCCCACTCTCGAACGGGACCGGTGCTTGGCTGTCATCGTCGGCTAGGGCCGCATTGCTCGACGCGCCCAGGTCGGCGGCCCCGCCGGAGGCATCGTCAGCCGGCACGAGCACCATGTCGGTCTGTGCATGCGCGCCAGCCACCGGCATCAGAATCGACGCCAGCGCGCAGGCGCCGGCAAGAAGCGAACGTGTCATGACTGTCCCTCCGTTCAGCCGCCACGAACCCGGCCTGTCGCGGCCGGGATCATCGTACCGTTCAGGCCCAGGGACGCAGCTGGGCGTTCCGCTCCTCGAACGAGGCGATGGCGCCGGCCTTCTCCATGGTCAGGCCGATGTCGTCGAGCCCGTTGAGCAGGCAGTGCCGCTTGAAATCGTCGAGGTCGAACTTGACCATCCCGCCGTCCGGTCCGCGGATTTCCTTGGCTTCGAGGTCGACCGACACCGTTGCGTTGGAGCCGCGCGAGGCGTCGTCCATCAGCTTCTCCAGATCCTCGGGGCTGACGGTGATCGGCAGGATGCCGTTCTTGAAGCAGTTGTTGTAGAAAATGTCGGCGAACGAGGTCGAGATGACGCAGCGGATGCCGAAATCGAGCAGCGCCCACGGCGCGTGCTCCCGGCTCGAACCGCAGCCGAAATTGTCGCCGGCGACCAGAATCTGCGCCTTGCGATAGGCGGGCTTGTTGAGCACGAAATCCGGATTTTCCGAACCGTCGTCCTTGTAGCGCATTTCGGCGAACAGCCCGCTGCCGAGCCCAGTGCGCTTGATCGTCTTGAGATAATCCTTGGGGATGATCATGTCGGTATCGACATTGACGATCGGCATCGGCGCGGCAACGCCGGTGAGCTTGGTGAATTTTTCCATGGTCTTTGCCCGTCTTCTTTCGCTGCGGGGATGTGTTGGCGCCCGGTTTACACAAAGCTGCGGGCAAATAAAAGGCGGCTGTTTTCGGCTGGCCCTGGTCCTGGAGCACAGACCGCTTCAAAGTTGCCGCCCTATGGTGCACCTTGGCCGGCATGACAACACGTCCCAAAGTCCTCTACGCCAGCGAACCGGCCCTCGACGCAGCCGAGTTCCGCCGCGTGCTGGTGGAATCCGGCCTCGGCGTCACTCGACCCATCGATGACGGCGTCCGTCTGAAGGCGATGCTTGCCAATGCAGATCTGGTGTTGACGGCGCGCCTCGATGCGCCTGGCAAGCCGCTGATTGGCCTCGCCCGAGGCATCACCGACTTCTCATGGGTGTGCTATATTTCCGAGCTCGCCGTTTGCAAATCGGCGCAAGGGCTCGGCATCGGCAAGGGTCTGCTCGACGAAGCGCGGCGGCAGCTCGGACCATCCGTCGCCATCTCACTGATTTCCGTGCCCGATGCCGTCGGCTTCTACGAGCGGATCGGCATGGCGCGCATGCCCGACGCGTTCTGGTTCGGCCGCGAGCGCTGACGGTCGCCTGTCGCGATCCTTCGCGCACCCCTCTGTCCTGGCGGACATCTCCCCCACACGGGGGGAGATTAGCAGTTTCAGCGCCCCGCTCCCCCCTGCGACGAAGGAGGTTGGCGAAAGCGGTGGTGACAGCCAATCTCCCCACTCGTGGGGGAGATGTCCGGCAGGACAGAGGGGGGCGCTGTCCCTCCAGCATCAAAAATCGCGGAGCGATCGCCGCCTTTCCCTCAGATCACATTCAATTCCCTGAAAGCCCGTCCCTCGGCGACGCGCTCATACCCAAACGCCGAGCAGTCCACCGTGCGGTAGCCGCCATGCACGATCAGCTCGGCCAGCGCCTTGCCGACGGCCGGCGCCTGCTGCAGGCCGTGTCCGGAAAAACCATTGGCGAAGAGAAAATTCTGCACCTGCGGATGCGGGCCGATCACCGCGTTCTGGTCGAGCGTGTTGTAGTCGTAATGGCCGGCCCAGGCGCGCGTCGGCTTGATCGCTTCGAAGGCGGGAATGCGGGTCGCCAGCACCGGCCAGATCACCTCTTCGAACAGCGGCCAGTCGGGCTCGAAATCGTCGGGATCGGCAGGGCCGTCGCCCTCTTCCGGTTCGGCCCCGCCGGTGATGTAGACCGAGCCCTCCGGTCTGACATAGATGCCGGTCGGATCGACCAGCAGCGGCATGTCGTCATATTTCTCGCGCGCCTCGAAGATGAAGACGTTGCGCTTGCGCGGTTCCACCGGCAGCGCCGGTCCGGCCATCGCAGAAACCTTGCCGGCATTCGGCCCGGCGGCGTTTACGACGATGCCGGCCTCAAGCCGCTCGCCATTGTCGAGGCTGACGCTGGTGACGCGGTCGCCCTGCCGCTCGATGCCGGTCACATCAGCGGTGACGAAATCGATCTTTTTCTCGCGCAGCGCCTTGCGGAACAGCATCAGCATCGCATGCGCGTCGAACCAGCCCTCGCCCGTGCGGCCATAGGCGCCGGCGGTGATGCCCTCCGCCGACAGCCATGGAAACCGGCGGACGAGCGCCTCCGCATCCTCAAGCACGATGTCGGCGCCCTCGGCCAACTGCGTCTCGTGGTTGGCCTTAAGGATCGGCAATCCGTTCTCGCCGGCAAGGATGAGATAGCCGCCCTCGCGAAAGCCGATATCGGCGTCGGCCCCGAATTCTTCCGTCAGCCGCCGGAACAGTTTCAGCGTGAACTGCGACAGGCGGATGTTCTCGGGAATCGAAAACTGCTGGCGGATCGAAGCGCAGGACAGCGTCGTTGCCGAATGGGTGAATTGCGGGTCGCGCTCGACCAGCGCGATCGAGCCCGAAAAGCCTTCTTCGCGCAGATAATAGGCGATCGAGGAGCCGACGATGGCTCCACCGATGATGACGACGTCGTAGCGCACTTTTTCGATTCTCCAGTTCCAGAGTATGATTCCGAAAAGCGGGTACCGGTTTTCGGAAAAGATCACGCTCCAATTCATACAGCCGGCAGGATGATCTCGAAGCGCGTGCCGCGCTCGGAGTCAACCAGCCGGATCGTGCCATCATGCGCTTTCAGGAGGGCCAGTACGATGCCGAGGCCCATGCCGGTGCCGCCTGAATCGCGGCGCGTGGTGAAGAATGGCTCAAAGATGCGCGCCCGGTTGCTGGGCGAAATGCCGGCGCCGTCGTCGCTCAGTTGGACAATCGCCTTGCCGTCCGTACTCGCCGCCGTAATGGAAACGAGCGTCGCGCCATGCCGCGCCGAATTGTCGATGAGATTGGCAAGCACGATCGCCGCGTTCTCGGCCGAGATGCGCAGCCCGATCTCGCCGCCGGCCTCGACACGAATTGCCAGCCTGTCCTCGGCCGGCAGCAGCGCCAGCGCGGCGCCAATCGATATGCTTTCGCCGCCGGGCGCGAGATTCTCGGCGCGCGCCAGGTCGAGCAGACGGCGCACCAGAAGGTTGAGCCGTTCGGCATCGGTGACGATATTGTCCGAAAAGCGCCGCCGCTCGGCCTCGTCCATTGCGCTACCGGAATCGCGCAGCAGTTCGGCCGCACCCTGGATCGCCGTCAGCGGCGATTTAAGCTCGTGCGAGACATGGGTGGCGAAGGTCTGGATGCTGTCCGACCGCGCATGCAGCTTTTCGGCCATGTCGAGGAAGGCATCGGAAAGTGCTGCCATCTCGCGCGTGCCGTGATGGTCGAGCGGCCTGATGGCTTCGCGGTCGCCAGCGGCGATGCGCCTTGTCCGTTCCATCAGCGCGTAGATCGGCCGGCTGACGGCGCGCAGGAAGACCAGGGCGATGAGCAGCGTGCCGCCGAGGATGGCGATCGCCGCCAGCACCACCTTGCCGCGCTCGCCATAGAGATGCTTGACGATGTTGTTCGGCGTTCGCGACAGATAGACCACGCCGGCGACCTTGCCGCCGACCGCGACCGGCAGGGCGACGAAGACGCGGACTCTTGTGCCGCGGCTGACCGAATAGAGCGATGGTGGCGGCTCGTCTGAGATCCTCTGCCGGAGCGCGCTGGCATAGCGGCCGGCCAGCGCCTGGCGAACCTCCTCGACAGCGCCGAGCGACAGGCCGACCTCTTCGCGCCCGGCGATGACGACGCCTTTCGCGTCGAGCAGCCGAAAGCCGGCAAGCGTGGTTTTCTGCGTCTCGGCAAGAATGCCCGACAGCCGCGCCCCGATCGCCGCGAAGGCGGGATCGACGATGGCGGCCGTCGCCGCGGGCCGGGTCGCCAGAACCCTGTCGGAGGCGAGATCGAGGCGCGGCTCGATCGGCCGGTAGGGAGAGTTCGGATCGCTGGCACTGTCGGCAGGCACGACCGCGCCGAGCCTCTCGGCCGGGATGCCGGCGGCGCGGACCTCTTGCGCATAGATGGCGGCAAGGGCGGCACCTTGCGCGATCAGCTCGGCCTCGGTCTGGCGGATCAGCTGGTTGTCGTAGAGCCGGAAGAAGAACAGGCCGACCAGCGGCAGCGCCATCACCATGATCAGGATGGCAACAACGACCGTGGCGAGGCGCGGCCGCCATTTCTGGGCCGTCACGCGCCGCACCTGCCCAGCCGGAAGCCGACGCCATGCACGGTCTCGATCGCATCCGTGCAGCCGGCCGCCGCCAGCTTGGCGCGGATGTTGCGGATATGGCTGTCGACGGTGCGGTCGGCGACATGGATGTTGCCGGCATAGGCATTGGCCATCACCATGTCGCGCCCAAGCACATGCGCCGGGCGTGCCAGAAACCCTTTCAGAATGGCGAATTCGATCGAGGTCAGCACCAGCGGCCTGCCGTCGAAGCTGGCGGCGTGGCTGGCCGGCAGCAAAGCCAGCCTGCCATGCGAGAATTGCCTGTCGTCGGCCTGTTCGGCCTTTGTCGGGCGAGCGCGCCGCAGGATGACGTTGACGCGGGCGACCAGCTCGCGCGGGCTGAACGGCTTGGTGACATAGTCGTCGCCACCCATTTCGAGCCCGAGGATGCGGTCGATCTCTTCATCGCGCGCGGACAGGAACAGCACCGGCACATCGGATAGATGCCGCAGCCGCCGGCAGACCTCCAGCCCGTCCATCTCCGGCATGCCGATATCGAGCACGACAAGATCGGGCGCGCGGCGCTCGATCGCCTGCAACGCGGCGGCGCCGTCGGCTACTGCAACCGTTTTCATGCCGGCCTTTTCGAGTGCGAAGCAGATGATTTCGCGGATGTGCGGATCGTCTTCGGCGACTAGGATGTTATGCGGCATCAGTCAGCGGCCCGGCACGAAGGGTTCGGAGCCCTGAGGAACCACGAACGGGACACGTGTGTCGAGAGTGCGGCTGAGCCGCCAGTCGCGAAAGCTCCAGGCGCGCCAGTTTTCTTGGCCGGCGCGGTAGCGGGCCTCGTCCTGCCCAAGCAAACGGGCGAGTTCGCGGTAGGAGGGAACGCTGGCCGCATTCGTGTTGCCCTGATGCTCGAGGAAGCGATCGAGCGCCGGCCAGGCGCTGGGACCGAGCGAACGCAGATACCAGAAATCGAGCTCGGTGCCCTGGCCGGTCATTTCGAATGAGTGCTCGACATTGTAATTGGCGATCAGTGCGGCAAAGTTGATGAACGAGCAGGCATAAAGCGTCGCCGATAGCGTCAGAAGATTGGCGGAAAGCAGCCATTCATTGGATTTTTCGAGCGCAATGCGGGCGATGATCAGGGCGAGACCCGCCGCCACCAATCCCATCCAAACGAACGCGGCGACGCGCCAGTAGGTCAGCGCATAGATACCGATATAGAGGTCGAGGCGCAGGATCGAGGAGATGACCAGAACAATGTTCTGCGCCACCCAGACATAGACCAGCCGGCGGATGAACGGATCGCCGGAGGTCGTGCTGCCCGGCCGCAACGCCGCCAGGACGAAACCTGCGGCCAGCAGCGCGGTGACGATCAAGGGATAGGCGCCGCGATGCGCATAGGCGGCATAGGTCAGCCCGTCGGGAAGCGCGACGCCGCCCCACAGATAGGTGGCGTCGAGTGCGGTCTGCACCACGAACAGGATGTTGAAGACGACCAGCGCGCGAAGAATGGCGGCCTTGCCGAAGACGATGTCCTCGATAGCCTTGGCGGGTTTTGTCGTCGTCACCCCGAGGGGGATAGGCAACGTAAGATGCGCAATGCGGCGCAAAAAGCGCGGCAGGCGCGGGCGCAGAAAGACCCAGACGCCGGCAAGCATGAACAGCCAGAAGGCCAGCCGCGGCAGCTGGATGAGGTCGAGCAGTGCGAGGAGATCGATCAGCGACAGCCAGTATTCGATTACCGGATTGGCGGCGCCGAACAGCGCCAGAAACACTGCGCCCAGGGTCAGCGGCATGATCCAGACCGCGATCGCCGCAACATGGACGCGCCGCCGGCCCAACCGCCGTGCCGCCTTGCGCCAGCGGAAGAAATCGTGGACGAACCGGAAGGGTGCTGCGAGCAGGAAGAGCGCGACCTGGCCGGCAATGCGGGCAGCGCCGCGCCGCAGCCGCCCGACCAGCGAAAGCGCAAAGACGGCCATCGCCACCAGCCCGATCGCGACGGACAGCGCACTGACATTTTCGATAAGCGGCAGCAGCCCGACAAGCAAGGCAGCGGACCCGAGGCCGCGGGCGCTGAGCGCCGACGGCTGGATCGCCGCGGCTGCGGCCGCAAGCGTGATGCCGAACAGGAAAAACGTGATGCCGACGGGCTGCCCATAGAAGAAGAAATCCGCCAGCGCGGCAAGCAGAACGGCAACGCCGAATCGCGCGCAATAGCTCGGCGCGGCCGTAAGGAACGATGTCATGATCGGATTTTCTCGGCGGCTTTGATCCGGCTGGCATACCGGGCCGGAGATTTGCGGATGAAGGGGAAGAGGGTCGCCGAACCATGCGGCCGGGGTGGATCGACGAGCCACCAACCGTCATTGCGGAGCCGATAAGGCAGGAACCAACGGGGCTTTTCTCGCTCTTGCATACCGCCTGTATCGCCGGCCGAAATGAGGGCAGCGGGGCGCGTCGGAGGAGATTTTCGGGAGTTTTATGCAGTTTTCGTGCAGGTCAGGCAATCACTTCAGGTTTGAATCCGCCCCGTCACCCTTTCCGGGCGCTTGCGCTGCCCCTCACCTGCCTGCCGGCATCCTCTCCCCGTGTAGTGACGGGGAGAGGGGTGCTCTCATCGCCGGTTTCGCCAATCACCAGCGTTGCAAGAATGGCGCCGAGGCTGCGCCAGCCACTTCTCCCCGTCACTATACGGGGAGAAGTGGCCGGCAGGGCGATGAGGGGCGGCGCCAACTTCGACGATTGGCTCATATCCAATACAAGCTATGACTGTCCGAAGCGATTGCCCTGCGTGCTTGCCTCGACCGGCCGCAGGCGGCATAGATCTGAGATGACTGAAACCTACCGCCCGCGCCGCTCGGTGCTTTACGTCCCGGCCTCGAACGACAAGGCGCTGGCCAAGATCTCGTCGCTGGCCTGCGATGCCGTCATCATCGATCTCGAAGATGCCGTCGCCCCGGCCGAGAAGGTTTCCGCGCGGGAAAAACTGGCCGGCATCTTCGCCAATCGCCCCGGCCGGCGCTGCGAGATGGCCGTTCGCATCAACCCGCTCTCCAGCGAATGGGGCGCCGACGATTTGCTGGCTGCGGCACGCTGCGTGCCCGACGCCATCCTGCTGCCCAAGGTCGACACGCCGCGCGATGTTTTGGAATCCGGCGACGTCCTCGACGACAATTTTTCACCCGACGAGGTGAAACTATGGGCGATGATCGAAACGCCCAAGGCTCTGCTCAACATCGGACCGATTGCCGAGCTTGGCCGCGATCCGGCCTCGCGGCTGGTCTGTTTCGTTGCCGGAACGAACGATCTGGTCAAGGAGACCGGCATTCTCGACCGGCGCTATCTCACACCGTGGCTGATGCAGATGGTGCTCGCCGCGCGCGCCGGCGGCCTCGACCTGCTCGATGGTGTCTTCAACGATTTTCGCGATCTGGACGCTTTTGCGCGCGAATGCGGGGAAGCGGCCGCCATGGGGTTCGACGGCAAGTCGCTGATCCACCCGGCTCAAATCGATGCCGCGAACCGGGCCTTCGCGCCATCTGCCGGAGCAGTGGCCGAGGCGCGCTCGGTGAAGGAGGCCTTCGCGCTTGCCGAAAATGCCGGCAGGCAAGTGATTGCGCTGAATGGAAAAATGGTCGAGCGGCTGCATCTGGCGCAGGCCGAAAAACTGCTGGCGAAGGCGGCCGCCATCGGGGCATGATTGGCAACTCACGACAGGAATGAAAAATGAAACTCTACCGCTTTCTGTCCGGTCCGGACGATTCCAGCTTCTGCCACAAGGTGACGGCAGCGCTGAACAAGGGCTGGCACCTGTTCGGCTCGCCGACCTATTCCTACGACATGGAGGCCAAGGCCATGCGCTGCGGCCAGGCCGTGGTGAAGGATATCGAGGGTCAGGAATACGGGCCCAACACCAAGCTCAGCGATTGGTAGATTTTGCAAAGCTCCGACGCAGGGGTGTGTTGAGATTCAGGTCAGGCCGCGCCGGAGTCGAAGACGGGCGCGAAGCGACCAGACTGGGTGGTTTCCCGAGAACCGGAGCGGAGCGTACTTTGGGTACGTGAGCACCGGAAGCGCAGGGAACTGCCGTTCGCAGGCCGGCATCACCTGAATATCAACACAGCCTACTCCGCCGCCTCTTCGATCCGCTCCATATCATCGTCCGACAGGCCGAAATGATGGCCGATCTCGTGGATCAGCACATGGGTGACGATGTCGCCCAGCGTCTCCTCGTTTTCGGCCCAGTAGTCGAGAATGGCGCGGCGGTAGAGCGTGACGCGGTTCGGCCCCTCGCCGGTCTGCGGATTCCAGCGCTCGGCGATGCCGCGCCCCTCGAACAGGCCGAGCAGATCGAAGGGCGTTTCCAGCGACAGATCGTCCATGATCTCGTCGGTCGGGAATTCGGCGATCTGGATGACGATCTCGCCGGTCAGCTTGCGAAACTCCTCCGGCAGATGGGCGTAAGCTTCCAGCGCCAGGAACTCCATTTCCTCCATCGACGGCGAAAGCTGGTCGTGCCAGGTGCGGGTCTTGTAGATGCGGGCCATGCTTTGTCCTTCTGATCCCGGCATATAGGCTTTCGAGCCGGGCTCGGCAAATGGGCGGGTTGCCGCCTACGCGAGGGCAGGAATAAATTCCCCATGACTCCGCTTGACTCTTCGGCCGCCCTCTGGAATCCTAGAGAACATAACAGGAACAATTGTGAGTGGAAGCTGACCGTCATGGCGACAAGCGCCGTGGCGCGGGAGACTGTTTTTGCCCTGCGCCGCCAGATCGCGAAGATCGAGGGAACGCTGCCCGAGCGCCTGGAGGCGCCGGCCGGCGCAGCCCCCGTTGATGCGGATGTCACCCCCCAGAATCCAACAGCGGACATCCCGCCTCAGGATCTAACAATCGTCCGCCGCGGCCTCGCCGTGGCGCCGCCCGATGCGTTTCTGCGCACCGGCGCCGAAGGTCTCGATACTGCGCTCAGCGGCGGCCTGCCGAAGGCGGCGCTGAGCGAGATCCATGGCGCCGCGACCCGCGATGCCGGGGCCGTCGCCGGCTTCGCCCTGTCGCTCGTCAGCCTGATCCTCAAACAGGGGCCGCGACTGCCGGTCCTGTGGATCGGCACCGCGGAAATCTTCCGGGAGGCCGGCTTTCCCTATGCCAGGGGGCTTCACGCCCTTTTCGGCATCGAGCCGGAGCAATTGCTGTTTTCCGAGGCGCCAAGGCTCCTCGATGCGCTGTGGACCGCCGAGGAGGCCGCCCGGATGACGGCACTCGCCGCTGTCATCCTCGAAATCCGCGGCAGTCCGCAGCGGCTGGACCTCACCGCGACGCGGCGGCTGCACGCCCGGGCACAGAATGCCGGCCGGCCGGTGTTCCTGCTGCGCCAGGCCGGCGAACCCGAGCCGACGGCGGCACCCGTCCGCCTCGTCCTGTCGGCGGCGCCGTCGGCACCACGCGAGACGATCGCCGGGCCGCTCGCCGGCTCTATCGGCCGCCCCGCCTTCACCGTCAGCATCGGCAAGAGCCGCACGGCCTTGCCAGGACAATTCACACTGGAGTGGAACCCCGATGAACGCAGTTTCGAGGAAAGAAGAACCGGGGAAGAACGGGCAGCGAATCCTGTCCCTGTGGTTTCCGCATCTCGCCGCGGAAAGGATCCTGCGGCAGCGTCTGGGGCGGTCCTGGCGTTCCCGGCCGTCGGATCACCTGCCCCTGGTGATCAGCCATCGCCAGGGGAACGCGCAGCGCATCGCCGCCCTCGACGAACGGGCTGAGGCGCTTCACCTGAAGCGCGGCATGGGCATAGCCGACGCGCGCGCCATGCATCCCTCGGTCGACGTGGTGGAAGCCGATCTCGAGGCCGACCGCCGCCTGCTCGAAAGCCTTGCCGACTGGTGCGACCGCTACACCCCGCTGGTGGCGCTCGACGCAGCCGATGGCCTGTTCCTCGACGTCACCGGCTGTACCCATCTTTTCGGCGGCGAACGGTCGATGCTGGACGACATCCTGTCGCGCTTTTTCCATCAGGGCTTCGATGTCCGCGCCGGCCTTGCCGCCACACCTGGTGCTGCCTGGGCGGCGGCGCGGTTTGCCAGTGACCGCATCGTCCCCGGTGGCGAGGAGGAAGCGCTTCTCGCACCCTTGCCGCTGGCGGCGCTGCGCATCGAGCCTGATATCCGCGCCAGCCTGGAAAGCGTCGGCCTGCGCACGGCGGGCGCCGTCATGGCAGCACCGCGCGCGCCGCTCGCCCGCCGCTTCGGTGTCTCCCTGCTTTTGCGCCTCGACCAGGCGCTCGGCCGCCTCGACGAGGCGGTGTCGCCGCGCCTGCCGGTGGCGCCGCTTTCGGTCGAACGCCATCTCGCAGAACCCATCATGCTGACCGACGAAATAGAGCGGCTGGTGAAAATGCTGGCGACGACTTTGAAGGCGGACCTCGAGCGCCGCGGCGAGGGCGCAAGAAGGCTGGCGCTGCTGCTTTTCCGCGTCGACGGCGCCGTCAACCGCATCGCCGTCGGCACCTCGCGGCCGTTGCGCGAGCCGTTGCTGATCCAGAAATTGTTTCACGAAAGGCTTGCTGCGCTCGAACAGGACATCGATGCCGGCTATGGCTTCGATCTCGTGCGCCTCTCGGTCCTGTCGGCTGCGGCCTTCGACATGCAGCAGGCGGATCTCGCCGGCGAGACACGCGACGACGGCGCCGACATCGCCCTTTTCGCCGACCGCATCCGCGCCCGGCTCGGCGAAAGCGCGGTTTTGAAACCGGTCGCCGTCGAGAGTCATCTGCCGGAGCGCGCCGTCGCCATGCTTCCCTTCACAGAGGCGCCGCAAAGGGTCTCTCCGCCGAAGAAGCCGGGCAAGATACAAGACACTTCCTCCAAGCCTGTCTTTCGGCCGGAACGGCCGATCCGGCTGTTCCGTTCGCCCGAACCGATCGAGGTGCCGGCCACCGAAATGCCTGAGGGACCGCCGATGAATTTCCGTTGGCGGCGGGCTCTCTACCGGGTCGCGCGGGCCGAAGGGCCCGAACGCATCGCCCCGGAATGGTGGCGGGAGGCGGCGGGGCAGGAGGACGCGCCGACCCGGGATTATTTCCGCATCGAGGATAGCGACGGCCGCCGTTACTGGCTCTACCGCCAGGGTCTCTACGGCGCCTCGCACGCCGCGCCGCGCTGGTTCATGCATGGGGTCTTCGCATGAACGCGCTGACGGCCGTTCCCTATGCCGAATTCGGCATCCAGTCGAATTTCTCGTTCCTGCGCGGCGCCTCGAAACCGGAGGAACTGGTGGTCGCGGCAAAGTTTCTGGGATTTTTGTCGATCGGGCTTGCCGACCGCAACACGGTGGCCGGCGTCGTGCGCGCCTGGCAGCAGGCCAAGGTGGAAGGTCTTCCCTATCATCCCGGCTGCCGCCTGGTTTTTTGCGACGGCACGCCCGACGTTCTCGCCTATCCGCAGGACCGCAAGGGCTGGGGACATCTGTGCCGCATGCTGACGCAAGCCAATATGCGCGACGAAAGCGAAAAGGGCGCACCGCTTCTCTATCGCGACGACCTTTTCGAATGGGGCGATCTCATGTCGCTGGCAGTCCTGCCGGATCTGTCGGCGGGCGCCAATGATGATCTCACTGTTCTTAGCCGGCTCAAAGATCGCTTCGGCAAGGCTTTGCGGCTTGCCGTTTCGCCAGATTATCACGGCAACGACCGCTTCCGTATCGAGCAGGCAGCTGCCATGGCTGAGGTATCATGCATTCCGCTGATGGCGACCAACGACGTTCTTTACCATACGTCCGAACGGCGCCGGTTGCAGGACGTGCTGACGGCGATCCGCCTCAACGTACCTGTTGCCGACGCGGGGCTGGAACTGGCGGCCAATGCCGAGCGCCATTTGAAGCCGCCAATGGAGATGGCGCGGCTTTTCCGCAGGCATCCGCAAGCACTGGCGGAAACGCTGCGCTTTGCCGGCGAATTGAGCTTCTCTCTCAGTGACCTCCAATACAATTATCCCGACGAACCGACGGAATCGGGCCTCGGGCCACAGGCCGAACTGGAACGGCTGGCTCGAGAGGGAGCCGCGATACGATATCCCTCAGGCGTTCCCGCCGATGTGACGAAGCGCATCCGGGAAGAGCTCGCTTTGATCGAGCGCCTGAATTACGCGCGCTATTTCCTGACTGTCTACGACATCGTCAAATTCGCCCGCAGCCAAGGCATACTCTGCCAGGGACGCGGCTCCGCGGCCAACTCAGTGGTCTGCTATTGCATCGGCATCACCGAAGTGGGGCCTGAGAGGATCGACTCGCTTTTCGAGCGCTTCATTTCCGAGGAAAGAAACGAGCCGCCCGATATCGATGTCGATTTCGAACATGAAAAGCGCGAAGAGGTCATCCAGTATATCTATTCCAAATACAGCGCCAAGCGTACCGCGCTTGCCGCGGCCGTCGTCAGCTACCGGGGCCGGTCGGCGACGCGCGAAGTGGCCAAGGCGATGGGCCTGTCGGACGATGTCAGGAGCGCGCTGTCCAACTCGATCTGGGGCTGGTCGACCTCGGAGCTCGGCGAAAAGGAGACCAGGGCCGGGGGCCTCGATCAGACCGATCCATCGACAAGGCAGGTGATCGAATGTGCCAACGAGATCATGGGCTTTCCCCGTCATCTGTCGCAGCATGTCGGCGGCTTCGTCATCACCAGGGACCGGCTCGACGAGATCGTGCCCATCATCAAGACGGCGATGGACGAACGCAAGATGGTCGAGTGGGACAAGGACGATCTCGACGCGGTGAAAATCCTCAAAGTCGACGTGTTGGCGCTCGGCATGCTGACCTGCCTGCAGCGCGCCTTCACCCTGCTCCAGGATCATTATCCCGATGCGCGGGATGACTATGGCCAACCCTATGTGCTGGCCACCCTCCCTGCCGAGGACAAACATGTCTACGAGATGATCTGCCGCGCCGACACGATCGGCGTCTTCCAGATCGAATCCCGCGCCCAGATGTCGATGCTGCCGCGCCTCAGGCCGAAAACATTCTACGACCTCGTCATCGAAGTGGCGATCGTGCGGCCGGGCCCGATCCAGGGCGACATGGTCCACCCCTATCTGCGCCGCCGGCAAGGCAAGGAAAAACCCGAATACCCCAAGCCGGAGCTGGAAGAGATACTCGGCAGGACGCTGGGCGTGCCGCTGTTCCAGGAACAGGCGATGAAGATCGCCATCGTCGCCGGCGGCTTCAGGCCGGGCGAGGCCGATGAACTGCGCCGTGCCATGGCCACCTTCAAGCGCACCGGCACGATCGGCAATTATCGCAAGCGGATGGTCGACGGCATGGTTTTGCGGGGTTACGAAAAGGACTTCGCCGAGCGCTGCTTCAAGCAGATCGAGGGTTTTGGTGAATACGGCTTTCCCGAAAGCCATGCCGCCTCCTTCGCCCTGCTAGTCTATGCCTCCTGCTGGTTCAAGACCTTCTATCCCGACGTGTTCTGCGCCGCGATCCTGAATTCCCAGCCGATGGGATTCTATCAGCCGGCTCAGCTTGTCCGCGACGCAAGCGACCATGGCGTCGAAATCCGCGAGGTCGACGTCAATTTTTCCGGTTGGGATTGCGCATTGGAGGAAGCGCCCTTTGACCCGGCCCGCGTCCTCGACCGCCATGCCGAAATGCGCGGTGTCATCCGGACCAATCATGCCGTCCGGCTGGGCTTTCGCCAGGTCAAGGGCCTGTCGAAGGAGCGCATGGAGGTGTTTGTCGCCAGACGCGGCGACGGCTACGCAACCGTTCGCGATGTCTGGCTTCGCTCAGGCCTCTATGTCGACGAGATCGAGAAGCTGGCGCAAGCCGACGCTTTCCGTTCGCTCGGCCTCGACCGCCGCGACGCCCTGTGGGCGGTCCGCGCGCTCGACGGCAGGAGTGCCGCCGAGACCCTGCCGCTGTTCGACCAGCCGGGGATCCGCTTGCGCGATCTCGAGCCCGAGACCAGGCTGCCGACAATGCCGCTCGGCGAGCACGTCGTCCACGACTACCGTTCGCTCGGCCTGTCGCTGAAGGCGCATCCGTTGGCCTTTCTGCGCCAGCGGCTGGACCGTTCCGGCGTCACGCCCAATGCGCGCCTCGGCCAAGTTCGGAACGGCAAGCGCGTTTCGGTCGCCGGCCTTGTTTTGGTGCGGCAGCGACCGGGTAACGCCAAAGCGATTTTCCTGACGCTGGAAGACGAGCAGGCGGTCGCCAACGTCATTTTCTGGGAAAGAACCTTCAACCGCTACCGGCCCATTGTCATTGGCGCGCGGCTGGTCCGTGTCACCGGCAAATTGCAGTCGGAATCGGACGTCATCCATATCGTTGCCGAGAAGGTCGAGGATCTGACGCCCTGGCTGTCCGTGCTTTTGGAGGAGGCCGGTTCCGGCCAGCCTGTCAATGAGCGTTCAGCCAGTGGGCGCATGGAGAATGGCAACCGTAAAAAGGGCGCTGCAGATGCGAATGCCCCACAAGCCGCGCCGGTCCAGCGGGATCTCGCGGCGCTGTCGGGAAAGGCGGAGAAGGTGCTGCCCAAGGGGCGCAATTTTCAATAGGCCTTACACCCGTTCAGGACGGTCCGCCCAGGCGCGGCGGCAATCCGTCCTCGAAGGGGAGCGAGCGCGCCTCCGAAGGCAGCATGATCGGGATGCCGTCACGCACCGGATAGGCAAGCCGTGCGACCCTCGAGATGAGCTCATTGCGCTCCGGATCCCAGGTAAGCGGGCCCTTGGTCAGCGGGCAGGCCAGCAATTCCAGCAGTTTCGGGTCGACATTGGCCTTCTTTCCATCACGCCCATCCACCATTCGGTCTGTCCATCTCTCGGGGCAATCACTTCAAGTTCGCCTCGCCTTCTCCCCTTGTGGGAGAAGGTGGCCGAGCCCACGGGTCTTGCCTCCGGCAAGCCCGATGACAGGCTCCGCTCGGTCGGATGAGGGGTGTTCCAGCTTGGCACCGACGGCGCTCCGTCCAGCACCCCTCAACCGTCTTGGCGCTGCGCGCCAATCCACCCTCTCCCACAGGGGGAGAAGGAAGAGCCACCTATTGCAGACTCGACCCAAAATCCTCGTTTTCGCGTGCCAGTGCCATTTCGGTGATGGCGATCAGCGTTTCGGCGCGTGTCTTCAAATCCGCCGCTTCGAGCAGCGCCTGTTTCTCGGCCGGCCCGTAGGGAGCCATCATCGACAGCGCATTGACCAGCATGGCATTTTCGGCGCGGCTGACGCTTTCCCAGTCGGCTTCAAGATCGTTGGCCTGCAAATAGGCGCGAAACGCCTTGAGCAGTGCCGGCCGGTCGATCCCGGCCTCTGCCTGATCTTCGTCGAGATCGGTGAGAAAGGGCGCAAACCGGCACTGGCGGAAGGGCGTCTTGACCGCGAGTTCCTGCACGATGCGGAACCGGCACACACCTTGCAGCGAAATCAGGTAACGGCCGTCGCCGCTCTCGGAAAGCGCGATGATGCGTCCGGCGCAGCCGACATTGCAAAGCTCCGGCTCGCCGTCGGCACGCCGCGCGCCGTCAAGGCTGGGCTGGATGACGCCGATCAGCCGCGATCCGGCGATCGCCTCATCCACCATCTCAAGATAGCGCGGCTCAAAAATGTTGAGCGGCATGCGGCCACCCGGCAGCAGCAATGCGCCTTCAAGCGGGAAGATCGGCACCGTCGACGGCAAATCCGTATCGAGCCGGTAATGCGCGTTTCCCGCCTGCACTTCGAACCTCCGCTCGCTTCCTCAAGAAGCGCATCAAATCCCGATCCTCCCCGATCGGCACAAGCGAGAGAACCGACGGCCTGATCTCTCGCCCTAATCTGGCGCAGCCGCCGCCGACCGCAAGGCCATCAGGCAAAAACAGCTTGATGCCGTGCTCAGGAAAACAGCAGCGACGACAATTTGCGCCGCGCCGCCAGCGTTGCCTCGTCGGTCATTCCCCATGCCTCGAAGAACTGCAGCAATTGCGTCTTGGCGCCGTCATCGTTCCACGAGCGATCGGCTTTGACGATCGCCAGCAAATTGTCGGCCGCGGCCATGCGCTCGCCGTTGGCGTTCTGGATCATGGCAAGATCGAACCGTGCCTGGTGGTCCCCGGGGTTCTCAGCCAGGCGCCGCTCGAGCTCGGCCGGATTGCCAAGTGCTTGTGCCTGCGCGGCAAGCGCCATCTTGGCGCGCAGCGCGGCGAGCGGCGGCGCATCCTTTTTTGCTTCCGGCGCCCGCGCCAGCACGGCTTCGGCGCCGTCGGCATCGCCGGCCTCGAACAGCAGATCGCCCAGCCCGGCAATCGCCTCGATCGTCTCCGGCGCCTGTTCCAGGATCGCATCGTAGATATCCGCCGCGGTCTGCACATCGCCGGCGTCGCGCGCCTCCGCGGCCGCGGCTAGCGCCTCGGCCACCTGCGGCGCACCATTATTCTTGCCGCCGACCTTCTGGATGAACGCGGCTATCTGGCTCTCGGGAATGGCGCCCATGAAGCCGTCGACCGGCTGGCCGTCCCTGAAGGCGATGACTGCCGGTATCGACTGGATACCGAG
Organism: Mesorhizobium temperatum; assembly: GCF_002284575.1. Lineage (GTDB taxonomy): Bacteria > Pseudomonadota > Alphaproteobacteria > Rhizobiales > Rhizobiaceae > Mesorhizobium > Mesorhizobium temperatum. The sequence goes on from NZ_NPKJ01000068.1 coordinate 486,240, forward strand.
CTGTCCGGCGATCGAAGGATGGTCGTCGATGTTCATCTTGACCAGCTTGACCTTGCCGCCGGCGGCCGTGACCGCCTTTTCCAGCAGCGGCGTCAGTTGCTTGCAGGGTCCGCACCATGGCGCCCAGAAATCGACCAGCACCGGCTGACGGCGCGATTCCTGGATGACGTCGGCGGCAAATGTGGCGGTCGTCGTATCCTTGATGACGTCGACGGCGACAGGCGGCTCGCCAAGCGCGACTTTCGCGGGGGTGGCGTCAGTGCCGCCATACTGCACCGACGTGGCATACTGCCCGCCACTGCTGCCAAATGGATTGTTGTCGCTCATCTCGTCATCCTTTCGGTCGCGCCGCCGGCCACCGGCCCGATGCAACGTCCTTATCCCCACTCGAAAGTCGTTTTATCGTCATCCATGTGGCGATCATGCCGTGACTTTCAAGATAACAGCATCATGCCCGGTTGCCTCGACGAATTTGACGAGGTCGGCGGCGGCGATCGATGTCGTGGCCTCATTGGTCAGCGGATGGGCATTGATGACCGCATGGCCCATCAACTCCTGGTCGAGAACGACCTTGACCCGCAACTCCGTATCGTTGATCAAGCCGAACACCGTGACCGCCCCCGGAACGACGCCGAGAAGCTCCATCAGCATCTCCGGCTTGCCGAAGGACACGCGCCCGGCGGCGCCGATGACATTGTGAATCTGCTTGAGATCGACCACCGCCTCCTCGCCGACGCTGACCAGGAAGAAATTGTCTTTCTTGTCCTTGAGGAAAAGATTCTTGGTGTGCCCGCCGGCAATTTCTCCACGCAGCGCCTGCGAATCGGCGACCGTGAACAGCGGCGGATGACGCAAGGTCGAGACCTCGATCCCGAGATCGGCGAGAAAGGCGAAAAGCTCGGCTTCGGTTTTCGGCATGTTGTTTCTTGTGGGACTTCTTGTTGTCGCGGTTTTGGATCATGCCGTTTACGGCCAATGACGCGGCCGAGACAAGACCGTTGCGCGGCGACGCGCTGATTCCGTGCACGATCGACGCTGCGGAAGGCTTGTATACGTCGCAAGGTGCGGGCAAAAAACCTGCGATTTCCCTGTTGCAATCGCCGCGCCCTTCAGCCATATAGGCCCGGCTTGCGGCCCAAAAGCCGCGCGAGCGGGTGTAGCTCAGGGGTAGAGCACAACCTTGCCAAGGTTGGGGTCGAGCGTTCGAATCGCTTCACCCGCTCCAATTTCCCAAGGGGAATCAAGCATCGAAAAGCCGCGGTTCGCCGCGGCTTTTTCGTTTTTTGGGCTGCACGGCATCACCCAGCAGACGGAGCAAGCTTGTCGCTTGCCGGCTGCGTTGTGGCCTGCAGCCGCTTTGTTCGCCGCTCGGAATATCCCCAATAGAGTTAGGGCTTTTGCTTTTCAATTTCGGACCAAGGTCCCTTGCGCACAGGTGCATTTGAACCAAACTGGCTAAGTAGTGGACCATCATATTAGAGAGTCCTCATATTCATAGTCCGGAATCATCCTGGCGGGAGGGCGGCTCGAAGGAGGAATTATGAAAACTCGAACCAGTCTGTTCGCAGCGGTCGCCGCTTTCGCCCTTGTCGCGTCTCCAGTCCTCGCCGGACCCGGCGGCAATGGCGGCGGCAAGGGTAACGGCGCAAGCAACGGCAATGGCGGCAACTCGGCCGCGGCCGGATCGCAGGGACACGGAGCCGCAACGTCTGCGGCGGCCAAGGATAAGTCCACTCGGGGAATTGCTCATGCAATGGCTGTCGTTTCGACGACGCCGGCCTCGCCGCAGGCCACCCTGTCCTTGCAAGCGGCCTTGGACAAGTTCCTGGCAAGAACGGCCGCGGATGACCCGGCAGCGACTTCCGGCGACACCTCCGGCGAAATTCCCGACGCTGCCGAATAGAATTGCATCGTGCGCTGCGCGCGACGGCGCACGTACCATCGAGATTCTTGCCCAGCTGGCGGGCTCCTTCATCTGTTCGGCCGATGCCCTGGGTCAAGGAAAAGCCGACATTTGAGCCCGATCCTCAGGGATCCCTGGACGGTCCTGCCCCTACAGACTGATCCAGAGAGCGCCACCGGCTTCGGCCGGTGGTGCGTTTTTGCGTGGGCGCTCAACTGGCGTTGGTGGCCATATGTATCTCCTGCCAGAAAAGATGGCTGACCGTAGTGCAAATTACAATACAAGCGACGGTCCTGATCGAGCGCGCGCCGGCATCGATCGCTATGCGCTGTGCATCGACTATCTGACGCCTGCGCCTCTGCGAAAATCCGACGGCGACATGCCGGCCAGTTTGCGGAACGACTTGTTGAAGGCGCTGAGCGACCCGAAGCCGGAGTCCATGGCGACGCGCAGCACGTTGGCGTCCTGGTGCATCAGCAGCGCCTGCGCGTAGCTGAGCCGCAACAGGTTGACATATTCGTTGAGCGTCATGCCGGTCGATTTCTTAAAAATGCTCATGGCGTATTTGGGATGGATGTCGGCCGCCGCCGCGATGTCCACGCAGTCGATGTCGTAGAGGAAATTCTCCGCGATGAAGTCGCACATCCGCCCGACATTGCGCAGGGATTGCTGATCGAAGGGGCTGCCTGCTTCCTGCTCGATCGGAGTTTCGGGTACCAGCCGATAAGGTTCGAAGCGCACCCGCTCCAGCCGCAGCAGCAGTTCGTTGACGGCGTGCTCGGCTTTGCCCGGATCGCCTGACCGGACGTAGCGGTTCCAGCGCTCGAAATTGTCGCTGTCGGACCGGTCGGTGGCGCCGGTCACCAATGTCGCGCCCGTCATCAGCCGGTTGCGGACGTCCGCGGGCAGGTGCAGCCGGAAGAAGTGCACCAGCGGCAGATGCGCGCCGGCATAGACGGCGTCGTCCGACGCATCGTCCATCTGGTGCGGCAGGCCGCCCCAGAACAGGCACATGTCGCCGGCCGAAAGCGAGATCTCGTGCTCATCCATTCGGTAGTGCACGGCGCCGCGAACGATGAAATTCACCTCGACCTGGGCATGCCAATGCGGCTTGAGCATCACCAGAGGCTGGGTGTGAAACATCTGCAACAGCAGCGGCAAGCCCTCCACGCTGCTGGCGCCAGGCTGATAAAACGGCCTTTCCGGCATCTTACTTTCCGCCAATTTTTTATTCCTTTTGTCGCGGACAAGCCTTCCCCAGTGCCTAGTCTAGGCACGCTCGCGATGAGAGAGCAAATGAAATGGGAGGATTTCAATGCGCACCATACTGACCTGCGCCGCGCTCGCGCTTGCCCTGGGCTCTGCCCCGGCCTTTGCGCAATCCGGCGAAATCACGATCTGGAGCTGGAACGTCGCCGCTTCGTCGCTGAAGGCCACCATAGAAGGTTTCAACAAGCAGTTCCCCGATATCAAGGTCACGGTCCAGGATCTCGGCAACAACCCGACGTACGACAAGTCGATCGCCGGCTGCGCCGCCGGCGGCGAGGGGCTGCCGGATATCGTGACGATCGAGAACGGCGAAGCCGAGAACTACTGGAGCCAGTTCCCGGACTGCTTCGTCGACCTCCATACGCTCGGCTATACGGCCGAAGACCAGGCGAAATTCCCTGACTTCAAGCGCACCGAGCTCGAAGTGGAAGACAAGGCCTATGCGATGCCGTGGGATTCGGGCCCGGTGGCGATGTACTACCGCCGCGACTTCTATGAGAAGGCCGGCGTCGATCCAACCTCGATCAAGACCTGGGACGATTTCATTGCCGCCGGCAAGAAGATCCAGGAGGCCAATCCTGGTGTGAAGATGACCAACGCCGATTTCAACGGCGACTCCGAATTCTTCCGCATGATCGCCAACGAGCAGGGCTGCGCCTATTTCGCCGCCGATGGGCAGTCGATCACCGTCAATCAGCCGGCCTGTGTGGCGTCGATGACCAAGATCAAGGAGATGAATGACGCCGGCATCATCACCTCGGCCGACTGGAGCACCAAGATCACCAACAACACCGCCGGCACTGTCGCCACCCAGATGTATGGCGGCTGGTATGAGGGCACCATACGCACCGAGTCGCCCGACGGCAGCGGCAAATGGGGCGTCTACCTGATGCCGAGCCTCACTGCCGACGGCCCGCGCGCCGCCAATCTCGGCGGCTCCTCGCTCGCCATCACCTCGGTGTCCAACAACAAGGAGGCCGCCTACGCCTACTTGAAATACTCGCTTGCGACCAATGAGGGCCAGATAGCGATGCTGAAGGGTTTTGGCCTCGTGCCGTCGCTGATCTCGGCGCTCGATGACCCCTATGTCTCCGAAGGCCAGCCCTATTGGGGCGGCCAGGCGGTGTGGAAGGATATACTCGGCACCTTGCCCAAAGTCGTCCCCAGCCGCGGCACGCCGTTCCAGAGCGACGCGGAAATCATCGTCCGTTCGGTGCAGACCAAATATCTGGGCGGTGGCTACCCCGACGCCAAGGCGGCGCTCGACGATGCCGCAAGCCAGATCGCCTCGGCGACCGGTCTGCCGGTCGAAGAGTGATCTACGCGGCTCTCCCTTCTCCCCTTGTGGGAGAAGGTGTCGCCGAAGGCGACGGATGAGGGGTGTTCCAGCTTGGCACCGACGGCGCTCCGTCCAGCACCCCTCAACCGTCTTGGCGCTGCGCGCCAATCCACCTTCTCCCACAAGGGGAGAAGGCAAGGCAGGGGCGGCGCCGACGTCGACAGTAGGCCGGTAAACCTAGAAATCGGAAGCGAAGGAGGCAATGATGCGCTATCAGAACGCCACGGCGTATCGCTTCCTCGCGCCCTACCTGCTGATCTTCTCGATCTTCTGGCTGTGGCCGATCATCAGCTCCTTTCTGATCTCCTTCCAGGCGACGCGCACCGTGCCGTGGCGGTTCGCGCCCACCTTCAACTGGGGCCGGCTGATCGGCGATCCGGCCTTCTTCAACGCGTTGAAGAACACTTTGCTTATCCTCGTCATCCAGGTGCCGGTGATGATCACGTTGGCGATCGTGATGGCCGTGCTGCTCAATTCGCCGCTGCTCAAGGCCCGAGGCCTGTTCCGCTTCGCCTTCTTCGCCCCGGTCGTGGTCGGCGAAGTCGCCTATTCGGCGGTGTTCCGGCTGATGTTCAACCTCGATTACGGCATCATCAACAAGCTGCTGAACAGCGTCGGCCTGCCCCGTATCGACTGGTTTTCCAACGTCACGCCGGCGATGGCGGTCATCATGATCGCGGTGACCTGGCGCTGGGCCGGCTACAACGCCATCATCCTGCTCGCCGGCCTGCAGTCCATCCCCCAGGACGTCTACGAGGCGGCGACGCTCGACCGCGTCAGCAAGCTCAAACAGTTCTTCTACATCACCCTGCCGCTGCTCAAGCCGATCATCGTGTTCTGCGCCGTACTGTCGATCATCGGCACCATGCAGCTGTTCACCGAACCGTTCCTGATCACCGAGCGCGGCGGACCGGGCGGCGGCACCGAAACGCTCGGGCTGCTGCTTTACCGCCAGGGTTTTAGGTCGCTCAATTTCGGCTACGCCTCGGCCATCGCCTACACCATGGCCGGGCTGGCGATCGCCATCTCGCTGGTGCAACTGTGGCTGACGAGGGACCCGAAATGAGCTCGCGTTCCTCTTCCCGCCGTTCCTCCGCCAGACTGGGACGCGGCATCGCGCTGCATCTCTTCCTGACGCCGCTGGCGCTGATCTGGCTGTTTCCGCTGTGGATGATGGTGATCTTCTCGACCATGCCCGACAGAGGCATCTTCAGCCCCAGCATCGAGCTTTTGCCGCACGGCAATTTCCTCGACAATGTCAACAATTTGCAGCGCGACACCAATTTCATCGGCGCCATCGGCATCTCCGTCTCGGTGGCGGTGACCTATACGTTTCTGTCGGTGCTGCTCACCTCGATGGCCGGCTGGGCGCTGGCGCGCTATCAGTTCTTCGGCAAGGGCGTGGTCGTCGCCATCATCCTCGGCACCATCACGCTTCCCTATGCTGTCGTGCTGATCCCGCAATTCATCATGGTGGCGCGCGACTTCAAGCTCGCCAACACCTGGGTGGCGCTGATCGTGCCGCCGCTCTTCAATTCGCTCGGCGTGCTGTTCATGCGGCAGAGCTTCTCGATGATGCCGGGCGATCTGTTCGACGCCGCTCGTGTCGAGGGGGTCAAGGAGTGGCGGATCTTCCTGTTCGTAGCACTACCGCTGGCGCGGCCGATGCTGGCGGCGCTCGCCATCATCCTGTTCCTTGCCTCGTGGAACAACTACCTCTGGCCGCTGCTGATCAATTCCAAGCCCGGCGCGATGACGGCGCCGGTGGCGCTCGGCACGCTGATCGGCCTCACCAAAGTGTCGTGGGGCGGCATCATGGCGGGCGCCGTGATGCTCACAGTGCCGATGCTCGTCGTGTTCGTGCTCCTGCAGCGCCATTTCGTCGCCGGCATTGCCGCCGGCGCCATCAAATAGGATCAGCATGGCAGCGGTCACACTCAAGAATGTCGTCAAGCGCTTCGGCGTCTTCGAGATCGTTCACGGCGCGAACATCGACGTCAATGACGGCGAATTCGTTGTCTTCGTCGGCCCTTCCGGCTGCGGAAAATCCACGCTGCTCAGGATGATCGCCGGGCTCGAGGATATCAGCGGTGGCGAGATCGCCATCGGCGGCAAAGTGGTGAACAATATCGAGCCGGCCGACCGCGGCATCGCCATGGTGTTCCAGTCCTACGCGCTCTATCCGCATATGAGCGTCGAGCAGAATCTGAGCTTCGGGCTGAGGATGAACGGCAATCCGAAGGCCGACACCGAGCGGCGGGTGAAGCGCGCGTCCGAAATCCTCCGCATCGCTGAGCTGATGAAGCGGCGCCCGCGGCAATTGTCGGGCGGCCAGCGCCAGCGCGTTGCCATCGGCCGCGCCATCGTGCGTGAGCCGCAAGTGTTCCTGTTTGACGAGCCGCTGAGCAATCTCGACGCCGAGCTCAGAGTGCAGATGCGGGTCGAAATCTCGCGTCTGCACAAGGAGCTCGGCGTCACCATGATCTATGTGACGCACGACCAAACCGAAGCGATGACGCTGGCCGACAGGATCGTCGTGCTCAACGCCGGGAACATCGAGCAGATCGGCGCGCCGCTCGACCTCTATGACGACCCCGCCAATCGCTTCGTCGCCGGTTTCGTCGGCTCGCCGAAGATGAATTTCATGGCGGCGAAAGTGGTCGGGAACGACGAAGGCGCAGCAATCGTCGCACTCGCCAACCATTGTGGCGCCAAACTACGGAAGCCGCTTTCGGGTGCCCCGCCTGCGGTCGGTGCCGAGATCGTACTAGGCGTCCGGCCGGAGCATTTCTTCGAGGCCGGCGAAGGCGATTGCGACATCGCCGTCAAGGCCGACGTCGCCGAGCACCTCGGATCGGTGAGCTACGTCTATGCCAATGCCGGACCAGAGGAACTGATCATCGAGCGTGAGGCGTCGCGGCAGCGGGCGAACGGCGACCAGATGGTGGTGTCGATCAAGGCCGGCCGGTCGCTTCTCTTCGACAAGTCAGGTGCACGCATTCGCTAATGTATGTCGCCCAAAAAGCATGCCCTCGGGCGTGAACCGAGGGTGCGCAGCGGTTTGGGACAACGACATGCACACAAAGACACGCAATTTTTCTTTTACCAACTCGCGACGCCGAGGCGACCCCAAGGAGATTTGAAATGACGTCCGAACCACGAAAGATCCGCTGGGGCATTCTCGGGCCCGGCACCATCGCCAAGGCCTTTGCCGGCGGCATGGCCCATTCGCGCACCGGCACACTGGTTGCGCTCGGCGCACGCAATCCCGGCAAATCAGGCCTCGCCGATAACTTCCCGGGTGCTCGCATCCTCGACGGCTACGAGGTTCTGCTCGCGGACCCGAACGTCGATGCAATCTATATTTCAACGCCGCATCCGAGCCACGCCGAATGGGCGATCAGGGCGGCCGAGGCCGGAAAGCATGTGCTTTGCGAAAAGCCGATGGGACTGACCGCCTTCGAGGCCGACGCGATGATCCATGCGGCGCGCAAGGCCGGCACCTTTCTTGGCGAAGCCTTCATGTACCGGCTGCATCCTCAGACGGCAAAGCTGGTCGAGCTGGTCAGGTCCGGCGCGATCGGCGAGGTGCGCATGGTGAAGTCGAGCTTCGGCTTCGCCATGCCTGACTTCATGCCGGAGCACCGGCTCTATGCCAACGATCTCGCCGGCGGCGGCATTCTGGATGTCGGCGGCTATCCCGTTTCGATGGCGCGGCTGATTGCCGGGGCAGCATTGGGAAAACCCTTCGCCGAGCCGGACAAGGTGGCGGGTGCTGCGCATCTCGGCCAATCCGGTGTCGACGAATGGGCTTCGGCGCTGCTGCATTTTCCCAGCGGCATCGTCGCCGAAGTCTCCTGCGGCATCTCGCTCGCCCAGGACAATGTCCTGCGCATCCTTGGCACCAAGGGCCGCATCGAGGTCGCAGATTTCTGGTATGCGAGCGGTAGGGAAGGCGGCACCGGCGAAATCCGCATCATCCGTCCGGGCGGTGACGAGGTGGTCGAGGTCAGGGAACACCGCTGGCTCTACGCTTTCGAGGTCGACGCCGCCGGCGAGGCCATTCTGGCCGGAAAGCAGGAGTTTGCCTGGCCGGGCATGGGCTGGGCCGACAGCCTCGGCAATCTGCGTGTGCTCGACAAATGGCGTGCCGCCATCGGCCTCGAATACGAGATCGAGAAGCCCGAAAAACGCGTCAACACCATCTCCGGCCGGCGGCTGCGCTCCGGCGGCACGACCATCCCGAAGCGCGAAATTCCAGGCCTGCCGCGGCCGGCCTCGTGGCTGGCGCTCGGCTTCGAGGATTTTCGCACCTTCTCCTCGGGCATGATCCTGCTCGATGCATATTTCGAAGCCGGCGGCAACGTCTTCGACACGGCCTACATCTATGGCAGCGGCTACACCGAAACGCTGCTCGGCCAATGGTTGAAGAACCGCGGCGTGCGTGAGCAAGCGGTGGTCATCGGCAAGGGCGCGCACACCCCGCTCTGCTATCCCGATGTGATCGGCAAGCAGCTCACCCAGTCGCTCGACCGGCTGCAGACCGATCATGTCGACGTCTATTTCATGCACCGCGACGATCCGGACGTGCCGGTCGACGAATTCGTCGACGCCATGGACCAAGAGGTCAGGGCTGGCCGCATCCGCGGTCCGTTCGGCGGCTCGAACTGGACGAAGGAACGCATGGACGAGGCTATTGCCTATGCCGAGCGGACCGGCAAGCAAAGGCCTGGCGCGCTTTCGAACAATTTTTCTCTGGCCGAAATGCTGGTGCCGATCTGGCCGGGTTGCGTCACATCGTCGAGCGATGAATGGAAGGCCTGGCTGGCCGCCCGGCAGATGCCCAATTTCGCCTGGTCGAGCCAGGGACGAGGTTTCTTCACCGGCCGCGCCGGGCGCGACCAGCGTGACAATGAAGAGCTGGTCCGGGTCTGGTACTCGGAGAAAAACTTCGGCCGCCGCGACCGGGCGATCGAGCTCGCGACCAGGCTGGGCAAAAGCCCGATCCATGTCGCGCTCGCCTACGTCCTGGCCCAGCCGTTCCCGTCCGTCCCGCTGATCGGGCCGCGCACGCTTGACGAACTGGACGACAGTCTGCAGGCGCTCGACATCGCGCTTTCGCCAGACGACATCGCGTGGCTGGATGGCGGTTCGGACCAGCATCCCGCCCGTCGCACGGGCTGAGGCTAGGCAAATCGCGGTGGCCTGCGCTGCCCCTCACCCTTACCCTCTCCCCGTAAGAACGGGGAGAGGGGGCGCCAGCGTTGAGGCAAATCCCCTTCTCCCCGTCGCTATACGGGGAGAAGGTGCCGGCAGGCGGATGAGGGGCAGCACAAACCAATGCGATTGCCCTAAGTCTGCCCCAGGTCGGCCCTACACTACACGCCCACCTTCGGTCGGCGGTGCCTCCACGGGATCTCTCGTTCCAACTGCGTGGAGACGGCGAGCACCGTCGCTTCATCGCCATAGCGGCCGACCAGCTGCACGCCGATCGGCACGCCGCCTTCGGACCAACCGAGCGGCAACGAGATCGCCGGTTGCCCGGAGATGTTGAAGGGGAAAGCGAAGACGGCATCCGTCCACTTCGCATTGTAGCGGTCGATGTCCGGCTCCGACATGTCGTAATAGCCGAAAGGCCTCGGCAGTTGCGTCAGCGTCGGGGTGATGAACAGATCGTAGCGCGCGAGGTCGCCGACAATGTCGCGGCCGACCTGCCGGATCGTCTCGACATCGGAGATGTGGCGGATGCCGCTCGTCGCGCGGCCGCGCTCGATGATCGCCCAGGTCACCGGCTCGACATCGCTTGGCGTCACCGGCCTGCCGATGACAGCGCGTCGGACTCGGCGTAGGTTTCCAGGAAGCTGTCGGTGATTTCGGCCATGTCTCTCTCCCTCGTTCTGCCATGCCGGAACGGCGCCCGGTGCCAATCGCTTCGGACCAATTGCCGATCGTGGCGCCGCCCCTCATCTGCCTGCCGGCATCTTCTCCCCGTATAGTGACGGGGAGAAGGGGGCTGGCCGCAACGCTGGCGCTCTCTCAGCAACGCTGGAGATTGGCGAAATCCTTAGCGAAGGCGTCCTTCTCCCCGTCACTATACGGGGAGAAGTGCCCGGCAGGGCGATGAGGGGCGGCGCCAGATCGGCCCATGAGTCGCTCAACACGGATTGCGTCACGCCAACTCGACGGTCCGCCCTTCCTCGATGCTCTGCTCCGCGGCAAGCACGATGCGCAGGCTGTTGACCGCGGCATCCATCTGCTCGGACAGATCGAGATCCTCGCGGATAGCGCGCAGGAAGAATGCCTGCTCGCGATCGCAAAGCTCCTGATGGCCGGGTTCGTCCTCCATGCTGACGATCTCGTCCGGCCTGCTGAAATTCTTGTCGCCGTCGACCTGTGCATAGTGGATTTTGAGCGCGTCGGTCTTGGTGTGCCGGTCGATATCGGCTGAGTTCGACACCTCGGCCAGCTCGGCTGCACTGCTCGCCTGCTGGCCTGCGACGATCGAGACCGCGCCCTTGGGGCCGACCACATCCTTCACGAAATAGGCCGTCTCGCTCATCATCGGGCCCCAGCCCGCCTCATACCAGCCGACCGAACCATCATCGAAGGTGACGTGCAGATGGCCATAGTTCTGCTTGGCGGCATCCGCCCACAATTTCGCGCCGATGCCGTGGACGCGGACCGGCTTGGCGCCGGTCAGCTGACACATCACGTCGACATAGTGGACGCCGCAATCGACGATCGGGATCAGCGAATCGATCAGGTTCTTATGCCAGTGCCAGGCGCTGCCGCTGCTCTGCTGATTGAGGTTGAGCCGCATGACCAGCGGTTTGCCGAGCGTCTTGCCAACCTCGATGAATTTGATCCAGGACGGATGGACGCGCAGGATATAGCCGAGCACCAGCTTGCGGTTCTTCGCCCGCGCCGCGGCGACGACCTTCTCGGCGTCTTCGATATTGGTGGCGAGCGGCTTTTCCATGAACACGTGGCAGCCCGCGTCGAACGCCTTCAGCGCATATTCGGCATGGGTGTTGGGCCAGCTGTTGATGGAAACGGCATCCGGCCCGGTCTCCTTCAGCGCCAGGTCGAAATCCTCGTAGAGCGGATAGCCGGCTAATTCCGCCGGGATCTTCTTGTTGCTCTTGATCGTGCGGCTCATGATTCCGACGATCTCGAAACCGTCGAGCCTGTGATAGGCGCTGGCATGCGACGCGCCCATATTGCCCAGGCCAATCACCAGTACCTTTACTTTGTCGGCCAATGCCACCTCCCTTGTTATTGATTGCATCGCGGCGGCACTCCCGTCGCCACCCGTACGTTTTCCAGGACAATCACCTCAGGTTGGCGCCGCCCCTCATCCGCCTGCCGGCACCTTCTCCCCGTTTAGTGACGGGGAGAAGGGAGCTGACCGCAACCTCTGCGCCTTTCCTGAGACGTTGGAGATTGGCGAAACCATCAATGACGGCGTCTTTCTCCCCGTCACTATACGGGGAGAAATGCCCGGCAGGGCAATGAGGGGCGGAGCCAACATCGACAATCCTCTGACACGAGCAGCCCTACTTGACTGCCGAGTCGAACAGATGCGCCTTGATGTTATCGACATCGAGCGCGGCAAAGCCCTCCGACAGTTTGTAGCCGTCGGCATCGGCCTTGACCTTGGCCTTGTCGAAATCATTGGCCGGACCGATCAGCTCGTTGGTGCAGACATCCTCGGCTTTTACCGGACTGGTGATCTGGCCGATCTTGTGGATCTGGTCGAAGAAGCCCTGCCAGCTCGCCATGTCGTGCGAGCCCCAGCCTTCGCGCTTGTCCATGTCGCCACGGAAGACGTTGATCTGCTGCAGGATCGAGGTGGTGCCGAGCTCAGGCCCGAGATTCTTGGCCAGCGTCGGGAACTGCTCGAACACCGCTTCGACGGCCGCGCGTGGATTCTGGTAGCCGAATTCGAGGCCCATCGCCCAGCCGCGCAGGTATTTTTCCAGGAACGCCTTGCGGTCGGGATCCCCCAGATCGGCCGCACGCACGACGAAAGTGTTCGCCGGCAGTTTTGAATTCTGCACGCCGAGCCAATATTCGAAGTCGAGGTTCTTGGCGATCCACTCGGCCCGCAGCCCTTCCCACGACAGCGCCGCATCGCCCTGGCCGCCGGCAAGGGCGGTGCCCCAGGTCGGCCAGCCGGCTTCGACATACTTGACTTTCTTGATGTCGACGCCTTGCGAGGCCAGCAGCGGGTCGGTGATCGACTGCCATGCGGCGGAGCCGAGCAGGATGGTCTTGCCTTCGAGCGTCTTGAGGTCGTTCGTTCCCTCGCCCTTGCGGAAGGCGAAGCTGAACGTGTCACGCGCGCCCATGTGGAACACGGATTTGAGCTTCATGCCGTTCTGGATGGCGAAGGAGAACACGCCGGGCGAAGGAAAGCCCATATCGGCCTGGCCGACATCGACGAACTTCACCGTCGCGGTGCCGTCCGACGGGCCCGGCTGCATGTCGGTGTCGAGGTCGCCGAAATAGCCTGCTTTCTTGGCGGCCCAGTACGGATAATCGTCGAGCACTTCGAGCGTGCCGCGCGGCGAAATCCAGGTGAACTTGCCGTAAGGCTCGGCCTGCGCCCTGAACCCTGAGGCGCCGAGCGCGGTGGCCGTCACAAGGCCGGCGCCGGTAACCTGCAGAAAGATGCGGCGGCTGATGCCCGCTTTGGAACCGATATAATTTCCCCTGGTCATGGCATTCTCCCCTTTTTGTTGCTGGTAGTTTCTTGTCTGTCGCCCGCCTCCCGGGCGCGGTCGTGCGCTCACGCCTCCCAGCTCGCCCACTTTTTGCCGATGAGGAAGAACAGCACGTAGATCAGGATGCCGAGCGTAGAGAGGATCAGAACCACCGCGAAGAATTGCGGCATCTGGATCATCGACGAATAGGTGGTCAGCCGGTTGCCGAGGCCGAAGCCGCCGCCGACCATCTCGGCGCCGACCGCGGTCAAAAGCCCGAAGATCGCGCCGATCATCAGGCCGACAAGGATCATCGGCAGCGCCATCGGCGCGCGGATCTTCCAGAAGATCTGCAAGGTGCTGGCGCCATAGGAACGCGCCAGCGCGATCTTGGCGCTGTCGACGCGGCGAAAACCCGTCGCCGCGTTGATCATCACCATCGGCCCGGCGGCCAGCGCGACCGCGATGATGCGCGGCGTGTAACCGAAGCCGAAGCGCAATATAAGGAGCGGCACCAGCGCCAACATCGGCGTGGTGACCAGGATCAGGATGTAGGGCGCGACGATCTTCTCGGCGAACGGGAATTGCGTGATCACCGCGGCCATCACCAGGCCGATAATGGCGCCGATCGAGAAGCCGGAGACCAGCTCGACCAGCGTGTAGCCAAGATGCGGCGCGATCAGCGGGAACTCGTCGTACAGCGCGTAGGCGATCGCGCTTGGCCCCGGCATGATGTAGTGCGGCACATTGAACAGCCGAAGCGCCAGCTCGATGCCGCCGATGATGACCACCGCAACGGCAATGATGGCCGCGACCTCGGCGCCCGACCTGATGCCAGGGCCGCTGGCGAAGGCCGAAAGATTGGTCAGACTGACTTCGTGTGCGTCGCCCGATTTGGCCTTCGAGAATTCCGGTATGGCGTCGCCTCCGCTCACGGCCTGATCCTCACAATTTCTGCGGTGCCGCGCTCCCGCGCCTTCGGCCGTACGCGTTCGCCGACAATGTCCATCTTGATCGTGTTGGTGAGGTCGAAGACCTCCTTCGTCGCCATGATCTCCAGCGAGCGCGGCCGTGGGAATGGCACGCGATATTCCTTGGCGACGCGGCCCGGCCGCGAGCTCAGCACCACCACCCTGTCGGAAAGGAAGATCGCCTCCTCGATGCTGTGGGTGATGAAGACGATGGTGGTTTTGGTATCGAGCCAGATCTCCTCGACGAGACGGTTCATCTCCTCGCGGGTAAAACTGTCGAGCGCGCCGAACGGCTCGTCCATCAGCAGGACCGAGGGCTTCAGCGCCAGCGCCCGCACGATCGCCGCGCGCTGCTGCATGCCGCCCGAGAGCTCGCGCGGAAACTTGCCGCCGAAGCCGTCGAGCCCGACGCGGTTGACGAGATGCGCGATCCAGGCGCGATCCGGCTTCTCGCCCTTGATCTCGAAGGGAAAATGGATGTTGGCGTCGAGATTGCGCCAGGGCAGCAGGTTTGCTTCCTGGAAGACGATGCCGATATCCGAATGCGGACCGGTGATCTCTTTGCCGTCGAGCCGGATTGTCCCGCTGGTCAGGCGATGCAGCCCGGACATCGACCACAAAAGCGTGGTCTTGCCGCAGCCGGAGGGGCCGACGATCGAGACGATCTCATTGGCGTGAACGTCGAGGCTGCAGCGGTCCAGCGCCAAAAGGTCGCCGGAAGCCGTATGATAGATCTTGGTCGCGTCCTGCACGCCAAGCTTCGGGGTTTTTGCGCTGCCCGCGTTCATGCGCCCCTCGCAAATTGCGCGATGATCCAATGGTCATCCGTCCGCAAAATCAGTCTGTAACTATCCTACTTTACTGTCAAGCGGCGACCGCAGCTCTGGTCAGAGAGATCGTTTGTACCACGACTACACCATTGATTGAATTAGCTTTTCTATTTCTTGAAATGCTTGTTGCTTTCCTACATACTTCGGAAACCGACCGCATGAGGCGGAGCAGGCAAGCGGTGCGCAAACATGGTAGAGGTCGAGTTCCACGAACGGCAGGGGATAACTCATGACCGAAGCTGACGGCCAGGGACGGCCGACCTCGGACGGCGACCCGGATGGGCGCGATCCAGGTGGACGCGATCATGTCAGGCGCATCCCCGACATCATTTCGCTGGTGAAGGACTCTTACGGTGAATTGCGCCCGGCGGAGCGGCGCGTCGCCGATGTCGTGCTCGACGACGTTAGGTTCGCGGTCGACGCTTCCAATGCCGTACTCGCCCAGCGCGCCCAGGTCAGCGAACCGACCGTGACCCGGTTCTGCCGCGCCATTGGCTGCGAGGGCGTGCGCGACTTCAAGCTGAAACTGGCGCAGAGCCTCGTCGTCGGTGCGCTCTATCTGAGCAAGCCGCCGCCCACCAGCAGCGACAATGGCATGCCGTTCTGGAATGCCGTCTTCGGCGAGGCCCGCCGGGCGCTGCAGGAGGCCGAACGGCAGCTTGATCCGGCACAGCTGGTGAAGGCCGCCGAGCTCATCGCCAAGGCGCGCCAGGTTACCGTGTTCGGCCTCGGCGGCAGCTCTTCGGCGTTGGCGCAGGAAACCCAATACCGGCTGTTCCGCTACGGCATCACCGTCAGCGCCCAGTGCGACCCCTATCTGATGCGGATGACCGCATCGACCCTGAAGCCCAGCGATCTGGTGATCGCCATTTCGGCGACGGGACGCACGCGTGAAGTGATCGAGGCTGTCGAGCTCGCCAAGCATTACCGCGCCAACGCGATCGGCGTGACCGCGCCCGACACCGACCTTGCCCGCGCCTGCGACGTCAGGCTGACGGTGGCGGTGCCCGAATATCCCGACACGCTGAAGCCGACGGCCTCGCGCTTCGCCTTTTTGGCCGCGATCGACCTGATGGCGGTGGCGGCCGCCTACAAGCTCGACGGCTCGGCCCGCGAAACGGTCCGCCGCATCAAATACAACGCCCAGATCCACCGCACGGGCAAAGAGATGGAGCCGCTGGGGGATTGAGGCACAAAGTCCCTTCTCCCCCTGTGGGAGAAGGTGGATTGGCGCGGAGCGCCAAGACGGATGAGGGGTGTTGGACGGAGTGCGGTCGGTGCCGGCCGGACCACCCCTCATCCGACCGAGCTCCGCTCGGCCACCTTTCTCCCACAAGGGGAGAAGGAAAGACCCGGCGGCGGCGACTTGAAAAGGAAGAAGGACAACAGATGCTCGACATCGCACCATCGAAACAGGCGGCCACCTGGCTTTCCTCCTTCTCCCACGCGCTCGAGGCGTGCGACGCTGCAGCCGCGACCAACCTGTTCGTCGAAGATTGCTACTGGCGCGACTTGCTGACCTTCACCTGGAACATCAAGACGATGGAAGGCCGCGCGGCGATCCGCGACATGCTGGAAGCCACGCTGGCGACGACAAAGCCGACCGCCTGGCAGCTCAGTGGCGAGGCAAGCGCGGACGAAGGCATCGTCGAGGCCTGGTTCACCTTCGAGACATCATCGGCGTGGGGCCAAGGCATCATGCGCCTACAGGACGGCAGATGCCGGACGCTGTTCACGGCGATGAGCGACCTCAAGGGTTTTGAGGAGCGCAAGGGACCAGCGCGGCCGCTGGGTGTCCGCCACAAAGCCGACCCGGACCGCGAGACTTGGGCAGAGGCGAGGGCGCGCGAGGCGCGTAGTCTCGGCGCCATTGATCAGCCTTACTGCCTGGTCATCGGCGGCGGCCAGGGCGGCATCATGCTGGGGGCAAGGCTGCGGCAGCTCGGCGTAGCGACCATCATCATCGAGAAGAATGCGGAAGCCGGTGATTCCTGGCGCAACCGCTATCGCTCGCTCGTGCTGCACGACCCGGTCTGGTACGACCATCTGCCCTACATCCCGTTTCCGGAAAACTGGCCTGTGTTCACGCCCAAGGACAAGATGGGCGACTGGCTGGAAATGTATACGCGCGTCATGGAGCTCAATTACTGGACGTCCACAACATGCATCAGCGCGTCCTACGACGAAGTCGAAAAGGTCTGGACGGTCGAGGTCGATCGCGACGGCGAGCGCATCACGCTGAAGCCGAAGCATATCGTCTTTGCGACCGGCGCTTATGGCCCGCCGAGGCAAATCGACCTGCCGGGCGCCGAGGCCTTCCAGGGCGAAATCCTGCACTCCAGCCAATACTCCAGCGGCGAGAAATTCCGTGGCAGACGCGTCGCGGTCATCGGCGCAGCGAGTTCGGGGCACGATGTCGCCGTCGACCTCTGGGAGAGCGGCGCTGAGGTGACCATGATCCAGCGCTCGCCGACGACAGTGGTCAAGTCCGACACGCTGATGGAGGTCGGCTTCGAGATCTTTTCGGAGAAGGCGCTGGCCCGCGGCATCACCACCGAAAAGGCTGACATGATCGTCGCCTCGACGCCGTTCGCGCTGCTGCCGCAAAGCCAGCGGGCGCTCTACGACATCATCAAGGCCCGCGACGCGGCCTTTTACGACCGCTTGCGCGGCGCCGGCTTCGCCATCGATTTCGGCGACGACGAGACCGGGCTGCTGATGAAGGCCTACCGCACCGGTTCGGGCTACTACATCGACGTCGGCGCCTCGGATCTGATCATCGACGGCGAGATCGGCGTCCGCAGCGGTGTCGAGATCAAATCGCTGACGCCGACCGGGATCCTGCTCGACGACGGCACCGAACTGGCGGCCGATGCGATCATCTCCTGCACCGGCTATCAGTCGATGAACGAGACCGTGGCGACGATCGTGTCGCGCGAGGTCGCCGACAAGGTCGGGCCGTGCTGGGGGATTGGCTCGGGCGTGAAAGGCGACCCGAGTCCGTGGCAAGGCGAATTGCGCAACATGTGGAAGCCGACGGCGCAGGAAGCGCTGTGGTTCCACGGCGGCAATTTGGCGCTGTCGCGTTTCTATTCCAAGTTCGTGGCGCTGCAGATCAAGGCGCGCATGGAAGGGGTTGCAACGCCGGTTTACGAGGCGCCGGGGCGGTAGCAGCGCACTTCTCCCTTCTCCCCCTGTGGGAGAAGGTGGATCGGCGCGTAGCGCCGAGACGGTTGAGGGGTGCTGGACGGAGTGCCATCCTTGCCAAGCTGGAACACCCCTCATCCGACCGAGCTTCGCTCGGCCACCTTCTCCCACAAGGGGAGAAGGGAGAGCCGCCCAGCCTTCAACCGTGGCTGTGCCCGAAATGCCGGGCAGCAACCTCGACATGCGTCTCGTGCCCATGCGCTTCGAAGCGCTCGGTGTCGCCAAAATCGTTAGCCGCCTCGTTCGGCCACCAGGTGCCGCCAACCACGATACCATCCGAGACCAGGCTCTGCTCGGCGACCAGCGAGGCGCCGACCGCATCGACGAAGGTGAAGCGCCCCGGACGCAGCCGCAGCACCGCGATGTCGCCGACGGCACCGACCGCAAGTGCGCCAAGATCGGTCCGCCCGATCGCCTCGGCCGGCCGCTGTGTCGCCGCGCGCAGCACCTCGACCAGCGGCATGCCGAGCGCCAGCAGTTTCGACATGCAGACCAGAATGTCGAAGGCGGGACCGTCGACGCAGTAGAGATGCACGTCGCTGCTGATCACATCCGGCGCCAGCCCTTCGCTGAGCATCGCCCTGGCGACCTCGAAATCGAACGAGCCCATGCCGTGGCCGATATCGAAGATGACGCCGCGCTCGCGCGCCAGCCGCATGTCGGGCCGCACCGCGCCCGAGGCGAAGATCGGCGCATTGGGAAACGGCCGGAAGCAGTGGGTGAGGATGTCGCCCTTGCGCAGCCGCGGCAGCACTTCCGAGCGGCCGGGCGGCGGCTCGTCGATATGCGCCATCAGCGGCAGGCCGGCCTGGTCGGCAGCCTCGAGCGCCAGATCAACCGGGGCGATGCCGCTGCTGCCGCCGGCATGGCGACCCGAGCGAACTTTTACGCCGACAACCACGTCTGCGTGCTCGCGCATCGCCGCCACCGTCTCGCGCGGTTCGCAGAGCCGGAGATCGCTGCACTCGCCGACCGCCACGGTCTGCGAGAAGCCGAAGATGCCGGCAAACGAAATGTTGACATAGGCGAGGATGCGGACCTTCGAGCGCTCGATGACATGGCGGCGAAAGCCGAGGAAGTTGCCGGCGCCGGCACTTCCCGCGTCGATGAAGGTGGTGGTGCCGCTTTTGGCGGCGAGGCGGTCGGCATCGACGCCGAGTGAGGTGCCACCCCAATAGACGTGGCTGTGCAGGTCGATGAGGCCGGGCGCGACGATGGAGCCGGTGGCATCGACGACGCGCGCCGCACGGTCGAAGGGAATGTCGGCATCGATCGCGGCGATGCGGCCGTCGGCGATGGCCAGATCGCGTTGCGCGTCGAGGCCGGACGCCGGGTCGATGAGGCGGCCACCCTTCAGGAGGAGATCAAATTGCATCGGCGTCCGCCTTCGTTACGTCCGGTCTGTAGGCGACGGCCTCGACCTCGATCTTGATGTCGATCATCAGGCGCGACTCGACGGTGGTGCGGGCCGGCGGATCCTTTGGGAAATGCCTGGCATAGACAGCATTGAAGGCGCCGAAATCGCGGGCGTCCTCGAGCCAGACCGTCGTCTTGACCACGTCGTCCATGGTGCAGCCGGCCAGCGCCAGGGCTGCCTTGACGTTCGAAAGCACCTGCTCGGTCTGCTCGGCGATGCCGCCCTTGACCACCACGCCGTCGCTGCCGACCGGAACCTGGCCGGAGACATAGACCATGTCACCGGCCCGGACCGCCGGCGACAGCGGGACATGGGATGTTCCAAAACACTGCTTGGGCAAGGAAAAAGTCTCCTGTTCAAAAACATTGGCGCCTTGTCGTCCAGCACGCGGAGCCTCCGCGTGGTTTGGCTCTTTCGCTGCGCCGGTCTGCCCGTTTCCTGCCGCAAGGTCTACGCCTGCCCGAGCGATTCTCATACAGGCCGTGTTGGAAAGCAACATTTTTTGGAATTCATGTTGCTTTATTACAAGAGCATCAGCATCTTGCGTGGCAGGCGGTTGCGTCAAGTCATCGGGCAAGCGAGGATTGGCGAGAGAAAAGCGAGGAGCCGCATGATCGATTTCGGTGGCCGCAGCGTGGTCGTGACAGGTGCGGCCGGCGGCGTCGGCAGTGCACTGGTCGCTGTCCTGTCCGCCTGCGGAGCCAGGGTGATCGCCTGTGATCGTGAGGGCACCGACCTTACCGGCGCTGGAATTGAAGAAGCGCATCATTTCGACCTGCTCGACGACGACGCCGTGGCGGCATTTACCAAGCGCATCGGCGAAAGCCCGGCGCCGGCGGCGGTCATCTCCAACGCCGGCTGGACGCGGGCGGAAACGCTCGCCGAGGTCTCGACGGCAGCCCTCGATCACGAGATGGATCTGAATTTCCGCAGCGCCGCCCTGCTGTCGCAGGCATTGCTCCCCGCCATGCGCAAACAACCGCAGGGCGCCGCCTTCGTGTTCATCTCCTCGGTCAACGCGCAGGCTCATTTCGGCAACCCCGCCTACGCCGCCGCCAAGGCGGCACTCAACGCCTGGATGCGCGCCATCGCCACGGAGGAAGGCCGCAACGGCATCCGCGCCAATGCCGTCATTCCCGGCTCGATCCGGACCGGAGCCTGGGAGCATCGCCTCGCCCACAAGCCGGAGATCCTCGCCGCCGTCGGCAAGCTCTATCCGCTGGGCAGGCTGGTCGAGCCCGTCGAGGTCGCCCGCGCCGCGGTGTTCCTGGCATCACCCTTCGCCAGCGGCATCACCGGCACGACCTTGAATGTCGATGCAGGCCTGATGGCCAGCAATCTGCCGTTTCTGGACCAGATCGGCGGTTGAGCGGATCAAGTCGAGCCTCAGCCGACCGAAACATCGCAACACCCGAAAATCGCAAGATAGGGGAGCAAAAGTGACCTTCGACAAGAACCCGTTTCCGCCCGGCGACGCCGACCGCCATGCGCTTTGGGAGATGCTGGTGCGGCGCGACATCGACGCCTTCCTCGGCCAGGACTGGGCGATGGTCGAGGATGATTTCGTCGCCTCGAGCTTCTTCGGCATGCACGCTCATTTCCTCAGCGATGCGGATGCCTGGCGGCTGCAGTTCCCGACGCTCGCCTCCTACCGCGACGAGTGGCTGCGCCAGGCTAGGGAAACCGCGGCGACGACATTCGCCGAACCGTTGCGCGAGGCGCTGTTTCGCGTCACCAACATGCGCGACATCGACGTCGACGGTGACCGCGCCGTGCTGCACAAGAAGTTCAACGGCTCGGTCGCCAAGACCGACGGCAGCGCCGAGAGGCTGAAATGGCAGACCCTCTATTTCTGCACCAAGGTCGAGGGAAGCTGGAAGATATCAGGCTTCGTCGGCTACATGCCGCATCCGCTCGGCAGCTAGCCGAACGCCACCCTTCGGTCACCCGGCCGGCAAACAAATTTGTGAAGATCGGTGGCGGGTGCACCGCCGCCTTTCTCGCTTCCTTCGTCGAGGTCGTCGAAGCCTTCACGATCGTGCTTGCAGTCGGCGTGACGCGCAGCTGGCGACCGGCGCTGGTCGGCGCGGCGCTGGCGCTGGCGCTGCTCGCCGCACTGGTCCTGGCGTTCGGGCCGCTGCTGGCGCTCGTTCCCATCACTGTTCTGCAGTTCGTCGTCGGTGTCCTGCTGATCCTGTTCGGCATGCGCTGGCTGCGCAAGGCCATCCTGCGCGCCGCCAGTGTCATCGCCCTGCATGACGAGGAGGCGGCCTTTTCCAGGGAAACCGCGGTGCTGCATCGGCAGGCCAATGACCGGCGGGCCGACTATCTGGCGGGGGTGGCGGCGTTCAAGGCGGTGTTGCTCGAAGGTGTCGAGGTGGTGTTCATCGTCATCGCGGTCAGCGCAGCACACGGCCAGACGCTCTATGCGAGCCTCGGCGCCCTGGCGGCGTTCTTCCTGGTGATGCTCATCGGCCTCGCTTTGCATCGGCCACTGGCGCGCGTCCCTGAAAATGCGCTCAAATTCGTCGTCGGGCTGATGCTGACCAGCTTCGGCATCTTCTGGACCGGCGAAGGCATCGATGCGCACTGGCCGGGCGACGATCTGGCCCTGCTCGCGATCTTCGCGATCGTCGCGCTGGCGTCCTTTACCATCGTCCGCCGGCTGCGCAGCGCCTATCCTGCAGCCATCGGAGGGTTGGCCCGATGAACATCGTTCGCCTTGCCGTCAGGGAATTCATCGGCATGTTCGTCGACGATGGCAATCTGGCGCTGCTCGCTCTGCTGCTGATCGCGGCGATTACGGCGTCGGTAAAGTTTCTGGCGCTGCCGCCGCTGCTTGGCGGTGTCCTGCTGCTGATCGGCTGCCTCGCGATCCTGCTGCAGAGCGTCCGCCGCGCCGCGCGGCACCAGTGAACAGGCCAGCGCTCAGCGGTCGATCCGCGTCGACAGGATGATCGAGGACGACGTCCGCTCGACCCCGTCCATCGCGCCGATCTGGTCGAGGAGCGTGTCGAGATCCTTGATCGACGGTGCGTCGACGATGACGATCATGTCGAAATTGCCGCTCACCGAATGCAGCGTCCGCACCGGCGGCAGCGCCTGCAGGCTGCGCACCACCTTGTCGGCGAGCTTGGGCGTGACGGTGAGCAGGACATGCGCCCGCACCAGTCCCTGTTCGTAATCGGGCGAAAGCCTGACGCCATAACCGGTGATGATGCCGCGCTGCTCCAGCCGCTCGATCCGGCTCTGCACCGTTGTCCGCGACACGCCCAGCCGCCGCGCCAGCTCGGCTGTCGAGGCGCGCGCATTCACGCGCAGCAGGGAAAGCAGGGCCTGTTCGGCGTTGCTAAGCACTTTCGACGAACCTCATCGGCAGATTGATCAGAAGGACACTTCGTTTCGAACAATTCCACGCTTCCTTTCGACAGGCAAGCTGCGATTCTGTGCTTCGCAATCAATGTTCGGGCGAGGGAACTGTCATGAAGAAAATCATCGTTGTCGGTGCCGGCAAGATCGGCTCGACCATCGCCGAGATGCTGGCGTCCACGGGCGACTATCAGGTCACCCTCGTCGACCGCTCGGCCGCACAGCTCGGCGCGGCCGAATTGCCTGCCACGGTCGAGACACTGGAGCTCGACATCGAAGCCGCCGGCACGCTTGAAGCGGCCTTGGCCGGCAAGTTCGCGGTGCTCAGCGCAGCACCCTTCCATCTGACCACGCGCACCGCCGAAGCGGCAGCCAGCGCCGGCGTCCACTATCTCGACCTGACCGAGGACGTCGTCGCGACCCGACGCGTCAAGCAACTGGCGCGCTCCGCCAACAGCGCATTCATCCCGCAATGCGGGCTGGCGCCGGGCTTCATCTCGATCGTCGCCAATGATCTCGCCAGCCGCTTCGACACGCTGGAGAGCGTGCGCATGCGGGTCGGCGCGCTGCCGCAATACCCGTCGAACGCGCTGAACTACAATCTGACCTGGAGCACGGACGGCGTCATCAACGAATATTGCGAGCCTTGCGAGGCGATCGTTGAAGGCGAGCTTATCGAGGTGCCGCCGCTGGAGGAGCGCGAGGAATTCTCGCTCGACGGCGTCACTTACGAGGCGTTCAACACGTCGGGAGGGCTCGGCACGCTGGCCGAAACGCTGAAGGGCAAGGTGCGCACGCTGAACTACCGCACCATCCGCTACCCCGGCCACGCCGCGATCATGAAGGCGCTGCTCAACGATCTCGGCCTGCGCCACCGCCGCGACGTGCTGAAGGACATTTTTGAAAGCGCCCTGCCGGCGACGCTGCAGGACGTAGTCATCATCTTCGTCACCGTCAGCGGCCGCAAGAACGGCCGCCTGCTGCAGGAGACCTACGCCAACAAGATCTACGCCAAGCGCGTCGGCAATACGGTGCGCAGCGCCATCCAGATCACCACCGCGTCAGCCATCTGCGCGGTGCTCGACATGCTGGCCGACGGCACCTTGCCGGCGAAGGGTTTCATCAAGCAAGAGGACATTGCGCTCGATGCCTTCCTTGCCAACCGCTTCGGCCACGCCTATGCGCAACACGAGATGGTTAGCCGGCTGGCGGGATGAGGTTCGGACCTGTTTCCTTCTCCCCTTGTGGGAGAAGGTGGATTGGCGCATAGCGCCAAGACGGTTGAGGGGTGCTGGACGAAGCGCCGCGGTGCAGGCTGGAACACCCCTCATCCGTCGCCCTCGGCGACACCCACTCCCACAAGGGGAGAAGGAAGATCGCGCTAGCAGCCCTCAAACATGCAGCGCGTGCCCAAGCGCCTTCAGCGCGGCTTCCTGAAAACCCTCGCCCTGTGTCGGATGGGCATGGATGGTGCCGGCGATGTCCTCCAGCCGCGCGCCCATCTCCAGTGCCAGGCCGAACGCCGCCGACAGTTCCGACACGCCCTGGCCGACCGCCTGGATGCCGAGCACCAGATGGTTGTCCGCGCGGGCAACGACCCGGACAAATCCATCTTCACCCATCTTGGTCATCGCCCGGCCATTGGCGGCAAACGGAAACAGCCCGACCTTGATCTCACCACCGAGCCCCTTTGCCTCCTCCGGCGAAAGGCCTGCGGTGACCAGCTCCGGATCCGTGAAGCAGATGGCGGGAATGCAGCGTTTGTCCCAGCTGCGCTTGTGGCCGGCGACGATCTCGGCGACCATTTCGCCTTGCGCCATCGCCCGGTGCGCCAGCATCGGCTCGCCGGTGACGTCGCCAATGGCAAAGATGCCGCGCATCGAGGTGCGGCACTGGTCGTCGATGCGGATGAATTTGCCTGCCATGTCGAGGTCGATCTGCTCCAGCCCCCAGTCTTCGATCACCGGCTTGCGCCCGACGGTGACCAGAATCCTGTGGGCAGCGATCTTGCCATTCTTGCCGGTGGCCGTCTCGACCAGCAGCGCATCGCGCTTGGTCGACAGCCCCTTGGCCTTGGCGTTCACGAGCACCTCGATACCGAGCTCAGTGAGCCGCTTCACCACCGGCCGGGTCAGTTCGGCATCATATTGCGCCAGTATGCGCGGCAAAGCCTCGACCACGGTCACCCTGGCGCCCATCTTGGCGAAGGCCATGCCGAGCTCGAGCCCGATATAGCCGCCACCGACGACGGCAAGCCTTTCCGGCACTTCGCTCAGCCCCAGCGCTTCGGTGGACGAGATCACCGGCCCACCGAACGGCAGGAGCGGCAATTCGACCGACGCCGAGCCGGTGGCGATCACCACCGTCTCGGCGCGGACGACCTGTGTGCCGGTCTCAGTCTCGACCTCGACGGTCTTGCCGTCACGGAATTTCGCCCAGCCATGCACGGTCTTGACCCCGGCCTTCTTGAGAAGGCCGGCGACGCCGCTGTTCAGCCGGCTAACAATGCCGTCCTTCCAGGCGATGGTCGTTTCGAGATCAATGGATGGTGTTGCGACTGAAATGCCGAGCGGGGTCTTGCCGCCGGCCATGTGCGAGATTTTCTCGAACTCCTCGGCCGCATGGATCAGCGCCTTGGACGGAATGCAGCCGACATTGAGACAAGTGCCGCCCGGCTTGCCGAACTCGACGATAACCGTATCGATGCCGAGCTGGCCGGCGCGAATAGCACAGACATAGCCGCCGGGCCCGGCGCCGATGACGAGCAGCTTGCAGGATATTTCCTTCATGTCGATACGCTCTTTTTGGCGAAGAAAAGCCCCCTCATCCGGCCGCTTCGCGGCCACCTTCTCCCCGTTGGGGAGAAGAGGCTGGCCCGGCGCTGGCGACCTCCTCTCCCCTCGGGGAGAGTGTGGCCGTAGCGAAGCGGTGGCCGGGTGAGGGTGCCTTTGCGACCGTTCTCATCTCATCAATCCACAAAAATCAGCGCCGGGGTTTCCAGCAGCGCCTTGATCCGTTGAATAAACACTGCGGCATCCCAGCCGTCGATCACGCGGTGGTCGAAGCTGGAGGACAGGTTCATCATCTTGCGCGGAATAAATTGGGTGCCGTCCCATACCGGCCGCACCATCATCTTGTTGACGCCGAGGATCGCCACTTCCGGATGATTGATCACCGGCGTCGTCGCCACACCGCCCATGGCGCCGAGCGAGGTGATGGTGATGGTCGATCCCGACAGCTCGTCGCGCGTCGCCGTGCCTGATCTGGCCGCCTCAGCGAGCCGGTTGAGCTCGGCGGCGCAGTCCCAGATGTCGCGCGCCTCGGCGTGCTTGACCACCGGCACCACGAGCCCAGAAGGCGTCTGCGCGGCGATGCCGATATGGACGCCGCCATGCTGGTGGACGATGCCGCCCTCGTCATCGAACAGCGCGTTGATATTTGGCTGGTCGGCGATCGCCTTGACCATCGCCCGCATCAGGAACGGCAGCAGAGTCAGCTTTGGCCTATCCGCCCCGCTGCGCTTTTCCTTGTTGAGCGCCGCGCGCAAATCCTCGAGCGCGGTGACGTCGATCTCCTCGACATAGGTGATGTGCGGGATGCGCGACTTGGCCAGCGTCATCTTCTCGGCGATTTTTCGCCTGAGCCCGATGATCTTGATGTCTTCGACGGCCTCGTTGCGGGCGAGGCCGGAGACCTTTGCCAGCTGCGGCCCGCGTGCCAGGAAAGCCTCGATGTCCTCGTGCTGGATACGCCCGGCCGGGCCGCTTCCCGCAACCTGACGGAGATCGATGCCGGCCTCTTTTGCCCTCAGGCGTATGGCCGGCGATGCCGGCGGCTTTTCACCTTCGAGGCGCGGTGCGCCGAGCGGCGCAGTACCCCCACCCCTAACCCCTCCCCACAAGGGGGAGGCGGATTCCCTATCTGCCTCACGCACACTCTCAATTGGTGCACGCTTCAGTGCGGGTGACTTGGCATCGGCCTTGGGAGCCGAAGCTCGTCCCCCTCCCCCTTGTGGGGAGGGGTCAGGGGTGGGGGTACTGCGGTCGGTGGGGGTACTCTTGGCGCCCGCCTCACCCCCCGACTCCGCGCCTGCCTTCACATTGCCTTCGCCGGCCACCTTCAACCTGACAATGGGCGAGCCGATCGCCACCGTGTCGCCGATCTCGGCGCCCAGCCAGACGATCTCGCCATCGACGGGCGAGGGAATCTCGACGGTCGCCTTGTCGGTCATGACAGCGGCAAGCACCGCGTCCTCGCGCACCAGGTCGCCGACCTTGACCTGCCATTCGACGAGCTCGGCCTCGGCGACGCCTTCGCCGACATCGGGCAGCTTGATCACATATTCGCCCATCGTCGTCAGGCCTCCATCGTTTCAAGCAAGGCGCGGCCGAGCCGGGCGGGACCGGGAAAATAATCCCACTCCTGGGCATGCGGATAGGGCGTGTCCCAGCCGGCGACCCGCGCTACCGGCGCTTCCAGATGATAGAAGCAATGTTCCTGCACCAGCGCCGAAAGTTCGGCGCCGAAGCCGGATGTCAGCGTCGCCTCGTGCACGACCACGCAGCGCCCGGTCTTGTTGACCGAGGCGACGATCGTCTCGAGATCGAGCGGCAGCAGCGTTCTCAGATCGATGATCTCGGCATCGATGCCGGTCTCCTCGGCCGCCGCCTGCGCGACATAAACCATCGTGCCGTAGGCAAACACGGTGACAGCCGCCCCCGGTCGCCGGATCACCGCCTTGCCGAGCGGCACCGTATAATGGCCGTCGGCGACCTCGCCGAGCTCATGCTTCGACCACGGCGTCACCGGGCGGTCGTGATGACCGTCGAACGGACCGTTGTAGAGCCGCTTCGGCTCCAGGAAGATGACTGGATCGGGATCCTCGATCGCTGCAATCAAAAGGCCCTTGGCGTCATGCGGGTTGGACGGCACGACGACCTTCAGGCCGGAGACGTGGGTGAACAGCGCCTCCGGGCTCTGGCTGTGGGTCTGGCCGCCAAAGATGCCGCCGCCGGTCGGCATCCTGACCACGATCGGGCAGGTGAAGTCGCCGTTCGACCGGTAGCGCAGCCGCGCCGCCTCCGAGACGATCTGGTCATAGGCCGGATAGACATAGTCGGCAAACTGCACCTCGACGCAAGGTTTCAGGCCGTAGGCGGCCATGCCGATGGCCGAGCCGACGATGCCGGATTCGCTGATCGGCGTATCGAAGCATCGGCTCTTGCCGTACTTCGCCTGCAAGCCCTGCGTGCAGCGAAAGACGCCGCCGAAAAAGCCGACATCCTCGCCGAACACGATGACGCGTTCGTCACGCGCCATCGACACGTCCATGGCGTCGCGGATCGCCTCGATCATGGTCCGTCTTGGCATGGTCAGACCCCCGCCTGCTGGCGCTGGCGCCTGAGATGCGGCGGCATCTCGGCATAGACGCCCTCGAACATGTCACGCGCCGAGGGCTTGCCGCCGGCATGCAGCGTGCCGTGGCGCTCGGCCTCCCTTTGCGCCGCGATCACCGTTTCGAGAATTTCCGCCTCGGCCTGGGTGTGGCGCTCGTCCGACCAGACGCCGCGCTGGATGAGATGGTTTTTCAGCCTGACGATCGGGTCACCGAGCGGCCACGCGTCAGACTCTGCCTTGGGCCGGTAGGCCGACGGGTCGTCGGAGCTCGAATGCGCGCCGACCCGGTAGGTGACATACTCGATCAGCGTCGGCCCGAGGTTTTTCCGCGCCCGCTCGGCTGCCCATTTCGCCACCGCATGGACGGCGAGATAGTCGTTGCCGTCGACCCGCAGCGACGGAATGCCGAAGCCGAGACCGCGGGCGGCGAAAGTGCCGGAGCCACCGCGGGCGATGCCCTGGAAGGTCGAGATCGCCCACTGGTTGTTGACGACGTTGAGCACGACCGGCGCCTTGTAGGTCGAGGCGAACACGAGCGCCGAATGGAAGTCGGACTCGGCGGTCGAGCCGTCGCCGATCCAGGCGGCGGCGATCTTCGAATCATTGCTGATCGCCGAAGCCATCGCCCAGCCGACCGCCTGGATATATTGCGTCGCCAGATTGCCGGAGATCGAGAAGAAGCCATGCTCCTTCGACGAATACATGATCGGCAGCTGCCGGCCCTTTAGCGGATCGGCCTCGTTCGAATAGATCTGGTTCATCATCGTGACCATCGGATAGCCGTCGGCGATGAGCAGCCCGGCCTGCCGATAGGTCGGAAAATTCATGTCGCCCGGCGCCAGCGCCTTGCGGAAGGCGCAGCTCACCGCCTCTTCGCCGAGGTGCTGCATGTAGAAGGAGGTCTTGCCCTGGCGCTGCGCCATCTGCATGCGCGCGTCGAAGCTGCGCAGCGTCATCATATGGCGCAGCCCTTCCAGCAACTCGTCGTCGGAAAGCAGGCCGGCCCACGGACCGACGGCTTCGCCGGCGCGGTTCAGCACGCGGATGATCGAGAACGCCATGTCGCGGATGGTACGCGGATCGACATCGATCTCCGCGCGCGGCACCGAGCCGGCCTTGGGAATGGTCACATCAGAGAAATCCGGCGTCCCGCCCGGCCGCACCTCCGGCTCCGGCACATGGAAACGCAACATTCCTGCATCAGCCATGACCTTCGTCCTCCAGTGTTGCCCGGCGCGATATTTGCACACCGCTAGACCAGTGCCAATTCGTCGGGCAGGGCTTCAGGCCAGCGACGCGCTAGCCAGCACTCGCCAAGATGAAGATATGTCGGCGAAATTTCTTGTCGATCTTCCGCCGCCATGCGCAATTTGGCGTATGATTGCGCCGGGTTTCCCGCCAGATAAGACAATGCGTCGGATTGAGGCCTCGCGCGGCGCCCCTTTCCTTCTCCCCTCGTTGTGGGAGAAGATGTCGCCGAAGGCGACGGATGAGGGGTGTTCCAGCTTGGCAAGGACGGCACTCCGTCCAACACCCCTCTTCCGGCTTGGCGCTGCGCGCCAATCCACCTTCTCCCACAAGGGGAGAAGGAAAGGAGGAGCGGCGCCGTTCACCCCGCACCGGCATCATGCTATCAGAACCCATGGCACAGAAGAAAGGTTACGAGGTCGATTCGTGGTTGGCGCGGCCGGATCCGCGCATCTCGATCGTCCTGCTTTACGGGCCCGACCGCGGGCTCGTCGCCGAGCGGGCGAAGGCCTTCGCCGGCAAAACCGGCCTGCCGCTCGACGATCCGTTCTCGGTGGTCAGGCTGGACGGTTCGGAAGTCGATCGCGACGAGGGCCGCCTGCTCGACGAGGCGCGCACCGTGCCGATGTTTTCGGAGCGGCGCCTGCTTTGGGTGCGCAATGCCTCCGGCCAGAAGGCGCTGGCCGACGACGTCAAGGCGCTGACATCAGAGCCCGCGCGGGACGCGATCATCCTGATCGAGGCCGGCGACCTGAAGAAAGGCGTCGGGCTGCGTTCCATCGTCGAGGCGGCAGACATTGCCATGGCCTTGCCGTGCTACGCCGACGAGGCCCGGGACATTGATACGGTCATCGACGACGAATTGCGCAAGGCCGGCATGTCGATGACGCTGGAGGCCCGTCAGGCGCTGCGCCGTAACCTCGGTGGTGACCGGCTGGCCTCGCGCGGCGAGATCGAAAAGCTGGTACTTTATGCCCACGGTCAGGCCGAAATCGGCCTCGACGACGTCAAGGCGACGTCGGGCGACGTCTCCGGCCGCTCCTTCGACGACGCCGTCGATGCCTTGCTCGAAGGCAAGGTCAGCGACTTCGACATCGCCTTCACCCGCCACTGCCAGTCCGGCGGCCAGGCTTTTCTGGTGCTTTCCTCGGCGATGCGGCAGCTGCAGGCGATCCAGGCGATGCGCGGCCTGATGGACACCGGCGGCCGCAACGCCGCGGCGGTCGTTGCCGCGGCGCGCCCGCCGGTTTTTTTCTCGCGGCGCAAGCTGGTGGAGAAAGCCCTCGAACGGTGGAACAGCGAGGCGCTTGGCCGCGCTTTGACCAGGCTGCAGACGGCGGTCCTGCAGACGCGGCGCCGGCCGGACCTCTCGGTCGCGCTGGCACGGCAGGCGCTGCTCGGCATTGCTGTGGAAAGCGCCCGGCTGCTCCGAGGTAACGGCTTGTAGGGGCCTCGTGGAAAAGAAGAAACCAAAGCTCAATCTGTCAGAGCGAATCAAGCTCGCATTTCGTTATGGCGATCTTAATCCGACTACTGATTCCGAAGAACTCAAACGAAGGGATGAGTTTCTCGTCAGTATCTCAGGCTATTTCGTTATTATATTCAAACTGATACTCGTGGGCTTCGCCATCTTCGCGATTGCCGCTACAATAGTCATTAATCTTCAGTGAGGGCGTCCAGCCCAGACAAAACTCCAAATTTGGAGGATAGCAGTTGTCGATGGTTGCGCCGCCCCTCATTGCCCTGCCGGGCATTTCTCCCCGTAAACGGGGAGAAAGAGGCTGACCGCAGCCTCGGCACCTTTTCTGCAACGTTGGTGATTGGCGAAACCGTCGATGACAGCCCCCTCTCCCCGTCGCTACGGGGAGAGGATGCCGGCAGGCAGGTGAGGGGCGGCGGAAACGCTGGAGCAGGTAGGCTATAAGGTCGCCTATCCTCGCCTAAAACAAGCAGACCCCGAGGCCATTTGCCGGCTAATCACCGCTCTTGCTTCAACCGCCGGCACAGCTCGTCGAGCTGCTCCAGCGTCCGATAGGCGACGCTGATCACGCCGCCGCGTTCCTTGTGCTCGATCGTGACGATCATGCCGATCGTGCCGGTCATCAACTTTTCCAGCGCCAGCGTATCGGCATCCTTCTGTGCCGGTGCTGCAGGCTGTCGCTTTGCCGTTGGAGCGCCGGTCGGCATCTGCGCCAGCGCTTCGGCCTGGCGCACCGAAAGCCCGTCCTCGACGATCCGCTTGGCCAGGCCCGCCGGATCCTGCGCCGTTACCAATGTGCGGGCGTGGCCGGCCGACAGCGCGCCATCGACCAGCATGTCGCGAATCACGTCCGGCAGCTTCAGCAGCCTGAGCGTGTTGGCGACGTGGCTGCGGCTCTTGCCGATCACCTGGCCGAGATCAGCCTGCGTGTAGCCGTGATCGTCGATCAGCTGCTGGTAGCCCATCGCCTCCTCGACCGGGTTGAGGTCGGTGCGCTGGACGTTTTCGATGATCGCCAGTTCGAGCGCGGTGCGATCGTTGACATCGCGCACGATGATCGGGATCTCGGCCAGCCCGGCGCGCTGCGCCGCGCGCCAGCGCCGCTCGCCGGCGATGATCTCGTAGTGGCCGGGCTGGGTCGGCGACGGCCGTGCCACCACCGGCTGCACCACGCCATGTTCACGGATCGACTGGGCAAGATCGGTCAGGTCGGCGTCGCCAAAATGCCGGCGCGGATTCTTTGGGTTCGGGCTCAGGAACTCGATCGGAACCTTGCCGTCGGCATTCATGCTCTGCTTTTCCGGCGCTGCCGGACGATCGATTTCGCCGATCAGCGCCGCCAGTCCCCGCCCCAGTCTTTTTCTTGAAAGGTCTTCGCTCATCGTCTGTCCAGATCGTTTCGGTATCAAATCAGCTTGTGCATGTCGTTATCCCGATAATTTGGGCGACTGCATTAAGCGGCGCGCAGTTTGCGCTCGCGGCGGATCACCTCGGAGGCAAGCTGCAGATAGGCCTGGCTGCCGGAGCATTTGAGGTCGTAGAGGATCGCCGGCTTGCCGTAGGACGGCGCCTCGGAGACACGCACATTGCGCGGGATCACGGTTTCATAGACCTTGTCGCCCATATGCGCCCGCACGTCCTGCACCACCTGGTTGGCGAGGTTGTTGCGCCCGTCGAACATGGTTAGCACGATGCCCTGGATCGTCAGCTCGGGATTGATCGAGCGGCGAACCTGCTCGACCGTCTCCAGCAGCTGGCTCAAGCCTTCGAGCGCGAAGAACTCGCATTGCAGCGGCACCAGCACGGAATCGGCTGCCGCCATCGAGTTCAGCGTCAGAAGATTGAGCGACGGCGGGCAATCGATCAGCACATAACCAAAATTGGCCGAGCGCTCGGCCGAGGCGCGTAAGGCGTTGCGCAGCCGCAGCACCCGGTCCGGCGCCGAGGCGATCTCCATCTCGATGCCGAGCAGGTCGAGCGTCGACGGCACGATCGACAGGCCCGGCACCGCCGTCGGGATCGCCGCCGCTTCCAGATCGAGCTCGCCGGTCAGCACGTCATAGGAGGAAACGGTGCGGTCGCGCCGGTCGATGCCGAGGCCGGTGCTGGCATTGCCTTGCGGATCGAGATCGACGATCAGCACCCGCTCGCCGATCGCCGCCAGCGCCGTGGCCAGATTGATGGCCGTCGTCGTCTTGCCGACGCCGCCCTTCTGGTTGGCTACGGTGATGATTCGGGGGCCATTCTTCATCATGGGTCTATGCCAGAAATTCATTCCGAGGTCGCCGATCTAAGTCAGTTGGCGCAAATCAGACAGTTCGAGGATGACGCCATGAGCGTCGGTCGCGCTGGCATGTTCTACCAGATCGAATGACCATCGTTGAGCGCTTTCTGCCACCTCAGTGCGGTAATCCCGGCCTTTGTGGAACAGGCCGCGCGCGCCGGCCGTCAGCCACGGCGCCGACAGTTCGAGCAAGACCGGAAGCGACGCCAGCGCTCTGGCAGTGACGATTTGAGGTGTTGAAACAAACGGATAGGCGTCGTCGATGCGACGCGCGACGACCCTGGCGGGCAGGTTGAACTGCCCGACGACCGCTTGCAGGAACGATGCTTTTTTCCGATTGCTTTCAACCAGATCGATGCTGGCGCCGTCGCGCTCGGCAAGCAGGAAGGCAAGCACCAGGCCGGGGAAACCGCCACCCGAGCCCAGATCGACCCAGCGCTTCGCCTCTGGTTTGATTCGCGCCAGCTGCGCGCTGTCGAGGATGTGGCGGTGCCAGACATCGTCCTGCGTCGATTGCGCCGCCAGGTTTATCCGGCGGTTCCATTTCTGGAAGACCGTCTCGAACTCGACCAGGCGGTCGAATGTTTCACGTGAAACCGGACCGGCAGCCTCTTGCAGGCTCGCCCATGAGGCAGCGCTCACGCAACATTCCTTCGCGCAGCAGCCTCGGCGTTGCGGACATGCGCGACAATGATGGCCAATGCAGCCGGCGTCATGCCTTCCATACGCTGGGCGTCGGCGATCGAGCGCGGCTGGCGCGCGAGCATCTTCTGCTTCAGCTCGTTGGACAGGCCCGGAACAGTAGCGAAATCGAGCGAAGCCGGGATCAGCCGGCTCTCCTCATGCCGGATCTGCGTGACATCGGCCTGCTGGCGCTCGAGATAGACCGAATATTTCGCCTCCGTTTCGAGGCGTTCGGCCGTTTTGGCATCGATGGCGCCGAATTCGGGAGCGATTCGGGCCATCCAGGCGACATCAACGCCCGGATAGGCCAGCAACTCATAGGCGGAGCGGCGCACCCCGTCCCTGTTGATCTCGAGCCCATGGCGCGCCGCTTCGTTGGGGGTCATGGTCGTACCAAGCGCAAGGTCCCTCGCCTTTTCAAGGTCCTGCACGACGTCGCTAAACCGTTGCATCCGCTCCTGCGAGGCAATGCCGAGCTTCATCGCCAGCGGCGTCAGCCGCTCATCAGCATTGTCGGCCCTTAGCGACAGCCGGAACTCGGCCCGCGAAGTGAACATACGGTAGGGTTCGGCGATGCCGCGGCTGGTCAAATCGTCGACCATCACCCCGATATAGGCCTCGGTGCGGCTGAGCACGATCTGCTCGCTTGCCGATGCCTGCCGCGCGGCGTTGAGGCCGGCGAGCAGCCC
The DNA here is from genome assembly GCF_002284575.1 of Mesorhizobium temperatum. Lineage (GTDB taxonomy): Bacteria > Pseudomonadota > Alphaproteobacteria > Rhizobiales > Rhizobiaceae > Mesorhizobium > Mesorhizobium temperatum. The sequence continues at coordinate 521,032 of NZ_NPKJ01000068.1, forward strand.
TTGCGCCCCGGCCTCCTCGTAACCGGTGGTGCCGTTGATCTGTCCGGCCAGAAAAAGGCCGCCAATCCGCTTCGTTTCCAGCGTCGGCTTGAGCTCGCGCGGATCGACATGGTCATATTCGATGGCATAGCCGGGCTGCAGCATGGTGGCGCGTTCAAGGCCAGCAATGGTTTTTAGCATGTCGAGTTGCACGTCCTCGGGCAGCGAGGTCGAAATGCCATTCGGGTATACGGTGTCATCGTCCACCCCTTCCGGCTCCAGAAAAATCTGGTGGCCTTCGCGGTCGCCGAACTTGACGATCTTGTCCTCGATCGACGGGCAGTAACGCGGCCCCACGCCTTCGATCGAGCCGGAATACATGGCCGAACGGCCCAGATTGGCGCGGATCAGCTCGTGCGTGGCTCCAGTTGTACGCGTGATGCCGCAATGGATCTGCGGATTGTCGATGCGGTCGGTCATCAGCGAGAACGGCACCGGGTCGTCATCCGCCGCCTGGCTCTCCAGCGACGCCCAATCGATCGTGCGCCCGTCCAGCCGTGGCGGCGTGCCGGTCTTCAGCCGCCCGAGCTTGAAGCCGGCGCGGCTCATCGTCCCCGACAGGCCGAGGCTGGCCTGCTCGTTCATGCGGCCGGCAACGATCTTCTTCTCGCCGATATGGATCAGCCCGCGCAGGAAAGTGCCGGTCGTCAGCACCACAGCGCCGCAGGCAAGCCGGCGGCCATCCGCTAGCAGCACGGCCGCTAGGCGCCCATTGGCGATTTCGAAATCCAGAACCTCGCCCTCGACCACGTCGAGACCCGCCTGTTCGCGAATCGCCGCTTGCATGGCGAGCCGATAGAGTTTTCTGTCCGCTTGCGTGCGCGGCCCGCGAACTGCCGGGCCCTTGCGGCGGTTGAGCAAACGGAACTGGATGCCGGCCGCATCGGCAACGCGCCCCATCAGCCCGTCCATGGCGTCGATCTCGCGAACCAGATGTCCCTTGCCGAGCCCGCCGATCGCTGGATTGCACGACATGACGCCGATCGTATCGAAGCGCAGTGTCACCAAAGCCGTTTTCGCGCCAGCGCGCGCGGCAGCGCTGGCCGCCTCGCAACCAGCATGGCCGCCACCCACCACAACCACATCATAGTGATCGGTCATTTCAGAATCCCGAATTCAAGTCGCCCGACACATGTCGCCGGAGGCGCGCGCTGTCAAGGACAGCTCGGCGAATCGTTTCACGTGAAACAATGCCATCTGCGTGGGTTGGGAGTTGTTTCACGTGAATCACTGCCCCGGTTCCTTCGCCAGAGGAGATGATTTTGCCCGAGCCTAAAAGGAGTGTCGGCGTTGGTCCCCAGCTTTACTTCACCGAAGCGAAGCGCAGTCCCTGCGATCTGCCGGCGCGAGGGAGCTCGCAGCGCCTGTCCTGCCGGATATCACCCCCACACAGGGGGAGATCGGCCGTCATCTCTGCTTTCGCCAATCGCCAACGCTGAAGGAGAGGCGGTACGTTGACGCTGCCAATCTCCCCACTCGTGGGGAGATGTCCGGCAGGACAGAGGGGGGCGCGAAGGATCGCCAGCATTCCGTCTCCATCGCTGTGTTCTCCGCTCCCCAATGTTTCACGTGAGTCATTTGCCGATGCAGAACTGCGAGAAGATCACGTCCAGCATGTCCTCGACATCGACGGCGCCAACGATCCGGCCAAGCCGATCCGCTGCCAGCCGCAATTCCTCGGCCCTCAACTCCTGCCCGCGCCCATTGCCTGTCACTGCCGCAAGCAGGAAGCGTTTCGTCTCGTTGAGAAGCTCGACGTGCCGCAGCCGCGACGGCAGGATATCGCCGGCGTCGCCGATCTGCGCTGCGGCGCGATCGCCGATCTCCGCCAGTAGTTCTGCCAGCCCGGTGCCGTCCTTGGTCGAGATAACCGTGTCGTAGCGCGTCGCAAGCGCCGGCGATTCATCTCGCAGCAGATCGACCTTTGTCCCGACCCGCAATGTCGGGACATCGGCCGGTATTGCGCCGATCGGGGCCGGGTCCGCCATATCCTCCAGCACCAGCAGCAGATCGGCAGTACCGGCCTTGCTCCTTGCCCTTTCGATGCCAATCGCCTCGATCCTCCCGGGCGTCTCGCGCAGACCGGCAGTATCGGTCACCCTTACCCGCATTCCCTCCAAATCCAGCACGACTTCAAGCAGATCGCGGGTCGTGCCGGGCTCCTCCGTCACGATCGCCGCTTCGCGCCGCGCCAGGGCGTTAAACAGGCTTGATTTACCGGCATTCGGCGCGCCGAGAATGACAACCTCGAAACCGTCGCGGATGATCTCGGCCGCTCGGAAACCTTCGACATGATGCTCGATTTCGTCGATCATCGCGCGAACGTCCGACCAGACCGTCTCTGCAACGGAACCCGGCACATCGTCTTCGTCGGCAAAGTCGATCTCGGCCTCGATCATCGCTCGCGCATGAATGAGCCGCCGGCGCCAACCCAGATAGAGTTCGCTCTGCGCACCCTCGGCATTCTGAACGGCAAAGCGCCGCTGCGCCTCCGTCTCGGCATTGACGAGATCGGCCAGCGCCTCGGTCTCGACCAGATCGACCTTGCCGTTGAGAAAGGCGCGGCGGGTGAACTCGCCAGGCTCGGCATGCCTGACGCCGTCGAAGCCGGCGATCGTCTCAAGCATCTTCGCCACGACGGCGCGTCCGCCGTGGACATGGAACTCGGCGATGTCCTCACCAGTGAAGCTGTTAGGGCCGGCAAAGAAAACGACCAGGCCGCTGTCGAGCACCGATCCGTCCGGCGCCCTGAACCAGCGATAGGCCGCAACGCGGTTTTTGACCATCGAGCCGGCAATCGTTTCAACGACGAATCGACTTTGCGGGCCGGAAATGCGGATCACGGCAACACCAGCGGGCAGGCGGCCGCTCGACAGGGCAACTATGGAATCACCTGAAATCATTTGCCGACCCAGCACAACCGCCCTAGCTTCGCTTATTCATCGACAATTCGCCGAGTGCCCGACCGTGACATTACCCGCGCAAAATCTGCCCGCGCAAAATCTACTTGCCGAAGAGGCCAGCCCCTATCTGCAGCAGCATAGCGGCAACCCGGTGCATTGGCGGGCATGGTCGCCAGCATCGCTCGCCGAGGCAAAGGCGCTGCAGCGGCCAATCCTGCTCTCGGTCGGTTACGCCGCCTGCCACTGGTGCCATGTCATGGCGCACGAAAGCTTCGAGAACGATGACGTCGCCGCCGTCATGAACCGTCTCTTCGTCAATATCAAGGTCGATCGCGAGGAGCGGCCGGACATCGACCAGATCTATATGGCCGCACTGTCGTCGATGGGCGAGCAGGGCGGATGGCCGCTGACAATGTTTCTGACGCCGGACGGAAAGCCTTTCTGGGGCGGCACCTATTTTCCGCGCGAAGCCCGTTACGGCCGCCCGGGCTTCGTCCAGGTGCTGGAGGCGGTCGACAAGGCGTGGCGGGAGAAGAAAGAAAGCGTTAACCAAAGCGCCGACGGCCTGACCACGCATGTCGAGGCGCGGCTGGCGGGCACGCATGCCAAGGCCGTGCTCGATCGCGACACGCTCGCCACGCTCGCCAACGGCATCAACGGCATGATCGACCGGGAGCTGGGCGGCCTGCGCGGCGCGCCCAAATTCCCCAATGCGCCGTTCATGCAGACGCTCTGGCTGTCCTGGCTGCGCGACGGCGCCATAGCCCATCGCGACGCCGTCCTGCTCAGCCTAGAAAAGATGCTAGCGGGCGGCATCTACGACCATATCGGCGGCGGGCTGAGCCGCTATTCGACCGATGCCGAGTGGCTGGTGCCGCATTTCGAAAAAATGCTCTACGACAACGCCCAGCTCATCCGGCTGTGCAACTGGGCCTATGCGGCGACCGGCGATAAATTGTTCCGGGTGCGAATCGAAGGGACGATCGACTGGCTCTTGCGTGAGATGCGCGTCGATGGCGGTGCCTTCGCTGCCAGCCTCGACGCCGACAGCGAGGGCGAGGAGGGGTTGTTCTACACCTGGAGCAGGGATGAGATAGAAACCGCTCTCGGCGACGAATCGGCCTTATTTTTCCAGTACTTCACGCTTACCGGCCCGCATGGCTGGGAGGGCAAGCCGATCATCCACCAGACTGACGCCCAGCAAACGCAAAGCGTCGCCGATCGCGACCGGCTCATTCCGCTGAAAGAAGAAATGCTGGTAGCCAGGGAACAGCGTGTAAGGCCCGGGCGTGACGGCAAAGTCCTGACCGATTGGAACGGCCTGGTGATCGCGGCTCTCGCCGAAGCCGGGCGCGCCCTGAAACGGATCGACTGGATCGAGGCGGCGGAACAGGCCTTTGTCGCCATTGCCAGCTCTGCTCGAGACGGCCGCTTGCCCCATTCGATGCTTGGCGTAAAGAAGCTTTTTCCGGCGCTGTCGAGCGACTACGCCGCCATGGCCAACGCCGCGATCTCCTTGTTCGAGGCTACCGGCACATCGAACTACGCCGAGTTGGCCGGCCAATTCATCGCGCAGCTCGACCGATGGCATAGCGATGAGAACAACACCGGCTACTATCTCACCGCGTCGGATAGCAGCGACGTGCCGATCCGCATCAGGGGCGATGCCGACGAGGCCATTCCTTCAGCCACAGGCCAGATCATCGAGGCCATGGTCCGGTTTTCCTCGCTCTCCGGCGATTTCGAATTGCAGGAAAAGACGTGGAAGGTCGCCGAACACGCGGCGGGCCGGGCGGCGCATCAGGCCTATGGCCAGGCAGGCATCGTCAACGCCTGTGCCTTGGCGATCGAGCCGTTGAAACTGGTGCTGGTAGACAACCCTGAAAATCCCGGGCTTGTTCCGGTTGCGAATCGAAATCCGGACCCGCGCCGGATCGACACTATCGTGCCGGTCGGCTCAGCAACGAACCTGCCGATGCTGCCAGGCGGCGCTCTGCCGCCAACCGACACGCCCGGCGCCTGGCTGTGCACGGGGCAGGTCTGCCTGCCGACTATAACAAGCGCTGAGGAGCTCGAGCGGCGGTTGCGGCGCCAGTAGGGGTAGGTGCTGCGCGGTTCTCCCTTCTCCCCTTGTGGGAGAAGGTGGCCGAGCCCACGGGTCTTGCCTCCGGCAAGCCCGAGGACAGGCTCCGCTCGGTCGGATGAGGGGTGTTCCAGCTTGGCACCGCCGCATTCCGTCCAACACCCCTCATCCGTCTTGGCGCTGCGCGCCAATCCACCTTCTCCCACAGGGGGAGAAGGCAAGAGGGGTCAGCGCCAGACCAGTCCCCTTACGTATTCATCGAATCGAAGAAGTCCGCGTTGGTCTTGGTCTGCTTGAGCTTGTCGATCAGGAACTCGATGGCGTCGGTCGTTCCCATCGGCGCCAGGATGCGGCGCAGCACGAAGATCTTCTGCAGGTCCTGGCGGGCGACCAAAAGATCTTCCTTGCGGGTGCCGGACTTGAGGATGTCCATGGCCGGATAAATGCGCTTGTCCGCCACCTTGCGGTCGAGCACGATTTCCGAGTTGCCGGTACCCTTGAACTCTTCGAAGATGACCTCGTCCATGCGGCTGCCGGTGTCGATCAGCGCGGTGGCGATGATGGTCAGCGAGCCGCCTTCCTCGATGTTGCGGGCCGCACCGAAGAAGCGCTTCGGCCGCTGAAGGGCATTTGCGTCGACACCGCCGGTCAGGACCTTGCCGGATGACGGCACCACGGTGTTGTAGGCGCGGCCGAGGCGGGTGATCGAATCCAGCAGGATGACGACGTCGCGCCCGTGCTCGACAAGGCGCTTGGCCTTCTCGATCACCATTTCGGCGACCTGGACGTGGCGCACCGCCGGCTCGTCGAAGGTCGAGGAGACGACCTCGCCCTTCACCGAACGCTGCATGTCGGTGACTTCTTCCGGCCGCTCGTCGATCAAGAGCACGATCAGATAGCATTCGGGATGATTGGTGGTGATCGAGTGGGCGATGTTCTGTAAGAGCACCGTCTTGCCGGTGCGCGGCTGCGCCACGATCAGGGCGCGTTGGCCTTTACCGAGCGGCGCCACCAGGTCGATGACGCGGGCCGAAATGTCCTTCGAGGTCGGAACATCCATTTCCATCTTCAGCCGCGAGGTCGGGTAAAGCGGCGTCAGATTGTCGAAATGGATCTTGTGGCGGATCTTTTCCGGGTCGTCGAAATTGATCGTGTTGACCTTGAGCAGCGCGAAATAGCGCTCGCCCTCTTTCGGGCTACGGATCGGGCCTTCGACCGTGTCGCCGGTCTTCAGCGAGAACCGGCGGATCTGCGACGGCGAGATGTAGATATCGTCCGGACCCGGCAGATAATTGGCATTGGCCGAGCGCAGGAAACCAAAACCGTCCTGCAGCACTTCGACGACGCCGTCACCGATGATCTCGATATCCTGGGTCGCCAGCCGCTTCAGGATCGCGAACATCAGCTCCTGCTTGCGCATCACACTGGCGTTCTCGACCTCGAGCGATTCGGCATAAGCGATCAGCTCTGGCGGTTTCTTGTTCTTGAACTCGGTGAGTTTCATTTCTTGCATCATTAGACGGACTCTGAGTGAGTAAGCATGGGGAAAATATCGGCGGGATGCGACAAATGCCGGGCGCGGCCGAAGCGATGAATGGGCGGCGCATGACGGGAAGGAAGACCCGTCTTTTATCGTCGGTCGACTAAAAGAGCAAGCCGCCTTTTGTGGCCGCTGCGCGTCTCTCTTGACGCGCAAAGGGCGCTGTAGGACTTTTTGAGTTCCGCATCGTACCTTCCGAAAATCGATTCCGATTTTCTGGCCGATGCGGCGGCGTCAAAACGGCTTCACGATGACCAGCACGACGATGACGATCATCAGCAATGTGGGGATCTCGTTGACGATCCGCCAGTGCTTCGCTGGCTTTTCGTTGCGGTCCTCGGCGAATTTGCGAACCGCACCGGCCAGATAGCCGTGAACGGCCGACAGGCCAAGCACCGCGGCGATCTTGGCATGTAGCCAGCCGCCCTGAAAAGCAAAACCCTTCCAGGCAAGCCAGAGGCCGAACGCCCAGGTGATGATCATGGCCGGATTGATAATGCCGCGCAGCAGCCGGCGCTCCATCACCTTGAAGGTTTCCGACTGGACGGAGCCTTTCTCGGCGTCGGCATGATAGACCAGCAGCCGCGGCAGATAGAGCATGCCCGCCATCCACGAGATGACGGCGATGACATGGATCGCCTTTGCCCAGGGGTAGAAATCATCCGGCCCGAATAGGAACAGAAGCCCAGCCAACACGAGGAAAATGGCAATCGCGATCGCTGCGCGACGCATTGCGCCAGCACCACCTTCCACAGAGCCTTTCCCCATCATCGTCATGACGCGCTCCGCACCAGTTTCACCATGGCCTCGACATGCGCGATCGGCGTCTCCGGCGTGATGCCATGGCCGAGATTGAAGATCAGCGGCCCATCGCCCAGCGCTTTCAGGATTGCGTCGACGCCGTCGGCTAGAGCCTTGCCGCCGACCACCAGACGCAACGGATCGAGATTGCCCTGTACGGCGCCATCGCGCTGCAGTTCCTTCGCCGTCGTCAACGGCACGGTCCAGTCTAGCCCCAGCCCCGTCACGCCGGTCTTCTGGCGGTAACTCCGGTAGTGGGCGCCGGCGCCCTTGGGAAAACCGATGATCGGAACGTTGGGATGGACGGCCCGAACCTGCCTGACGATCTCCGCCACCGGCTTGACGCAAAAGGCCTCGAAGGAAACGTCATCGAGCACGCCGGACCACGAGTCAAAGATCTGCACCACATCGGCGCCGGCTTCGATCTGGCGGATCAGATAGGCGGCCGAATGATCGGCAAGGACGTTCAGCAGCTGCAGGAAAGCCACCGGCTCGCGATAGGCAAACAGCCGCGCCGGCGTCTGGTCTGAAGTGCCGTGGCCGGCGATCATATAGGTCGCCACCGTCCACGGCGCGCCGCAGAAGCCGATCAGCGTCGTTTCATCAGGCAGTTTTGCCCGCAGCCGTCTGACCGTCTCGTAGACCGGTTCGAGATTCACGTGAAACGTTTCGCCGTCCAGAGCCGCAATCTCTGCCACCGAGATCGGCGTCAACAGCGGCCCGCGTCCCTCCTCGAAGCGCACGTCGCGGCCCAGCGCATGCGGCACGACAAGGATATCGGAAAACAGGATCGATGCGTCGAAGCCGAACCGTTCGATCGGCTGCAGCGTCACTTCCACGGCAAGATCGGGATCGTAGCAAAGGTCGAGGAACGATCCGGCCCGCCTGCGTGTTTCCCGATATTCCGGCAGATAGCGGCCGGCCTGGCGCATCATCCAGATCGGCGGCGGAAACGCAGCCTTGCCTCTCAACACGTCCAGCATGATCCGGTTTTCAGGCATTCAGCGCTCGCCTCTCCAGGCTTCTCTATAATTTAAATATTCTATTTCTAGGAATCTTATGATTCTAAGAGTCTGTTGGTATCGGTGGTTGTCTGCTGTCCCGCTTTGCCCCGGAAAAGGCCAGCCAGCATATTGTCGCGTGCTTCTTCTGCCGGATAGGAGGAGTTTGGGGACAGTTGGAAATTTCCGACTGGAGTCAATGCGTTGCCGCCCGCGCAAAGAAAACCGACCTGTGGATGACGCCTAGTCAAAAAAGCACGTCCCCGAACTTGTCCCCAGGCGCCCGACGAAGCCGACAGCGCATCGAATTGTGGACAAACTGGCATCTGATACAGTCGCCCCGAACCGGCCGATCTTTCCGACCGACCTTATCCACATCGGCCCACAGCTTGGAACGAACCCCTGTGAACAAACCCCAGAGCTTCTTTCACCTTCACCTGATTTCCGATGCCACCGGTGAAACGCTGCTGGCGGCCGGCCGCGCGGCTTCGGCGCAATATAAGGATGCGCGCGCCATCGAACATATCTACCCGCTCATCCGCACCGAAAAGCAGGTGACGAAAGTGTTCGAGGACATCGAGGAGGAGCCGGGCATCATCCTCTATACGGTCGTCGACCAGAAGCTCGCCCGCGGCATCGACGAACGCTGCGCCGCCATGGGCCTGCCTTGCGTCTCCGTACTGGAACCGGTGCTGACCGTGTTCCAGTCCTATCTCGGCACGCCGGCCGGTCGCCGCGTCGGCGCCCAGCACGTTCTCGACGCCGAATATTTTCGCCGCATCGACGCGCTCAACTTCACCATGGAGCATGATGACGGCCAGCTGCCGGCCAATATGGACGACGCCGACATCGTGCTCGTCGGCATTTCGCGCACCTCGAAGACGCCGACCAGCATCTATCTCGCCAATCGCGGCATCAAGACCGCAAATATCCCGATCGTGCTCGGCGTGCCGGTGCCGGAAAGCCTGGTCAACGCCACGAAGCCGCTGATCGTCGGGCTGATCGCCACCGCCGAGCGCATCTCGCAGGTCCGCCAGAACCGCATCCTCGGCACCACCAGCGCCTATGAGCCGACCGACTATGTCGACCGCGCCGCGATCAGCGAAGAGCTTGCCTATGCCCGCAAGATCTGCACCCGGCATGGCTGGCCGATGATCGACGTCAGCCGCCGCTCGATCGAGGAGACGGCGGCGGCTATCGTTGCCCTGCGGGGAAAGACGCGCTAGGGCGTGTGATATTCAGGTGATGCCGGCCTGCAAACGGCGGCTTCCTGCGCTTCCGGTGCTCACGTACGAAAAGTACGCTCCGCTCCGGTTCTCGGAAGCCACCATTTTCGGCTCGGCCTGACCTGAATCTCGACACACCCTAGTGAGCGTCAGAAATCGGGCGATAAAAATGACCGAAAAAATCATCCTTGCCTCGGGCAGCCCATTCCGCAAGGCGCTGCTTGTCCATGCCGGCGTGGCGGTCGAGGCGGTTCCGGCGGAAGTCGACGAGCGCGCGCTCGAAGCGCCCTTGCAGGGCAGCGGTATCTCGCCCGAGGACGTCGCACTGGTGCTGGCCGAGGCCAAGTCCACCGAGGTCAGCGAGCGAAAGCCCGGCGCCCTTGTGCTCGGTTGCGACCAGACGCTGTCGCTCGGCGACGAAGTGTTCCACAAGCCGGCCGACATGGAAGCCGCGCGCCGCCATCTCTTGGCGCTGTCGGGCAAGACCCATCAGCTCAACAGTGCTGTGGTGCTGGCCCGCAACAGTGAAGTTCTGTGGCGGCATGTCGGTATCGCCAGCCTGACCATGCGAAAGCTCGATCCGGCCTTCATCGGCCGCCATCTGGCGCGGGTCGGCGCCAAGGCGCTGTCCAGCGTCGGCGCCTACCAGATCGAAGGCGAGGGCATCCAGCTGTTCGAAAAAATAGAAGGCGACTATTTCACCATTGTCGGGCTGCCGCTGCTGCCCGTCCTGGCCAAGCTGCGTGACCTCGGCGCCATCGATGGCTGAGGCCGCGAAAAAGGCCTTCGTCACCGGCCACCCGGTAGCGCATTCCCGGTCGCCGAAAATCCACGGCTATTGGCTGGCGAAGTACGGTATCGACGGCAGCTATCAGGCGATCGACGTCACGCCGGAGGCTTTTGCCGAATTCATGAGAACGCTCGCGGCGAATGGCTACCGTGGCGGCAACGTCACCATCCCGCACAAGGAGGCCGCCTTCGCGCTGGCGGCGCGCCGCGACGACGCGGCCGAACAGATCGGCGCGGTCAATACGCTGTGGTTCGAGAGCGGAAAACTGTGGGGCGGAAACACCGACGCCCATGGCTTTACCGCCAATCTCGACGAGCATGCGCCGGGCTGGGCAGACAATGGCCCGGCCGTGGTGCTCGGCGCCGGCGGCGCCTCGCGCGCGGTCATTCAGGCGCTGAAGCAGCGCGGGGTTGACGATATCCGCATCGTCAACCGGACGCTCGCCCGAGCCGAGGAGCTGCGCCACCGCTTCGGCGGCGGGGTCTCGGCCCACAGCACGGCCGCGACCGGCGAGCTGCTTGCCGATGCCGGCCTGCTGGTCAACACGTCAGCGCTCGGCATGCACGGCAATGAGGGCCTGTCCGCCGATCCGGCCAGGCTGCCGGACCATGCCATCGTCACCGACATTGTCTATGTGCCGTTGGAAACGCCATTACTGGCCGCTGCCAGAGCACGGGGCCTGAAGACCGTCGACGGGCTCGGCATGCTTTTGCATCAGGCGGTGCCCGGCTTCGAGCGCTGGTTCGGCATCAGGCCGCAGGTCACTGCCGAATTGCGGCAGATGATCGTCGCCGATCTTGGCGCCCAAGCAATGACCAGGGAATGAAAAGCATGATCGTGCTCGGCCTCACGGGATCGATCGGCATGGGCAAGTCGACGACGGCGAAGATGTTTGCCGAGGCTGGCGTGCCCGTCCACGATTCGGACGAGGCGGTGCATCGCCTCTACGCCGGCAAGGCGGCTCCGCTGGTAGAGGCGGCCTTTCCCGGAACGACAAAATCCGGGTCGGTCGATCGCACCAAGCTGGCCGAGCGGGTGCTCGGCGATGCAGCCGCGCTGAAACGGCTGGAAGCGATCATCCACCCGCTGGTCCGCGCCGACGCCGACGCCTTCCTTGCCAGGAACCGCGCTGCCGGCGTACCGGTTGTCGTTCTCGACATCCCGCTGCTGTTCGAAACCGGCGGCCGCGACCGCGTCGACAAGGTCGTGGTCGTCACCGCCTCGCCCGACATCCAGCGCGCCCGGGTGCTGGCGCGGCCGGGCATGAGCGAGGAGAAACTGGCGTCGATCCTGGCCAGGCAGGTTCCCGACGCCGAAAAGCGCAAGCGCGCCGATTTCATCATCGATACCGGACAAGGTTTTGATGCGGCGCGCGCGGCGGTCGATGCGATCGTCGCCGAACTGGTGGGGGATAAAGCCGGCAAGCCTGCTTAACGCGCTTGCGTCCGGCGTAATATGTTGCCAATTTGTTCCCTTCATGATTCGGCAAAAATGACGCCGGAACCAACGGACTGATTCGATGCGCGAGATCATCTTCGATACGGAAACCACCGGTCTCGATTTCCGTGATGACCGCGTCATTGAGCTTGGCTGCATCGAGTTGGTCAATCGTTTCCCGACCGGCCGCACCTTCCACCATTACATCAATCCGCAAGGACGACCGATTCACGCGGAGGCGCAGGCCGTTCATGGCATTAGCACCGCCGACCTCATGGGCAAGCCGACCTTCAGCGACATCGCCGAGGAGTTTCTTGCCTTCATCGACGGCGCCAAGCTGGTCGCCCACAATGCCACTTTCGACATCGCTTTCCTCAATGTCGAGTTTGGCCGGCTTGGCCACCCGGTCGTCGACCCCGGACTTGTCGTCGACACGCTGGCGCTGGCGCGCCGCAAGCATCCGATGGGCCCCAATTCGCTGGACGCGCTGTGCCGGCGCTATGGCATCGACAATGCCCGCCGAACCAAGCACGGCGCGTTGCTCGATTCGGAATTGCTGGCCGAGGTCTATATCGAGCTCATCGGCGGCAAGCAGGCGGCCCTCATCCTAGACAGTGCCACGGCGCCGGCCGGCGGCAGGAGAAACGTCGACGATATCGACATCAGCATCGGCGTGCGGCCGATTGCGCTGCCGTCTCGCCTGACCGACGCAGAGCGCAGCGCGCACGCGAGCATGGTCGGCACATTAGGCGAAAAGGCGCTCTGGCTGCGCGTCGCCCCCGAAGCGAGTTCCGCGGCATAGTGATGCGGCATAGTGATTTTGACTGGTCGGATGCCGATCGGCAGTGGCGTCGATAGTTTCGTTCGGGGAATCGCAGACTTTTGAGATTGGCCGAAGCACCCCTCCACTTCGTCATCCCAGGGCGGAGCAAGGAGCGCAGCGACGCGGCGCAGACCCTGGGATCCATGCCGTGACATCAGCCGAAGAATGCAGCGTTCAGGATCAGCCGACCCGTAGCGCTCCTTCGCGCCCCCCTCTGTCCTGCCGGACATCTCCCCCACGAGGGGGGAGATTGGCAGTTTCGGCGCTCCGCTCACTCCGGCAAGGTTGGCGATTGGCGAAAGCCGGTGTGAAGTCCGATCTCCCCCCTTGTGGGGGAGATGTCCGGCAGGACAGAGGGGGCGCTGTCCCGCCGGCGTCGCAAACAAAAAACCCGGCGCGAAGCCGGGTTTTTCAAACGTCACCGAGCAATCGCCTCAGCTCACCTTGACCTTGCCGGCGGCCTGGTCCTCGGCCAGCTTCTGCTGGAACATTTGCGCGAAATCGATCGGGTCGAGCATCAGGGGCGGGAAGCCGCCATTGCGGGTTGCCTCGGCGATGATCTGCCTGGCGAACGGGAACAGCAGCCGCGGGCATTCGATGAACAGCAGCGGCAGCATGTGCTCCTGCGGGAAGCCGCTGATGGCGAACACGCCACCATAGACCAGCTCGACGTTGAACAGCACTTCCTTATCGAAGGACGCCTTGGCGTTCAGCGTCAGATTGACGTCGAACTGCTTGTCCGAAAGCGGGTTGGCGTTGACATTGACGTTGATGGCGATGCCGGGGGCCTTATCGCGGCCGCGCAGCGAGTTCGGCGCGCCGGGGCTTTCGAAGGAAAGGTCTTTCACATATTGGGCAAGCACGTTGAGCGAAGGCTGCGTCGCGTCGCCGTTGCCACTGGCCGCGCCGGTCGGCGCGTCGTCTTTGCTGGCCATAAGCTTTGTCCTTTTGCCTCGGCAGCGTTGCTGACCGGATTGAAATCGGGCGTTCGCTATCATGGTCGGCATGACAAGACAAGGTTTGCCGCGCCGACCCTACTCATCCTTGAGGCGGCGCCAGGGGGAATTGTGATCCGGGCCGCGCCCGTCGCCGCGCGAATAGTCGCTGTCGTCGAGGTCGATGGTCTTGTCGCGTTGCCGGGCCCGGAATCCGCCGGTGCCGACACTGGTGGCCAGCACGATGCGGCCTTTCAACAGGCGCCAGGCGAGGTCGCGGACCGGCGGCAGGAACAGCAGAATGCCGAAAATGTCGGTGATGAAGCCGGGAATGATGAGCAGGATCGCGGCCAGAACGATCATGGCGCCGTGCGCGAGCTGGCGGCTTGGATCACGTCCCGCGTCCATTTCGGCACGGACCCGGGTCATGACGCCGAAACCCTGGTATCGCAACAACAGAGCGCCGGTGATGCTCGAAGCCAGCACCAGGCCGACCGTCGCCAGCGCGCCGACCTGGCGGCCGACAATGACGAAACCGGCGATCTCCAGAAGCGGAAGCGCGAGGATGAACAGGGGAAGCAGCGAAATGCGCAAATCTTGACCGATCGTTTCGATGTTTTGTCGGCCGGCGGGCAATCGCCGCTGGCACTGAACCTTTTAGATAGGTATGGCTGCCTTTAATTTGAATGATTGCAGCTTGCGTTCTATATGCTTTGGATGTTGAACGCTATGCGACCGCAGCCATTGCCTGGCCGGGCGGTCCGGCCGGAGTAGGGATTGATTGGCGGAAGATATGGGATTCTTCGACTTCGGCACGATTTTCTTTCTGGTTGCGGCGGTTGTGATTTTTTTCCAGCTGCGCAATGTGCTCGGCCGCCGCACCGGCAGCGAACGCCCGCCCTTCGATCCCTATACGGCGGGCCGCACGCGCGAGGACGCCCAGAAGCCCGAGAATGTGGTCTCGCTGCCGCGCAAGCGAGCGCCGGGAGAGCCGGCAATCGACGCCTATGCGGCGATCGACGCCTTCGCCAAGCCTGACACCGATCTCAACAAGGGCCTGCGCACGATCAAGGACAATGATCCGGCATTCGACCCGAAGACCTTCGTCGACGGCGCCAAGATGGCCTATGAGATGATCGTCATGGCCTATGCCGATGGCGATCGCAAGACGCTGAAGAACCTGTTGTCGCGCGAGGTCTATGACGGCTTTGTCGCGGCCATCGGCGACCGCGAGGCGAAATCGGAAAAGATCCAGTCCTCCTTCGTCGGTATCGACAAGGCCGACATCGTTTCCGCCGAGATGAAGGGCAGCGAGGCGCATATCACGCTGCGCATCGTCAGCGAACTGATTTCGGCGACGCGCGACAAGGCCGGCGCCGTCATCGACGGCGATCCCGAAACCGTCGCCGAGGTCAAGGATGTCTGGACCTTTGCCCGCGATACGCGCTCGCGCGACCCGAACTGGAAGCTCGTCGCCACCGAAGAAGAAGACTGAGCCCGGACCACGGCGGGGTCTGTCGTGTCGCTTTCTCAGGCGTTCAGCGAAAAATCCTTTGACGATCTGCCCGGTTGGGACGAGGACGACCATCTGGCTGCGTTCGCCGCTTTCCGGCGCTCGGCTTTTCATGTCCTGACGAAACCCTATCGCTCCGGCGGGCTCGGCGTCGACTTCAATGCCTTCACCGAAGTCTACGCTGCAGCCCGCACCGTGTCGCCAGCCGACCGGCGCGAAGCCCGCGCCTTCTTCGAGCGGCATTTCATCCCGGCGCACATAGGAGCCGAAAGCGGCGGCGCCGGCCTCGTCACCGGCTTTTATGAACCCGTGGTCGACGCCTCGCCGGTGCGAACCGAACGATTTACGGTGCCGCTGCTGTCGCGTCCGGCCGATCTCGTCGACATCGACGACGCCAACCGGCCACACGGCATGGATCCCTATCTCGCCTTCGGCCGCACCACACCGAACGGGACGGTCGAGTATTTCGACCGCGGCGAGATCGAGCGCGGCGCGCTTGCTGGCAAGGGTTTGGCTGGCAAGGGTTTGGCTGGCAAGAGTGTGGCCGGCAAGAGTGTGGCCGGCAAGGGTTTGGAAATCGCCTGGATCGCCGACAAGGTCGACGCCTTCTTCATCCACGTACAAGGTTCTGCGCGGCTCACCATGACCGACGGCCGGCTTTGCCGCGTCACCTATGCCGCCAAATCCGGCCAGCGCTTTACCGGACCGGGCAAGATCCTGAGCGAGACAGGCGAAATCCCGCTCGAAGCGGTGACCATGCAGTCGGTCCGCGCCTGGTTCAAGGCGCATCCGGATCGCATCGACGAGATCCTTTGGCGCAACCGCTCCTATATTTTTTTCCGCGAGATTTCGGTCAGCGAGGCGGCTGTCGACGACCCGGAACTCGGGCCGATCGCTGCCGCCAAAGTGCCGCTGACACCGGGCCGCTCCGTCGCTGTCGACCGTCTGCTGCATACATTCGGGACGCCGTTCTACATCGATGGGCCGTCGCTGACCGCTTTCGATAACAAGCCGTTCCGGCGGCTGATGATCGCGCAGGACACCGGCTCGGCCATTACCGGGCCAGCCCGTGGCGACCTGTTCGCCGGAACGGGACATGCGGCCGGCGAAATCGCCGGCGTCGTCCGCAACCCTGCCGATTTCTACGCGCTGATCCCGCGTCGGCTTGTTCCCGGGGCGGGGCGATGACCCGGCGCATCGACAGGCTGAGCGAGGACGACCGGGTCCTGTGGAACCTGGTGGCGCGCACCGCCAAGCCGCTGAAGGGCAAGTCCGCCATCGACAGTCCGGACATCGGCCCGGGCATCGCTGATGACACGAAGCCACCGCCGCGTGTCCAGGCGATGGCTTCGGCTGCGGCGGCGAAAGCCAAGACGCAGCATGTTTCGCATGCGCTCGACGAACCGACGCTGGAAAAACTGTCGAAGGGCCGGCTGCCGATCGAAGGCCGCGTCGACCTGCATGGCCTGAGCCAGGACGAAGCCTATTCACTGCTGTTTTCCTTCCTGCACCGGGCGCACGCCGGCGGCATTCGCTACGTGCTGGTCATCACCGGCAAAGGCTCCTCGTCGGGCGGCGACGGCATCCTGCGGCGCGCCGTGCCGGCCTGGCTGTCGACACCTGCATTCAGGCCGCTCGTCTCCAGCCACGACCATGCTGCCCGCAACCATGGCGGCTCGGGCGCGCTCTATGTCCGCCTGCGGCGCGCGCGCACATGAGAATGCACCCCATGAGGATGCACTTGTGACTCCGTTCGGCGAAAAGCTTCGCGCCCTGCGAAGCGAACGCGGCGTCAGTCAGAAGGCGATGGCCGAGGCGATCGGCGTCAGCGCCGCCTATCTGTCGGCGCTGGAGCATGGTCGCCGCGGCGCGCCGACCTGGACGCTGATCCAGAAGATCATCGGCTATTTCAACGTCATATGGGACGATGCCGAAGAACTCGCGCGGCTGGCCGAGACCTCGCACCCACGGGTTAAGCTCGACACATCGGGCCTCAGCCCCGCCGCCACCGAGCTTGCCAATGTTTTGGCCGAAAACATCGAAAAACTCGACGAAGCGGAGCTTCGCCGCATCACCGCATCGATCCGCGCCGCGCTGAAGCAGCCGTAGGGCTTGTCCAACTCGAGCGGAGGCGATCAATTGTTGATGTTGGCACCGCCCCTCATTGCCCCTGCCGGGCATTTCTCTCCGTAAACGGGGAGAAAGAGGCTGACCGCGAACTTGGCACCCCTCTTGCAACGCCGGCGATTGGCGAAATCGTCGATGACAGCGCCCCTCTCCCGTCCCTATACGGGGAGAGGATGCCGGCAGGCAGGTGAGGGGCAGCCCAAATGCCTGGAACAGGTAACGGCGAAAAGCAGCGATCCAGTGCAAAAACCTTACTGGACCGCGCCGACCAGAACCGGCTGGCCATCACGGATCGAGACCCAGCGGCCGGTATTGTCGATCGCTTGTCGCTTGAGGAAGCGGTAGCCGGTCCGGTCCCATGAGCGGACCTTTCCGTCCAGATTGTCGAGGATGTAGTCGCCCTTGCTTGTGCGCACCGTCAGCACGGCATGGCCCTCGCCGTCCGGCTTGCGCACGACGGTCATCAGAAGATTGGCGTAGGACACGCCCAAGCGGTTCAATTCGCGGCGCTTTTCCAGGACATAGTCCTCACAGTCGCCAACGCCCTTGACGGGATAGGCCCAGACCTCGTCCCTGCCATAGATGTCGATGTCGCTTATCGGCTTGACGGCGGTGTTGACGCTGGCATTGACGCTGAGGATCTTGCGCCAGAGCGCACCGGTCATGGTGGCGGGGGCGAGATTGCCCGGGTGGATCGAGCATTCGGCCGGACTGGTCTTGCAGAAATCATAGTGGCCGATCGGCTGCGATGTCGGCCCGCCGGTTGCCATTGGTCCGGCCGCCGATGCCGTCGTCGACCAGCCTGCCGCAAGTGCCAGCCCAAACAGTGCGCACACGCGTAGCGTTCTCGCCAGTGGTGAGGAAATCATTGTCCCCCTCGTCCCTTGTTGTTAACGAAAGGTTAAGGGCGATCTACAGTCCCTGTCAATTATACCAACGGCCAGTTTTGCGACATGGTTACCCGCGCGGCCGAAACAGCGGCTATTGTGCAACAGATCGACTGAGCGGACACGAGACCGCCGTTCCAGGGCCGCTCCCTTACTTTCTGGCGGTGCGAACCAGCTTCGGCTTCACCGCAACGCGGGTCTGGCGGCCATAGCTGGTGATGAAGTCGACGATGCGCGGCACGATTTCGGAGCGGAAGCGCGAGCCGTTGAAGACGCCGTAATGGCCGACCGCCGGCTGCATATAGTGAGCGTGCCTGTCCGCCGGGATGTTGACGCAGAGGTCGTGCGCGGCCTGGGTCTGGCCGAGGCCGGAAATGTCGTCGTTCTCACCCTCGACCGTGAACAGGGCGACATTGCGGATATTGGAGGGATCGATGGCAACGCCCCGATGCGTCATTTCGCCCTTGGGCAAGGCGTGGCGGACAAACACGGTGTCGACCGTCTGCAGGTAGAACTCCGCCGTCAGATCCATCACCGCCATATATTCGTCGTAAAAGTCGCGGTGCTTCTCGGCATTGTCGCCATCATTCTTCACCAGATGCATGAAGAAGTCCTTGTGGGCGATGATGTGGCGGTCGAGATTCATGCTCATGAAGCCCGAAAGCTGCAGGAAGCCGGGATAGACCTCGCGGCCGAAGGCCGGTACCGGCCACGGCGCGTGCATGATAACGTTGTCGCGGAACCAGTCGACGCCCTTTTCCTCGGCCAGAAGGTTGACCGCGGTCGGATTGCGGCGGGTGTCGATCGGCCCGCCCATCAGCGTCATCGTCGAGGGAACGAACGGGTCGCCGCGCGTTTCCATCAGTGCCACCGCCGCCAGGACCGGCACCGAAGGCTGGCACACCGCCATGACATGGGTGTCGGGGCCCAGCGCATGCAGCATGTCGACAATGTAGTCGATATAGTCGTCGAGGTCGAAGCTGCCCTCGCTGAGCGGTACCATGCGGGCGTCGACCCAGTCGGTGATGTGGACGTCGGCATGGGGCAGCATCGCCTCGACCGTGCCGCGCAGGAGCGTCGCGTAGTGGCCGGACATCGGCGCCACGATCAGCAGCTTCGGATCAGGCCGGCGGCCGCCGGGAACGGCCCGCTCGAAACGGAGCAAATTGCAGAACGGCCGCGACCACACCGTCTTTTCGGTGACATCGACGCTTTTCCAGTCGACCACGGTCTTGGTCAGTCCGAATTGCGGCTTGCTGTAGCGGCGCGTCGTGCGCTCGAACAATTCGGCCGTTGCCGCGATCGAACGGCCCCAGGACGTGTGCGTGAACGGATTGAGCGGATTGGTGTAGAACATCCGCATCGCATCGGCATACAGCCGGGCCGGCTGCACGGCGGCGTGGTTCAATTCGTAGAACTGGTAGAACATCGACAACCCCGCTGCTGCGACCGAAGGGACGACGCAGCGCCGAGCCTTGAATCTCTCGCGGGAAGGTTAACAACAAACTGCTGCGATGCAATACGTCAAGTGAAGTGATTTATGCTGATACTTTCGTCTAAGGCGTTGAAAACCGGCTTTGAACGGCCGGAGCCGGCTTATTGTGCAATGCGAAAGTGTAGCGAGGCAGGGCGTGTCCGGCCGTAGCCGGATCCGAGACCGGTCACACGCGGTCGGTGCACACAGAGGTATGGCCCGAACTGATGAAGCCGAGCCGTCTGGCGGCGCCCTTCGACAGGTCGATCACGCGTCCCTTGATGAACGGGCCGCGGTCGTTGATGCGCACGACGACGCTGCGGCCGTTGTTGCGGTTGGTGACCTTCAGCTTGGTGCCAAAAGGCAAGGTGCGGTGGGCGGCGGTCAGCGCCGACGGGTTCATCCGCTCGCCGGAAGCGGTCTTCGAGTGCAGCGCGTACCAGGAGGCGCGGCCGCATTGAGCGGCGGCAGGGGAGGTGGATGCGCCGACCATCAGGCCAGCCGCGATCGTCACCGCGACAAGCGCGGTCTGGTTTGGTTTCTTCATCTGCGGCAAATGGCTCCGTTTGACAACCCGGCCGTTACGGATCGAATGTGGCACGAAATGCGGCAGTCATCTGGCGGTTCCATGACTACAGTACACGTTTGGAGTCGGTGGGAAACACTTTGTCAGAGGGTTATTCGGCGTTGCCGCGTATCCCGATGGTCTTCGTCCCGATATCCGACGTCGATATACAAGCAGAAGCGAATACGATCGGGTCGCTTCCTTTCGCTTTGCCGTCGCGGTCATGGCTGAATTTATTATCGACTGGGGAAGGAAATTCCGACGATGAGATTGATCAAAAATCTGCTGGCGTTGATCGTGCTCGCCATCGGCGCGCTCTGGTCGCTGCAGGGCGTCGGCCTCGTCGGCGGCAGCTTCATGACCGGCCAGTCGCAATGGCTCTATATCGGCATCGTCACCGCGCTGGTCGGCCTGATCGGGCTGGTGTGGGCGAACCCGCGCGGCTGAGAGTCACATTCCGGACGGGCCACTGATCCGGGCCGGTCACAGGAACCACGTCAGCGCATTGCCGCGTTTCGGGCGATTGGCGAATGCAGCCATTGCAAACAAGCATTTCTCGTTTTGCGCCTTCCTTCGGCAAATCCATGCTGCGGATAGCCGACGATTTGAAAACCGGTCCGCTGTATTCGCGATTAAGTACAGTAACCTTATCGACATTAAAGAAATTGGAGAGGACGCTGAGCGACGGCAGCCTCCATATCGATCGCCGGCGGTGCATCGGCCTTCAATGCCGACGCGCTGGCTGCCCAGCCGCCTCTGTGCCCTCAAGGGCACAAAGGTCGGATAAAATGGCCGCAGCGGCTTGAAAACGAAGCAAAATCAACGGTGCTCGGCTTGTATATCATGTCACTAGAATTTATGTGTCATGTCAGCTTGGACGCGGTGGGGACGCACGCCAAGCGTTTCACAATCGGTGGCCCTGCGCCATCGCATGACAGAGAAACGTTCGGTCTATGCTCACGAAAAAGGGCAAGTACGGCCTCAAGGCGCTCGTCCATCTTGCGCGGCTGTCGGTTGGACAGCTCGCCTTCGTTGGCGATATCGCCACCGGAAACAACATTCCGAAGAAATTTCTCGATGCCATCCTGGTCGAGTTGCGCAATGCCGGTTTTGTCCAGAGCCGCAAAGGCAAGGAGGGCGGCTATCGCTTGGCGCGGCCGGCTGATGAAATCAAGATCGGCCATGTCGTGCGCGTGCTCGATGGGCCACTTGCCCCCATCCCCTGCGCCAGCCGCACCCGATATCAGCGCTGTGAAGACTGCAACGAGGCGACATGCCAAGTCCGACATCTGATGCTGGAGGTCCGGCAGGCGATCGCCGAGGTGCTGGATCAGCGCAGCCTCGCCGAGATGCGCGATATCGCCGGCGACGACGACCTTTCGGCTGCGTTGGAGATTCAGGCCTGAGCCGGAACCGACGGCTCCTAAGGCAATTGGTGCGCGCATGACCGGCCGCGCAAATTCGATCGTCCCGAATTCGATCATTATTGTCGGCGGCGGCGCCAGCGGCGTCGTCCTTGCCGCGCATCTGTTGAAGTCGCCCAATCCCGATCTCCGCGTCACGCTGATCGAAAAGCGTCCGCATTTCGGACAGGGCATCGCCTATTCCACGCTGCTGTCGGCGCATGTGCTGAATGTCAGCGCGGCCGGCATGAGCGCCTATGCCGACGACCCCGGCAATTTCTGGCGCTGGCTGCTTGAACGCGGCCTGTCTACCCCAGAGCAGGCGCCGGTCTACGCACCGCGCAGTGTCTATGCCCGCTATCTGAAGGAACTGCTGGACGAGCTCGAGGCTCGCGAGACCGGGCGTCTTCGCCTGATCCGCGAGGAGAGCCTGTCGATCTCGCCGACCGGGTCCGGGGTCGAGGTGGCGCTGGCCAACGGCACCAGCGTCGTCGCCCACCTTGCCGTGCTGGCGACCGGGCATGACGAGGAGCCGGGCGCCGGCCAGGGCCACGCGATCAGGATGGGATCGGAGGCCGACACCGCGCTGGACCCCGAAGCCCGAGTCCTGGTGCTGGGCACCGGCTTGAGCATGGTCGATGCCTTCCTGTCACTCGAACAGCGCGGTCATCGCGGCGAGATCGTTGCGGTGGCGCGGCGCGGCCTGCTGCCTTCGCCGCACCGCAAGGGCAATCCGATCAAGCTCGACGTCGCCGACATTCCGCTCGGCACCCAGCTTTCCTATTTTGTCGGCTGGTTCCGCGACCTGATCCGGGAAAACCAGAAGGCCGGCATCGACTGGCGCGACGTCGTCGACGGTCTCAGGCCGTTCAACCAGAAGATCTGGCAGAACTGGCCGTCGTCGGCCAGGCGCCGCTTTGTCGAGCACACCAAGGCGTGGTGGGATATCCACCGCCATCGCATGGCGCCGGAAGTCTATGGCCGCGTCACCGAGGCGGTGCAGTCGGGCCGCATCCGGCTTGTCGCCGGGCGTGTCGTCGGCATTACGGCGGGCGACGATTTCACCGTGCAGGTCCAGTCGCGGCACACGCAAAACATCGAGACGTTCGAAGTCGCCCGCATCTACGATTGCACCGGCATCGCCAGGGACATCTCGACCACGTCGAACAGCGTGGTGCGGTCGCTGGTCGACCGCGGGCTGGCCCGGCCGGACCCGCTGCGCCTTGGCCTCGACGTATCAGACAATTGCGAGGTCATCGCCTGCGACGGCACCGTATCGGCCAAGATTCTCGCGGTCGGGCCGCTGACGCGCGGCACCTTCTTCGAGATCGACGCCATTCCCGACATCCGCGTCCAATGCGCGCGGGTGAGCCGGCGGCTGCTGGGGTGAGGGTTTGAGGTCGGCGCTCTACGGCCCCCCTCTGTCCTGCCGGACATCTCCCCCACAAGGAGGGAGATCGGCAGCTTCGCTGACTGCGCCATTCTTTCAACGTTTGAGATTGGCGAAACCGATTGCGACATCCAATCTCCCCCCACGTGGGGGGAGATGGCCGGCAGGCCAGAGGGGGGCGCTGTCCCGCAGCCTTTCGCGAGCGGCCCACACGTCCAGCCGTGGAATCCCATTCCCCGTCTGGCCAACGGATTGGCACGATCTATCTTCTTTCAGACTGCAAACGGCTGGAAAAGAAGGATAGGCTGACAGCCTGCCCAAGGCGGTCGCTTGACCATGGAGCATCTGATATGAGCAAGCATAAGATCGCCGCACCCGACAGTGCCCCCTCGGGCAGTGCCCTTTCGGACAGGGCCCCATCCTCTGACAGTGCAATGTCCCGCCTGCGTCCGCCCTATGCATCGGTTCTCGACCTGATCGGGCAGACGCCGGTCGTCGAGCTGACCAAATTCGACATCGGCAAGTGCCGGCTGTTCATCAAGCTCGAAAGCCAGAACCCCGGCGGCTCGATCAAGGACCGCATCGCGCTGTCGATGATTGCCGCCGCCGAAAAACAGGGCAAGCTGAAGCGCGGCGGCACCATCGTCGAGGCGACCGCCGGCAACACCGGTCTTGGCCTCGCCCAGGTCGGTATCCCCAAGGGCTACAGCATCATTCTCGTCGTGCCCGACAAGATGTCGCGCGAAAAGATCCAGCATTTGCGGGCGCTCGGTGCGGAAGTACGCATGACCCGTTCCGATGTCGGCAAGGGTCACGCCGAATACTATCAGGACATGGCCGAAAAGATCGCCGCCGAGCTGCCCGGCGCCTTCTATGCCAATCAGTTCGCCAATCCGGCCAACCCGCTGGCCCATGAAACCACGACCGGTCCGGAAATCTTTCAACAGCTCGATGGCGACGTCGACGCGGTAGTCGTCGGCGTCGGTTCGGGCGGCACGCTGACCGGGCTTGGCCGCTATTTCGCTGATGTCTCGCCGAAGACCGAGATGATTCTCGCCGATCCGGTCGGCTCGGTGCTGGCGCCCCTGATCAAGACCGGCAAGATGATAGAGGCCGGAAGTTGGACCGTGGAAGGCATCGGCGAGGATTTCGTCCCGCCCAATGCCGATCTGTCGCTGGTTAAGAAGGCCTACTCCATCACCGACAAGCAGAGCATGCTGGCCGTGCGCGACCTGCTTTCGCGGGAAGGCATCCTCGCCGGCTCGTCGTCCGGCACGCTGCTTTCGACCGCGCTTCGCTATTGCCGCGAGCAGACCGTGCCGAAACGGGTCGTCACCTTCGTCTGCGACAGCGGCAACAAGTACCTGTCGAAAGTATTCGACGACTTCTGGCTGGCCGAGCAAGGCTTGGCCGAGCAGGAGCAGCACGGCGACCTGCGCGATCTGGTGATGCGCACGCTGCGCACCGGCGACATAGTGTCTGTCGGCCCGGACGAAAGCCTGCTCAACGCCTATGGCCGCATGCGCCGTTCGGATGTCTCGCAACTGCCGGTGCTGGACGACGGCAAGCTGGTCGGCATCGTCGACGAAAGCGATATCCTCGCCCACGTCGAAGGCCCCTATGACAGCCGCTGGGACCGTTTTAAGGCCCCGGTCCGCACGGCGATGACCTCCAATTTGCACACGCTGCAGGCCAGCCAGACGCTGGACGCGCTGCTGCCGGTGTTCGACCGCAACGAAGTCGCCATCGTCTTCGATGGCGACGAATTCATTGGCCTGATAACCCGCATCGACCTGATCAACCATCTGAGGCGCGCCCGATGACCGTAAGAGAAACCCTATCGGGCAGGAACCGTCTGGCCTTCTCGACGCGCACGATCCATGGCGGCCAGAGCCACGACCCGACGACGGGCGCGGTGATGGTGCCGATCTATGCGACCTCGACCTATGGCCAGCAGAGCCCGGGCGTGCACAAGGGATTTGAATACGCCCGCAGCCAGAACCCGACCCGCTTCGCCTTCGAGCGCGCGGTGGCCGATCTCGAAAGCGGCGCAGCCGCCTTCGCCTTTGCCTCGGGCCTGGCGGCGATCGCCACCATTTTCGAACTGCTCGATTCCGGCGCCCATGTCGTCGCCACCGACGACATCTATGGCGGCACCTTCCGGCTGCTCGAGCGGGTGCGCAAGCGCTCGGCCAATTTGCAGGTCGACTTCGTCGACTTCACCGATCTGGCCGCGGTCGAGGCGGCGATCCGCCCGGAAACCAGAATGCTCTGGGTCGAGACGCCGACCAACCCGCTGCTGCGCGTCGTCGATCTCGAAGCGGTCGCAGCACTGGCCAGGCGCAAAGGCGTGCTCTCGGTAGCCGACAACACCTTCTGCAGCCCCTATCTGCAGCGGCCGCTGGAGCTCGGCATCGACATATCAGTCCACTCGACGACGAAATACCTCAACGGCCATTCCGACATGGTCGGCGGCGTCGCCGTGGTCGGCGACAACAAGGATCTCGTCGACCGCCTGAAATTCCTGCAGAACGCCATCGGCGCTATTTCCGGCCCATTCGACAGTTTCCTGGCGCTGCGCGGCCTCAAGACGCTGGCGCTCAGGATGGAGCGCCATTCGTCGAACGGTCAGAAGATCGCGCACTGGCTGGAAAGCCGCCCCGACATTCGCCGCGTCATCTATCCCGGTCTCCCCAGCCACCCGCAGCACGCCGTTGCCAGGCGGCAGATGCATGCCTTCGGCGGCATGATCACGGTCGAGCTCGACCGCGACCTCGCCGGCACCAAACGTTTCCTCGAACACACGCAACTGTTCACGCTGGCCGAAAGCCTCGGCGGCGTCGAAAGCCTGATCGAGCACCCGGCGCTGATGACACATGGCTCGATCCCGGCCGGGAAGCGGGCCACGATCGGGATTTCCGATTCGCTGGTGCGGTTGTCGGCCGGGATCGAGGATGGCGACGATCTGATTGCGGATTTGGATCAGGCGCTGGCGAGTTGAAGGGGGCCGTGCCCTGTTGGATAGTGAGGTCAGTTTGAAATTTCCTGGCTGAATGGCGCATCCAACTGTGAATTGACAAAGCGACGTACCCTCGCTTTGCTATCGGGGCAACCTGGGAGGGAAAGCCATGGCTTACTCGTATCGTTGCAGGGACTATCCAGGAAACGAGGCCTGTCCAGCGACGTTCACGGCAGAGACCGAGGCGGAAGTGATGAAGCACGTCGAGCTTCACGGCGCGATCGCTCATGGGGAAGACCCGAAGCAATGGTCTCCGGAAGACCGTAAACAGGTCAAGAAGCTAATTGTAGCGACCTAAACTCGCTTCTTGTACGGGCCGCGCAGTGCGCCCGTCACTATCTCCAATGCTTCGGCAAGCATTTAGGAGTTCGGCCGATAGGCGACAACGCCTAGGCACGGTCGAAATTTCAAACTGACCCACCACCGCCCGTTGACCTGAGTGGCATCCGGCGGAATTGTGGTCTTTCCTGCAATTGCCGACAGGCACGATTGAAGCATGTCCATTCGCGAGCGCAACCTACCGAGGGCAAACGACGCCCCCCTCACCTTTGCCGTCCTGGTCTTCCCCGGCTTTCCGATGATGGCGTTCAGCTCGGTGATCGAGCCGTTGCGCGCGGCCAATGTGCTGGCGAAGCGGCAATGCTACCGCTGGATCATCGTCGGCGCCGCCGAAGGGCCGGTCGAGGCCTCGAACGGCGTCGTCATCCAGCCCGGCTTTTTTGCCGGCGATGCGCCGAAGGTCGATCGCATCGTCGTCTGCTCGGGCGGTGATGCCGATCATCTCGTCGCCGAGGACGCGGTTAGCTGGATCCGCAGGAGTCTGCGCGGCGGCGCTCATATCGGCGCGGTGGCGGATGCCGCCTTCTTCCTGGCGCGGGCCGGCCTGCTCGACGGCCATGCCTGCACCTTGCACTGGACCAGCCAGGCGGCCTTCACCGAGGCGTTCCCGGACATCGAGCTCAGGCGCGATCTCTATGTCATCGACCGCAAGCGCTTCACCTCGGCCGGCGGCGTTGGCAGCCTCGACATGATGCTGGAGATCATCACCAACGATTTTGGCGCCGAACTCGCGGCCGGCGTCGCCGAATGGTTCGTGCACAGCCAGCTGCGCTCCAGCGTCGACCGCAAGCTGATGCCGCTGCGGTTACGCACCGGCGTCCAGAACGAACTGGTGCTGTCGGCCATCGCCATCATGGAGGATGCGGTGGAGGAGCGGCTCGGCATGGCGGCGCTGGCGGAAAAGCTCGGCGTGTCCTCCGACAAGCTCGAACGAAACTTCCGCTCCGAGCTCAGCATCTCGCCCAACGGCTATTACCGCCGCCTGCGGCTGAAGCGCGCCGCCGATCTCCTGGCGCATTCGACGCTGATGGTGCGCGACGTGGCGCTCGCCTGCGGTTTTGCTTCGATGTCGAGTTTTGCGCGGGCTTTCAGGGAGGAGCATGGCCACGCGCCGAAGGTGGCGCGGAGGCATTAGGCGTCCGCGCGCTGACGCGGCGCAACGACGGCGGGACAGCGCCCCCCTCTGGCCTGCCGGCCATCTCCCCCACTTGGGGGGAGATCGGCTGTCACCGCTGATTTCGCCAATCGCCAACGTTGCAGGAATGTGCGGAACGCCGAAGCCGCCAATCTCCCCCAAGTGGGGGAGATGTCCGGTAGGACAGAGGGGGGCGCCGTAGAGCGCTACGGACGCTAAGCGGCATTCGGCACAACACCTGCGGGATTCCGCACAAGCTCTTCGCGGCGCACAGCTATGTTCAGGGCTTCCAGGAGGCACCCATGAGCATTGTCGTGTTCGACCCCGACAGCACTGAGGACGTCGACTTCAAAAACCGCATGCGCCACCCGGCGGCCGCCGATCCGGCCGGCGGCATGTGGCTGTCCGACACCGAGCCGTCCTTCATCGATGCGGACGCGCTGCGCAAGGGGCGGCTGGCCAAGCTGCGCGCCTGGATGCGCGAGGCCGGTTATGGCGCCGTCGTGCTGTTCGATCCCTATAACCAGCGCTACGCCACCGGCTCGCGCAACATGTTCGGTTATTTCCTTCGCAACTCGACCCGCTACTTCTTCATCCCGACCGAAGGGCCGATCGTGCTGTTCGAATATCCGCAGAGCTATCATGTCTCGATGGTGCTCGACACGATCGACGAGGCGCGGCCGTCCAAGCTGGTGTGGTCTTCGGTGTCGGGCCGCGACGACGAAACCGCGGGTCCCTTCGCCGACGAGATCGCCGAACTGCTCAAGGCGCATGGCGGCGGCTCGATGAAGCTCGGCCTCGACCGTTGCGGCCATCTGCAGGCGCTGGCGCTGGAAAAGCGCGGCTGCGAGGTCCGGGATTGTCAGGGCGAGATCCTCGCCGTGCGGGCGGTCAAGACGCCCGAAGAAATAAAATGCCTGCAGGTCTCGATGGCCGGCGCCGAGGCCGCCGTCTATGCCGTGCGTGAGGCGATCAAGCCCGGCGTGTCCGAAAACGATCTGTTCGCCATCATGTATCACGAGGTGATCCGGCAGGGCGGTGAGTTCATCGAAACGCGTTTGCTGACTTCGGGCCAGCGCACCAACCCGTGGTTCAACGAAGCCAGCGGCCGCAAGATCAGGCCGGGCGAACTTTTGGCGCTGGATACCGATACGATCGGCTGCTACGGCTATTATTCGGACTTCTCGCGCACCTTCCGCTGCGGCCCGGGCAAGCCGACGGATTATCAGAAATCGCTCTACCGCATGGCCCACGACCAGGTTCAGCACAACATCTCGATCGTCAGGCCGGGCATGGCGTTTCGCGAGATTGCCGAAAAGGCCTGGAAGATCCCGGACCGTTTCGTCGACCAGCGCTACACGTCTGTCATGCACGGCGTCGGCATGCATGGCGAGACGCCGTTCATCGCGCACGCCATGGACTACGAGACCTACGGCCGCGACGGTTTTGTCGTGCCCGGCATGGTGGTCAGCGTCGAGAGCTATATCGGCGAAAAAGGCGGACGCGAGGGTGTCAAGCTCGAGGACGAGATCCTGGTCACCGAGACCGGCACCGAGCTTCTGTCGCGCTTTCCCTATGAGGACGATTTTCTGGAGGAACAGGTTTGATCCCAGTATCCACCAGTGGCCCCAGTGCAGTATCGCAAACATTCGAGACTAGCCGCAGCGCTCATGCTTTCGTCATCCTAGGGCGGAGCAAGGAGCGAAGCGACGCAGCGCAGACCCTAAGATCCATGCCGCTACATCTCGGCTTCGAGACGGTGCAGAACTCTGTTCCGCTGCATTCTTCGCTAGAGGTAACGGCATGGATTCCAGGGTCTCCGCGACGCCGCTTCGCGGCTGCTACGCCCTGGAATGACGAAGTTCAGGTATCCGAATGAAAGGCCCGATCTCGATCAAACGCGGCACGGTGGCCGCGGTGTTCGTCGACCTCCAGGAGGAGCATCGGCAGGACAAGCGCTATCTGGTCGAAGGTTTCGCCGACATCCTCGCCAACGTCCAGCGCCTGCAGGCGGCGGCACGGGCCAACGATGTGCTGCTCTACCATTCGGCCTATATCGTCGATCTCACCAGGGAGGCGCGGCGGTTCCATCCGGTCGATGCGAATGGCAGGTCGGCCTTCTCCGACAAGGACGATCCGCTGACGGCGATCTGCCCGGAAGTGGCGCCGGTCGCCGGCGAGATGATGCTGGTCAAGACTGAGGCCAGCGCCTTCGGTGCGGGCCCTGCCGCCGGCCGGCTCAAGGCCGAAGGGATCGAGTGGCTGGTCGTTGCCGGCGTGTGGACCGAGGCCTGCATCGACGCCACCGTCAGGGATGCAGTGTCATCAGGCTTTCGGGTGCTGCTGGTCAAGGATGCGTGCGGCAGCGGCAGCACGGCGATGCACCAGACCGCCATCCTCAACCTTGCCAACCGGCTCTATGGCGGCGCCGTCACCACCACCGACGGCGCCTGCCGGCTGATGGCAGGCGAGACGGTCGATGCATGGCAGGTCGTGGGCTCGGTGCCTTTGCGCTTCACCTATGAAAACGCCGCCCGGCTATACGACGAACTCTGACGCTTCCAGGGTCCAGAAACAAGGGTCCGGAAGGATGGCCACGACTGTCGATCAGCCCGAAACAGCAAAACGGGAAAAATACGCGACGCTGCTCGAGCCGGCACTGTGGACCTATATCGACCGGGTCAACGCATGGTATCCGCCCGAAATGGACCTGCCGGTCGACAAGCAGCGGGCGATCTATGACGCGATGTGCCGGGCATTCCACGCAGGCACTCCCGCAGGCGTCGAAGCCAGTGACGGGACGGTTGCCGCCGGCGACCATGCGATCCCGATCAGGCGCTACCAGTTGGCGGGCAAGGCGCCACAAGCGATGGTCGTCTATTATCACGGCGGCGGCTTTGTGCTTGGCGGGCTCGACAGCCATGACGACATCTGCGCCGAGATCTGCGCCGGCACCGGCTTTGCAGTCTTGTCCGCCGACTACCGGCTGGCGCCAGAACATCTACATCCGGCCGCTTTCGACGATGCGCTGGCGGTGTTCGAGTGGGCGGCGACAACAACGGCCCTGCCGATCGTGCTGTGCGGTGAGAGCGCCGGCGGCAATCTTGCCGCCGGGGTGGCGCATGCGGCGCGCCGCCACCCCCGCCCCGCAATTGGCCAGGTGCTGGTCTACCCCGAGTTGGGCGGTCCGGAGCCAGGCGGCAAAGAGAGCGCCGGCTCGTATGTCGAGCACGCCGAGGCGCCGCTGCTGACGCTCAGCGACATCGAATTCTATCGCCAGGTCCGCTCCGGCAAGGCACAATCACCGGACGACCCGACCTTCCTGCCGCTGCGCGACACTGACTTCTCCGGCCTGCCGCCGACGGTCATCGTCACAGCGCAATGCGATCCGCTGTCATCGGACGGCGAGGCCTATCGCGACCGCATCCTTGCCGCCGGCGGCCGCGCCTGGTGGTACGAGGAGCAGCGCCTCGTGCACAGTTTCCTGCGCGCCCGCAAAACCGTGCCACGGGCCGGCGAAGCGTTCACCCGCATCGTCGCCGCCATCGTCACGCTCGGCAAGGGCGACTGGTTGTAGGGAGGGCGAAGCGCGACGCTCGTGCCGGCCAGGGAAGCGCGAAGGCCCCCTCTCCGGTTTGCTACTGCAAACCACCTCTCCCCCAGTTTGTGGGGGCGAGGAACCCAAGCTTTCCTAGATCGCGACTTCAGCGAATGGCGATTCCTCGCCCCCATTCTTCATGGGGGAGAGGTGGTTTGCGCAGCAAACCGGAGAGGGGCCTTCCTTCCATGCGCTGCCCATCTCTCGTGCGGAACAGCGCACAACAACTGCGGAAACCCGAACACTTCGCCCGTGAAACCCGCACTATCATTGCCCATGGCTAAAGGCGCCCGGCCGACCGCATCCGCCCCGCGAAGCGGTCGACCGGGCGCCGACAGGGAGGATACGACGATGAAATTCATGCTGACCGACAGAGCGTTGCATCCGCAGGCTGAGCCCGTCGCCGACGGCTTCAGGAAGGGCAGCATGAACCGGCGCGAGTATCTCGCCACCATGGCTGCGCTCGGTGTCAGCGCCGCCGGCGCGTTGGCGCTTGGCGGCCTCGCGCCTTCCCCGGCCAGGGCGCAGGAGCCGAAGCGCGGCGGCGTCTTACGCGTCGCCATGAACGTCAAGGGCTGGAAGGACCCGCGCACCTTTGACGGCGTTGAAATGTCCAATGTCGCCCGCCAGTGCAACGAATATCTGGTGCGCTGGAACCGCGATTTCACCTTCGAGCCGTGGCTGCTCGAGAGCTGGGAGACCAGCGATGACGCTCGCGTGCTGACGCTGCACGTCCGCAAGGGTATCACTTGGTCGAACGGCGACACCTTCAACGCCGACGATGTCGTCCACAACCTGACGCGCTGGTGCGACGCGAGCGTTGCCGGCAATTCGGTCGCCGAGCGCATGGGCGCGCTGGTCGACGCCGCCACCAAGAAACCCATCGACGGCGGCATCGAGCGTGTCGACGACTTTACCGTCCGGCTCAATTTGCCGAAGCCCGACATTTCGCTGATTGCCGGCATGACCGACTATCCGGCACTGATCATGCACCGCAGCTACGATGGCGACGGCGATCCGCTGAAGGCGCTGGCGATTACCACTGGACCTTGCGAACTGGTGGCATGGGACGCCGAAGTCGGCGCCGAGGTCCGCCGCAAGGACAAGCCGTGGTGGAAAGGCGACTTCTGGCTCGACGGCATCCAATGGGTCGACTACGGCTCCGATCCTAATGCGATGTTCTCGGCTTTTGAATCGGGCGAGATCGACACCAACCACGAAACCGCCGCCGATACGGTTTCGCAAACCGACGCCATGGATCTGAGCAATTCGGAGCTTGCCACCGGCTCGACCATCGTCGCGCGTTTCAACGTCGGCAATCCACCCTATGACGACATCAGGGTGCGGCGCGCCGCCCAGCTCGCGGTCGACAACAGCGCGATCCTGAAGATCGGCATGGACGACCGCGGCAAGCCGGCCGAGAACCACCATGTCGGGCCGATGCATGCCGAATACGCCGACATCGGCCCGGCCGTCCGCAATGTGGATCAAGCCAAGGCGCTGCTTGCCGAGGCCGGCAAATCCGACCACGAATACGACCTCATCTCCGTCGATGTCGACTGGCAGAAGAACACCGGCGACGCCATCGCCGCGCAGATGCGCGACGCCGGGCTGAAGGTCAAACGCACCGTGCTGCCGGCGGCGACGTTCTGGAACGACTGGAGCAAATATCCCTTCTCCTGCACCGAGTGGCTCGGCCGGCCGCTGGGCGTCCAGGTGCTGGCGCTGGCCTACAGATCGGGTGCTGCCTGGAACGAGACCGCTTATGCCAATCCGGAGTTCGATGCTTTGCTCGACAAGGCGCTGGCCACACCCGACGCCGGCGAGCGCCGCGAGATCATGGCCAAGATCGAACAGAATTTGCGCGATTCCGGCATCATCATCCAGCCCTACTGGCGCTCGGTCTACCGCACCTATCGCAAGGGCGTGCATGGCTGCGAGCAGCACCAGTCGCTGGAGCAGCATTTCGACAAGGTTTGGCTCGAGGCGTGATAGCGGGTGCCGTCCCTCCAGCCTCTCAAGACCTGGGTTCCTCGCCCACGCGAAGCGGGGGAGAGGTGGCCGCGAAGCGGCCGGAGAGGGGGCTTTCGTAGAGCGCGGTTCCCCCTCTCCGTCTCGGCTTCGCCGAGCCACCTCTCCCCCACTTTCGTGGGGGCGAGGAACCCAAGCTGGAATGAAGCCGCCTTTCCCGCCAATCTCGGAGCATCGACGATCGTCGCGCCACACGGGTCAGCGAGCGGTGCCCGATTTTGAAATCTCCCGTCCAAGCCGCACCGTTTCGCGCACCAGCAGGTCCAGATCGTCGCGCCGGGTGCGGTGGTTGTTGATCGCGACCCTGAGGCAATGCTGGCCGTGCACCGTCGTATCCGAAAGGGCTGCGATGCCTTCTTCCTGCAGCCTCAGCATGATCTCGGTGTTGAGTGCCTTCTGCCGCTCTCCCGTCAGCCCGTCGCCGCGGTAGCGAAAACAGACAATGTTGATGCTCGGCGGCGCGACCAGTTCCAGCAGCGGCTCGGCCTCGATCAGCATGCCGAGCGTGTGGCCCTGCGCGATGTTCTGGTCGATCAGACGGCCAAACTTCTCGATGCCGTGCTCCTTCAGCGCCATCCAAACTTTCAGGGCCCTGAAACCGCGTGACGTCTGCAGGCCAAAATCATGCAGCCACTGTCCGGAGGCGAGGCCGCGCGGCGTCGATTCCAGATATTCCGGCGTCACCGCGAACGTATTGCGATGGGCCGAGGCATCTCGGATCAGGGCGCAGCCGACCTCGAAGGGAGCGTGCAGCCATTTGTGCGGATCGAGCGCGATGGAGTGGGCCTGCTCGATGCCGGCCACACGATGGGAATTTTCCGGTGCAATGGCGATCAGCGCGCCGATGCAGCCGTCGACATGGAACCAGAGGTCCTCTTGCACCGCCAGCCTTGCAAGCGCCTGCAGATCGTCGATCGCTCCGGTGTTCACCGTGCCGGCCGTGCCGATCACGCAGGCCGGCCGAAAACCCGCCTTGCGGTCCTCGGCGATCGCCGCCCGCAAGGCTCCGATGTCGATCCGCAATCCGGCATCGGTCGGGATGCGGCGCAGCGCCCGATTGCCGAGGCCAAGCGCCTCCATCGCCTTGCGATGGCAGGAGTGAAGCTGATCCGAGCCATAGAAACGCAGCGGCTTGTCGATGGCGGCAACGCCATGCTCGCGCACGTCGATGCCTGCCCTAGCGTTGCGTGCCACGGTCAGCCCGATGATGTTGGCCATCGAGCCGCCGCTGACCAGCGTGCCGCTGGCCGACTGGGGAAAGCCCATCATCTGCTTGCACCAGTCGACGACCTGGCTATCCATCAGCGCGGCGGCATGGTTGCCGCCGCCGAGGTTGGAACCCTGGACCGCCGCCAGGAAATCGCCGAGCGCCCCGGTGAAATTGCTCGACCCCATGTACCAGGACCAGAAGCGCGGATGGATGTTGCCCATGGGGTAGGCCATCACGTTCCGCGCAACCTCGCCATAGACTTGGGCAAGCGGTTGAGGCGATCGCGGCAGCGGTGCCGCGAAGAAGGTTTTCACCTCTTCGGGCATGTCCTGCCACACCGGGCGCTCGCGGACATCGCGCAGATAGTCGACGGCATCGTCGACGATCCGGTGCGACAGCGCTTGAACCTCGGCCCAGTCGACCGGATCGAGCGTTTCTTCGGCAACCATACCGCCCCTACTGGCGGCCTTCAGCATGGCGTCCATCCGCGTCGCTCCCGATCCGCAATTACTCGGCCGGGAACTGGCAGCCCGGCGTCGAACGCGACAGCGCGATCTCCTCCGCGTCCATCTCGGCTTCGATGCCGTCGAACAGCGGCGTCGTCATGTAGCGTTCGCCGGTGTCGGGAAGCATGCACAGGATCACCGAGCCGGGTGCAGCTTTTTCCGCGATCTGGCGCGCCACGGCAAAAGTGGCCCCGCCGGAGATGCCGGTGAAAATCCCTTCCTTTTGCGCCAGCGCCTTGGCCCATTTGATGCCCTCGGGTCCGGGAACAGGCACCACCTCGTCATAGAGGCTGGCATCGACCGCCTCCTGCAGGACGTGGGGGATGAAATCCGGGGTCCAGCCCTGGATCGGGTGCGGCTCGAACGCCGGATGGCTGGCGGCTGGCGCGCCGTCGGGGCCGCGCTCCTGCGCCTTGCCGCTGCCGATCAGCTGGGCATTGGCGGGCTCGGCCAGAACGATCCGGGTTTCGGGACGCTCACGGCGCAGCACGCGCCCGACACCGACCACGGTGCCGCCGGTTCCGTAGCCGGTGACGAAGCAGTCGAGCCGCGATCCGGCGAAGTCGTTGATGATCTCGCGCGCCGTCGTCGCCTCGTGAATGGCGGCATTGGCCTTGGTCTCGAATTGGCGGGCCAGGAACCAGCCATTGGCCTCGGCGAGCTCGACCGCCTTGTTGTACATGCCAAAACCCTTCTGGGCGCGGGGCGTCAGCACCACCTTGGCGCCCAGCATGCGCATCAGCTTGCGGCGCTCGATGGAGAAACTGTCGGCCATCGTCACCACCAGCGGATAACCCTTCTGCGCGCAGACCATGGCCAGCCCGATGCCGGTGTTGCCACTGGTCGCCTCGACGACGGTCTGGCCCGGCTTCAAGGCGCCGCTGCGCTCGCCCTCCTCGATGATGTTGAGCGCCAGCCGGTCCTTCACCGACGCCGCCGGATTGAAGAACTCGGCCTTCACATAGATCGTCACATGATCGGGGCCGAGATTGTTGACCCTGATCACCGGCGTATCGCCGACCGTGTCGATAATGCTGTCGAACAGGCGGCCGCGCCCGGCCGTGGTTCTGATTTTCCGTTGCTGCAACATGTCTGCTCTCCTCTTTTTGTTGTTGTCACGAGCCGGTTACAAACCGGCGGCTTGGGCGGCGAGGTTTCGAGACCTTGCCGCAGTACGGTTGCTTTGCCGGCATGTGGCCCGGAAAAGGGCGATGCCAGCAGCCGGCGCGGAAATTCGTTGCCGGATGCACTCTATCGCTTTCGATGGTAGAACAGAGGACAACTGGCCAGCGTGGGAGCAAGCGTGGAAACGCACGTGGAATCCGCTCGATCGAGCCTGGACGGCGCAACGGCCGGGCTGTCCGTGCGGCTGCTCGGACCGCTGACGGTCATCCGCGACGGCGCCACCGTGCAATTGCCGGCATCGCGCAAGCTGCGCGCGCTCTTCGCCTATCTGGCGCTTGCGCCACATGCCGTCGGCCGCAGCCGTCTGTGCGAGCTGCTGTGGGATGTGCCGAACGATCCGCGCGGCGAGCTTCGCTGGTGCCTCAGCAAGCTCAGGGGCGTTCTCGACGAACCGGATCACCGCAGGATCGAAACGTCAGGCGACACGATCGCGCTTCATCTGAAAGGCGTTTCCGTCGACGCGATCGACATCGCCTCGGCGGCCGCTGGAGGAATCGAGACGCTCGATCTTGAGCGGCTGAAAGCCCTGTCCGGGCTGCTCGTCGGCGATTTCCTCGATGGGCTGGAGATCGACCGCAGCCCGCATTTCAACAGCTGGCTGGTCGCGCAGCGCCGCCGCTTCAGCTCCTGGCACGCCGCCATCCTGGAACATCTCGTCAGCAAGCTCCCGGCGGATGCCGACGAAACGTTAGCGCATCTGGAAAAGTGGGTGGAACTCGCCCCCTTCGACGGGCGTGCGCATCTGACTCTTCTGACAAGGCTGGCGCAGCGCGGCCAGATCGGCGAGTGTGAGGAACATCTCGCTTCCGCGGCGCAGCTGTTTGCTTCGGAGGATCTGGATTTTGGACCCGTTCGTGAGGCATGGCAGACGATCCGCAGCGAACGACCTGCCGCGACGCTTTGGGCGCGACCGGCACTCTTGCCCGCGGCCTCGCCAGCGTCAATTGTGCTTCCTGATACTGCCGCATCGGAGAAGGCTTCGCTTGCGGTTATGCCGTTTGTCGAGGAGGCGGCTATCTCAGGTGTTTGCGGCGGCCCCTCTCGCGGCGGATTGGCCGACGGCCTGACCCACGACATCATCACCCGTCTGGCCAAGCTGAGGGACTTCTTCGTCATCGCCCGCGGCTCGGTCTTTGCGCTGGCGGAGAAAAATATCGCGCCGGAAGATGCCGGCCGGCGGCTGAACGTCGACTATGTGACCACCGGGACGGTGCGCAGCCAGGGAGGCCGCGTCGTGGTCGCCGTCGAACTTGTCGAGGTGCGCACAGCCAGGATCATCTGGGCCGAGACGTTCGAACGCAAGCCCGACGACATCTTTGCCGTCCTCGACGATATCGGCAACAGCATCGTCTCGTCGATCTCGACCGAGATCGAGGTGGTCGAGCGCAACCGCGCCATGCTTAAAGCGCCCAACTCGCTGAACGCCTGGGAGGCCTACCATCGAGGTCTCTGGCACATGTATCGCTTCACCCGCACCGAAAACGAGCAGGCCCGGCATTTCTTCGGCATGGCCCTGAAGCTCGATCCGACCTTCGCCCGCGCCTATGCCGGCCTGTCCTTCACCCATTGGCAGAACGCCTTTCAGCGCTGGGGAGACCGCGACCAGGAAAGCGCGCGCGCCTTTGAGGCGGCCGGCCAAAGTCTTCTGGTCGACGATCACAATCCGGCCGCGCACTGGGCTATGGGCCGGGCTCTGTGGCTGCGCGGCGAGCAGGACGGCTCTCTCATCGAGCTGGAACGGGCCGTGGATCTCAGCCCGAACTTCGCGCTCGGCCACTACGCGCTTTCGTTTGTACACTCGCAGTCGGGCGATCCAAACGCCGCGATCGGTTCATCCGACCATTCGCGTCATCTGAGCCCGTTCGATCCGCTGCTGTTCGGCATGCTCGGCGCCAGGGCGATGGCGCATGTCCGCCTCGGCCAGTTCGACGAGGCCGCCGAATGGGCGCTCAAAGCCGCCGCCCGGCCCAACGCCCATGCCATCATCCTGGCGATCGCAGCCCACTGCCTTGCGCTGGCGGGGCGGCTTGACGAGGCCCGCACTTTCGCGGCCGCCATCCGCAAGACGCTGCCGAACTACTGCGCCGACGATTTCATCGGCACCTTCCGGTTCGAGCCGGACGCATCGGCACTGTTCCGGCAAGGCGCCAAGCGCATCGGGCTGGGGTGATCCAACCCCAGCTCGGCCTGACACTGCTCTAACGGTCAAGACCACGATCCTCGCCGGCCGAAAACCGACAAAAAGCCCCGCAATCGCGAAAGCCGCGTTAGTCGCAGCTATATGCCGAGCATCGTCTTGGCTTGGTTGAGGGCAGCCTCCGACCCTGCATGATCACCGGCCGCGTGCAATTTCTCGCCTTGGGCGCGCAGTTCTTTGACTTTGGTCATATCGGCCTCGGAGAGGGTCGCGGTCGGCAACGCCGCGTCGATCGCGGCCATGATGGTCGGGCATGATTTTGCAAAGGCTGTCGCAGGAACGACCGCCAGGAAAACCGCAAGCGAAATTGATCGTAACATGGACGTTTCTCCCTCGCCGGCTCGCGGAACGCGCCGCGTCGACGACCGGCATAGGGATGGTACAGCTAATGCTTGGGTGTGCCAATCACGATGATGCCGCTGGGTTCGTTTCTGAACCTTTCATCACGGCTGGTCGCCACCAACATCGTCATGTCCAACGCAGACGCCAGGTTCGCAGCAATCGTCGGACCGTCGCAAAATTCCTCGACCACAGCGGATCAGGTGGGCTCAACGGATCTGACATTGCCTTCGGTATCCACAAGGCAGCGTGTCTTCTTTCCGCTGGCATCGAGTTCGACCTGATAGGTTTTGGGATCGAGCTTGCTCGATGAAACCGGAAGTATCTTCGTGCTGTCGACGCCGCTCGCCTTGGCGACCGCGTTAGCGCAAAGAAGCTGAAGGTCCGCCGGGGCCGTCTCGACCTGGGTCCTGGACATCTGATCCTGAGGAGGCGGCGGCGGCGCGCTGACGCAAGCGCTCAGGGCCCCTACCAAGAATCCAATTGCTGTTGCCCGGATCGACGTTCTCACTGCACGTTTTGCCAACATTGCTTGTCCCTCTCCGAATGCCGCTTCACACACCCCGGCTTCACACACCCTTGTAAAGTGCCGCCCCCTGCATGAGAACGATGACCTTGGCCCCAACCTTGACGCGGGATGCGAGATCGGTGATGTCGTCGTTCCTCATCCGGATACACCCTGATGACACGTCGAGCCCGATCGTCCAGGGCTCCGGCGTGCCGTGTATCCGGTAGATCGTGTCTTGATCGCGCTCATACAGATAGAGCGCCCTTGCGCCGAGCGGATTGTCAGGCCCCCCCGGCATGCCTCCCGCATGTTTGACCGCGTTCGGATCACGAGCGATCATTTCGGCCGGAGGCGTCCAGGTCGGCCATTCTGCCATGCGGCCGACGCGCACGATTCCAGCCCATCCAAATCCTTCCCGGCCCACGCCGATACCGTAGCGCATGGCCCGCTGACCCGGCTGCACAAGGTAGAGGAAATGCTGGTTGCCATCGATGATGATCGTACCGGGCACTTCCGCGGTGCGGAACTTGACCATCTGCGGACGAAACGCCTCTGGCACTTCATTATGCGCGGCATAGTATTTGCGCGCCTTGGTACGGTCGTAGTCCACCCATTTGCGGGTTTTCGGATCGAAAACCTGTGTTCCCGCAGCCAGCGCCGCAACCGCGACAAGACCGAGCGCTGCCGCGACAATTGCCGTAAGGGATTTCCGCTGGAGAGCGGCGCGTCCTGCGATGATCAGCTTTCTGGTCATGGATTTGCCCACCCGTGCACCCGAGCGCCCTGCGCGGCAACCCATTGCTTGGCGTATTCGTAAGGATCCTGACGCTCCACCTGAAGCGCATAACTCATCTTTGTAACGTCCTCGGGTTTGAGGTCGACCTGTTCCAGGAACTCGACCACCTTCGGATATTTCTTGCGCAATGAGGTGGCATAAGCGATGTGGAAATGTGCGGTATCCCATGACACCGGCGCGCTGGACTTCGAGACCCAGAGCGGGTCCTCGGAAGGCAGCACGATCTTCCACTTTGCCGGGTCAAAAGGCGGCTCGGTAAGCCGGACAATTTCGTGCAGTTTAAACACGTGATGCGGCGCGTAGCAGGCAAACACCATCGGATGAGCCGTAGCAACCGCGGCATCGACAGCCGCCATTCCGACATCCTCCGGCGTCTCCAGCAATGTCATTGTCTTGGCATAGCCATAGCTGTTGGCGCGTACACGCTCGATGGCTGTGGAGGACCAACCCTCAGCGCCAATCCAGAGTTCTCCACGTCCGTCCCGATCAGTGTCCAACGCGGCAGTTTTGCGTGGGTCGGTGAGATCCGAAATGTCGCGAATGCCAAATTTGTCGGCAGTTTCGCGGGTAGCGCATATGCCTTGCCATGCCTGCACACCGATGGGACTGATGGCTACCGTGCCGGCACCGTCGACATACTTCTTCACCAGATTGTCGAGATTGGGCAGCCAGATTTCGGGATGAATATCCACCTCGCCCGAATTGAGGCCGGCAAAGGCGATAAGCGTCCCCATCTCGCGCACATCGGCATCGAGCCCGAAATGTTGCTTCAGGCTTACCTTGAGAATGTTTGCCGTCGCCTGGCCCGACGGCCAGTTCGGCATTGCAATGACGAGATCAGCCGCGTGGACCGGGACCGCCAGCATCGTCAATGCCGCCAGCGACATTCTCCGCAGGCACTGCCGAAATCGGTTGTGCATTTTCTTCCCCCTCGATTCGGTGCTGAAATGAACCGGGACGGGTACAATCTGTCACGGCAAGCACCGGGTTGTGACACCAGCCCCCATCTGCCGACGGCAACTGCTGAAGGTGCGGCAGTGCATTCGCCAAAGAGAGCGCCGTCACATGCCGCCCTGCACGCTACTCGATGACATCCCGTCTGGGAAGATACTCAAAACGCGGCCCCCGGGCCCAATGTTTAGGATGTCCGCGGTGGCGGTCAAGGCCGCCGAGAATCCGAGATGGTCAATACCAGTGAAATGATGCAGGTTCTTCTGGACCACGTGGCAAGCAGGCCGCTAAGTAGACGCAGCTTCCTGGTTTCAGCATATGGACCCTCTTGGGTAATACGAATTGAAAATTGCGCCCTCATGTTTCAAAACAGGTCGGTAGATTCGCGAGGATGGTTTCGTGCGGGTCACCGACGGTCCTCAAGCCGAGAATTCTAAAAGACTTTCAACAATGACCCAGCACGTACAAAATGCTCGAATTCTCATGTACAGCCACGACACGTTCGGGCTCGGCCACTTGCAGCGCTGCCGGACGATCGCGCATTCGCTGGTTGAGGATTTCCGCGGACTTCAGGTGCTTATCATTTCGGGTGCGACTATCGCTGGCGCCTTCGACTACCGCGCCCGTGTCGACTTCGTGAAGATCCCCAGCGTCATCAAGTTGCGCAACGGCGAATACACCTCGCTGGAAAAGGATATCGATCTGCATGAGACACTAAGGATGCGCCAGTCGATCATCCGCCACACAGCCGAGACCTTCCGGCCGGATATCTTCATCGTCGACAAGGAACCGCTCGGCCTGCGTGGTGAAATCGAGGACACCCTGTCCTACCTCAAGACGCGGGGCACCACGCTCGTGCTTGGCCTGCGCGAGGTGATGGACGCGCCGCATCTGCTCGAAGCAGAGTGGGCACGCAGGGATGTGATGCGCAAGATAGGCCTGTTCTACGACAAGATCTGGGCCTATGGTCCGCCGGATTTCTACGATCCGTTGACCGGCTTGGATGTGCCGCCGGCTATCAGAGCAAAGATGAAGTTCGTCGGTTTCCTGCAACGGAGCCTGCAGAAGAACGAGTTGCCCGGCCACCGGCCCGAGGGCGACTATATCCTCGTTACCACCGGTGGCGGCGGTGACGGCGCCGAACTGATCCACAGCGTCATCGATGCCTATCAGCAGGATCCGCAATTGCAGCATAGGGCGCTGATCGTGCTCGGGCCTTACATGCCGGCGCGCAAGCGCAACAAGCTGCTCAAGAAGGGGTCCAAGATCCCATATATCAAGATCATCGAGTTCGACAACCGCATGGAAGAGCTGATTGCCGGCGCCAAGGCAGTCGTGGCGATGGGCGGTTACAACACCTATTGCGAGATACTGTCTTTCGACAAGCCGGCGCTGATCGTGCCGCGCGTCAAGCCCCGCGAGGAACAACTGATCCGAGCACGGCGCGCAGCCGAACTCGGCCTCATCGAGATGCTTTTGCCGGAAGAAGCCGAGGATTCCCAGCGGTTTGCCAATGCACTGGAGGTGCTGCCGGACCGGCCCGGCCCATCGCAGAGCCATCCGCATCTGACGCTGGAAGGGCTGCCTCACATTTCCGAAATCGTCGCGGAACTGCTCGACCGGCGGGGCGGCCATCACCTTTCGGTCATTGAAGGCATGAACTGAGTTGCAACATCGCAAGATCGTCGTGGTTCTGAAGGGCTATCCGCGGCTGTCGGAAACCTTCATCGCGCAGGAACTGCTCGGTCTGGAGCGTGCGGGGTTCGACCTGACACTCGTCGCGCTCAGGCGGCCGACCGACGCAAAACGCCACCCTGTGCATGACGAGATCAAAGCGCCCGTCCATTATCTGCCGGAATATCTGCATGAAGAGCCGCTGCGCGTGGTTCGCTCGCTGTTTGCTTATCTGCTGCGGCCGGGCTTCTGGCGCGCGCTCGGATCGCTGGCTACCGATATCCGCCGCGACTTTACGCGCAATCGCGCGCGCCGCTTCGGGCAAGCGCTCGTGCTGGCGGCCGAATGGCCGGAAGGCGCGAGCTGGCTGCATGCACATTTCGCGCACACACCGGCATCGGTGACGCGCTATACCAGCCAGCTTCGTGGCCTGCCCTGGAGCTGCTCGGCCCATGCCAAGGACATCTGGACTTCGGCGGACTGGGATCTGGCTGGCAAGCTTTCCTCGGCGCGCTGGACGGTCACTTGCACGAAAGCCGGCTTCGACCGTCTGAAAAAACTCGCTAACGGCAACTCGTCTGTGCATCTGAGCTATCATGGGCTAGACCTTGATCGCTTCGGCGGTTTCGGCGAGGCGCGAAAACAGCATGACGGCTCGGCGCTGGCCGAACCGGTTATCGTTCTGAGTGTCGGGCGCGCCGTTGAAAAGAAAGGTTACGATACCTTGCTGGAGGCCCTTGCCCTCTTGCCTGGTGATTTGGCGTGGCGTTTCGAGCATATCGGCGGCGGCGAGGAACTGGAACGGTTCAAGGCGCTGGCGCAAAAGCTCGGCCT
Organism: Mesorhizobium temperatum; assembly: GCF_002284575.1. Taxonomy (GTDB): domain Bacteria; phylum Pseudomonadota; class Alphaproteobacteria; order Rhizobiales; family Rhizobiaceae; genus Mesorhizobium; species Mesorhizobium temperatum. Next base: position 564,291 of record NZ_NPKJ01000068.1, read on the forward strand.
GGATGGTCGCGTCTCTTGGAAAGGCGCGCTTGCGCAGGAGGAGGTGCTTGAGCACTACCGCTGTGCCGACATCTTCGCCCTGGCCTGCAGGATCGCCGCAAATGGCGACCGGGACGGTCTGCCGAATGTTCTGGTGGAGGCGGCTAGCCAGCGGCTTGCCTGCGTATCGACCGATATTTCCGGCGTGCCTGAGCTTTTATCGCCGGATGAAACCGGGCTGCTGGTTCCGACGGAAAACCCAATTGCCCTGGCACAGGCGCTGGAGCGCCTGATCCGTGATCCCGTGTTGCGCGCCCGCCTCGGCGACGCCGCAGAGCGGCGCGTGCGCGGCAATTTCGATCATATGGCAAGCATTGGACAGCTCAAGGAACTGTTCGAGCGGGAGTGGCGGGCCGCCGAATGAAGCGGCTGCGCGCTTTCTTCTATGTCCAGCACCTGCTCGGTATCGGCCATCTCGCGCGCGCCAGCCGCATTGCGGCGGCTCTGGTCGATGACGGGTTTGACGTAACCGTCGTGACCGGCGGAGCGCCGATCGCGGGGTTTCCGGGACTGGGTGTAAAATCTGTAACCCTGCCACCTGTCACCTCCGGTGATGAAGGATTTTCCGGACTTGTCGACCTGCAGGGCAAACCCATCGACGATGATTTCAAGAAATGGCGTTCAGAGATGCTGCTGCAGGCATTCCGGGATTGCAGGCCTGATATCGTCATTGTCGAGGCGTTTCCTTTTGGACGCCGGCAGATGCGTTTCGAACTCCTGCCGCTGATCGAGGCCATCGGCGCGACGTCGCCCAGACCGCTGCTGGCGACGTCCGTCCGTGATATCCTTCAGGAGCGCGTCAAGCCGGGCCGGAACGAGGAAACGGTCGATCTGATCAACAGGCATTTCGACCTTGTTATGGTCCACGGCGATCCGGCTTTCGCAACCATCGACAAGACATTTCCACTGGCTGGGGCGATCAAGGCCGAGGTCACCTACACAGGGCTCGTTGCCGCGCCGCCATCGCCCGCGGCCTCCGAGCGCTTCGACGTTCTGGTGTCGGTTGGCGGCGGGGCTGCCGGAAAGAGCCTTGTCAGCTCAACCATCGCAGCGGCGCGGAATGCCAACAACGCTTGGAAATGGTGTTTGATCACCGGCCCAAACCTGCCGAAAGACGAGTTTGACGCGATCGCAGGCGATGCCTCGCCGGTCCTGTCCATCTTCCGGTTCCGCGAGGATTTCGCCAGCCTGCTGACCGGCGCCCGCCTGTCAGTCTCGCAGGCGGGTTACAACACGGTCTGCGATGTCCTGCGCGCGGGTTGTCGCTCTCTGCTCGTTCCATTTGCAGCCGGCGGGGAAACCGAACAGACGGTTCGCACCCTGATGCTCGAAGAACTCGGTCTTGCAACGGTGCTGATGGAAAAGGACCTAACGCCTGAAGGTTTGGCGCAAGCGATCGAACGGGCGCTTGTGGGACCGACGCCAGCCGCGCATCGTCTCGATCTGGAAGGCGCGCGTCGCTCGGCGCAAATCCTGCGCGAGCGGTATCGAATATGGTCCCTAAAAGTGGGGCCCGGTTTCGGAAAAGTTCATGGTCAAACAGACGATAGATCCTAACGCGCGTCGCGTCTGGCGAGATTCGTGCGACGCGCTACGCACTTTTGGGCGAAATGCATCAAACAGTTCCAATCAACATGAAGCGGGTATAATTTTTTGTCGGCAGTTCGCCGGAGAACCGCACCTCCCGTAGCGCCGCCATTGCTTCGAAGGCTGCAAGTGAAGCCACGCAGTTGATGTGCGTCGGCTCGCTGAAATAATCGTTCGATTGCAGCAGTACATTCGTGCCCCGCGGAAGCAGAGCAAGCCAGGCGCGCAGATCGGCTATGTGTTCGCAGCTCGTATTGACCACCAGGTCGGGCTGCCCGGCCGCATAGTCGAGTGCGTACATATCTGCCGTCAGCGCCCGGAACCGGTCGCCGGCTTCCCGGTTGAGGGTCCGGGCGACCGGCGCGACTTCGGGATCGATGTCGATGCTATCGAGCGCCGCGATGTCGAAGCGGGCGTCGTTGAAAAGCATTGCCGGCAATACGCCGTACCATCCACCCAGAACCCATATGCGCCCGAACCGGCCGCCGCAGCTTTCGAACAGCCTGTCGAGCGCCCACATCTTGCAGGCGACCTGCTTGTGGTTGAAGGCGTTGGCGATATCGGCCTTCGGATGCTTGGTGATGACGCGGGCCAGCCCTGCCACCAGAGGGCAGTTGACATAGGCAGCAATTCCCCGCGTCAGGTCAAAGGCTTGCTCGTGCCAGTCCAGGCCGGCATTGCGTGGTTGCGTGACATCCATCATATTCGTCTTGTATGTTGGGATTTCGGGCGACACAACGCAATCTTGCCTCCCGGAAGGGCTGTTGATTCGCGGACGTGATTATGCTGCAAGCCGCTTCGCCATTGCCCGGTGCCGGAGAGAGCCTGTTGCATCTGTCCGGACCATCGGCATCCATCCGCCAGCACCAGCCGCGCAGCTGCGGCCTCGTGCTGCTCGGCTATTCGCCAAAACCCTACGGAAGCCGCGAACCGTTTGGCCAGCTGCTTTCTTCGCTGATCAGCAATGCCCATGTCGTTGTCATCGACCATGCGCCGGAACTGGATCGCGCCGCCTCGCAGGTTCCTTCCATCGTTGAGCGCAGGACAATCTCCGTGCGCTGCAGCTTCGAGCTTGTCGTTGGCGACGAAGAAATTGCCGATACCCCATTCGCCAGCAGGTGCTTTTACATCCTGCATCCTTCCAACTGAAGGGTCCACAGCCGCATATGGAACCCAGCATAGCCCGCTATATCTGGAAGCACACCAAGAAGCAGCAGCTCTGGATATTGATGATCGTCGTGCTTTCGATGATCCCGTATTTCATGTCCTTCGACCTGCCGAAGCTGATCGTCAACGGCCCGATCCAAGGTGGCGGCTTCGAGCAACCGGGCGCGACCCAGCCATTCATGAGGCTACACTATAACCTGCCGTTCATCGGAGAGGTCCAGTTCTTCTCCGGTTTTCAGCTCGACCGCAAGGCGACGCTGTTTGCCCTGAGCTTTGTGTTCCTCTTGCTAGTCGTCATCAACGGCCTGTTCAAACTCTACATCAACACCTACAAGGGCCGCCTCGGCGAACGCATGCTGCGGCGTATCCGCTTCGATCTGGTCGATCGTGTGCTGCGGTTTCCGCCGTTTTACTTCAAGCGGGTGAAATCCGCCGAAGTGGCGACCATGGTGAAGGACGAGGTGGAGCCGCTGGGCGGCTTCATCGGCGATGCCTTCGTGCAGCCGGTGCTGCTCGGCGGCCAGGCGCTGACAGCCATGCTGTTCATCGTGGTCCAGAACTTCTGGCTCGGAATGATAGCGGCCGTGATCGTGGTGATCCAGATCGCGCTCATCCCGCGAATGCGGCGGCGGCTGATCGTGCTCGGGCGCGAACGGCAGTTGACGGCGCGCGCGCTTTCGGGCCGGGTTGGCGAAATCGTCGACGGCATCGGCGCGGTTCACGTCCACGACACATCAAACTACGAGCGCGCCGACATAGCTGCCCGGCTCGGGCTCATCTTTAAGATCCGCTTCGATCTTTACCAATGGAAATTCATGGTGAAGTTCCTCAACAATTTTCTCGCGCAGGTCACGCCCTTTCTGTTCTACATGATCGGCGGGTATCTGGTCATCCAGGGGCGGCTCGACGTCGGTCAGCTCGTGGCCGTGATCGGCGCCTACAAGGACCTGCCCGGACCGATGAAAGAACTGATCGACTGGGATCAGGCGCGGCAGGATATCCAGGTCAAATATCAGCAGGTCGTTGAACAGTTCACCGCCGAGGGTCTCATTGCGCCGAGAATCGGGGCATTGACGATCGACGATCCCGATCCGATGACCAACCCCCTGTCGGCGATCAGTCTGTCCATAGCAGACGATGGCGGTGCAATGCTCCTCGACCGTATCTCCCTCCAGATCAAGCCGGGTGAGACGGTGGCGCTGGTCAGTACCGCAACAGGTGGAGCCGAGGCGCTTGCAGAAGCCTTCGCGCGGCTGAACTGGCCGGACAGCGGAAGGATCGCTTCGGGCGCCGACGACCTGCTTGAACTCCCCGAATCAGTGACCGGCCGGCGCATGTCCTATGCCTCGTCGGATGTTTTCCTGTTCCAGGCAAGCCTCCGCGATAACCTGCTCTACGGGTTGAAGCATGCGCCGCTGACATCGGTGCCTTATGACGGTGCTGCGGCAGACCAGCACCGCTGGAACATCAACGAGGCGCGCCGGTCGGGCAATCCGGATTTTGATATCCACAGCGACTGGATCAACTATGCTTCCGCTGGCGCTACCGGCCCGCACGACCTCTTTGAAGCCGTGCGCCGGGTGCTCGACGCGGTTGTTCTATCGCGCGACATTCTGGATCTTGGCTTGCGTTCTTCGGCCGACCTCACGCGTCACACGGAGCTTGCCAGGCGGATCGTCGAACTGCGTGCGGCGCTGCGAACCCGGCTGGAACACGAAGGGCTGAGCGGACTGGTGGTTCCTTTCGAACCGGGCGCCTATAACAAGGAAGCAACGATCGGCCAAAACCTGCTCTTCGGCGCTGCCGCCGGCCCCGAACTCGCCGACAGGGCTCTAGCGGCCAATCCCTATTTTGCTTCTGTGCTGAGGCAGGCCGGCCTCGACCGCACGCTCTACGAAATGGGCATGGAGATCGCCGAACAGGCGATCGAGCTGTTTGCCGACCTGCCGCCCGATCACCAGTTCTTCCAGCAGCTCGCCTTCATGAGCGCCGAGGAGATACCCACCTACGAAACCTTGCTGCAACGGCTCAAGAACCGTCCCCACGAGGCGGTTTCGGAGAACGACCGCGCCATGATCGTCACCTTGAGCTTTGCCTATATCGAGCCCCGGCACCGCTTCGGCCTGCTGAGCGACGAGCTGATGAGCAAGATCGTCGCCGCACGCAACCGGTTCTATGAAAACCTGCCGCCCGAGCTGCAAAATGCGATCGAACGGTATGATCCTGCCAAATACATTGCCGCGGCCACCGTCATGGATAATGTCCTGTTCGGGCGTGTGGGCAACAACCATCCCGACGCGCCGGACCGCATACGCTCCATCGTCTATGACATTCTTGACGAACTGGGGCTTTATGCCGAACTTCTGGATGTCGGCCTGGACTTCAACGTCGGCTCCGGCGGCAGGCGGCTGACCGGTGGACAGCGACAGAAGCTCGATGTTGCCCGGGCCCTGCTCAAGCGTCCTGATTTTCTCATTCTCAACCGGCCGCTGTCGGCGCTCGACCAGCGCATGCAGGATAAGGTGCTGCGAAACGTGCTCGAGGAAGCCAGGCGCGACGACCATTCGCCGGCAATTGTGTGGGTCGTGACGAATCCGGCGATGGGGATGATGTTCGATCGCGTTATCGTCTTCAACTCGGGTAAGTTGGTGGAAGACGGAACACCCGAGACACTTTTGGCAGGGAGCGGTATCTTCAAGGAACTGTTGTCATAGAGCAACGGACATTCAGATGGGATCATTCTGCCGGTGGGAATTTACTGCAAGCTCAAGGGATTCGGCGAAGGGCGTCTCGCCATCCCGGAAGCAGAATTCATTCCATCTGGGCGTCCGTTGCTCTAGTCTGGCAAACGCGAATTTTGGGAAGGTTTGCGACAATGCTGCTCAAGGATGAAGTTGGAATGCTGCAACGCGTTCCCTTGTTCTCTGCCATCGAGCCGACAAAGCTCAAGCTGCTTGCGTTCACATCCGATCGTGTGAGCTACAGCGCCGGTCAGATCCTTTTCCGGCAGGGCGACGAGGGAGACGCCGCCTATGTCATCCTTTCAGGCAGGGCGGATATTCTGGTCGATTCCGACAGCGGACCGATAAAAGTTGCCGAACTGGAGCCAAATTCGATTGTTGGCGAGATCGCCATATTGTGCAACAGCTCCCGCACTGCCACCGTCAGAGCGGCGAGTCCGCTGGAAGCCTTGAGAATCCGCAAGGATCATTTCCTGAGGCTTATGAGGGAGTTCCCGGAAATGACCATCGAGATATTGCGGGTTCTTGCCGATCGCCTAAGCCATACGACCGCGGATCTGATCGATGCACGAAGCGCCAAATAACGAATGACGTGCGCTCGATCCTCGCCGTCGTGATGGGGACTGTCCTCTTGCTGAGAAGGTCACCCGGAGAAAGCCTGTCTCGCCTAGCAGCAGTTGTTTGGCTAAGATGGGCAAAGGGGTAGCATGTACGACGACGTTTTCCTGGTCAGGTTTTGGGGTGTGCGCGGCAGCATTTCGGTATCAGGGCCAGAATTCTCACGCTATGGCGGCAACACAATCTGCATTGAGATGCGATGCGGTAAGCATACGCTTCTGTTCGACGCAGGCTCTGGCCTACGGCCTGCCGGCGGGGCCCTTCAGGCGTTGGCCGTGACCGATTTCGACCTGCTTTTCACCCATTGCCATTACGATCACATCATCGGGCTGCCGTCTTTTGCGCCGATCTATGACCGGAGCGTCAAGGTTACGCTTTGGTCCGGGCATCTTGCAGGACACATGACGACCCGGCAGATGGTCGATGAGTTCATGCGGCCGCCGTGGTTTCCGGTGAAACTGGGGATCTGCAAGGCAAGCCTCGACTATCGCGATTTCGTATCCGGAGACGTGCTTCGGCCGCGCGAAGGGGTGGTGGTCCGAACCGGCAGCCTTATCCATCCGGGCGGCTGCATAGGCTACCGAGTCGAATGGGGTGGCCGCGTCGTGGCGGTGATCACAGACACTGAGCACGAACCGGACAAACTCGATCAGGCGGTGCTCGGCCTGATCGAAGATGCCGACCTCGTCATTTACGATTGCACCTACACCGAGGAGGAAATGGAACGCCGCCGCGGTTACGGGCACTCGACATGGCAACAGGGCGTCAAGCTCTGTGAGGCGGCCGGTGCGCGGGGGCTTGCGCTGTTTCACCACGATCCGACGCGGACCGACGCGGAACTGGACGAGATCGAGAAACTGGCCAAAGACAAGTTCACCGGCGCTTTTGCCGCGCGGGATGGCCAGACGCTCAAATTTCCAGTCTCATTGCGCAAAAAGCGCTGAGCTATTTTCCTCTACCGGCGCTGCGCCCGATCAATGTCCTGATCGGAAGCCATGCGCAGGCTTCAGTCTGTGCGGTGACTGTGAACAGCCGTTCGAGGAAGAGCCAGGCCGATTCATCATGTACGAGATGGTGGGTGAGCAGGCCGACCGGTTCGCCGCCGTCGGATGCATGCTGCAATTGCGCGATGATAGCCTGAACCAATAGGCCATGATCGCGGCAGCCGCGCGTGCCATGCCAATCCATGATGTCGACATTGCTGTTGATGACCGCCAGTGGAGCCGGCTTCGGCGGCCCATAGATCGACAATGCCGAAAATCCTATCGATTCAAGGTCGGATACCAAGCCGGCGTCGATCCTGTTCCAGGGTGGCACCAGCATCGGAACGGCACGTGCGCCGTGCAGGTCGGTTACGTGCGTCAGCCCGCGAGCCAGATCATCGAGCACCGCCTCGCGCGGCCGATGCGCGCCGAGCTCCTGCTTTTTCTGGTGCTCGGGCGCATGATTTCGGTGCGCCCAGCCATGGATGGCGACCGTGGCATGCGGCGCCTCGCCAAGCCGGACGACAAGCTTCTCATCAGTCAGGGCCGGAATGACGGCCAGAGTGACCGGAACCGCGAATTCACCGGTGAGGTCGAGCAGCCGATCAAGCGCAGGCGTCGGATCCACGGCGTCGTCGTCGCGCAGCCAAAACTCTGCCTTACGGTCCGCCCGTTGCCGGCACGCCAGTTCTTCCACCAAGGGCCGCCAGATCTGATCGGACGTCATGAAACCGGGATCTTCGCAAGAAGTTCGGCCAGACGCGCCACTGCAGCACCGAGGGAACGTTCTTCGAGGATGAAACGTCTGGCTTCCGCGGCCATGATGGTTCTTTCGTCGTTACGGGCGAGAAGCCTTTCAATGGCAGAAGCGAACGCCGCCACATCGCCCGGCGGGGTGAGAAACCCGGTCTGGCCATCCCGCACGACCTCCGGCACGCCGGCGATGTCCTGTGCCACCACCGGAAGGCCGGCAGCCTGTGCTTCAAGATAGGCAACGCCATAGGCCTCGCCGTAACCCGGCCAGACGTAAATTCCCCCACTGTAGAGGACATTCGGCACGGCGGCTGGCTCAATCGCGCCAAGCCATTCGATACGGTCGGCGGGCAAGCCGGCGAATTGCGCTTTGACCTCGTCACGGGCAGGCCCATCCCCGACGACCGACATGGTCCAGGGCAGGTGGCCGATCGAACCGAGCGCCTGCGCCAGCATGCGATAGCTTTCGACTTTGTCGCCCAGGCGCATCATGGCGACGGTAACGAGGCGCGTCGGACAACCCCGTGCCGGCATTTCCCGGAATACCGATGTGTCGATGAAGGGCGAAAGCATACCGAGAGCGGCGTCGGGAATCGCATCCGTCAGTCCCTGACGATCCCTTTGCGTGAAGCAGATGTTCAGCGCTGCCTGTTCGACGGCTCGCGCCACCAACGCTTGCGTATCGGCCCACAAACCGGCGTTGCGCCGCCTCGAATAGGAGGCTTCCGCTGTCACATAGGGGATAGCAAAGGCCGACGCCAGCTCGGGTCCGATCAGGTCGGGCGCCTTGTAATAGGGATGGTAGGAGAACCAGAGATCGGGCTTGCCGTCGCGATCCCAAAGCTTTGTCAGCCGCGCGGCTTCCTCTCGGGCCTCGATCTTGAGCGCATCGAAACTTTTCGACTCCGGTTCGCGTAGATAGAAGCGCAATTCGGATGCTAGTTCGACGCTATGCCCTCCATGCTCCAGCGCCTTGACCAGCATCCGTGCCATCTGGCGGTCGCCGGAGGCAACGGGATGGTTGGGCGACTTCAGCGGCGCGTAGAAGGCAATTCGCATCGCCGGAACCCTATCATCGGAAAGCCTGCGCAAGTCAATTTCGAAGCATGATCGACTTCACCTTCAAGCAGTGGAATGTGCTATCTGATGCCTATGGAAACAGCTGCCGCGTCCGACCCATTTGTCGCTTCTTTGCCGGTTTTCGCAAAATTCGAAAGCGTTGCCGATATCGATAACTATCGGCCTCTTCCGGATGGCTGGGCGCTGGCCACCGCCGACATCGTCGGCTCGACTAAGGCGATCGGGGCTGGGCGCTATAAAACCGTCAATATGGCCGGCGCCAGCGTCATTTCGGCGCTGCTCAATGCGCTGGGTCGGAAAGATCTTCCCTTTGTCTTCGGCGGCGACGGCGCGCTCGTGGCGTTTCCCGGCTCGGCGCTGGAGATCACCCGCAACGCGCTGGCGGCTGTCCAGAGATGGGTGGCGGACGAACTGGACCTGACCTTGCGTGCCGCAATCGTGCCGATAAAGGATATAAGAGCGCAAGGCCTCGACGTTCGCGTGGCGAGGTTCCGGGCCTCCGAAGCGGTCTTCTATGCCATGTTCGCCGGGGGTGGCGGCAGTTGGGCGGAAGCCGAGATGAAAGCGGGGCGCTACCGCATCGATCCTGCGCCGGCCGGCGCGCGGCCGGATCTGACCGGCCTCTCCTGCCGCTGGAACCCGATCGAAGCCCGGCATGGCGAAATCGTCTCGATCATAGCCATACCGGGGGCGTCGCGCGACTTCCGCGGTTTTCAGTTTCTGGCTTCCGACATCATCGCCCTTGCCGGCGGGCAGGAACGCGAAGGCCACCCGTTGCCGGTGAACGGGCCGGCCTACAGTTTTTCGCCCGCCGGCATCGATATCGAGGCGCGGGCCATGGCACCGGCAGGTTGGCGGTGGCTGTCGAAGCTGTGGATATTGTTCCTGCTGACGCTTACGGCTGTCACCGACAGATATGGCTGGACGATCGGCAGTTTCGATCCGAAGATCTACAAACGCGACGTGGCCAGCAATTCGGATTTCCGGAAGTTCGACGACGGCTTGAAGATGACTATCGACGTTGACGCGGATGTGTTGCAACGGATCGAGAACCGGCTGAAACAGGCGGAAGAGGCGGGCATCTGCAACTATGGCCTGCACCGCCAGAAGTCGGCCTTGATGACATGCCTCGTCGCCTCGCCGCTGCAGCGCGATCACGTTCATTTCATCGATGGCGCCGCCGGCGGCTATGCGATGGCCGCCGCAAGCCTGAAGGCGAAGGTGCCGGTCTGACGACGGCTTGCGGAAATCGATTTTCCGCAATATGCCTCGGGACCAGGTGAGCCTCGCCATGGGAGCGGACGGCCTGTCCGAATTGACGGAAAGCAGATTTTTGGACGCCTCACGATCGACATATGACCGTCTTCTGAACCGGATTTCGACACGCGCCGCGCAAGTCGGCGTGATCGGACTGGGCTATGTCGGGTTGCCGCTGGCGGTTGCGATCGCACGCGCCGGCTTCCCGGTTTCCGGCTTCGACATCGAAGCCCAGAAGGTCGAGAGCCTGAACAACGGCCAATCCTATATTGAGGCGGTGACGTCGACAGCCCTTGCCGGCCAGGTGGCGAGCGGACGGTTCCGCGCCACTGCGGATTTTGTGGAACTGGCCGTCTGCGATGTCATCATTATCTGCGTTCCGACACCGCTGACGAAAAACCGTGAGCCGGATCTCTCCTTTGTCAGGAACACGGCAGGCACCATCGCGAAGCATCTGCGTCTCGGCCAGATGATCGTGCTGGAATCGACCACCTATCCCGGCACCACCGACGACGTGATCAAGCCCATACTGGAAGAAACCGGCTTGCAGTCGAAGATAGACTTCTTCCTCGGCTTCTCGCCCGAACGCGAGGATCCCGGCAACCGCAGCTTTGAAGTCGCAACGATCCCCAAGGTCGTGGCAGGCGACGGCATTGAAGCGGCGACACTCGTGCAGGCTTTCTACCAGGCCGTGGTCAAGACCGTCGTTCCAGTTTCCACCACGGCGACCGCCGAGGCGGTCAAGCTGACGGAAAACATCTTCCGCTCGGTCAACATAGCCCTGGTCAACGAGTTGAAGGTCGTGCTCGGTGCGATGGGCATCGACATCTGGGAGGTGATCGAGGCGGCAAAGAGCAAGCCCTTCGGCTACATGCCTTTCTATCCTAGCCCCGGACTTGGCGGCCACTGCGTTCCGATCGATCCCTTCTACCTGACGTGGAAGGCGCGCGAATACGACCTGCCGACCCGCTTCATCGAGCTGGCGGCAGAGATCAACACGGCCATGCCGCGTCATGTGGTCGATGAACTGGCGAAGGCGCTGGACCGGCGCTGCGGCAAGGCGCTCAGCCGCTCGCGCATTCTCATCATCGGGCTCGCCTATAAGAAGAATGTGCCCGACATCCGCGAAAGCCCTTCATTGCGGCTCATTGAACTCATCGAGGAATGGGGCGGCAAGGCGGAATTCCACGATCCGCATGTTACCGAGATCCCGACGACACGGGAGCATATGGCGATCAAAGGGCGTCGCTCGGTCGAATTGACCGAGGCGGTCTTGAAGGATTTCGATGCTGTCGTCGTTGCAACCGACCACGACGCGATCGACTATCAGGCGATCGCTGATCACGCTCTTCTGATCGTCGACACACGCAATGTTTTTGGCCGCATCGGGCTAGCCCGAGAGACGGTGGTGAAAGCCTAATGGCGTCTGAGCCGGTGAATTTTTTGCCCGATGGCAGGATCATGATTGCACTCCGCCGGCAGCCTCGCCACATAAGCCCCTTCGCCGGCTTTTACCGCCGAAGCCGACTTTATTGACTTCGAGGGTCTTGTCTTTGGGTCGTTAGCGGACCGTGTCGTGGCGGATCAAAGGAGAATGGCTCGTCTTTGACGGGTCTCGAGATAGCATGAGCACAGCGCAAGCAGAAATTTCCACCATTCTCATGGATAAGGTTGCCGATTGGCTGACCCAATCGGCGCTGGCGGGCAACGACCTGGAAACATTGGTAAAGGGCTTTTGTGAACGGCTGGCTGCTGCCGGCCTGCCGCTGAAGCGGGTGCATTTGAGCTTTTCGATGCTTCATCCGCTTTATGACGCGCTTGGCTTCACCTGGCTTCGCGGCCAGGGCATGGAAGTGGAAGGCTTCCGCAAAGAGGACGGCGTTCATTCTGACAGATTCCTGACCAGCCCATACTACCATCTGCTCAGCAACAAGCTCGACCATCTGCGGCGCCGGCTCGACCCGTCGGTGCCGTCGGAATTTCCTGTTTTCGATGAACTCAGGCTTATGGGCGTGACCGATTACATGGCTTTCGTCCATCCCTTCAGCGGCAATACCAGTCAGGGCATGATCGGGTCCTGGTCCACCGACAGTGCTTCAGGCTTCAGCGACAGCATGATTTCGGCGCTGCTGCGCATCCAGAACCATCTCGCTATTGCAACCAAGATGGCGGTGCTCACCAGGCTCGCCGACAACATGATGATCACTTATCTCGGCGGCGACGCCGGCAGGCGCGTGCTGGACGGCCAGATCAAGCGCGGCGAGGGCGACACAATCCGGGCCGCACTGGTCATGGCCGATATGCGCGGGTCGACAAGGCTTGCCGAAACTTCCGGCCGCGAAATCTACATCGATACGCTGAACCAGTTTTTCGATGCCATTGCTGCACCTTTCAATCGCAGAGGCGGGCAGATCATGAGTTTCATTGGGGATGGCTTCATTGCCGTCTACCCTTGCGAAAGGCACCGTGCGCAGTCCGAGACCGCCTGCCAGGCTGCTCTTGCGGCAACGCACAAGGCCACCGCGCGCATGATGGATCTCAATCTGCGCAGAAAGGAGCAGGGATTGGGCGACATAAAATTTGGCATCGGCCTGCATGTCGGCAATGTGATGTTCGGCAATGTCGGACTTACCGACCGGCTAACATTCTCTGTCTTCGGCTCGGCTGTAAACGAGGTCCAGCGCCTCCAGACCCTGACCAAGAAATATCCGCACAGCGTTCTCGCCAGCAAAGGCTTCGCCAGCTATTGCGGCGCCAACAGCTGGCTGACGCTCGGCAACGAGGAACTGGCGGGCATCAAGCAGAAGCTGACGGTGCTTTCACCCGATCTATCGGGTGCTCTCGCACTCGATGAAGACGGTGCGCTGGAGCCGATTTACGACCGAATATCGGACGCCGAACAGGTCATGCTGCTCCATCGCGATGCGGCGCGGCTGTCGGCGGGCGACCCGAGGAAGCTCCAGTAACCGCCACGATCTGATCCGAACGCCTTGGTATGCAGTCGGGTCGCCGGTTCCGCCAGGAACGGCGCCCGATTCGAATCCAAGTTGCTCTAGGCTGGCAATGCGTTAGTCTCGCTTTCTGGGCCTGCCGCCCGGCAGGCTGCCAGAGTGGGGCTGGTGTGAGAATGAATTCGGGTGTTGATTTGCTGCGGATCGAGGATGTTGGCATCTCTTTTGCCATTATCGGGGGACCGTTGCATGCCGTCAGGCGTGCAAATCTTCGCGTCCTGCCCGGCAAGGTTACCGCGCTTGTGGGCGAGTCCGGTTCCGGAAAATCGGTTATAAGCCAGGCAGTGATGGGCATTTTGCCGAAGACAGCCCATGTTCGCGGCCGTATTCTGTTTTCCGATCCTGAAAAGCCCGGCACGACGCAGGATATCCTGCAGATGCCGCGTGACGGACCCGATATCCGGGCGTTGAGAGGCAGCCGCATCGGCAAGATCTTTCAGGAGCCGATGACATCGCTGTCGCCGCTGCACACGATCGGCAACCAGGTCAGCGAATCCCTGCAGATTCATAAGCCCACGGCTCGGGCAGAGCGCAAGGCGCGGACCGAGGAAATGCTCGGCCTTGTCGGCTTTCCCAATCCCAAGCGCGCCTACGACATGTATCCCTTTGAACTTTCGGGAGGATTGCGTCAACGCGCCATGATCGCCATGGCGCTTATCTGCCGGCCCGCCCTGTTGATCGCCGACGAGCCGACGACGGCGTTGGACGTCACCATCCAGGCGCAAATCCTGCAATTGCTGCGCGGGCTTCAGACCAAGCTGAACATGGCGATACTACTGATCACGCACGACCTCGGCGTGGTCGCCAATGTCGCCGACGAGGTGGTGGTCATCTACCATGGCGAGATCATGGAAGCGGGACCTGTCGAGGCGATATTCCGCCGGCCAGGTCACCCTTACCTGAAGGGCCTGATGGCAGCCGTTCCGCATTTCGACCTGAAGCCTGGCGAAAGGCTAAAGGCGCTCCGCGAGGTGCCGGTGAATGTCGGGAACCTGCTCGGCGAGCAGACGGCGCCGGCATCGAAGGGGCCGGACGACATCCTGCTGTCGGTCAGGGATCTGAAAAAGACCTTCACCACCCGCAAGTCCGGATGGTTCGGCGGGGATCATCAAACCTCTGTTCGCGCCGTGGACAGCGTGAGCTTCGATATCAGGCGGGGTGAGTGCCTGGGTCTGGTCGGCGAAAGCGGCTCCGGCAAAACCACCGTCAGCAAGATCCTCATGCGGGCTGTCACCCCTAGCGGCGGCTCTTTGATCTTCAACGGCCGCGATGGACCGATCGACGTCTTGGAAGCCGAGGGTGACGCCCTGCGCATGCTGCGCGCGAAAATCCAGATGGTCTTCCAGGATCCGGTTTCGTCGCTTTCACCTCGCATGACGGTGGAGAACATCTTGAGCGAGCCGCTGGAAATCCATCAGCGTGGCAATGCCGCGTCCCGACTCGCCACGGTCAAGAGCCTGATGCAGGCAATCGGGCTCGATCCGCGCTTCATCAAGCGTTATCCGCACAGTTTCTCCGGCGGGCAGCGTCAGCGTATCGGCATCGCGCGCGCGTTGGCTCTGGGGCCTGAACTCCTGATCTGCGACGAGCCGGTTTCGGCGCTCGATGTCTCTGTCCAGGCGCAGATCCTGAACCTTCTGAAGGACCTGCAGAAGGAATTGGGCCTGACCTACCTGTTTATATCCCACAACCTGGCGGTGGTGGACTACATGGCAGACCGCATCGCGGTGATGTGCGGCGGGCGTATCGTCGAGCTTGCGCCGCGCGAAATTCTGCTTAGGAAACCGGTCCACCCCTACACGCGCTCACTGGTCGCCGCAGTACCTTTCGCCGATCTCGACAGGCCGATGGATTTCAAGACGCTGAAGCTCAGCGGCGCTTCCGACACCAGCGCATGGGGACCACAATTCCGCGACGAGGGCGACGAGGACATGCTGTCGCCGCACGACCTTGGCGGCGGCCACCTCGTGCTGGCCCGGCGTACGGCCGATGTCAGCGAGTTACGCCATTGATCAGCCGGCGCACCGTCCTTGGACTCATGGCTTCGGCATTTCTGCCGGGCACGTTGCGCGCCGGCGATCTGGAGCCGGAATTTCTTCAGCCGCAGCTGAAGGCCAAGACGCTGCCGGCACTCGCCGAACGCCTGCCCAAAAGCCCGCGCGCGTTGAATCTCGCTGCGATGGGCCGGCAGCCCGGCCAGTATGGTGGCACGCTGCGCACGATCATCGGCAGCCAGAAAGATATCCGGATGATGACGATTTACGGGTATGCTCGCCTGGTCGGCTATGACGAAAAGCTTAACTTGCAACCCGACATTCTCGAAAGTTTCGACGTAGCGGAAGATCGCATCTTCACTTTCAAGATTCGGGAAGGGCATAAATGGTCTGACGGTAGCCTGCTGACGCCGGAGGATTTTCGCTATTGCTGGGAAGATGTCTGGCTGAACGATGAGCTTTCGCAAGGCGGGCTTGCCCCGGCCCTCCTGGCGGACGGCAGGCCGCCACGCTTCGAGATCGTCGATCCGTCGACGGTCCGCTATAGTTGGGATGCGCCCAATCCCGACTTCCTGCCCAAGCTCGCTGCTGCTTCGCCGCTATCGCTTGTTCTGCCGGCCGCCTATCTCAAGCAGTTTCACAAGAAATACCAGGATCCATTCCGGCTCGCCGGCCTAATGAAGGAGAACCGGGCCCAGAAATGGACGCTCCTGCATATCCGCATGTCGCGGCAGTATCGCCCGGAGAACCCGGATCTGCCGACACTCGATCCCTGGCGGAACCGGACCAAGCCGCCGGCTGAGCAGTTCGTCTTCGAGCGCAACCCGTTCTTTCATCGAATAGACGAGAATGGCCGGCAACTGCCCTATGTTGACCGGATTGTCATGAATGTCAGCTCGCCGGCGATCATTTCCGCCAAGACCGGTGCGGGCGAGAGCGACCTGCAAAGCATGGGAATTGACTTCACCGACTACTCCTTCCTGAAGGATGCGGAGAAGCGCTACCCGGTGAAGATGCATCTCTGGAAACGCACACAGGGTTCGCGGCTGGCGCTGCTGCCCAATCTGAATTGTGCCGACCAGGTGTGGCGTGGCCTTCTTCGTGACGTGCGCGTGCGCCGCGCCCTTTCGCTCGCTGTGGACAGGCGCGAGATCAATTTGGCCGTGTTCTACGGATTGGCGCAGGAAAGTGCCGATACGGTCCTGCCGGAGAGCCCGCTCTACCGGCCGGAATTCGCGAAAGCCTGGGTCGCCCATGATCCCGACCAGGCCAATGCCCTGCTCGACGAGGTCGGGCTTCAGACGCGTGACGATGACGGCCTGCGGATACTTCCCGATGGACGCCCTGCGCAGATCATAGTGGAAACGGCCGGCGAAAGCACGCTGGAAACCGACGCGCTCGAACTCATCACCGATCACTGGCGCAAGATCGGGATCGCCCTGTTCATCCGGACTTCGCAGCGCGATATTTTCCGCAGCCGCGCGCTTGGCGGCCAGATCATGATGTCGATGTGGTCGGGCATCGACAATGGCGTGCCGACCGCCGACATGAACCCGTACCAGCTGGCCCCCACCATCGACGACCAGCTGCAATGGCCGCTCTGGGGTGCTCACTACTTGTCTCATGGCAAGGTCGGTGAGGCGCCCGATCTTCCGCCTGTGGTCGAGCTGATGGCTTTACTCAAGCGCTGGAAGGCATCGACCGAAGCCACGGAGCGCGCCGAAATCTGGAATTCAATGCTGTCGATCTACACCGATCAGGTGTTTTCGATCGGCACCGTGAACGGAACGCATCAGCCGGTTCTGGCGTCCTCGCGGCTGCGCAATCTGCCTGACAAGGCGCTCTACGGCTACGACCCGACCGCCTATTTCGGTGTCTACATGCCGGATACATTCTGGCTTGGAGAGTCCTGAGCGTGTTTCGATATTTTGTCTGGCGCATCGCCGTGATGGTTCCAACGCTGCTGGTCATATCGGCGCTGGTGTTCACGATCATCGAACTTCCCCCAGGCGACTATTTCGACAGCTATGTTGCCGAGCTTCGGGCTCAGGGCGAAGCGGTGGATTCTGATCGCATCGAGATGATGCGCAGGGACTATGGTTTCGACCAGCCACCGGTCATTCGCTACTTCTACTGGGTCGGCGGGATGCTACACGGCGATTTCGGCTATTCCTTCGAATATGAGATGCCCGTTCGCGACGTCGTCGGGGACCGAATGTGGCTGACCGTGCTGGTTTCCTTCGTCACGATCATCTTCACCTGGCTCATCGCCTTTCCGATCGGCATGTACTCCGCCACGCATCAATACAGCTGGGGCGACTACGGCCTGACTTTCTTCGGCCTTCTCGGCCTTGCCATTCCGAACTTCATGCTGGCGCTGATCCTGATGTATTTCGCCAACATCTGGTTCGGCACATCCATCGGCCATCTCATGGACCAGCAATATCTCGGCGAGCCGATGAGCTGGGCCAAGGCGAAGTCGATCCTCGCCCATCTCTGGATTCCGGTCTTGATCATTGGCACCGGGGGCACGGCAAGCATGATCCGGCGGCTGCGCGCCAATCTTCTCGATGAGCTACACAAGCAATATGTCGTGACCGCGCGCGCCAAAGGACTTCATCCGTTCAAGGCGCTGGTCAAATATCCGCTGCGCATGGCGCTCAATTTCTTCATTTCCGACATCGGCTCTATCCTGCCGGCCATCATCTCCGGCGCCGAAATCACTGCGATCGTGCTGTCTTTGGAAACGACCGGGCCGATGCTGATCAAGGCGCTGCAAAGCCAGGACATGTATCTGGCAGGGTCGTTCCTCATGTTCCTCGCCTTCCTGACCGTCATCGGTGTCCTGATTTCCGACCTGGCGCTGGCGCTGCTTGATCCACGAATTCGTTTGCAGGGCGGCAGCACCAAATGAACACGCATTCGCCGCTGCCCGCTCCGGGTGCTCCACTTCAACACTACGTTTCCACCGCGCCCATTGACCTGCAGTCGGTCGAGGCGATGACGCCGGAGCAGTCGAAGGTCTTTCAGGCGTCGCAGTTACGGCTGATGTGGTGGAAATTCCGGATGCACCGGCTTGCCGTTATATCCGGCATATTCCTGGCAGCGCTTTATTTCGGGATACTGATTTGCGAGTTCCTGGCGCCCTACAATCTGCACACGCGCAACATGGACTACATCTATTCGCCGCCGCAGCGGGTGCACCTGTTCCACAACGGCCAGCTCGTCGGGCCGTTCGTCTATGGCCGCCAGATGACGCTGGATATGGACACGCTTAAGCGGAACTACATCGAGAATCAGGATGATGTTCAGCGGATCCGTTTCTTCTGCAAGGGCGACAGTTATCAGTTCTGGGGCCTGATCGAAGGTGACAGGCATTTTGTCTGCCCTGCCGAAAACGGCCAGCTCTTTCTAGCCGGCACTGACAGGCTGGGGCGCGATGTGCTCTCGCGCATCATCTATGGTGCACGCATTTCACTGACAATCGGCCTCGTCGGCATCAGTTTCAGCTTCCTGCTCGGCATTGTCATCGGCGGACTGGCCGGCTATCACGGCGGTATCTTCGACCTGATCGTTCAACGGATAATCGAAGTTCTGCAATCGATCCCCAGCATTCCGCTATGGCTGGCTCTGGCGGCGATCATGCCGATAACCTGGAGTCCGATCCTGATCTATTTCGGCATCACCGTCATCCTCGGGCTGCTCGACTGGACCGGACTGGCGCGGGCCGTGCGTTCAAAGCTTCTAGCCTTGCGCGAGGAGGATTACGTTCTGGCCGCGCAATTGATGGGCGCCAGAAGCAGCCGCATCATCGGGCGGCATCTCATTCCCGGCTTCATGTCGCATCTGATCGCGACGGCGACGATCTCCATACCCGGCATGATCCTGGGCGAGACGGCGCTGAGCTTCCTCGGGCTCGGCCTGAGGGCGCCGATAACCAGCTGGGGCATCCTGCTCACCGAGGCGCGCAGCGTCAGCGTCATCGCGTTCTATCCATGGCTGCTTTTGCCGATGCTCCCCGTCATTCTCGTCATCTTGGCGTTCAACTTCCTCGGCGACGGCTTGCGGGACGCCGCAGACCCCTACAAGTGAGATCGCTATTCCGCCGCGCGCCGGGCCGCCGACTCCACCCAGTATGATCCTTGTCGGCGGCCTGTTCGGTTATTGCAGGGTTCATCGCTCGCCTCTATATGTGGCGAGACGCGATCGGGGTTTAACACGTCGCCCTCGGGTTTCACCCGTAAACCGTTCTGGTCGCGGGCATTGCCGATCTCTTGAGCTGGTTCAGGACACACAAACGCTTATGACTCGCCTCGAGAATTTCATCAGCAGGATGACCGCACAGCGCGACATTCTCGATCAAGTCTGCCCCGAGGTGGCGAAGATGGAAGGGCTGGTGCTTGAGCTCGGCCTCGGCAATGGCCGGACGTTCCACCATCTGCGCGAGCGCCTGCCCGGGCGCCGGATCGTGGCGTTCGACCGTGCACTTGGCGCACACGCCAGCTCAATTCCCGAAGCTGAAAACCTCGTGCTCGGCGAAATACGCGAGACGGCGAGCAGGTTCATTGGCATCGACGCGGCTCTTGTTCATGCCGACATCGGCACCGGCTATGACGATCGCGATGCAGTGACCTCTACCTGGCTTCCCGATCTGATCGCGCGCCTGCTTCGCGTCGGTGGCATCGCGGTCAGCGGCACGCCGCTCGATCACCCGCTGTTGCAACGCCTCCCGCCACCGCCTTCGGTGCCCGCCGATCGTTATTTTGTCTGCAGGCGCGTGTGAGGGGCCGAGACGACCCAAATCTTCAGGGGCCAAATCTTCAGGGGATCGTATATACTGCTATCTCCCGCTCAATGCCGCGCAGCGAGACCTCGTGGGGCACGGGCGTCAGCGCGTTCCTGTGCAACAGATCGGCGGTGAGATTGTCGTCGACCACCGCACGAGTGGCGAAGATCGCCCGTGCGTTGGCAAGGTTCTGGACCCGCGAAGCAATGTTGACCGTCTGGCCGAAATAGTCCTGTCGCTCGTTCATAGACACGGCGATGCAGGGGCCGGCATGGACTCCGATCTTGAGCAGCAGATCCTCGCGCCCGCTCTTGTCGTTGAGCTCACGCATGGCATCGCGCATCCTGAGGGCCGCAGCAATCGCACGATCAGGCGTCGCGAAGGTCGCCATCACCGCATCACCGATCGTCTTCACCACCGCGCCTGCCTCCGCCGCGACGATCTCGTGCAGAACCTGGAAATGCACGCGCACGAGATCGAAGGCTGAAAGATCGCCCACCCGCTCGTAAAGCTCGGTCGATCCGCGCAGGTCGGTGAACAGGAAGGTCAGGCTGGTGATCTTCAGGCGCTGGTTGATGTCGAGTGTATCCGTGCGATAGAGATCGCGGAACGTCTGGTTGGTGAGTAGGCGCTTGGCGGTCAGGAAGGGCCGGCGTTTGCCCAGGAAATCATGCAATTCCTGGCCGGCGATGAAGACCGTCGGCAGCACGCGGGTGTCGGTCCTGTTTTCCAGCGAAATGCGCAACGGGCCGGGTTGCATCTCCAGCGTCTGGTTCTGGACATGGTCGCGATCGAAGACCAAAGAGAGGCTTCGGCGCTCTTTTGTTGGTTCGCCCTTCCCGTCGATGAACTGCGCTGAATGGGTGACCGGCTCGAAGACGATGATGAATTCAGACGGAAGCTGTATGGGCAGAACCGCCTTTTCACCGGGGGCAAGCTCGATATCTTCCAGCGAGAACGCCTCTATCTTTTTCGCGAAATCCTCTTCCGGCAGATCGACGCCGGACGCCCAGTAGATCTGGCGGAAATATTCCACCAACGGCAGTTCGTGTGGATTGTGGGCGGCAATCCTGCGCACGCGGGGACTGACGGTGAATGTCACCTCGACCATCTCGTCGAGGGTCGGCGAATAGCCCTCGGAGCACAGCGCGCAGGTGTATTCGTCCTTCTGCAGGGTTTTTAGCGTGGCGTTGGTGTCGAGCACGCCGCCACAGCCGGGGCATAGAACATTCCAGGAAATGTCGAAGATGCCCACCCGTGCCGCATGGAGAAAGGCGCTTATGGCGCGTTCCTCGTCGAGGCCATGCTTGCTGGCGAAGGCTGGCGCATTGATGCGGCAAAGTTCGCGGTCCTTGCCCTCCGCGATGGTTCGCTTGATCGCGTCGATTGCCTGCGGATCGACATCGGTCGATTGCCGCAGAAGCGAGAACAGATCCTGAGCTTCGTTCATCGTGCAGGCTCCGGAAAATGCACCCCCGACGCGTCTTGGCCGGACCGGTCTTGGTCCGAGTGCTCCATCTTACTGCGAAACGGATCGTACGGCCATTCGAATAGACAAGCCTGGTGACAGTTCAATTTCCATTCGGCGGATTTTCACCGGCCGCTAGCGGCACTATGATGGTCCATGGGGCATTCATCTTTGGGACTTTCTCCCATGCCGACATCCAACAACCCGCCATTTCCCGCGGCCCTGCGCCTTTTCTCTGTGGTGGTCATCATCGTCCTGATCGTAGGCGCCGGCCTGTTTTTCGCGCCTGTGCTGGTCAAGCCGCGCTGGCCTTGGGCCGTCACGCCGTTCAATGCCCGCTTCCTCGGCGGCTTCTACACCGCCGAAATGGTCGTGATGGCGGCGCTGCTGGTCTGGAATCGCTGGTCGCCCGGCAGGCTCGTGCTCGTCATGGCCTTCATCTTCACCGCCATCGTGTCGGTGGCTTCGTTCATCAATCTCGGCTATTTCAACTTCGAGCGCAAAGCGCCCTGGCTCTGGTTTTTGGTCTATCTTGCTTCGGTCGCGGTATCCGGGCTGTTCCTGTGGCGGGCCAGGGCCCGTCCTTCTGCAAAAGGCGTGACCTTAAACCCCGCATGGCGCGGCTACATGCCGGTGGAATCGGCGATCCTTGGGTTCTATGGCGTCGGCCTGCTGCTGTTTCCCCTGACATTCAGCAGCATCTGGCCATGGCCGATCGATGCCTTCCACGCTCAGGTCTACAGCGCCATCTTCCTGGCCGGTGCGGGCGGTATATATCTCGTCTGGAAAAGCGCGCCGCGCGAGGAACTGCTGGTGCTCGGCTTGGCGCAGTTTCTGATTGGCCTGCTTGCCATCCTTGGCGTCGTCATCACCGACGCTGCGGTGCACCGGATCGACTGGACGGCGACCGGGACATTGTGCTGGCTCGCCCTTTTCGGCGGGATCGGCATCAGCGGCGTCTTCAAACTCTACGCCGCCTCCCGGTATTTTAGATCGCAATCGGCATTATAGGTTGCAGAGACGGCTGGATTTTCAGGTGACGTCCGGTGCATCGTACCGGGCCGATTGTCTTCGCCGGGAACGCCATGACCAGCACGACCTCGCCATCCTCGGAGAAAATCCAGCCGCAGCTCCGGTCCGTCCGGCTAAGCGATGCGGAGGCGCTTTGCGCTATCTTCAACATGCCGGGCTTCCGCTGGGGCACGCTGAGGATGCCCTTCGAGATGGTGGAGCAGGTGGAGCGGCGCATCGCCAAGTCCGGCCAGGAAACCACCTGGATCGTTGCCGAGTTGGACGGCAAGGTCGTCGGCCATGGCAGCCTGGTCGTGCAGGGTTCGCCGCGCCGTTCGCATATCGGCGAGATCAATATCGGCCTTGACGATGCCTTTGTCGGCAAGGGTATCGGCTCTGCCATACTCGGCGCGCTGCTTGACGTGGCCGACAACTGGCGCGCCCTGAAGCGGGTCGAATTGACCGTCTATGCCGACAACGAACCGGCCGTCCGTCTCTACACAAGCCACGGCTTCGAGGTCGAAGGCCGGCATGTGAAGGCTGGTTTTACCGACGGGCAGTACCACGACCTCCTGAGCATGGCCCGGCTGCGGTTCTGAGATCCGCTGTTTAGCCAGTCTAACAATTCGTGCCGAGTCGGCGAACCGGCGATTGCTCATGGAGAACTCCGTTGGATACGGTCAATTTCGTCTCACACCATCTTGATCGAGTTGACAATCTATGTGTGGGCCGGTCGCATCCAGCAAGTCTGGTCTCCCTTGGCGTTTGCACCGCAAGCGGCTAGACGGGACCAATGACCGCCGTCTTTGACCCAACCCCTACGCCTCCGGTGGAAATTCTGGCTGTGCTGTCGCTGCTCTGCCCGGAAGTCGTGCGTGACATCGAGCAGAACTGGAATGCACCGGTTTCCGATTACGCCCGCAATCTGTGGCGGCCGGTGGCAAGGCCTGCATCGGGCCCGGCGATCGCTGCCCGCTCGATCCTGCGCGAAGTCCTGCATCAGCGCCTTGGTGTGATCATGCAGCCTGAAGAGATCGGCAGGGCCCTTGAAGAGTTCGAGCACAGACCGGTGATTCAGTCCGGCCTGCACTGCCTGCTTCTGATGGACAGGATCACCTTCGATGCCCTCCTGCTTGCCTGGCTCGGCGCGGTCGAAAACGGGCTGTCGGCCTTCTTCGGCTTCATGGGAACGACGATGACCATGGAGACAATTGGCCGGGAGGGGCCGGGATGGCTCGATGTCGGTGACGACAAGGTCAACCTGTTTGGCATGGGGCGCCACAAACTGTGCCGCAAAAGCGCCTGCGTGGCCGGTCCCGTCTCCCTCAACAAGCGCGCGCTCGAGGCGGTGGGCGATGAAAAGGATGCCAGCCGCTGGCTGGGCACACTGCTTGCCAGCCAGGACAAGGTGTTTGGAACCGCCGCCGATGCGCTGACAGCCCTCAACGAGGATCTGGTCGCCGATTGGGATCGTTCCGGTATGGCCCTGCCGGTTTTCATCGATGATCGGCTCGCCGCGGCTGCCATGGCGCGGCATCTAGAATATGACAGCAGCCTTCTTTCCAGGCTGCTCATTGAGCCCGCAAGGCGCCAGCGTCTCGAACGTGCCTTGCAAGAGGCCGCATCAAGCCCATTTGGCAGATTCCTGCCCAATACCACGGCCTATTTCTGGGGCATCCGCGAGGAGCGCGTGCGCAAGCTCGTCCTCGAGAACGGGCACCTGATCGAGCCTGGCAGGCCGCATGGTCTTTCCATCCCGTTCGAGCGGCCGCATCTCAGGCAGGCGCTGCTGGACGGCGTGCTGCTGCCGAATTTGTTCCTGATGTTCCTCGTCCTTGCCATATTGCCGCGCGTGCGGGTTGTGGGCGGCCTGAGACAGATTGGTTATGTAGCGCTTTTCCACTCGATCCTGCTGGCTGCGCTAGACGAAAACGCGCCGGAAGAGCGCGATCTGGCTGCGGAGCTGCAGGTTCGGGAAAATGCCTGGGGCATGCGGGTTATCGACGAAAAGATCTCGGTCCGCGAGCAGCTTGCCGGCCTGCCGGAAGGGGCGCTTTTCCCGGACCTGCTCCGGCAATACCGTTTGCGGACATTTGCCGAGACGACCGACGACCTGAAGCTGGTTCGCGAAAACGCCCGATGGCGCAAGATCGGCCAGGCAGAGATCAAGGCGAGCTGAGCCTTACTTCAGGTTGATTTTCTGGTGCGCAACCGCAAGCGACGGCGATCTTTCGGTGAGCCTCTGGCTCTGATCCGGCCGCTTCCTTGACGCTGATGCCTTTCGGGATTTCGACGACTGCTTCCGCCCGAATCGGCATCTGCCACCGGACCCACACGGATCGCTCGATGCCCATTTGCGCTGCCGCTTGCCGGTCGACGGCTATCGGTGCATCCTTGTGAATGGCCTGGCCGTGAAGTGCGTGGCGAGATCACGCCGTCACGGCCTCTAGTGAGGTCTTGTTCGATGGACTGCTCGGGCTGCGGTTTCGAGGTTGAGGGCGGTTACGCCTTCTGTCCGAGGTGTGGCAGGCGCCAGCCCGTGCCATGCGCCAGTTGCGGCTACCCCTGCGCACCTGATTTCGAGTTCTGTCCGAAATGTGGGGCAAGCCTCGGTGCGCCCGCAAAAGCCGTCGAACAGCCTGCTCCGACGCCAAGCCGGACCATTGTGCCGCCTTCTCGAACTCCGTCGCTGCTTCCGAACATCGAAAGCGAAGATGGGCTGCATCCCGTCTCCGACGCCGATCGACGGACGGTAACGGTCCTGTTCGCAGACCTTTGCGGCTTCACGACACTCAGCGAGCAGCTCGACCCCGAGGTCATGCAAGCGCTGCAGAACCAACTGTTCAAGGAATTGACGGCGGCCGTGCGAAACTTTGGTGGTTTCGTCGACAAATTCATCGGCGATGCACTGCTCGCTTTGTTCGGTGCGCCGGTCGCGCATGAGGACGATCCGGAACGTGCGCTTCGCGCCGCTCTCGACATGATCGCCCGGACGGCGCGGCTCGGCGAAAGCACCCCCCACTCCGGCTCGCCTCTGTTACTCCACATCGGCATAAACACTGGTCCGGTCGTTACTGGCGGATTGGGCATCGGCACCGCCAAATCCTATTCGGTGACCGGCGACACAGTGAATACGGCGCAACGCCTGCAATCGCTGGCCGCACCGGGTGAGGTGTTGGTAGGCGAGCTCACTCACAGGCTGACCCGGCATGCCTTCTCTTACGAGTCGCTGGGTGATGTCGTGTTTCGCGGCAAGGCTGGCAGTGTGCTCGTCCATCGACTGAATGCACCGCTTGCGGCGCCGCGTGCAGCGCGTGGGCTCGAAGCGCTCGGCCTCAGCGCGCCGATGATTGGTCGTGGTGCGGAGCTCAATAGAATGCTGGCGAGCCTTGACCAGGCGTGCAGCGGCTCGGCCCAACTTGTCCGCCTCGTCGGAGAAGCCGGTATCGGGAAATCGCGGCTGGTGAAGGAGTTCGTCGCCCGCGTCGGCGACGAGGATCGTTTTCGCAACGTCGCCGTGCGGCTGGCCACGTGCTCACCGCTGGGCGAACAATCATTTGGCGCCTTGGGCGCAGTGGTGCGCAGCGCTGCCGGGATGATGCAAAACGACAATGGGGACGAAATGCGGGGGAAGCTCGCAGGCTTGCTTACCGATCTCGGCCTGCCGGGCGAGGAGGCGAAGCGGCTGATGCCTTTGCTCTACCATGTGCTCGGCCTTGGCGACCCCGATGCCACCTTGCAGCATGTCGAGCCCGAGCAGCTGCGGCGGCAAATTCTCTACGCAGTCCGCACAATCATCGAACGGCGGCTTGCGTTGTCGCCGCTGTTGATTGTCGTCGAAGACCTGCACTGGGCCGACGCCGTGTCGCTCGAGGCACTACGTTTCGTGATGGACAGGTTGGAACGCACGCGGTTGATGTTGCTGGTCACGCATCGTCCGGCGCCGGACAACGGCCAGCTCGACTCAAGTCGGGTCAGTCACACAGCGCTCAGGCTTTCGCCGCTCAACAATGATGACGGACGCAGCCTGCTGGCGGCGCTTTTCGGCGAGAGCTGGGTAACCTCCGCAGGAGGGCTTCTCGACCAGATCCTCGAGCGCGCGGGCGGCAACCCCCTTTTTGTAGAGGAGATCGTCCGCGGCCTTATCGATCGCGGTGTACTGATGCGCGAGGGCCAGCGATGGCGGACTGTGGCAGGCGAAGTCGCAACCGACATTCCCGCCACTATCCAGGCAATGTTGCTTGCTCGCGTCGACCGGCTGCCCCAAGAGGTGCGCCGGTTGGCCCAGGAAGCCGCGGTAATCGGCCCGCGCTTCGATACCACACTTCTGAAAGCCGTGACATCCGATCCCGGCCGGCTAGAAGCCGGTTGCGAACTGCTTTGCGATGCGGAAATCATCGAGGAAGTTGCCGGATCAGGCTCGGTCTCGTCGCAAAGCTACCGCTTTACGCAAACATTGCTGCAGGACGTGATCTACCAGAATATGCTCCTGCAACGTCGGACCGACATCCACGGGCGGGTCGGTGCTGCCTTGGAGCAACTGTCCGGCGACAAGCCGGAACGGCTCGAGGATTTGACCGTGCTCGGTCATCATTTCGCAAAGAGCGCCGAGCGGGAGAGGGGCGCGCATTACCTGCAGGCGGCGGGCGATCGCGCTCGCATGATATACGCCAACGACGACGCCCTTCGTTTCTACGAGCGAGCACTGACTGCGTTGAGCGCGATCGGGCAAACACCGCTCAAACTGGCAATTGCAGAGCGCATTGCCGATTTGAGCGGCCCGGTAGGCCGCCGCGAGATCGCGCACCACCACTACGAGACGGTGTTGCAGGCATACCGCGAGTCAGCCAATCGTGTCGCGTCGGCGCGAGTTTTGCGTAAGATCGGTCGGCTGCTCTGGGACGTCGGCAAGCGGGACAACGCAGAATCCCGCTATGCTGAAGCGGCAGCGCTCCTCGATGGAGCGGATGCCCCGATCGAGCAGGCGCATCTCTGGCAAGAACGTGGCCGACAGGCGTTCCGTAGCGGAGATCACGCTCTCGCGGCAAAATGGGCAGACGCGGCGCTGGATTGCGTACGCTCTCTGACAACGGAGCATGTCTCCGAGGTAGGGTGTGATGCCACTCTTGTGACCGCCGAGGCACTTAATACCAAGGCTGTTGCGTTGGCTCGCCTTGGGCGAAACCGTGAAGCCGTGCGTCAGGTTGAGCATAGCATTGAATTGGCCGAAGCCGCCGGTCTACTGGGCGCGGCCTGCCGCGGCTACACCAATCTCGGCGTGCTTTACACGACCATCGATCCGGCACAGGCGATGGAGGTCTGTCGGCGCGGTCTTGAAGTGGCGCGCCATATTGGTGATTTGGGTTTCCAGGCGCGCCTCCTCGCCAATCTGGCGGTCGCTTGTTGTACTTTCACGGATCGCTGTCCAACAGAGGGCGTGCCTGCTGCCGAGAAGGCCATCGAGATCGACCGGGCGCTCGACCAGCGCGAGCACCTGCCGGTGCCGTTGATCGTGCTTGGGCAGATCCACCAGTGCAACGGCCGTCCGGAACTGGCGGTTGGCTTGTTCCAGGAAGCACTGGACGTAGCCCGCGAAACGGGCGAGCCCCAACTGCTGTTTCCGTGCTATGATGGTCTCGCAACGCTTAATCTCGACCTCGACAATCTGGCCGAGGCCGAACGCTACTTTTCCCTGGCGCAGGGTATATGCGCCCAGCACGGGCTCGACCCGGAAGCGCTTGTGGTGCTGCCTTTTCTCGATTAGCCGGGTTGGAGGTTGGAAATGTCCGCGCGTAGTGACTTGGTACCGCTTCAACCGGGCGACCGTGCGCCGAACGTGGTACTCGACGCCATTACCCAGGAAGGCAAGATCGCGCTTGACGACTTTCGCGGACAAAAACCGGTGCTGGTCGGCCTGTTTCGAGGTCTGCATTGTGCGTTTTGCCGGCGCCATATCGCCGCCCAGGCGCGGCTTGATCCGGAGCTGCGCGAAAAGGGCGTGGAGAGCCTGACGGTGGTCAACACGCCGATCGAACGGGCGCGTCTCTATTTCCGTTACCACCCGATGCCGAATCTGCTTGCGGCCTCCGACCCTGAACGCGCTTCACATCGTGCTTTTGGACTGCCCAATCTCGAATTCACCGAAAACGAGACGAACTGGCCGTACAAGGTCTCGATGGCAGCAGTAAAGGATATGCGGGTCGACATACCAAGCGAATTGCCCGGTCCTATGGATCCTATTGCGGCCGGCGAAATCCTCGACAAGAGGGACCATTACGAACTGACCGAAGCCGACGAGCAGATGATGGCAACGGGACACGGACAACTGGTCGGTCAGTTCCTGCTGGACCGGCAGGGGATCGTCCGCTGGAGCTTCACGGAGGTTCCAGAGGGTGGGCGATACATGTTTGGGGCGCCAAACCCGCAGGAGCTGATGTCGGCGGTGTCCCAAGTCGCCCAATAGACTTGCGAACGAGGTAAACGGGCGGGACACTGACAAGTTCACCGTTCATTCGAGCACGGCCTCGACCCTGGCAACAAAGTCATCGAGCGAGCGATCCCCGCGAATCTCGATGCGCGGAAGGTCGATGGGATCGCAATCGAGGTCCGCCGGCCCGTGTCTGCCGCCGAAGCCGATTCGATAGCCGCACTCCTTGGCCAGCCTGCCAAGCCGTTGGTCGGTGACAGAAAAGGGTGCCGCGAACGCCGTGGTTGGCCGACCGGTCCACCGTTCGATGAACGTACGAGAGCGCAGCAGCTCGGCGGCCAAGTCAGAGCTCGACAGACCATCGATCGCGCGATGCGTCGCCAGATGGCTTCCGAAGAACGCACCTTCGGCGGCGAGGCGTCGCACCGTCCCGGCGTCCATAAGCTGTGTCGGCGGACCGCTGTCGGCGTCCCACAGTGCACTTTCACCCACCAGGTCCGTCACCAGGAACACTTCCGCGGTCAGGTCGTTCGCGCGCAAGATCGGCCAGGCATGGTCGGCAAAGTTCTGGAAGCCGTCGTCGAAGGTGATGAGCACTGGGCGGCCAACGAAAGGTTGACGGTTGGCGATGAACCAATCCAGCTGCTCGGACCTAATCGCGTGAAAGCCATTGGCGCGCAGCCATGCCATCTGGCTGTGGAATGCGGCGGGCGTGAGCCGAAAACGGGCGAGCGCGGCCGGACCTTCATCGGAGACGCTGTGATACATGAGGACAGGGATACGCTGCCGCCGCTCGCTACGCGCAACGTCGCGGCGCAAGGCCCGCGCCCCGCCCCAGACGATATTTCGCGCGACCCCGATTTCGAGGGGCGCGCGGACTGGCACTTGATCAATCATCGGTTCCGTCGCCACGTCGTCCGGTGACAGGCGGCGGAAGCGGTCTATGCGATAGAGCTCGGTCTGGATCGATTGATCGAGGACGAGGCCTTCGGTCGCTGCCAGCGTCTCTGAGATCGCTTGTGCACCGAATGTGTTCCAGTCGAAGCCGGTCCTTTCAACATTGTCACGTAACACGAATGCGTGTGCGTTGATGAAACTGCCGCCAGGCGCCAATGCCTCAACGATTTTTTTGGCGATGCGCCGCAACTCGGCGAGATCATCCAGATAGTAGAGCACTTCCGAACAGACGATCAGGTCCATCTCACCAGGCAGTGTGTCCGCGCAGAAATCCAGTACGCCGAACTCAACATTCGGCTGATCGCTGCATCGCGCGCGCGCTCGCCCGATGGCTACGGCGGAGATGTCGGTTGCGGTCAAATGGCCCACCCGCGGCGCCAGCTGCCGCGTAAAGTGGCCCTCCGCGCAGGCCAGCTCAAGCGCCCGTCCGATCGGACCGGCAGGCAGAATTTCGAGCTGCCGCTCATATTTTTCCTGTTCATAGGACGAACCGTAGTTCCAGGGATCCTCGGTCGCGAAACGGCGATTCCAGAACGACGTGCGATCATTGTCGTGCCCATCCGCGGCCGATGCACGGCGCCGCGCTGCAAGCGGCTCTGTAGCTTCGGCGCTCGACCGAACCAGCCCCCGCGCTTCCGCGGCCAACCGCGCGAGTTTGCCGAAGTGGCTGTCCCGATCAGACCGGCGTCCCGCGATGGACAACAATGCCTCGGCTGCAAACATGTTTGACTTGTCGGCAACGGCGCCCTGTTGCGGGGCATGTACAGGAGATCGCCTCGCAAGCCGCGCGGCACTGTGTATAAGCCGCTCAGGGGGCACGAAATCCCGGCTCAATTCAATCCAATGGCGCCTTGTCACTCTCCCGAGTACGCCGAACTGCACGACAGCCTCGATCTGGCCATCCATCGTCAGATAGGCATAAATTTGATCGATTCCTTCCGGAAGTTCGATCGAGGTCGGATTTCGAATATCGACGCGAATTCCAAGCGTCCGCGCCAGCCTGCGCGGCGCGGCAAGATCGTCGAAGTCGAGAAGCATTTGCTCAAGGTGATACTGGACGCGGCGACCCGCGACGGGATCGTCCCAGACCTTGCCGAGTTCGATGATCAACACGGTGAGGGAGCCGCCGAACCTGTCCCACCTGGCAGCCAATTGCGCTGGCACCGATAGGCTTCCTACCATAAGGCCATCGAAGACCACCTTGGCGATCTCATGCGCCCACTTACGTCCTGCCGGGAGCGCGCGCAGGGTCTGCGGGTTGATCGAGCGGCGGCCGCAGCCGCAATCCGACGCGGCGTTCCACAACGCGAACCACGCGAGTGCTTCGGAAGCGGTGCGGCCGTTCGCCTCGATCGCTCCATTGGCGTGAGCCGATGCTGGCTGTTTGACCCTGGGATCAGCAGAAAAGCCGCGGGCGATCACGATTTCCGCATCGGCCAGCATCTGCGTCGAATTGCGGCTGAGCGAGTTGGGGCTGGTCCGATAGAAAGCGAGCGGCTCGTCGACCATCACCCAACGTTTGCCTAGACGTGCGAGGCGCTGCCACAGATCCCAGTCCTCGCAGGTGCGCAGCGAAACATCGAAGCCGCCCAACTCGACAATTGTCTCCCGGCCGACGAGCAGCGCGTGAGTGCGGATGGCGCACCGGCGCGCGAATGTTTCGAAGGGCTGGATAGCAACCTCCGTCGGGATGCTCGACGGGGTGAGTTCGCCATCGGGCATCACGCGCCGGGAACCGCAATAGGCGGCGACCGCATCGGGCGCGGCTTCAAGTGCGGCCAGCATTTTCACAAGGAAGCTGGCGTCCACCCAATCGTCCGCATCCAGGAACATGAGCCAGCGTCCGCGCGCTGTCGAGATCCCGCTATTGCGCGCGCCGGCGGCGCTATACGCGCAAGAGCTCAACGTCCGAAACCGGGCATCGCGCTCCACATAACCGGCGACAATCGCGGCGGTGGCGTCCGTGGAGGCGTCGTCGACGACGATCGCCTCCCAGTCCATTATTTCCTGATCGAGAAGGCAATCGAGTGCGCGCGCCAGCGTCACCTCCGCGTTGTGCGCAGGAACCACGATTGAAACCAAGGGATTATGCACCACGCCGTCTTACCCGCGCCTGGTTCGAAGGTAGAACAAGAGTCCCGAAACATAGCCGGCGATTTCCTGCCAAAGGGAACGGTCCTCAGGGACGCTGCGTCCAACCAGTCTCCTGCGAACTCTTCCGAGCAGCCGCGACGCCGCCATTTGGCTGCAGAGCGAGCTTGCTCCTGTCGTGCTACCGATGTTGGAAGCCTGGCGCAGCATTCGCATCCGTGCCGCCGAGCTTGGGCGCCAGCTGTCGCAGATGCCCGTCAAAGCCAAGCATGCCGCATATTCATGTCGATCCCCGGAGTCGGCGCCATGACCACAAGCTGCGGTCCCTGGCACCGTATGAGTGCAACAGCTACGGCAAACTGACGTCTTTTGCAATCGGGGGCGCAATGCAAGCCCACTGAAGCTTTGGTGTGAATGACTGCAGTTATTGGGGCTATTGCTCCCCTCCTATCGACCGAAACGCCTCGATTCCGAGGTGCATTCTCGAACAGCCATTCTCCGTGCGAAAGAAGACCTTCCTTCTACCGTTGGACCCGCATCGGAAGCTGATCGTCGCAGTATACAGCCGGGTGCGAGACGGTATGTGCACCGCCAGACAAGCTAATTTAGATACTTCTAATGAGTCCGCGCTACTTAATTGCGCTCAAGTAGCTATAGCCTGACATTGTATTACTCATTTCGATAGTAGATTGCGTCCAATGGTCGATTAGATTAGGCGGTTATGGCTGCTATCACAAAGAGATGCGAGAGCGACACCAATCGGAACTCGTGCATTTGCTGCTAGTCCAAGAGATGTAAAAGGGGCGCACGAATTGGCTTAAGTCAAGAAGATTCCGGCTTGCGAGCCGGGTATTTTGCTGACATGCTTGGGTGTTTTTGAGTTTTGCACTGTGGCAGGTGTTCAAATGAAGGGGCATAAGGATGGCTAAGGAATCTTCGAGTACCGCTTCTTCAGCAAATAAAGCGGACGAAAATCTGATAAGTAATGCAGACGGAAACGGGCTGGCCTTCATGGGGGTCCAGGCTCGCGAGAGCGGGGTCTCCGGCGACGCTGTAGGTGTCGACAAGATACGTGATCTGCTGTTCGGCAACCAGATGCAGGACTATGACCGCCGTTTTTCCAAGCTTGAAGAACGGTTCTTGCAGCGCTTCAAGGATGTCGAATCCGAGGCCAAGCGCAATCTTGAAATGTACGAGTCAAATGCAAAGAAGCAGGTCGAATCGCTCGCGGCGCAATTGCGGAACGAAAAAGATGCACGAGCCGAGGCCGACAAGGAGATTGACCGGAATCTTCGCGAGCAAAATCAGGCGCTTGAAAAGCAGGTGCGCGCGTTGTCGGATCAATTGAGCGAGCTTGAGCGCGAAGTTGCGGACCGGATAAATCGGAGCGATCAATTGCTGCGTGAGGAAATCAAGCAAAAGAATGAAAGCATGCAGATGCTAATGGAAAAAATGTTTTCCGATCTCAGCAACGTAAAGACCGACCGAAATCTTTTGGCTGGCCTGTTTGTCGAGGTTGCAAAATGTCTAAATCAGGATCCCGCCGGCAGCAAGAGCAACTCGGAACGTAGTTGGAAAGTGAGTTGATCGGAACTTGACGTCGACCGTCGACCCAATCAGCCTTCCTCAAAGAGCAGCTTCGAACGATACAGAGATTGATCGCGAGGCTCTGGCTAGTCTTTTGGTCGAAATTGCCCGGAACGTCGATCCGGACTATCGTGCGCGTTTCCACGGAGTTCCAACCGCCGATCCTCGCATGGAAACGCTGCGCCAGTTGCTGGTCGGCCGCGAAATTTCGGAGCTTTCACGAGTTACGCAGCTGCTCGACGAACCTGAGCAGCTTGCGGCTGCAGTGGGGGGCGTTCTCCCCAGTGCAGCCGCACGTGCGCCTCATGCGCAACTCGGCGAGGCCCTTGCGCCAGCTGTCGAGAGGGCCGTGCAACGGTCCATCCAGAAGAGCCCGCGCACGCTTACGGATATATTATACCCGGTGTTTCTGCCGGCAATTCGCAAGTCGATCGGGGAAAAGATCGACCAGACCTTTCAGTCGCTGAATGAAACTTTAAGACATATATTTACCTGGCATGGGCTCAAGTGGAGATTTGAAGCTTGGAGAACGGGTGCAAGCTTCTCAGAAGTTGTTCTTAAGCATTCCCTTGTCTATCGTGTAGAGCATGTCTTTCTCATTAACCGCAATTCCGGGCTTTTGATAGCGCATGTAACTGCCGATAATGCAACGAGCGAAGATCCTCAACTCATTTCTTCGATGCTTAGTGCAATTCAAGATTTTGTGAAAGACTCATTTAACGAGAAAGAACAGAGCGGCCTGGACACTATCCGTTTCGGGGAGCTTCGTCTCTGGTCGGAAGTTGGACCGTTTGCGACCTTGGTCGCGGTGATCCGGGGAAATCCGCCAGAGGAATTACATGAAATCGTTCGCGATGTGTTGCTTCGCATCCATGATGAATGCTCACAGGCTTTAGAGCAGTTTGACGGCGACAGTTCGCAGTTGGCCGGCATAGAGACGCAGTTGCAGACCTGCGTTGAACTGAAGCAGGAGGACTCAAACCAGGGATTTCCGTGGCTGGTGGTGGCTGCTGTCCTGCTGGTTTTGATTCCGGCAGGCGGTTGGCTCTTTCTTTCCTGGCAATCCGGGCAGCGCTGGCAGGCCTATGTGTCGCGACTGGAGACCCAACCGGGAATCATCGTCGCCCAACAAACGGCGAGGGGCGGACAATTCTATATTGCCGGCCTGAGAGACCCGCTTGCCGC
>NZ_NPKJ01000014.1 GCF_002284575.1 Mesorhizobium temperatum
GAGGGCTTCGCTCTTGCAAATCCAAACTAAACCACTCGAAGCAAATATGTGCGCACGCTAGCCCCTTGTGGGAGAAGGTGGCCTCGCCCACGGGTCTTGCCTCCAGCAAGCCCGAGGACAGGCTCCGCGAGGTCGGATGAGGGGTGTTCCAGCTTGGCGCCAACCGCACTCCGTCCAGCACCCCTCAACCGTCTTGGCGCTACGCGCCAATCCACCTTCTCCCACAAGGGGAGAAGGGAGAGCGATGCGCCTTCGCTCAGGCCTGAAACAGCGCCAGCTCGTCGGCGGTGAGGTGGCGGGCCTTGCCCTTGGCGAGCTCACCGAGCTGCAACGGGCCGATCGCCACCCGCACCAGGCGAAGCACCTCGACATCGTGCGCGGCGAGCAGCCGGCGAATGTGGCGGTTGCGGCCCTCGTCGAGGGTGATTTCCAGCCAGGCGGTGCTGGTGCCGCTGCGCAGGG
Organism: Mesorhizobium temperatum; assembly: GCF_002284575.1. Taxonomy (GTDB): domain Bacteria; phylum Pseudomonadota; class Alphaproteobacteria; order Rhizobiales; family Rhizobiaceae; genus Mesorhizobium; species Mesorhizobium temperatum. The sequence continues at coordinate 463 of NZ_NPKJ01000014.1, forward strand.
TTTCGATCGACCGCGCCGTCAAATCTTCGCCATCGACCGTGGCGCCGGCGCGCAACAGCGCCAGCATGGCCTCGTCGGCCAGGGCGCCGATCTGCACGTGATAGACCTTGGCGACATGCGAGGCGGGGTCGAGCAGGCGCTGGGCGAAGCGCGTGTCGTTGGTCATCAAAAGCAGGCCTTCGCTGGCCTTGTCGAGGCGGCCGACCGGCGACACGAAGGGCAGGTCGAATTCTGCCAGGCAGTCATAGACGGTGCCGCGATCCTGCGGGTCGTCGCGGGTGGTGACCAGGCCGCGCGGCTTGTTGATCATCAGATAGACCTTGCGCTCGGCGACGACGCGGCTGCCATCGACCTCGATGCGGTCGCGGCCGGGATCGACGCGCAGCGAGCCGTTGCGCACAACCTTGCCGGCGACACGGACGCGCCCTTCGGCGACCAAAATCTCTGCCTGCTTGCGCGAGCACAGGCCGAGTTTCGACAGCGCACGGCAAAGGCTCACTCGTGGCGGATTGGCTCCGGCGCTAGGCGAGGGGCGTTGCCGGCCGGTATTCGGTCGTGGCGCTATGGTTTTGCGAGAGTGCTCCGGCAAGGTCAGGACTTTCCCGCTAGCCCATCTCCAGCCCTGGCGAGCGTTTCCATGCCTTCGCTGAGGTGCCTTTTCAGGACGCGGACGGCTGCCTCGGCGTCACGGTGGCGGCAGGTCGTCAACAGGTCGCGGTGCTCCGACTGCGAGCGGCTGCGATAGTTGAGGTTGGACAGGAGAATGCGAACGTAGCGGTCGGCCGCATTGTGGTGGGCTTCGATCAGGCCGAGCAGCCTTGTGTTGCCGCAGGCGCTGTAAAGGGCCAGATGAAAGGCCCGGTTCAGCGTTCCCCAGCGGCCGACATTCGGCTCGGCATCGATCTGGTTGAGCACATAGCCGGCCTCGTCTAGTTTTTCTTTGCCGAGGTTGGGGATCGAGAGCCGCAGCGCTTCGCCTTCGAGCAATGCGCGGACCGCAAAGATCTCCCTGATCTCGGCAGCGTCCATCCTGGCGACATGCGCGCCCTTGGTCGGATGGATCGACACGATGCCTTCGGCTTCGAGCTGGCGAAGCGCGTCGCGGACCGGCATGCGGCTGAAGCCGAACCGCTCGGCCAGGTCGTCCTGACGCAGCGGCGTGCCGGCCGCCAGGCTGCCCTCGGCAATCGATTCGCGCAGCACATTCGCCACTTGCTCCGCCACCGTCAACGGCTTCTGCATCAAGCCTTCGCCAAGTCCGCGCAATCGATTCTCCCGTCAGGTGAGCCTTGCTAACAGAAAGCCGCCCGTGTGGATATCTGTATCCTCGTATACGAGTATCCAGAAATGAGGGACGCAGAGCGCCTCGATTACGGTGCTGACGATGTCCCGCAGGCCATTGCATGCGCGTTTCAAGCCGGCGATGATGCCAAGCCAGCCGGTTTGAGCCCAACATGAAAGTCCTTGTCGTCTATTGCCATCCCTGCACCGACAGCTTCAACGGGGCTGTGCGCGACACGGTGCTGGAGACGCTTGCCGAACGCGGCCATGAGGTTCATCTCCTCGACCTCTACGCGACCGGTTTCGACCCGGTCATGCGCGCCGACGAATGGCTCGGCTATCACGACAAGGCGGCGAACCTCGCGCCGGTGCATGACCGGGCGCAGGAACTGCTTTGGGCGGAGGCCGTCATCTTCATCTACCCGACCTGGTGGTATGGCCTACCGGCCATGCTCAAGGGCTGGCTGGAGCGGGTGCTGGTGCCGGGCTTCGCCTTCGAGATGCCGACGGCGCAGCGCGGCGCACGCCCCAAATTGCGGCACATACGCCGGGTGCTGGTGATGACCACATGCGGCGCGACGCCGCTGATGTCGTGGATCATGGGCCAGCCCGGCCGGCGCACCCTGCTGCGCGGCTTCCGCTCCGTTTGCCATCCGCTGTGCTCGACAAAATTCCTGGCGCTCTACCGGATGGACACTGTCTCAGCGGTGGAGCGCCAGGGGCATTTGCAGCGTGTCAGGAAAGCGGTCGCCAGCCTCGGACGCGCCGCTTTCCTGGCCTCCGACGTGGTACCTGGCTGATCGCCGGGGCGCCACGATGGTCAGTTTGTCCTGGGCTCGTCCTCGACAACGAAAGACGCGGCAATCAGGTCGTCGGCATCGAGCCGTAGGGAGCCTTCACCTCCTCCCATGACGGCGGCGACCTTCTGAAAGGTTTTAATTTCGTGTTCGGTAATACGGGCGCTTCGCATCCTGGCTTTGAGATTAGCGACGCGCAGCCCCAATGTGTGGGACGTTTCAATTTCGCGGTTCGACATCACAATATGCTCCTCCCCGACCCATGCTTTTGCCTCCCCGCCGGTATTCGCCCGTCGCCGACGTTTGCCTAAATATCAGGCATGGCGAATACAGCGCCCCGAACGCGTAGTGCGAGGGAAGGTTCCCGCGCGACACGGTCACGAAATAATACGGCGCAACCGGCGGCCGGCAAAGCTATCCGTAGGAGGGTGGCAGGTCGCTGGGCGCGCCGAGGGTTTTCTTCGGGCTGTGGGACACTCAGCGGCAATGTAAAGTAAGTCAAAAAGATTGACTGTATCCCCGGGGGGAGGATACAAAAGAAGCATGTCCGTAAGCATCCATCGTTCGCATCCTGCTATCGTGAAGCGTCTGAAGCGCGCGCAAGGCCACCTTGCGGCGGTACTGTCGATGTTCGAGGCGCATCGTCCTTGCGTTGATCTGGCGCAGCAACTCCACGCCGTGGAGAGCGCCATCAGCAGCGCAAAGCGCGAACTGATCCACGATCATATCGAGCATTGCCTGACGGACACCGCGGAAGCCGGCGGCAACTCGCTGGCGGAACTCAAGCAACTGGCGAAATACCTGTGAGCCGTCAAATACCTGTGAGCCGTCTCGGCGCGCACATTCTTGACTGGTTTGGGTTCGGGTCGCGCGATCACGCCGCGCATGGTCATGGCCATCACCATCATGCGAGCGGGTCGCACGGTCACACCCACGGGGTCATAGATGCGACCATTGCGACGACCGACCGAGGCATCTGGGCGATCAAATGGTCGTTTGTCATCCTGGCAATCACCGCGGCGCTGCAGATGGTCGTGGTCGCGCTGTCGGGCAGCGTGGCGCTGCTGGCCGACACGATCCACAACATCGGTGACGCCACCACCGCCATTCCGTTGTGGATCGCCTTCATGCTGGCCCGGCGCAAGCCGTCGCCGACCTTCACCTACGGCCTTGGCCGGGTCGAGGACCTGGCCGGGATCATCATCGTCGGGATCATCCTGCTCAGCGCCATCGTCGCTGGCTATCAAGCCATCGACCGTTTGATCAATCCACGCGTGGTGACGCATCTTGGTTGGCTGGCGGCGGCAGGCCTTGTCGGCTTTCTCGGCAATGAGGCCGTCGCGGTGTTCCGCATCCGCGTCGGCCGGGAAATCAACAGCGCCGCACTGATTGCCGACGGCTACCACGCCCGCACCGACGGCCTGACCAGCCTTGCCGTGGTCATCGGGGCGCTCGGGGTCTGGCTCGGTTTTCCGTTGGCCGACCCGATTGTCGGCCTGCTCATCACGCTTGCGATCTTCGGCATCGTCTGGCAGTCGGCCGGCTCGGTGCTGACCCGCATGCTCGACGGTATTGAGCCGGGTACTATCGGCGAAATCCACCATGCCGCCGCGCATGTGCCGGCAGCGCGCATTGTCGACGCCAAGGCGCGGTGGATCGGTCACAAGCTGCACGCCGACATTGCCATCGCCGTAGAAGAAAGCCTGCCGGTCTGCGAAGCGAAGAAGATTACGGCAGCGCTGGAGCACGAGCTGTTCGAGCACATGCCGGCGCTTGCGGCGGCGAATATAAGATTGGCGAGCGCGGATGCCGATTATCCCCATGAACATGGCCACGGCGAACACGACGGGCACTAGCGGTCGCTCGGAGCGGCTCGTTTCTGTTAGCCTCAGCTGATGTTCCAAATTCTTGTCGAGTTCCAACGAACGATCTATCTGGCGGTCGGCGAGCAGATCAAACTGCTCTCAGTGGGAGGCGACTGGCTGGCGTTCATGGGCTTCCTGCCGATGGGCATCGTCTTCGGCGCTGCGCATGCGCTGACGCCCAGCCACAGCAAAGCTGTGCTAGCGACATATCTTGCGGGTTCGGATGCAAAGGTTCCGCGCGGCCTTTTCGTATCGATTACGCTGTCCTTCACTCATGTGATGATTGCCGTTCTGATTGCGGTTCTCTCGCTGCCGCTGGTTTCCATCACTTTGGGCAGCGTCGGCCGCGCTCCGCTTTTGGAGGATATCAGTCGTGGGCTGCTCGGCCTGATCGGTGTCTGGATGCTCTGGCGCGCTTTGAGCCGCGGCCATCACCACAAGCATGAGGGCGAGGCCGTCGGCGTCATGGCAGGTCTGATCCCGTGCCCGCTGACGCTGTTCGTGATGACCTTCGCGATGTCCAGAGGCGTTCCCGGCGCCGGCATGCTCTTCGCCGTCACCATGATGGTCGGCGTGGCGCTGACGCTGTCCTGCGTCGCGGTGTTGTCGATCCTGTTTCGGGAACGTCTGGTGGATTTCTTCGCCGGCAAGCCACTCGAAACCATTTCCCGAACCATCGAAGGCGTTGCCGGGCTGGCGCTTGCGGGCGTTGCCGTCTGGCAGATCATGTTCGCTTCCTGATCATGGTCAAGGGCGAGATCGAGTTGCACACCGATCGGCATGCGCCGGGCCGGCGACGCCGAGATGCCATCCTGCCAGATAGAATCAAGACATGGCTCTATCTGCTTGTTTAGTGAAACTTTATTCTGGATCATGTCACGTCGCCGCGACACTATGTCAGGCGCGCAGCCGCTCCGGCGGAGGATTGTCGCAACAGGCGCGCTGGCCGCTTCACTCTGCGCTCTTCGCCCCGGCATTGGTGACCGAAGGGTCCAAACCGCAACCGCGTCTATCGGCGGAGTACCGAATCGGCCGGCTGAGCCGTCGTTATCGGATCGGCATGACGATGCACAATCTTCCAGAGACCATCTTCTGGGCGAAAGACGCTCGTCACGCGTAACGCCAAAGGGGTGACATCGCTCCGACCGCCAACCTTGGACCTGAGCCGCTCTACTTCGACGAGGTATGCCAGTTCGGACGTCACACACTTCGCTACGTTCTCGAAGCCGGTAGCGTCGCCGTCCCTGTAATTCGATGCCGCTTTCTCCATCGTCTCAACGACCTGCTTCCATCCATGCGCGAAAGGGCCAAAGGGATTTCCCAGTGTTACATCGTCTCGTTGGGAAAAGAGCTTCTTCGCAGGCGCGGGGTTCCCTTTCATGAACTCATCCAGAGCCAGGTGGTATTTTTCAACTGCTTGATCGAAGTCATTGGCGTCGAGGGACATGTCATCCTCCCTGTCGTTTTATTTCTGATCCGGACTGGCGACTCCCGCAGGTCAACATTCTGTGTGCGCAGCAGAGAGGCATTTCCCCAACTGCTGCGCAGTGCAGGTTGGCGTGGTCAGTATAGCACGGCGCGAGACAAGTTTTCGCGACAGCGTTTTGAGACGGCTCGGTAATGACCGCTCCGCCGCCCCTTCCAGCCGTTCAAATTGCGCGTCAAAATTCAGGACGCCCGCCTGGCGGCTGGCCCCCGCTCATTGCCGACGGCTTGCGCGTTCTTGCTTGCTGATGTGCCCAGAGGCGATTGACCGCAAAGTCCGATCAAGTTGCAGAAGCTTCCAAGCGCCCGCCCGTGGCATATTAGCAACTGCTCACCAAGAACGCAGGGCGGCGGGAAGCATCTCATACGCTCTTTGCAACCTCCGGCCCCCGATCGAAATGACGGTTAGGTCGCCGCGTGCTATCCTGCGCTCGGAGGCGAACAAGGGCGCATCGTTCCACATGATGCGTGCGGGGCGCGCGCCAAAACGGGAGCAGAACCCATGAAAGGCGAAGATAGGATCATTGAACGTCTTAACGAAGCGCTGTTTCTGGAACTCGGTGCCGTCAATCAATTTTGGCTGCATTATCGCCTGTTGGAGGACTGGGGCTATTTCAAACTGGCGAAGAAGGAGCGCGAGGAATCTATCGAGGAAATGCACCATGCGGACCGGATTATCGAACGGACCATCTTCCTCGAAGGGCACCCGAACCTGCAGGCGGTGGCGCCGCTTCGCATCGGGCAGAATGTGAAGGAAGTGCTCGAATCGGACCTCGCCGGCGAATACGACGCGCGCACCTCTTACAAGAAGTCACGCGAGGTCTGCCAGGAACTGGGTGACTACGTGACCATGCACCTGTTCGAGGATCTGCTCAAAGACGAGGAGGGCCACATCAACTTTCTCGAGACCCAGCTCGATCTGCTCGCCTCGATCGGCGATGAGAGATACGGCCTCCTCAATGCCGCTTCCGGGGACGAGGCAGAGTAGTATTGGGAAAGCCATGCGGCGGAAATACTGCGCGACAGGTTTGAGGATTCCGCAGCCATGGCGCACATCAGCTGAACGGCACCAAAGGCTCGACGTGACGCCTCCAAGCTCTGTGCCGTTCGCCGGTATCCTGCGGACAACGCAAGCACTTGCCACGTTCGATTATGGGTCATGAATGGCCCGATAGCGGCCATCAGGACTTGCCGCGCAGCCGTTCAAACGGGCGCGTCAAAATTCAGATGCCCACTCCCCGGCTGCACCTGCTCAGTGGCTGCCTTTCACCATGCGGTTGCCCTCGCTGTCGCGAAATTCAGCCACCGTGCGGCCCGGCTGCCAGGGCGCCTGGCGCGAGTCGCAGCAAGTGGCGATACAGATCGCCTTCTGGGCCCGCTCTTCACGGTGCTCGGTTTCAACTTGACGGCTGCTACACGCTCGCCGCCGGCACGGCGGGCAACTGCCCGAAGCGCATCCACCGGCCGGAATCGACCCTGCAGAGCTCCAGTTCGCCATTGGCGAGATCTGCTGCGTGAAAGATGTTGAGACCGCCGCGTCTTAGTCCATTATCTCTGGCTCGTGCACCGCTTGACCGGAGCGCCAAGCGTGGCCGGAAACCGGATTGGGAAGATGCCTCAGGCGCCACTTATCGCAACCCTTGTCGCCGGCCTCGGACTCGCCTTCATCCTCGGCACGTTGGCGAACCGCCTTCGCCTGTCGCCACTGGTCGGCTACCTCGTTGCTGGTGTCTTGATTGGCCCGTTCACGCCCGGCTTCGTTGCCGACCAAGCGCTGGCGCGCCAACTCGCCGAGCTCGGCGTGATTCTGCTGATGTTTGGCATAGGGCTGCATTTTTCGCTGAATGATCTGCTCTCGGTACGAAAAATCGCGATTCCTGGCGCTGTCGGTCAAATGGCTCTGGTGACCATGCTCGGGCTTATCGTGACGCAGGCGATCGGCTGGCCGATCGGAGCCGGAGTGGTGTTTGGGTTGGCCCTGTCGGTTGCAAGTACAGTCGTGGTCCTACGAGCGCTGCAGGAAATGCGGCAGCTCGAAACCGATGGCGGACGTATCGCAGTCGGCTGGCTGGTCGTAGAGGACCTCGCCATGATCCTGGCGCTGGTACTGTTGCCGGCCTTCGCCGGCGTGCTCGGTGGCAATGTCAACGGGGCAAACCTTAACGGCAATGACCTGTTCACGTTGTTTGAGCCGCAGACCATCTGGAGTGCGCTCGGGCTTACCTTGGCCAAATTGGCGGCTTTCTTCGCGATCATGGTTGTCGTCGGCCGGCGTGTCATTCCGCCGATACTCCACTACGTCGCTCACACCGGCTCGCGAGAGCTTTTCCGTTTGGCCGTGCTGGCGATTGCCCTTGGTGTCGCTTTCGGGGCAGCCGAGCTCTTCGGCGTCTCGTTCGCCCTTGGGGCTTTTTTCGCTGGAATGATCCTTGCCGAATCCCAGTTGAGCCAAAGGGCCGCTCAGGAAACGCTGCCGCTGCGCGACGCATTTGCCGTGCTTTTCTTCGTCTCCGTAGGCATGCTGTTCAACCCCATGATCCTGGTTGAGCAGCCGCTGCTCGTCGGCGTGACATTGCTGATCATCGTCATTGGCAATGCCACGGCCGCATCAGCCATCGCATTCATGTTCGGCTATCCGTCCTACGTGTCCCTGACACTCGGCCTAAGCCTGGCACAAATCGGCGAGTTCTCCTTCATCCTTGCGGGATTGGGCGTCGACCTCGAGCTTCTTCCCGAGGCGGGACGTGACCTGGTGCTTGCGGGAGCAATCCTTTCGATCCTCATCAACCCGCTGCTATTTGCGGCGTTGGATCGGCTGACGCCGTGGCTCAAAGCACGAGAGCGAACCATTGCCACGCAAGAAGGTAGAGCCGAACCGCCCGAACTCGCGGCTACCAGCCTGACAGACCACGCTGTGCTTGTCGGCCATGGACGGGTCGGAAGTCTGGTCGCGGAGACGTTGCAAACGGCAAGGCTACCTTACCTGGTGATCGAGGAACGACAAGTGATAGTAGATCAGCTGCGCGCTCGCGGCGTTGATGTCATTGCGGGAAACGCTGCCCAGCCGGGACTGCTTGAGGCCGCCAACGTTGCCTCGGCCCGGTGGTTGATCAGCGCCATTCCCAATCCGTTCGAGAGCGGCAACCTCATCGAACACGCCCATGCCATCAATCCAAAGCTCGAGATCATCGCCCGCGCCCATTCCGATGCTGAAGTGGATTACCTGAAGAAATTCGGCGCGGACCTGATCATCATGGGCGAGCGGGAGATCGCGCGCGGCATTTCCGATCACATTCTGAGCCGGATCGATGCCCCAGCCGCCCCCGCCGCCGACCAGGGCCAAAACGCGCGCCAGGTCGACTCAAGCCCGATGGCTGGGTGAGCGCTCCTCGTCAACGAGCGCCGCAACTTTACGCCCGTCAATGGTAGCTTTGTCCGCTTCCGGCAGCCAAAGGGAAGTTCCAGCGCTGGCGGCTAGCGACGCTAGACAAACGAGCAACCGTCACCATTGTGATCGGTGCTCCAGAGGTGGCGATGGAAAGTCATTACATGACCTCGCGATCCACTCCAGGCGTTCTCGACCGTGAGTCCATTCGTCTTTTGACGATGTGCGCCACCAGATGGTGCGCCTCCTCTGCAACGGCCGGTATGGTGCCTGATTTCCGCGTTAGCGCAAAATCGAGGCCGGCGAAGTAGAGCCCGGGAATGGTGCCGACACCATCCTCGTGCATGGGTTGGCCAGCCTCATCCAGGGCACCGGGAACCTTCACCCATGAGAAGTCGCCCGAGAAGCCGGTGCACCAGATTATCGAGGAGATGCCACTTGCGGCCAGGTCGATCGATCGGATCGGCGGATCAGCCAGAATCGGCGCAACCGTTTCGGCAGGATCATCGTCGGCCGGCGGCGCATCGAGGCCGGCGCGCTCGATATATTCGCAAAAAGGGGCGACATCCCTCGCAATCACCTCCCGCGAAGCGCCGCTCGCGTCCAGGCCGTTGCTGAGCCGCCAGAACGCTATAGTTAAGACAACAATGGCCTCGCCGCTCGCCACGGCTTTGATCCGCATCAACGCCAACCGCAGGGGAGGCTCGATTGCTCTGACAGCACGCTTGATCGCGTCAACGCCCAATTGCCTGAAGCGTTAACATTTGGCGTGGGAAACGGGCACGAAGATGGTTCCTACGACCGATGACAGGAGATCGCGCGAGGGCGACCTGATCGCCGTTGTGCGCGAGTTCGTGCACGAGCTTCAGCCGCAACGTGCAAATGCGATCGACATCTCGCCGTCAAGCCGGATCGAAAGGGACCTCGGCATCGACAGCCTTGGTCGGACGGAGCTGATTTTGCGGATTGAGCGCGCGTTCCGGGTGCGGCTGCCTACTCAAATAGTTGGCGAGGCGGACACAATCGGCGATCTGATCAATGCTCTCGAACACGCCGGCGCCCGACCAGGCTCGGCCCGCACGGTGCAGCCGACCATTGCCCTTCCTCCCGTTCCGGCTGCCACGGAGGCCGGGACGCTCGTCGAGGTCCTCGACTGGCACGTGGCGCAGCATCCTGATCGCCTGCACCTGACGGTCCTGCAGGACGACACAACGGCATTGGGGGCAATGACCTACGCAGAACTGGCGGAATCAGCTCGTGCCGTCGCGGCCGGATTGATCCGCCGCAATGTCGAGCCGGGCGATCGTGTCGCTTTGATGCTGCCCACGAGTCTTGATTTCTTCTCCGCATTCTTCGGCATTCTCTACGCCGGAGCCGTGCCGGTGCCGATCTATCCGCCGATGCGGCTGTCGCAGATCGAGGACCATCTGCGTCGCCAGGCCGGCATCTTGAGCAATGCCGGCGCCCGCATACTCGTCACAATGCAGGAAGGAATGGGTCCTGCAGCGCTGCTGCGCGGACAGGTCGAATCCCTGAACAGCGTCGAGAACGTCGCAAGTCTAAGCACCGAACCCACAGCCACACAGCTGCCGCCGGTCACGGACGACCGCTCGACCGCGCTGATACAATACACGTCAGGCAGCACCGGAGATCCGAAAGGCGTCGTGCTGAGCCACGCCAACCTGCTTGCCAATGTTCGGGCCATGGGCGCGGTGATGGAGGCGAGCTCGGCTGACGTCTTTGTCAGCTGGCTGCCGCTCTATCACGACATGGGCCTGATCGGCGCTTGGTTGGGATGCCTTCATTTTGGCGCGCCGCTCTATGCGATGTCGCCATTGAGCTTTCTCGTGCGCCCGGAGAGCTGGCTCTGGGCCATGCACCGTTTTCGCGCCACCTTGTCCGCTTCCCCGAACTTCGGATTTGAGTTCTGTCTGAACAAGACAGACGACGCCGTTCTCGAAGGACTTGATCTAAGCTCGCTCCGCATGGTCGCAAACGGGGCGGAGCCGGTCAGTGTTCAGACGCTGCGTCGGTTCATTGAAAGATTTGAGCATCATGGCTTCAAGCCGGGAGCCATGGCGCCGGTCTACGGCCTGGCTGAGAATACGGTGGGGCTGGCCTTTCCCCCGCCGGGCCGCTCGCCGATCATCGATCGCGTGGATCGTACTGCGCTGACCGGCCGTGGCGCGGCCGTGCCTGCCGGCCCCGACAATCCGAAGCCGCTTGAAATCGTCGCCTGCGGACATCCTCTGCCAGGTCATGAAGTCCGCATCGTCGATGGCGCCGGCTACGAGCTTGGTGAACGCCAAGAAGGCCGGCTCGAATTCCGCGGCCCGTCGGCGACCTCCGGCTATTTCGAGAACGACGCCAAGACACGCGAGCTGTTCCGCGATGGCTGGCTCGACAGCGGAGACAGGGCATACGTGGCGAGCGGTGATGTCTACATCACCGGCCGGGTAAAGGACATCATCATCCGCGCTGGGCGTCACATCTATCCGCAAGAGATCGAAGAGGCCGTCGCGGGCATCCCCGGCGTGCGCAAGGGAGGCGTCGTCGTGTTCGGCGCCACCGATCAATCCACGGGAACGGAGCGTGTAGTCGTCGTGGCGGAAACGCGCGAGACCGACGAACCCGCCCGCGCGGAGTTGCAAAAGCGCGCTCATGAGGTCGCAACGGATATCGCCGGGACACCTCCCGACGATATGGTCCTCGCGCCGCCGCGAGCCGTGCCGAAGACATCCAGCGGGAAGATTCGCCGCAGCGCGGCCAAGGAGCTTTACGAGAGCGGGACAATTGGAGCGCCGCAACGCTCTCTCTGGTGGCAAGTCTTGCGGCTGTCGTTTGCGGGAGCAGGCCTGCAGCTGAAGCGGCTGCGCCGGCTTCTCGCCGACGTTCTCTACGCCGGATGGTGGTGGATCGTCGTAGCCTGCAGCTTCTTCTTGGCATGGCTGGCGGTGATGCTTCTGCCGCGACTCGGCTGGCGCTGGGCCGCGGCGAGGACGATCGCCCGTGCCGCGCTCGCCCTTGCCGGCGTGACCATCACGGCGAGCGGCATCGAGCACATTCCCCGCCGCAACGCGATACTCGCATTCAACCATTCGAGCTATATGGACGCCTTGGTGTTGGCTGCGGTTCTGCCGGGGGAACCAGCTTTCGTGGCCAAGAAGGAGCTGGCGGGACAGGTCTTTGCCGGGCCCTTCCTGCGCCGGTTAGGCACACTGTTTGTCGAGCGCTACGATGTTACCGGCAGCCTTTCCGACGCCGAATCCCTGACCAAGATCGCCCGGCAAGAACGCATTCTCGTGTTCTTTCCCGAAGGCACGTTCACGCGCAGACCAGGACTCTCTGCCTTCTATCTCGGGGCTTTCAAGGTCGCGGTGGATGCCAACCTGCCGGCACTGCCCGGCATCATCCGTGGAACGCGATCCATGCTGCGCGGTGACCAATGGTTTCCTCGATGGACGCCGGTCACAATCGAGATCGGCGCTCCCATTGTGCCGTCCGGAACTGATTTTGCATCGGTATTGCGTCTCCGCGACGCAGTACGCGAAGCGATCTTGGCGCGCTGTGGCGAGCCGGACCTCGGCGAGATGGTAAAGCCGACACGGCCCGAGGCCGGGGCCTGACGGCATCACGTCGCAAAGCTATCCTCAACAGGCGCTGGCTAGACACTACGCGTGATGTGGCCGGCGATCATGAGAAGCAGCAGGACGCCAAACCGGAACTCATCGCGGCGCGCGCACCATTGTCGCGCTCCGATCGAGAGGACTACGAGCGGTTAAGCTGTGGGTGCCGGTCGATTTCGCGGCCGTCGAGGTCTGGGAAAGATCGCGGCTGCTTCCAGCCGCCAGCGACAAAATTGCAAACGGTAAAGTTCGACCCCCTCTCTGCCCTTCCTCTGAGCAGCCCATACGGCAATCCGTGACCCAAACCAGCCTCTGCCACGCCGATTTGGCCGCTCGTAAGCGGACCTTCGCCGGAACCGGCATCTCTGACCCTGAGCCGCCCTCCATCAACCCGTTTCTCTACCCGATAGCCGACGTTCGCAGGAACCGGTGCTGTTGACGGAAAGCGGACATTGCAGGGGCCACTCGAGCGCGGTCCTGACGAAGGGCATTCGCTTTGGCGGCTTTGCTTGTGGAGTGGCGCGACCTGCTAGTCCCACGCGCCTCGTCGGCGCTAGTCACTGGCGGAGCGAGCGCAATCGGCAAGGTCTAGGCTCCCGCGGCTCGGCACTCCATCAATAGTACGACCGGATGTCACGCGACTGTGAACTGGGAGTATTGGTTTACGCCTCGCGCTGTGCATCATACCCTCTTCGCGAAATCGGTGCGAAGAGCAGACCCGCTGATAATTCAGCCTGCTGGCCGGAATCACCGGGTCATGATGGAGGCCAACTGATGAATTTCGACAAGATTTCGGCCTGGGCTCCGGAGTGGTTAAGCGTCGTGAGGATCATGTCGGCGCTGCTGTTCCTGGAGCACGGAACTCAAAAGTTCTTCAATTTTCCGCCCGCTCCCGAGCCGATGCAACTGTCGGGGCCTTTTGTGATTCAGGGATTGATCGAGGTGATCGGAGGCGTGCTGCTTGCCCTCGGACTCTTCACCCGGCCCGTCGCGTTCATTCTGTCCGGCAACATGGCGGTCGCCTATTTCATGGCGCACGCGCCGCAAAACTTCTTTCCGGTTGTCAATCAGGGCGACGCGGCGATCCTCTACTGCTTCATTTTCCTGTACTTCTTTTTCGCGGGAGGCGGCGCGTGGAGCGTCGATGCGGCGCGTCGCGGAACCGGCCTCGCGACGCCCTGAATAGGATCGCGAGGGAACCTCCTGGGCGGCTTCCAGCGGAGCACGTCCTGCAAGGGTGTCGAAGAGCATATGCTGTTGCCCTAGGTGGAAATGATAAGAAGTTTCGGCTCCGCTGATCGTCGCTTTCGGGGCGCCAGACGGTCTCAAGAATGGCCGCGTTGGGCGGATCAGACCTTCGTCGTGGTCTGCGCAAATGTCCGGAAGTGTGAAGGGTTGCGGATGCCGGCCATCCACGTGGTGCTTGGCGCCGGGGCCGGCGTCCGGAAGCCTCCAGGGAAAGAACCCGCGGGATGGAGGGCGCGGTTTCGGCGCTATGGGGATTTGACGGTTCCGCTTGGTCGGCTGTGGCCGCATTGATGCGTCTGGCGGATGGGAAGGGGTACGTCGGAGGACTGGGGATGGCGGTGCGCATTGCGATGCGGCCCTTGAAGAGCGGGCGGTTTCGGCGCTGCAGATGGTGCGGGACATGCGATCAGCTGGAGACGCACGATCGCGTCGGGCCGCCGACGCAGACCATCATTGCTCATGCAGCCTTGGACAGTCAGGCCGAGAATGGGATGGCTACAGAGTCAAGCGCCATTGCGATGCTTTGCCAGTTTCTTGAGGGTTGTTTGTTCGCGGAACCATTCTCGCAGAGGTCTGGCGGGCATCCCGCCCCAGCGTTCGCCTGCCGGCACGTCTCTCATGAACCGCGATGCTGCGGCAAGTTGAGCGCCCCGGCCGATGTGCAGATGGCCGGCAATGGCACTATGGCCGCCCACCGCAACGCAGTCCTCCAGCACGGTCGAGCCCGCGATCCCGACCTGAGCAGTGATCACGCAATGGCGTCCAATCCGCACATTGTGCGCAATCTGAACGAGGTTATCGATCTTCGTCCCGTCTCCAATGACGGTGTTGCCCCCGCTGCCGCGATCGACAGTGCTGTTGGCCCCGATCTCGACGTCGTTTCCGATTGTGACGCGACCGAGTTGCGGCACCTTCACATGTCCTGAAGCGCTCATCGCGAAGCCGAAACCATCCTGGCCTACGCGGGCTCCCGCATGAACGATCGACCGATCGCCGATGTTGGAATGGGCGATGGTGAGGCTGGGGCCGATGGAGCAATCCCAGCCGATGACCACGTCTGGACCCAGCACCACATGGGCACCGATTGTGGTGCCGGCTCCGATAAACACCCGCTCTCCAATAACAACACCAGGATCGAGCACGACGCCGGCTCCGATCTGCGCCGATGGATGCACAAAACATCCCTCGGTGACATTGGCGCTGCCCAAAAGCGGTGCGGCTCGCAACGCCTCGGGGTGTAGCCGGGCAAGCACCTTGGCAAAAACCAGACGGGGATCCCGTACGGTGATGGGAACGGTGCCGGGCGGCACCATATGGGCGAAGCGCTCTGTGACAAAGCAAGCGCCGGCCCTGGTGGTGCGCAAGGCGTTCGCATAACGGGCATGATCAATGTAGGCGATGTGCCATGACTGTGCCGTCTCGAGGCTCGCCCCACTCTGCAGAAGCATGCTTGGATCGGCAGATGCCGGCAGTGGCACTCCGGCCGCTTCCGCGAGTTCGGCTAAAGCTAATCCGCTCGGCTGACAAATCGGTGACACGGTCAGGCTCGGTTCATGGCAGGACTGAGTTGGTTGAATTTGCATTCATCAGTGTGTCGGTCGGCCTGTCGGGGGGCAGGGGGGAGCAGGCCGACCGACTTACCGCGGGTCCGCAAGCGGACGACGCAGTCCATAAAGCCGGATTTCCGGCTATGGGGGTTGGTCGATACAATTCTACTGGCTCTGCGGCCGAACTGGCTTGTCGGTCCACGACGGCGGCAAACCGAGCTGTGACCCTGCGAAGTCCTTCAGTCCGGGCGCCCGGCCGAACCTTTCGCAAGCCTGGTATTTGGGTTTGCCGCCGAGCCCGGATTTCAGCTTCTGATAAGACGGAAGCTTCGGGAAGCCAAACTTGAACGGTGTTTTGCCCGTGACAAGCATCTTGGAGAAGTCATTTCCGAAACTCTCCGCCAGAGAGTAGGCGTCGCCAATCTGCGACATCCGCGCGCCTGTGGTCACGAAATTTGCGCCCTTCGACCACACCATCGCGCCCGCCTGTTTTCCGTCCCTGGTGGTCGCCTCGGCCTCTACGGCAAGCCCGCCCAGTCCCAACGGAATTCTCGGGACGGGAACGGAAGAGGACGCGAACGAGGCCCCGATCGACGCCACGGTCGACAGGCCGGCGGCTGTGGCGTTGGTGGGCACAATGCGAGTCACTGTCGCGTGAACGATTAGATCGGCGTTTTCTCTGTTGTCTGTGACCGCGAAACGATCGCTGACGCCAATGCAAAGTGCGCGGCTGACCACGGTCGCAACTAAGGCCTGATCGGCGGGCTTTATGGAGGATTGGGCGGCGGTGGGCGAAACCAGGGTAGGCTCAATGTACACCGTTTTGCTTACGTTGAGATCCTCGGGGACGGCCTTGTACTCCGCCTTCCTAATGCGCCCATCAACCTTGGTAAGGCCGTCATAGGAGGTCAGCGAGTTGGCCGGCTGGAGCGGCACCGAGGTGCAGCCGGCAAGTGCCGATACAAGCAGGGATGGCAGAAGCGCGAAACCGATCGATCGATACTGCAGTCGACCGGCAGTCTGATTTGTACGGGAATGGGGCACTTCGTTCTCCTGTTGGGGACTTGGTATGGAAGGAGGCAGGCGGTGGGCTATTGCCTCTGTTGCGCTGTCTGGGGGACCGCAACCTTGTCGGTGAACACAGGCCTGTCTTGCCAAAGGCTGCCGCCAGCCATCTTTGCGTATCCGAGGTTGTAAACGGCGCGCATGTAGTCGGTGTTGAAAGGATCGGTCATGCTGTAGGGGAACTGCTTGTCGATTGAGGCCACGCGGAATCGGATGCCGTTCTTTTGGGCGTAAACGTAGGTGGCCAGCAGCGCACTGCGGGCCTGTGCCTTGACGAGGGTGGAATTCGCCCTGGCCATGACAGCAAACGTGTTGTTCGTCGTGGTGGTAAATTCCGGCATGAGCGCATTGTTGATGATGATGTACATGTTGAACTTAAGGTTCTTGGGCCGTACGCCCTTGTCCGAATTGGCTATCCACCCCTCCGGGATCGTCAGGATCTGGGTAGCCGAACCGCCGTCGGAGTGCATTTCTTCAAACGCCTCCCCTCCAGCTTCGGCCTTGATGAGGACGGCTGGATAGACGCCGGGGATACTTGCCGATGCGATGAGGATGTCCTGGAAGAGTTTCAGCGCACCGGGCCGTCCGCTGTCGGCGATGGCGCCCATGTTCCAGATCACCGCTCTTTGGGAATCGAGGTTGGAGGTCAAAACAAGCAGTCGTCGCCCCTTGCGGTGCTCAGCAGCGATTTTTGCGAGTATGTCGCGCGTCAGATAGCGCTCGACCATTTTTCGAAGCGGCTCCTGTTTCAGGAGACTTGCTCCGAACAGGCCCCTCGGTAGGAAATCTGCATCGACCAACTCCTTGGCAACGCCGCTTGTATAGAGATCCACGAGAGGCTGGTCGTAGGCCGAACCGAGGAAGGCGTAAGGCGCGATTAGCGCACCCGTGCTGACGCCGCTGACCATGTCGAATTCCGGTCGCTGTCCTTTATCCGACCAGGCTTTGAGCGCCCCGACGCTGAACGCGCCTGCGCCACCGCCGCTCGATAAGACAAGGTAGTTGATTTCCTTGTGCCTCGGGATGGGCAGCCAGGCGTGCGCCTCGGGCAGCTTCCGGGCCGAATCCGCATAAATACGGATGTCGCTGAACCCCTGGATGCTGGCTACCGTCGCAGCCTTCGACCCGTAAACAATGCGGTCCGGCGCCAAACAGCCAGCAAGAAAAGCCAGCATGACCATGGCCACCAGTCGATGCATGTCTACCGCCTTGTCCCGGGCCATCGCTGGGAGGAACCATCAAGGTCTCCACCAGCGGTACGGCATACTCCGCGACCGTTCTTCGCAATCGCGTCTGGCGGCATTAATCCCGATTTGGCATTGCCGTGGGTTTTGTGTTGTTAAGAGTTGTTGCGCCGCTCAACCCGGCACCTCGTCGCCGGTAAAACCCTCTTGCGCTGAAGAAGCCGCGCCGGTCCGGCATGCTAGGCGCTCACGCAGCCGCGCTAGGGAGTCGAAAGCCGCGGCCGCCAATAGTTTGACTTTTGGCACGCCATCCCGCGCCGTATTCAACGCCGGGGCCTAAAAACAGCGTCTTACATTCCAACTGGGTCCGGGTTCCTACGCTCGTTCCGGTAACCGTGACGCGGTGCCAGCCACTTCCGTCTGAGCAGGCGGGCTCGGCGACCATCTCCGCAACTACGATGTAACTGGCGACACTAGAGTCACGCGGCGCCCAAGGACGACGGACTGGCCGCTACGCCCGACCCGAAGCATTTACACAATGCCCCCTTGCCCAGGCCCACCGGCACCGCATCCCGCCATTCGGCGGCGCGAACGACCTTGCCCTTGAAGCTAGACGGCAAAAGGGGGAACTCTATTACGCTCTTCCGATCGCGTCCGGCCGCCTAGCGATCCGGTAAACCTGCGCAGGTGGCGCGTTTGCGAAAACCCATTCAGTAAACGTCGCCTCAAGCCCGATCCGGTCGAGAACGGAGTCAGGTACCGGGCACCGCCAGCCATAGGTGAATTGATAGACCGCTCCTTCCGGACGAAGAATGTGGAAAGCGCCGTACAGAATGGCGAAGACACGCCAAGCCGGCATGGTGAGAAGCGGGAGGCTGCTGATCACCGTGCCTATTTTCTCGCCATTAAAGGGATCGCATCGGCGCAACTCTGTCGCATCAATGTCAAGCAAGGCGGCAGTCGGAAACTGGCGACGTAGCATGTGGGCAAAGGAAGTGGCGCTTTCTATGAGCGCTATGCGCTCCTGAGGCACGCCGCGGAGGATAAGCTGCCGGGTGAAGACACCGGTTCCAGGGCCAAGCTCAACAACCGGAGACTGCGAAGAACTGATTTCGCGAGTCATTGCCACCGCCAGAGCTCGCCCGGAAGGCACGAGCAAGGCGGCCCGAAAAGGATGCGACATCCAGGTGCGGAATAGAGTAGTCGGGTCCGACATTGCGTAGCTCCGCATTACCGACAGAGAACATTCATTTAAGCCCTACCGGGAGACGCCAGCTGCGGGTTTTGAAGGGAAGTTAAGAGTTTGTTGCTGACCGGAAAGCGTCGACGGGATTGCCCTGCCTGTTGGCCAATGGCTTGTTTTGCCACCAGTTGGCCGACGTTCATGCCAGGGTTGGCGAATGTGCGCCTTGCTGGGACTCCTAGAACCTGTAACCGACGAAGAGCATCCCGGACGGCTGCACGTCCTTCTGAACGATCGGGCTGTCCTTCGCATCGCCGGCGAGGAAACCGACCCCTACCTGGCCCCGAATAAGCCAGTTCTCCGTCGCCATGTAGGTTACTGAGGCTTCGATATCGTAGCGCTTTAGCCCCGCGCCAGCCTGATATTGGCGCAACCCCGACCGTGCGGATTGGACGGCCGTCACCCCAAAATAGGTCTGCATATAGTTTTCATCCGCGAAGGTCGCGGACGCGCCGGCGGAGAAAATAAAGGCGTTATAATGATGGGAGACATTTGCGCCCACCACACCGAGCAGGCCTTCGCTGCCGCCAATCGTCTTGTCGACGGACGCATAGAGTTCCACCGGCCCCGTTTCATATGAGACCTTGGTTCCGACCACAGCGCCAGCATCGATGTCACCGAGGCCTTTCAGGTGCTTGGAATCCTCTTCCTTGCGCCCTCCGCCCATCTCGAAACCGCCTTTCACCGACACTTTGAAACCGTCTGCTTCCAACACGTCAACATCCAGCCCGCCCGGGGAGATGGTGAGGCGGCCAATTGTTGCGGAAACCATCGGAAAGGGAACGAGTTCGTACTCGTCCGACCCCTCATATTTCGGTTGATACATTGCTCCGGC
This sequence comes from Mesorhizobium temperatum, assembly GCF_002284575.1. Taxonomy (GTDB): domain Bacteria; phylum Pseudomonadota; class Alphaproteobacteria; order Rhizobiales; family Rhizobiaceae; genus Mesorhizobium; species Mesorhizobium temperatum. The sequence goes on from NZ_NPKJ01000014.1 coordinate 20,024, forward strand.
CGCAACCATGACATTCCAGTCGGAAAGCTTCTGGCGTATGCGACCGAACCGTCTCTCGTCGACGGCGTCCGCCGAGGGAGTCGCTGCGGCCGATTCGTTATCGTAAGGCTCGGCCGCGCCTGCCTGGAGCGGGAGAAAAGCAATCGCCGAGAGGCTCGTAGCGACGGCGACATGCCGCGAGCGGGTTGAGAAATGCTTCGTTAGCGACATGCGAACCGGCTCCTGGGGATGGTGGAAGATACTCAACGCGTGCGAGGGGAAGCCCGACGAATCGGCCCTCCAGCGGCTGCACTGTCTAGGACTACGAGGTTGCTTTGGATTTTGTGATGTTAAGAAATGTTGCGCCGCGATCGATGTGGTTGGCCTGGAGGCGCAACAAGCACTCGGCTTTCGCTTGGATTGTGCTTTTTAGACGAGTCGGCTGAGCAACTGCGCCACGCCCGCAATCAGCCCCAATAGCAGCAGCAACAGCAAGGTATTCACCGACCACTTGATGACGAGGTACAGTGGACGGTTCGTCGACTTCAGTGCCTTGCTGCCTGCCAGGAGAGGCGCGAGCCCCGCAAAGACCCTGTTGGCCAAGCCACGATGGTCCTCCGGCGTGTTTGGTACCACCGTGGCACGTGTTAAGCCTTGGTAGAAGAAATTGAACACCGCACCCAGTGGGTTCAAGGGCCTTTTCACATCACACATGAGGATGAGGCGGTCGCAGTCGGTATCGTTGCGCACGAAGTGCAGGTAGGTCTCATCGAACATGATAACTTCGCCATCGCGCCAACTCAGGTTGCGGCCATCCACATTGATGAAGCAGGCGTCGGAGTTGGGGGTGACGAGACCGAGATGGTAGCGCAGTGACACGGCGATCGGATCGGCATGCCGGGTCAACTGGGCTCCTTTGGGTAGATAGGCAAACATCGCTCCATGCACGCTCGGCACGCTCTGCAGCATCTGGACGGTCTTGGGGCACAGGCGTTTTGCGGAATGATGCTCATACCCGTACCACTTGATGTAAAAGCGGCTCCAGCCGTACTTGAAGAACGTCCGGAAGCCGACGTCATAAGTCCCTGCGGTGCCGGGCCGTTTGGTGGCGTCGAAGTAGTTTTGGCGCAGCAGCTCGAGGCCTTCATAGCGAATGGTGTGCCAGTTCTGACGCAGCACCTCTAGTTCCGGAAAATCGGCTGGGTCGAGAACAGCCTTTGATCCGCGCGGCAGCGTTGTCATGTACAACGCACAATTCAACGGCGAAAAAATTGGCCATCCCTTGCGGATGTACTCAGACAGGCTTTCGTAGCGGGCTTCACCCCGGAAACGGTAGACGTACACGATGCTCGCGGTCACAAGCGTGACCATGACAACAAGAATTAGCATGAGATTTGCCCTGAATGCGCCAGTTGCCGCGATGTTGATGGATGGGTCCCGTTGCACCGACCCAAGTCGACACTTCAGAATGGTTTCATCCGAAGGCGCGCGCTCCCACAGTTCGGATGGCGGCATTAGTCCAGATTCGTCATTGCCTTGGATTTTGTGTTGTTAAGAGTTGTTGTCGGCCCATAGACGGTTGATCATCACCAACGGTTGCCGGACGACCGACGGGCTGGCGTGGAGTGACCAGGCCGGGGCGAAACCTTGCCGCGAAATGGTCCGCGATGGCTGGAGATGTGCTTGTCTTGGCCGATTCGACCGACGAGTTTCGCCTGACATGTCGCGCTTCGGCGCGCGCCGCAAAAACACTGGCTCCGCTCAGTGAGTGTGCTGCCGGAAAAGGAGTTTGCCCAGGATCCCCAAGCTTCAACTCTCGCGGTCGACTAATATTAAGCTAGAACAAACGCCTGGCAGCTATCACGACTTCCTCGACAAGGTCTCGTCTCAGCAAGTCGATGGGAACACTGCCCTCGAGATAGGGTGAAGGGCGAACGAGCCACGACCACGCAAGCCTTGGCTGCTTTGCCAGCGCGAACACCTTCTGTGCGGACATCCTGAAAGACCCTTTCGTCAGACAGATGATGCGCGCGGACCGCGTCTCTTTGAGAGAGATGAAGAAACTGCTTCAGGACGTGGCGCGGTCGCACCGACTTCATGGGAAGGATGAGCCCTTGCGGCCCCAGGAGGCGCTCCCCTCACCGCGCTAAGGCGTTGAACGCCGCTCCCAAACGTCACGCGCCCTACGTCGTGCTATGTAGTCGACTACCTACCTTTGGCAAGCGCCTGCCGCGTTGAAGCCTGCCCTTGCACATCGTCAGTCTTGCCGCTTTTGAGCGGAACAACCCGTGCCGGCGGCAACGATATTGTCGCTCGCAACCCATGCGGGGATATGTTCTCGAGCGACAGCGAGCCACCATGGCTCTTTGCGATCTCATCTGCGATCGAAAGACCCAGTCCAAAACCGCTGTTGATAGTCGAGGACCGGGCCTGATCCGCCTTGAAAAAAGGCTCAAGAGCCTTCTCGTGGAGACCCTCTGCAAGGCCGGGGCCATCGTCCTGCACAACAATGGACACTTTGCTTGGCGGGAAATTGGACAATTGGACATGCACGATCTTACCGAACCTGACGGCATTTTCCACGATGTTGGTGACTGCCCGCGTCAGCCCTTTCTGCTTGCATGAATATCCGAATCTCTCGGGCCCGACGTAAATCACCGTGTGTCCAACATCGGAGAACCCGGCAACGATTGTCTTCATCAGGGCTGCAATATCAACCTTTCGAAGCGGCTCGTCGCGGGCCGTGCTGCTCAGATATTGAAGGCTTTCCTCGATCATCGCGGTCAATGTGGCGATATCGTCAAGCATCGCTTGTTTCGACCGGATCTCCTTTGATCGCTCCACGCGCATTCTTAGCCGCGTTAGTGGTGTTCTCAGGTCGTGGCTTACGGCGGTCAGCATCCGCGTGCGGTCATCAACCATCTTGCGTATTCTACGCCGCATATCGTTGAGCGCCGTTGCGAGGGTGCGAAGCTCCTTGGCGCCTGCGACAGTGAATAGCTGCTCCTCGCTGCCGTCGAGCCGCAAGCTCTTTGCCGCTTCGGCAAAACGGACAAGAGGCGACGTGATCACGCCACCTATATATAGCACCAGCAGAAGCATCGGGAGGATCAACATCAGGATCTTGGCAATGAGTTCGATAAGCGTGCCGAAGACGGCTGGATAGGTATCGGCGTCAGAGAACCGTACCAGGAGGCCACGCTTGGCGTCGACACGCACCGCCAGGGCATTGTGTTCCGCATCCTGCGGAAGAACAGCGGCCTCAAAATCAGTGGGCAGCACGTCGCGAAGCTCATCGGCGATAAATTGCATATCCCCTTGGTGGCTGCTTCCGACGTTAAGATCACGCCACGGCAAAATCCTCATCTCCAGACCGATGGGAGCGCTCGCTCGCAGCAGCTTCTCGGCGTCGGCATCGTCCGCGCTGTTTCTGAGTTGCTCTACGATCAATTCGATCTGTGTGCTTCTGACCGCAACCACTTGCTTAGCCTGGAAGATGTACGGCTCCGGCAAGAGCGCGATAACGCTAAGGAGCACTGCCGGAATAGGGATCGCAGCGAGCACGACGAACTGGAGGCGAATGGGCGCCCGTCTGAACCGACCGATCATATGGCTACCGCGACCTCCGGAGTGAAGATGTAACCGCCCAGCCGCACTGTCTTAATGAAAGTGGGCTCCTTATAGTTCGGCTCTATCTTTTGCCGGATACGGCTCACATGCACATCAATGCTGCGCTCGACAGGTCCGGCAGCGCCAGCGTGGGTGCGGGCAAGTATGTCTTGCCGGTTCATCACCTGTCGAGGATTCTCGCAGAACACAAGCAGCACATCAAATTCCGCCGTCGTGAGCGGCACATGGACACCGTCAACGTCAGTCAATTCGCGAGTGACAGGATCTATGCGCCAGCCCGCGAACGTCATCGGGTCCTGGCTTGGCTTGAGTTGGCTTGAATACGACGATCGCCGCAGCAGCGCCTTTATTCTCGCCAAAAGTTCCCTTGAACTAAACGGTTTTGTGACATAGTCGTCGGCCCCCAGTTCCAGTCCGACGACCCTGTCCACCTCTTTCGTCAGCGCGGTAAGCATGAGGATGGGTGTAGTATCGGATGCCCTGATCCTTCTGCAAATGCTAAAACCGTCCTCACCCGGCAGCATTCCGTCCAATACAATAAGGCTGAACTCTTTCTTTTTGAGAACGCGGTCCATTTCCATGGCCGATCCGACTGTCTCGGCGACGTAGCCCGCCTCTTTCATCAGTTCGATCAGCATAGTCGCTATATCCCGGTCATCCTCGACGACGAGAATTCGGGCTGAAGCTGGAGTGATGACATCGTATCCGACGTTTTCCATAGGCTTGGCCATTTTGTTGCCCTTTCCCCTTCGGAATAACACGCTGCTCATCATGGCTGTCAGCAACAATTGTGTTTAATTTTGTTGCTGTGGTCCCCGTCAGGCCTCCTCCCGGCCCAACAGTCGCTGCGTCTGCGGCAGCGATCCCATCCGCGCGGCGCGGACCAGCGCTTCCGGCGGGCGCTAGGCCGCTGCGCCTTAGCAACTCTTAACAATACATAACCCACCGCAATGACAAATCGGGATTAATGCCGCCCAGGAGCGATTGCGAAGAACGATCGCCATACGCGGTGCTGCCGGTGGAGACCTAGATGTTTCCGCTGGGTGGCGGCCCCGGAACAAGGCGGTAGACATGCATAGACTGGTGGCCATCACCATGATGGCCTTTCTTGCTAGCTGTTTCGCGCCGGGCCGTAATGCCTGCCAATCGAAGGCCGCGATGAAGGCGGCCTATCGCAGGATTGTCGGTATGGGCGGTCTTGGAGCGTGCCTGATCGTGTCAGGCTGCACGACCGTCGCCAGCGTTCAGGAACCTGATTTGAAGATCGCGAATGCCTGGCACGCGACCTTTCCGCATGGCGGCCGGACCGGCGATCTCGTGTCCTGGTGGTCCACGTTTTCCGATCCATCGCTGACGGCCCTCATTGCATCTGCGCAGGCGGAAAGCCCCAGTCTCGAGTCCGCCGCTGCAGAGATCGAGAGGGGGCGCGCCGCGCTGGCATCTACGCAGGCGAGCTTTTTTCCGGGGCTTGGCGGCTCGGGATCGCTCGCCCGCTCCGGCACGGGCGGCAACAAAGCCAACCAAGTTGCTGCCGCTACGACGCCGAGCGGCAGCCTCGACGCTTCTTGGGAAATCGATCTGTTCGGCAAGACGCGGCAGAGGAGCGAGGCTGCGCGGCTGCGGGTCCACGAGCGCACCGCCGATTGGCACGATGCGCGCGTCTCACTCGCGGCGGAGGTGGCGGACTACTATGTGCAGTACCGTGCCTGCCGGCAGCTGGAGCAAGTCTATACCACCGAACTCGCCTCGCAGCGCGAGACGATCCGGGCAATGGAAATGGCCGCAACCTCCGGCCTTACGTCGAGCGCCGACCTCGCGCTAGGGCGGGCGAGTGCTGCTACCTCGGCCTCGACACGGACCGCCCAGCGTGCCGAGTGCGAGGTTCTCGTCAAATCTCTCGCCCGCCTTACCGGCGGTGACGAGCCTCACGTCCGCGATATTCTGGCGATGGGCAAGCAAGGGTTACCCACGCCGAGGACCCTCAAGCTATCCGCCGTGCCTGCTGACGCCTTACGGCAGCGCCCCGACATCGACGCCCTTGAACTCGAGGTCGCTGCATCGCTCGCCGAGATCGGCGCGGCAAAAGCCGATCTCTATCCGAGCCTCAGCCTCGGCGGCTCGGTCACGATCGGCACTTCATCGCTGACGGGAACGTCTCTGCCCTGGTCCTTCGGCCCGGCCATCTCGATCCCGCTCTTCGACGGTGGCTCGCGCCGGGCGGCAGTGAGCAGCGCGGCAGCCACATACAAGGTGGCGGTGGCCGCCTACAAATCAGGTGTGCTGGACGCGGTCGCCGAAGTCGAGACCGCACTCGTGCGGATCGACAGTACGCGGAGGCGCATTGGCGACGCCAGTGTCGCGGCGCGCAACTACCGCGCCTATTTCAAGGCCGTGGATTCGAACTGGAAAGCCGGTGGCGCAAGCCTACTCGACCGTGAGGACGCCCGGCGTTCGGCGCAGTCGGCGGAGGTCTCGCTCATCGAAATCCGTCGCGACTCCGTGCGCTATTGGATCGCCCTCTACAAGGCGCTCGGCGGCGGCTGGGATGCGAGCGCCTCCTCACCCAAGGACCTGCCGCAAAAATCGAAAGAAGACCTGCTCTGATGCGATCTTCACCTCTTCTCCTCGCCGCTTTCCTGAGCGGAACCCTTGTTTTCGCCGCAGAGATTGCACTTGCGCAACAGAACGAGGCGGCAGCGCTTACCGTCACAGTGGCAAAGCCCGCGGAACGCCAGTGGCCTGAAACGATACCCGCCAGCGGCTGGCTGAAGCCCTGGCACGAAGCGGTCATTGCCGCGGAAATCGGCGGCCTGCGTGTGACCGATGTCCTTGCTGATGTCGGGTCGGTCGTCTTGAAGGATCAGCCCCTCGTTCGGCTGGCCGACGAAACGGTGCGGGCGGAACTGCGCAAGGAAGAGGCTGTGCTGGCAAGTGCGAAGGCGGACCTCGCAAAAGCCAGGTCGAGCGCGGACCGAGCACGCAAGGTGCAGGGAAGCGGTGCGCTTTCTGAGGAGAAGATCACCGAATACCTGATCGCCGAGCAGACTGCGATCGCGGGTGTCGAATCCGCCGAAGCCTCGCTGGAAAGCCAGAAGATCAAGCTTGCTCAGGCGACCATTATGGCCCCAGACGACGGGCTGATCACCGCCCGTTCGGTCCAACTCGGCGCTGTCGTCTCCTCCGGCACGGAGCTATTCCGTCTCGTGCGCCAGCAGCGCGTCGAGTGGCAGGCGGAAGTGTCTGCACGCTATTTGCCTCGCATTAAAGAAGGCCTGACCGCCACGATCGTCGGTCCGGAGGGGCGGCGCGTCAAAGGGACCGTGCGGCTCGTCGGGCCGACGGTTAGTACCGACACCGGACGGGTGCTCGCCTATGTGGCGCTGCCGGCGGAGGCGCACCCACCCATCGGCCTTTACGTCACCGGCCAGATCGAGCTTGCGACCACGAAGGCATTCACCGTGCCCGAGACGGCGCTCGTGATGCGTGACGGCATCGCTTACGTCTTCACCGTGGATGCGGGCAGGCGTGCGTTACGCGTCCGTGTTGAAACCGGCCGCCGCAATGGCAGCGAAGTGGAAATCCTCTCGGGCCTTGATCCCTGGGCCGACGTGGTGACGACGGGCGGCGCCTTCCTTTCGGATAGGGCGCTTGTCCGGGTAGAGGAGGACGCACGATGAACTTTTCCGCCTGGTCGATCCGCAATCCGGTTCCCGCAATCCTGCTGTTCATCCTGCTCACCGTCGGCGGCCTCCTCGCCTTCGATCGCTTGGCGGTACAGAACTTCCCCGACATGGTGCTGCCGACTGTCCAGATCAACGCCGCGCTCGAAGGTGCCGCACCGGCCCAACTCGAAACCGAAGTCGCGCGCAAGATCGAGGACAAGCTCGCCTCGCTGAGCCTCCTAGAGCACATCACGACCACGATCACGGACGGCGCGGTCAGCATCAATGTCTCATTTCAGCTGGAGAAGGACGGCGAAGCAGCGCTGAACGAGGTGCGCAATGCCGTCGACAGTATGAGCGGCGACCTGCCTGCCCAGATGCAGACACCAAGCGTGACAAAAACGACGGTGCAAGGCTCGCCGATCCTTACCTACGCCGTGCGCTCCGTCCGCCTCAATGAGACGGAACTCTCCTGGTTCGTCGACAACGACATGACGAAGGCCTTGCTTGCCGTGCCCGGCGTCGGCCAAGTCAGCCGCATCGGCGGCATCAATCGTGAGGTGCATATCGATCTCAATCCCCAACTCATGAGTTCGCTCGGCCTCAGCGCCGCAACCGTTTCCGCGCGGCTCAAATCCATGCAGACGGACGCTTCGGGCGGCCGGGCGGAAATCGGCGGCAGCAAGCAGGTGATCCGCACGCTCGGCGCGGTTTCGTCGATCGAGGCGTTGAGGGCGCTCGCGATCCCGCTCCCGAGTGGCGCTCTGGTGCGTCTCGACGAGATCAGCACGGTTACGGACAGCTTCGCCGACCGGTCATCCATCGCCTATCTCGACGGCGAGTCGATAATCGCGGTGCAGGTCAAACGCTCGAACGGCTTTTCGGATACGGGCGTCGCGACGGCCCTCCAGGCTGCCATGCAGAACTTCGCCGCCGCCAAGCCTGATGTCGAGATCGTCGAGGCCTACAGCACGATCGGGCCGATCATCGAAAACTATGACGGCTCTATGCACATGCTCTACGAGGGCGCGACCCTCGCAATCGTGGTGGTCTGGCTCTTCCTGCGCGACTGGCGGGCGACGTTCCTTTCGGCGGTGGCGCTGCCCCTATCGGTCATCCCGACCTTCCTTGTGATGTACATGGCGGATTTCAGCCTCAACACGGTGACGCTGCTCGCGCTCTCGCTCGTGGTCGGCATCCTCATCGATGATGCGATCGTCGAGATCGAGAACATCGCACGCCATCTGCAAATGGGGAAACCACCGAAGCAGGCCGCGCTCGAAGCCGCCGACGAGATCGGCCTTGCCGTCATCGCCACAACCTTCACGCTCGTTGCCGTCTTCCTGCCGACTGCCTTCATGATCGGTATTCCCGGCCTGGTCTTCCGCCAGTTCGGCGTTACGGCGGCCGTGGCGGTTCTCGCCTCCCTGGTCGTCGCGCGCCTGCTGACGCCGATGATGGCCGCTTACATGATGAAAGCGCATCCCGTCGAGGCAAAAGACGGCCGGATCATGCGCGCCTACATAGCCGTCGTTAAAACCTGCCTGCAGCGCCGCAAACTGACGGTCCTTGGCGTCTGCCTGTTCCTCGGCCTTTCGATTTCGACGATCCCGTTCCTCAGTTCCGGTTTCTTACCCGCTTCGGATGATGCGCAGACACAAGTCACTCTGACGCTGCAACCCGGCAGCACCATTGAGCAGACGGAGGCGATCACGCGGCGAGCCGCAGAGATCGTTTCCCGACTGCCGGACGTGACGCGTGTGTTCTCCTCCGTCGGAACCGCCTCTTCAGGTGACCTGATCGATTCCTCGACGACCGTCGATACGGCGGCCGCCTCGCTCGTCGTCGATCTGAAGAACATCGGCGAACGCACCCGCAAGCAGACCGAGATCGAGAATGATATCCGGCAGACACTCGCCGTTCTTCCTGGCGCCAGGATCGCTGTAGGTACGGGCGGCAACGGCACGACACTGGAAATCACGCTGGCCAGCGACGATTCCAATGCTCTCGACCAGGCAGCCGGCGCGCTCGAAGAGCAACTGCGCACCCTTCGGGGGATCGGCGCGGTCACCTCCAGTGCTTCCCTGCAGGCCCCCGAAATCCAGATCGTCCCGAACCTCGACCGCGCGGCCGCTCTCGGCGTCACGGCGGAAGCGATTTCCGAGGCGGTTCGTGTGGCGACCAACGGCGACTATTCCTCCTCGCTCGCAAAGCTCAACCTGCCGCAGCGCCAGCTGCCTATCCGCGTCCGGTTTGATCCCAGCAATCGGACGACATTTGATGACATTGCCAATCTTCGCGTTGCCGGCGCCAGGGGCAGCGTCGATCTCGGCTCGGTCGCCGAGATCGGCATCGGCGGCAGCCCGTCGGAGATCAGCCGCATCGACCGCTCACGAAATGTCACGCTGTCGGTCGAACTCAACGGGCGCATCCTCGGCGACGTCTATCGCGAAGCACAGGCATTGCCCGCCCTTCACAGCCTCCCGGAAGGCGTCAAGCTCGTTGAGCAAGGAGAATTGGAACGCAGCTCCGAGCTCTTCAGCAGTTTCGCTATCGCCATGGGGATTGGGATCTTCTGCATCTATGCGGTGCTGGTCCTTCTCTTCCATGATTTCCTTCAGCCGGTAACGATCCTTATGGCGCTTCCACTGTCTCTTGGCGGTGCCCTGCTGCCGTTGGTGCTGACCGGCACGAGCTTTTCCATGCCAGTGGTGATCGGGTTGCTCATGCTGATGGGTGTGGTGACGAAGAATTCGATCCTTCTGGTTGAATACGCGATCATCTCGCGCCGCGCCGGCCTCTCGCGCATCGACGCCCTTGTCGACGCCTGCCATAAGCGCGCTCGCCCGATCGTCATGACGACGATCGCGATGGGCAGCGGCATGCTGCCCGTAGCTCTCAGTCTGAGCGGCGGCGACTCCAGTTTCCGTCAACCGATGGCAATTGTCGTCATCGGCGGCCTGATGACTTCCACCGTCCTCAGCCTCGTCGCTATTCCCGTCATCTTCACCTTCCTCGATGACTTTCTCAGGCTCCTCAAGCAGCTTGTAGGCATAAGACAGCCTGAGCCCTCGCCGGCTTCCACACCTGAAGACGGAGGAGGATTCGAGGCACCGCTTTGGGAGGAGCGGTCCTGGGGGGCACCGCCACTTGGATCCCGCCGTCGTGGACCAGACGCGGCATCAAACCGGGCTGCCGCGGACGGGCGTTTGCCTCCTGCTGCCAAACAACCAGCACGTCGGGGTTGAAGCCGATGGCTCGCAGCACTTCCGCCGAGGTGGCGAACCGTCGCGCTGTCCGCCTCTTCGGAAATGGCAGGGGCGGATCGGGATCGGCGGTTGCCACGAAGGACCGGTCGACCATCGTTCCCATCGACGAGACGAATGGCAACATTCCACCCTTCTATGACATTGATGTAGGCTCGGAATCTGCCTGATCGCGACGCCTTCATTCCGCCGCTTCTAGCCTGGCCCGCCCAGCAGCTGCACCCGTTCATTGGCTGCCGATCACCATGCGGTTGCCCTCGCTGTCGAGAAATTCCGCCCACCGTGCTGCCTGGCGGCCAGGGCGCCTCCGGCGGTTCGGTGATGATCTCGACGCGCCCGCCTTCAAAGCGGCGATCGTGGCCTCGACATCGTCGTCGGCGCGCAGCGCCGACGGCTATGAGATCACGTTCGCAACCAACCACCTGGGCCACTACCTGCTGCTCCGCCTGCTGATGCCCCGGCTTGCCGATGACGCCAACGTGATCATCACGACGAGCGGCACGCACGATCCCGCCGAGCAGACGTCGTTTCCGCCTCCGCGACACGCCGACGGATGGCTCCTCGCCTACCCCGAACGGGATTCCGGCGTCGACCACTCGTCGCGCGTGGCGGCTGGCCGCGCCTTCTACGCCGCATCGAAGCTGGCGAACCTGCTCACCGCCCGCCGGCTGGCGCGGTTGGCCGAGGAAGAGGGACGTGGATGGACGACCTTCGCCTTTTGCCCCGGGCAGGTGCCGGGCACGGGCCTCGTTCGTGATTACCCGGCGCCGATGCGCCTGGGCTGGTGGCTGGCCGGCACACTGGCGGGCGCTCCGTTCGTGGCCCGCCTGATGGAGTGAACACGGCACGGGCAGCGGCCTGGCGCAGGACGACGTACGCCCGCCGCCGGGTCGTCTCTACGCCGCCGTGCGGCGAGGGAAGATCACCTGGCCGGACCTCTCGGAGCTGGCCCGCCGCGACGACGTCGCCGTCGCGATGTGGCGCATCAGCGAAGTGCTGGTGGGCATGTCGGACGCCCCGTGCCCGGATGAGCGCACGTGGCGACCTGGCGTTGCTGGGCGGCGAGAGGGATTTTCTGCACCTCCTGCCGCGGAGCATTCTTACTCGTTGGAACAGACGAGACCGACAGCAGCAATCCACCGATAGTGTTGAAAAAGTCCGGCAGAGAAGGATGATTTGCCTTCGAATCTCCATCCCGCTCCAAGTCTTTACTTGGTCGCGCGTCCGGACGGAAAACCGGCATTTAAGCCCCGGCTTTGTGCGCCAAAGGATGCCTCGGCTGGTAGAGGCCAAGCGAGCCGCCACTGGGAAGCGAGACATGCGTGAGCAGGCCCCAGCCTTCATCGGTGACCGAAGTGCATTCAACATCGTGCGATTTCAGCTCTTGGATTGTGGCATTGATGTCTTCGCACATGAGATAGACTTCGTGGCTGTCGTTTTCGGCGACCGGGTGAACGGCAATCTCGGCCGGCGGCAATGCGAAGATCAACCAGCCTTCGCCAGCATCGATTGCTGGAAAACGCAGAACATTGCGAAAAAATGCGCGGTCTGCCTCGGCATCCGTGCTGTAGATGATCATGTGTGCGCCGGAAATCATGGCTCTTTACCTCCCTGAAAGTGATGCGAACAAGCTATTGCCGTTGCAAACGACGTTTCCGCCGTCCACACAGCCGCTCGATATCGACAAGCTTCAGTTAGATATAGGTCGGTCGGCCGTGATTGCAGGTGCCGGAACCCGGCGTTGCTTCCATCTGGCGGAGCGGTGCGTTCATTTCTTCCGGCCGAAGCTGCCGGCCGAGCGCACCGAGCCGTGGCACGCCATGGTAGCGGCGATTTTGTCGAAGCGCTGCTTCAGCGTATCGGCGGTGTCAGTCTCGGCGATCTCGTCGGCAAGATCGGCGAGCCTTGGCCGCCGCACCGTTTATCGAAAAGTGAGGCGACTGGGTATCACTCGGCCGGCGCAGAGAGCATTTCCGACGATATTCAACCTCTTGCCCCGGGGAAACTTCGAGGGCAAATCGCGACTCTGAGCTGCCCCTTTCATCAGTCTATTTCGCTGCCCGGTAGTTGACAGTCGCAGCAACCAGCGCTGATGACACCTTCTCTAGCCGTACATGGGCTCGTCAAAATTGAAATGCCCGCTCTCCGGCTGCACCCGCTCATTGGCTGCCGATCACCATGCGGTTGCCCTCGCTGTCGCGAAATTCCGCCACCGTGCGGCCTGGCTGCCAGGGCGCCTCCTGCGGTTCGGTGATGATCTCGACGCCACCCGCCTTCAAAGCGGCGATCGTGGCCTCGACATCGTCGTCGACCAGCACCAGCACTGGGTCCGCGCCTGGCGTGTCGTCGGCGCGCCTCACGAAATGCAGGTTGGTGACAGCGCCGGGAAATTTCAGCTCGATCCAGCGCCAGCGGGAGCCTGCGCTGCGAGGCTCCCTTCCGTTGATGCGGTTTGCATTTATCCGCGTGAGGTAAAGCTCGCGCTTCTATTCCAAGCAACAAGGGTGCGCGAGGTGCAAAGTAGCCGGCTGAGCCGCATTTCACTTCTTGCGCGGATCGTCGGCCGGGTTGATGTAGTTGATACCTCCCGGCCCGACAAAATGAGCTTCGATGATAGCCTCTTCGCCTGCTGTCCAGACGTAATGGGCGTGATTTGCTGGCTGCGCGTAGAAGGCACCCGGGTTGAGCAGGTCACCATTCTTTTCGACCTTTTCGCCAACACCAAAGCCCACGCCACCGCTGATCACGGTGATGGTCTCGGCATACGGATGAGTATGGGGCGGGACCAGATAGTTGGCCGGAAACTTGGCCCGCAGGACGACCACGTCGCCAGCTTTCGTCGGATCGCCCATCAAGATGGCGGTTTGAGCCCCTTTCGGCAGGCCCGGATTATCCTTCCATACCAGCTTATCAGGCGTAAGCAGGGTCACACCCATATCGTCCGCGTATGCCAAACCTCCACATACGGTCAAAACTGCTGCAACTGTAATAGCGAAGGCAAGTGTGGATGATCTGCGATTCATAGATTTCATCGCTTCCTCCATTTAGCATGTGCATGTTGCACGCGAACAGTAATCCCAGAGCCTGATCCGACCTATTGTCAAATCAACTCATAGGACAAGGCGCTCTTTGCTCGTTCCAATGGAGAGATGAACGGCAAGTTCCACCCTCTCCAGCCGTTCAAATTGGCGCGTCAAAATTCGGATGCCGCCCAGCAGCTGCACCCGCTCATTGGCTGCCGACAACCATGCGGTTGCCCTCGCTGTCGCGAAATTCCGCCACCGTGCGGCCTGGCTGCCAGGGCGCCTCCTGCGGTTCGGTGATGATCTCGACGCCGCCCGCCTTCAGAGCGGCGATCGTGGCCTCGACATCGTCGTCGACCAGCACCAGCACCGGCTCCGCGCCTGGCGTGTCGTCGGCGCGCCTCACGAAATGCATGTTCGTCACGGCACCGGGAAATTTCAGCTCGATCCAGCGCCAGCCGCTATGGCCCATCTTCTCGTCGGCCGCGACCTTGCAGGCGAAATGCCTGGTGTAAAACGCCTTGGCGCGGTCCTGGTCGAATACCGGCAGTTCGGCAAACTGGATGTGCATGGTCGTCTCTCCTGCTCCTCGATAGCTGCTGCGTAGCCGTCCCCAGGTGGAAGACGATCCGGACGGCCGAAAAGATTCATGGCCTGCGAGAATCTTTTCGAGAACGCAAAACGTCTTCCGCTGAGACCAACCAATCAGGAGACGAACCATGGGCTACAAACTCATTCGCTACAGCGTGAAAGACACCGGGCTGGAAGAGAACCGCGCGCTGGTGGCAAAGGTGTTCGAGGCGCTGAATGAGACGGCGCCGCAGACCGTGCGCTATCTCGTGCTCGAACTCGACGACGGCGAGTTCATCCACGTCGTCGGCGAGGGAAACGATGCATCCGCGCTGACCGGGCTTGCGGCCTTCGAGGCGTTCACGCAAAACCATGCGGAGCGACGTTCTACCCCGGTCAAGCGATCGCCTGCCAAAATCATCGGCAACTACCATGTGCTTGAGGACGGCAAAGCCGGATAGAATGGACGCCATGATCCCACAAAAATTCGACCGGCCGGCGCTGGAGGCGATGCTCTCCGGGTTGCGTCCCAAACTGCACCGCTACTGCGCCCGCATGGCCGGCTCGGTGATCGACGGCGAAGACATCGTGCAGGAGACGCTGCTGAAGGCGCTGCAGGCGGTGGACGGCAGCATGGCGGTCGAGCGGCCCGAGCAATGGCTGTTTCGCATCGCCCATAATGCCGCGCAGGACCATCTGCGCCGGCGCCATCGGGAAAGGTCGCGCATGACCGAGACCGACATGACGACCATCGAGGACCCGTCCGGCAGCGCCGACAGCAGGATCGCCGCTGCGGCCGGCCTGCGCAGCTTCATGCAGTTGTCGGTGGCGCAGCGCAGCGCCGTGATCCTGGTCGACGTGCTCGGCCTTTCCCTGCACGAGACCTGCGAGGTGACTGGTGCGACGCTCGCCGCCACCAAGGCGGCGCTGCATCGCGGGCGGGCGCAGCTGCGCATGCTGGCGTCGGAGCCGGAACACGTCGCCGCGCCCAGGCTCGACGCCGATGACGAGCGGCGGCTGCGCCGCTATGTCGATCTGTTCAACGCGCGTGACTTCGACGCGGTCAGGGCGCTGATCGCCGAGGATATCAAACTCGAAGTCGTCAACCGCCTCCGCCTGCGCGGCAAGGCCGAAGTGTCGACCTATTTCGGCAATTACGACCGCATAAGCGACTGGACGCTTTCGCTGGGCTTCGTCGACGGCCGGCCGGCGATCCTGATCCGCAACCCGCAGGAGCCGGACGGGGCCGTGCGCGGCTTCATGCTGGTCGAATGGCGGGACGAGCGGGTCGTCCAGATCCGCGATTTTCGCTATGCACCCTGGTGCCTGGTCGATGCCGAGATCAGCGCGATGGAAGGGTGAGGGGAGGGCTGGAGACGGCGCGCGAAGGTGACATGACCAAGGTTGCGCCACCTGAACCAGTGTGACCGCCGGCAAGCTTTTCCTAGCACATATGGCGGGCGAAGTTCACGCCTACCATGCGGGACGCGTCATCCAGGCCCGGCTGCGCGCGCGATCAGAAATAACCCCACCGCGACCGCGATAAACCCGGTGGCTCGGGCGACCTGCTCACCGGCCGGCGCGAGGCGTTCTATGGTGATGGCTGCCGCCACGACAGCCATGGCGCGGAGGTCCATGACGCCGACGACCAGAAGGATCGCGATCAGATTGGCACAGCAGTAGCTGCAGTGGAGGCCGAGCTGCAGGCCGTGTCGGAAGGCCGTGCCGTCATCCGTCGGCAACGTGCAGTCAGGCCCGGGCTCCTGCCGGCAGTAGGCGAGGTGATGTGCTTTCCAAGCGGTAAACTGGAGCGCGCCAGCGGTGAGCACGACTATGCCGACCGCGATCGGAACGGCGCGCGCCAGCGCCGGCTGCTGCATTCCGAGCGCTGCCAGCGCGATGCCCAGTGGAAAGACGGCCAATCCGAACAAAGTCCAGACCAAGAAGTAACCCAGGCCCACAAGCGCGGTCATCCGACCGAGCCGCGTCTTTCCTCTTTCGCCGACGGCCTGACGGTAGCGCCACGCATTGGGACCAAGGACGGCAGCATCATCGCCACCATCATCACGACCCACATGCCAAGGAACGACGCCGCGGCGCCTGTCCCGGCATCCGCATCCACATTATGGACATCGTCCAGCCGCCAGGCATCGGCATCTCGCCCATCGCCGACATCGACGCGCACCAGACGATAGTCGCCGCCGCGCTGATAAGGAAGAGCAGCGCCGAGACGCCAAAAAAAGGTGCTGGGAAGCTCGCTCGGAAGCCATGCTACGTGAGGTCTCCAGTCTGCGTTGCGCCAATGACTTCCGCGACTTCGCTCAGAGCTGTTGTACTCGATACGACTTGATAACGAGCTTTGCGTATCGCCTCACTGTTTCAAGTCTGCGCGATAGACGTCACTCTAGTCCTAGTCCGGATAGTGCTCTTCCAAGAATTTAGACCTGAATTTTTGTGGCGGCGTGTCGTAGTCCGGGCGGCCTTCCGGCGTGAAGTCCATCAGGTTCCAATACGGCCATACCGTGTCGACATGGTTCATTGTCGTTTCGGTGCTCCAGAAATGAAAAATCTTGCCGTCGCGCTTCGTGAAGGTGAGCATCACCGGCAACTGCATGTCGCCGTTTTCGCCCTGGCACTTGTAGTCGGCCTGGAAGGGTGACTTCGCTCCGGAAACGAGCGCCATCTGCGACCAGCCGCGTTCCTTGGCCCAGGCATAGATGCGCTCGGGCGGCGCCTTGGCGATGGCGACAAAGGCAGCGTCGCGCGTGACCTGATACCAGCTTCGATCGAACCCATCGATCAGCGACGTGCAGGAAAGGCAGGGCTTGTCCCAGCTCGGGCCGAACATCCATGAGTAAAGCAGCAGCGTGTTCTTGTCCCCAAACAGATCGGAGAATTTCACACTCTTCCCTACTTTCCCATCGTTGGCCCATTGGAAGACGTAGTCCTCTTTCAATTCCCCGCCGCGAGGGAGCGAGCGGCGTCTCGCGGCTACGGATTTAACCTTGTCGATTAGCTCTTGTTCGTCTTTGAGCAGTGAATCGCGCGCATCGCGATATTCTTGGCTTTCGTTTGGATACCGGAGCTCACTCATGCTCGTCTCCTCTTTTTGATATTTATGTCCAAGAACTTCAAGGGCATCGAGCGTGTTCGCCGACCCGGCTCCAACGCGAATGTCTTTGCCCAGTTCCATTGTCATCCTCGAATCGCACGAGCGAAAGCGCGCAGCTCCTGCGTGAACAGCCCCGGCTCCTCGAGCGCGGCAAAATGGCCGCCGCGATCGAGCTCGTTCCAGTAGATGAGGTTGGGATAGACCAGCTCGGCCCAACTCCGCGGGGCCGGTAGATCGCGCGGAAAAATGCTGGCTCCCACCGGCAGCTCGACGCGGCCGGGATTGTTGCGATCGCCGAGGAGCACTGCCTGCTCGAAGTAGAAGCGCGCCGACGATGCGGCTGTGCCGGTCAGCCAGTAGAGCGTGATTTCGTCGAGAATCGTGTCGCGGCTCACCGCAGCCTCGGCGTGGTTCCGGTAGATATCGTAGATCCAGGCCGCGAATCCGGCCGGCGAGTCCATGAGCGGATAGCCGATGGTCTGCGGCCGCGTGCCTTGGATCGCGGAGTAGCCGGAGTGCTTCTCCTCGAATTGAGTGAGGATGTCCATTGCCCGCTGCTGTTCCGGCGTCAGCGTTGCCGGGATCTCGTTGGGAATCACCTCCGGGAAATTGAGGTGGATGGCGGCGAGGCCCTCCGGGCGCTGCTGCGCCATCGCCGTCGTCACGGAAGCTCCCCAGTCGCCGCCCTGCGCGATATAGCGCCGGTAGCCGAGCCGCTCCATGAGCACCGCCCAGGCCCTTGCGGTGCGCTCCGCATTCCAGCCCGCCTCGGCGGGTTTGTCGGAGAACCCAAAGCCGGGCAGCGACGGTGCGATGACATGGAAGGCATCTTCCGCGCGGCCGCCATGCGCCGTCGGATCGATGAGCGGATCAATAACCTCCCGGAACAATTGCACCGTGCTCGGCCAGCCATGGGTCAGGATGATCGGCAGGGCATCCGGATGCCGCGAGCGCGCGTGGATGAAGTGGATGCCGAGACCGTCGATTTCTGTGCGGAACTGCGGAAACCGGCTGAGCGCCGCTTCGGCGCGCCGCCAGTCATACTCGTCGCGCCAATAGTCGACGAGCGCACGAATCTGCGCGAGCGGCACGCCCTGCGACCAATCGTTGACCGCCTCTTTCTCCGGCCATCGAGTGTTCGTCAGGCGGCGCTTCAGATCGTCAAGCGCGCTTTGCGAAGCGCGATAGGTGAAGGGTGCGATTTGTGCATCGACTTGGGCAAATGCCCGGCCGGCATCAAGCAAGCCGCTGGCGAAGACCGGCGCAAACAGCCCCGCCCTCAAAAGGTCACGCCGCGTCGGCGAGAATCGCACGATTTTCGTTCCAGAGATCAACTTCCGCATATCAGCCTTCCATATTGCCTCGGGCCCCTTCACGCGGGATTCAGATCGTCCGAATACCCGGCATTCAGGCGTGGCCATTGGGCTATGGGCCGTCCATCGGTACGGAAAGGGTGCTGGTCTTCCGGCTGTTGCGGCCAACCGTCCGGCGAGTCCTCCCAGGCCTCCTGCCGCCCATAGACTGTCAGGTCGAGCAGCCGATAGCTGTTGTCCATCGCCTCGACGCCGCGCCTCGTCGTCCAGTAGGTCTCGAACACCTCGGCTCCCCGTCGCAGGTAGCAAATGAGGTACATGAGGCCGGCCCGCCGGCCGGCCAGAAGCGTATCGAGCGAATCCTGGGCCGAATACCAGGGCATCTCCCAGCCCATGAAATCGCAGTAGCGGACGCTCTCGTCGTATGGACCTTGGCAGAACGTGGCGTAGGTGACGTCGCGTGAATGGATATGGGACAGCTCGCAGACCTGCGTCGTAAAGAAAGTGCAGCCCTCGCACTGCTCCGGCGCTGGGCGGCCGTCGTGCCACATGAAGTAATAGGCGATGAGCAGCCGGCGTCCCTCGAATACATCCAGCAGCGTCACCGCCCGCGCTCGCCGATAAGCGGTGTGGAACCGTCCACCTCCACCATGGGGAGCCGTCGGCGGGCGGCTGCAATCGCGTCGCCTTCTCTTGTGTGAGCCTTCTCTCGAACCCGCAACGCGTCCAGCTCGGCCTGGAAGGTGCTCCGATCAACGATCTTAGGGGCTCCAAGTTCATCTCTCATGAAGTCTTGCATGGTTCTCTCCGTCACATTGCTCACTGGCCTTTCTTAGGGAAGACGCTGATCATCGCGAGCCGCTCCCGGCGTGTTGCTCGATGAGGTCGGCCACCGCATCCGGATTATCGGCCACCACAAAGTGACTTGCGTCGGGAATGCGCGCGCTTTCCACCCGAGCCATGCCCTTGGCCCGATAACCTTCGACGAAGGTGTCCAAGTAGGGATTGAAGGGGGACCTCTCGCCCACAGCAACAAGCAGCGGGACAGAATTTGGAGCAGTCTGGGCGGCATTGAACGTCGCGTCCTGCGGGAACGCCCGGTAAATCTCGAAGGCCGCGTGAAGCTGCGGCGCGTCATAGATCCGGACGTAGTAGGCGCGCTGGGCCGGCGTAAACCTCGCGCTGGCGAAGTCTTCTTCGAAATAGATCGCCTGTCGCCCCGCAATCAGCTTCTCGGCGAGTTCTCCCGGAGCCTGAATGAAGCCGATGTGCCAGAAGTCCGCGACCGCCTCGTCCCAGCCGGCAACGCCGGGTACGGGCACATCGAGGATCATCGCGCCGCGCAGGGACTCGTTGAAACGGCGGGCATAGGCGTAGGTCACGATACCGCCCAGGTCGTGGCCTACGACATAGGGCCGATCCAGGCTTAGGGGCCATTGCGTGTATATCGGCCGCGAGGCTGGCGGCCTCGTAGCCGCCGGCTGCTCGCGCTGATTGACCAATCCCAGGCAGGTCGACCGCCACGACGGTGAACCGCTGAGCCAGCCTTGGCATGATCGCGTGATACTCCGTCCAATCTTCGGGCATGCCGTGGATCAGGATGATGGCCGGTCCGCGCCCGCCGCGCACATAGTGCAGGCTCGTCCCGTTCACGCGCACCTTTGCCGACGTGAAGCCGGGCGGCGGCGTGCCAAGCTGGTCTGCAGGCTGAGCCTTTGCGGTGGCCACGAAGAGCGCGGTGGAGGCAGCGAACCCCAGGAACGCGCGGCGATGGATGGTTTGAGTCATTGGGGATTCTCCTTCTGACCTCAACATTCGTCCGGGGCCGTCGTTCCCGCTTTTAATGCGCAGTCCAGCCCGCTCCCGGGCGGCCGCAGTGGCGTCGCCTTCTCTCGTGTGAGCCTTCTCTCGAACCGCAACGCGTCCAGCTCCGCCTGGAAGGTGCTACGATCGATTATCTCAGGGGCTCCATCCGGCTCGAATTCTCAGCGCTTGCCGTACTCGTCGTGGCGGCGCCACCAAGGCCCCGTCTCGTTACGTCCTTTGGGCGCGCGGTTGAGCCAGTGGTACACGCCAAAGAAGGGATCCACGCCGCGCGCATAGGTGGAATAGGTGTGGTGGACGACGCCATCCTCGGGCGCGAATGCGCTCATGCCCGGCCTGTCACGATGATACCCGGGCACATCGGTTCCGGACATGGCCGCGAGCTTGGCCTCCGCCGAGTCGCCGCCACCCTCCTCACCCGCGCGCCACCGAAATACGTCACTCGTCGGCGCCTCGCGCCGGTAGTTGTATTCGGCGCCCTTGTGCTGTTGCTCCTCCGTGAACGAGACGCTGAAGTCGAAGTTGAAGTCGCCGCCCTGCGAGGACGCCCAGCGAAAGGTCCAGCCCATCCGCTGTTTGTACGCCTGCAGTTTCACGAGCGGTGCCCGCGAGACGGCCCAGAGCATCACGTCGTGGTTGGCCAAGTGGACCACGTACCCGTTGAAGCCGTCCGCGATCATCGAGCAAGTGGGACAGCCCGCCGTCCAGTCGGGCCCGAACATGAAGTGGTAGACGATGAGCTGCGAGCGCCCTCGGAAGAGATCCGCCAGCGAGGCGCTCCCTGCGTCGGTCTCGAAGCGGTACTCCTTGTCGACCCGCACCCACGGCAACTCCTGACGTCGCTGCGCCAGCTCGTCGCCCTGCCGCGAATATTCCTTCTCCACCTTGAGCAGCTCGAGCCGCGCTGCGAGCCATTCTTCACGTGTTCCGGTCTTATGCGTCGTCATCGCTCCTGTCACCTTCCTTCGGGATCCTTTCCGTTTCTCGAAACAACTTGGTGTGTCGCAAGATAGACTTAACGCCGGATGGCGAACCCATGGGAGTTACAAGTGTGGCGGGGTTCCGATGGTCTCCCTGATCACGGTCGCTAAGGCAATGCTGTCACTTTGGTCTTTGAAAGCATGCCAGAGGAGAAAGGATAGCGCAGGCTCGATTCTTGCTTTTTTTCGGCCGATGCTAAGCCATCCGGATCGATCGGCTTGTCACATCGCGGAGTGTGCCGGGCAATACGCCGAGTTGGGATCGAAACTGGCGGCGGAAGTGATGCAGATTCTCAAACCCAAGGGACGTGGCGATCTCCCCTATGGCTCGGTCAGTCGTCATCAACTGCTGCTTGGCGCGTTCAATCTTGCGTGCGAGGACGTATTTGTGTGGCGCCAGGCCGGTGGACCTCTTGAACGATCGGGCAAAATGGAATGCACTCAGGCAGGCCTCGCCGGCAAGCTCGTCCAAGGTCAAGGGCTGGTCGAGTTCATCCTCGATCCGGTCCAGCACGCGCTTCAAGAATCCTGGCGCCAGTTTACCCCCACCGCGCTGTGAAGCGGTGCTGCCGACGATGTGGGCTGCCAGGAGGTGTTCCAGCGTGCTTGCCTCGATAGGCGACAATTTCCGTTGTCCTAGGCAGCATTGTCGAAGCACATGTGCCAAGGCCAGCATCACTCCATCGGGAAGGAAACGAAGGCTCGGATCTTTACCAAGCGTCGGATGCAGAGCAAAACCGGATTGCCCGTTTTCCTCTGCGACCGCCTCCAGCAGGGTCATGTCGGGATACATTTCGAGCGTGTCGCTGAATTCCGGCACCTTCAGGAGTGTCGTAGGCTCCGGCCCCACCACATAGAACCCGCCCGCTGCAACGTCGACATCCAGCGTTCTTCCAGCTTGCTCGATCGCTACCCACGGGTGACGCGAGAAAACCACTTCCACTCTGTTGGGAATCGTCGTCGACGCCCCTTCGAAGGGCGGCAACCACGCATAGGTGACATTGAGGCGCTGTAAAGCAATGCGATGGCGCCGCTCGCCACCGTACAGAGTCCCCGCCACTTCACTTGTCAGTTTCCTTTGCATAGCGTTGTGCCTTCTGGCACTTTGCCAACTCTTCCGTGCCTCGCTATGGATTTGCAAGACACCGTCAGCTTGCTGCTCGAACACCTGGGCTTCTAAGGTCGAACTTCGACTGCCGCCTGGTCTGCATCGCAGCTCTAAATGCGCTGCTGCGATCGTGAGTTCTATTTCACGGTTCGCCCCGCCGGCTTATAGACTATCAGCGCTTCAGTGAGACTGTAGTTCTCATCTTCTACGGGTCAAGGAGGACGACGCGCCCCTGCACCGGGCGACTTGATGCGCATCAATGAGGGCGCCTGGAACGCCCTGGGCCACGAGATTGGCGTCTTGCTCCGTGTTGCTGGTACTTAGGCAACCTACCGACTATCCGACCCTGCCCTTCGATTCCGTGATTGGTGCCGAGCTTGGGCTGCGCCATCAGCGCCTCGATGGAAAGGCGATCGCTAGCAAGGAAGGCCAATGGTGCGCGAAGGCGACATGGCCAAGGTTGCGCCACGCGACGTGATGAATGAGCTTGTCAGATCACATACTGAAGGGCTCCGCTTCCGATTTCGGGGAGCGGTATCGTCGCGAAGAGGATCTACGGCCCACACCCGTCAGGCTCGATATAGAGTCGGCCCCAGCTTTCGGATCAGGCAGCCTCCTCCTGGGGGCCCGAAAGCAATTGCCACGTGGCAGCAAGTTCTTAAAGCGCGTCGCGTTTGAATGGATTTATGCGACGCGCTTTAATTTCTTGTTTTTATGCATGTCGTTATCGCAAAACCGCTGCGCACTTTTGCGCGGCATGCATTAGTCGACACGCACGCGGCGCGTCACCTGGCCATTGCTTTCCCAGTATGTGTGTTTCTTGGCAATCAAGGGATCGTCCATTGCCGGTTGAACTTGTCCCGTGGTGCTGACCGCGCGCGAGGTCACCGTGTGTTCTCCAGGAGAGGGATTTGCCCAATCCAGGGACCAAATCTTCCAGGCGTGTTCGGCCTCCTCGCTGCGGTCAATGATCGCTGGTGCCCATGGCGCTTGATCGATTTGCACTTCGACCCGGTCGATCGGTGCCCCCCAAGCTGCCCCAATGACGCGGTAGTTTGAGTCTTTCCGGGTGACCTTTGCAGGCGCGGACTTTATCAGCGCTCGCCCGACTGAGTTCTCGGTCCACACGGTCTCGCCGTTGTGCTCTTCCTCCCGGATGGTGACATAGTCACGGGCCATCAGAAGGCTCATGAAGCGGGTGTCGCGAACCTCGATGCGCTCCAGCCACTTGACGTTGGCGATCCCGTACCAGCCGGGAGCAATCAGCCGCAGCGGAAAACCATTCGCCGGCGGCAAGGCCGTTCCGTTCATTTCATAGCAGAGCAGATTGTCGGCGTTCATCGCGTCGGCGAGCGACATGCTGCGAGCGAAGTTCTGCTGCATCTTGACGTCGCGTATCGGGACCTCGCCTTTGTCAGTACCGAAAAAGACTACCTCGATGCCCTTCTCCAGAACGCCGGCTTCCTCGAGGATCGGGGCGAGCGGCGTCCCTGCCCAGCGAGCATTGCCGATGCCGCCGGTGAAAAAGGGAAACCCGTGGTTGCCCGAGCATTCCACTGTGAAAACGACCTCCTGGCGCGGTCGCGCCTTGATGTCGGCGAGTGTCAATTTCAAGGGCTTCTTGACCAGCCCCCCGATCTCCATGGACCATGTCTTCTCGTCAATCGTTGGTCGGTTGAAATGCGAGATGCTGAAGAACTTGTGGTTTGGAGTTATCCAGCTATCCAAATCCTCCCAGACAAGCTGCTTCTGGATACCGACCGGATCGGGATTTTCGGTCGGCTGGTCCAGCCACGCAATAACCTCCTCGCTCGGCCGTGTTGGAAAAGCGTAAGCCCGACGCGAAGTATAGAGAACAGCAATTGCGGCAAGAGCCGCGCTTCCTTGGACAAGAAGTTCTCTGCGCTGAAAATCAGGCATGTTGTTTACCTCCCAGTTGATCCGGAACGGGCTGCAACGTGCCTTAGGCCGTAGCCTGATCACGGATAGGCGACACAATGTGAGGTCTGCCCAGCCGGAAGTATCCGGATAGGTCAGGCAATCACCGACGCACGTCAAGCATGTGAAGCGTTGGACGAAACTCTAGCTCGCGTTTCGCACGCTAAGAGTGTGCGCCTTTGAGAAGGAAGTGTCCACAACCTGGACGGGACATGATGATGATTGCAGCGTTTCAGGCCGATTTCCGCTCGGATCGCTGTAGGAAACGACCGCATTTTGGGTTATTTCCGGACCTTCGCGGGGTGCGGTCGGAAAGGCCCGTTCCGACCCCCATCTCTGCCGTTTCGATATCGGCCTCACGATCTTCAAGGCGCACGTTCACCCAATTTCGGCGAGAAACCGCGTTGGCCTGCCGTCTCTTGTCGCGATCACTCTTGGCGCGACAGGATGGCGGTGCGGCCGGCGCAGGTGTATGATGATGGTTTAATATTTCGAGATCAGGGAGGACAGCATGACGTCTTGGGAAATCAAGGGACGTGAACTCGTCAATTGCACCTGCGAATATGGCTGCAACTGTCAATTCAATGCGTTGCCCGACAAAGGCCATTGCCATGCCGTGGCGGGCATTCAGATCGATGAGGGTCATCATGGCGAGACCGCCCTCGATGGCCTGCGGATCGCCGCGATCTTCAAATGGCCTGGCGCGATCCACGAAGGCAATGGCGAAGCCATCGCTTTCGTCGACGAGAATGCAACCGAGCGGCAGCGTAACGCGCTGCTGCGCATCATGACCGGCCAGGACACCGACCCGTTCGCGACGATGTTCGCCGTCTACGCCTCAACCGTGACAAAAATGAATGAGCCGGTTTTCACCAAGATCGATCTCGACCTCGATATCGACGGCCGCAAGGGCCGCATCTTCGTCAAGGACTATATCGAAACGGTCGGCGAACCGATCCGCAACAAGGTGACGGGCGCGGACTCGCGGGCTCAGATCGTGTTGCCGAACGGCTTCGAATATGCGGTCGCTGAGATCGGCAGCGCTTCGAGCACAACCAGCGGGCCGGTTCAGGTGACCACGAAGGACAGTTACGGCCAGTTCGCGCGGCTGCATCTCAACAATCACGGGGTGGTGCGGGCCTGACGCCTCGCATGAACGGCGCGTCGCCACTGGAACGCCTGCTCAGACGCGACCGCGTCATCACAATTGCGGGCGTGGTGGCGCTGTGCCTGCTGGCCTGGCTTTATATCGCCGCCGGTGCAGGGCTCGGCATGAATGCGTGGGAGATGTCGAGGCTCGCGCTTTTCCCCCACCAGCAAACTGCCGGCGTGACCCCCGATATGCCCGGCATGGATATGTCCGGCATGGATATGCCTGGCATGGATATGCCCGGCATGGACATGAGCGCGATAGCCACGGCGACGGAACCGCGGGTCTGGGGGGCCGCGAACTGGGCGCTGATGATCGCCATGTGGTGGGTCATGATGATCGCCATGATGTCCCCGAGCGCGGCGCCGACCATCCTGCTCTATGCGCGCGTGCATCGCCATGCGCTCGCACAGGGCCAGATCCAGGACAAGCTCGCGCCGACCGGCGTATTTACGGCAGGCTACCTCCTGGTCTGGCTGGGGTTCGCCGTCGCGGCGACCGCGCTGCATTGGCTGCTCGAACGCGACGCCTTCGTTTCCGCGACGATGATGAGTTCGCAGAGCCGCTGGCTTTCAGCCATCGTCCTGATCGCCGCGGGCCTCTATCAGCTCTCGCCGCTCAAGAATGCCTGCCTGTCGCATTGCCGGGCACCGACAGCGTTCCTTGCCCGACACTGGCGTCCCCACGCAGTTGGCGCGCTGCGTTTGGGCGCATTGCACGGGGCGTTTTGTGTCGGATGCTGCTGGATGCTGATGGCGTTGTTGTTCGTGGGTGGCATCATGAATCTGGTGTGGGTTGCCGGGCTCGCCATTCTGGTGCTGGTTGAAAAGGCGTTTCCTGCCGGCCAGTGGGTTGGCCGGGCGGCCGGCATCGTCCTGATCGCCTGGGGCGGCGCAACGCTTTTGGTCTGACGACCAGACCGATCGCTTTTTGATGCAAAGTGCATCGCCCCGCTCGGCCAAGCCGGCTCACAATTCCTTTTCGGCCAGCTCGCGAAACGCGTCGGGGACCGAGCGCGACTGCCCGAGCGCGACCGAGGCATAGCCGACCGCCTCCCAGCCGAAGCGGTCGCGGATCTTGTCGATGGCGCGGTCGGCGGTCCAGCGCGCCGCGCCCTTCCTGGTGCCGGGGCGGCGCCTGTCGTCGGCGAGCCCGAGCGGCAGTTCCAGCTGCAGGGCCGGTTGCTTCTCCAGATGCGAGACGGCGATCGCCAGCAGCGAGATGGTCTTTTCGTGCGGATGATCGACAAGCACCTTGCGCACCAGCGCCTCGGCGATCTCGGCCAGCATCGCGGTTGCCGAAATCGGCTGGTCGAGCGTGATCGAACGCGTCACCGAGCGCAGATCGGCAAAGCGAACGCGAACCGTCACCGTGCGCCCCGGCCGCGATTTCGTCCGCAGCCTGGTGGCGACCCTGTCGGCCAGATGCAGCAGCGCCGGCACGAAGATTTTTGCCTCGGCCGGCTTCCTGCCGAGCGCCGATTGCGCGCCGGCCGATCGCGCCCGGCGCTGCGTCTCGAGCTTGCGCGGATCGCGGTTCCACGCCAGCGCGTTGAGTTTTTCGCCCGCCGCCGGCCCGAGCAGGCGCTCCAGCGACCAGCCAGGCGTTTTCGCCAGCTCGCCGATGGTGTTGACGCCGATGCCGGCCAGCCGCTCTCTGGTCACCGGGCCGACGCCCCACATCAGCTCGACCGGCAGATCGTGCAGGAACTCCAGCTCATGGCGCGGATCGACCACCACCAGCCCGTCTGGCTTGGCCACTTGCGAGGCGATCTTGGCCAAGTGCTTGGTGCGCGCCACGCCGACCGAGATCGGCAGACCGAGCTCCGCCCGCACGCGGCGGCGGATGGTTGTGGCGATCTCGGCCGGCGGACCGAACAGATGGGTGCAGCCGGCGACGTCGGCGAAGGCCTCGTCGATGGAGATCCGCTCGACCACAGGCGTGAAATCGTCAAGCACTTTGATGGCCGCGTCGCCGAGCCGCTGATAATCCTTGAAATGGCCGCCGACGAAAATCAGCCCGGGGCAGAGTTCCCGGGCGCGCCGCCCCGGCATGCCGCCACGCACGCCAAAGGCCTTGGCCTCGTAGGAAGCGGCCAGCACCACACCGCCGCCGACGGCGATCGGCTTGCCGCGCAGGGCCGGGTCGAGCAACTGTTCGACCGAGGCATAGAAGGCATCCAGATCCGCGTGGAGGATGTTGGCTTCCATCCGGCCCGTTCGCCCGCGGCGGTTCGAACGCCGCATTGTCTTGAGGTGGTTTCGTATGGAACATAAAGAGAACATTGCCGGTGGATTGTCAAGGAGCGTGGAGGGGTAATCGCTTCAGGTTGCGCTGCCCCTCATCGCCCTGCCGGGCACTTCTCCCCGTATAGGGACGGGGCGAAGGACGCCCTCATCGATGGTTTCGCCAATCTCCGGCGTTGCAGTTCGCCAATCTCCGGCGTTGCAGAATGGGTGCTGAAGTTGCGGCCAGCCCCCTTCGCCCCGTCACTATACGGGGAGAAGGTGCCGGCAGGCGGATGAGGGGCGGCGCCGACTTCGGCAATCAGCCGATCGAGCGCTACAGCGCTATCTTATAGCCGAGATGGCTGGCGGTGAAACCGAGGCCCTCGTAGAAAACGTGCGCCTCCCGTCGGCTCTTGTCGGTCGTGAGCTGAACGAAGCTGCAGTTGCGCGAACGGCACGCTTCAATCGCCCATTCGATCATCTGCTTGCCGACGCCGCGAGACCGCCATTGCCGCGCGACGCGAACGCCTTCGATCTGTCCGCGCCAGGTGCCTCTCCTGGAAATACCCGGAATGAAGCTGAGCTGCAGGGTTCCGACCACTTGCCCGGCTTCGACAGCCACGGCCAGCAGTTGGTTGGGATCGGCATCGATTGCCCAGAAAGCATCGAGGTAGGACGGCGCGAGCGGCGTTGACGGGTTCTCCCGGCTCGCGCCGAGCGCATCGTCGGCGAGCAGTGCGACAATTGCCGGCAGATCGGGCGCTTGTGCGCGACGGAACTCGAGCTCGCTCATCGAGGGGAGACATACGGCGTGGTGTCGGCGACGGCAAGTGCGGTCCAGCCATTCGCGATATGTGCGTCGCGGTGCGGGCGACCGGCGCCAGGCATTCGCGGCTGATGGCGTCGGCGACGTCCGGCTTACGCCGCCTGCCTTGCCCAGAGGCGGTGGCCGTAGCGGCGGAAGAAGCGCGCCAGGAGCCGCTGCTGCCTGGCGCGGGCGAGGTCGGCGCCGCGTCTTTCCTGGCGCCAGCGCGGCATATTGCGAAACAATGCAATGAAACGGGCTGCGTCCTCGAGCGCCTCCTCGGCCGATTGCGCCGGGCGGATCGCCGCCAGGAACAGCGCCTCGCTATGCTTCAGCCGGTCGACCGTCGCCTTGCGCTGGTCATGGCCCAGGCGTGCCTTGCCTATGCCGTCGAGACGGATGGCCGCAAAGGCCGCCAGCATGGCTGGGCTGTCGCCGGTATAGCCGCTATCGCGGGCGAATTGAGCGGAGAGGGCGTCCATCCTCGTTTCCTTGGCTTGCGGCGGCTGTGACGGATGCCCGGCGCTGCCGCCCATCCCGTCCGCGGCGGTATTATTCACCGACATTGGAATTTAAGCATAACTCAAAAATTGATACAAGTTAAACTTTTTCGGGGGTTCGAGAGGAACTGACTCGACTCTTCGGGCAAAACCCATAATGATGCGAACAAAACAGGAACGGAGGCGCTAGGGACGATGGCATTGCCGGGCAAGGAAGCGACGATCGCCGAGGTCGCCTCGATTGCGGTCGAGTGTATCGATTGCGGCCGCAACAGATGGTGGAAGCCGGCGGAGCTGAGGCGTTTCGGGGTGACCGCGCAGACGCCGCTGGCGGCCCTTTCGGGACGCCTTCGCTGCTCGGCCTGCCGCGCCGACGGGCTGCCGGGCGCGGCGATCTCGATCCAGGCGGCGTTCATCGACGAGCAGCAGCAGCGCCGCGCCGAAGCGCGAATGCTTGGCGAGCGCGAGGTTCCGCTGGAGAGATCCAGGCGGGCTTGAGTGGTGTGGCGATCCCTTCTCCCCTTGTGGGAGAAGGTGGCCTCGCGAAGCGAGGTCGGATGAGGGGTGTTGGACGGATCGCCAACGCCTGCCTTTGCTCCGGGGGAAGTGATGAGGGCGGACGGATTGCCAATGCCTCATTTCGTCCAGCACCCTCATCCGGCTCGGCGCTGGCGCGCCGATCCACCTTCTCCCACAGGGGGCTAGCGTGCGCACATATTTGCTTCGAGTGGTTTAGTTTGGATTTGCAAGAGCGAAGCCCTCGGCGATGGCGTGGAAG
>NZ_NPKJ01000021.1 GCF_002284575.1 Mesorhizobium temperatum
ATGCGCTGGCGATAAAACCGGACAACTCACGTGCTACCTAATCCGGACAACTCATCTGCTTACGACACCCTCCATTGAATCCAGTTGCGTGGCCGTGCAATCGCCGCTATTGGAATCGCCATGAACACGCGCTCGATCAAGACCGTTTGGTGGTGGGCTCGCTGACAGCGGCCTGTTCGAACGCGTGCGCGTGAAAATAGAAGGTGGCCGCAACGGAATGTCCGGGCGGCCATTTGTTTTTTCAAGCCATGCCCCGGGTCCGTTGCCCCAAGACGCTGATATAGCCAAGACGCTGATGGAGACGGCAATGACGACGAAAATTCTGGACAACGGGGCGGAGCGCTTCGTCACGGCGGGTGGCGTGACGATTACCCGCGAGCGCCATGACCGGCCTTACCAAGGCGCGATCGACGCCTATATCGACGGGCTGAATTCACGCCGCGGCGCCGTGTTTTCCTCGAATTACGAATATCCCGGCCGCTACACGCGCTGGGACACCGCCATCATCGACCCGCCGCTGGTGATCTCGGCGCGTGGCCGCGCCATGCGCATCGAGGCGCTGAACAGCCGTGGCGAGATGCTTCTGCCGGTGATCGGCAAGGCGCTTGGCGGCCTTGACGACGTGATGATCGCCGAGATGTCGAGAAAACTGATCCGCCTCGACGTAGCCAAACCCGGC
Source organism: Mesorhizobium temperatum (assembly GCF_002284575.1). Taxonomy (GTDB): domain Bacteria; phylum Pseudomonadota; class Alphaproteobacteria; order Rhizobiales; family Rhizobiaceae; genus Mesorhizobium; species Mesorhizobium temperatum. The sequence goes on from NZ_NPKJ01000021.1 coordinate 680, forward strand.
CGTGTTTTCACCGAAGAGGAACGCAGCCGCGTTCCCTCCGTCTTCACCGTGCTGCGTGCCATCACCGCTCTGTTCAAGACGGAGGAAGACGCCAATCTTGGCCTCTACGGCGCCTTTGGCTATGATCTTGCCTTCCAGTTCGATCCGGTCGACTACAAGCTCGAGCGCCAGCAAAGCCAGCGCGACCTCGTGCTGTTCCTGCCCGATGAGATCCTGGTCGTCGACCACTATTCGACCAAGGCCTGGACCGACCGCTACGATTATTCCGGCGACGGGTTTTCGACGGAGGGATTGCCGCGCGACGAAATCGTCGAGCCGTTCAAGACCGCCGACCGCATCCCGCCGCGCGGCGACCATGAGCCCGGCGAATATGCCAATCTGGTGCGCAAGGCGATGGAGAGTTTCAAGCGCGGCGACCTGTTCGAGGTGGTGCCCGGCCAGATGTTCTACGAGCGCTGCGAGACACCGCCCTCCGACATCTCCCGCAAGCTGAAGACCATCAACCCCTCGCCCTATTCCTTCTTCATCAATCTCGGCGAGGGCGAATACCTGATCGGCGCCTCGCCCGAAATGTTCGTGCGGGTCAATGGCCGCCGTGTCGAGACCTGCCCGATCTCCGGCACGATCAAGCGCGGCGACGACGCCATTTCCGACTCGGAGCAGATCCTGAAGCTGCTCAATTCGAAGAAGGACGAATCTGAGCTGACCATGTGCTCGGACGTCGACCGCAACGACAAGTCGAGGGTCTGCGACCCAGGCTCGGTGCGCGTCATCGGCCGCCGCCAGATCGAGATGTATTCGCGGCTGATCCACACCGTCGACCACATCGAGGGACGGCTGCGCGAAGGCATGGACGCCTTCGACGCGTTCTTGTCGCATGCCTGGGCGGTCACCGTCACCGGCGCGCCGAAATTATGGGCGATGCGCTTCATCGAGCAGAACGAGAAGAGCCCGCGCGCCTGGTATGGCGGGGCGATCGGCATGGTCAATTTCAACGGTGACATGAACACCGGCATGACGCTCCGCACCATCCGCATCAAGGACGGCATCGCCGAGGTGCGTGCCGGCGCCACGCTGCTCTTCGACAGCATTCCCGAGGAAGAAGAAGCCGAAACCGAACTGAAGGCATCCGCCATGATCTCCGCCATTCGCGACGCCAAGTCAGGCAATGCCGCCGACACCGAACGCGCCACCGCGCGCGTCGGCGACGGCGTCAACATCCTGCTGGTCGACCACGAGGACTCCTTCGTCCACACGCTCGCCAATTATTTCCGCCAGACCGGCGCCAATGTCTCGACCGTGCGCACACCTGTGCCGGACGAGGTCTTCGACCGCCTGAAACCCAATCTCGTCGTGCTGTCGCCCGGTCCCGGCACGCCGAAGGACTTCGACTGCGCCGCCACCATCAAGCGAGCCCGCGCGCGCGACCTGCCGATCTTCGGCGTCTGCCTCGGCCTGCAGGCGCTGGCCGAGGCCTATGGCGGAGAGCTGCGGCAGCTGCACGTGCCGATGCATGGCAAACCGTCGCGCATCCGCGTGTCGAAGCCGGGCATCATCTTTTCCGGCCTGCCCAAGGAGGTGACGGTCGGCCGCTATCACTCGATCTTCGCCGATCCGGTTCGCCTGCCCGATGGCTTTGTCGTCACCGCCGAGACGGAAGAAGGCGTCATCATGGCCTTCGAGCACAGCAAGGAGCCGATCGCCGCGGTGCAGTTCCACCCGGAATCGATCATGACGCTCGGCCACAATGCCGGCATGCGCATCATCGAGAACATCGTTGCGCATCTGCCGCGCAAGGCCAAGGAAAAGGCGGCTTAGCTCCGGTTTCGGCGGCCGGAAGCAATCAATGACCGCTATTGATTCGAAAAACGCCGCCAAGCGCAAGGTCGCCAGCCTCGCCTTCTGGTCGATCATCGTCGCTTTCGTCGTGCTCGGCCTGAAGCTGGCGGCCTGGTACATCACCGGTTCCGTGGCGCTGTATTCGGACGCGCTGGAATCGATCGTCAACGTCATTGCCTCTGCCGCCGCCTATTGGGCGATCCAGGTCAGCCACAAGCCGGCCGACCAGGATCATCCCTTCGGTCACCACAAGGCCGAGTATTTCTCGGCTGTTTTGGAAGGCGTGCTGATCGTGCTGGCAGCCCTTCTGATCCTCAACGAAGTGTGGTGGTACTGGCGGCATCCCGTCCCGCTCGAACAGCCCTGGAGCGGCCTTGCCATCAACGGCGTCGCGACGGCGATCAACGCCTTCTGGGCCTTGACGCTGATCCGTGCCGGCCGTGCCGAGAAGTCGCCGGCACTGGTCGCCGACGGCAGGCACATCATGACCGACGTGGCGACTTCGGTCGGCGTGTTCATTGGTCTGGCCGGCGCCGTGCTCACCGGCTGGCAAGTGCTCGATCCCGCTCTTGCCCTCATCGTCGCGCTGAACATCCTGTTTCAGGGCTGGCACGTGATCGGCTCGTCGATGAACGGACTGATGGACCGCGCCGTCGATACACACGAGCACATGCACATCCGCGACATCATCTCGGCCAATTGCAAGGGAGCACTGGAGGTCCACGATCTGAAGACACGCATTGCCGGCCGCGCCACCTTTATCGAGTTCCATCTGGTCGTCGATGCCGATATGTCGGTGGGCGCCAGCCACGTCATCTGCGACCGCATCGAAGATGCGCTGAAGGCCGAAAACCCCTCGGTGCGCGTCACCATCCATGTCGAGCCCGACGACGAGGCAAAACTGCCCAAGGGCACGACGGCCGTGCCGTTCGCGTGAAGCGGCGATCATCAGATCTATGTCGGCCGTTCTAAAGCTGCCTCGACAAAGTCGTCGTCAAGCGGCCCGGTCACCTGGTCGAGCCAAGCCCAATCCTGCGCGAGCGGCTCTAGGATGACCGCCGGCCTTGGCGGCGGATCGAAACCTCCTCGGTTTCGGAACGAAATTCCTTGGGCAGACGCACCGCCTGCGAGCGGCCTGACCAGAACACCCTTGCCTTGTTCATATGCCGTCTTTTCTGACCCAAAGTGTCAAGGCGCGCAGGCAGCCTGCGGCATCGGCTCCAGCCGGTAGACCTTGTCGTCGGATGCGGTCTCGCCTCCGGCCGCCTTCGAGCACAGGTCGATGATCGGCAGGCTGCTGTTGGGGTTGGCCAGCATCATCGTGCCGTTGGCGCCGCGACGCAGATAAATCTCCCTGGCTGCGATATCGCAGGAAAAGTCACTCGTCATTCCGCTCGCCACACAGCGCCACTGGTCCGCTTCGCCTTCACAACTGTAGCTCTGCGTGACCTCGGCCGGCTTGTGGCGCGTGGTGACGGAAACAACGATATCGGCACCGCTCGGCCAGTTTGTGGGATCGCCGTCCTTGGCGAAGGAGGCCAGCTCGATTGGGCCCCGGAAAACCCGGATGGTGTGGGTAAGCTGATCGGGATGCGAGCCGAGATGCGCGGCATCGTAGTCGCGCCCGTAGCAGAACGGCTGGTCCGGTTTCAGCCGCTCACGCAGCGGTGCTCCCAGCGCCGGATCGACCGGATCGATGCGCGCGAATTCGACCTTGCAGGTCTGCGCCGGCATGCGGTCAAGCCGAAAGCCGTCGTCTTCCGTGCCGAGTGCCTGCTTGGTAAACTCCATTTCGCCCAGCTCATCCTCGGCGCCGGCATCGAGATAAAGGTTGCGATGCACGCCGGAGACGATCAGCCGTCCTGTTTCATCGACGTTCAGTAAGGCCATGGTGCGGTCGCATTCCATGCCGCAATGGATCTCGCCCGATTGCGGATCATCCTTGCCGCACCAACCGCCGACCCATTCGGGCTTTTTGGCGCCGCGCACCGTCGTCGCCATGAAGCCGTTGTAGCCGGACGGAGCGCTGCTCGGCTCCTCGTTCGGGTGGCTGACCGGATCGCTGCCATAGTAGAAGAAAATCCGTCCCACCTTCTGGTTCGGATGTACCTTGAGATGCGCGGCATCATAGACACGCCCGAAACAGGCATCCTTGCCGTCCGGGCTGAGTTCGGTGAGCTTAGGCGTATCGTCGGCAAGGGCCGTGCCGGCAACAGCGGCAAGCAAGGCGCCACCAAGTCCGGCGCCCACAATGGTCTTCGATGTCATGTGCCCCTCCTCGCCCGACAGGACGTGACTTCAATTTATGCTAGGATCGAGGCCGAAGCCACGCAATTTGCGAGGACTGCATACTGGAGAACGACATGATGCGACGCCGCGATATTTTCCGTGCGGGCCTTGCCGGGGCCGCTGGCCTCTTCGGGCTGCGCCAGGTGAAGGCGGCGACCGTGGAAGAAAGGCAGAAGGTCGCCTATCACCTCAGTGACCTCGACAAGGTCGGCTTCGTTTTGGGCAATATCAAGAACCATTATGAGGGCACCGGCGGCAAGGTCGACATCGTGCTGGTCGTGCATGGACCGGCGCTCGCCGCCTTCAAGTCGAAGAGCGCGTCAGCTGCCATTTCCAGCCGTTTTTCCGGCCTGGTCCGCGACGGGCTGACCCCGCATGCTTGCGCCAACACCATGCACGGCATGGATGTTGCGCTCACCGATCTCCTCGATGGCTTCCATGCCGCCGAGACCGGCGGCGTCGTCAAGCTCGCCGAATTGCAGCGCCAGGGCTACGCCTATTTGCGGCCCTGAACCTCTACTGACTTGAACATGAGGGCGGCGAGGCCCTACGAAGAGTGGGAGAGTCCCGGAGGAATAGACGTGCCAGCCACCACAACCGCCCTTCTCACCCCCACTTTGGTCATCCCCGACCTCGCCGGCAAGGCGGTGCTGATCACCGGCGCTTCGACCGGCATCGGGGCGGCACTTGCACTGGCCTACGCCGCGCAGAAATGCCGCGTCGCGCTGCATTACAATTCAAGTCGGGCGGCTGCTGAAAACCTGGCCGGGACCATCCGCAACGGCGGCGGCGAGGTATTCCTGATCCAGGGCGATTTCTCGATCCCCGCCGATGTCGAGCGCGTCGTCGAAGACAGCGCGCAACATTTCGGCCGGCTTGACGGTCTCGTCAACAATGCCGGCGGCATGCTTGGGCGCGTGCCCTATGCCGAGCAGACCGAGGCGCATTACGACGCGGTGATGGACCTCAACGCCCGCTCCGTGCTGACCGCATCGCGCAAGGCGATGCCATGGCTGAAGCGCCAGGGCGGCTTCATCGTCAACACCTCGTCGATTGCGGCGCGCAATGGCGCCGGCGGCGGCGCCGGCCTTTATGGCTCGGCCAAGGCCTTCGTCTCCAATGTGACCCGCGGCATGGCCAAGGAACTGATCGGCTTCAACATCCGCGTCAACGCGGTGGCGCCGGGCACCATCGCGACGCCTTTCCACGAGCGCTATTCCACCGAGGAGCAGATGAAGGGCATGGTGGCCACCATTCCTCAGGGCCGCGCCGGCACGCCCGAGGACTGCGTCGGCGCCTATCTGTTCCTCTCGTCCGCTCTGTTGAGCGGTTACATCACCGGCCAGGTGATCGAGGTGAATGGTGGCCAGTTGATGCCGTGAGCGGCGACCTGCATACTTGTCGCGGAAGCCAACGGAGAAAACGGCAATGTACGGTCTGATCGGCAAGATGCGGGCGACGCGCGGCCAGCGCGACGCAATGATGGATGTCCTGCTTGCCAGCACCGGCGCCATGCCTGGCTGCCTGAGCTACATCATCGCCACTGACCCGGCCGATGCCGACGCGATCTGGGTGACCGAGGTGTGGACCGACCAGGCAAGCCACAAGGCTTCGCTGCAACTGCCGGAAGTCCAGGCGGCGATCGCCAAGGCGCGGCCGATCATCGCCGGCTTCGAATTCCAGGTCGAGACCCAGCCCGTAGGCGGCTTCGGCCTGCCCACGTTAAAACCGACTGACGCCTGAGCGGACGCATTTTTCGCCGCCGCGGGGTTCGCATCTCCCCTCTTCGGGTCTAAGACCGAAAATGGATTCCCTGCCAGACCAGCCGACCGTCGAACGCATGGCGCGGATACCCAGAGTCTGGCAGTGGCTGGCCCTCCTGATCTTCTCGATCCTGTTTGCCGGCGCGCTGGAATTCGCCGCCTTGCCGGCGGCGCTGCTGATCGGGCCGATGCTGGCGGCGATCCTGGCCGGCACCAACGGCGCCACGGTGCGCGTGCCGCGCCCTTTGTTCGGCGCCGCCCAGGCGATCGTCGGCTGCCTTGTCGCCGCTTCGATCTCTGCGGACATCTTTCCAGTCTTCTACAGGGAATGGCCGCTGTTCCTCGGCACCGTGGTGGTGACCGTTGCTGCGTCAAGCCTCCTCGGCTGGCTGATCAGCCGCTGGCGTATCCTGCCCGGCACCACCGCAGTCTGGGGCTCATCGCCCGGCGCGGCCACCGCCATGGTGTTGATGGCAGGCGCCTTCGGCGCCGACCAGCGCCTCGTCGCCTTCATGCAATATCTGCGCGTGATCTTCGTCTCGATGACTGCCGCACTTGTCGCAAAGATGTGGGTCGACACATCAGGCATCGAGGTCCCGGCCATCATCTGGTTCCCGCCGATCGATCCAACAGCCTTTGCCGCGACACTTGGCGTGGCGCTCGTCGGCTGCCTCATCGGAAAGGTGCTCAGGCTGCCGTCACCCTTTTTCCTCGGCACCTTCGTTTTCGGCACTGCGGTGCATCTCGGACTAGGCGTGCCGATGCAGTTGCCGCCCTGGCTGCTTGCCCTCGGCTATACGATGATCGGCTGGACCATCGGCCTGAATTTCACCAGGGCAATTCTGCGGCACGCGACGCGGGCCCTGCCGCAGATCGTCGGTTCGATCATCATCCTCATCGCCTTCTGCGGCGGTCTCGGCTTCATGATCAGCCATGTGCTCGGCATCGATCCGCTGACCGCCTATCTGGCGACCAGCCCCGGCGGCATGGATTGCGTCGCCATCATCGCCGCCGCCGCACAGCACGTCGACATCTCCTTCGTCATGGCGTTGCAATCGGCACGCTTCCTCGTCGTGCTGCTGATCGGGCCAAGCGTGGCGCGGCTGGTGGCGCGAAGTCTGAGGGAATAGAGGGTAATCTGCGGCTGCAGAAAGACCTGCGGCGCTGTCCTAAATGGATCAGGCGCCACGCAATCTGCTCGCGGCCGCTGAAGGACCAGCCCAGTCGCTCAGGAATGCGTCGGGTAGTATAGGAAACGCCAGTCGTCCGTCCACTTGCCTCTCTTTGGCGGCTCCTGTATGAAAACCGCCATGATCAACCGCGCCACCTCCGTCGCTTCCCGTCAGACCGGCTTTGCTGGCGAGACCGTGCGCGCGCTTGCTTCCGCTCTGCTGCTTCTCGGCCTTATCGGCGATCGCCGGGTTCGCTGAAGGAGCGCCCGGCGGTCGAACCGCCGCTCACGCGCATGCTCCTTGGCCAGTCTCAAAATTGGCAAGTCACATCAAGCGAATGAACATCTGGTAAAGGCGCCGCTCGGCACCAAATCCGCCTGAAGGCGGACCCCGCGAGCCGCCGGGAGAGACGACAATGAACGCACGAGAAGAGATCCGCGCAGACAGCGGGGAGATGGGCAAGGATGCCCGGGGCATGCCGGAGGCAGCCCGGGGCATGCCGGAGGCAGCCCGGAAATACCAACCCTACCCGACGGTCGGTCTCACCGACCGCATTTGGCCTTCGAAGGTCATCGACAAGGCGCCGATCTGGTGCTCGGTCGACCTGCGCGACGGCAACCAGGCGCTGATCGACCCGATGGGCCACGAGCGCAAGGCGCGCATGTTCGCCCTGCTCCTCGACATGGGCTTCAAAGAGATCGAGATCGGCTTCCCGTCGGCCTCGCAGACCGATTTCGATTTCGCCCGCTGGTGCATCGAAGAGGGCAATGTCTCAGCCGATGTCTCGCTGCAGGTGCTGGTGCAGTGCCGGCCGGAACTGATCACCCGCACCTTCGAGGCGCTGCAGGGCGCCACCAACCCGATCGTGCATTTCTACAATTCGACCAGCGAATTGCAGCGCCGCGTCGTCTTCGAGAAGGACGTTGCCGGCATCAGGCGGATCGCAACCGATGCTGCCAAGATGATCACCGACATGGCGGCGAAGGCCGGCGGCGGTTATCGTTTCGAATATTCGCCGGAGAGCTTTACCGGCACCGAGCTCGAAGTGGCGCTGGAAATCTGCAACGCCGTCACCGAAATCGTGAAGCCGACGGCGGAAAACAAGCTGATCATCAACCTGCCGTCCACGGTCGAGATGTCGACACCCAACATCTATGCCGATCGCATCGAATGGATGTGCCGCAACCTCGACAACCGCGAGAACCTGCTCATTTCGCTGCATCCGCACAACGACCGCGGCACCGGCGTCGCCACCACCGAGCTCGGCCTGATGGCGGGCGCGGACCGCGTCGAAGGCACGCTGTTCGGCAATGGCGAGCGCACCGGCAATGTCGACATCGTCACGCTGGCGCTCAACATGTACACGCAAGGCGTCGATCCCGAGCTCGACTGCTCCGACATCAACCGGATGAAGGACGTCTATGAATATTCGAACCAGTTGAAGATCCCCGAGCGCCATCCCTATGTCGGCGAGCTCGTCTACACCGCCTTTTCCGGCTCGCACCAGGATGCCATCAACAAGGGCATGAAGGCGTTGCGCAAGGCCAACACGCCGTACTGGGAAGTGCCCTATCTGCCGATCGACCCGGCCGATGTCGGACGCAACTACGAGGCGATCATCCGCATCAACTCGCAGTCCGGCAAGGGCGGCATCGCCTATGTGCTGCAGGCGGACTACGGCCTCAACCTGCCGCGCAACCTGCAGATCGAGTTCAGTCAGGCGATCCAGGCGATCACCGACGCCGAAGGCAAGGAGGTGCCGGCCAAGCGCATCTACGAGCGCTTTCTCGAAACCTATGTCGATCAGCCCGGCGCGCGGCTGAAGTTCCTTGACCACCACACCTATCCGGACCTCGAGACCAAGGGCCGGCGTGCGGTGGAGGCGATCATCCTGGACAGAGGCAAGGAGGTGACGATTTCAGGCTCCGGAACCGGCCCGATCGACGGCTTTGTCGACGCGCTGTCGCGTCATGTCGGCGTGCCGATGTCGGTGCTCGACTATTCGGAGCACTCCATGCAGCGCGGCTCGAATGCGTCGGCCATCTCCTATGTCGAGATGGAGCATCCCGGCGGCAAGCTGTTCGGCGCCGGCATCAACACCAACATCGTGGCCGCTTCGCTGGAAGCCGTGGTTTCCGCCGCCAACCGCATCGTCGGCCGAAAGGTCGACTAGAGCAATTCCAGGAAAAGTGCGTAGCGGTTTTCCGTCCGGAATTGCGCAAAAACAAATACTTAGAGCGGTTCGGCGGTTCTATCAAAAAAGCTGAACCGCTCTAGACAAGCTGTCGAAAGGCTAACAGCGCTGGAGCAAGATGAACCCAGATGGTATCTTTTTGCTCTGGCCTTTCGCGCCGTTAACCACCGGGAAATTATCCGGTGGGGTACGCGATCGCATAATGGATGCATGCTTGTATGGCAGGGCAGGCCCTATATGATTGCGTCTTAACCTGTGCCGACTTCGAAAGGATCGACACTTGCAGCATGCCACGCCTGCCGCCCCCGCAGTGCGCGAGACGTTGGAGCGACTGCTAGCCAGCGAAACGTTCGGGAGATCCGAACGAGCGCGTAAGCTGCTTCGCTATCTGGTCGAGCGCGAGCAGGCAGGCGAAGCCGACAAGCTCAAGGGCTTTTCCATCGCGATGGATGTTTTCGGCAAGGACGGCGATTTCGATCCGTCGACCGACGCCGTGGTGCGGGTGCAGGCGGGCAGGCTGCGCGAGCTTCTGCAGCATTACTTCGCCAATGAGGGTGTTGCCGAGCCGATCCGCATCGCCATTCCGCGTGGCGGCTATGTTCCATCCTACGAACTCAACGCGATCCGCCTGCCGGCCGAGCCGGAGCCGGAGGAACACACCGAGGCGGCTGCCACCTTGTCGGGATCGCTCGAGGAACCCGGCATGGCCGCAGGTGCCGCATCGTTGATGTCCCCTGTCATTCGCGAGCCGGCACCGTCGCTGCTGCGCCATCTCCAGTTCTTCTGGCTGGCGATCGCTCTGGTCATCGCCATGCTGGGCGTGCTGATCCTTCGTCAGGGAAGCGGCGCATTGCTGGCGGGAAGCGATACCGCGTCGACGATCGAAAACGCGGTGGCAACCGGCAGCATTGCGCCATGGGCTCCGATTGAAAGCCTTCCGCTCGTCTACATTGCAGTGAAAACCAACAGTGCCGAGGCTGCCCGCGTCGCGGCATCGCTGCGCGCCGGCCTCAGCGGCTTCGATACGGTCAACTTCATCGGTCGGGACGCCGGCGGCCCGCCCGATCCGGTCACCGATGCAATCAGCTTCGTATTCGATGTCCTGCCGGGACCAACGGCAGGCGATGTCACTCTGGAGCTTCAAAGCGTGGCGACCGGACGGGTCCTGCTGTCACGCAACTTGACTGCCGCCGACAGCACACCCTCCGCCGTCGAGGACAGTGTCGCCGGCATTTTGAGTTCGGCCGTTCCCGCCTCTGGCACGATCTACAACTATATCGAACAGAGCGGTCTTCAGGCCGGCCTGACGGAATGTCTGCTGCTCAACGACAAGTACTATCTCGACCAGGGTGCGAAAACCCATGAGGCTGCCTATCGCTGTCTCGAAAACCTGATCAATCGGGATGCGAAATCGTCGCTCGTCTATTCGGAGCTCGCGACCCTGCATCTCGAGGCGGCCACAGATCACTACGCCTATCCAGCCGGCGCAACGATCGAACAGGCGATGTCGCTTGCCCGTCGCGCCGTGCAGATGGGGCCGACCAGCCCCTATGCGCACCGTGCCTATGGCTATCTCAATTCCCGCCTCGGCAATTCGGAGGAATCGATCCGCTGGATGCACAAGGCTTACGAACTCAACCCTTACGACCTCAGCATGGCAGCAGCTTACGCCTATGGGTTGATTTTCGCCGGCAGGTACAGGGAGGGAACACCGATCCTTGCTCACGCCGCCGAAACCTCCAGCGCGCATCCGACCTGGTGGGACTACGGGCTTTTCGTCGGGCAGTTCATGGCGGGCGATATGAATAAGGCCGCGCTTGCCAGCGATGCGCTGCAAGCGACGCCGACGAAATCGCACTATCTGGCCGCGCGGTTGATCGGCGCGAAGGCAACCGGCCGCAATCAACTGGCGCATGAACTCGTGGACGAGATGACTGTCAAATTCCCGAAATTCGCTGCCGATCCGCGCGCGACCTTTGTCGAGCGGAGATACCCCGCCGATCTAACCGATCGGCTGGTCGAAGCGTTGCGTGCCGCCGGGCTCGGCAATGCCAGCTAGCTTTCTGAACTAGCACGGCTGATCGCGAAAATTTTACTGGCCATCGGCTTGGACAAGGCGCAATCCAGCCACAATCTGGAATTTCGCATCCTGTTTGATTTTGCAATAAAACCATAAAATTGCATGATTTCATCCCTTTACGCTGCCGAACGGGGCACCGGTCCGAAGACGATTGTCTTCCTGCATGGCTTCGGCGGTTGCCACGACGACTGGCACGAGGTGATTTCGGCACTGGCACTTGGTTCACGGACGCTGGCCTATGATCTTCCGGGCCATGGGCTATCCCTCGATTTTCCGGGTGGCGGTCCGGCCAAGGCGGCCGCCCGGGCCGTTCTTGCAGACCTCGCCGCACGCAGAATTAGGAGGGTGCATCTCGTCGGCCACTCGATGGGCGGAGCGGCGGCAGTGCTGATGGCATTGGCCGAGCCCGAAAGGATAGCGTCGCTGACGCTTCTGGCGCCGGGCGGTTTTGGGACTGAGATCAATGGCCAGCTGTTGCGCCGTTACGCCGCCGCTGCCGGCAAGAGTGAACTTCGCGCCTGCCTCGCCGCCATGTCTGGACCGCAAAGCCTGCCTTCGGAGCGCATCGTGGATGTGCTTGGCGAAATGCGTGCGCGTCCCGGCCAGTTGCAGAGACTTGTCGAGATCGCGGCTGTCATGACCAGGGGTGATCGGCAGGGCGTCATCCCGCGCGAACGGCTCGAAACGCTCACTATGCCGGTGATGGTGGTTTGGGGGATAGGCGACGCGGTGCTGCCCTTCACACAGGCCGATGGTCTGCCGGCGCATTTCCACCTGCACCAGGTGTTGGAGGCCGGCCATATGCTGGTCGAGGAAGCGCCCGGCCTGATCGCCGAGATCGTCTGCCGCAACATGAAACGCCGCGCCAGGCCGCTTCGTCCAAAATCCGCCGCGGCGAATCGATCCCTCCCTGCCAAAGACTGAGGGCACGGCTTCGGGCCGGTTTGTCTGGTAAGCCGCTTAAAGGCCTGTCGATCTCGCAAGTGCATTTTGCCGACGGCTGTGTTAATTCGGTGTTAACCAAACCCGCGAGGCAAACGCCGATGAAGGATGCAGGCGAGAACATCACCCAGATCGATCAGTCGCGAAAACTGTCCGACGCCATTCGCGACGTGAAAAACGCCTTCGCCGACCGCGACGACGTCGTGGTCGACATGCGCGAGGCGCATCGCATGCGGCTCGATTTGCTTGCCGCCGAACTCGCGCCCATCTTCGCCGACGTGCCCGCCGACATGGACAATTTCGACTTCGCCGTCTCGTCCGGGCTGCAGCCGCGCCTCTGGATCGACGCCGTCAGCCATGTCGCTATGGGGCGCGACCGCCGCACCTATCGCTTCCTCAAGGATACGCGCATCGGCCGGGTGGTGCTCGCCGAATCAACCGAGATGAAACCCGTTGCCGATCAAGTGACGCGCTACGTCGCGGAGCGCGTCGTCGAGCGCCAGAGGATGCTGGAAGGCGGGGTCGAGCAGGCAGTCGCCGGTTTGAAACGCGCGCTGGTCCCGGAAGCCGAGCCGCCACTGCGATCCGTCCCGCGCGGCAAGCGTTGGTCGGCGTTTCTCTCCGGTCTCGGCCTGATCGCCGCCGGCGCCCTGGTCGGGCTGGCAGTATCGATCGTGTTGTTCTGGGACCGCCTTGTTGCGATGGGACTGAGCTTCAGGCCATGATCCTGAACTGAAGGTCCGCGTAGCGAAAAGTGGAATCCGGTTTTTCGGAAAAGATCATGGTCAAACAAGAAGATAGAGCCCCATCCCGGTTCCATCGGGATGGAACAGGCTCTAGGCCATAGCGTCCGCGCCAAGCTCCAGAATCTCCAGATCGGAAGGCGGGATGGCCGGCCCGGTCAGGCCACGTCGCGTCAGCCTGATCCGCCAATTGTCCTTTTCGCCATCGATCTCCAACAGATTATATTGAGCCGCCGGCCGCCGGCCGCCTGGCGCCTGCCCTGCGGCGGCGACGCCGACCACTGGAATTTTGGCGCCGCGCCCATTGATGGAAAACAGCGTCGGTTCGTGCGAATGGCCGTGCAGCACAAGTTCGGCCCCGTGCCGCTGAACGACCTTGTGGAAGCGGGCAATGCCGAACAGCCGCTTGGGCTGCGAAACGGCGCCGCGCACTGGCGGATGGTGGATCATGATCACCCGGAACAGTCCGCGCTTGGCCGTAGCATCGAGCACTTCGCGCAGCCTTTCCGCCTGGTCTTCCAGAAAGAAGCCGTTGGCCATGAACGGAGCCGTGGCCCGCGCCGTCGTCACACCGATCAGCGCGACGTTGCCACGCACGCGCAGATACGGAAAGGCGTCTCGGTCGATCGGCGTATTGATGCCGTCGCCGGTCATCCATGCCGTCCACGACCGGCAGGCCTTGTCGAAGGCGCCAGGCACATAGGCGTCGTGGTTTCCTGGAACGACCGACACATCATCGGGAGAACCCAGCGTCTCCAGCCAGTGCTTGCCCATCTCGATCTCGCCATCGAGCGCCAGATTGACCAGATCGCCGGTGACAGCAAGGTGATCCGGTGCGCTCGCCTTGATATCGGCGACGATCGTGTCGATGACGGCATCGCGCATGTGGCGGCGGCGGTTGCGCTGCCAGTTGACGTAACCGACCACGCGCTTGGAGGCGAGATCGCGATAGGTTACACCGGGAAGCGGTCCCAGATGGATATCGGAAATATGCGCGAGCCTGAACATCCTTTCTTCATAAGCGACGCGCGCGCTGCTTTCCACCCACGGTTTCGTGGGTGATGACGCGGCCCGATCCGGAGCAAGCTTTCCGCCAGGCCGGCTGGCCGGGTCTCAGGGCAAGGCTGTTTCATCTGTATTTCGTGCTGCGGCGGCCGATGACGCTCGGGGTGCGCGGCTTGATCCACGACCGCGCGTCCAATTCCGTCTTCCTCATTCGCCACACCTATGTACCGGGCTGGCAGCTTCCCGGCGGTGGCGTCGAGCTGGGCGAGACGATGATCGAGGCGCTGGCGCGCGAGCTCTCCGAGGAGGGCAATATTGCATTGACCGCGCCGCCGGTGCTGAAATCGATGCATTTCAACCGTCGGGCCAGCCGCCGCGACCATGTCGGCCTCTATTTGGTCGAGCAGTTCAATCAGACGGCGCCGAAGCTGCCGGACCGCGAGATCGCCGCAGCCGATTTCTTTCCTCTCGACCGCCTGCCGGAAAGAACGACGCCGGCCACACTGCGACGGATTGCCGAGATTTTTGGCGGCGCGGTGGCGTCGCCCTACTGGTAGGTCACGCCGCCTTCCTGAACCGATTGCGATCATGCGGCGCGGCGTAGTCCAGTTCCGGCCCGACCGGCACGATGCGCATCGGGTTGATCGTTTCGTGGCTGCCGTAATAGTGCGCCTTGATGTGGTGCAGGCTCACCGTGCCTGCGACGCCTGGGACCTGATAGAGGTCGCGCAGATAGTTCGACAGGTTCGGGTAGTCGGCGATGCGGCGCAGGTTGCACTTGAAATGGCCGACATAGACCGGGTCGAAGCGGATCAGCGTGGTGAACAGCCGCCAATCGGCCTCGGTGATGCGGTCACCGACGAGATAACGCTGGCGAGATAGGCGATCCTCGAGTTTATCGAGCGCCGAGAACAGTTCGCCAAACGCTTTTTCATAGGCCGATTGCGTGGTGGCGAAGCCGGCGCGATAGACGCCGTTGTTGACTGAGGGATAGACCAGCGCATTGACGGCGTCGATTTCGCTGCGCAGTGCTTTCGGATAGAAATCGAGGCTGACGTCGCCCCATTCATCGAAGGCTGAATTGAGCATCCGGACGATCTCGGAGGACTCATTGGAGACGATTGTTTGTTCTCGCCTGTCCCACAGAACCGGCACCGTCACGCGGCCGGAATAGGCGTGATCAGCCTTGGTGTAGATCTGATGCAGGAAATCGAAACCGTAGAGCGTGTCGCCGGTGGCGCCGTCCTCGGCCAGGAATGTCCAGCCGTTGGCGCCCATGAAATGATGGACGACTGAGACCGAAATCACGCCCTCGAGCTTCTTCAGCGCTCGAAAGATCAGCGTCCGGTGCGCCCAGGGACAGGCAAGCGAGACATAGAGATGGTAGCGGCCCGGCTCGGCCTTGAAGCCGCGCTTGCGGCCTTCGGCCGGCGTGCCGTCAACCGTGACCCAGTCGCGCCATTGCGACTGCGCCCGCACGAACTCGCCGTCGCTCTGTTTGGTGTCGTACCCGCGGTCCTGCCATTTGCCGTCGACCAGCAATCCCATGCGATGTCCTTTCGTCTCTATGGGATGTAGGCGCGAGCTGACCACACGGAAACCGCCAGGCGTTGAACAGTTCGTCAATCGCCAGGGCGGTACACGAAGGGCGGCAGGCGAAAACGGCCGATTGCAGCGGCTGAAGATTGGTGCTAGCGGAAAATCCGCATGTTCGACTTTGCCTTGATCCGGTTCGACCGACGACGAAAGGGCGCCCGCGCTTGATGAAGCGCTGACTGGCGAACGCTGCCGTTTGCAGCAAACCTTTCCCCGTATACCGGAACGCAAAGACCATGAGCCTTGCCGACGTGAAATACCTGCCGGAAAATCCGGCGCATGACCCCGAAATCGAAGCCATCAACGACGAAGCCTTCGGGCCGGGCCGTTTTGTGCTGGGCGCCTACAAGATCCGCGAGGGCGGCCCGCATGAACGCGCATTGTCGTTCGTGGCCGTCGATGACGACATCGTTGTTGCCTCGGTGCGCATGACGCGCATCGCGGCCGGCGCCGGCCGTGCGCTTATGCTCGGACCGCTTGCCGTGCGGCCGGCCTTCAAGAATCTCGGCATCGGCCGCCGGCTGGTGACGATCGCGCTGGAGGCCGCCGCCAAGGCCGGCATGCCGGCCGTGATGCTTGTCGGCGACGAGCCCTATTATGGCCCGCTCGGCTTCAAGAGAATCCCGCGTGGGCAAATCTCCATGCCGCGCCCGGTCGATCCTGACCGGCTTTTGTCGCATGAGATCGTGCCGGGCGCGATGGCACGGCTGGTGGGGGAGGTCTGCCACGCCGATCAGGCAAGGATTGCCGCGCACGTCGCCGCGATGGCGTGACCGGCCGGATGCTGTTGCGCCGTCCTGTCGGGCTTCGTAGCATGTGCGCGGCAGGATGGAGGACGCCGGCATGAACCCGAACGGCCAGATTGCGATCGTCACCGGCGGCGGCTCCGGCCTAGGCGAAGCGACGGCGCGTGCACTGGCCGCGAAGGGCGCCGGCGTTGCCATCCTCGACCTCGGCATCGAGCGTGCGGCGAAGATTGCGGCCGATATCGGCGGCATCGCCATCCAATGCGACGTAAGCAGCGCCGACGGCGGTGCTGCTTGCGTGGCGGAAGTGGCAAAAAAGCTCGGCGAACCTCGTATCCTGGTGAATTGCGCCGGCATCGCCATCGGTATGAAGACGATCGGCAAGGACGGTCCGCACCCACTCGACCAATATCGCAAAGTGATCGAGGTCAATCTGATTGGCACCTTCAACATGATCCGCCTCGTCGCCGACCGGGCCGCAAAGCTTGAGCCGCTGGAGGGCGGCGAGCGCGGGATCATCGTCAACACGGCATCGGTCGCCGCCTATGACGGTCAAATCGGCCAGGCCGCCTATTCAGCCTCCAAGGGCGGCGTCGTCGGCATGACGCTGCCGGTTGCGCGCGACCTTGCACGGTCGGGCATTCGCGTCTGCACCATCGCGCCCGGCATCTTCAAGACGCCGATGATGGCCGGCATGCCGCAAGAGGTGCAGGATTCGCTGGGCGCCGCGGTGCCCTTCCCGTCCCGTCTCGGCGAGCCTTCCGAATATGCAGCCCTTGTGCTGCACATCGTCGAAAACCAGATGCTCAACGGCGAGACCATCCGCCTCGACGGCGCCATCCGCATGGCGCCGAAGTAGCCGATCATGAGTGCCGAAGTCGCGCCGCAGGCGAAGACCGGCCCGCTCGCCGGTCTGACGGTCATCGAAATGGCCGGGCTTGGACCGGTGCCGCTGGCCGGCCTGATGCTGTCGGAGATGGGCGCCGAGGTGCTGCGCATCGAGCGGATTGGGTCGACCCAGCCGTTCCTGTCGCTACCGGATGAATACGACATCGACCGTCACGGCCGCTCCATCCTGCGGATTGACCTAAGGCGCTGGGAAGGCGCCGAACTGGTGCTGCGCCTTTCCGAAAAGGCCGACATTCTGGTTGAAGGGTTTCGTCCCGATGTCATGGAGCGGTTTGGTCTCGGGCCGGATGCGGCATTGGCGCGCAACCCGGCGCTGATCTACGGCCGCATGACGGGATTCGGCCAGGACGGACCGCTATCGGGTCGTGCCGGCCACGACATCACCTACCTCGCCTATTCGGGTGTGCTGCACGCCATCGGCCAGGAAGGAAGCCGGCCAGTCCCACCGCTCAACCTCGTTGCCGACTATGGCGGCGGCGCCGTGATGCTGGTTGCCGGCGCACTGGCCGCCCTGTTTGAGCGTTCGCGCTCCGGCAAGGGCCAGGTGATCGATGCCGCGATGATCGAGGGCGCTTCGATGCTGGCGATACCTGTGCACGCCTTGATGGCGGCGGGCCTGTGGAGTGACACGCGCGGCGCGAACCTGCTCGATTCCGGCGCGCCCTTTTACGACACCTATGAGACGGCGGACGCACGCCACGTCGCCGTCGGCTGCCTTGAACCCCGGTTCTTCGCTGAATTCGCAAGACTGCTGCCGCTCGACGAGCGTTTTGTACTCGGCCAATACGACAGGAATTTGTGGCCGCAGATGCGCGCTGCCATTGTCGATCGGGTCGGGCAGAAGACACGGGACGACTGGGACCGTCTCTTTGCTGCGACCGATGCTTGCGTTGCACCGGTTCTGTCGTTGCGGGAAGCCAGGGATCATCCGCACAATCGCGCTCGCAACGCCTTTGTGACGTCGGGTGCGCTTGAGCGCCCCGTCCCGGCGCCGCGCTTTTCGCGCTCCCGGCCGACGCTTGCCGCCATGCCGGCCGATCGCGATTGTCAGGCGGCGACCGTGCTGGCACGCTTCGGTCTTTCGGAAAGCGAAACTGAGGCCCTTGTCAAATCCGGTGTGATAGGTTGATAACCGGAGAATAAAAATCATCTTAAGACGGGTGGATTTTGGCCGACCGAAAAAAGGACGTGATCCGCGAGACCGACGCCGAAGCGATCAGGCTGGCGAAGACGATGATCCGCGGTGCCCGTTTCGGCGCGCTGGCGGTGATCGAGCCCGGGACCGGTTCGCCGCTGGCCAGCAGGGTTGGTGTCGCCACCGATATCGACGGCGCGCCGCTGATCCTTGTGTCGATGCTGTCCGCCCATACCGGCGCGATCCTTGCCGACCCGCGCTGTTCGCTGCTTGTCGGCGAGCCCGGCAGGGGCGACCCGCTGGCGCACCCGCGGCTGACGCTCGTCTGTCGGGCAGCACGGCTTGAGCGCGGGTCCGGCGAGCATGCCCGCGCCGAACGGCGCTATCTCAACCGCAACCCCAAAGCAAAGCTCTATGCCGGACTTGGCGATTTCTCGATCTTCCGCCTCGAGCCGGAGCGCGCCAGTCTCAACGGCGGCTTCGGCAAGGCCTACTTGCTTGAGCGCACCGATCTGGTCACGACCGCTCCGATCGTCGAAGAGCTTGCCGCTGGTGAACAATCTGCCCTCGACCACATGAATGCCGACCATAGCGACGCAATTGCCGTCTACGCGCGCCATTTCGCCAAGGCCGCAGGCGACGGCTGGGTCATCACCGGCTTCGACGCCGACGGCATGGACCTGGCATTGGGCGACGATGTCTGCCGGGTCTTCTTCCCCGAGCCACTGAGGGCGGCGCGTGAGCTCAGGCATGTTCTGGTCGACATGGCAAAGACCGGCCGAGTTGCAGACGAAACACAGTCCGACAGTTAATCGTGTCGGGTCGAAAGCAAGTCTTGAGGTTTGAGTGAAATGTTCTACCCTTTCCCGGTAGCGTTGAATCGCCAGCGCGCATTCGCGAGTGAGTCTATGGAATCAGACGCTATTGCCCCCATAGCGCCGGATGAGCAGGAAGGTGTGGGGGATCGATGGTCTCGAAAAAGCTAATCGCCAATGCCGAATCAGCGGCTGCGTTTCTGACGCTGATGGGCAACGAGAAACGACTGTTGATCATGAACTATCTGGCCGATGGTGAAATGTCGGTCGGTGCTATCGCCGAGAAGGTTCTGCTCAGCCAATCCGCCCTGTCCCAGCATCTGGCCAAACTGCGGGCGCTCGATCTCGTCGAGACCCGGCGCGACCGGCAGATGATCTACTATTCCTGCAAATCCGATGCCGTGCGCGAACTTCTCAACACGCTGGACGGGATTTTCGGCGAAGGTGAGTTGTCGCAGGTGGCCTACCGCCTGCGTCGCTCCGGGACCTGACCGGCCAATGCATGTCGGCCAAAAGCCTGCCCTTGGGTTTGACCCGAGGTGCGAAGCGGTTTTGGGATAACGACATGCATAAAAGCAAGAACTGCCCAAGCACCCCTACCTCGCCGCTTAGAGCGACTTGCATCCACTTCGACGCAGAACGTACTTTGGATCCACGCATCGAACTGTCCGAAAAGCCACTATGATTTTCGGGGCGATGCGTGTCCGCCGAGGCAAGCATGCGCCCCATTCGTATCGAAGACCCGCAAGACCCGCGCGTCGCCGCCTATCTCGACATCCGCGAGCGCGATCTTGCCGGCCGGCAGGGCCGCTTCGTTGCCGAAGGCAAGGTGGTGCTCGAAATGCTGCTCGCGGCCAATCGCTTCTCGGCCGAATCGGTGCTGGTACTCGAAAACCGGCTGGCAGGCCTCTTCTGGACCCTGCGCAAGGCACCCGCGGACCTTCCGGTCTACGTGGCGGCCAGCGAGATCATGGACAGGATTGCCGGCTTTCACATGCATCGCGGCATATTGGCGATCGGCCGCAAGGGCGCGGCGCAGCCTGCAGAGGCCTTGCTGGATACCTTGCCCGCCCGCGCGTTGATCGTCGTGCTGGTCGGCATCGCCAACCATGACAATATGGGCTCGATCTTTCGCAACGCCGCCGCCTTCGGCGCCGATGCGGTGTTTCTGGACGCGACCTGCTGCGATCCGCTGTACCGCAAGGCGATCCGCGTCTCGGTCGGCGCCGCGCTGAAAGTTCCCTTCGCCTCCTTCACTGAGACCATCGGCTTCACCGCGGCGCTCGACCGGCTGGGCTTCGGCCAGTTCGCTTTGTCGCCACGCGGGCAAACCGGCATCCGCGATGCGAAAGGGACTGAACGGCTGGCGCTCTATCTCGGCACCGAAGGCGAAGGCCTGCCCGAAAGTCTGCTCGCCCGCCTGCGGACGGTGCGGATCGATATGGCAGAGGGCTTCGACAGCCTGAATGTCGCCGCCGCGTCAGCCATCGCCTTACATCATTTTTCGGCAAGCAGGACCTGAGCCGCAGAAGACAGCATCACTGGCTGGGCTCAATGCGCCGATTCGGCCTTCTGCAGCGCCCGCACGCGATCGGCAAGGCTGCGTTCGCCGCTTCCCGGTGGGTTGGGTGCCGCAAGAGCCTTTGCGATCGGCGACTCCGGCCCGTCGAGCTTCGCCGTCAGGGCGACGACTTGCGCCGCCAGGTCGCTCATCTGCTCACGCAATGCAGCGCTGGCGCGGCGCGCATCGTCGCCGCCTTCGGATTTGGATGCCTCGAAGGCGGCAAGATCCGTTTTCAGTTTCTTGTTCTCGCGGGCCAGTTCCGTCAGCCTCGCCTCCAACCGCTCGCGGTCGTTGTCGAGCTTGGCGATGGCTTTCTGGGTGTCGTCCTTGACGGCCGCATCGGCCTGACTGCCTTGCACTCCGACGAAACGCACCGCGGAGGCGTTTTCCACGCGTTCGCTTTTCGACTTTTCGCGAAGCCGCGCGATTTCCTTGTCGCGGCGGTCAAGCTTGTCCTCGCGATCGGCAAGCGTGGCGAGCAGGCGCTCGACCTTCTTGTCCAGTTCGCCGGTCCTTCTCTTCTCGGCCTTCAACGCGTCTCGTGCGGCCTTGCTCTCGGCCGCGATCTCCTGTTGGCGCCTGTCCGCCTCCTTGCGCTGGCCGCGCAGCACCGAAATGTCGTCGGCCAGCTTTTGCAGTTCGGACTCGCGCGCCACAAGTTCGATCTGACGGCTGCTCGAAGAAAAGCTGGCGTCGTCATACATATGCTCCAGTTTTTTCAGCTCGAGCACACGCTTTTCCAGGGCATGCTCGGTTTGAGCAAGCCGATCTGACAAAAGCTGCAACTGGTCTTCGCGCTGCCGAAGGTCTTCGCCCTTGGCCTCGAGTTCGGAAAGGGCCTGTTTCTTGTCCTTCCGCTCGAGCGCCAGCTCCTTGAGTGCCTCGCGGCCGCGGCTGATCTCGACAAGCTGTTCGGCCGACTTCTCGCGCAGCGACTTGACGCTCATCTCGAGCCGGCGCGTCGACATGGCGAACTCGGCGCGGATGCGATCCTTCTCCGCCTGGATCTCGGCCAGCGTCAGCGGCATCGAGCCCTCGACGCGTTTGCGCGTCAGCATCACGGCCCGCCGCCAGATGGCCGGGGCAATCATCAGCGCTACAAAGCCGGCGCAGAGAAAGCCGAGGACAAAGAACAGGACCGACTGAACCAAGGTGACTATCCGTTATGGACGGCAAACAACCGTAAGCGACTGTGCCACGTTCGCATGACGGAATTCCAGCGCTGCGGCAAGGGTCTGCCGCAGCAATGTTCAGATCGTCGACCTTGGAACCAGTCGAGACGGCGAGGCAACCGCTTGCTCAGAATGGATTCCAGGTGGCGCGCTGGGTCAGCTTTAGATAACCGAGATTGACGCCAAGCCGGGCGCCGACGCCGGTGCGGATCGGCACCAGCAGCACATTGTTGTTCTTCATCACGTTGAAGCCGACGCCAGCCACGAGATAGGCAGAGCCGGCAACGCCGCCGAAACGATTGTAGAGGCTGTTCACGTCGTCGAGATTATAGACCAGCATCATCACCCGCGAGCCCTCGCCGCCAAAATCCCAGCCGAGCGAGGGGCCCTGCCAGAACACTTTGTGATCGCCGGCATTCTTGGTGTAGAGCGTGCCTTCGCCATAGGTCAGGCCACCGATCAGCGCGCCCGAGCCCTCCTCGCCAAGCAAATAGCCATTAGGCAGGCCGTAGGAGGCGAAAATCTTCTCGACGACGGTGGCGAGCCCGCCCGACGTCGCGCCGAAGAATTTATGACCGGAATCGACGATCTCCTGAGCGGTGTATTCCTGGGCCCGCGAAGGCGAGGTCGAAAAAACGATGACAAGGCCCATGAGAGCGATCGCCATTGAGAGGACACGGAAAATCCGGTCTGAGGTGACACGGAAAAAACTCCGGTCGTAGTATCGGGAAAACATGCTTCCAATCTCCGTCAGGGAGCACTTTCGCCGACGCCTCACATCCGTGCGGCTCTTTGGCGGCCGCTAAGGATGACTGTTATGGGCAAACTATGCCGTAATCCTTTTTCAACCATTAAGCTTTCACATTAAGATGGCGGTTAGAAGGCTGGTTCGAGCTGGTTTCGCGTCGCCCCGCAGTATCCGCACCCTGCGTGAACACACCATTTTCGATAACGACAATTCCGGATTTGTTGCTGCACGCTCAGGCGCTGTGTATTCAAGGCCTTGGGAGAGAGCGTGATTCGTGTGGGCAGGCGTGATCATTTACCGCGCGGCCATTCTAGTGAAATTTTGCAGGGACTTTCGCCGATGGCCGAGCTTTTCACCCTTTCCGCACCCGATCTCGCAGCGCTTTTGTGCAGCCGGGTCTGCCACGACATCATTTCGCCGGTCGGCGCCATAAACAACGGGCTTGAGCTGCTCGACGAAGGCGGCGCCGACGAAGATGCCATGAAATTGATTCGGCAGAGCGCCAGAAACGCTTCGGCCCGCCTGCAATTCGCCCGCATCGCCTTCGGCGCAGCCGGTTCTGCCGGCATGATGATCGACACGGGGGACGCCGAGGCCGTTGCGATCGCCTTTTTGAAGAACGAGAAGCCGGAACTGGTCTGGAACGGAACCCGTGCGCTACTGCCCAAGAACAAGGTAAAGCTGCTGCTCAATCTCATTCTCGTCGCCAACGCCGCCATTCCGCGTGGCGGTAAGCTTACGGTTACGCTTGAAAACCTCGACACAGAACCCCGCTTTGCGCTCGCCGCGAGCGGTCCGATGCTGCGCGTGCCGCCCAAATTCCTGGAACTCCATTCCGGCAACAGGCCTGAAGAACCGATCGACGCGCATTCGGTGCAGCCCTACTACACGTTGCTTCTGGCGCGCGAGGCGAACATGACGGTATCGATCCACGCGAACGCAGAAGAAATCGTACTATCGGCTGCTTGAAGTTACTAAGAAATGATTGAAAAGAACAGATAAGAGTTTTTAGACAATATTTACTACGCCATCACGGTCGAATGAAATGAGCCTTCCAGGCTAGTTCGGCCGAAGCATCGGTCAAGAAGTTTCCGTAAAAGCTGTTCTTGCAAAAATTTTACCTATCGGCTTTTCAGCTTCTTTACCGGATTGATCCTACCCTGCCTTTCAGTACCGCGACGCT
Source organism: Mesorhizobium temperatum (assembly GCF_002284575.1). Taxonomy (GTDB): domain Bacteria; phylum Pseudomonadota; class Alphaproteobacteria; order Rhizobiales; family Rhizobiaceae; genus Mesorhizobium; species Mesorhizobium temperatum. The sequence goes on from NZ_NPKJ01000021.1 coordinate 24,575, forward strand.
GCCGGATTGCCGCATGGCAAAGAGGGCCCGGAAATGAAACGCTGCATGTTCATCGACGATTCGAGCGTCATCAGGAAGGTCGCAAAGCGCATCCTGGGTGGTTCCGACATGCTGGTCATCGAAGCTGCCAGCGGGTTTGACGCGGTCGAGATGTGCACTGCCGACATGCCGGATATCATCGTCGTCGACGGCGCCTTGCCGGACATGCAGGCGGAGGAAGTCATCCGCCGCATACGCGCCATGGAAAGGATACAGCCCCAGATCCTGATTTCGCTGGTTGAGGTCGACGTCGCTTCGATCATGCGGGCAAAGCGCGCCGGCGCTCAAGGCTATTTGCTGAAGCCGTTCAATCGGCCGCAACTTCTCGAATGCTTCCGCACCTTGAGAATTGCAGCCTGATTCGCCGATCCCGGGCGCATGGCCCCGGGGAATTGGCGCTCTAATGTCTGCGATACAAACGCAAAAGTCCGGCCGAAGCCGGATTTTGTAGGAAAATCGATCGGATCCGCGTCGTCAGCTCAGGCGCTGACGCGGATATCTTCCGGCTCGCGCAGCACATAGCCGCGACCCCAAACCGTCTCGATGTAGTTCTGGCCGCCGGAAGCGGCGTCGAGCTTCTTGCGCAGCTTGCAGATGAAGACGTCGATAATCTTCAGTTCCGGTTCGTCCATGCCGCCGTAAAGGTGGTTGAGGAACATTTCCTTGGTGAGCGTAGTGCCCTTGCGCAGCGAGAGCAGCTCCAGCATCTGGTATTCCTTGCCGGTCAAATGCACGCGCTGGCCACCGACCTCAACGGTCTTGGCATCGAGATTGACCACCAGGTCGCCGGTGGTGATGACCGACTGGGCATGGCCCTTGGAGCGCCGCACGATAGCGTGGATGCGAGCGACCAGTTCGTCCTTGTGGAACGGCTTGGTCATATAGTCGTCTGCGCCGAAGCCGAGGCCGCGTACCTTGTCCTCGATGCCGGCCATGCCGGAGAGGATAAGGATCGGCGTCTTCACTTTGGAAAGGCGAAGTGTTCTCAAGACCTCATATCCCGACATGTCGGGGAGATTGAGGTCGAGAAGGATGATGTCGTAGTCGTAGAGCTTGCCTAGATCGACACCTTCCTCGCCAAGATCGGTCGTATAGACGTTGAAACTTTCCGATTTCAGCATCAGCTCGATGCTTTGTGCGGTTGCACTGTCATCTTCTATCAGCAGAACACGCATTTCATTCCCCTTTTCTGCTGCCGGACCATTTCACGACCCGTCCAGGACCGGAGCAGTGATTGCCTGAGCAGAGGCTGCCATCGAATGGTTAACAAAACCTAATTCCGTGCCGCTGACGGTACCAGATTTTTTAACCCCTTTCTACACCTTGTTGAATCTAATAGTGAATCACACAACCAAACCGCTAATGCAAAACATTAATAAGCCAGACTAAGTGACTCCAGGGACTCGCTGGCCGTGCTTCCGCATCGAGAGCCGGAATTTTTACCCGGCCTTAAGTCCTGAGCCGTATGATTAACAATGCCCGTAAACGAATGGTTACCGCCGGCAAAAAACTTTAGGAATTTGTTTCCCATAGTTCCCGTAAAGTCGGTGGAAACGGGTGAAGCCTGAGTTTGCCAGGTGATTGGACGATATGTGCAGGTGTGCGTTTCCAGGAGTACCGAATCATGAAGTCACGTGAAAACCTCGTTCGGCTGAAGCAGTTCCAGGTGAATGAGAAGCGGCGGCAATTGCTGCAACTCGACATGATGATCGCTGAATTCGAGCGCATGGCTGTCGAACTGGAGCTCCAGATCACTGCCGAAGAAAAGAAAGCCGGCATCACCGACATCAACCATTTTGCCTATCCGACCTTCGCCAAGGCAGCGCGCCTGCGCCGCGACAATCTCAGAAACTCGCAAAGCGACCTCGCCCAGCAGCGAAGCGTTGCCGAATCACTGCTCGGCGAAGCCGAAGCGGAACTTTCCAAAGCGGAAATGCTCGAATCACGCGACACCAAAATCCGCGACGCCGAGACCGGCGGCCGCAGCGCCATGATCGGCTGAAAACAAGGCTTTAAGGCCAGTCAACACCCAGCGATCAGGGCGTTTCTCATCTGGAACGTCGCCGCTCATTGGTCGAGCAGCCGCCAGTTTCAGGCCTATGCTACCAAATCCCCTTCATATTCCGCGACCGGCCGCATCCGGGCATCCCTAATGTCGGGCGCAGGCGATTCCGGCCAGGACCTTATCTGATTGAGCAACCCACCGGTTCTGGCCGAGTTCGGCGCGTCGTGCCGACCGCGCTTTTGGAATGTGGCAAGGTCGACGCGCAAAAGCTTGCCGTCCGTGTCGCAAAGACCCGCTCGAAGAGGCAGGCGCCGCTCATGCCTTTCTCGGCCGATCGGCAGGTGGTGCTGACCGTCTGAAGCAGAGAAAACCCTGGCGGCAAAGCAAAAAAGGCGCGGATTGTCGCGCCTTTTGAGTTCGTCGAACCAGCCTTAATGTCGATATTGCTGGATGCGCGTCGTGCGCAGCCCGGCAAGGCCATATTCGTCGATCGACGCCTGCCAGGACAGGAATTCCTCGGTGGTCAGCTTGTAGCGCTGGCATGCCTCTTCGAGGCTCAAAAGCCCACCCCGTACAGCCGCCACCACTTCCGCCTTGCGCCGGATAACCCAGCGACGTGTGTTCGTCGGCGGCAGATCGGCAATCGTAAGGGGGCTGCCGTCAGGCCCGATAACATATTTGACGCGCGGTCTAACAAGATCGGTCATCGTACTCTCTACTAAAAACTCAAAGACCCAATCCCCACCACATTACCGCCACAGCTTTAAAAATTGCCTAAGCGAACCCTAATAGCTAGGTAAGGATCATGAACGCCGCGTTAGTCTTTTCGTCGGCATTTGAGATATCTGCCCGCGAGCGCCGAATCCGTTCAAAAAAATCGGCCGGTTCGCGAAGCTGGCGCACCCGGAAAGCTTGACCTATATTCCGGCCATTGGCATTCAAGCGCCCTCTTCCAGGACGCCGTGCAGAACGAAAGAACCATGAACAGCCTCGACCTTCCCGGACGTCCCGAAAACACCCGCGTCGTTGTCGCCATGTCGGGCGGCGTCGACTCGTCGGTCGTTGCCGGTCTTTTGAAGCGCGAAGGCTATGATGTCGTCGGCGTCACGCTGCAGCTCTACGACCATGGCGCGGCAACGCACCGGGCCGGCTCATGCTGCGCCGGCCAGGACATCGACGATGCCCGCCGCGTCTCCGAGACGCTCCGCATTCCGCACTATGTGCTTAATTACGAGGAGCGCTTCCGCAAGGCGGTGATCGACCCCTTCGCCGAGAGCTATGTGGCCGGCGAAACGCCGATCCCTTGCGTTTCCTGCAACCAGACGGTGAAGTTCGCCGACCTTCTGGCGACCGCCAAGGAGCTCGGCGCCGACGCGCTGGCCACCGGCCACTACATCCGCTCCGGCGCCAACGGCGCCCATCGCGCACTGTACCGGCCGGTCGACGCGGACCGCGACCAGAGCTATTTCCTGTTCGCCACCACGCAGGCGCAGATCGATTATCTGCGCTTTCCGCTTGGCGGCCTGTCGAAGCCGCAGGTTCGCGCCATCGCCGAGGAAATGGGGCTGACGGTCGCCGCCAAGCAGGACAGCCAGGACATCTGCTTCGTGCCACAGGGCAAATATTCCGACATCATCGCCAAGCTGAAGCCGACTGCTGCCAATCCGGGCGACATCGTCCATATCGACGGCCGCGTGCTCGGCCGCCATGAAGGCATTTTGCGCTACACGATCGGTCAGCGCCGCGGCATCGGCATCGCCTCGGGCGAGCCGCTCTACGTCGTCCATCTCGACGCCGATCGAGCCCGCGTCGTCGTTGGTCCGCGCGAGGCGCTGGAGACGCACAAGATCTATTTGCGCGACATGAACTGGCTGGGCGACGCCGCGCTGTCCGACATCCCGGCGGCTGGGCTGGAGCTTTTCGCGAAGGTCCGCTCGACACGCCCGCCGCGCCCGGCCGTGCTGCATCACAACGCCGGCATCACTTCAGTGGAACTGGTCGACGGCGAGTCCGGCATCGCGCCCGGCCAGGCCTGCGTGCTCTATTCCGACGACGGCAACCAGGCCCGCGTGTTCGGCGGCGGCTTCATCGAGCGTTCCGAGCGTGGCGCCGAGGCCGAGGCGATGCTGACGCGGCTGGCAGCCCGCCCGGCGCAGATTCCCGCCGAATGATCCCGATCCTATCGGGATGATCAGGCTCTAACACAGCGGCACTTTCTCTCAGGAAGACGATCCGGTGTGGGTAACCGTGCCAGCGGTCAGGATACGCAGCACCCTGATGGCTTCCTCGCCGCTGGTGCGCGGTTCTGCCCGCGTCTCGATGCACTGGATGAAATGCTCAAGCTCTCTCGTCAGCGGCATGCCCTCGCCCACCGCCACATAGGACGGCTCGTTGGTGGTGAAGGCCCATTGGCCGCTGTCTTGCCACACCGCGTGGCGGTAGACGGCGAGCTTGCGCTCCCACGGCTCGACATCGTCGAATACCGCCATCGCCTTGGTGCCGACCACGGTCAGCCGCCGCTCGCGGTAGGGATTGAGCCGCGACGCGAAGAGATGGCTGCGCAGACCGTTGGGAAAGCGCATGTGCAGATGCGCGAAATCGCTAAGATTGTCGAGGAGCGCTGCCCCCTCGCCACGCACCTCGATCGGTTCCGTGCCGGTGATGGCCAAGATCATCGACAGATCGTGCGGCGCGAGATCCCACAGCGCATCGTTCTCGGTGTGAAACTTGCCGAGCCCGAGACGGTGCGAATGGATATAGCGGACCTCGCCGAGCTCGCCATTGTCGATCAGCGCCTTCAACGTCTCGAAGGCTGGATGAAAGCGCAGTACATGGCCGACCATGAAGACACGGCCATTGTCGGCCGCCGCCTTCACCGAGCGCTCGGCATCCGCCACCGTCAGCGCGATCGGCTTCTCCACCAGCACGTCCTTGCCGCCCTGGACGGCGCGCACCGCCATGTCGGCATGGAACTGCGGCGGCAGCGCCATGACGATGGCATCGACGTCGCTGCGGACAAAGAGCGCCTCCGGCTCGATCGCCAGGCAATCCTGCTCACTGGCGAAGCCTTCGGCGCGGGCAGGGTTGACGTCCGAGACCGCGTGCAGCGCGCCGAGCGCCTTGAGGGTGCGGATGTGGTTGCTGCCCCAGTATCCGCAACCGAGGACTGCAATGCGCGGTTTCATCAATTCCAACTCTAGAATTTCGTGGCCGAGACATAGCGGCGCGCCCCGCCGAACTCAACCCCGGCATTTCTGTGCCCAATTATCTGCCCGGCAAGCTTTCCGGCCATTGGAGCGATGTGCGTCCGCTTGGGACGCACAGGCACGCGTCTCAAGATCGTGAAGCTTCGCATCGTTCCGGAAGATCGATTCCGATTTTCGCAAAGCACCATGCGATAGAATGTGCCGGCATGCCGGCTGCATCGATGCTTGACAGGCTTGGCGTCCCAACCTTATATCCGCCCGACCTTGGCGAACGCTCCGACATGCCTTCTGATTTAAGGCGGATTTCGGACCTTTCGCCGCCTTGGCGGGGTAGCTCAGTTGGTTAGAGCACGGGAATCATAATCCTGGGGTCGGGGGTTCAAGTCCCTCTCCCGCTACCAGTCCTCTCACAAACGCGAATTCAGCCCATTTTGGGCGTTCTCGCTTGTGCGAAAAACCCCTATAGTTTCACCTATTTAGTGAACCTAGGCCACTTTTGATCCGTTTTGACGGGTCAAGTTGAATGAGAGTCGTTTGCTTGTGTTGGTATCGATTGTTGGTAGTGTCGAAAATCTCGATACCAACAACCCTGACACAAGGGACACACACATGCCATTGACCGATTCAGCGTGCCGGGCTGCCAAAGCGGAAGGCAGCGCCAAGAAACTGTCGGACGGTGGCGGGCTCTATTTGTATCTCCCGCCATCTGGCTCCAAGGCATGGCGCATGAACTATCGCTTCGCCGGCAAGCAAAAGACCCTGTCATTTGGCCTCTACCCTCGCGTGACACTGGCTGACGCACGGGCGCTACGCGAGAATGCCAAACGCGCACTGGCCGATGGCGTCGACCCTGCAGTGATCAAAGGCAAGACCGCCACGGGCGCGCATGACAGCTTCGAAGCCATTGCCCGCGAGTGGCACGGGGCGCAGGAGTCATCGTGGGTCCCTGCCCACGCCGAGCGGGTGCTGAGCCGCTTGGTTCGGGACGTGTTTCCCGATCTTGGCGAGCGTTCAGTGCCGAGCATCACCGCGCCGGAAATCCTCGAAGTTTTGCGCAAGGTCGAAGCGCGCGGGGCGTTGGATGTAACGAAGCGGCTTCGCCAGTCTATCGGGGCAGTCTTCCGCTATGCCATCGCCACGAGCCGCGCTGTACACGATCCCATCGCCGATCTTCGCGGCGCACTCAAAGCAACTCCTAAGCCCGTTCATATGGCCTCCCTGAAGGCGAATGAGATCGGCGACTTTCTCGGCAGGCTCAGCACATATGACGGGGAGCGGCAAACCGCGCTTTCGATTGAATTTATCATGCATACGGCAGTCCGAACCAATGAACTGCGGTTCGGGCGATGGCCAGAGATCGACGGCGATCTGTGGCGCATTCCGGCCGAACGAATGAAGGCCGGCCGCGATCACCTCGTGCCGCTGACGAAACAGAGCAAGCGGCTTTTGGGGGAACTGAAAAAGATTGCCGGTGACTCGGAATGGATCGTGCCAGGCGCGCGCGGTGGCAAGCCCTTAAGTGCGAACACAATGATTTTCGCCTGTTATCGAATGGGCATGCACGGGCGACTCACGATTCACGGGCTGCGCTCATCTTTCAGCACGATAGCCAATGAGTCAGGTCTCTGGAGCGCAGACGCAATTGAATGGGCGCTGGCCCATTCGAGCGGCAACAAGGTCAGAAGCTCTTACAATCATGCCGCGTACTTGGACGAACGGCGCCGGCTCATGGCTTGGTGGTCCGATTATCTGACAGCCAAAGATCCCAACGATCTTTCCGCCCTTTTGGAGTGACCGAACGCGGCGGAGCCACGCAAGCACTTTCACAAAAAATGTTAAACAAATCAAACACTTGCAGCAGATAGGCACTGCAAGTATGATAGCGTTTGTATACTCAGAAACGGAAAACCCGCCTCGGCGCCAACCGGGCGGGCTTGAAATCCTCGAAAGGACCGACTTTGCACCTCGACAATAGCAAAAGCCGCGCTTGTCATGCAAGCGCCTCTACAATCTTATCTCATTGATCGCTCTGTTTTTTCTGGCTGGGCGGCATCATGACAAATGCTCCCACGGTCGACAGCGTCCTTGGTTCCGCCCGCCCACTGATCGAGGCCGACGCATCCCTTCATTGGCTGGTGCCCTTCGAGAAACGGCCGATCGCATCCGACTGGTCCAACGTTCCCCTTCAATCCGAAGCGGCGCTGCGCTCGACCTATCGCGAGAACGCCAATATCGGCATCCGGCTCGGCGAGCCGTCGAAAACCGAAGACGGCTACCTCCATCTCATCGACCTGGACATCCGCAAACCCGCGCTGGCTGCCGAAGCGTGGGCCAAGCTGCTCGAACTGTGGCCTTCAGCACGCACCTTTCCATCGGGGGTCAGCGGTTCAGGCGGCGAGAGCCGCCATCTTTATTTTCTCACCGACACCCCGTTCCCGAAAAAGAAGCTCGCCAAATCGACCGGCTTCACGATGGTCTTCGACAAGGCCAAGGACCGGGAAGTCCGCAAGTACGATTGGGAAATAGACCTTTACGGCACCGGCGCCCAAGCCGTGCTGCCGCCGTCAATTCACCCCGACACCCGCCTGCCCTACCGATGGGAACGTGCGCTCGATCTCGACTTCCCCTTCATGATGACAGTCGAGAAGGCGCTGATCGGGCAATGGGGCGTCAGCGCCGCCGCGCCCACGCATGAGGAAGATGCAGACGATCTGTTCACGATCGTGCGCGCCGCGCCGATGGACCTGGAAGACGGGAAAATCGACGAGATCATCAAGGGCCTGCCAGCCGATTGGGTTGATGACCGCGACCAGTGGCTGACAGTCGGCGCCGCGCTGCATCACCAGTTCGAGGGCGCCAACGAAGGCTTCGAGCGCTGGAACGAATGGGCGAAGCAGTCGCCGAAGTTCGATGCGCGCGACTCGGCTCGGGTTTGGAAGTCCTTCAAGGGCTCCAAGAACCCGGTTCGCATGGCGACCCTCATCCAGGCGGTCAATGCCGTCAAGCTCGCCAACGATCTCGGGCTCGATGACGACTTCGATCTGCCGGCTGTCATCCCCGCCAAATCCGACAACGATCTATCAGACCTGCTCGGCGGCGATGACCAACCTGCCGCGAAAGCGGACACAAAGGACGACTATGATCCCGACTGGCTGCACAAGCTGCACCGCAACGAGGAAGGCGAGCTAAAGAGCACCCTTCCGAACGTCGCACTCATCGTCGACAACGACCCCCGCGTGCGCGGCACCGTCGCCTACAACGAGTTCGCTCAGGAAGTCGTACTCAAGCGGTCGCCGAGACACCTCAAAAAGAAGCGCGACTCGACGCACGATCCCGCCAACCTGGTCGGCCGGATGTGGGACATCAAGGACACGCTCAACGGCGACAACTGGACGGACGATCACGATGCCGCCGTTCGGTCGCTGATCGAGAGCAAGACGCAGTTGAAGGGCTACGGCATCAAGGTTTCCGATCGCGATCTCAAGGGTGCCATCGGCGCCGCCGCGCAGAAACGCCGCTTCCATCCGATCAAAGACCTGCTCACCTCCGTGCCGTGGGACGGCAAGTGCCGCGCCGAGACGCTGTTCATCGACTACCTCGGCTGCACCGACAACGACTACAACCGCCAGGCCGCGCTGATGATGCTGGTCGGCGCCGTGGCGCGCGTCATGCGACCAGGCCACAAGTTCGACTTCGTGCCGATCCTCGAAGGCGTCCAAGGCAAGGGCAAGTCCACCTTCATCGAAATCCTCGCCCTCCATTGGTATAACGAACTAACCGGTGACATCAGCGACCCGAAGCAGATGGTCGAACTGATGCAGGGCTCCTGGATTCTCGAACTCGGCGAGCTTTCTTCCATGGCTCGCGCCGAGGTCAATGATCTCAAGGCGTTCGTCAGCCGCAAGGATGACAAGGTGCGCTTGGCATGGGAGAAGCGGGCCAGGGACTTCCCTCGCCAGTGCATCTTCATCGGCTCGACCAACGATCGGGAATACCTTCGCGACATGACGGGTGGCCGGCGCTTCTGGCCCATCGTCTGCAACCTTGAGGGCCAGATCGACAATCCCCGGCTGCGCCGCGAGGTCATGCAAATTTGGGCCGAGGCGGTCTCCATCTATCACGGGATGTCCGCCAAGCACGGGAGCGCCGACCTCCCGCTCCATCTGACTGACGCCGCCGCCGCAACGGCCCTGGTGATGCAGGAAAGCCGTCGCGTCGAGACCAGTGAGGAAATGCTCGCCGGGCAGATTCATGCTTGGCTGGCAGAGCCTATCGGCACCGATGACCGGTTCGATGAACCTCGACGCCGATGCCCCGAAAACCTACCGCGACGAGACCTGCATTGCCCAGGTTTGGCAAGAAATGCTCGGCCGCGACGGGTCCGTTCCGCATACCGAAGCTGGCAAGATCGGCAAGGCCATGCTGATCGTCGGGTGGCCCCGCACCGAGGGTCCGGTGACCGTCGAGAGATCAACAAAAAATACGGAAAATGTCGCGTCTACCTGCGGCCGGAAGATTGAATACAATCACAAAGTAGGAATAAATCGAATTGACCCGCTTCGGCGGGTTTTTTCATGGGAATGCGATTGTAGCGTCATTGCGCAGAAGTTGCGAAATTTCCCACTTCCGAGATGAGCCACAACCCATTTCCTCCGTTTCTCTCACCCTGCTCACCCCTCACACACACCCTATTTCCATATAGTTTAAACTGGAGGTACTTCCACGTTGGTTCGGCGTATGCCGTGCTTCTGTTATCCTCTTCTCTTTAAAACTATTAGATTTTAGGGTGAGAAGGGTGAGAAGGTGAGAGAGTGTTGATTTTGTTACGTTTTTCCGCTCACCCTGCCAAATTCGAGGGTGAGAGGGGTGAGAACCGGTTTCTCTGCGCCAAAATCAACCAAAATCCGGTTAACATAGGGATATTTTCCTCTCAAAACCGCAAATCATGAGCAATACTCACGTTCAAACCCGTTTCTCTGCGTTAGAATTCACATTTCGCGTGACTCGCGCTCGGGGCCTCCCTCCCGGCATCAGCGCCGCCAAGAAGGACCCAGAGCCACTACATCCTGTAATAGCCATAGTCGAATTCGGCTCGAAGTCAGTTGAACCTGACGCCGGAGGCGACCAGTACCTGGGGATAGCCTGCTTTGCGCCCAGGAGCAGTCCTTCGATTTTGTGATTTGTCGGCTGCTTAGCCGAATTTGAGACAGCGAAACTGCCTCAAACGCAGAGTTCGAATCCCGCTCTCTCCGCCACATAGCGTTGATTTACTTAGCAAATACGTAGATTTTCTTCTGTTGCGTACAAAATGACGGACGTCAACGATCACTCCCCGTTCGACCCTGCTTGACGCCGTGCCCAGCTCGCGCGATGGTCATGACCGTGAGCGGGGAATGATCGACAAGCATCCTTATATTGTCGCAGTTGTGAGCGGAGCACTGTTTGGCGCGACGGCAATGCTCGCTGCCATTGCTGTCTCTGCTGCTCCTAAGGTGGCAACCGATTCAACACCGCTGACATCAGCAGACTTGTCGGCCTTTGGTGGAGCAATTGTCGGTGCCATCGTAGGCGGCGTGATCGCGTACTTTCTGCAGATGAGTGCATTGCGAGCTCAGAAGAGCGAACGAGAACAGAAGGATCGCCAGGAGCGTCAGGCACTGGCCCATGCGCTCGTTTTTAAAATGCTTTCCATGGTGAACAACTTCGCGCACTTCAAATTGCACGTCGAAGAATGCCAAGGCCGGGTGATTGCCGCCAGTGGGCATACCGAAAACCCGGCTACTTACATTCTCCCTATCATAAATCTGCCGATGCCGGTCCAACTCGAGCCGGCAGAGATGGGAATGCTTCTGTCGCTCGGTGATGATCGAGCGCTCAATAGCGTCTTAGAAACCGCGCCGATCCATAACAGCATTCTTCCCGTATGGGCGGAATATGCGGTGTTGAGGTCGGAGATCAACGCGATGATGCCGCCTTTGATCGATATGGCTACGGGAATCGGAGAGGTCGCTTTTCAGCAAGGCAGCCCCGTCGCAGTGAAATTTTTTGAAGCAAACCAGATGGCACAGCAACTGATTGAGCGCGCCACAAGAGACTTCGCCGAGGCTAGCGATACGCTCAAGGCACTGGTCATGCTCCTGCGAAACAAGCTTGGTTTGAAGGTCAGCATCGGAGATGTTCCGGCAAGATCCGCATCCGATGTCACAGCCTGAGTTATTATTCGTCGGACTGGTGGCGTTTGAACGCTCCGAAACCGTCGCCGGTTGATTGGATGTCTCCGCGTTGGGCCTTTTCAGCCGTTTCCGGGGAATTCCTGCGACTATCGGCAGGTCCACGCGACATCGAGAAGTTGAAAATCACAATGCCCAACAGGATTTACTCCGCGAGTTGGCGGGGCAGATTGCATCGTTGGAGGCTAGAGTCAGCGAGCTTGAACAGCGCTAGTCGAATGCCCCGCGATCTGTTGCGGAAGAGCTTGAAAGCGCCGCCGACCGCATCGCGGACCTGTCGCGCGCGGATCCGTCTGAGACTGCGATATATCCCCGCCATTCCCCTACGGCTGGGTAGCGCTGGCTACTTGCGCACAATCCAATCCAGCAAGTCAGGATCTCCAGATTGTCGCGCTAATCTCATCCAGATTGTCGCCCTATACATCTTGCTCTCATCTCGCTCCAAGCATACCCTGACGATTGCGGACGGCGTTTAAAGCCATCCTTCTATGAGACACGAAGGGGGTAAACGGGACGTAAGACCGCACTTTTAGCTGTAGCGCTTTCCAGTGGCGACTGTCAGGACCAGATAGGCGGCCGTTACCGTCCATTGTGAACGGAGGTCCACTATGCCCAAGAAGAAGCAACTCGCTGCGGACACGGACAACGATACCTTTCTGTTCGTTAGCAGCACCAACACGAAGAGCGTCATGGCATACGACGGCGAGACCGGCGCCTTTCTGAAAAAGTTCGCCAACGGTGGCGGCCTCATCGAACCCGAAGGCATCGCCTTCGGTCCCGACGGCAACCTGTACGTCGCCAGCCGCAGCGATGAAGTGCTTCGTTACGACGGGGAGAAAGGCAACTTCCTTGATGTCTTCGCCAGCGGCCACGGCCTGGTCGACCCGGCCGGCATCGCATTTGGCGGACCAGACAACGACCTTTTCATCGCCGCGGGCCTCACCGACGACGGCCTCGGCAACCAGATCCTCCGCTTCGACGGCGACACCGGCGTCTTCGAGGCCGTCGTCGATCCTGCCAACGCGGCCGGGCTCGACGACCCGGAAGCGCTGGTCTTCGGACCGGATGGCCTGCTCTATGTTGCCAGCACTCCGGAATCAGGACCCGGCGAGGTCCTTCGCTACGACCCAGCGACGAACTCGTTCGTCGACAAGTTCGTCCCCAGTTCGGAGAGCAACATCTTGGATCCGACCGGCATGGTCTTCGGCCCCGACGGCGACTTGTTTCTCAGCAGCGCCGCGACGAGCGAGGTCATGCGCTACGATGGCACGACCGGCGACTTCGAAGGTGTCTTCATCACCGCCGGCAGCGGCGGCCTCAATGAGGCCGAGGGCATGGCGTTCAACTCGAACGGCAACCTCTTGGTCGCAAGCGAGCTGGGCCACTCGGTGCTGGAGTATGACGGCACCACCGGCACATTCGTCGGCGAGTTCGTCGTTGCGGGCAGCGGCCACCTTTCGGAGCCGACATTCATCACCTTCGGACCCCCTGAATCGGACTTTTTCTTTTGAGGATTCCAGTGTCAAAAGATCGGACGTCCTAGAGTCGTTTGCAGGAATCGGAACCAGGCGAGCCCGCGGGCTTTGGCGACACGCCGTTGCGCACGCCTGAGGCCCTCTACGACAAGGGGCCTTGGGCAGTTCATCATGCCTTACGACGCGGTTCGTCGGTCGCCCAACCCGGACGAGTTCCTCCTGGGTTTTCTTCAGGAAACCTATGAAGCGGCCGCCAATCTCGGGAAGTGGGATCGATAAACGCTTGAGCGGCAATAGGTGTAGCCGGACCGGGCAAGGCGCAGCCCCCTGCGCAACGTGAATGACGAGGTCGACGTCGCCGGTGTGAGCGTCGGCACCTGTGCGCAAGCAAATAGGTCCGCCGTGGTCAGGTCTTGAATCTGATTGGCCGACAGGGAAGGCGTCGATCACGCGCAGCTTTTGCTGCAGTGCATGAGTCCGGAGCACATGAGCCACTCTTGCCGTCACCCTCGTAAGACCGCAAACCACCCTTCTGCGACCTTCGATTTCGCGCGGGACTGGAGCCCGAAGCGGGCCGCTGTTCATGATTTGATCTTCCTACCGTATATCTGTGCCCCTTTAATGTTCAGGGGCCAGTCGAGTCCGCGGCGGGTGAAAATCCGCGCGCCGCCGGCGTCGATGATGATCTGGAGCGGTAGCCGTCGAATTTGGCTTCATGCATCCAGTCATCGCCTTGGGGCGGCTTGGCGACCAAGGTAGGCATCATTGGCGGAATGAACTCAAGCCGGCCGGGTCCGGCACGCACTGGTTTAGGCCCGTCCCACCTGGTGGCTAGGGGAACGGATCATGATCATTTACTAAATTAGCAGTTCTGCATGAAACGGCTTATTATTCGTCCCAGCCGGCGGACACGGCCCACACCCCGCCGGTTAGGCCCGGCGGTCGGTTGACTACTCCCCAGCGGCTGTCGGGCCACCATCTCAGCGAGGATGCAGTGGAAGCGCCAGAGACGATCCAAAACGCCTGGGCCGGCCTTAAGCTGGTTCGCATGGCGATCGAAAAGACCTGTCCCGCCGGCGTGCTGCCGAGCGAAGAAGCTGTCCTGTTGCTCTACGGCCCCGAGCCCATCCACGAGGGCGAGGCGCTTGCCAAAGCCATTATCGAGACGGTGGAAAGGCTGAACCAATAAAAAGCAGGCCCCAACTCCTCAAAAGAAGGGCCTGCTCTTGCCGTGCATTTATGTCCAGCCTGCTTTCACAGTGCACAGACGCCTCGGCGTCTATCAACGCACGGCTCGGATGGTGGTTCCTGAAGGCTGACGTCCTGTCGGCAATCAGTCCCAAGCGAGCATGAGGCAACAAAGGTTCGGCCAGGAGACGCAGCGCAACTACATCCGCGATGTCGGACGGTTCGCGAGCTTCCTTGGCCGATCGCCGGACACGGCCACAGCGGATGACTTGCGCCGGTTCCAGGTCGGGCAGCAGGAAGACGGCGTTCCCGTGCCGACCATGAACAGCATCGTGTCGGCCCTGCGCTTCTTCTTCACCCACACGCTCGACCGCCCGGACCTGGCGCGCAGGCTGGTCCGCCTGTCGCATCCGCGCAAGCTGCCGGTGGTCCTGAGCCGCGACGAGGTTGCCCGTCTCCTCAACGCCACCACCTGCCTCAAGCACCAGGCCGCGCTGTCGGTCGCCTATGGCGCGGGCTTGCGCGTCGCGGAGGTGTCGACGCTGAAGGTCACCGACGTCGACAGCGAGCGCATGCTGCTGCGCGTCGAACATGGCAAGGGCGGGCGGTACCGCAATGCCATGCTGTCGGCCGACCTGCTTGCCCTGCTGCGCCAGTGGTGGAAGGGCCGGCGGCAACAGGGTGTGATGCATCGCGACGGCTGGCTGTTCCCGGGGCTGCGTCACAGCTTCGCCACCCACCTGCTGGAGGACGGCACCGACATCCGGGTCATCCAGGTCCTGCTCGGGCACGCCAAGCTCGACAACACGGCCCTCTACGCCAAGGTCGCGACCCGGACGGTACGCTCCGTAACCAGTCCGCTCGACAAGCTTGGCCTGTTCAAGCCGGGAGAGATCTCGCCCGACGGCTGAGCGTGCACGCCTCGATCGAGGTCGCCGACATCTTCCGTGCTGCCGGGCCTGCCTACCGGGTCGCCCATGCAGGGCAGCTCAGCCTACAGCAGCTCAAGGTCATGTCGGCGATCGAACTCTGCCGCACCGCAGCGCTCGGCGGCCACGTCGAGGCCTGCGCGGACTGTGGCCAACGGCGGATCGCGTACAACAGCTGCCGCAACCGGCACTGTCCGAAGTGCCAGGGCGCGGCCGCGAGGACATGGCTTGCCGAGCGGGAGGCCGACCTGCTGCCGGTCGGATACTTCCACGTCGTGTTCACGCTGCCGGCCGAGGTCGCCGAGATCGCCTTCCACAACAAGGCGCTGGTCTACGACCTGCTGTTCAAGGCGGCATCGGAGACGATGCTGACGATCGCGGCCGATCCCCGGCATCTCGGCGCGCGCATCGGCACCACCGCCGTGCTCCACACATGGGGATCGGCGATGACCCACCATCCCCATGTCCACATGATCGTGCCGGGCGGCGGCATCGCGCCGGACGGGAGCCGCTGGATATCGTCGCGGCTGGCCTTCCTGCTCCCGGTCAGGGTACTCGGCAAGTTGTTTCGCCGCCTGTTCCTCACCCGGCTGATCGCCCTCCACGACGCCGGCCAGCTCGCCTTCTTCGGCACCCTTGCTCCTCTCATCGAGCCGGCCTTCCTGCGGCACCTGTCGCCGATCCGGAACAAGCGCTGGGTGGTCTACGCCAAGGCGCCCTTCGCCGGGCCGGAAGCGGTGCTCGCCTATCTGTCGCGCTACACGCACCGGGTCGCCATCTCGAACCGACGCATCATCCGCCTCGACGAGAGCGACGTCACCTTCCGCTACAAGGACTATCGCCGCCCTGACGTCGACCGCCAGCAGGCCATGACGCTCGCGACCGACGAGTTCATCCGCCGATTCCTGCTCCATGTCCTGCCGCGTGGCTTCCATCGCATCCGCCATTACGGCTTGCTCGCCAGCTCCGCCCGCAAGGCCAGCCTCGCACTCGCGCGCGAACTGCTCGCGGCCGCGCCTCCCGCCACGAACGATCCATCGGCCGAACCGGACGACTTCCGCCCGCCGTGCCCATGCTGCGGCGGACGCATGATCGTCATCGAGGTGTTCGAACGGTGGGGGCAGCCGCGCGGACCGCCACACGATTCCCCATCAACCGGGAGCAGCACGCCATGACCCGGCATGGCATGGTCCAGCCTTCAACCGCAGGCGCTCAGCCTCCGGCAACGAACCCACGCGCGTCCATGGTGACCATCGGCGTCGACAGGGCTGCGTCCGACCGCGCACCGAGCCGACGATGCCGCACGGCCGGAAGACAAGGCGGTCCGTGTGCATCAATCCCGCCGCTTCCCGGCGGCGGTCGCACCATCCCCGACACCAGCCGAAAATCGAAATCTCCATAGCCATCGGCCGTGCCCGCGGGTTCCTTCCTCGGGGACTTTCGAACGCCTGCCGGCGCCCGAAACTCTTCACGTAAGCAGTCCGGCAGCTATCAGGAAGCGGCGCAACAAAGCGGCCGTTCTGTTGACGGCCCCTTTGCGGACTCAAAAGCAGGGTTCACAGACGAAGTGAGAACGATAGCGTGGATCCTCTAACAGCGTGCCAAAGCCGAGAAGAAATGCTCCCTGTGCGAGCACAACTGCCACAGCCATGATGCCAACTCCTGAAGCCAGTTTGCAAGCCAAGCCGACCGATGAAGAAAATCGCCAAGGGCGTATCAATGCAACGATTGCGGCTGATGCCAGCAGAATAAGCGCTGGAACGCCTAAGACCACGGCGTGCATCTCCAGCATAAGGGCGAACGGAGTATCCGCTTTTATCATCGGCTTAATCTCCCCTAAAACCTGAAGGCATTCAAGATCGCGACTCCAATGACTGAAGGGTTAGCATTCCACCATTTATAACCTGCCATTGGCACTGTGCGCGGGATTTAGGCTGCCGCGGATCGGACACCGCCGGCACCGGCGAGTCGTCTAACGATCTTGCTCAGCGTTCGCAGCGTCCAGGCCAGCGGCGCCAGAACCATCCTCAGCAGAGAAGCCAGGACAAGACAGAGTATAAGGTAGGCCGCAAAGGCGCCGAGCCAGGCCGGGAGACCTGCTTGTTCGGCTATCCAACCGGCCGCGTTTGTCAGAAGGTGAGGTCGCGTGATCGCCACATAGGGAAGTGCGACGACGGCGGCGACACCGGCTGCGGTACCGACGGCGGAAAGCGATTGGAACGCACCTTTGCCTGCAGCCCTCAGATGTGCTATCCGCACAGTTCCGCGACCAGCTGCGGCCACCGGTGCCCTCGCAACGCGCAATGCCTTGGCTGCGGCGCCCATGCCCCCGACGACGATTGCCGCATCGAACGCAGCCCAGCCCATCTCGCCCCAGGTCGGAAGCCGCTCGCCGCGGGTGATCACCCCTTCCAGATCGGAAACGCCGCCCAGGACTATGTTCTTCGCACCAAGCAGCGTGCGGGTGAACTGTCTGCGGACTGCTGTTCCGTCAACGATCTCGAACTCCGACAGCATCTCATGCCCGCGATCCTTGAGCTCGTGAATGGCAATAAGCCCATATTGCTCCGGCGAAATCTCGGCGAGGCCGAATCCCACCTGCCGGTCGTCCCACAGGCTCGAGAGGCCCTGACCGACGGTTTCCTGCAACAAGTACTGCGACGATCCATTCTTCACGAAGTAAGCAATCACCGGCACGACCGGATGGCCGAGACGGTCGAAAACCTCCACGAAATCCGCATCCTCGCCATAGACGAGGAACACTCTGGCTGCATCGTCGCCATATTTCGCCGCTGCCTCATGCCAGCCGAGCCCGCCTGCCGCGCAGGCTGCAAGAACCCATGGCCGAGCCTGCTCCACAGCTTTGCTGCTGAGCGGGCAACGGGTGTCGTCCCGGCGAACTTCCTCCGCCAGCGCGGCTCGCATGACCTCATCCTCGAAGTGATGGGGCTCCCGCCATTCCCATCTGAGCGTCAGGACGATCGCCANCGGCGAACTTCCTCCGCCAGCGCGGCTCGCATGACCTCATCCTCGAAGTGATGGGGCTCCCGCCATTCCCATCTGAGCGTCAGGACGATCGCCACAACGAGTGAGGCTGCTACCAGATATCTCATTCTCAAGGGGGCATCCTCCCGCAGTCATGTCATGCCAAGACGTGCCGAAGCTATCAGCCAATCCCGATGAAGCGATCGTTAGTTCTGGGATGTGGTGGAAATTTGCTGGAGGGTGCGCCGACAGCGGACGTTCCGTTTTCCACCAAACCTCGCTGTTCATGGTCATTTTGGGCCGAGAGAAGACCGGCAGCTTCGGGCTGCGAATATTCAAGAGCGGACATTCAGGTTGGTGTGGTATCGTCGTGACCTTCACCTAGGCAGACGCCTTGCCGACGGCCAGCCAACGTCCTGTGTGGACGTTGAAGCTGACGACGCGTTGCTCCCGCCCGAGACATAAGGCGGGAGACCGCAGCTTGGTGCATCAAGCCGGCAGCGGCTCGTGGAAACGGCACCAGCCATTTGGGCTGATTGCACCGGCAACGATCTCGCACCCGTTCGGCTCCAGGAAATGGGTGCACCCGGCGCAGCGTTCGCCGCGAAGTGGGGTGTCCTGGTAAAGCGCCAGCGCCTTGGTTGTCTTTCCCGCTGCCATCAGTCGAGACGTTCAGGATGAAAGGCCGCCGGCGCTGGCAATCGCCGCGCCGGTCACAGAGACTTTCAGGAAAATTGCGGCGAGAGGGGGGACATTGTCGAAGAACGATTGGGGGAACAACGATTTTCTCGGTGTTACCGCAAAAGTCTACAAACCCCATTCGGTGATAGGCCGCCAGGATGACGACAACGTTGAGATATTCATCGTAAAATCGGGTTGGGCCATCCTTTACCACGGGCTACCGGACGGAGAACGGCAGATCATCGACACTCCCCTCACGGGGGACATTGTCGGTTTCCGTTCTGTGGACGGACCGCGTTTAGCATCGCTGGCGTCCGTAACCGAACTAACTGTTTATGAAATTTCCAGTAGGGAACTGGTCGAGGCCATCTTGTCGGAAGGCCACCTCGGGAACAAGATCGTCCGCTCCCTGGCCCGCCTGAACGCCATCCTTGCCGAACATCTCATGAATACCGGGCGGCGGAACGCGATGAGCCGCACCGCCCATTTCCTGCTCGAGTTGGAGGAGAGGCTCTCCATGGTTGGCTTGTCGGCCCATGGAAGATATGAGTGTCCCCTTACGCAATGCGACTTGGCCGACATCCTCGGAATGACCACCGTTCACGTCAACCGAACGTTGGGGGAACTCCGAAAGGCCGATCTCGTCTCTTTCAAGGGCGGCCATGTACAGGTGATCAACCGCAAGAAGCTGGTCGAAATAGCCGGATTCGACAACGAGTATCTCAGGTAACGGCTATCTCCTAGAGCGGCAACGCATGGGCCATTAGCAAATTCTCTGCTGGAAGACGACCCTCGGCCGTCGCTGGAACAGTTCCAGCCAAATGTTTCCGGACGACTGGTCGTGCGCGGCCTGGCGGGGCAGTGATATATCTCGACCACACGGTATCCGCATCCGGCTTGCGGTGAAGGACGGGCCGAGCGGAACTCAACCTCGTTCGTGTTGAGCAATATGCAAAAAGGTCCGATCATCATGACCGACGGCGACACGGCCTATCGCGCGACGAGAGCGTGCTGCCGAATAAGTGCAGGTGCCTGACACACTGCGGCAGACCTGACCACGCCAACCTCCACCTTCAGGAATCCTCCTCTATCGTTGCAATCGCCGCAGGCACTACCCGATCGTCGTTCGACTACCAGCGGCTTGAGATGGCTAAGCCGTGCCATCCCTGCGTCTTCAGGCAGATTGCCGCGCCCTGGGGTTCTAGCTTGACGTCGGTTTGCGGCGAAATTTACCGAAAAAGCAACTTATGTTAGAGACTGCTTATAAATAGACCTTACACTGCCCAACCTGTTCTCGCCAAGGAGGGAGTGAGGAACTGCAAGAGACTCAAACCGAGGGCATCGAGTGCGGTTGGCGCGTGGAGTGCTCTACCCGACGCGTGTACCTCAATCGTGCCGGAGCGAAAGGCAATGATGACAAGACAATCTTTTGTAACAGTACTTGTCGGGCCGAGCGAGTTACTCCGAGAAGGCCTTAGTCGAATCCTGGATGCGGCAAAGTTTCGTGTCCTTTTCTCTGCGGCTAGTGTTCACGATCTTCTGCAGAAGCCGCTAGCCCAGCACCGGTCCATCTTGCTCATCATAGATGTCGGCGGTACTGATGCGGATGCTGAATTCGCACAAATTGCAGAATTCAAAGCGATTTATCCGTCCAGCCATGTCGTCGCGCTAGCCGATCACTGTCGATCGACCGATATAGTTTCAGCTTTTCGTGCGGGGGCAGACGGGTATTTGATAAAAGTCGCTGCTTACGACACCTTCATCAAAGCTCTCGAATTGGTTATGCTAGGGCAGACGGTGTTACCTGCCGAAACTTCAACGGCTATTCAAGAAATAAGGCATGATCTGAAACCTGACGCGGTAGCTGATGAGTTAACAAAGGTGGTTGTTAACGTGGAGCATGAGGATCAAGAACTATCAGTTTTGTCAAATCGGGAAAACTGTATTCTACGCCGCTTAATCGAAGGGGAGTCTAACAAAGCCATCGCGCGCGAGATCAACATTGCCGAAGCTACGGTGAAGGTACACGTCAAGGCCATCCTCCGAAAGATCCGGGTCCGCAACCGTACACAGGCTGCAGTTTGGGCGATGAACCATGGCATGCTTACTCCCGCATCTGGCAATGCCCCGTCGGGGAGCGAAAAGATGGCAACTCAGCCGTCTCACAATATATCATCATTCGAGCTGGTGCATTCGCTTGTGCCAAAGCTTCGCCCTGATATGAGCCTCCGCTATCAAGAACCATACGCTCAAATCATCCCCCGGCGATGGTAGCGAGCGGTGGAGACGGCATCGCAGGGGCGCATGAGGTGGAGGGCTTTATCAAAGTGGGCAAAGCAAAAATTACTTCTGGATTTTCGTTCAGCGAAGTGCGGATCGGAACGGTCGAGGGCGGAGAATCGGGGGTTCTGGTGTGGAAATGCGACCAACTGGTGGCGGTCCTCACCCAGATCGACGAGGAAGCCTACTCGACGAAAGGCAAATGGTTTCTCGAGACGGGCTTCGGGCTGCTAAGCGGGCAGCACAAGAATTTCGATACGATAGAGGAGGCCATAAGATGGGTTGGCAGATACACCTTCCCCGAGCCTGCTTACACTGCAGATTGAGCGACCGTTCCGAGGCAATTGATCCGAGTCCAAGGTCAGCTGGGCAATGCTGCCGATCGTGCCAAGACCCACAGCGGAGATCCTCCGACTTTCAGACGATCTAAATGATTGGAAGATACACGCGTCGAGTAGGCCCTCCACGCGCCAACCGCATAGTTTCTTTTTTTAACCTTACGCTAGGAAAACCCTACACCAAAACACCCTCATTAGGCGTAGGGCAGCATCGTCGAGGCCTATCCGGATTTCTCAAACCTGAGCCCTTGGGGAAGGGCACGAGCCCTGGTTTTCAGCCGCTCCGGGCGGCGGCCATCGTGGCGCCGATGCGCGGCCGTCAGGGTTACCGGGGCTTGGTTTCCCGCGGGCCGATGAAAGAAAAACATGAGGCGGCCAGTTCCGCTTATGGTTACCTCGATACGATTGCCAAGATTGACGGCTTGGTCGATGTTCGCGTCTTAATTCATCTGGCGCGTCAAGCCGTGCATCAGGTCATCCACGTGGGCGCAGAACCACGGCGCCGGTCTCGTCGAGCCCGACGAGGCTGCAGACGTTCTTGCCAAGATCAATTCCGAGCACAAATATCGACATCGGTCCGTTCCTCTCTCGTTCCAAACAGAGCAATCCTAACGGATCGCTCCAGAGATGGGCGGGCAATCCCATAATCACAAAACTCGTGAGCCGGGAATCCCCTAGATTCAGTCAAGCAATGAACCGCTCCAGAGGCCGCATGCTTCTTTGATCATCGGCTTTAAAAACGGACGTCGCCGTGATAGGCGTGGGCATGGTCGGCGCTCTCGATACTGTCCGCACCGCTCGCATCATAAAAGGTGTTGTGGCAAGCTGGCGTATTCGTGATCAATACCAGCGACCGCGGCGAAAGCGGCATCCGATCCGGACCGACCCCGGTCGAGGGCATGCGCACCCTTGTCAGCTCGTTGCTGGACCCGAGTTCACGCCTGAAGAAATCCATACGATGATCGAGACCAACCCGGAACGGTTGCTCGCTCTCGAATAGCGCGATCGCGGTCGCCTATCCCCGAGGGAAGGGTCAAACCACATCGGCGAAGATGATCACGCCCGTTGAAGTGCGGCGGGCTGCTCATCTTTGCCCGGGCAAAGGAGACGAAATGAGACCTCTACTTCTCATTAATCCGAATACAAATAAGGCAACAACTGCTGAGATGGTTCGCATCGCGCGGAACGCCGCTCCCAGTGGCGTGACGGTCGAAGGTGCAACGGCGCAACGCGGCGCACCTCTTATTTATGACGATGACAAATTGGCGATTGGTGCCAAGGCGGTCATTGGACTCGCAGAGATATCTGGCAAAGTATTCCGGGATCATCGTCTCCGCATTCGGGATCCTGGAATGGACCAGTTGCGCCTAAAGTCGTGCCTTTGCCAAAACTCCAATGGCAAAGATTGACGCCAAACCGGCTGCTAATAATACCAACGAGCGGTGATCATGACCGATGCGCCCATTCGCGGAGTCCGATGGACATGATCTTCCACGGCTGGTCGACGAACTTGTTCCTTGCGGCGCAGCAATGGGTGACGATGTCGTCGTAGTCCTTGAAGATACGGTTGGAGAGCCAGTTGTCGCGCATGAACTGCCAGACGTTTTCGACTGGGTTCAGTTCCGGTGAGCGCGGCGGCAGGAACATCAGGGTGATGTTGTCCGGCACCTTCGGTTTCGGAGTCACATGCCATCCTCTGATCGAGGATGAGCACCGCATGCGCGCCGTCGTCGACGCTCCGGCTGATCTCGGCGAGGTGCTCCCGCATCGCCTCGGTATCGCAATAGGGCAGGACAAGGCCCGCGCCCTTTCCCTTCCGGGGGCAGATGGCCCCACTGGTCGAACCAGTGGGGGAATTTCACACAATAGCTTTGTCAGTTGCTGCGAGTCCAGCAAGGCTCGGCAGGCGTTTCCAGTTCGGCGATGTCGCGAAGGCGCTCACCATATTGCGCCGCAAGCTGCCTCCGCCGCGTGAAGAGTGCGAGAAGCCGTTGCAGTTGCTCACGCCGATGGCAGCCTGCAGGTCAGTCAGGCGGTAATTGTAGCCGGGTTCAGGATAGCCCTCGTAGATCACCTGTTTCGAGCCGTGCCGGACTGTGTCGGTAACGCTCATGCTGTGTTGGCCGACTAGCATGCATGACCTTGTCTCCTGCTGCTCGGGGGTAGGGTCACGCGTGATCCGAGTACTAGGCGACGTTTGCAATCCGACGTAGGCGCAGGCTTGAACGCAGCGCCGATCGCCCGGGAGAGTCTCAGTATAGCCCTATCCACGCCGTATTCTGGTCATGAAGGTTAGCATTATACCCCCAGACGAAATTTCTGGTTGTATAAGCGGAGTTTCGTTAAGACGATAAATTATCGTTCTTTGTCGATGGGTGTCCTTCGAGATACTTATAGTGATTAATATTTTAACTGGAGAAACACATGAAGTCGATGAATTCCGACAAGGGAATACTGTGGAAACACTCGGAAGGGTGGAAACACTCGGAAGGGTTGAACAACTCACGCGCGACGACGGAGACAGCCGCGTCGAGCCCGACCTCGACCGTGACGACCGAGGCTCCCACTTCCACCGCTTCCGCGTCGACGGCAT
>NZ_NPKJ01000007.1 GCF_002284575.1 Mesorhizobium temperatum
GACGGCACCATGGAGGAACCCGATGCGCTACCTTTGTCTCTTCTACATCGATCAAAACCTTGCTGACGCCGCCAGCAAGGAATGGGCCGAGATCGACCGGGAGTCCCTAGCTTCCAATGAAGAGCTCAGGCGATCAGGCCACTATCTCGCCTCCAACGCTCTTACCGATCCAAAGACCGCAAAGACATTGCGCGTTCGTGCCGGCAAGGCGAGTTGGACCGACGGGCCCTTCGCAGAGACCAAGGAGCATCTGGGTGGCTTCCTGCTCATCGAAGCGAAGAACCTTGCGGAGGCGATGGAGATCGCGGAGCGGGACTCGCTCGGATGGGGACGATCGAGGTGTGCGAGACCGCCGGTTTTTAGCTTCGAAATGCCCCGGCTACTACCACCGGCCGTAAACGTCCGCTTCCGANGATGGGGACGATCGAGGTGTGCGAGACCGCCGGTTTTTAGCTTCGAAATGCCCCGGCTACTACCACCGGCCGTAAACGTCCGCTTCCGAGACGCCAATAGGCGGCCGGAATGGCCGATTCGGGTCACGATTTGCCCTCGAAGTTCCCCGGAGCGAGAGTTTGAAAAGCGTCGGAAATGCTCTCTACGCCGTCCGACTGATGCACAGTCGCCCTCATTTCTCGATGAACCCTCGAGCGGCCAAGACTCAGTTGCCTTGCAGCTTCAGCCGGCGACACTCGAGCGTTGATCAGTTTGATCGCGGCGTCGACCTTTGTATTGATCGACCTCCATCACGATTGACGTGACTTCTCGCAATGCAGCGGTGACTCAGGACCGCCCAAGCATTGGCCTTGCCTAGGCAAGTTTGAGGAGGTCAACGTGGGAATTCACGTCAGCGAAATTAGAGGATGGGAGTTCTTGGCTGAGGACGAGGCGATTGATGCTGCGATCGACAAATACGGCAAAGACCCGACGACCTCGGTCGCGTATTGTGCGTTCGAGACGCTTGGCGATCGAGGTGGACCCGAGCATCGGTTTTGGTTCGACCTGTTTCTAAAGCTCGCAAAATCGGATCACGTGGGTTGGGCGTAGGGCTCATTCTCAGTGCCCTTGATCAGGCGCACCGTCGGTCAGGTGGAGGCGACGCCTCAATGGCGATTCCCCGTTTTCGCGCAGTGGGCAGTGGGAGGAGTTAGCCGCGCGGAATGAGGTGCGGAATCTCGGCAACCGCTGGCTCGTCCGGGAACCATGGGGCTGCGAGCCAGTTCTGTTTCCAAAGCTGGAGGAACTGGCTGTGCCCGAGAAAATCCCTGCAACACCAAAAAGGGTTGACCCAAACAAGAAGCCTATCCGCCGCCCCGATGACAAGGAAACATCACCGGAGCCTGACCACATGGACCCGCCTCCCCGTGACGTGAGGGAGGCGCCGGTGCCGAACCCAAACGGCAAGAGCAACGAAAAAACGCCGCGCTCGTTTAGCGGTTAGCTGACTGTCACAAGCTTCTTGCGAAGTGCAATGTTGAACGGAACGCATCCTTGCGATCCGAAGAAATGCCGCGCGTCGAGATTGGCTGCCCAGATGCCCAAGGCAATTTCGTCGATACCTTCGCAAGCAGCTCGCTGTTCAACATGGCACATCAAAGCTGTGGCAACTCCACGACGACGAGCTTCCGGCATAACCGAGATGTGGTGCACATACATCCGGGGCCGAGGGAAAGTAAACGGCGTTTCTGGCAGCGACTGAATTTCAAACCAGACGTAGCCGACTGGAGCACGATCAATCTCAGCAATCGCGGTCGAGCTCTTCGGATCAGCCAGTCTCGCTGCGAAGAATGTCCTCACCGCAGACGGATCGGCTGCCTGTTTGAAAACGTCCGGATGCAATTCAGCATGGAGACTCTGAATCACCTGATTGAGCCGAACGAGCGAGTCAAAGTCTGCCTCCGAGGCAGCCCGGACTTTCAGTGACATTGAGACACCTCCCCGCTTGTAAACGATGCTGCGACGGTGATGTCTTTCTTGTCAACGAATGTCGGTCTTCCACCCTCAGGAACCAGCTGTCGTGACCGACGGCGCGGCGCCTGTTTCCACAGGGCGCGGCCCACAGTCGAGCCAGGGTTATTCCTGAAAGAGGGGAAAGGCGGCTCTGTCCAGTTGATAGATGGGTAACAGTTTGAACCGGATACATGGGTTACAGTTTTCCCCCTGTGCTGTCGGCCGCAGCGCCAAGCGGTTTGGCGGGCGACGCCGCGCGGCGCTCAATCTGCTGGCCGAGAAGGGAGAGATCGCGAAGGATTTCCCCGTTGAATGCAAGGAGCCTCGCACGGTTCGTATCAGGAACCTTCTCGGGGCCTGCTTGTTTTGGCTAGTGAAAGGAGAACGTCATGAGCACAAAACCACCACCCGTTCCGGTAGAGAACCAGAGCCCTAAGGGGCCGGGCGATAAGAAGTCGGTTCCTGTCGACCAAACGCAGCACAGCCATTCCGCCCCAAATCCCGACAAACAGGGCCAGCAGGGCAACACGAAGGTCAATACGACCCATCAAGGCTACCAGCAGGACCGTTAGGTGATTTCATGTCCACGTCGAAGAAGACCCGCGCCAGCATCCGCCATGGCGGTCCTGGCGCATCGCACGAGAATGCCAAGGAGCCGCTGGTGATAGAAAAGCCGCCAGCCGATTCCGATCTGCGCAGCCGCAGCAAGATCTCAGGCGGCGGAGGCGAACGCGACAGCCACCATACTCATGACCCCGAGAAGAAGGGCGGCGGCACCCGGCCGGCACGAGAAGGAAGGTGAATGGCTGTTCACGTGCCTGCGGAGTGGTGCGTGCATTTTTTGCTGAAAATGCGAGGCGCAAAACATCAGGCCGTCTGACTGTGAGCACGGCCTGGCTGCGAGATGGTCTGGGCAGCGCTTTGATCCGGTGGAACGACCCGTTCCTCGGCTGAGCGCCACATGGTGCGCAGCTTTTCCGGCAAAGTGGCTTGGACCTTCGCGACCAGACCACGCGAGACATGCCGCGATAGCGTGGCAAAGACAGAACGCACCGCATCGTTGGCATCCAAGAGCCGTGCATCGGACAAGCGATCCGCGACTTCGATGACAAACTCGTCCCAGTCCCAATCGCTCGGCTGCCTTGCCGGCTCGAACTGATCGTAGTAGGCGCCACGCACCAGAACTGGCAGTTCGGCGCCGAGATGCGCCGCCAGTCCCAAAGGCAGCCGGTCGCGCAGCATCTGCAGGACTGTCGACAGCACCTTCCAGCAGAGCTGCCTGTCTGGGCCGAGCTCCTCCATCAGGTCATTGAGCCAGACGTTGGTGGTCTGAAGCGTCTTGTCGAAGACGTCGAGGCCTGTCGCGCTCACTACACCGTCCTCTCGCTCACGTCCGCCGCGCACAGTCACTCGTGAACGGATTATGTCCGCATGAGTTCCCTCACAGCCTTGAAATTCCGCGACTACGGTCTCGCTGCAAGATGGGGAAATTCCACCGCCGCGGCAGTAGCTGCGGGCTTTTTTGGCTGACCGCCGCAACTTCGGACCGCGTCACGCATTCTTGCTGTGATCGCCTGTCCCTCCAGGCGGTTTGAGGCTGAAAAAGCCTGTTGCCCGCTGGCTCCCGGCCGGCGGGCTTTCTCGTGAGCCTACCGGCTTTTCCCGCTAGACGAGCGACAACGATGCTACTTCCGGTGGAACAGGAAGCCCCCTCTGGGAGTTCATACCGTCATCAACAGGCGCATGGACGTGCCCTTGTATGGCGCGGCAGCGCAAGAATGGGAGAACCGCCATGAGCCTCGGAACCATACT
This sequence comes from Mesorhizobium temperatum, assembly GCF_002284575.1. Lineage (GTDB taxonomy): Bacteria > Pseudomonadota > Alphaproteobacteria > Rhizobiales > Rhizobiaceae > Mesorhizobium > Mesorhizobium temperatum. The sequence goes on from NZ_NPKJ01000007.1 coordinate 3,760, forward strand.
CATCATCATTTTGATCCTTATCTTGCTTGGCGGGTTCAGCGGTCTGGGTGGCGGGCCGTTCTACGGCACTGGCTATTATGGCGGTGGCGGCCTCGGTCTCGTGCTGCTGATCCTGATTATCCTGGTCCTTCTCGGACGCATTTAGTGCCCGCACGATTAGGCGGACAAACTTCAGCGTTGATCCGGTGTCGCTCTAGGGGCTCGTCCGGGAATGTCGCCGCGGCTGGGGACAAGGGGCGCACGTGATTGTCCCGACGGAACCGAAATCGCTCAAGGGCATTATGCCCGCTGCAGAAATCCACGAGAATGGCGCCCATACGTGAACTTCGTTGAACAAGCCGATATCGGCCTCGGAGTTTCGGGGATTCCGACTGCCGATCTGATGCAGGCACTGCCCGTCGCCATCTACACCGTCGACGAACAGGGACGCATCACCTTCTTCAACGAAGCCGCAGCTGAGCTCTGGGGCCATCGTCCTGTTGTCGGTCGGGACCTATGGTGCGGCTCGTGGAAGCTTCGTCATCTGGACGGTCGGGATATGGCGCATAGCGAGTGTCCGATGGCCGTGGCGCTGCGCGAAGGACGGGATGTCTCTTGGGACCAGGCGATTGCGGAGCGGCCGGATGGCGAACTCGTCCCATTCAGGGCTCACCCACGCCTGCTTCGCGACGAAGCGGGCAATGTTGTCGGTGCCATCAACACGCTGCTCGACCTGCGCACCCAGACGCTAGGCGATGAAGCCCGCATGCGTCTTGCCGCCATTGTCGAGTCGTCGATGGACGCCATCATCTCGAAGGACATGAACGGCATCATCACCAGCTGGAACGATGCTGCAGAACGTCTGTTCGGCTACACGCCTGCCGAGGCGATCGGCCGGCCGGTAACGATGCTCATTCCGCCCGATCGTCTCGACGAGGAGGTCTCGATCATCAGCCGCATCCGAGTCGGCGAACGCGTCCCCTCCTATGAGACGATGCGCCTGCGCAAGGACGGCACGCTCGTTTCGGTCTCGCTCACCATCTCGCCGATCCGCGACGCCATCGGGAGGGTCGTCGGCGCCTCCAAGATCGCGCGCGACATAAGTTCCCACAAGGAGAGCGAACGGCGCATCCGTCTGCTCATGCGCGAGGTCAATCATAGGGTGAAGAACCAGTTCTCGGTCATCATCTCGATGATCCGCGAGACCAGCAAGCTGACGAGCACACCTGAGGCTTTCCTCGGGCAGGTCCGGGAGCGCATCACGGCGCTTTCGGAATCCCATGATCTCCTGGTCAATGCCGAGTGGCGCGGCGCGACGGTCGGCGAGCTCATCCAGGCACAGCTCAAGGCCTTTGCAGCGCAGTCCCGCGTGTCGATGGCCGGGCCGATGCTGATGCTGCAGCCGAATGCCGTGCAGTATCTCGGGATAGCCTTTCACGAACTCGCCACCAATTCGGCAAAACATGGAGCGCTGTCCTGCAGCGGCGGACGCGTCGAAATCGATTGGAATGTGGTCCCTGCCGGCGACGGCGCCGATACCTTTCGCCTAGTCTGGCGTGAGTTGGACGGGCCGATTCTGGACGCTGTCAGGGGGCGCGGTTTCGGAGTGGTCGTCCTCGAGCGAGTGGCGCCGCAGGCTCTCAGCGGCAGCGGGCGGCTGGAGTTCCATGAGCAAGGCGTCACCTGGACGCTCGAGGCGCCGCTGCATTTCGTCCAGGCGTCAGTGGCGGATAACGCGGCCGACTGAAAGCGCCCGTGAAGCTGAACCCTTTCCCTCCGACCGACTGTGCTGACGCTCGGCCGGACCTATTGCGTTCGGTCCGGCTGACGAAGATAGAGCAAAACAGCCCTGTCCTCCACAACATCGAGGTTGCCTCCCCCAGGCAAAGCATCGCGATGAACTGAGAGCCGATGGACGTTAGCCAATTCGAAGACGGTCAGGCTGTCGAATTCCATGGCTGCCCCGTAGAACTGGGCCGCTTGCAACACCAGGCATTCGATGTCTTCAAGCGCAACGTTTTCGGCGAGGTTTCGCAGCCGCACGGTCTCAGCCACCGCAGTGACATTGACTATCCCCTTGCACCGGGCGGCTGCCCACACTTGCCGGTCAACGTCGTGACACAAACGAACCGAATAACCGTCTCTCATGGCGAACCCTTTTTTCAGGAGCGGTTTGTCCCTCGGAATCAGCATGTGCCAGATCGGCTCGAATAACAAGCTGAATCCATAAAATTACCCACAAAATCAAATAGTTAGCATATCACGCAGGCTACCGCATCGACGCCTCACATTAACTCCGAGCCTTTCACGCCAACGGCATATTGACCGACCTTGACGCTCACTCAGCCTTTCCCTAACTCTTAGCTAAATACTAACTTTGAGCGGCTGGAGGCAGAAATGGCCGAACTGGAAAGACCCGAACGACTGCAGATCATGCTAACTGCCGATGAATTGGCTGCATTGGAAAACTGGCGCTTCGAAAGGCGCATGCCAAGCCGATCGGCGGCCGTGAGAGAGTTGCTGCGGCGCGGTCTCCATGCCGACGGATTTTTGACGGCGGCACAAGGTGCCAAGTCACAGGATTTTGGAGTTCTGCCCAATTCCGGGATTGTTGATGGACCGTCTCGCGACTAGCCGTCTCGCCAGATATGGTCGATCCCAAAAGCGGCTAAAGGCAACCCGACGGAGGTAGCGGGCGGCCGATATATTCGTCCTCGGCTCGCCGATCTGGCTGGGCCAGCCTTCGAGCGTGGCCAAGCGTCCTGGAGTGGATGGACGCCTTGTGCCGGAGCCTTGCCCGCGCTCTGGAACTTCAGCCAATCGTCGCGCGTTCGGTGACACGGGCTACCGCGCCACACGCTTTCTTGAGGCACGCCGTGCATCGGAGCAAAGGCCGGTTGCATCAATACACAGGCCAGCAAGGATCGAAGCAGTGAGCGTGCTTTACCGCGCGGCAAAAATCGCCGAACAAGCTCATGCCGGGCAGACGGACAAGACCGGACGGCCCTATATCGAACATTGCCGCCGGGTCGTTGACGCTGTCGAAACCCTCGACCAAAAGGCCGTTGCCTACCTTCACGACGTTCTTGAGAAAAGCGACGATTGGGACCGCGATCGGCTCGAGGCGGCTGGTTTTGGAACATCCATCATGTCGGCAGTCGATGCCATGACACGCCGGCCGGACGAGGACGACCTCGCTTTCGTGCGCAGAGCAGCAGCTAACCCATTGGCGCTGCCGGTCAAGCGCGCAGATCTCGCCGACAATCTGTGGCAGGCACGGCAGATTGGCACCTCGACATCGAAATATGAAGACGGCCTGCGGATCATCGACCAAGAATTCTCCGAATGACGAAAAGATTGCCGTCTGCGGCGTAACCGGCCGATGTGGAAATTCAAGCGCCGTCTACTCGGGGATGTGAGGCGTGTGTCGCTTGTCCTCGGCAGGATCGGCATCGATCCGCGCTTTGTCGGGGTCGAAGGCGCCATGGCGCGCGATGGCTTTTGCCGGGGTGTCGGGCGTCTCGTAGGCCCACATGAAGTCATCAGCCGATCCGCCGACCGCATGAACCCGCCAGTAACTCGCCGTGCCCTTCGACGGGGAGCGCCTTGTGGTGTTCGTCTTCTCCAGCAGGTCGAAATAGATATCCTCGAAAGGGATATAGAAAACGGGATCATGTCCTTCTTCGTGAAGCACTTTTGCCCGCTCGGTTGAGGCGACGATCGCGTCGGAGAACCTGACCGTCACGGTTCCATTGAACGGGGTGATTGTAAGCGCGCCGGGATGGCGGGCGGAATTTGCGGCTAAGGGCTGCATTCGAATTCTCCGTTGGCTGGAGTTGTCTCCTGGAACGTCGTATCGCCCATCGGGGTTCCAGTTTGGCCGGTCGTTGGCGTTTGTCGCTGCCGCGGCAGTTACGGCGATGGGCGCAGTGAAGCGCGGCCGTTGTGTGGTTCGACTTCGCGTCAAAGACATGCCGCAAGCTCCCCGCGACACGGGCTTTCTCAGCCTTCCGGCTGCAGGTGAAAAACCTCCTGCGGGGCATTCAGATTCGAGGGAACGTTACTGCCGAAGAGTTCGTTTCCTAGGTCAACACCAAAACCGGCGGCGGGGCTTCGCAAGTTAAAGGGAGATTGCCATGAAAGTCGACAACTGCATGACGAGGAATGTCCAGGTCGCGAACCCCGAACAGTCCATCCGCGAAGTAGCGCAGATCATGGGCAAGCTTGACGCCGGAGTGATGCCCGTGGGCGACCACGACCGGCTGGTCGGGATGATCACCGATCGTGATATCGCGATCCGCGGCGTAGCATTGGGTAAGGGACCTGACACGAAGGTGCGTGATGTCATGAGCCCGGAGGTCAAATATTGCTTCGATGACGAAGACGTCGAGCATGTGCTTGAGAACATGGGCGACCTGCAGGTACGTCGGCTTCCGGTTCTGAACCGCGACAAGAGGCTCGTCGGCATCATCTCTCTTGGCGATCTCGCGACGAGTGGCGAAGCGGCAGAAGCGGGTGAGGCTTTAAGCGACATCTCGAAGCCGGGCGGCGAGCATTCGCAGACTGCTCACTGACTGACGCGCGACACGGCAGTGCCAGGTCAACGGATATCTTGTTCCGCGGCGCGTCGGCCAACGCCGGCGCCCGGCCGGGCGCCTTCTGCATTGCGATGTTCTTCGGCAAAGGTTCAGGAACAATCCATGGATTCAGCGCCGAAAAAGCGCGACAGGGCGAAATGACCGTGCAGACTCAGACGCATCGGATCACGACGGCGCAAGACGTTCACCGGGATGTCATGTCGTGATAAACTCGTCTTGCGACGGGACCGCGCGACCGAGGCGGGGTATCTCGCAGCCGGGTAGCCCTTAGTCGCAGACGATGAGCTTGAGCGCCTGATGTTCTCGAACGATTGCAAGCGTCCTGCCAAAGCCTATGGTGAAGGTGGGGCCTCTCGGAGTGGACAGATTTGGGTTGGTCGCTGAACCTCGGGACGATCGCCGGCACCACCGTGCGCGTTCACTTTACCTTCCTGCTTCTGCTCGTCTGGATTTGGCTGACGCACTATCAGATCGGCGGCACGCCAGCGGCCTGGGAAGGCGTTGCCTTCATCATTGCCGTCTTTGCCTGCGTGGTCCTGCATGAGTTCGGCCACATCGCCGCCGCACGGTATTTCGACATCAGCACGCCGGATATTACGCTTTTCCCGATCGGCGGCGTGGCCAGGCTGGAACGCATGCCCGAAGAGCCGGGGCAGGAGTTCGTGATCGCGGTCGCGGGGCCGCTGGTCAATGTCGCGATCGCCGCGCTGATCTTCGTCTTGCTCGGCGGGTCGGCGAGTGTCGAACAGATGGCCGGGATCGAGGATCCGCGTACGAACTTTCTCGCCAGGCTTGCCGGGGTCAATGTCTTCCTGGTCCTTTTCAATATGATCCCGGCCTTCCCGATGGATGGCGGCCGTATCCTGCGCGCCGCCCTCGCCGCCCGCCTTTCCTGGTCGCGCGCGACCCAGATCGCCGCCACGATCGGGCAAGGATTGGCCTTCGTCTTCGGTTTCCTTGGGCTGTTCTACAACCCGCTGCTAATCTTCATCGGCATCTTCGTCTATCTCGCCGCGGCAGCGGAAGCCCAGAACGCACAGATCCGCGAGGTAGCCACAAGCGTCCTGGTCGGTGACGTGATGATCACCGAGTTCGCCCGGCTGGAACGGTCGGCGACGCTTGACGAGGCAATCGAGATGCTGCTCGCGACCACGCAGCACGACTTCCCTGTCATCGACTCCGCCGGCCATCTTGAAGGATTGGTGACACGCAACGACATGATCCGGACATTGAAGGAAAAGGGACCCGCCGCACCGGTCGCGAGCGCAATGCGAAACGATATCCCGAAAATACATTACCGCAAAAGCCTGGAAGAAGGCCTGCGGCTCATGCAGCAGGCAGTTGTGCCTGCTGTTGCCGTCGTGGACAGTTCCGATCGGCTGGTCGGGCTCATGACACACGAAACCATAGGCGAGATGCTTATGGTCCGCTCGGCGGTTTCGGATGCCTTCCGATTTGGTCGTTTGCGTGGGAGCAAACCGCGACTCACACGGATCTGAGCAGGAGGATATTCTTTCTACGCCGGATCGGGTGAGTGCGCTCCAGATCGTAGGAGAGCGATGAGCAGAAATCGGCCGGAACGACGTCGTTCCGGCCCATTTTCTGTGTCTCAAGCGCCCCCGACGTGAGGCAGAAGTTCAAGCGCACCGCGATAGATCATGTCGGCAGCTACGTAGAGGATGACCACCAGGCCGACATAGGCAATCCAACGGTGCTTCTGAAGCAGATTGGCAATGAGGTTTGCGGCAATGCCCATCAGCGCGACGGAGAGGACAAGGCCGAAGATCAGTACGTTTGGATGTTCGCGCGCAGCACCCGCTACCGCCAGAACATTGTCGAGCGACATCGAGACGTCGGCGATGATGATCTGCCAGGTTGCCTGCGCCAGGGTCTTGCGTGGAGCTTTGCCAGCTACGATGCCATCATAGTCGACATCACTTTCCGAAAGCGCTTCGATCGCCTGTGTTTCCTGCGCATGGTTTTGCCGGAGTTCGCGCCACATCTTCCAGCACACCCACAACAGCAATATACCGCCAGCCAACAACAGGCCGACGATCTGCAGGAGCTGGGTTGTCGCGGCCGCAAAGCCGATGCGCAGAACGGCCGCTGCGATTATACCAACGACGATTGCGTTTCTGCGCTGCTCTTTGGGAAGTCCGGCCGCGGCAAGGCCGATAACGATGGCGTTGTCACCGGCCAGCACCAGGTCGATCATGATGACCTGCAAGAGAGCGGTCATTGCTTCAGGACTAAAAAATTCTGTCATACGGCACCCTTGCGTTCAGCTAGGGGTGACACGGCTTGCGAGCATAACCGTAGAGCAACGCGGACACCGCGTATGACAAGAGAAATACTGCTACAGCTGAAGAAATCTCAAAGCCAGGCCACCCGGATTGAATTCCAGTCCGACATCACAGTCCCTGATGGACTGCCAGAGGGGCCCGGCCTGGTAGCACCTAGCTATTGCCGTAAGCGCAAAAACTCAAGGCTTAATTGTGATTCGGCACATGCGGCATCGAGCTCGGCAGTTTCGTTACGCCAAGTCGATTGAGCACGCGGCCATTGAACGGACAGGCAGCCGCAAGTACACTGATTGGGCCTCGGTCCGGTTCTGTAATACCCGATCTGCGGCCGTCGATGGCGATGAGGAAATCCGTCTTGGCTGTTCATCGACGACGACCGATCGGCCAATATCTGTTCCCAATCGGCTCCCTGGGCCTGGCCGCGCTAATTCATTTCGGCGCCGCGTCGATGGAGCCTTCGCTGCTTTCGATCAAGATCCTTGCGTTGATCGTGGTCGCTATCTTCATCTTCGCGACCGTGTTTGTGGTTTTGCATCATGCCGAAGCCGTCGCACGGCGGCTCGGTGAACCTTATGGCACGCTGCTGTTGACATTTTCGGTGACGGCCATCGAAGCATCGGTCATCGTTTCGATGATGCTGCATGGCGAGAACAACCCGACGCTGGCACGCGAGTCCGTGTTTTCGACGGTCATGATCGTGTGCACTGGTGTGGTCGGGGTCTGCCTCACCCTGGGTGGGCTGAAGCATCGATATCAGGACATCAAACGACAGGGCACCAGCGCTTCCCTTGCCGTCATTATGGCGCTGACGGTTCTTACGCTGATCCTTCCAAACTACACTCTTGCAACAAGCCCCGGTACGTTCTCCGCATCGCAACTCGCTTTCGTGAGCGTTCTTTCCATCCTCCTCTATGGTGCGTTCGTCTTTGCACAGATGGTGCGCCATCGGGGCGATTTTATCGAGGATCTCACGTCCAGCGCGGAACATGAGGAGCATGTATCTGAGGGTGGGAACGTGACCACCAACGTGATCCTTTTATTTGTCGGACTGGCAGGGATCGTTCTTCTGACCGAGCAGGTGGCCGGCAGCATCGAGAATGGGCTCGCGTTTCTTCAAGTTACCCAGGCGGACGCAATCGTGGGCTTCTTCGTCGCTGCGCTTGTGCTTATGCCGGAGGCGGTATCGGCAGTTCGGGCAGCGCTCAATAACGAACTTCAGCGAGGGCTGAATGTCGCCCTCGGCTCGGCCTGCGCCACAATCGGCCTGACAATCCCGGCAATCGGTGCGGCGAGCCTACTCACCGGACGAAGCCTGACTCTTGGTCTAGGCCCGGGTGATACCGTGCTTCTCATCCTCGCGCTCGCCATCAGCATCGTGAGCTTCGGGACTGGCCGGACAACTATGCTGACGGGGCTCGTTCATCTCGTCGTGTTTGTCGCCTATCTGTTCCTTATCTTCGTGCCCTAGGATAGCGATCACCAGCCGTCTGTCGGCCATCGCAGCGCTAAGCCAATTCAGTCGTCAGTTGTGGTAGGTCGCGCGACACGATCCATATCTGAAGGCTGCGTGGGCTTGGGTTCTGCAAGGGCGGCAAGCCATTTTATTGGCCGTGTCAGATTCTATATTGACATCGACGAATTCAACCACACGTATATGCCCGATATTCATACGTTGGTGCAGTCAATTTTCGAGTCATCGCGGGAGACAGTTCTTATTGTGTCGGAACGAAACCTTGATGGCTTTGCAATTGTTTGAATTGTATGAGATTTTTGATTTGTTGAGAATCGGCGTCCGTTCCGCGCCGCCACCAGCCGTCAAGGACTCGTTGTGTCTATCGTGCCAGTCCGTCTGATGCAGTTGAGAGGCCCGTTCGGTCACTCGCAAGAATTCAAAATAGGAGCTGCGGCGAAATAGGATACGAACTACGTGATCGCTGCCACAACTTCCAGCTGATCTTGGTCCACAGATTCTCTGGTTTTCAACAGGGCGGATCAGGCCGGGTCACCGCGGTCCGCAGAAAGCGGCAATCACTCGCCTTCAGCTATGGCAATCCAGCTGCCAAAGGCTCATTAGCGTAACCTTGCCGCCGCAAGCGCCCGCTATATGAGGTCCTCGAGAAACTCTGAACCCGGCTTCACACTCGACAGGAACAGGCGATCCCGTGCCCGGGTCGCAGCCACATAGAGAAGCTGCCGTTCGGTGGCGATGACCTCGTCTAGCTCGAACTCGTCGGCCACGTCCGCCACGCGGGCCGCGAGCGGCAGAACGCCCTCGTCGCAGGCCACGACGAGGACCGTCCGGAACTCCAGCCCCTTGGCGAGATGCATGATGCCGACCAGGGCCGTGTCATCGCTGGCCTTTCCGGAAGATACGGTGCGATACGGTAGTGCGGCGGCCTCGGCAATCGCTCGGGCGCGCGGAACTTCGGCAGGGGAACGGACGAAAATGGCGATCTGGTCGGGCGGGATGCCGTCTTCGAGCAAGGCGCGGATGAAGGCAGCGGCAGCGTCGCGCTCCGCGGCCTCGTCGTCGGCAATCACCACCGTTGGCTCGATCCCCTCGAAGACCGATACCGCACCGCGCCGATCGTCCTCTAGCCCATCAACGTCACGGATAGTTTTGGGAAGCAGGCGGTCGGCCATCTGCCTGATCTGCTGGGAGGTGCGATAATTCACCTTCAGCGTGAAGGAGCGCCCGCGAACGTCGATGCCGAGCCCCTTCCAGGAAAAAGGCTGCTGGAAGATGCGCTGGCCGATGTCTCCAGCGAAGAAAAGCGCATCGGGGCTGTCAGGCGCGATAGCCCCAAGGAAGCGCAACTCCGGAACACCGAGATCCTGCGCCTCGTCGACCACGATATGCGTGAACGGTTTTTCCGCGCGCGAAGCGTAAGTGGAGGTCACTGCCTGGAACAACGAAGCCGGCGTGAACAGCGCCTTCTGTCGAAGTGCTTCGCGCACGCGCGAAAACACCTGCCACAGCGCCTCGCGCTGTTTTTGCCCCAAGCGGTTCTTGCGGCCCATGCGCGGCACCTCGGCATAGGCGTCGGCGCTGTCAATTCGCCAGGCGTCGATGACGTTTTCCCATTCGGAGATCAGGAAGCGCGGCGAGAAGCCATGCACGCCTGCATCGTTCGCCGCCCTCTCGATCAGTCCGCGGACCGTCTCGCGGTCGGCGATATGCGCCTTTCGCCCCGCCGTCAGCCCGAACAGTTCCTCGGCGATCCTGCGGAAGGAGGCGACGGTGACACGGCCTTCCAGATCGTCGCGGCCACCCGAAAGCACGGCGAGCTTGCGTTTCAGCGCATCGGCCAGGGGGTCGGAGAAGGTCGTGAGCAGCACGCGTGCGTCCGGATCGAGGCGAAGGATGCGCATCACGCGGTGCAGAGCCACCACGGTCTTGCCCGTCCCGGCGGAGCCAGCAACCCGAGCGGGCCCGGAGTAGTCGCGCTCGACGACGCCGCGCTGCAGAGGATGCAGGAACACCGCCCATTTCTCGAACGGCGCGTCGAGCGCCGCCTGCAGCTCGTCCAGCCCTTCCAGCACCCGGAACCGACGCATCGTGTCGGGATGCTCAAGCGGGTCTTCGACGGGTTCGGCGGGTTTCAGGATTCCCGTGGCGGCATATTCGAGCAGCGCCTCTCCCGCTTCCTGAGGCAGGTGCGAGGCCAGGGCGAAGAAGCTGTCCTCGGTTGCCTCGGCGACGTCGGCCAACCAGTCCTGCGGCACGCCGACGGAGAGAAGGTGGTCCGGCGTCAGTTTTGCGAATAGCGGCGGCGCGGGGATGCTCTCCTTGTCCGGAGCGACCTCGAATGGCAGGTCGGCCTGAACGGGTTGGATCGCTGGTTGCAACGCCACTTCCTCGACGCGCTCGCGCACCTCGACGATCTGGATCGCACCGGTCGACGGATGCGTCTCGATGCGGCGCCGCTCGGCCCATTTGTAAGCGTCGTCGTGATGATCGACATAGGCCAGCATTACGCTGTCCCCTGTCTTGTGGATGATGATGCGCAGGTCCCGGTTGACCCGCACCGACCAGAAATTGGGATCCTTCGACTTGTCGATGCGGTGGAACTGCAGGCCAGGCTGATCCGGGTTGGCTTGGAGGTCGAACGCCGTCAGCTTCGCCTGCTTCTGCTCGTCATTGGCGAGCTTCGCGAGGGATGAGGTAAAGCTGTCGGCTAGTATGGTGGTCAATATCGACTCTCTACTTCTTGTCCTTCGGTAACCGAGAACGTCGATCGCGACGGTATTCCACCACAACTTTCGAAATCATTTCATCACGTTTCATTTGTCCCGCAGATTTGGGCTTTGGCTCCGCATTCTGCTTCGCTGGTGGAATTGTCCTGATCGCCTTCCTGTTGGGGTGCGATTTGGCCTTGGACTTCTTCTTCGGCGGTGGAGGCGCTTTAGTCACAGACCGAGCGCGATGAGTTCTTGAACGGCGTATCAGTACTGATGCCGGAGTAACCCTCTCCGACCCAGCCTCAATCAATGTGTGTGGTTCTCGCAGAGGCCTCAGCGCATGTTCGCCAGTGGGAATGACCCTTAGAAACCGCTCGTTTTCAAACCAGGTGGCCTTGTAGGATCGAGGTTCGCACTTGGCAGGATGAAAGACACTAATCGCCGAATACGAGCCACTGACGACGTCGCCCACAGTGATGATTTCGTCTGGGCACGTGATAGAGAAGTGGACCACGGGACCATCGGCCATTTCAATTAGCTGACCGGCCAGAAAGAGTTGAAATCCCTTACGCTCGACTGACGTGATTTCAATCATTTGCCAGTCAATGGCATAGCCGGACCTGTGATAGCGGCCTCCATCGTATATTCCGAGGAAACTGGCGGCTTCTGCGAGCTCAAGGCGCATTCCACGCGCACGGGATTGAGGGCGCGGCGATATTGCGTTCACTGAGAACTGGGGATTGTCGGTGCAGCAGTGTTTCGGCCACGGTGGGCCTAGGTCATCAAAAAAGACGCGGCTACCTCTGTCGTTCTGGTAATAGAAGACCGCAGCCTTGCAAACCGGACAAACCGCGTTCGGATTTACAAAGCAGGATGAGTAACCCTTGCTTGCCCGCTGCTCCCGCAGGATGCGCTCTGCGTCGCGGGTTTGCATCGACCTTCGCAACTGCGAGCGGTCGATCCTGACGTTGCCCCACGTGCTGGAGCACCAACCGCAGCCACAATCTGAATAGTGGTTGTAGCCCCGTCCCACCCCTCACACCCCAAACACGTTCAACACCTCGTCTTCGAGGCTATTGATGACCTTAATATCCTTCGAGGCTTGCTCGGGAACGGTCGTGACCACGCCAACCTGCGGCACATGTGTAGGCTGTCTCCGCGACCATGAACCCTCGCTCCAATTCCGCACGGCTTCAGCGGCAGAGGGCACCATCGTCCATTCGTATTCACGCCCGGACGGCCACCAACCCTCGGCCAGGAGGCTCATCCGGATGGGCGAGCCGTCATTACGGAGGTCCGGCTCCCATTTAAGCAGCGATGTGAGACGGCCCGCCAGTTTGCCGTAGAGCAGGTTTGCGGTCTTGGGATCGTCTTTGCCCAAGGCCTCTCGCGCCAGCACCCGCATTGTCGCGGTGCGGCGCAGTGCGCCAGCATGTGCACGCAAAAATGCGATGTCGCGATCGGATAATTCCGCTTGCTCGAATGCTCGACGGAATGCGGCCTCGTCTGGTCTCGGCCGCAAGGGGCGTGGACGCGCCCAGGGTGCGACCAGAGATTCAGGGTCAAGCGTCAGTGATCGCCACCAATAAGGCCCGGCCGTTCGGACGCGAATGACAGGCAACTCAACCTTATGTCCAGACGTAATCTTTTGGCCTAGCGCCCGCCGTTCAGGAAGGCTCCGCAACTGGACGAATTCCGACCCGTATCCACCCGCTTCGAGATGCAGGCAGAACAGTTCCCATTCGGCTGGCGGCGCATTGAAGCGTTTGTGAAGCCTGCTGTGGCAGGGCTTGCACAGAGGGTAGGATTGCGGCGGCTGAAAGCTGAACGGCTCGGAATAGTCCTCCGAATGCCATTCTCCCTGGGGCCGGTCAGGATCACCGCACATTGCGCATGGTTCGCCCTCGAAAGGAGCGTGTCGCCCCGTCAACCTGCGATAGGCGGGCATGATCCTTGCCCGCTGTTGCCCGCTGTATCCGTTATAGGGGGCATTGCTCATGTTAAACGCACAATCCTTTTCAGCACCTTGTCGTCGAGGTGCTTGGCGAGAGTTGCGCTGAAGCTGTCGGCGAGGATCGTGGGCATGATCAGTCAGCGTTTCCAGACGCGGGATCAAGTTGCAACCTGCGAAGGCGCTTTCGGATGAGTTTCTCGCGTTCCTCGATAAACTTGGGAAGCATCAGCACCGTTTGCAGATGCTCCCCCTCCGGAATTCTATGTCGGGAAATAAACCCCGCGTCTCTAGTTCTGATCCAGGTGCTGAATTGTTGTGCGTTCTTTTCCAGATTTTCGGGCGCGGAGAGAAGTTCGAGGTTAGCAAAGCGATTTTCGAGATCGCGCAATTCGTCAATCTTGCTCTGCGACACGTTCAGCGCCATGAGTGCGTTGCGAGATAGCACAGCGTGAGGAAATATGTGATCAATGTGGTAAGGAATGTTGCCCCAACGATGCTCATCATAGAGCAGTGTGAGCGCGAGGAAGGTTAGTTTCTTGCCATAGCTAAGCTTAAGCACGTCGTCAATCGTGCTATCTTCGAAGGCAGACGAACGTCGCAAGTGCTTGGAAAGTTCGGCGTGCAGTTGAAGAAACGGGAACTCACTTCCCGGCTTGGACTTTTCAATGACGTTGCGTGCGACGGTGATCGTCGCATCAGATGCACCGCCAAAGACGGTGTTGATCAAGGCGGCGATGATCCAGCGTCTGATCCTCTCGGCATTCACGACGTTGAAAGGAGTATCCTGCGTAAGCAGGTCGTGCCCTGTTAGGTGCAAATATTGCGCGATCGGAAGGGTCGCATTCAGCGACGTAAGATTTGTTTCGTCCAATCCATAGGTGTTCAGAAGTGCGAATGTTGCGCGTAGAGACTTCTTGACCTTCGGCCATGCGGACTGCATGGAATCGATATTGGCGAGAGTCAGATTGCGAACTTGATACTGGTGATTGAGACCGGACAGCAATAGCGCTGCCTTGATGACATAATCTCGGGTGACGGCGTTTCGACGGGTACCCTCGTTGTTGATCTCATGCACAAGATTGACGATCTCCTCCCGCGCAGAGAATTGCGACCAGCGGGACGAAATCATCGACATCATCAGATCGGACTTGCTGAGCTTTGTCCCTGCATCGTTGGCCCTGACAAATATCCGAAGGACGCGGTCATAGTCCTGCAGTTTTTCCGTATAGAAGGAGACCGATTCATCCTGCCAGACCATACAGCGTAGCCGATCCAGATTGCGCGCGGCAATTTCCCGTTCGGCCTTGGGTGCGTCTAGGCGCAGCAGGCCCAGTTTCTTGGCCTTAAACGTTTCGAATGATGCATCGTCTCGGTGTTCGAGTATTTCGCCAACCCGGATCCACAACTGCCCTGGTAGGTGTGGCGGGGGAGTCTCCCGGAATTCGAAGGCATACAGTTCCTCGTCGTGCTCTTCATCATCCTCGTCAAAGACATCGTCCGGCTCAACGAGGAGGTCGAGGTAGAGTTTCTTGGTCCGCCAAGCGTCAACGCTAGTGTTGCGCTTGTGTTTGACCTTTTCGGTGAGCGAGCCGCGCAGGCCAATCAACAGCGACGTCAGTCGCTGTTGGCCGTCCAACACCAGCGTGGCATCGAGACCGTCCAGATTTGCGTGCTCGTTGTGGATCTCGCCCTGGCGAAAGTTCTCCGCGAAGCGATAGGTCTGCCAGTTCTGCTTGTTCTCCGTCGCGACATCCCAAAACAGGAATGAGCTGATGGGAAAACCTTTCATCAGGGAATCGAAAAGCCTGACAATCTGCTCGGAGTTCCAGACATAGGGTCGCTGGATAGCCGGCAGGAAGTACCTGCGGTTAATGTTCATGACCGTCTCGGCGACGGTGGCTGCGGAGTATGGCATGACGAATGGAACCCGAGTTTAAGAGGATGGGGAAAGGAAATCCTTCAGCGACTTGCCCGACTTGATTTCAATCCAGAGCTGAGGGCCACTGGCGTTGTCGTCCTTGATGATGCCGGCCGCGCGACTGGCGCTCGTGAATTCATGGTCGCGTGTGAATTTCAGAAGCTTTGAATCGCCAGTCGCCGCGAGGATGCCATGTCTCACCAGTCGATCACGTTCCTCGCGATCGCGCTTCTTGGTCGCCGAACTGTCTTTCACTGCCGTTGAGCCTGCGAGCACCACGAAACCTCCGTCAGGCAGAACCCGGCCGTCCGCCTGCGCGTCATGCGGACGATATCGGAAAGTTAGGTCCAGGAGCTCTGGGTCCATGTTTACTGTCATCTTTGCCATGTTTTACACTCCAAAAACCTTCAGCACTTCATCCCCAAAATGGTTGATCACCTTGACGGCAATCCGCCCCGTGCTCGGCCTTGGGAATGGCCGTGACGTATCTGAATAGAGCGTCGCCCAGGCGTCCTCATCGATTTCCGCCCTCAGCGCCGTCTTCAGCGACTTGTAGGGATCGTTCGCGCCGAGGAAGTAGGCGTGGCGAACGAAAAAACTCTCCTCGTTGTAGTCGGTGTCGATGAACCAGGCGGCGATACCCTTGACGTCGTCCGAGCGGATTTCGCCCGTCGAGGGGTCAAAAATGTCGACGCCGTTGACCTTCACCTGAAGCTCGCCGTCGGCCGTCTCGATCAGGTCGACATCCGGCTCGCCGAACACGACGAAAAGATTGCCCTTGCCCGTGTTCTTCAGGTCCTCGGCCATATGCAGGTCGGGATTCATGCGGGCTTTCAGGATCGCCAGCGGGCCGAGGCGGTTGAGGTCGCTGGCCTGGGCCTCAAAATTGAAGGCGCAGGCGATCAGTGCGTCGAAGCGGGCATCCGAAGCCTCGCGGGCAGCGGCGGTGATCTGGCTGCGCGTCAGCGTGCCGAATTCCGGGCCGATCAGGATTCCTGCGCGTTTCTCGCGGCCATCCCCATCATTGTATCGGCCTTCGGCGGCCAGCCAGTTGCCTGGCCATGGCTCGACCGAGTTGAAACGGATGGTGTCGCGCTTTTCCTGCTGATGGACTCCGGCGGAGCGCAGATGGTCGAGCACCATGTGGCCGAAATCCTGGTCCGGCACGTTCTTCGGCGCGGGCTGCATCGTGCCTTGCGCGGCCGAAATCTCCGCGCCCAGCGTGTCGTCGCGGGCGGTGACGACGCGGTGCGGCGACAGGCTCTCGACCGTGAACGGGCCGGCGACGCGCACTTTTGTCCGGTCCTCGTAGGGGCGATCGAAAAGCATCTCGACATCGGCGGCCTTGGCGATCGAGGCGTCGATCTCCTTCTGCCGCGCAATGCGGCCCTCCCACCAGCCCTTGTGCAGCTCGCGCAGGCGAGCGCTGACGAGGCCGGCCTTAGGCGCGCCTTCCTTCGTCTCCAGCCACTGGTCGAGGTCGCGCGGGATTTCCCACTCCTGCCAGCCGGGCGCGGCCTCTCCCTCCCCCTTGAGGGGAGGGTCAATCCGCGCAGCGGATTGGGGTGGGGTCGCCGCGGCAGTGCTCGACAATCTGGTAGTGCCTTCTGAGGCTACCCCCTCTGGCCGCTTCGCGGCCATCTCCCACTCGAGGGGGGAGAATCCCATCGCCTCGTTCATCTCCCTTCGCAGCGGCTCCAAAACCTGCTGCCACTTCTCCCAGATCACATCGATCTCGGCATTGTTGGCAATGGATTTAAGCGTAACGCGCGGCGCGCGCTCATAGACGAATCCCTGGCGGATATCGCCGGCGGTCGGCGCCTGCGGCTGGATCCTGCGCGACACCTTCTGCTCCTGCGCGCGACCCTCGGCGCTGTCGGCGAGATAATAGTAGGGATAGCGCGCCGCCATGAGCCGCGTGCGGGCAAGCGCCAGCGCCACGCGGGACGTATCGATGGTGATCCAGCGCCGGCCCCACTGCTCGGCAGCCGTCGCAGTCGTGCCGGAGCCGCAGGTCGGGTCGAGCACGAGATCGCCAGGATCGGTCGTCATCAGAATGCAGCGTTGTATGGCCGTCGAGGAAGTTTGGACTATGTAGACCTTGTCCTCAGAGCGACTGGTAAATGCTGTATCCCGCCATAAATTGTTGATCGGGCGAACCGGAAAGTCGTCGAGGAATCGGATGAACCGGACGTCATTTTTCCTTGCTAGCAGACGGTTCGCCCTTCCAGCCCTGGCCAAGCTCTCCGGTGGCATACCCCACCATCGGCTAGCCGATGTAAATGTCTTTCCCGCGAACTGGAATTCGTATTTACGACCTGGACCAGGTTTGGTGAGATCGCTCAAGCTAAATGGCCGATCTTCGGGACGAAGAATGATTGTGCCTGCCTTCTCTTCTGCTGAAAGCGTTCTTCGGCTGAGATCAGTTTCGTTTTGCACGTAAAAGTATTCCGAAACTGAATCGGTCTCGGCCCGCTTGTCTACGAAGAGCGGTCTGAATTTCGCCTTGCCGATGTCCTTCGCATATTGAATGACGTAGTCCAAAATTGCGGGTAACGAGGTGCCCGATTGCAATCCGGACGTTTTGCTAACCCCTATCAACGCTACGAGGTTCTCCTCCCCAAATACTTCGTCCATCAGAGCCCGCACGCGATGGACATTCTCGTCGCCGATCTGAACGAAGATCGAGCCACTCTCCGTCAGCAGTTCGCGCGCGACCATCAGGCGGTCGCGCAGGTAGGTGAGATAGGAGTGGATGCCGTCCTTCCAGGTGTCGCGAAACGCCTTCACCTGTTCCGGCTCGCGCGAGACATCTGATACCTTGCCGTCCTTCACGTCGCGCGACAGCGTCGACACCTGCCAGTTGGAATTGAATTTGATGCCGTAGGGCGGGTCGAAATAGATGCACTGCACTTTTCCGCGCATCGCCTCGCGCTCGGCCAGGCTCGCCATCACCTGCAGCGAGTCGCCGAGGACAAAACGGTTCGTCCAGTGCTGGGAATGCTGGTAAAAATCCGCGCGCTGATCCACATCCAGCCCGTTGAAATCGGCGAAGAGGTCGGGCGTGTCCGTCTCCGTCTCGCGGCGCGCATCCGAGCGGCGCTTCAGATCGTCGATGATCGCCTTCGGGTGCACCTTCTCCTGCACATAGATCGGCGGCGCGTTGACCACGAGGTCGGACCAATCCTGGGTGTCCTTGCCCTTCCAGACAAGCTGCGCGTCGCCGATCTCGATCTCGCCGGTCTCGGCGAGTTTTCGCATCTGCTCGCGGGTGATCTTTATCCGCGCGCCATTCCAGACAATCTGCGGGTCGAGGTCGCCATCCCGCTGCCTGGTCTCGCCAAGCATCAGCGGCCGCGGGCGTGGCAGGCTCATGGAGCGCTCGGTCTCGCCCAGCATCTCCGCCTGCTGCTCGAACAGCGCGGCCATCTCGGCGGTCGGGTTGTTGATGCGCCGCGCTGCGTCATGGGTGAGCGCGTCGATGGCTTTTTGTATGGGCGTTTTGGCCATCAGGATTTCTCGTCTTTTATGTCGGAGGCATGCGCCAGGAAGGCATAGCGGTCACGAAGGTAGTTCGCCCAGCCGTCGTTGACTGGCGCATCGGCAATCAGTGGCGAAAACAAGGATTCAGTCGAGCGGCTGAGGAAGTCGTCGGGTTCGACCAGCAGCGAGCGGTAAACCTTGAAGGCGTCGCCGCCAAGCGGACGCAACGCAGGCGAAGTAACGCGGGCCAGCCGCCGGTTCGCAGCCGGCGCGATGTGGAGCACGCGGACGCGCTCGGCCCCGTCCTCTTGCTCGGCTTGCATGCGAGCCGCCAGCATCTGCTGGCGGAAAAGCTGGTAGAACGGTTCCCAGAAGAGGTCGGTGAGTTTTAGGCCAGCATCGCTGCGGACAGGGCCGAACGGCGCGAATGCCATGCTCTGGTAACGGCGAAGACGCTCCGCCTCACGCTTCTGTTCGGGCGGAGTTCCATAGGACTCCGTATACTTCCACTCGACCAACAAAGTTTCGATCCGGCCAGCCTGACGGAAGCGCAGGATCGCATCGGCGCTGGTGACGTTGGCGCCGCGCTTCGGCGACCCGGTCCGCGGCCATTCGTTGAGGTAATCCATGCGGCCGATCCATTCGAACCCGACGAACCAGGATTCGCCGTCGGGTCCCTTTTCGACTTCCAGCATTTCGGGGAGGTCGCCGCCGACCGCCTGCTGGACGAGGCGCGCCAACATCTCCGGGCGCGTCGCGAGAGGCATCAGGAAATTCAGGCAGCAGACCTGAGAGGAGAGGCCATGGGCCGCGTGCTGGTGCCAGGCGATGGCGTTGTCGGAGAAATAGCGCGCGGCAACATCGCGGATTTCAGGATTGAGGTTGGAAAGCCTGTTGGCGGGTGCGAGGCGGTAGTCGCAGCCTTCAAACCCGCACTCATCGGGCAAGGTCGCGTGGAAGAACGCCGACTGCCGCGCACGTTCCTGTTCGACGAAGTGCAGCTCGCGTGGGTCGGTCATGCTGTGGTCCCGCCCAACGTCTGACCCAAGGCCTTTTCATAGCGCTGCGATGTCTCCCACAGGAAATCGGCTGCCTGATCCCAGTTGCCTTCGTCGTTCATGTCGAGATCAAGCCTGATCGAGAAGAACCTGTCGCTCTCGCCCGGGCTTTTCAGCGGAGCGCCAAGTGCTGGAACCAGTTCGTCCTGCCAGTGTGTCAGGCGCTCGCGCAACTTCGACGCTTTCCCACCGTCCGTCGTCCGGACGAACACGCGAACGAAATCGATGCCGGTAGTGATGCTAATCGCCAAACCCAGTTCCGGCATGGCATGCCAGCGTGCGCCGACAGGCTGCGCCTTGCCATGCAGCATCTCGCCCTTGTGACGGCCGAACATATGCAACCAGAAGCGCTTGATCACTTCCGTCTTGAGGTCGTTGTAGGTCATCGACCGATCACTCCGCCGCAATCCACATTTCGGCCTCGGTCGCTGAGGGCCACCTGGTTCGTCTGGAATGCGCTGCTCATTGGGCTGCCGCCATTCCCGAGGGCTCCGAATGACGTTTCACCAGCTTCTCCCATTCATCCTTGATCGCGAACGCATCGCGAAACTCGGCAAACGCCCATCGGCCGAAAGTCTTCAGATTGTTCACGCCTGGCACCCAGAGTGTTTCCATCGTCTGGGACTTGATCTGCGCGTCGAGACCGCGAAACCCCTTGATCTCCACCACGACGTTGAGCGGGTCCTCGACGCCATGCCCGTCATCGATCCGGACGATGAAATCGGGCAGATAGCGGCGAGTGACGGAGCCACTGAGATATGGCACCTCGAAGCCCAGCGCCTGGTTCTTCACATAGGAGAGCGTCGCCGGATGATTTTCGACGACGCGGGCAAACTCAGCCTCCCAGTCACTGTCGCATACGACGTAGTTGATGTGGCTCTTCAGGGGCGACGTGGTCCAGAGATTCGTCTTCGTCGTGTTGAAGGCGACGTGATTGGTCGAACCGTGCGGATTGTAGGGGTCGAGCATCGCCTTGACGATCGGCGAACCATCCGCGCTCGCCTCACGCACGATCGCTTTGTAGATAAGCCCAGCCGCTTTTTCGGCGATCTCGGCATAGGTGAGCATGCCGATTTTCGTGCCGCCAGTCGTCTTCAGATGGTCCCTGATCCAGCGCCGGGTGATCGGCTGGATGAGGTTGTAGAGATGGTAGGGCGGGTCCTGGGCGCCGTCGCGGAAATAGCGCTCGACCAGCCGCTTGGTCAGATGCACAGCAACCGAGTTCGGCCGCATGTCGTCTAGGGCATCGGGCGAAATGTCGTGACCCTCGCCGACGAGTCCTTCAAGCCGGGTCTCGCAAGGTCCGACCAGTTCCGGCGTGAGCGTCAGCGTCGAATCCGCGTTGAAGGTCGCCTGGATGCGGTCCGGCGGCAATTCGGTGCGGTAGCCTGCGACACGCGGAAAGCGGATGGCGAGGCGCTCGCGCTCACGCACCGCCGCGACTCGCGTGACCGGTTTCGGCGGCTTCTTCGTGACCGTCTGCGGCTCGGTCGCGAAGTCGAAGGGAATGCCGAGGATGTCGGCATATTCCGTCTCGAACAGTCCGGTCTCGGGGTTCAGTTCATAGGACTGGCGGCGCAGGCCCCGGCCGATGACCTGCTCGCACAGAAGCTGGGTGCCGAAGGCGCGGACGCCGAGAATGTGGGTGACCGTGTTGGCGTCCCAGCCTTCGGTCAGCATCGAGACCGAAACTACGCAGCGGATCTGCTCGCCGAGCCGGCCCTTCTGGCCGACCGTGTTCATCACCTCGCGCAGCAGTTCACTGTCGGAGATGGCGCCGGCGGCCGCGCCCTCGCGCTCCTGCTTCTCCCGGCGGAACTGCTCGATCTCGGTCGCCGCCATGTCGCGGAAGGTTGCGTCGAGCGCCTCGCCGGACTCGATCTGCTGGGAATCGATCAGCAACGTGTTCATGCGAGGCAACGGCTCGCCAGTGTTTTTGTCGAAGTTGCTGAACAGCGGGAGATGGCCGTGGTGTATGGTCTGCAGCTGGCCTTCGCGCTCGCGCTGCCAGCCGGAAACCCATTCGTAGACGAGCTTCGAGCTGGCGGTGTTGTTGCACACCACGATGAACACGGGCGGCACGCCGATGCCGGCGCGCTGCCATTCGTCGAATTCCTTCTCGTAGTGGCTGTAGAGCGAGATCAGCGCGGTCTGGAGCTGCGCCGGGATCGAGAACGGGTCGAGTTCGCCGGACTTGCCCGCGCCCTTCTTCGGCATCGCCTTGCCGATATGGTCCCACAAATTGCGATAGACAGGCGTCTCGGCGTTGACCGAATTGTCGGCGACGGGGACGCGCGGCAGCTTGACGATGCCGCATTCGATCGCGTCGACGAGGCTGAAGTCCGACACCACCCAGGGAAACAGCGTGCCTTCCTCGTAGCCCGAGCCGCGCAGGAAGAAGGGCGTGGCGGAGAGATCGTAGACCGCGCGCAGGCCGACCTTGCGCTTGAGCGCCTCCAGGCCGGAAATCCAAAGCCGCGCCGCCTCGTTGTTCTTTTTCGCCTCTTCCTTCTCCTCGCCCTTGGCTTCGGCTTCCTCGTCGGTGCCGGGCCGTTCCCGGTAGCAATGATGCGCCTCGTCGTTTATGACGACGATGTTCTTCAGATGCAGGAGTTCGCCGCAGGCCCGCTGCAGCATCTCACCCTCGGTCTCCTGCTGCTCGATGGGATGCCCGGTGCGCCCCTGCATCAGCCGCTCGCCAACTGGGTTGAGGTCATGCGCCTTGCGGCGCTGGAAGGCGTGGTAGTTGGTGATGACGATCTTGGCCTTGCCGAGGTCGGTCATCAGTTCGGCGGGCACCAGCTCTCGCGTGCGGTAGTAGTTGTCCGTGTCTGAAGGATTCAGGACGCGGAGGCGGTCCTTGATGGTGATGCCCGGCGCGACCAGCAGGAAGCCACGGGAGAACAGGGGCGAATTGGACTGTCGCGCCGCGTTGATCGACTGCCAGGCGATCAACATGGCCATGACGGTCGTCTTGCCTGCCCCGGTCGCGAGCTTCAGCGCCAGGCGGAACAGGTCCGGGTTGGCGTCTCGGTTGGCCTCCTGCAGGTGCCGGAAGATATGCGCGTACTGCTTTCGACCGCGGGCGACCTCGGCCAGCCAGATTGCCGTCTCGACCGCCTCGATCTGGCAGAAGAAGGGTTTCTGGTTGGAGAATTCGTGATGACGCCAGTGCTGTAACAGGCGCTGGGTGACTGGCGTCACTCCCCAGTCGTTGGGATTGGGCAGAGCCCGCCAGGATTCGAGGTGATTGCGGATTTCGTTGATGATCGGAGTTGGATTGTAGCCGCTGGTGTCACCCTCGTCGGCATCGAATGCAAGCGACGTCTGGCTCCGCGCGACCGCCGCCTTCGTGCGCCGCGCCTTCGGAACAGGCGTAACATACTTCGACCGGCGTCGACCTTCGATCGGAGGATGTTCGAGCGGCTGGCCGTCCTCTCCAAGCGCGTGATGCCGCGTCGGCGGCAAGTACGGAGAGTTGAGGATCGGCTCGGCATAAAAAGGTTTCGTCATGCTCCCCCCAGAGCGAATCCTGCGCATCTTGCATGGGATGGAATTCGTTTATCAACCTCGATCGGGCTGTTGTTCCGGAAAAGTTGGTTCTCAACTGGAAATCGGCGCCATCGGCCGAAGCTCTCCTCGAATTTGGTTGGAGGACCGAATTATGGTCCCGAAACAGTCAGCCCAGTTACCACACACTCCGACCCGAAGCAGCTAGTGTTAACATTTTATACCGCGATGTAACGCTATGGTTACCGACACTGAATTATTGCGCTTACACGCTGGACAAGCGGCAGCTATGGCGCTTCATTGGAACGGGGCAATAAGGGTTTGGGCGGATGATTCGTGAGTATCGGTCTTAGGCGTAGCTCGACAAGAGTTCCGGCGGGCACCCAGGCATCGCCATCACATCGCTTTCTGAGTGAAATCCTCGCTCAATGCGGCCTTGAAAAGCCCGATGGTCGTCCGCTGTATCGCTACCGCATCAGCGACTCTCAATATCAATATGGCCTCTCGCTCTTGCGAAAGGCTTCTGCATTGCTGGACGGAAGCAACCGCCCGCTTTGCGCCATCTTTGCTCTTGTTACGGCGGAGTGGTTTCGCAGGGAGGCTGATACCCTATGGCGGCGCTGGCAGGATGTCGGCGTGGTGCCGGAAGAGGTTTCCAAGATTGAGCGGAACGAAATCGCACGCGCTGGGCTGGACTGGTGGGAACTGAAACTCATCGTCAATGAGGGACCACGGCGTACCCGTAACGAGTATCTGATGACGCTCGCCCGCAACGGTGGGCTTCCATCGACGCTTCTCGTCGGCGAACGTGCCAACGCGGTGCGGAGCTATTTCGAGAACGTGATGGCCGACTCGCTCGCATTGGGGTGGCCCTCGTCCCACGCCGATTATTTATCAATCGCCATCCGTCATGCAGAAGGACTGCCTACCAGCTACCAAGAAGACAGCATTTTCGCTCTGGCTGCGGAGTTGATCGCCGGGTTGATCGAATGTCGCCGCGCCTTACCGAGGGACCAGCTAAACAACAATCCTGCTGGCTGGCTTGATGCGCAAGCGAAAGGCTGGCGCGACCGCCTTCCGATTCATCTGCCCGAGGATCAGGCTGCCTGCAGCAGGCTCTTTAACGATCTGCTTACGGTCGCGCCTAAGGCGCGGGGTGGCGGCATCGGACTCAGGCGCCTTCTCGCGCAACACCCCGGTGGCAAGTGGATTGAGGGATTCGTCGTGCAGGCCGACGGTCCGCTCCGTTTTGATGCGCTCGCCGATGAACAAGAAGGCCGCTTTCGCGCCTATTTCGCCGGAGGCGCCGCTCGGCTTACCTCCCGTGAATTCGCGCTGGTCTATCGGTCGGAAACGGATTCAAAGGGCAAATTCGAGGTGACCTCGCAGGCGCTCGGTCGTCCCGGATTCGTCGGCCCGCTGCCGTTCTCAGACGCGATAGCGGTGACACTTTCGCGCGAGGGCAATACTTTGCCGGCCGTGTGCTGGCCCGGTGGCCGCACTGCGGCCTCGGCTTGTCACGTGCTGCGGCAAACGGAGCGAGAGGATCGGCTAGAACTCATTGGGACCGGCTCGGTTCGTTCGACCCTGGAAAACCTTTTCGTATGGGTGTCGGAAGGGACCAGGGTCTTAGGTCACGATGACGGCGTCGCGGAACTCATGTGGCAGCACGACAGTCGGGCCCTCTGGCGTGTGGAGGGCATGGCGCTTGTTGAGACAGGAGAGGGCGAACGCTACCGCGTTCAGGCGGGTGCATCCTCGGACGAGGAACGGCGGCTGGATCTTGAGACGATTTATCTGCCATCGCTGTCACTGGACGACGGGTCCATCCAGCCTGTCGCCGCGCCATTACTGGTCCGCACGAACGGCTCCGCCGGCACACCACGCTTGCGCATCCTGCGGGACGGGCGCGAAGTGCACGCACGACAGGCTTTGGAAGGTCCCAATCCCGCAGGCCGCGCCAAGACACACGTGCCCCCGCGGCTTCGATGCGCCCTTCGATGCTGAAGCCGTTAGGTAAGGCAAGGACGCGAGCGCGGTCGACCAGGAATCCTTCTTCATCCAGCCACTGGACAGTAACGAGTCCATCGCGCCGGTCGATACGGACGGTGTAACGATCGAGGTAGAACGATCGGGCAACAGCTTCCTGGCGTCATGGCGCGATGCGCCTACAGCCCAGCAGCGCCTCCGACTGACCGATCCTGAAGGGGCCACAGTTATGGCGTCACTCGGTCTCGTCGCAAATGAGACGTTGCTCGTTGATGCTTCCGGCAAGATTCGCAAAGACGCGCCAGTGCTGTCGCCCGCCGATCTACGTGGCGCCGTTCTAGTGACTGGTGAGCCGGTCACGATCGACCTCGACCTGCGCGGGGCGGGCGATGCACGGGCGCTGATCGCCCGCCGCGTGGAAGGCGAGACTCCCATGGTGCGCTTCGGTGCGCTGGCTGAAAGCCTTCTCGGCCTGTCAACCGAACGCGGCCCGAGGGTGATGATAAGGGACGATCGCAATCGCCCACTCTGCACCATACGCCGGAATCAAGACCTTCCGCTCGTGACAGACGGCAAGGTCCTCTTTGCGAATCTTGGCGCTGACGTACGCGCCGTCGCACGATCGCTTCTGCAACCAGAAACGGAGATCGCGCTCCTGCAAATTGGCAACGGCCTGTTCCAACTGCCGGCCAATCCCGATGGTTCATACCTCGTGTATTGCCGCAGGGGTGACGCAGTTCTGACGCGTCCTTCGATTATTGAAGCGCCGATCGATTCTGTTCGGCGTCAAACGCTCACGCGGCTGCAGGATATTGCGCTCGTTTCGGATGAGGACGCCCGCCGACAAGCCATCCAAAGGGAACTGCGGATCGTAGCCGATGATAAGGAAAGAGGGGCCGAGATTTCCCAACTCATCCGCATCGTCGCATCCCTCAACGGCCTCAGCCCGCGAGCGATGGACATCACGCGAGAGTTGCCTTCTTGTCCTACGCTTCTATGCCGCCTGTTGTTGGCCGCGAGTCCTGAGCGACTTGATTCCATACTGGTGCTTGAACGCGATCTACCCTTCCTTTGGATGGCTTTGCCGCTCGACGCCTGGAAGCTGGCCGCAGCGACAGAATGGAACCGGGCTGTTTCAGACTTGTCGACGGTCTTCGAAGTCCCCCAAGCCACTGCCCAAGCCACGCTGCAGATGCAAAAACGCTTCGAGTCACTTGGCGAGCGAACGTTATGGTTTGCCGGAATCGTTCGTTCCCTGGGCCTCGGCAAGAACTTTTCTCAGGATCTCCGATCAATCGCTCAAGACTACATGCGCCTGCGCCATGACCAGCACGACGAACTGCCGCGCAGTCTCGCCGAGCGAGCTGCAAGCCTCGGCGTGCCGCCTGGACTCGATGGGTTCGACCATCACCACTTCCCGATGCTTCTCGTGCCGCTCTGCCTCGCAGGCGTAGCCTGTGGAAAACTCACCATGTCAGCGGAGATCGCGGCGGGCCTACGCAACGCGCTCGATATCGACCGCAACTACATCGCCGCCGCCTATCCTCATTGCCTCGAGTTCCTCGCCAAATGACCATTCGACCCTTCGAGACGCTAGCCCGCTTGCGCCAACGCATGGCCGAGGCCGTGATCGCCCAGTCAGGGCTGCGGCATCCTGCTCTGAGTGCCCACCTCCGGAAGACGCTGGCGAGTCCCAATGGCGAGGGCGCGCTGATCCCACCTCCCATCCTGGAGGGCGCCTTCCCGTTCGTAACTGCCGACGAGCCACTAGACGCTCTTTCAGGCAACTTGCTCGACGGACGGACGGTCGGGGCCCTTGTCGGAGATGACAGCGGCGAAGGCTACTCCTTCCCGCGGAAGCGTTTTCCCTACCGGCATCAGACCGCTGCGTGGCGGACACTTGGAGGACCGAAACCGAAAAGCGCGGTCATCTCCGCCGGCACCGGCTCCGGAAAGACAGAATGCTTCCTCGTGCCCCTGCTAGACAGCCTTTATCGCCGCAACGAGCGGGTAAGCGGTGTCGAGGCAATCATGCTTTATCCGCTGAACGCATTAATCGCGAGCCAGCAGGAGCGCCTCGATGCCTGGACCAAGCCTGCCGGGGGCGCCATCCGCTACTGCCTCTACAACGGCAATCTACGCGAAAGGCTGAAGGCCAACGAACAGAGGGAAGCGCTGTCGCGTGCACCCCAGACCGTGCCTGACCGCCAGACCCTGCGCAACGAGCCACCGCCGCTCCTTGTGACGAACCTCACGATGCTCGAATACATGCTGGTCCGTCCACAGGACCGGCCGATCCTGGAGGCGTCCCGAGGCCGGCTGAAGTGGATCGTGCTCGACGAGGCGCATACGCTGGTCGGTTCGGCGGCGGCGGAAGTGGCGTTGCTCCTGCGCCGGGTCATGGAAGCCTTCGAAGTAGACCCGGCGACCGTCCGCTTCGTTGCTACCTCCGCGACGATCGGAGAAGGCGCCGATGTCGAGGCGAAGCTACGCAGGTTCCTCGCCGACATCGGCGGCATCTCGCTCGACAATGTCGTCATGATCACCGGAGATCGGCAGTTGCCGCGACGCCCGGCGAAGGGAGGCGCGGCGCCCGACGCGGCTGCGCTGTCCGCGCTGCCGCCACCTGCGCTCTTCGACGCGCTCGGCGGCCACGATCCCGTCTGGTCGCTCGTCGAGAAGTTAAAGGACCAATCTGTCACCGCCGAAGAGTTTGACCAACTCGGCAGCAGGATGGGAACGGACGGCGAGATGCTGGCCATGGCGCTAACCCGCGCGCAAAGCACCGCTCGCGAAACCCTCGCTCCTCTTCGAGTCCATTCCTTCCACCGCGCATTGCCGGGTCTCTGGTGCTGTACCAATCCGGGCTGCCCGGACACTGTCGGAAAAGATTGGAGCGCCGGACGCGTTCTCTATGAACGCGAGGAAAATTGCCCCTCCTGCAGGATGCCAGTCGCCGAGCTGGTTTCCTGCAATGAATGCGGCGACGCCTTCATGATCGCTGAGGAAAAGGGCGATCGCCTCACTCCGCCACGCAATGTGCCGCCCGCCGACGAATTCTTGTTCGAGACCTTACGCGAAAGTACTGATGCTGAGGCGGAAGACGACACGAATGAGGAGGAAATTCTCCTCGACATGCCGTCCATCCGCCATTGCTTCTCGCTATCAGACGCTGGCCTCAGACCGCTGTTCATCGACGAGAAGACTGGCCGTACAGCGGATGGCGGCGGCGAGGGCCGGTACCGACTAACATCCCATGGCGACGGCAGAGGAGCTTGCCCGTCCTGCAGTGCCAAGAACAGATCCGGGGACAAGCTTTATCCCTTCCGTTTCGGCGCGCCCTTCATCATTGGAAACGCTGCGCCGATGTTGCTCGCGGCCATGCCCCCCTCAGACAAGGTCGCCGTGCCCGCGCTGCCGCAGATTCCGCCAGACCTTCCAGCGAGCGGACGACAGCTCATCAGCTTCACCGACAGCCGCCAAGGCACCGCACGCATGGCCGCGCGCCTGCAGATCGAATCCGAACGGGCCTTCGTCCGCTCTTTTATTTATCAAGCCGTTCAACTCAAGGCCTCTGGTGGCGGGGAGACCGAGGAAACGGCTAGGCTGCGCGCGAGGATTGCACAAATAAAGACCCGCGACGGATGGCAGGACGACGCCCTGTTCACGTCACTTGTCGCCGATTGTGAAAAGGAGTTGGCTACGCATACCGGGAACGGGACCATTCGTTGGCCGGATTTGCGCGAGAGCCTCGCTGATCGCATCGAAGTGCGCGAATGGCTACCGCAGGTATGGGGCGATCGGGCTGACATATTCAAGATGTCGGGATCGTCTGCGACTTCCCAATTGGCCAATGCGCTTCTTTTGCGCGAAATGCTGCGCCGCCCGCGTAGGGCGAACACGCCGGAAACAATGGGCCTTGCGCAACTGCTCTATCCGGCCGTCACCAGGGTCGTGGACGCGCCTCGGAACTTCCTTCAGCGCGGCGCGACGCTCGATGATTGGAAGGCATTTCTGACCTGCATTCTCATCTTCTCGGTCCGATCACCATACGCCGTTGCCGTGACCCGTGACGCACTCCGTTGGATTGCACGAAAGGGATATCCGAAGAGGCTCGTTTCCCCTGGCCTGGAAGCGGGTCACTACCAGCAGGCTTGGCCACGTGCCTCGACATCGGCGAAGATTCCCCAGGTGATAGAACTCCTTCGCCTGGGGCTCGGCCTCAATCCGGGAACGAAGGAAGACCGGATGGAGATGAACGACTGGCTGGAGAAGGCGTGGAACCAGCTCCTGCCACTCTTTCCCTCGAATGAAAGCGGCGAGCGTGCGCTTGACTTCAACCTTCTAGAGTTAGCGCCACTGAAGTCGGCCAATTTCTGTCCTGTGACCAGGCGCATCGTCGATGTCGCGCCCTTCGGACTAACGCCCTATGCCCGCACTGCCAAGGATCGCGCCGAGCCAATCAATTTACCGATTTGCCCCGTAAGCGAGGGCGAGACGGCCCGCAGCGCCTTCGTCGAAACCAACGAAACGGTTACGGACTTGCGCACGCGTGGACTCTGGACGGACCTGCACGACCGCATTGCGCTCTTCTCGCCTTACGCTCGATCGGCGGAGCATTCCGCGCAACTGTCGCCCTCGCGGCTGCGTCGCTACGAGGCCCGGTTCAAGGGCGGAGAAATCAACTTTCTCAATTGCTCGACGACGATGGAGATGGGCGTCGACATCGGCTCGGTGAACGGTGTCATGATGACGAACGTTCCGCCGTCGATCGCCAATTATCGCCAGCGTGTCGGCCGTGCGGGTCGACGCGGCCAGCCGTTGTCACTCGCCTTCACCTTTGCCAAGGACCGGCCGCTTGACCGCGAAGCTTTCCGCGCGCCCGCGAGCTTTCTCAAGCGCACGATTGCCGCGCCACGCGTTGCACTCGACAGCCGACCTATTGTGCTGCGCCATGTCGGCGCTTTTCTGCTCGGCCGCTTCCTTTCATTGCATAGCGGCAATGCCATGAGCATGAAGGCCGGCGATTTCTTCGGTTGTCCCGAATCGCCGCGTTCGTCGCGCCCGGTCAAGGCTGAGCGACCTGTCGCGCTCTTCTTCAATTGGCTAGCCCTTGCGACCACAGCCGATGACAGCGAAGCGGCGCTTCACCGGCTTGTGCGCGGCACCGTCCTTGATGGACGGCGCGACCTCGCCGCACTGACCGCTGACGCCATGGCCGACGTCGAAGTTGACTTCGTTCGCGAGTGGCAGGCCCTGCAAGAGCAGGTGCCGGGCGCTGCCGAGATTGGGGCCGCCAAATCAATCGAGATTCATCTGAAACGACTGTGCAGCGAATTCCTGCTGGCCGACCTCTCCGATAGGGGGTTCCTTCCAGGCCACGGCTTTCCAAACAATGTCGTCTCCTTCGAACTCGGCCGTGTCGCGTCCGATCACGACGCAGGCGACGGGCAAGCTGGCCGGCGCCATGGCGGACCTAAGCGGCCGCTCGACATCGCCATCCGCGACTACGCGCCGGGGTCGGAGACAGTGGTCGATGGGCAGGTCTACCGGGTCGGCGGCGTTACGCTGAACTGGCACCGGCCCTCCAGCGAAGAGGGCGTGCGCGAGATTCAGGCGCTACGGTGGGCCATGCGTTGCACCCATTGCGGTGACTCTTGTACCGGGGCCGGCTCGTGGCCTGACCTTTGCCGGTCCTGCGGCGACGCGGCGGTCACTGTGGAGAATTACCTCAAGCCCGCTGGCTTCCTGCGTGATCACCACGTAGAGCCGCACGCGGATGTCGACCAGGTTGCCTATGTGCGGCCCGAACGGAGCCGCATTTCAGCGGGATCTGTCCAATGTGAGGCGCTGAGCAAGCCGACCGCGGGCCGACTGCGGCTAAACCGCCGTGGGACCGTCTACTACCACACGAAGGGACCGGGCGACGCGCCGAGCGGCTACGGGCTGTGTCTTCGCTGCGGCCGCATGGAGCCGATGAAAGTCGGCCAGATGGTATGCACTGGCCTCCTGGACCACAAGCCGCTCCGCTCGCCCGAGAATTTCAAGGATCCGTGCGATGGCAACGACAAGCCCTTCGCCATTCAGGTTGGCCTCCATCTCGGCCACGAGATCCACACCGATGTCCTTGAATTCCAGCCAGCGGCGACGCCTGATATCGGCGCGGCGAATGCGATCGCCATTGCAATGCGCGAAGCAGTCGCACGTCACCTCGGCATTGAGCCTGAGGAAATGGGCTATGGCATTGGTGCGTCGCGCAACGCGGTGACCAGCGCCACGCTGTCCATTTTCCTGCACGACCGTGCAGCAGGTGGCGCTGGCTATGTCGTTCGCGCCGCTGACGATATGCGCGCCATCCTGAAAAGTGCCCGCACCATTCTCGAATGCCCGCGCGATTGTACACACGCTTGCTCGTCCTGCGTCCTCGTCTCCGACGCACCGGAGAAGGAGGAAGAACTCGACCGTAGGAAGGCCATCGCCTTCATGGATGCCCATCTTGCACTTCCCGACGTCATCTCCCCCGACGATGTGTTCGCCCAAGATGCCGACATCTCCGAGCGGCCGCTGGCCGAAATCGACGACTGGCTGAATGCTCGCGGCCAATCCAGATTGTTTTTCTGGACACAGGCGGGTGATCCGGCGTCGCTCGAGGATTGGCTCCCTACCTCGTTGTTCCGGCGCTGGGCGGGTAATGGACGGCCCGTTACGCTGGTCCTTCCCGAAGGTACGGTCGATTCGCTCGACGCGGCGCAGCTTCTCTATCTTCGCGACTACGGGTCGCGGCACCAGCTCATGTTCGCCGAGGGCGAGCCGATGTGCTTCGACAATGGTGCCATCCTGTTCGCGTATGCGACGGATGGGGCAGCCGGGAAAGGCTGGGCTAGCCGGGACCATGCGGTTGGTCTGGCTGGACCTGACTGGGGCGCCAGCCACAACCTCCCCATCGCCCACGCGCCGCTTGCTTTCCAGCCAACGATCAAGACGGTCGACCCCGAGTGTCTGGCCCCGGCGAGCGGCGCCGCCGTGGTCGTCCTCGATCAGGCGTTCGACGGCGCCATAGGCGTGCTCGGGGAGAAGATGGCAAAAGCGATCCGCAAAGCGGCGGCGGATTGCGGCATTGCGACGAGGGAACGGCCGGTGGAAGTTATCTACCGTGACCGCTTCGCTCGCTCCCCTATCGTACTGCGCCTCCTGCTGGATACCGTGTCCGCGCTTGCCGATGGCGAGACGATCTCGGTCTCCATCGAAACCGCTCCCGATAAAGGCTCTGGTTTCTCACGGCGCCACGTAGCCTCGGATATTGCTGACGACGATTTGCTGAACGCTTTTGCCGGAGCGTACGGCGACCGTCGCAATCTTGATGTCTCGCTCGCGGTCGGACAGCCGCCGCACAAACGAAGCCTGACGCTCGCCTATGAATCGGGGAAGCGGCTGATTGTTGATTTGGACCAGGGCTTTGGCTGGCAGATGTATGACGGTCACGATCGTTCTTTCGAAGCGAGTGCCGTGCCGCATGCCGCGGCAGGTCGTGTTGCAAACCTCGCGGGAAAGCTCCACCGTAGGCATGATCATGACAGCCAGATGGTAGTATGGCGAGGCTAGGCCAGACTAGGATACGATCACCAGCGTCTATCGATCAGCACGATCAGTCATAGATGTCGGTCGGCTACTGGGTCGCCCTAGACAGACACCACAAGCCGGTCGAGAAAAGGCCGCTGGCCGACAAGCAGCTTTTCCCGGGCCATATCGAGGCCGAACCACCCTGCGCGATCGATCTCTGGAAAGAATTGTATGCGGCCGCTGCGCGGCGGCCATTCCATCTCGAACATGTTGCTGCGCAGGCTGCCGGCGTCGAAATCGCCTTCGACGCCGAACGCCGTAATGAGCTTGCCGCCGCGCTGGCGCAGTTCTCCGAGCGGAAGCAGTGCTCCCTTGAGCTCCCAGCCGGTTTCCTCCACGAATTCGCGACGCGCCGCAGCTTCCGGCTGTTCGTCATCACCATACTCGCCCTTTGCAATCGACCACGCGCCAAGATCGCGGTTTTGCCAGAACGGCCCGCCCGGATGGACAAGCAACACCTGCAGTTCGTTGGTCGATCTGCGGTAAGGCAGGATGCCCGCACTTCTTTTCGCCATCGCCTGAAGCCTCCTGAATCCAGCCTATCATCGCAGGTAGGCTGAACGGGATGTTCCATTTGTCGATAGACTGCCCTGCCCTGTGTCGATGCGACTGGCTACACCCCATCAATACGACACGAAACGATCTAGCTCCCCGCTTTTCAAAGACGACCTCATATCGTCCTCTGGGTTGCGGCCCCGTCCCGTCTCATCGGGCCGATTGGGCCAACAGGCATCGGGGCGCCAATAGCCCCAGACGTGATCCTCCGAAATCACAGTAGCGAGTGCAAACTCATTCGATCTGGAGTGGTCAGCGATCCGCGAACTATGCCGCAATGCCCTGCGGATTGAACCGGGGTGCGATTGGCCCAAGGCGATTCATTGGCGCGCTGGAAAGCACGCCGCCAAAAGTGCTTTTCGACAACCCGCTCGGTTCGATTTCGGCCGGGCACACGCGGTCTGTTCACCGACCTGCACGAACCGCGCGTTGCCGGCGACCTCGACGAAACGCCTGATATAGTCGAGCCGATCGGTTGGCTTAGCTACCGGCTCGCCGAGCGCGAAGAGACGCCTCTGTTTGATCGGCATTACCCAAGAATTCGTCGCGTTCGGCTATCCACAGATCCGCATAGTCGACATTCTGCCACTCGGCAAACCACGGACCGCCGCTTGTATAGTGGACCGCCTTGGGTGTGCCAAGCGCCGGCTTTTCGTTCCAACCTTCAAGCCAGTTCCACTCTACTGGCAACGAGCCCAGGTCCTCATCGGCGACCCACTGCATTCGATGGAGGTAGGCGCCACTTTCGCGGTTCACGACCTCTGGCGTAAGCGATTTAACCGAAGGGTGCGCGCAATTGAACAGCATCAGCGAGGACCAGTTTTTTCGTGGGTAGGATGTCTGGACCACGCCGTCCATCTTCGTGGTGGCCTTCGGCGTATAGTCATGCTGGACGCAATAGACCGCCTTGTTCGACTTCGTGTATTCCAGCAAACCTGCGACGTCACCGAGCCACAGGAAGTCGCAATCGCAGAACAAAGCCCAACCCGTGTAGTCGGCGAGAAAAGGCGTGAGAAACCGCGTATAGGTGAACTCTGTTGACGCGAGCGGATCTTTTTCCCTCCAATACAGCTCACGGGCACGCAGTTCGTCCTGTTTGATTGGAATGACGGATACCGGCACTGAAGCGTTTTTAAGCAAAGAGTGCCGCGCTACGTCGTAGGCGATTGGCTCACGGCTGTCCCATCCAACGAATACCCTAAACGCATCAGTCATATTCAGTACCTTGGCTCCTGATTTCAAAACGGTCATACCCTAGCTGTCTGGCAACAACTCGGCAACAATGGTGCAGAAATTAGCCAGGACGATTTCTGAATCTCACGGATTTGCCTTTCACCTCGGTCCGGCTTTTTTCGGCGGATTTCGTCTCGCTGCCCAATGCGACAAGCGCCCATTTCTGATAGGTGTAGCTGGCCGAATAAGCGGCGACCATCGCACCGGTCGAACCATCCAGAAATCCCAGCTTGAAAACATAGCTGTTCATATAGGCCCAGACCGACCGAAAAACCGCCTTGCTTATCGAGCTTTTTCTGCCCTCGGCAAGCAACCGCGCCGCGGACGCTTCTGCGTATCGGCCGATCTTGTCATGCGCGTCTGCCAGGTCGGCGATGGAGTCATGCTCCATAGAGTGGGACAATCGCGTGACCTTCCCATTCATCACTACCTTCTCGTGCACCGTGTCGTTGCTGAAGCGCCCGGACTGTCGACGGAAAAGCCTGAGCACCAGATCGGGCGACCAGCCGCCATGGCGGACAATGTGCCCACAAAAGCGGGATCTTCTTGGTATCTCGAAGCCGTCATAGCCTTTTGGGTTGGCGATAGCGGCTCTGATTTCTGCAGCCAGGGGTGGCTCGACCCATTCGTCGGCATCAAGGGAAAGGACCCAATCGCCTGTCGCCGCGGCGAGCGCACGGTTTTTTTGCGCGCCGAAACCGGGCCAATCGAGGGTGATCAGGACCTTGGCCCCGAGTCCACTGGCGATGTCCCTGGTTTGATCGGTGCTGTTATTGTCGAGGACGACGATTTCGTCGGCAAAATGTACCGAGCGAAGGCAACGTGCAATGCACGCTTCCTCATTGCGGCTGATTATGATGACTGAGAGCGCCGGCACGGTCAGACGGTTCCGGCGTCAAAACTGCTGTTGTTCAAAGAAACTGTCCCCCCGGCCTGTTGGCACTCCGAGTGATACTAACGGATTCAAAAAAAATGTCGAAAATTATCTCAGGTCGAGACTTTCGTAGAGCGCTATCATTCTCCTGATCATGACGTTGAAATCGTAGTGTTCGGCCGCCGCTCTGACCTTAGCCGCAGTCTCAGGCCGTGACGACAGCTGCAACGCGCGGGCAAGCCCGGCGGCGAGGTCGTTGACGCTGGCTGCGTCGCAAACAAGCGCCGGGTCGAACCGATCGACAAGCTCGCGCCCCCCACACCCGGTGCTTACCACGGCGGGCAAGCCGCTGGCCATGGCTTCGATCACCACTGTGCCGAATGGATCATAGATGGAAGGCAGCACGGCAATGTCGGCGGCGCCGTACCATGGCAAGGTGTCTTTCTGCGGCCCCAGCATCCTGAGCCTTGCGCCAAGACCAAGTCTGTCGCCGGCCTGCTTGAAGGCATTGGCGCGCGAATCTTGGCCAACGACCCATACCTCCGGCTCACCGTCCAGCGTGGCGACAGCCTTCAGCAATGGAAGAAGTCCTTTTCGCGCGAAACCCGAGCCGACAAACAGGACGACCGACCTGTCATCGTTGATGCCGAGCCGTGAGCGGACCGCAGTTCGATGCTGCTGACGCAGCTCCAGGTTGAAACGGCGCAGGTCAACCCCGTTGGGAACATGGTGCACACGTTCCGCCGGATAGTCGTAGTGACGGATAATATCCTCAGCCACCATTTTCGAAATGGCAATCACAGCTTTAAGCCGTGGGCTCGCATAGGTTGTGCGTTCAAGACGCAGCGTCTGGCGGTGAAAGGGGCTCAGCGCCATCGCTGCCCTGCCAAGCCGCGTCTCGAAACGCCGCCGCTCGGCAAGATAGGCGGCATGAACGCCTTCCCCGGCCCGGAACACATCGCAGCACGGAAGGCGATCGTTGCTCTGCACCAGGGCCGGCGGCATTTCGGCGATCTTGCGGCATGCGGCCCGAGCAAAGGACGTCGCCCGCTGGGAGCGGGGAAAGCGGCGACCGGCACAATGGATGAATTCTATGCCCTCGTATCGCGGCCAGTCGCCGGACAGCACGGCCACCGGCCGTTGACGCGCGGCGAACGCCGCCATGATGTTTTCCAGCATGATCTCGCCTCCGCCAAAAGGCGCATAGCGCTGGCGTACGAACACAATAGGCGTCTTCGGTTCGGCTTGAACCGGTTGATCATGCTGTGACAAATCCATGCAATCTCGCTACGCCCTTTTGCACCACGATTAAGCTTTCGAACTTGGCGGGACTTTCTTCGCAGTCTATTAAGCGCAGCAAGCCGGTCCTGGATAGGGGCAATTCGCTATAGTTCTGCGTGGTTGCGGCTATGCCACGACTGGTAGACTGCTTTCAAGGCGAGGGTTTTGCCGATGACCACCAGCCATGTTTCGCCCGCCGACACGGTCATTCCGGGCAAACGCAAGATCGGCGTGATCCGCCGCCTCGAGCGCTCGTTGCGACCAGGACTGCGAAATCTTCGCAGCCTGGTCAAGGAGCCGTTTCTTGCCTGGGCGCATCCGGAAGCGCTGGCTTTTTACCGCAGAGCCATGGAAACCGCATATCTGCCGGACGACCTGATCGACGTAGTCCCGCAACTCAAGATCCTGTACCTCGCCACGCCAAAGGCGGCGAGCAGCCGCATTCGCAGCAACCTTGCAGCCATGATCGGCAACGACACCGTGTCGGGGTGGCGCAGCGACCAGAACTGGAAGGTGCACAACCGAAAGGCGTCGAACTTGCAGGCGCCTCGCCATGGCGTCGTGCAGTTCTATCGCATGGCCACAAGTCCCGAAGCCTTGCGATTCACCTTCGTTCGCAATCCCTATACAAGGCTGTTGTCGTGCTGGGCCGACCAATATCGCGACCGTCCCCTTGTGCCTGGTTATGGCAGGGTGGAGGTCTATCTGGCCAACCGCGAAAGGGCTGATCCGGCGCTGCCTGTCGGTGCTGACAAG
This sequence comes from Mesorhizobium temperatum, assembly GCF_002284575.1. Lineage (GTDB taxonomy): Bacteria > Pseudomonadota > Alphaproteobacteria > Rhizobiales > Rhizobiaceae > Mesorhizobium > Mesorhizobium temperatum. The sequence continues at coordinate 41,053 of NZ_NPKJ01000007.1, forward strand.
AGCCTGTCCTTTGCAGATTTCGTCGCCTTTGCCTGCACGACGTCCACATGGCGCATCGACAAGCATTGGCAGAGGCAAAGCGACATCGTCGACCTTCCAGGCGTTGCGTTCGACCTCATCGGCAAGACCGAGACTTTCGCAAAGGATTTCGAACGGGTTCTCGATCATGTCGATGCGAGCGACGAGGTAAGACGCGCGGCGATGCCACCTCTGCACACCTCCTCGCGCCGCAGGCTTGCCGACTATTTCACGCCAGAACTGGCGGACACCATCTATCGTGCGTATGAGCGCGACTTCGATCAGTTTGGCTATCCGCGCGCGCTTCCAGCGTAAAGCGGTCGCGCCGCCGTCTCAAAGATATCCGAACGCCTGCATCAGGGGTTTCCCACGCCCCTCGGTAAGCTCCATCAATTCCTGCTGACCCAGTTCGGTCTTCCAGCGGCCGCGGCCATCATAAATCGGCTGGTTCACTTGTTGGTTGCGCAACGCGGCATGTTGGGGTTGCGCATCAAGTGTGAACCATCGTTGCGGGTTCCGATGATAGTCGAGCAAACTCTGGTCGAACGACAATCCCAGGAAGGTGCAGATCTTTTCGATGGTCGCTTCCGGGTCATCGACAAGATCTTCGTAGCGGTAAATCAGGACGTCCTTGCTGCCGCGCTCGGCAAGCACCATTGTGTTGTCCGAAATCCAGCGATCCAGGCTCTCGGTCGCACCGCCGAGCCGCCTGGTCAGCGAAGCAACGGTATCGCGCCCATCGCGTACCGGCATCACGAACTTCGCGCCCGGCACCAGGCGTCGTATCCGGTCGACACGCCTGATATGACGCGGTGTCTTTTCCAGCAGCACCGACTTGCCCGCCCCAATGGCCGCCCGTTTCAGCTTCGAGTAGCGATACAGCGCAAGTGGAGCCCATTTGAAAAACACGTTGGTTTCTTCGAATGGCAAAAAGACATCGGCATGCGAAGCAAGAATCGTCGCTATCAGCGTGGTGCCGCTATGTCCGCATCCGCAGACAAAGCCTTTGCATCGGATCAAGTCACACCTGCCCTGTCGTCGGCATAAGATATGCCATGCCGCTGAAAGGCTTCATCGAGCCGCCTCCAGTAATCGAGCCGCGCAAGCACGTCGTCACAAAAGCCTACATCATCCGCGCTGAGGTAGTCCAAATAACCGCCGACCTTACCTTTTCGAACCTTGAAACTTTCCGGGTCGTCAGGATTGCGCGGTTGCAATCTCCCGCCATAGCGCGCACCCAGTTCTCCTGAGATTTCAGATTGCTGCATGCGTTTGAACGATCTGCTGGCGGCAACATCGGCAAGCTGGGACTCCTCAAAGGGTTTCCCCAAAAATTTCCCGATGCTGCGCAATGCATCGTTTGTATCCCGCTGCACATCTTCATAGCGCAGAAGCGCAATCTTTCGCATGTGACTTGCGGCTGCGAACCACTGCAGGTTGAAAAGGGCAATCTTCTCGACACCGTGTTTGGGGCTTCTTATACAATCGCCGATCGGACCTGCTTCCAGCCCATGGCGTTTGTTGACCTGAAAATATCCAGACACCGCAGTGTCGCGGGGGTCTCGCGTCAGGAATAGAATCCGTTGCCGTTTGTAGCGAGACTTGTCGGGGCTGATCTGCGTAATGTCACGCAGATCCTTGTGGTCGGAACCGTCATGCGTGTAAGCCGCATCGACGCTCAGATCGTCAAGCATTACTCGCAGCCAGGTCCGCCCGGATTTGGGAAACGAGACGACAAGGAGGGGCGGCTTTCTTGCAAAAAAGTTGGAAAACAAACTCAACTTGCGGACTCCGATTGCGGGCACTTTGATCGAGCAGATCAGCGATTGTAAATATCGATTAAGGCATTGGCGATCCGTTGCGAAGCCGGCACCTTTGGATCAATCGACAGATTGGCATTGAGGAAGTCCCGGCTTTGCTCAAAATAAGTCAGCCTTGACCTGACCGCAGCGCGGATATCCTCGACAAGGTCATGCTCCGACAATGTTGGTTTGAAAGCGCCCATAGGCCTGTCGAACTCGACCATGGGCGAAACCAGCGGATACAGCACCACCGGAATGCCGCAGGCGATTGCTTCGTAAACAGTGGTGCTTGGGCGCGTTACGAGCGCCAGAGCGTCCGGGAGCAGCTGTGCGAAATCCAGGGTCGATTTGTTCGGCATATCGACTTTTGCGAACATCGTGGGGTGAACGCTAACGACATAGGCAAGGCCGAGTTTCGCGCATGCGGCTGTCACGGCTTCAATCGCTTGGCGATCTGCGGGCTCTTCGATATCCCCCTTGAAGTTGACCAGCACAAAAAGCCCTTCATCGTGCCTGGCGCCAGCGCTTCCGACGGCACGCTCAATGACCGGCGAGCCGACCACGTATGTCGGCTGTCGTCTTTGCTGCAGCGCCGCTGGTCCCATCGACAGGATGTAGTCAGCTCTCACAAATCGATGCGGCTGCAGCAGTCGCGCACCCCCGATCAGGCCGACCACACGGACCATGCCGAAGTTGATGGAGTCGATGAACCGCCTAAAGAATTGCGGCGCATAGTCATTTCCAGTCACCAGCATGTCGCCGGGTCTGATCATCCGCTCGAGTTCGGCAAAGCCGATATGCGATATTCCCCGGGCGTTGAGTTCAGGTCGCGCTACGCCGCCGCGTTTCAATCCATCAAGATGCGCGAACACGCAGCGGATGCCGCGGTCACCCAGAATTTCTGCCGCGTCAGCCAGCAGCCGAACATTGTTGCGGTTGTGTGGGACGAAGTAGACAGTCCTCGTCGCTGCCCTGCCGCGAGCGTAGATACGCCCGCGCTTGAACAGATTTCCTGGATGCACAAGCCGGTACGCCGCGAGGAGCCGCTGCACAAAGCCTTCGCTGACAGGAGAAGCCGCCTTGGCTCTCGACCTACCCAAAGATATACATCGCCTCTTATCCGTGAAATTCAGAACGGCCGCCCGCCGGGTAGTTTACAATGCTCTCGCCGTCAAGAAAGACGCTTGACTACTTCGCCGGTTGTGACCTGCCTGGCACACTCGCGACGTATTGTGTGATGGATTCAACCAGCGCCGATGAGTGAGCCCATGTGGTTTTGTGCGTCTTCCATCACCGCGGCCCAAGGCCGTTCCCGTTTCGAGACCAGCACTGCAGATGGATAGTAGGGTGTGCGATCGCCCTCGACCGGCCAGGAACGTTTGAAACCATCGCCAAGGATAAAGACCGACGGGATGCCGAGCGCGCCCGCAAGATGCGCCCCGGTGTTGCTGATGGTTACCACGGCGTCCATCGCGGCAACCTGCGCCGCGAAAAGGTCCATATCGACGAGTTGGTCGATTGATCCGTCATGGAGAATACGCGCGAGCTCGCCATCGGTCAGGATCTTCAGGTCGGACTCGACCTGGCCATATTGCAGCGAAACGAACCGGAGGTCCGGACGGCTGATAAGCCCGCGCCATGCCGTAAGTGGCGGGAGGTCCTTGCCGGGATTGGAGCTGCCCCATGCGATGCCGACCAAAGGCCGCCCATCCTTCCGATAGCGAGCGCGAAGTTCAGCGACCCGCGCCGGGTCCGGCTTCAGCGGGACGAAATGCTCCCGGATCGTGGTCTCATCTGTCTCGAACACGGCAGTCAGATGCTGAACGCCCGCAAAGGCCTGGGCCTCGCAATAGGCGGCCTTGTTCCCCGGACCGACAGCTCGCACATCGGCGGCGGGAAATGTCCGCTGAAAGAGCGGCACCAACCGGTGCTCGACCAGGACGATCAAACGAGCGGCCCGGGCGAGCGCGCGGCCGACGGAACTCGCATGATGGATCGCGGTGGCCAGACCCTGCTTTTCGGTCTCCATCAGATCGACGAGCAGGACCTGGTCCGAGATATCCTGGCCGAGCCATTCGCCGTTGACGCGGCCCTCAACGATGTGGCGCCGGGCGATCTTGAGCTCGGCCGCCGGGCCGTAGGCGCCCATACGCATCAGCGCCTTGCTAAGCTCGTCGAGCAGGCGAACCTCACCCCTCGACTTCGCGATCGAACCCAGAGCCAGGGCTTTCGGCAGCGCTGCCGGCCAATCGCGCGCCTCGACGCTTCGCCGATAATCCGCCATCCGATCGGCAATGTCGCCATCACGCCAACGAAGGAAAAGCTGCCGCCGGTGGCGACGGAACCAGACCTTGTAGTTGTAGCCTGCAAGCGCGACACCGCGGCGGAACCGGCGAAGGAGTTGGCTACCGGCCATCACCAACTCCACCGACGATTTCCATAACCCGTTTGCCTGCTTCCTGCATTGCAGACGCCCATGCCTGGCCACCCTTTCGAACCAACCGAACGCTTGGATATGTGGCTACCGTCTCGCCGAAGGCAGGCCACGACAGCCGAAACCCATCGTCGAGCATGACCACAGTCGGGACGCTCAGCGCTCCCGCCAGATTGGCGCCGGTATTGCTGATCGTCACCACCGCATCGAGCGCCGCGATTTGCGCGGCAAAGCGATCCATATCCGACAACTGGTCCACGGAAGCGTCATGGATGATGCGTCCCGGCGCCCAGCGTTCGAATTCGGAGAGCGCTGGCCCGACATCGCCATACTGCATACTGATGAAACGTCCCGGCAGATTGCCGAGCAGCGCCCGCCAATCGTCCAGAGCCGGCAGGTCCTTGCTCTTGTTCAGGCTTCCCCAGGCGAAGCCGATCAGAGGACCCGGGCCACGATCGAGATAGGTTCTGCGCAACTGGGCGACCATGCGGCGATCCGGCTCCAATGGAAGGAAGGGCGCGCGTGCTGTCGGCTCATCCGGCCAGAAATGCTTCGCCAGTGTCTCGAAGCAGGCGAAGACATCGGCGTCCATCGCCGCCACCTCCCCTTCTCCTTCTAGCCTGACATCGAGCGCAGGATATGTTCTGCGATAAAGTGGCGCCAATCGCGGCTCGACAAAGACGGTGCATCGGTCGGCAGCTGCGATCACCGGCCCAAGCAGCGATGCGAACTGGAGGAAGATTGCAAGATCGCCTTCGCGCCGCTCGACGGCAAGCCGGCGACCCGCAAGATCACTGCCATCCCATTCGGGCCGGCCGGGCACTTGCTTGCTCGACGCAATCAACTGCCAGGCGCGATTCCCAGCGCCAAGCCGTCTCAATCCACGCCCGGCTTTTTTGACAAGCCCGGGATCGCCAAGCTGCTCACCGAGCAGGCCGAGTGCCAGCGCATGATCCCGGGCCGCCTGCCAGTCACGCCGCTCGACACTCTGCGCCATCAGGCTCATATGCCGTTCGACGCTTTCGTCAGCATGGCGCGAGGGACGCCTAAAAAACTTCTTCGCCCGATCGAGAACATTCTGCAGCCGCTTGCCGTCAACACCTTGCGGGCGCAGGTCGGCAGCTTTTGCCTTCTCAAGGATGGATCGTCTGTTCGGCACGGCGACCCTCAACTATCGCTAGACAGCGTCGAACGCACCGTCAGAATCGACGAGAGGCGCCGGCCGACGTCGTCGAGCACCACCGGCCACGTGCGTCCTTCCTTGCGCATGACGACGCCGTTCGGATACCAGGGCGTTCGATCGCCAATCACTGGCCACGCTGTCTGAAAATTGTCATCGATCAGGAAAACAGTTGGAACACCGAGTGCGCCGGACAGATGGGCCGCCGTATTGCTGATCGTTACGACGGCATCGAGCGCGGCGACCTGCGCGGCGAAACGGTCCATATCAACCATCTGGTCGACACTGTCGTCATAGATAAGCCGCGCGTCATTGCCGTTGCGCAGGCGCCGCAGCGCCGGCTTGATCTGTCCGTACTGGAGGGAAACGAATGTTGCGTGTGTCTGGGCGATGAACCGCGCCCATTCGGGGAAATCAGGCACGTCCTTGGTGTGGGATTTGCTGCCCCAGGACAGACCCACCAGCGGCAGATCCGTCATCGAGCGATAGCGCTTGCGGAATGTCGCGACGAGTTCAGGATCTGCCCGCAGCGGCACGAAATCGGCGGCAAGTCTTTCGGCATCGCGGCCGAAAACCCAGGCGAGATTTTCGAAGGTCGCAAATTTGTCGCCAACGACATTCTGCTGCGCTGGGACCACGGTCGCATTCGGGAACGTCCTCTGTACAAGCGATACAAGGCGCGGCTCGACCCGAATTGTCGCGCTTTGCGCACATGCAGCGGCGGCGCCGGCCAGTCGCGCATGGCGGATAACCCGGCCAAGACTGCGAGGGTCATCCTCTACAAGATCGATCAGCAGTGTATCCGAACCGAGGTCTTCTCCAGTCCACTCGTTGGCACCTTTCCCTTTTCGTTGCCGGCGAGCGGAAAGCCGAAGCTCGGCCGCCCGCGCGAACTTGCCCAGCCGTTCGAACGCCTGGCCTGCCTTCTGCATCATTTCAGGGTCGCGGGCACGATCGGCCATGATGGCCATTTCATTGGTACTTGCTTCAAGCCCTGTCCAGTCCCGGCGCGCGATCAGCGCGTCGACCTTGGCCTGCTGCTCAAGAACGGAACGAGGTTTGGAGCCGGTAAACAGCCTCCGCACGGCCTTTGTGTATCGGCGCAACTGCAGGCCCAATCCGCCAATCACGTACCGGATGTAGGAACCGTGGTAAAAGCTGGTCATCGGCCTTCAGCGCGATACGCTCTGCCGCAGCGTTTTGCCGCCTTCGACGATCGGAGCGGACGCTTCCAGATGGAAGATCGAGCGATAGATTTCGCTGCGCTCGGCAAGCTCGTCGTGAGTCCCGGAGTCCGCGAGCATGCCAGCGTCAAATACCAGAATACGATCGGCCGCCTTGATGGTTGAAAGCCTGTGCGCAATGCAGATCACCGTGCGCTGAAATGCATCGTCGAACGCAGCCTCCATGACCGCCCGTTCGTTTTCGCCGTCGAGCGCGGATGTTGCTTCATCGTAGACAATCACCGGAGCATTTTTGAGCAGGGCGCGCGCGATGGCAACGCGTTGTTTCTGCCCGCCCGACAGATTGGTACCGCTCGGCCCGACAAGCGTGTCGAGCCCGTTTTCCAGGTTAGAGGCAAAGCTGGTGACCCGGGCGAGGTCCGCCGCGGACTCGATCTCCCGATCGGTGGCGTTCGGGCGTCCGTCACGAATGTTGTCACGGATCGAGCCTTCGAACAGGAAGACGTCCTGTGACACCAGTGCGATATTGTCGCGAACGTCGGAGAGGCTGATCTTCGAAATATCCTTTCCGTCGAGGAGAATCCTGCCCTTGTCCGGCTCCATCAGGCGCAGGACAAGATTGACGATGGTTGTCTTGCCGGCGCCGGAGCGGCCGACGATCGCCAGCTTCTCACGAGGTCGCACCTCGAAGGAAACACCGTGCAGCGCCGGGCTGTTGCCGCCATAGGTGAAGGCGACATCTTCAAAACGGATGCTGCCCTCGACATCGGTGAGATGCTCGCCCGCGGTTGCGAGTTGTCGCTGTTCGGGGGTATCGATCAAATCATACATCTGCTCGACGGCTACCATTTGCTTCTGGATGTCGACATTGACCCGGGCGAGCCGCTTGACGGGCTCATAGGCAAGCATGAAGGCGGTTATGAAGCCCATGAATTCGCCCGGCGTCTTACCGTTGCCGAGGGTCTGCCAACTGGCATACATAACGAAAAGGCCGATGATGAAACCGCCGCCGGTCTCCATCAATGGACTCATCAACGCCGATGTCCGGTTGATCTGGATGCCGCGCCTTTCCATCTTGCCGACGGCCTTTGCGAAGCTGGCGGCTGCCTTGTCTTCGAGTTGGAAGGACTTGATGGTGCGGATGCCTTCGACGGCTTCCGTGCCGATCGACTGGACCAGTGCAGCCAACTCCGTCTCACCCCTTGCCAGCGCCTTGAGCTTCTTGGTTATGGCGCCCACCGATAGGAATAGCAGCGGTAGAACCGTCACGGATATCAGCGACATCACCGGATCCTGCTTGACCATGACGCTTGCCAGGGCAATCAGCTTGAGCACATCGGAGACAGAGCTGCTTGTGAGGGTGAGAATAACGGCGGCCCCGGCGCGCGCGTTGAACATGATCTTGGAGACGAATTTCGCCGGATGCTGGTTGGCGAACCGGCCGATGTCGAAACGCACCATTCGGGAAAACTGCCGATTTTGAAGGTCCGAAACGATAGCCCGGCGAATCTTCCCCGTCGTAATAGTCTGGCAGTAGTCAGCGATTCCTTTGATCAGGAAAATGCCGATAATCACGAGGCTGATACCCCATGCGGCGGCAGCGTTCCGATCCACATAAATGGTATTGACCATGACACTCATGATCCAAGCCGTTGCGCCGGTCGCCGCCGCAGCGGCGATCGAACACAGCAAACCTGTCACATACAGCGTCTTATGCGGTGGTAGGTTTTCGACGATCAGGCGCTTGACCGGCGGATACGTCAGGGCCGCTGAAATTCGTTTCTTTGCGCTCATTCCGTTTCCCGATGCGATGTATCGTTTTTGTGACGACCTTCGCTCCTGCCGATCCATGAAATTCTCTCGACGCCGTCACACATGCGCCAAACTGGTACCTGACGTCTGACTTCGTTCGAAGTTATAGTCAATCTTGAATCCTCCTGATTGCGGCTGGCGGCGAAGCGGACTAAATGTCGGGCATTGCTGTCGGCGGCCGGCTATGAAGATCATGGAGCTATTGTGACATTACTAGAACGAGTTCGACGAAAGTACTTTCGGCTCCGCCACCAACTCGGATACATCAAACCTATCCGTTTGATGGCATCGAACAAATCAAACGCTAAGTATGACGACTTTGTCAGTTCTGGCGCCATTACAATCCGTAAAAACTCAATATTCACTTCTGACGACATATTCTTCACGATGGGTAGTTGCTTCGCGCAGGAAATTCGACGTGCATTGACAAGCAGGCAGATCGCATGCGTTCCGTCTTATAGAAATATCAGCTTCGACCCGGCACAGGCCATTGTAGATGAGCTGCCTCGGCAGGAGCATATGAACTTCTACAACACCTTCACGGTTCGCCTTCAGATCGAGCAAATGCTCGGGTTGTGGGATCAGGCCCATGACGACTGGTGGCAGGTCAAGAAACGTGCTCCTTGGGGCCCAATCTGCTTTCAGGACCCGTACCGCCGTGGCATCTTCGCCAAATCTCCGCAAGTTCTCAAAGAGGTGATCGAGAGCATGAACCGAGAGATGCGGGTTGGCTTCGATGCAGCCACGGCATTCATATTCACCTTCGGAATGACTGAGGTCTTCATCAACAAGGCCAGTGGCAAAATAGCAGCACAGAAACCGCTCTATCGTGGCGGAGGCGGGATGCAGGAAACGGCGCTTCACGTCAGCAGCTTTCAGGAAAACTACGCCAACGTGATGGCCACCGTGGACATGGTCCGTCAACACAAACCCGATGCACCGATAATTCTTACAGTCTCACCGGTTGCGTTGGCTCGGACGTTTCAAGACGCGGATGTCGTCACCGCGAGCACTGAAGGCAAATCCGTTCTTCGGGCTGTGCTTGGTCAAGTCTGCCGGGAACGGGACAATGTCCATTATCTTCCCTCATTCGAGTTTGTTACCTATGGAGGCCTTGCTCGTAGCTATAGAGAGGACTTACGACACGTAAAGATATCAGTCGTCGACGAGATCGTTGAACAGTTCTTCAATGCGTACTTTGCTCCGTCGTCGCCGTAGCCGCAGCCAATCAGCACTAGCTTGCCTTTACGACAATCGCCTGCCCCGTTGGAAGTTCGATGATGCCTTCAGGGCGGTTTTCGAAGAATTGATCAAAGGCCTTTCGGGCTCCAGGACAGAGCGCAGAGCCGTAATCGTCACAAATGATCATGCCATTCGCGCACACCCGATCGTAGAAGAAGGCAAGCGCGTCACGTGTCGGCTCGTATAGATCGACGTCAATATGGACCAGGGCGAAACGCCGGTCGGACACGCTGGAAAAAGTGTCTGGTATCCATCCCACATGAAAAGTGGTGTTGCTGAAGTCGGAAATATTCTCTCTGGCTACCTTCTCGTCGGTGCTGAGATCGCCGGACTTCCATGGCGTTCGGCCGTTTAGCTTGCGATCCTCTGCGGTTGGTTCGGAGAGGCCAGCGAACGAGTCGAAAAGGTGGTAGTGCCGTGGCCGAAGATCGCTCATCAGCATGAATATCGTCGACCGGCCTTGCCTTACGCCGCATTCGGCCACATCGCCATCGATACGCTCGATCGATCGCAAGCAGCTTTGCAGGACGAAAGCCCGGGGATCAGGAATCCCGCGGATGTTTTTGACCCGCTGCAGCGCCTTTCGGAAAAACGGCTGGTCTTTCCAGACCATATGACTGGAATAAACATAGAAGCCGTATTTGTCGGCCTTCTTCTGAGAGACCTTATACCAAGCCACGCCTCTGCGTTTTTTCGAAATAACAGCAAGCGCCGCGTCTCTCAATTTCATCTGTATCCTCCAGCATTCGATATGTTCACAAAACGGGCAGAAGAGAAAGCTCTGCCGACATCAAGCGCGGAATGAAATCGAGTTCCCGGCTGAAGGACGTGGGTTCGTCGAGCGCCGCAAGGAAGCGCTTCCCGGTGCTCGTAATGAGCCAAAGTCGAGAATGGAACTCCCATCGAGTGCGACTCAAGATCACGGGTCACGTGCTTGGGCCTAGTCAGGAAATAGTCGATCCCTGCCGGGCTGTCGGAGTTAACTCACTGCCAGGCTCGCGCTGCGCGCGCAGTTGATGGCACCGGCGTCTCACTATCACATGTTTGCATGCAGCCGGATCAACGCCCTGCGGCAGGTGCGCGTCGAAAAGCTCAGGCTCGTCATCGCGCTTGCGGCGGCGAGAGGTTCAGTCGACCGCACCGACCAGGACGTCGCGGTATTCAAGTATCGCGACCCAGCGCCCGGTATCTGTGGACGATTGCCTTTTTAGAAATCTATATCCAGTTTTCGACCAAAGCTTCACCTCGTCGTTGAGGTTGTCGAGCACATAGTCGCCTTTGTCGGTCTTGACCGTCAGCACTGCGTGCCCCTCGCCGTCTTTCTTTTTGACGACGGTGATCAGAAGGTTCGAGAGCGATATGCCCTCCAAATTGAGCATCCGGCGCTTAAGCAGGACGTAGTCCTCGCAGTCGCCGATCGCGCTGTCAGGATAGGACCAAAATTCCATCATTCCGTGAACGGCAAAATCGCTCACGGGCTTGATCGATCTATTCACGAGTTTGGTGACGGACGCGAGTTTGTCTTCCATGCCTCTGCTCAAAAGGACTGGAGGGACCCTGCCCGATCGTATCCTGCATTCTGAGGCATGCCTTCGGCAGAATTCAACGTGGCCGACCGGGATGGAACTCCGCTGCCCGGTGGCCATGGCACCAGACACCGCATCGGCCGAAGCTTTCTCCATCGGCGTCGCGGACATCATCAAGCCCAACAGTAGGCCGGCACACAGCCATGCCCGCGGTATAACCAATCCCATTCGCCCCGCCCAAGGTAACGACCCGAAACAATATTTAATATCGCGTTACCATCTTTTCACGGGCACATCAACGCAGCCGACACACAATTTACAGCTACCGTCGCGAACCATCACCAACGACCGAATGCTGGACGCCGCGCGGTCAGCGCCAGGGAATTTCCATGGCCACTGGAAGACCCTCGCGTGTTCTCGCATGATCGCATCGGCGTACCTGCGCTTATCGACGACCCAAACAATGGGGAATTGTGCGCCTGTACGTCACTGAGGTTCTTCAGCAGCGCCGCTTACGGGACCGGATGACGACGCCGACACGTATTTGGCTGCCCAAACGTGGACAGACGGCCGAGAAAAAGTTGTAGCCAAAATTGTCGAAGCGACCGAAGGCCAAGAGCTACGGCGCTCTCGCGTAGATTTCGCATACATTCGGATACATTTCGATGGCACCCGGGCAAACCTCTGCGACAGGGGTAGCGTAAGTTCCAATCGTGAGCAGGAAGGCTCGTCATGGTGACGAGACAGAACGCCGACAGCGGTTTCGCAAGCAGGAGTCAATAGCGCGCGAGGCGCCGATTGGCCGGTCTGCTCATTCGAAGAAAGGAAAATACGATGAACAAACTTGCAACGGCTTTCGTCCTCCTTGCCTTGTCGACAGGAGTCTCGCTCGCTGCCAATCAAAACCCGGATCGCGACCCGACCCGCGGATTCGCTACTGGCGTCGACAACAGCGGAATGACCTTGGATACCGGTCACACGGCTTCGTTGCCTCAAACGGTGGTAGCCCCGAAAGAAGAACAGCCACAGCCCGGCAAGGTGCTTAGGGGTCGTGCACCATGGGCAGGCCGTTAATATACGGAACTTGTATTCCCATGCAAAACTGTCCAATCACCCGCAATGCAACGAGGGTGGTTGGACAGGGGCGCAAGAAAATCCTGCCGCCATGCTCCAGTCCTGAATGAGCCATATCCGACGGGTCAGAACTCCCACGGAGAGAACGACTTGAGACCAGTCGTGCCGAAGACACCCAAATTCCGCGTCGCCAAGCGGCCGCTATTCACCCTTGAGATTGCAGCAATCATGCCGTCGGGTGCCGACTTCCCGCGGCCGGCGAACCGGCGACGCCAATCCGACAGTCCCTGGTCCAAACGCTCGGCACGCTGATCGGGTCGAATTTTCTGGATGCCGAAGGCGATCTCGGCGATGGTCACGGCTGGAAGCGCAAGTTCAGCGTCCGATTACCCCGGATCACTGCTTCAAGGTCGATTTCGGTACCATAAGCGCTGGCAATACGAGTGTAGAACGTCGATGCCGGCTCACGACCTGCTTGCCGAACCTCATAGATTCCAGTGCGCCCTCAACCACGTCGGCGATCGAGCGGTTCTCGCGTCGAGCAAGCCGATGGGCAAGATCGCGCGCCTTGGCGCTGCGTACGGAAAGCTGAGGTTCGGCCATAATGGAACTCCTTTTGCCGTGGATATGAGCCATCCGCACTGCCAGCAAGATGGCAGATGATGGCTTGCCATCCAACAGTTCCGTGATCGTCGGCCAGCGAAGATCGCGCATGAAGCGACCCCGGCAATAGCGCAGGATGTATAGACAACCGGCCGCAACTGGTGTTCGTTTCCAATCCGACCTTATGCAATTTCGAAAAATACAGGAGCCGTGACAGCATGGACGCCGCTCCCTTGTTCGACCTGACGGGAAAAAAAGCGCTGGTGACCGGCGCCAGCCGCGGCATCGGCCAGGCCATGGCGGAGGCGCTCTCCGCGGCTGGTGCGGACGTCGCGGTGACCGCTCGCGACGAAACATCCCTTCGTGAGACGGCGGACCGAATTAGCGCTAACGGGCGCAGGTCGCTTTGCCGGTCTCTCGACGTGCTCGACACCGATCGTATCCGCGTGGTGGTCGACGATGTCGCGGATGCCTTTGGTGGGCTCGACATCCTGGTCAACAACGCCGGCTATGAGCAAGTCCAGCCCTCGCTCGACGTCGACGAAGCAGTGTGGGACCGCATCGTATCGACCAATCTGAAGGGCGCCTTCTTCTGTGCGCAGGCCGCGGCGCGGCGGATGGCTGCCGGCAACAGCGGTGGCGCGATCATCAATCTTTGCTCGCTGACCTCCTATGTCGGCATTCCGGCCGCGGTGCCTTACGGTTCGTCCAAGTCTGGGCTCCTGGGCATGACGCGCGCGCTCGCCGCGGAATGGGCATCGCTCGGCATCCGCGTCAACGCCATCGCTCCGGGGTATTTCCATACGGCGATGACGGATGCTTTTTATCAGGATCCCGACTGGCAGACGGCGATGCTGGCCAAGATCCCGCAGCGGCGCTTCGGCACGATGCAGGATCTGGCCGGAGCCGTCGTGTTCCTGGCGAGCGGGGCATCAGCCTATGTCACCGGGCATTGCCTCCCAGTCGACGGCGGCTATCTCGCATCCATCTGAGCGACTGAGGTGTGGTGCAACAATAACCGTGTAGACCCGACTTGTATATGGTTGTATATACCACCTCACAACGCCGGACGTTCTTGCATGCGACCGGCGACAAACAAGGGGAACCGCCATGCAGGAGCCTTTCCGGGCCGTAGCTTCACGCGAAGCGGAAGGCGGCAGGGAAATCGCAGTCACGGTCCGCAACGTCGGGATGGACTTCGATGGGGTTCATGCCGTCAAGAATGCGTCCTTCGATCTGCCGAAGGGCCGGTTCCTCACCATTCTCGGGCCTTCTGGGTCCGGCAAGACAACCCTCCTGCGGATGATCGCCGGGTTCCAGACCCCGAGCAGCGGTGAGATCTTCATCAATGGCGAAGCGGTGAGCGCAGTGCCACCGCACAAGCGGTCGATCGGCATGGTCTTTCAGAGGCTTGCGTTGTTTCCACATATGACGGCGGCTGAGAATGTCGCGTTCCCGCTGAAGATGCGTCGGCGCGACGCACGCACCATTCCCGAACGCGTCGAGCGATATCTCGAACTGGTCCGGCTCGGGGGCTACGGCGGCAGGCGCATTCACGAACTTTCCGGCGGACAGCAGCAGCGCGTCGCGATCGCGCGCGCGCTGGTGTTCGAGCCCGACCTGCTGCTTCTCGACGAGCCGCTCGCTGCACTCGACCGCAAGCTGCGCGAGGAAATGCAGCTCGAATTCCGCCGCATCCAGCGCGAGCTCGGCGTCACCACGATCAACGTCACCCATGACCAGCGCGAGGCGCTGGTGGTTTCCGACGACATCGTCGTCATGGACCAGGGCGAGATCCAGCAGAAGGCGCAGCCGATCCACACCTACCGCCAGCCCCGTAACGCCTTCGTCGCCAATTTCATCGGCGTCACCAACTTCATTGCCGGCACGGTACGGGCCGTCTCGGAAGCAGGCGACGTCTCCATCCTTCGAGGTGATCTGATGCTTGCCGGAAAGATCGGCGATCCGGTCAATCCACCTGCGGAGGGCGACAAGGCGTCGGGAGCGATCCGCGCCGAACAGATCCGTCTCGCCGGCGATGCTGCGCAGCTGTCGAAGCTCGATTGCATGCTAGCCGGGACTGTCACTGACACCATCTTCGAAGGCGAGCGCATGGTCTACGAGGTAGCCTGCGCCGCGATTGGCGACGAGGTCATTCGCGTTTTTGACCATGATCCCGCCGCGCACACGCAGTTCGACATAGGCGAAAGTGTGTTCCTGGGGTGGAATGCCAGGGACATGCTTGTTTTTCGATAGAACCGGAAACCGGTCAAACCCAGAGGAGAATGCAGATGAAGCGCTTTAAGCCGACATTATCCCATCTTTCCCGCAGAACCTTCCTTCAGGCCACCGCTGCGCTCGGCGGCGCCTCGGCGCTCGGCCTGCGCGGCGCCTATGCGCAGGAACCGGAAAAGCCGGCGGAGATCATCGTGCGCGCCTGGGGCGGCAGTTGGGTGGATAGTTTGAAGGCCGGCGTGTCCGACAGCTTCACCAAAATGACGGGGATTGCTGTCCGTCACGACCTGACCGAAGACAATGAGATCCAGCCCAAGGTCTGGGCGGCCGTAGCGCAGAACCGGGTCCCGCCGATCCACATCAACTGGGACACCACCACCAATGCCACGAAATCGGCACTGCGCGGCGTGACGGAAGACCTCTCCGACCTGCCGAACCTCGCCAATGTGACGGACCTTGCCAAGCCGGCCGGCCTGGAAGGCTTCCCGATCGTCAACACCTACGGCTATGTCTATGTGCTTGCCTATCGGCCTGCGGCATTCCCGGACGGACCGCCGAAGTCCTGGAAAGACCTGCTCGACCCGAAGTTCAAGGGCCGGCTTGCCTTCTACAATGACGGCATCGGCTTCCATTTCCCAGCCCAGGTCGCCGGTGGCGGCAAGCTGGAGGACATACCCGGCAACATGCAGCCGGCTTGGGATTTCATTACCAAGATGAAGGCGCAGCAGCCGCTGCTCGGTGAGGATCCCGACTTCACCACCTGGTTCCAGAACGGCGAGATCGACGCCGCCTGCACCATCTCGACCAACGCCCGAGAGGCCCGCAAGAATGGCGTGAAAATCGAATGGGTCGTGCCGGAGGAGGGTGCGAAATTCGACACGGACGGTCTGTGGATTCCCAAGGGCCTGCCGGAAAACGAACTCTACTGGGCCAAGCAGTACATCAACCATGCGCTGACCAAGGAAGCCCAGCAGGTCTGGCTGGACGGCCTCGGCTTGCCGGGCGTGGTGCCGGGCCTCACACCGCCGAAGGATCTGGTGGGCGATCCGTCCTATCCGACCACCGAAGCGGATTTCCAGCGCCTCATCCGCATCTCGTCGAAGATCCAGGTCGAGAATGAGAGCGAGTGGTTTTCCAAGTTCAAGGCGATCATGCAGGGTTGACGCCGGGTCGGCCGGTGCTGCGCTAGCGGCACCGGCTCCTTCACGACGTCAGTTACGGATTTTTCATGCGGGCAGCCAGGACAGCCTATCCCCTCAAATGGCGCATCATGGATGCGCTGGAAGGCGTTGCCGCCGCCATCTGGCCGGCGCGGTTCCGACGCGCCACGCCCTATCTGATGCTGCTTCCGGCGGTGCTGCTGGTCGGACTGCTCGTGCTCGGTCTCATCCAGATTGCGGACGCCAGCCTGCGCACGCTCGACACCACTACTTTCCAGTTCTCGGACGACTATTCCATCGCCAATTTCCGGCGGGCGCTGACGGAGCCGCTTTTCCTCGTTGTCGCGCAGCGCAGCCTCATCGCCGCCCTGATCGTCACCGCGGTGACACTCGTCTTCGCCTTCCCCTACGCCTATCTGATGGTGCGCACGCGTTCGCCAGGATTGCGCAAATTCCTGCTGATTGCGCTGTTCCTGCCCTTCTTCATCGGCCAGGTGGTGCGTGCCTATGGCTGGCTGATCATCTTAGGCAACCAGGGCATGGTGAACGAGGCACTCGGCCTTGTCGGGGTCGCCCCGATGCGGCTCATCTACAACTATCCCGCCGTGCTGTTCGGCCTCGTCCAATACATGCTGCCGTTTGCCGTGCTGATGCTCGCGCCGGCACTCACAGCCATTCCCGAGGAGCTGGAGGCGGCCGCTGGATCGCTCGGCGCGAACTGGGTTCGCACGTTCATCCATGTCGTGTTGCCACTCGCTCGTCCGGGCTTCATCGGCGCCGGTGTGGTGGTGCTGACGCTTTCGCTTACCGATTTCGCGGTCCCCGCGATCCTTGGCGGCGGCTCCCATGACTTCATCGCCAACGCCATCTACGACCAGTTCTTCCGAACGTCCGATCAGGGTCTCGGCGCGACGCTGGCGCTTATGCTGGTCGCGCTCGGGTCAATCCTTGTCGGCCTCGTGTTCGCGCTGTTTGGAGCTGGAACGCTCGCCATGGGGAGATCCCGGGCGTGAGCGGCTCGCGCAGCAAATCGGTTGTTCTGTGGACCCTGGTGACGATCGCCCTGGTGACGCTTTCGGCGCCGACGGTCGTCGTGCTCGGCGCTTCCTTCACCGGCGGCAACATCATCACGTTTCCGCCGGATGGGCTGTCGCTTCGGTGGTACGCGCGTATCTCGCAGGCCTCCGACCTGCGCAACGCTTTCCTGCGTACGCTCCATGTCGCGGCGGTCTGTACGATCGTTGCCATTCCGGTGGGCACGCTGGCCGGCATCGCGCTGGCGAAATATGCGGTGCGTTTTGAGAAGACGATCCAGATCTATCTGCTGCTGCCCTTTACCATCCCGCTGATCGGATCGGGCATCGGCCTCATGCTGATTTTCGGCAACGCCGGCATTCTTGGCCAGCTCTGGCCGGTCGGCATCGCCTGCTGCGTCATCAACCTTCCCTTCATGATCTGGGCGGTGACGGCGAGTGCCACCGGGCTTGACCCGGATCTTGAACTGGCCGCCGCCAATTGCGGCGCGCCGCCGCTCCAGGTGTTCTTCTCCGTCACCCTGCCGGCGGTTATGCCGGGGGTGATCACCGGCTCGCTGCTGATGTTCATCCTTGCGCTGAATGAGTTCCTGGTCAGCCTGCTGCTCGTCGATGCCCGCATCGTGACGCTGCCGGTGCTGATCTACAACTCCATCCGCTCGATCATCACGCCGGATCTTGCCGCGATCTCCGTGGTCTTCATCGCCTGCTCGGCTGTCGCCGTCTTCCTGCTCGACAGGCTGGTCGGGCTCGACATCTTCCTGAAATCGAAATGAGGAATGCCGGCCCGCCGGGCCGAAAAGGAAATCCTATGCCAAACGTATCGTTCCACGACTTGAGCCAACTCGACGTCGCCAGTCGAGCGGCACTGATGCGGCGCTCAGAGACCGATCTCTCCAGCTTTATGGAGAAGGCCGCACCGATCATCGAGGCGGTACGAACAGAAGGCGACGCCGCGCTCATTCGCTTCGCCCGCGACTTGGACAAGGCAGATCTCGATGCCGCGCGGCTGAAGGTCAGCCCCGCCGAGTTCGACGCCGCCTTCGGCATGGTGGACGAGGACGTGGTCGCCGCCATTCGCTTCGGCATCGACAACATCCGGCATTTCCACGAAGAGCAGAAGCCGGAAGCGATGTGGCTTAAGGAAATGCGGCCCGGCGCGTATGCCGGGGACCGCTTCACGCCGATCCGCTCGGTGGCGCTCTATGTCCCGCGCGGCAAGGGGGCGTTCCCTTCGGTGACAATGATGACCGCAGTGCCCGCCGTGGTGTCGGGCGTCCCGGAGCTTGCTATCATGACGCCGCCAGCGCCCGATGGTTCGGTGGACGCAGCGACACTGGTTGCGGCGCGCCTCGCCGGTGTCGAAACGGTGTACAAATGCGGCGGCGCGCAGGCGGTCGCCGCGGTCGCCTACGGCACAGAGACGATCAGGCCCGCGCTCAAGATCGTCGGTCCAGGCAGCCCTTGGGTCGTTGCGGCCAAGCGGCTGCTTGCCGGGGTCATCGATCCCGGCCTTCCCGCTGGTCCATCGGAAGCGATTATCCTCGCCGACGACAGCGTGCATGGCGGACTGGCCGCGCTCGACCTCCTGATCGAGGCGGAGCACGGGCCCGACTCGTCGGCCTATCTGGTGACCCACAGCCGCCGCGTCGCGGAGGAGGCACTGGCGGCGCTGCCCGAGCACTGGGCGCGCATGACCGATCAGCGGGTAGCGTTCTCCACCGCGGTGCTGACCGGTGCCTATGGCGGCATCGTGCTGACGGCATCGATCGAGGAGAGCTACCGCTTCGTCAACGACTACGCACCTGAGCATCTGGAGATCCTCTCCACCGATCCCTTTGCGCACCTTGGCCACATCACCGAAGCCGCCGAGATCCTGATGGGGCCGCACACGCCGGTTTCGATCGGCAATTTCGGGCTGGGTCCCAACGCCGTGCTGCCGACCAGCCGCTGGGCGCGTACCTGCGGACCGCTCTCGGTCACGGATTTCGTCAAGCGCTCTTCGATCGGCTACGTGACGGCGGCGGCCTATCCGGAATTCGCCCGCCATGCCCGCACACTTGCCCGCTATGAAGGCTTCTCCTCGCATGAACACGCCGTCTCCGACGTGCGCGACCGATATCTGGTGCGGTAGCGGATGATGAAGGCGGCCAGACTCCATGCGGCGGGCGATTTGCGGGTTGAGGATGTGCCATCTCCCGGCGAACCAACGCCTGGCTGGGTGCGGCTCAGGGTGACGGCCGCCGGCATCTGCGGCTCCGACCTCCATAACTTCCGTACTGGTCAGTGGATCAGCCGCGCGCCGAGCGTCGTCGGGCATGAATTCGCCGGTGAAGTGACCGCCGTGGGGGCCGGCGTGTCCGAACTGGCCTGCGGAGACCGGGTGGTCGCCGATTCGCGTTTCTGGTGCGGCGAATGTCCTGCTTGCCGGGCTGGCCTGCATAATGTCTGTGCCACACTCGGCTTTGTGGGCGAGCTCTGCGACGGCGGCTTCGCGGAAGAAACGGCGCTGCCGGCGCGGCTGCTCCTGCGCCACGACCCCGCGCTCGATCCCGCAATCGCCGCCATGGCGGAGCCGCTGGCGGTCGCCTTGCACGCAGTGCGGCGTCTGTCGGCGCCGGCCGGGGCGCCGGTGCTTATCGCCGGTTGCGGCCCGATCGGCGGGCTGGCGGCGCTACTCCTGTCGCGGCCCGGCGAGAGACCTGTCCTCGTCGCTGACCGCAATGCGGCGCGTGCGGATCTTGTGGCCGAGGTGAGCGGCGCAACCGTCGTCGATCTGGACGCCCTGCCCTGTGATCCCAACCTGCGCCATGCCATCGACGCGACGGGCAGCGTGGCGGTGATGGCGCGGCTGCTCGATCTTCTGGCCGGCGGCGGCACGCTGGCGCTGGTCGGCATTTCGCATGGCCGCCTCGATCTCGACCCCAACCTCCTGGTCGAACGCGAGATCGCGCTTGTCGGTTGCCACGCCTTCGCCGACGAGCTTGCGCCGGCCGTCGCGATGCTTGGTGATCTCGCGCCGGCGCTGTCGCGTTTCGTGGCCGAGGAGATCGCGATCGACGAAATCCCCGCCGCCTACCAGCGCCTGATCGCAGGCACGAGCGGCGGTTTGAAGACCATCGTCCGAATAGAGAGAGGGCGATGATCAAGCTTCCCGAAACCGCCGGACCGCTCTACGAAAAGGTCAAGGACTACGTGCTCGGCAACATCGGCAGCGGCAAATGGCCGAAGGACCGCAGGCTGCCTTCCGAAAACGAGCTGGTCAGCACGCTCGGCGTCTCGCGCATGACCGTGCACCGGGCGCTGAGGGAACTGACCTCGGAAGGCCACCTCCTGCGCATCCAGGGCGTGGGCACCTTCGTGGCGCCGCCGAAACCGCAATCTGCTCTCATCGAAATCAGGAACATCGCCGGCGAGATCGCCGCGCGCGGCGGACGCCACAGGGCCGAGGTCGTCGTGCTCGAGAAGATCCGCGACCCTGCGCTGGACCTTATCGTCGCCTTCGAGTTCATGCGCCGCAGACCGGTCGCCCATTCGATCATCGTGCATTTCGAGGACGATGTGCCCGTCCAGCTCGAGGAGCGCTTCGTCAATTCGGCTCTCGCACCGGACTACCACCGGCAAAATTTCGTTGCGACCACCACCTATGACTATCTGCAGCGGGCGACGCCGCTGACGGAAGTGGAGCACGTGATCTCGGCCATCGCAGCCGACGAGGTGGCCGCGCGCCGTTTGATGATCCAGCCAGGCGACCCCTGCCTGCTCCTGCATCGGCGGACCTGGTCAGGCGCGGCGGTCGCCACCGTCAACAAGCTCACCTATGTTGGCAGCCGCTATTCGCTTGGCAGCCGCTACGCGCCCTCGCCCGCATGAGCGGGGTCACGTAGCCAAGCCGGGCGTGGCAGCCTATCGGCCAAACGGCTGCTTTGATAGGAATCAGTTCTGCCTGCGCCGCCGTTTTTCTTGTTGGCGCCGACCCACATCAGGTTCGGGGTCAAGCCTGGCCGCCGGTCAAATTGCACCGAAGCGGCCAGACTGATTGGGAATGTCCAGGACGCGGCCGACCGTTCAAACTAACCCGGGGACCACGAAAACCAGCCAGGCGATGACAGGACCGATGATGGCGATGAGCGCGCTGTAGATCAGCAACGTCTTGAGCACGCTCTCGCGCTCTGCTTCCCGGGCATTGGCGACGACCAGCGCACCGTTGGTCGAAAACGGACTGGTGTCAACGATGGTGGTGGAGATCGCGATCGCGGCAACCACACCTATGGCACTGATCTGTCCCTGCAGGAGGAAGGGGACGGCCAGTGGAATGATGGCTCCCAGCAATGCCGTGGATGAGGCGAATGCCGATACAATGGCGCCGGTGAAGCAGAGGAGGAGTGCAACCAGCAGCGGCATGCCCAGGCTAGAAATGCCGTGGGCGACGTAGTCGATCGTGCCGATCTTCTCCATGACGCCGACATAGGTGATGATGCCGGCGATCAGGAGCACCGTCGACCAGCTGACCTTGTCGATCGCTGCCTTTTGGGTCTTCGGCGAGAGGAGTGCGAGCGCGACCGCGACAGTGATCGCCACCAGGCCGACATTGAACTTGAAGACAAGTGCGCCGACCGCGAGCGCGGTTAGGCCGATTAATGTCGTCAATCTTTCCGTCGTCAGGCCGGAAAGCGCCGAAACATTTTTTTTCTGCTCCTCAAAGACGTGATGGCTGATCGGAGTAGCCGGCGTGCCGCCGTGGCCGACGATTGACTGCGTCACGCCCTCGGGGTGGAGGTCAGGCAGCGGTCCCGACGCGATCGAATACTTACGCAGCACCTTCGAGCCGCCGAAGACGAAGAATACGAGGACGGCGATGGCCAGGTTGAAGAAGAAGCTGGAGAGGAACAGTGATGTCGGCGCGAACGGCAACCCCGCCTTTTCGACGATTTGGTTGGTGATGCCGCCATAGACGCTGATCGGCGAAAAGCCGCCCGCCTGTGCACCGTGAATAACCATCAATCCCATCATGACCGGATTGATGCGGTACTGGAACGCAAAACCCAGCGCCACCGGGGCCAGGATGGCGACCGCCGCAGGTCCGAGCGCACCGAAGCCGGTGATGACGGCGGCGACCAGGAACATGACCCAGGGAATCCACGCCACATGTCCGCGCACCAGTTTGACCGCGCCCTCGACCAGCCAATCGATAGTACCGTTGATCTGGGCGATGGCGAACAGGTAGGTAATGCCGACCAGTGTCAGGAAGAGGTCGCTCGGGAAGCCAGCAAATATTTCCACCGGCTTCATAGCCATGATGAGCGAGCCGACCAGAAAGGCGCATGCGAAGGCGAGTGCGCCCATATTGATCGGCTGGATGGTGGCGATCACGAACATGCCGACCAGCAGCGCGATCGACAGAATCTGGATGTTCATAGCTTCCTCCCTCGGGAAACGCCTTCAGGCGCCCGTTCTCATTTCCATCGGTGGTAGATCAGCCTGCGTTGGTCTCGCTCCCAAGCACCAACGCAGGGTAGTCAGCGCCTCCTAGGAGGCGGGCATGTAAAGGTTGCTGAACCGGTCGCGCAGAAGGTTCTTCTGCACCTTTCCCATGGTGTTGCGCGGAAGGTCCTCGGCGAAGATCACCCGTTTCGGCTGCTTGTAGCGCGCGAGGCGGTCGCGCAGCGCGTTGAGCACGGCCTTTTCGTCCATTGTGGCACCGGGCTTGAGCACCACGATGGCCGTCACCCCCTCGCCGAAATCCGGATGTGCAATGCCGATGACCGCACTCTCGGCGACACCGTCGAGTTGATCGATCTCACCCTCGACTTCCTTCGGGTAGATATTATAGCCGCCGGAGATCACCAGGTCCTTGTCGCGGCCGACGATGTGGAGATAGCCCGCCTCATCGATCTTGCCGAGGTCGCCGCTGATGAAATAGCCGTCCTTGGTGAACTCCGCCGCCGTCTTTTCAGGCATCCGCCAGTAACCTTTGAAAACGTTCGGGCCCTTGATCTCGACCATGCCGGTTTCGCCTGGTCCGAGCGTCTCGCCCGTGGCTGGATCGGTGACCCTCACCGACACGCCCGGGAGTGGGAAACCTACTGTCCCTGCCCTTCGCTCGCCGTCATAGGGGTTTGAGGTGTTCATGTTGGTTTCGGTCATGCCGTAGCGTTCGAGAATGGCGTGACCGGTGCGCTGCTTGAATGCGGCGTGCGTTTCAGCGAGCAGCGGCGCCGAGCCGGAGATGAACAGCCGAATGTTGGCGACCGTCTCCCGGTTCAGGCCCTCATGCTGAAGCAACCGGACATAAAAGGTCGGCACGCCCATCATCAGCGTCGCCCGCGACATCAGAGGAAGGATTTCGCCAGGCTCGAACTTTGGCAGCAGAAACATCGAGGCGCCGGAAACCAGGGTGACATTGGTCGCCACGAAGAGCCCATGCGTGTGAAAAATCGGCAGCGCGTGGATCAGCCGGTCGGCTGCGGTCACGTGCCAGCATTCGCGCAGTGCTATTGCATTGGACAAAAGGTTGTCGTGCGTCAGCATTGCGCCCTTGGAACGGCCGGTGGTCCCAGATGTGTACAGGATCGCGGCGAGATCGTCAGGCGCGCGCGCCGCGTCGAGAAAATCGGCAGACTCGTCCCGGGCCAACTCCATGAGCGACCCGGCGCCGTCCGCATCGAGCGTTTCGACAATCGCGCCGTAACCGTGCGCGATCCTTTCGACATCAACTCGCGACCTCGAGGAGACGATGACGAGCCGCGGTTCGGCGTCACCGATAAAATAGTCGAGTTCAGCCAGCGTATAGGCGGTATTCAGCGGCAGATAGATCGCCCCGCAGCGCACGCATGCGAGATAGAGCATCAGAGCCAGCGGGCTCTTGTCCACCTGGACCGCGACGCGGTCGCCTGGGCGAACGCCGAGCACATCAATTGCGCTGGCGATCTGTCCGGAGAGCCGCAGCGCATCTCCATAGGTCCAACGCTGACCATCAATAGTCTCGATGAAAATCGACTCGCCTGACTTGGCGGATGCTCGCATGGCGTCGAACAGGTGATTGCTCATTGAACTCCTCCCAATTTGCTTATTAGGTTTTCTGCATTTCAGTGCGGCGTCGACGAACCGGGGCGCCGATACTGGTGTCGGTCGAAGCGGTTGCCGCCAGTTTTCTCACCTCCGGCGAAGCAGCGATCTCGCCATGTTGCGCCAAGGCTTCGTGGTTCGCCTCGATGTCGTCCAACTTGTAAAGATAGTTGACCATCAAGCCGTGGGACTGCCGCATCGCCTTGGCGGAGCGATCGGCGAGGAAGTTCAGCCGTTCAAGGCGAGCGCCGTTGCCCAAATGAAAACGCGCCACCGGATCGACCGGCCGTCTGCCGGTGGCACGTTCCTTGACGAAATAGCGTGCGGCGAGCGGGAGGAGCACAGCTTCAACGACCCGTGCCTTCTGCGGATTGTCCGCCCAGCTCGGATCGTCCAGCAACTCGAGCGTCTTGAGGGCCTGATCATCGAGGCTCGCATCGGTCGCCTTGCGCAGTCTTGCTAGCCAGCCAGCGAAACCCGGAACCGGCGACAGCGTCACGAAGGTCTTCAAGCCAGGCAGGTCGCGGCGCAAATCCTCCACCACCTGCTTGATCAGAAAGTTCCCGAAAGAGATGCCGCGCAGTCCGTCCTGGCAGTTGGAGATCGAATAGAAGACAGCGGTGGTGGCGTCCTGGGCCGTGATCGGCGAACGGTTTACATCGAGCACATCAGCGATGGCAGAGGGAATCGCCTTGGTCAGCGCAACCTCAACGAAGATCAGCGGATCGTCTGCGAGACGCGGGTGGAAGAACGCAAAGCACCTGCGGTCGGCTGGAGCTAGCCTCCGCCGCAGTTCCTCCCAGCCGGCGATTTCATGCACAGCCTCGTATCTGATGATCTTCTCCAGGATGTCGGCTGGCGTCGACCAGTCGATCGGACGCAGGGTCAGAAAACCGCGGTTGAACCATGAGCCGAACAGGTGGGCGAAGTCGGCATCGACGGCGCGAAACGGTTCCGTCGCATCCTTCATGGCTAATAGGCGCTCGCGCATCTCCACCAGTCTTGCCGTGCCTTTGGGGGCCAGGTTGAGTCTGCGCACCAGTTCCTGGCGACGCGGCTCGGCGGCCTGGTGCAGTTCGATGACGGCGTCCGAACTCCTGTCGCTGCGGTAGCGCTCGATGGCTTTGTCAAGCTTGGCGATGTCTGGGCCGAACTGTTCGTGCAGCATACGCACGAAGTCTTGCTGACCGGCCGCGTCCTGTTGCGCCCAGCGCTGAAGGACCTCGGCTGCCAATGCCATGCCCGAGGCTTCGCCCCGGCTCGACAAAAGCATGTCGCAGAGTGTTTCGATATTCGTCTCGGCTTGGACCGGCTCGCTGCGCGCCCCTGCCGCAAGCAGCCTGCGGCCGCGATCGGTGATGCTTTGCACCATATCGCTAAAGAACGAGATGCCTGCCATGTCGGAGTCCTCCTGGCAAAGTCGAAATCGGCGCAAGCAGACCCTCCGCGCGGTCTCGACGCGTGCTGGTGCTCGGATGCGTCCACCCATTTGTGTGCGACTTGCCTTTTGTGGTATCGTTCTTAAACATCCTTGTACGCAAAGTCAACGTTCTTGCATACAAGATTTATCATGTTGCATTGGAAGGCCCAAAAGATGGCGGAGAATGTCGTTCAGCGCCTACGTGACGAGATTGAAAACGGCATAATCTCGAACGACTTCGCCCCCGGTGCACGACTAGACGAGGTGCAATTGGCAACACGTTTCGGCGTGTCGAGAACGCCGGTGCGCGAGGCGCTGATGCAGTTGAACGCGATCGGGCTGGTGGAGATCCGGCCGCGCCGGGGTGCCGTGGTGATCGATCCGGGACCGCACCGCATTTTTGAAATGTTCGAGGTGATGGCGGAACTTGAAGGTTTGGCCGGTTCGCTGGCCGCGCGACGGTTCACCGATGCCGATCGCACGACCATCCTGGCCGCGCATGCAGATTGCGAGCGTTCGTCCTCGGCTGGGGACAGCGACCTCTACTACTACGACAACGAACGCTTTCACAAAGCTATCTATGCTGCCAGCCACAGCGGTTTCCTGGCCGAGCAGTGCGTCGCACTGCATCGCCGTCTGCAGCCCTACAGGCGTCTCCAATTGCGCGTGCGCAACCGCGTTGCCACCTCGTTCGCCGAGCATGGCTCGATCGTGGAAGCAATCCTAGCCGGCGACGCGGAGCGGGCGCGCACGCTCCTGCGCCAGCATGTCAGCATCCAGGGCGAACGTTTCAGCGATCTTGTCGCGACGCTGGCGAGCAGATAGTCGTCCGGTTTGGCTTGGGCAGGTACCACCGTACAGTCGGTGCGCTGGCGATCGGCGCAGGTATCGGTTGCGCCGTAGTCATTGATGGCAGTGTCCATCACGGAGCACATGGGGAGCCGGCCTGCGTTATGAGCGCACCACCAGAGGCACCAGACCTTCATGGCGGTGGTCGAGATAACACACAACGCGGTCGCCAATGCGCTCGAAGATGAGATCGACTTTCGCCTCGCCGATGGCCAGGTGGCGGATAACAATGTTGTCGATACCGATCGGCAGCCGCGGGCGTTCGACGGTGATCTCGCGCTTCCAGCCGTCGACCCGGATGCCTAAGCAGGCCTGCAGCATCATGAACGCGGAGCCGGCCGACCATGCCTGCGGCAGACAGGCGACCGGGTAGGCCACCGGTGAATCGCTGGCCGCACGCGTAAAGCCGCAGAACAGCTCCGGCAGGCGCATGTTGAAACGGACCGCCGCCTCGAACATACCGCTCATCAGCTTCACGACGCTATCGCGCTCGTGATAGCGGGCGAGCCCGGAGGCGCAGAGCGCGGTGTCGTGCGGCCAGATCGAGCCATTATGATAAGACATCGGGTTGAATGGGATCTCGTCGTCGGCCAGTGTGCGAACGCCCCAACCGCTATGGAGATGACCAGAGAGCAGCTGGGTGGCAAGTGCCTGCGCCCGTTCCGCTGAAGGCAACCCGACATAAAGCAGGTGACCGGCATTGGACGCGCGAACCGCGCATTGCTTGCCTTCTCCGTCGATTGCCAAAGCATAGAAATCTCGGTCCGGCATCCAGAAATGCGTCTCCACCGCCTCACGAATCCTCTCTGCCAGGATGCTCCAGTGCGCCGCCTTTGCATCGTCGCCGCGTCTGGCGGCCAGCGCGGCCATACCTTGATATGCGGCGAAGACATAACCTTGCACCTCGACCAATGCGATCGGCCCTTTGGGGATTGTGCCGTCGGCATGGAAGATGGCATCGGAGCTGTCCTTCCAGCCTTGATTGAACAGACCCGTGTCGGCCGCCCTGTTGTAGGTTACAAAGCCTTCCCCGTTGCGGGCTCCGACCTCTTCCATCCACGCAGTGGCAGCGCCCAGCGAATCCCACATGCGATCGACGAACGCCTCGTCTCCGGTGCGATCGGCGTAGGACGAAGCCAGATAGACATAGAGCGGCGTGGTGTCGACGCCGCCATAGTAGCGGCCGAACGGCAGCTCGCGCAGCACGGCCATTTCTCCCTTGCGGGTTTCATGCATGATTTTGCCAGGTTCGGCATCGTCGAACACAGAGGTCTCGGTCGACTGATAATGGGCAAGAAAGGCCAGTACCCCACGGGCAAGGTCCGGATTGAGCCAGAGCATCTGCAAGGCGGAAATGACGCCATCGCGACCGAAAGCCGTCGAAAACCAGGGGATGCCGGCATACGGGTATGGCCCCGTCTCCAGATCGGTCGTCAGCAGCGCGATGTCGGCGCGCGTGCGTGTCAGCCAGTCGTTGAACACGCGGCCGGAGCTGAAGACAGTGGCCCCCTGCCGGCGCTTTGAACGCATGGCAAAGCGGGCTCGCGCGGCGGCCGCGCGGAAGCGATCACTGGACGGGACTTCTTCGCTGTGACCGACCTCCAGGTACAATGCTCTGCTGTCACGCCTTGCCACGAGAATGAGGAAGTCGGCGTGGTTGGGGTGCACCTGATCGGGCTTGATCGAGAATGCGATGACCGATTGACGTGCCACATTGTCGAGGCCTTCATATCGGAACGTTACGCTCGCCTCGCCGACCAGCGCGTCATGCGCACGACCGCGGCGGCTACGCGTAGTACCGCGCACCTCGAACATGTCACGGAAATCCGCGTCGAAGTCGAGCCGGACCGGCAGAACCACCTCGCGCGCGGAATAGTTGGTGAAGGTGATGCGTTCGAACATGCGGTCCTGCCAGATGAACCGCGTCCGATCGATGTGGACGACGCTCGGCAACGCTTCGCTGCCATCCGGCCCGATAGTGGCTAGATTGGTGAGATTGGCGGTGAACAGGATGTTGTCCTGCGACAGCGAGGCGCCGAGCAGCGACGGCATCCGGCCGCCGATGAACAGACGGAAGCGCGACAGGACACGCGTGTCGTCGCGGAAAAGCCCGTCGCCGGTGCCGCGTATATCGCCGTAGCTGTCTGCGACGACGAAACAATCCTCGTGTTTCAGCGCAAATTGCCGATGCGGCTCGCGCGGTGCCGTTTCATCGATTGCCGGTAGCGCCACGGCTGGATCAATCTTGCGGTCTTCGAGTTGAGTGGTCATGGTCAACCCCTCCCGTTCAGAAGCGACCAAGGCGGCTCAGGCGCTGATCCGGGCAGCCGAGCCGTCGCCTTGCTCCGTCAGGTAGACATAGTCATCATTGCGGCATTTTTAGCGCGCTTGTTTTGAGAACCAAGTGCGGTCGTTATGTCGTCCGAGAGCGAGCTATAGATCGCCACGTAGTCGCTGCACATGCGCTCGACCGTGAATCGCTCTTCAAAAGCCCGTCGCACCTGTGCGCGATCGAGGCCGTTTATCCGCCGTACCGCGTCCACAGCTCCGTCGAGCGTGTCGACGATCAACCCGGACACACCATCGTCGATGACCTCCGGAACGGCGCCGCGCCTGAACGCTATCACAGGCGTGCCACAGGCCATCGCCTCGATGGTTACGAGGCCGAAGGGTTCCGGCCAGTCTATAGGGAATAAAAGCGCTGTCGCATTACCCAAAAAGTCTGCCTTTTGCCGTTCGTCGATCTCGCCGATGAATTCGACGTTCGAATTTCGAAGCAATTGGGGTTCGACCCTCTCTTTCCAGTACGATTGGTCTACCTTGTCGATCTTGGCGGCGATCTTCAGCGGCCTTCCGGTACGCGCTGCGATTTCAATGGCCGTTTCCGGCCCCTTTTCCGGTGAGATGCGGCCGAGGAATGCGAGATAGCCCGAGGCTTTCGGGCGAAAAGGGAGAAGATCGCGAGGCAGCCCGTGATACACCGTTCCGACCCAATGGACAGGCGGCATGGGCCAGCGTTGATCGTAAGAAATCGAAACCAGCGGAATGTCATCGAACATCGCGTAAAGCTGCGCCAGATCCGGGAGGTCGAGCCTTCCATGAAGTGTCGTAACGGTTCGCTGGGCAAAGTCCCGGAGTACGGGGAAGTGGAGAATATCGATGTGAAAATGCAGCACGTCGAATTCATCGGCCCGCCTGCGCACCTTTTCAAGCATCGTCACGTGGTGGGGAATATCGTGCCGAACCCTGGGATTCTGGCGCAACGCAATATCGCAACACGGTACCAATTCGGCCGAGGTGCGTGAATCACCGCTGGCGAACAAGGTCACATCATGCCCCTGTCGAACAAGCTCCTCGGTCAGATATGAAACTATTCGCTCGGTCCCGCCATAGGTCCGCGGCGGCACGGCTTCGGTAAGGGGGGCGATCTGGGCAATTTTCATCTGCAACACTTCTCGAAAGCGAAGGTCATCCTTCAAAAAGCTCCGACGGCAATCCCCTTCCTCGCGTTCATTGCGGTGCGGTCCTCCTGCGCCAACTCTCGAAGCGCCGATATGTTCCCGGCGGGAACAATCGCCGCGTCAGGGGAGTTCAAGTGGATGGACCAAAAGGAGAACCAGGATGGCTACGAAGCTTCAGGACACAAAAGCCGTCAAGGGATCCAGCGGCGAACATGGCGGCAACCGCGGCGGCAATCAGGACAAGAAGGACAAGCCGCAAAAGAGCAGCCAGGCTGCCGGCAAGGATCCAAACCGCGGCAAGGACTGACCGACGCCCGCCCGGAGCCGGACCATATGGCTGCGATCCCTGACCACCGATAGGAGTGACCATGACGAAGACAAACTCGTTTACGAAAGCCGACCAGCCTGTATCCGGAAAGGGGGCAAGCGGCAGCGACAAGACCAAGGAACCGGCCAAGGGCGGCGCCCAAGCCTGGAATGCCCAGGAATGGGGAGGCGGATCGAAGGCGTCAAAGGGCAAGATCACCTGGGCAGACCGGGAAAACCCGAACTCGAGCCAACGGAGCTAAGCTTTTCGCGAAGTTAGACGCTTCTGAAAATTGCAGCCTTGACGCGATGTGCATTAGGTCGTTTGTTGCGGGCGGGAGAGCCACGGGAGGAAACCATGGAGGTCACCCTGGGGGAGGACAGCCCCGCAGCGCGGTTCCACGTTTTCACGCCGATGACGGGCGAAGGCTCCCGCGCATGAATTCCGGAGCGATCCTCGAAGCCGCGGGATTGACTAAGGAATTTGGGGGTTTCGTCGCTGTCAACAATGTCAACCTGACGGTGGAGCGAGGATCGATTCACGCGCTGATCGGCCCCAACGGCGCAGGCAAGACAACCCTCTTCAACTTGCTGACCAAATTCCTCCAGCCAACGCGCGGCGCGATCCGCTACCAAGGCCGCGACATCACCAGGATGCAGCCGGCCGACATCGCGCGACTGGGCCTTGTGCGCTCCTTCCAGATATCGGCGGTGTTTCCGCACATGACGGCACTCGAGAATGTCCGCATCGCGCTGCAGCGCCGGCGCGGCGACAGTTTCGATTTCTGGCGCTCCGAGAAAGTGCTCTCCAAGCTCAATAGCGAGGGTGCGGCTCTTCTCGCCGATGTCGGCTTGACCGAGTTTTCAGATATCCGCGCCAGCGATCTGCCTTACGGCCGCAAACGCGCGCTTGAGATCGCGACGACGCTGGCGCTGAACCCTGAAATGCTGCTCCTCGATGAGCCTATGGCCGGCATGGCGCAAGAAGACATCGAGCGGATCTCGGCGCTGATCCGGCGCATCTCCAAGAACCGCACCATTTTGATGGTTGAGCACAATCTGTCGGTCGTAGCCTCGCTGTCGAACCGCATCACCGTGCTCGCGCGCGGCAAAGTCCTCGCCGAAGGCGATTATGCTGCGGTTTCCAAGGATCCACGCGTTATCGAAGCCTATATCGGGGCCGGACATGGTTGAAGTCGAACTGACGAGCAGGCCGGCTGCTGCCCCGTCGGCGAGACCGCTGCTGCGCGTCGATGGTCTGCAGGGCTGGTACGGCGAGAGCCATGTGCTTCACGGCGTGAGTTTCGAGGTTGGCGAAGGCGAAGTGGTGACGCTGCTCGGCCGCAACGGCGCCGGCAAGACGACGACGCTGAAGGCCGTCATGGGCATCCTTTCCAGGCGCTCGGGCTCGGTCACCTATGACGGCCGGGAGACGATCAAGCTGCCGTCGCGGTTGATCGCACAGATGGGCATCGCCTACTGCCCAGAGGAACGCGCCATCTTTTCCAGTCTCTCGGTCGAGGAGAATTTGATGTTGCCGCCGCAGGTGCGCCCCGGTGGGCTCAGCGTCGAGCAGATTTTCGAGCTCTTCCCGAACCTGAAGG
Source organism: Mesorhizobium temperatum (assembly GCF_002284575.1). Lineage (GTDB taxonomy): Bacteria > Pseudomonadota > Alphaproteobacteria > Rhizobiales > Rhizobiaceae > Mesorhizobium > Mesorhizobium temperatum. The sequence goes on from NZ_NPKJ01000007.1 coordinate 73,065, forward strand.
AGCGGCTTTCGAGCCAAGGCACCAAGCTTTCGGGCGGCGAACAGCAGATGCTCGCCATCGGCCGGATCTTGCGGACCGGCTCGAAGCTCTTGCTGCTCGACGAGCCGACCGAAGGACTTGCTCCCGTCATCGTGCAGCAGATCGGCCGCACCATTGCCCGGCTCAAGGAGGAGGGATTCACGATCGTGCTCGTCGAACAGAATTTTCATTTCGCCGCGTTGGTCGCGGACCGGCACTACGTGGTGGAACAGGGGCGCGTGATCGACACGATCCCCAACGACGAACTCGACGCCAACATCGACAAACTGCACGCCTATCTCGGTGTCTGAGGCAATTATCAATGGCGCGTTGCGCCGCAATCGGAGGAGAGTAGCGATGAAAAAAATGGGGTTTATTCTGGCTTCGCTGACGAGCCTGCTGATGGCCGGTGCGGCCTACGCCACGGATGTCAAGATCGGCGTTCTGAATGACCGTTCCGGCATCTATGCAGACATCGCCGGTGAAGGTTCGGTCATCGCCGCCCAGATGGCGGCGGAAGACTTCAAGGCGGCGGACAAGGGCATCAATGTGTCGATCGTCTCCGCCGACCACCAGAACAAGCCGGACGTCGGCTCGAATATCGCGCGCCAGTGGTACGACACCGAAAATGTCGATGTAATCGCCGACGTGCCAACCTCGTCGGTGGCGCTCGCCGTCAACGAGATCACCAAGGAGAAGAACAAGATCTTCCTCGCCTCGGGTCCGGCTTCGTCCGACCTCACCGGCAAAGCCTGTTCGCCCAACACCGTCCACTGGACCTACGACACCTGGGCGCTTGCCAACGGCACGGGATCGGCCATGGTCGCGCAGGGCGGCGATAGCTGGTTCTTCGTCACAGCGGACTACGCCTTCGGCCACGCGCTCGAGCGCGATACGTCGGCGGTCGTCGAAGCATCGGGCGGCAAGGTTCTCGGCGCCGTCCGTCATCCTTTCCCCGGCCAGGATTTCTCGTCCTTCCTGCTGCAGGCGCAAGGGTCGGGTGCCAAGGTCGTCGGCCTCGCCAATGCCGGCGGCGACACGATCAACGCGGTCAAGCAGGCGTCGGAATTCGGCATCACGCAGGGTGGCCAGGCGCTCGCCGCCCTGCTGATGTTCATCAATGACGTACATGCGCTTGGCCTCGACGTGGCGCAGGGCCTCGTGCTCACCGGCGCGTTCTACTGGGACAAGAACGATCAAACGCGGGAATTCTCTGCCCGCTTCCAGGAGCGGAATGCCGGACAGAAGCCCTCGATGATCGAGGCCGGAGTCTACGCTTCGGTCCTGCATTACCTTAAAGCCGTCGAGGCCGTTGGCGACAAGGACGCGGCCAAGGTGATGGCCAAGATGAAGGAAATGCCGACCGATGATCCGCTGTTCGGCAAGGGCACGATCCGCGCGGACGGGCGCAAGCTGCACGAGATGTATCTGTTCCGCGTCAAGAAGCCGGACCAATCGAAGGGGCCATGGGATTATTTCGAGACGGTGGCCACCATTCCGGCCGACAAAGCGTTCCGCCCGCTCGCCGACGGCGGCTGTCCGCTCGTCAAGTAAGCGAGCCTCGCCAACGACGCGCCGAGCCGCTCGGCGCGTCCTTCGTCGACAAGTCAGCCGGAGCGACCATGTTCGAACTGCTTGGAATTCCGCCGCAGGTCCTGTTCGGCCAATTGCTGCTCGGGCTGATCAATGGGTCGTTCTATGCGGTTCTGAGCCTCGGGCTGGCGGTCATCTTCGGGCTCTTGAACATCATCAATTTCACGCATGGCGCGCAGTACATGCTGGGCGCCTTCGGCGCCTGGATGCTGCTCAACTATCTCGGCGTCGGCTACTGGTGGGCCGTGTTCATCGTGCCGCCGATCGTCGGCGTCACCGGCATCGTGCTCGAGCGCGTGCTGATCCGACGGCTCTATCACCTCGACCATCTCTACGGGCTGCTTCTCACTTTCGGCCTGGCGCTGATCATCGTCGGCTTCTTCCGCCAGTTTTTCGGCGTATCCGGCCTGCCTTACCCGCCGCCGCCGCTTCTGACCGGCGGGCATAATCTCGGTTTCATGTACCTGCCCAATTCGCGCGCCTGGGTGATCGTGGCTTCACTCATCGTGTGCCTCGCGACCTGGTTCATCATCGAAAAGACCCGGCTTGGCGCCTATCTCAGGGCAGCTACCGAGAACCCTGTCATGGTCGGCGCGTTCGGCATCAACGTGCCGCTGCTGGTCACGCTCACATATGGTTTCGGCGTCGCACTCGCGGGTTTTGCCGGCGTGCTCGCCGCGCCGATATACGCAGTCAATCCGAACATGGGGGCAGACCTGATCATTGTCGTCTTCGCCGTCGTCGTCATCGGCGGCATGGGCTCGATACTGGGCTCGATCCTCACCGGCTTCGGGCTTGGGCTGATCGAGGGCCTGACCCGCGTGTTCTATCCGGAAGGCTCGGCCGTGGTGATCTTTGTCATCATGGCGCTCGTGCTGCTCGTCAAGCCCGCGGGTCTGTTTGGGCGGAGTGTGTGATGACAACCGACACCAACCCGATCGCTATGGCGGCCATCACCTCGGTTGGCGCCGCTGGCATGCCACGTCATCACTTTGCGATCTTCGCCGCGCTCTTCGTCTTCCTCATCGCCGCGCCATTTCTGCTCTACCCGATCTTTGTCATGAAGGTGCTGTGCTTCGCGCTGTTTGCCTGCGCCTTCAACCTGTTGCTCGGCTATGGCGGGCTTTTGTCGTTCGGCCACGCTGCCTATTTCGGCATGGCGAGCTACGTCTCGGCCCATGCGGCAAAGGTGTGGGGTCTGACGCCTGAACTCGCCATTATCGCGGGCACGCTGGTGGCAGCCGTGCTCGGTCTCGCGATTGGCTCCCTCGCCATTCGCCGCCACGGCATCTATTTCGCCATGGTGACGCTGGCTTTTGCGCAGATGATCTATTTCTTCTCGCTGCAGGCGGCGTTTACCGGCGGTGAGGACGGCATCCAGGCCGTGCCGCGTGGCCATCTGTTCGGGCTGATCGACCTGCGCTCGAGCGAAGTCCTCTATTTCTTCGTGCTCGCCATCTTCTTCGCCGGCATATTGCTGATCTATCGGATCATCCATTCGCCGTTTGGACAGGTGTTGAAGGCGATCCGCGAGAACGAGCCCCGCGCGATCTCGCTGGGCTATCGGGTCAACCGCTACAAGCTCGCCGTATTCGTGCTGTCGGCCACGCTCGCCGGCGTCGCCGGCGCAACCAAGGCAATCGTGTTCCAATTGGCGTCGCTTACCGACGTCTACTGGACCATGTCCGGCGAGGTCGTGCTGATGACGCTCTTAGGCGGCATGGGCACGGTGTTCGGACCGATCGTCGGCGCGGCAGTCATCGTCACGATGCAGAATTACCTCGCGACATTTGGCGACTGGGTCACGATCGGCCAAGGCATCATCTTCGTTGTCGCGGTGCTGTTGTTCCGGGAGGGCATCATTGGCGTCCTGGCAAAATGGATCCGGAAACCGCTCTGAACAGGTCATGAAACCGAAATTTCGGATCATCGACGGTCGACATCGAGAAGTCGGCCCACCAAGGACGTTTGAGCGCCAGATTCGGCCAAGTTGACCGCAGCGGAGACGGGCGCACAGCGGCCTCAACTGTGCAGATTCCTCATCGGATGTGACAACCAGCAATTCGGGCTGTTACGAAAATTCAACTCTGGGTCTTCCCAGGCGCGCCTGTTGACGTCGTAATCCGCAGGCACGCACCCTATCTACGCCGCATGAACGACATCACGACCAGACGCGCGCTTCTGCTCGTCAATCCAAAGGCGCGACGCGGGCAGGAATCTATCGCACCGGTCGTCGAACGGCTGGAAGCCGGCGGGCTCCGCGTCAGCGTCGAGACGTTTGAGGCGCTGCCCGAGATAGCACGCGACATCGTGCGCCTTCGCCATAGGGCCGACCTTGTGATCGTGTGCGGCGGCGATGGCTCGGTGTCCTCGGCGGCGGTCGCGGCGATGGAAAGCGGGCTGCCGATGGGCATCATTCCGATGGGGACGGCGAACGATCTGGCACGAACGCTCGAAATACCGTTGGATCTGCGGAAGGCCGCCGACGTGATTGTACAGGGCGGAAGGCGTCTGATCGATGTCGGGACCGTCAATGGTCACGCTTTCTTCAATGTTGCGAGCATTGGCCTCAGCACCGACCTTGCCCAGGGTCTCGACCCGGCGCTGAAGAAACGTTTCGGCAGGTTTGGCTATGCCTTGGCGGCCATGAAAGTGTTGACCAAGGCCCGCCACTTCGAAGCAAGGATTACCGAAAAGGGGGTAGCGACCGAGGTCGAGACCTACCAGATAGCAGTCGGCAACGGCCGGCACTATGGCGGCGGCAACGTCGTTGAGGAGACGGCGGAGATCGATGACGGCCATCTCGACCTGTACAGCCTGGAAATGACGAATCTCTGGAAGATGGCGCTCTTGCTGCGCTCGTTCCGCTCAGGCACACACGGCGCCTGGAGCGAGGTTCGCACGGCCAGATGCGTCGAGTTCGACATCGAGACGAAAAGGCCGATGCCGGTGAACACCGATGGTGAGATCGTCACCTCGACCCCGGCGCATTTCAAGGTCCACCCGAAGGCGATTTCGGTCTTCGCGCCTGCCGCCGCGCGCATGCAACCCCGCACAAAGGTTCTTGGTGACGCGGTCAGCGGGTAGACAGGCGACCAAGCGAACGTCGAATAGATCCAACCGCCTGCGGTCATCTCATTCTCCTCCGTTGGTCGTGTCATGAGGGCGAGCCCGTTAAGCGTCTGTCCGGATGCACAGCCCAACCGCTAGGCGGGCTCGTGGGCTTGAATTGGATCGTTCCGCATCGCCCCTTATGGTCCCGCCACCGCTGTACACTCGAACTTGAGCAGCGTCTTTACGCGATTTCGCGACATTCTGCGCTCACATCGCGTCTTCGAATGGAGTGCCTGCTTGATTCCCCCTCGGCTCGTCAGAGCCTGGCGAAGGTGATTTGCAACACCGTGTCATGACCGGCCTCAACGTCAGCTAAGAGCTGACCGAACGCCTCCCAAAGCGGCTGCAGGCTTGCAGATTGACGCGAACGACAGCTATCCACCAAAGTTCCAGACATTCTCCCGCTAGGTTTGCGCTGTGCGCGTCGTGTTGGCCAGGAGCTATCGTGTTCCTGATTGCAATCGTCGTGGTTGCATAAGCACAAAAAATTAACGCGCCCAACGGTAATTAGGCTTTGGAAATAATTACGCAACTTGTTCTTTCCAGGTCGATAAAGGCCAGAAGCAACACGTTGGTCACATGCCCGACTCTCGATGCAGCTGACGATTCGACTGGATCAGGTGGAATGATGAATAGCTGGTCTGACGTCGCGACGGGCCAAACTGACCAAGGCTTCCTTGAGTTGGAGGCTCCCTTGGTATCGGCGATCATACCTTGCCTGAACGAAGAGCGCACGCTCGGCATCTGCATTCGAAAGGCGCTTGATGCGTTCGCAAAGCGGGGGATCAGAGGTGAGGTGGTGGTCGGGGACAATGGATCGAGCGATCGCTCGGTGGAGATTGCCCGGTCGCTTGGTGCGCGCGTCGCGCACCAGCCGGTCAAGGGCTACGGCGCCGCGATTAGTGCAGCGGCTGGGTCTGCGCACGGCAAGTACCTGATCATGGCCGATGCAGACGATTCCTACGACTGGAGCAAACTCGACGACTTCATCGACGCGCTGGAGGATGGCGCGGAGTTGGTCATGGGCAATCGCTTTGCTGGCGGGATAGAGCCGGGCGCCATGCCTCCTCTGCACCGATATCTTGGGAATCCTGTGCTTTCGACGATTGCGCGCTGGCTTCACCACTCTCCCATAGGCGATTTTCATTGCGGGATGCGGGGTTTCACTCGTGACGCATTCCAAAGAATGGGCGCACGCTCGCCCGGTATGGAATTCGCTTCCGAAATGGTCATCAACGCGCATCGCGCCGGATTGATCATCCGTGAGGTGCCAATCAAGCTCTATCCAGACAAACGTGACCGCCCTCCACACCTGCGCTCTTTCCGTGACGGGTGGCGACACCTGCGGCTGATCGTAGCTCATGCACCGGACACGATGTATCTTTTACCCGGACTAATCCTGCTGATCGCCGGTGTCATCGGGCTTGCCATCCTCGCTGCTGGGCCTGTCACCATAGGTGGGCAGTATTTCGGGATCCACTTCGTCGCGCTCTCGTCCATGGCAACATTGATCGGTCTTTCGGCCATTCTCTTCGGGACGCTGGCCAAGGTAGCGATCGCAATCTATCACCCTATACCCGCAGGACTGATGATCGCCTGGCTGACGCGCAGTCGCCCGCTGGAATGGCTAGTCCTCTCCGGAGGTGTGCTCGCGACGGTTGGTTTCCTCGGGGACATATTGCTGGCGCTGCGATGGATCTTCGTTGGCGGCTCAATGGAGCAATCCGTGCATCTGACTTTTGTGATTACCACGGCCTGCGTGGCAGGCGTTTCCATGGTGCTTTCCGGGTTTGTACTCAAATTGCTCCTGGATAACCTGGACAATCGACGTGTCTGCTAACCATTCGGTTTCGGGGATTCCGGACCTGCTTGCCCCCCTTGCGGGTCTAGCTATGGATGGCGACGCCGCGGGGCAGATCATGCGTGTTCTTGGGGGCTGGACCGCATGAGGCAACGCAGGGCTGTTCCACGCGTCTGGGATACGGACTGGCTGATCCTACGCGCGCTTGCGCGACTGTTGCGGGAAGAAGCAAGTGCGCATGTCAGACAAGGCTCGCTGATGGTAGACCTTGGCTGCGGCGACATGCCGTATGCTGACATGATGCGTCAGATGAATATCGATTATTGCGGTGCAGACATCGGCGGTGACGGTTTCTTGCAAATAGACGAGCAGGGCCGTGTGCCGCTGGCCGATGGTGCCGCAGGTGCAGTGCTTTCGGTGCAGGTACTTGAGCACGTGCGCGACCTCGACGCCTATTGTGGCGAAATACGGAGGCTGTTGCGCGATGATGGCGTGCTGCTGCTATCTACCCACGGCACTTGGCTCTATCATCCTCACCCCGAAGATCATCGCCGCTGGACACGCACCGGGCTTATCGTGGACCTCGCCAATCGAGGCCTCGAAGTGGAGGATGTGCACGCAATCGTCGGTCCGCTGGCGACTACCACACTGATCCGATCGACGGGATTTTCTTTCATCCTCAGGCGTGTGCCTATCATCGGTGGTATTTTGGCGTCCTCGTTGGCCGTGTTGATGAACCTGCGCGCTCAGTTGGAAGACCGGATTACGCCCGCTCACATACGCGATGACGACGCGTGTGTCTTCCTGGTACGAGCTCGCAAGGCTGCTGCATGACTGTGCGGACCCCTCTCGCTTACGTTGCTGTCGCCGGCCTGTGCATAGCGCTACACAACGCCGTTGTCATCTTGGCAGATAGTGTCGGTATGCCGCTGTGGTTCGCCGTGCTGCTATCCTTCGGTATCGTTGCTTGCGCCGGGTATGTTCTGCATGGGTTGTTCACTTTTCGTCAGCCGCTAGCCGCGATTGGCCTGGTTCGTTACTTCATCGCAATGTCGGCAAATATACCGTTCGCTTTCGTTGCCACCTGGTTCTGGCATGAGCAGGTCGATCTGCCGATGACATTCGCCGCACCGATCGCTTCGGTCTGCATGCTAGCTCTGAATTTCCTGCTCGGTCGCTGGGCCATCGTCACGCCGACCCGCTGGACGGAGCTCAGGTGATTGACGATGAACACAACGATGTCGCCAATCGACCCGCGGCTTCTGCAAGTCATCCTATCGCGTCATCTGGCGATGTATCGGAGCAGGGTCCCAATTTACCAAGCGACGATGCTCGATAGTTTGCGTGAGGTATGGGCCGCGCGCCATCGGAACCTGCTCGACGTCGGCGGCGGCACTGGCGTGATTGCCCAGGCCATGGCGGAACTTTTCCCAGTCGACGAGGTCCAGGCAGTTGATCTAATCGATCGCTTCTGCTCCTCGCTCAGCGTACCAACCCGGCAATATGACGGCAAAACACTACCTTTCGCTGACGCAACTTTTGAAGCAGCGACGCTCAACAACGTGGTGCACCACGTTCCGGTCACTGCCCGTTCGGATCTCTTGCGCGAAATACGGCGGGTAGTAACCGGTCCACTTTATATCAAGGATCACGAAAGATGCGGCACGCTGGACAACCTGCGGCTCATGGCCTTGGATGCCATAGGGAATATCCCCTTTGGGGGCATGATCTGGGCGCGTTACCTCACTCGAGCAGAATGGGAGATGCTGGCCGCCAACAGTGGCTACCGCATCGCTGGTCGCGCTACACCAGCGCGCTATCGAAAAAGCGTCGGTGCACTGCTGTTTCCCAATCGGCTCGAAGTAACAATGCGCTTCGAGCCAGTATGACCGAATAACCCGTTGCGCATTCTCACGATCAGCCATTTCTATGAGGCCCATGGCGGCGGCATAGAACGTGTCGCCGGACAATTGTGCCGCCAATTCGCAAGCTTAGGTGCTGAGGCAGTCTGGGCGGCCAGTAATGCCGATCCAGCGCCGTATACCGAAGTTGAGGCGCATTCGCTTGCCTGCGCCAACCCAATCGAGAAGATCACTGGCCTGCCCATGCCCCTACCGGGTGCGCGCGCGATCCGAACCCTGGCTCGCGAAGTGCGCCGCTGCGACGCGGTGGTGGTGCATGACGCATTGTACGTCACCTCGATACTCGCATTGCTGATGGCGAAGGCGCACCGCAAGCGCGTTGTCTTGATCCAGCATATTGCTGGCGTTGCTTTTTCATCGCGCGTGCTCCGCTCGGCAGTTGCACTGGCCAACATCGTCGTCACGCGCCCGATGCTGAGGGCGGCCGACGCACTCGTGTTCATTAGCGATAGCGTGCGACACGACCTTGTCGGTACGCCAGCCCGCATGCCGTGTTCCCTACTGTTCAATGGTGTCGACAGTGCAGTTTTTCATCCCGGCGAAGGTTTGGCTCCCGAGCCGGACGCTCTGGCCGGGATGCCAATTGCGCCGGGTGCGCGCCGCATTCTCTTCGTTGGTCGCTATGTCGAGAAGAAGGGGCTCAGGGTGGTACGCGCCCTGGCTGCGTCCAGGGAAGACCTGACCTTTCTGATGGTCGGCAGCGGACCGATCTGCCCCGCCATGTGGGGACTCGCCAACGTCCATGACCTTGGGACTCAGAGCCCGCAGGCTCTAGCCGCCCTCTATCGCAGTGTTGACCTCTTGCTGTTGCCGAGTGTGGGCGAAGGCTTTCCGCTCGTAATCCAGGAGGCGATGGCATCTGGGCTGCCGGTCGTCTGCGGTGAACCCAGCAACCGAGCCGACCCTAGCGCAACCGACTGGCTCTGTGGCGTGACCATCGATCTCAGCGACGCGGAAGGCTCGGCCAGACGTTGCGCCCAAGCCATTAATTCCCTTGCACCCACATCTAAAGAACGGGCCGCCATGGCTCGCTACGCGTTAGCACATTATGACTGGAGGTCTATGGCGGAGCGTCTACTTGCGTTGGCACGAGGAGAGAAGCCCAATTCTCCTGAAAATCGGGGCGATCTTTGAATGCAAGCCTACGGTGGAGACCGATACCAGATAGGCACAATCGTACTCGGTCTTATCATGGTGAAGATTATTCTGCTTTTCGTCCTTGCGTGGAATAGTCTCTTCGTCATGGACGAGTTCGGGCAGCTCGGATACGCCAAATATCTGTTCAGGGAACTCTTCGATACAATTCAGCCGAGTAAAGCGGCGGGTTCGACAGCGTTCTTTAAGCTGGCGCACCTGGTAGGCTGGGATGCCACGTCTATTCTGCTTGTCGGGCGCATACAAACCGCGCTCCTGGGCTGCGCGATCGTTGCCATGGTATACGCCTGCGCCCGTGCGCTCGGGGAGGATCGCGTGCGTGCCTTAAGCATCGTTCTCGTCCTACTGTGCTTTTCGAACTTCATGGAGCGTGTTTTCCGAACAATCGCCGAACCGCTGGCGGTGTTCTTCGCGGTGGCTGCGCTCCTGGTCGTGGTGCGCGCACATGCGTTGAGGGCACGGCATGTACTTGCTGCAGGCGTCCTAAGCGGACTGGCTTTCCTGGCCACTCAAAAATCGGTCTACTTCAATGTTGCGCTGGGGCTCGGCTTGTTCACTGACGCAGCCATGATGAGACGCTATTCAACTGGGCTGGCTCGCGGGGCATGTCTGGTGTTGGGGTGGACTCTTTCGATCCTTGCGTACTGCTTCGTTTTCGGCGGCAGCAACCCGGTCCCCATCGCCGAGAGCCTTGTATTCGGTCCGATTGAAGTTGCGACCCGCGGGGGTGTTGAGTACGGCGGACTGAGGCACCTCGTGTTGCAGACGCTTTTGCGGAACGTAGTACTCTACGTCTTCTGTTTCTCTGGAATGGCTTTGTCACTGATGCGGTTCAGGCAGCTTGAGGAAAGAAATCGCATCGCGCTTATCTTCTCGATCGTGATCACCGTTCTGGTCTTCATTCACGATCAGCCTTGGCCTTACGTATTCATCATGGCGTTGCCGTTCATGTCATTGTGGTCACTGGCACCATTGGATCGGATCGTGGCCAACACACGCCACTTTCGAATTGCATCGGTGGCGCTGGTGACCGCCGTGGTCCTAAGTTTCGTCAGCAATATTGTTTACCTTCGTTTCAACAACGCGGCGCAACTTGAACTGGTCGCGCGTGCAGAATCTTTGCTCGCTCCGGGTGACCGGTACTTCGACGGCATCGGGATGCTGCCCAACAGGAGCGAACCGTCGACGTTATGGCTTGATAGACACTATGTCCTCGCGACTTTGCGGCAGGGCGACAGATCCGAGGCCTATGAAGTATTCAGTAAGTCTCCGCCTAAAATGATCCTGTGGTCTTACCGCACGGAATATATCTATCCCGTAATCGCACCTCTGATCCGGAACAGCTATGTCACCGTCGCACCAAACTTGAGGATTGCCGGCCGTCGACTTTACCTCGATGAGCAGGAGGTCTTCGATGTCCCATTCCCTAGCGTATATGGCCTGTACAGCGCAACCGGAACGCCATTACGGGGCGCGGTTGACATTGACGGCACCGTCTTTGATCGGCCAGTCCACCTCTCAAGCGGGCCGAAGACTGTAATTTTGCGGATGGGTTCAGGCGAGGCATTGCTCTTGCCACAAGGTTCGTACGCCGGACGCTTCAAACACGGCACTGACAATTTGAGCATGTTTGCCAATGCCTACGACTGAGTGTTCGGGATACTGACTCACTGGCCAAGCCCTGAAAAGGCAATCGGAATGCCGACCATAGATGAATTAAGGCTCACATTTGGGATCACGGCCTGCAGGCCGCCCACCCCGGAACAGCAGGCTGCGATATGGAACAGTCGCCTGGCCCCTACATAGCCTTCAGACACGTCTTTGATCATTGCTTGAGGAACGCGCCCGTGTAGGTCTGGCCGGCAAGCCTAACGGTTCCGGCCAGGGTTCTGTCGGGCCGCATGACAAAACTGACGTCTGCGCCATTCGGTAGGCGCTCAAGCTTCAACGTAGTCCCCACAATTCGTCCAGCGCCGGCGGCCTCTCCCGGATGGTTGTCGCCCAGAGTTCCCCACGCATAGGTAACCGTCACCTTCCCATTGGAAGAAATCGTCTGAACAGCAAGTTTGGCGTCATACATCCCATCCAATCGTCCGGCCCATAGACCCGAAAAAACAGCATACTTTGTCGGAACGGCCTTGTCGGGGGGAGTGACCGCCACGGATTGATCCATAATTGCTGAGCCGGAGGGAACAGCGGCAGGATCCGAGGCAGTTTGGGCAGGAATGGTACCAGGTTCTAATGCAGGTTCGAGGGTGGGTCGCGGCGTTTCAGGAGCCGATTGGCACGCGGTTATGGCAAGCGCCGCGAAGCCAAGCATTGCGTTGCATATTCGGCGTGCCATCTTCTGGTGCCCCGGCCATCTTTGAATCTAGCGCAGGCTAACCTTATCGCGCGTTTTCACGACCTCTGTCTAGCCAAGGTGTCTCGTACAAAAGCGGCTCGTCGAAGGACGTGCAGCGGTCGTGAGTGAACGCCTCCATTTGTCGCCAAAATAGCCGCCTTGGCGATGGAAAATATTTTTAATTCAAACGTTTACGCCAGAACTTTCGATCTATTTTCTAGGTTTTGGCTTTCGACCACAGATGCCTAAGCTGCTATCGACGCGGCCGCTGCCGCTTCGTCCGCGATGCCATCCACCATTACATGGCCGATGCCCCGCGAGCAGCGCTCGACCCGCGCCTCGACGCGATAAACGTCACGCAAGAGCGCCGGCGTAACGACCTCTTCCGGCGTGCCGCAGGCGATCATCCGGCCGTCGGCGATGACGATGCATTTGTCGGCGAAGCGCAGGGCCTGATTGAGGTCGTGAATTGCGATCAGCACCGCAATCCCCTGCTTGTGCGCGAGCCCGCGCATGAAGCTCAGCACCTCGACCTGCCGGTGCAAGTCAAGCGCGGACGTCGGCTCGTCCATCAGCAGGATTTCAGGTTCGCGCGCGAGGGTCTGGGCGATGCTCACCACCTGCCTTTGCCCCCCGCTCAATTCTCCGACATTGCGAAAGGCAAGATCCGAGATGCTGAGCGCGGTCAGGATGCCGTCTATGAGTGCGAGGTCGCCATCACTAACGGACCAGGCCGCGCCCTGCTTGCGGGCGAGCAGGATCGATTCATAAACGGTTAGCACTGCGTTGGCTGCCGTATCCTGCGGCATGTAGCAGATGCCACCCGGTCCCTTCGCCGCTCCATCGAGGCAGACACGCCCCGGGCCCTTCAGAAGTCCTGCGATGCGCTTGAACAGCGTCGACTTGCCCGCTGCGTTAGGCCCGATAACGGCGACTACCTCGCCGCCCCGAAAAATGGGAGTTGAAACGTCCGAAAGGACGAGCCGCGCCCCGTGGAAGGCTCCGAGTCCATCGAGCCTGATCGTTACCATGAGCGCCTCACATTCGAGAGGATCAGCGAGATGAAGAAGGGAATGCCGATAAGCGAGGTGACGATGCCGATCGGGAAGATCGTGCCTGGAATGAGCGACTTGCTGGCAACCGAACTCGCCGAAAGGATGAGTGCCCCCGAAAGAGCCGAGGCGGGCAGGAAGAAGCGCTGATCTTCTCCGATCAGCATGCGGGCGATGTGCGGACCGACAAGCCCGATGAAGCCGATCGTGCCGACGAAGGCGACGGGAATGGCGGCGAGCAGGCTCACCATCATCATGGTTTCGAGCCTCAGCCGTGCGACCTTGACCCCAAAGCTCGCGGCCTTGTCTTCGCCTAGCCGCAGCGCCGTCAGCGCCCAGGCGCGGCGCGCGAATATCGGAAGCGTTGCGAGAAGGATGAGGCTGGTAATGATGAGCTTGGGCCAGGTGGCCTTTGCGAGGCTTCCCATGGTCCAGAACACGACCGCGGCGAGCGCTTGCTCTGAGGAAAGATACTGGACGAGCGACAGCAGCGCATTGAAGGTGAATACGAGCGCGATACCGAGAAGCACGATGGTTTCGACCGTCACGCCGCGCTTGAGACTCAGCAGGTGGATAACGAACGCGGTCAGCATCGCCACCACGAAGGCGTTGAGCGGCACGACATATTCGATTGCCGCGGGGATGAGCGTGACGCCGAAGGCGAGCGCGAGCGCGGCGCCGAAACTGGCCGCCGCCGAAATGCCGAGCGTGAACGGGCTGGCGAGCGGATTGTTGAGGATAGTCTGCATCTGTGCACCGGCGACGGACAGTGCCGCGCCGACGACCACGGCCATAAGCGCGATGGGAAGCCGGATTTCCCACAGCACGACACGCACCTGAAGCGGGACGCTGCTGGGAGAAACGAGCGCGAGCACAACCTGGTCCAGGCTGTAGCTGGCCGGGCCGAGCGCGAGGTCGATGCAAAGGCTCAGGAGCAGCGCCAGGGCGAGCCCTGCGAGGATGAGTTGCTTGCGCAGGACGAGGGCGCGGTAGAGGCCGCGCCCTTCTTTGGCCGATAGTGCCGCTGGTTCACTGCTCATTGGAGAGCGAGACCCAATGGCCAGGCCTGTAGTCGACCGGCAGGAACTTCTCGTGCAACTCCTTGAAGGTGGCCTCAGCGTCCAGATCGGCGAACAGGTCGGGGTGCAGCCACCTGGCCATCTGCTGGATGGCGACGAACTGATACGGGCTGTTGTAGAACTGGTGCCAGATGGCGTGGATCCGCCCATTCTCCACCGCCTTGATGCCGGTGAGGGCGGGCCGCTCCGTCAGGCCCTTGAGTTTCTTCAGTGCTGCCGCCTCGTCCGCGCCGGGACCGACGCCGACCCATTTGCCACCCGGCACATAGGCCTCCCAGTTACCGCCCGTGACAATCACCTGGTCAGGATCGCTTGCGATGATCTGTTCGGGATTGAGCGCGCCGAAGGTGCCCGGGATCAGATCCGCCGCGATATTCCGGCCGCCGGCCATCTCGACAAACTTGCCGAAATTGTCGTTGCCGAAGCTCATGCAGCAATCGTCGGAATAGCCCCCGGCGCGCTCGACGAAGACGGTTGGGCGCTTTGGATCCTTCTCTGCGATCACCTCGGTGACGCGCGCGATCTGCGCGGCGCGGTAGGCGATGAACGCCTCGGCGCGCTTTTCCTGGCCAAAGAGCTTGCCGATGAGGCGCATGCTCGGCTCGGTGTTGGTGAAGGGATGCTCGCGGAAATCGACATAGACCACCGGAATGCCGACGGCGGCGAGCTTTTCGATATATTGCGCGTCCTCGGTCGCCTGCTTGGACTCGATGTTCATGATCATCACGTCCGGCTGAAGCGCGATGGCCTGCTCGATGTCGAAGGTGCCGTCCTTGAAACCGCCGAAGGTCGGGATCGTGGCCATCGAGGGGAATTTTTCCAGATAGACGGCGTAATTGTCGGGATCGGCCTGGTAGAAATCCTCGCGCCAGCCAACAATTCGCTTGAATGGGTTGTCGGTATCGAGCGCGGCAATCAGGTAGATTTGCCGGCCTTCGCCGAGGATGACCTTCTCGACCGGCGTCTTCACCTCGACCTTGCGGCCGCTAATGTCGGTGACGGTTTCGGCGCGCGCGCCATGGGTTAGCGGCATGGAGGCCGCGAGGGCGACCGCGGCCGCGAATATCGACTTCAAAATCATTGGGCTCTCGCAATTCAGTTTACCGGCCCGGCTTTAGAAAACATGAATTGTGTAATCAAGAATTATCTTTTAGAGCAATTCCAATGTACCGCTTTAGGGGAGAGCGTTTCGGGCAATGACGGCTCACGCAAACTATTCGCTGCGCGATGAAATTCGGGACTATTGGTCCGAGCGCGCCGAGACGTTCGACTTGCAGGTCGGCCACGAGATTTTTTCCGAGCGGGAGCGCGCAGCCTGGCATGCGCTCATAAGCAGGCACCTTGGGCCAGGCGCCGGGCGAGCATCTCTGGATCTCGCCTGTGGGACAGGCGTTATTTCGCATCTGATGCACGATCTAGGCTTTGTGGTGACAGGCCTCGACTGGTCGGAAGCCATGCTCGCCAAGGCGCGCGCCAAGGCACAAAACCGCGGCGCCGATATCCGCTTCATCGTAAGGGATGCCGAACGGACGCTCGAGGACAAGGCGAGCTACGATGTCATCGTCACCCGTCACCTGGTCTGGACGCTGCTGGATCCGAAGGCGGCCTTTGCCGAATGGTTGTCGCTGCTGAAGCCCGGCGGCAAGCTGCTGGTCATCGACGGCGATTTTGTCAGCCGCAACTGGGCGATGGGTTTGCGGGAAGTTTGGGAGAAGCTCACGGCCGGCAAGTCCCGGGTCTCGGATAATGACGGCTCCTCGATGGCCAGACGCCACCAGAGCATTCTTGCTCGTGTCTATTTCTCGGGCGGCGCACGGGCGGAAGAGATAGTTCGCTTGCTGGCCGAAGCCGGGTTGGAGCAGCCGGTCGTCGACTGGAAACTGGGCGCGATCCATCGCGCACAGGCTCGACAGATGAGTTGGCCCAAGGCGCTCGAACGCGCCACGCAACATCGCTTCGCGATCTGCGCGACAAAGCGGCAGTAAACTCCGCGGCGCTGCCGGCATCGGTCGCCTCACAGGAGAGGCACGACAGCGAATAGCTGCCGGTCTGCGTCAACTCACCACCGAGGATTATTTCTCCTGGTTGGCGTCCTGCAAGATCATTTCCGATGCCTTCTCCGCGATCATGACCACTGGAGAGTTGGTGTTGCCGGAAACGATCGTCGGCATAATCGAAGCGTCGACGACGCGCAGGCCAGAAATGCCGTGCACCCGCAGCCGGCCGTCGACCACTGCCATCGAGCCCGCGCCCATCTTGCAGGTGCCGACCGGGTGGAAAATCGTAGTGCCGATATCGCCGGCCTTGCGGACGAGATCTTCGTCGCTTTCATATTGTGCACCGGGCAGTATTTCCTCAGGCGCGAAACGGGCAACGGCGCGCGCCTTCATCAAGCGGCGGACGTGGCGGAGCGATGCTACAGCCACTGTCCTGTCTCCCTCGGTAGACAAATAGTTCGGCCGGATCTTCGGGGCCGTCTGCGGATCGGGCGTCCCTATGTGGACGGTGCCGCGGCTTTCCGGTCTGAGGTTGCAAACCGAAACCGTGACCGCGGGGAAGCGATGCAGCGGCTCGCCCAGCCGGTCAGTGCTCAACGGCTGGACATGATATTCGAGATCGGGCGTCTCCAGGCGTGGGTCGCTTCTAGCGAAGATACCTAATTGGCTCGGCGCCATCGATAGCGGTCCGCTGCGACGGATGGCGTATTCGACGCCCATGGCCGCGCGGCTGAACAGATTGTGGTAGCGCTGGTTTAGCGTCGAGGCATTGGCGACTTTGAAGACCGTGCGGATCTGCAAATGATCCTGCAGGTTCTCGCCGACGCCTTCCAGCGCGTGGCGAACCGGGATTCCTGCTGCACCAAGCACGTCGGGTCGGCCGACGCCGGAAAGCTCGAGCAGCTTCGGCGAATTGATCGCGCCAGCGGCAAGTATCGTCTCGCCTGCCCGCGCACGATGCACCTGGCCGCCCATGCGGAAGACAACGCCGGTGACGCAAGCTCCGTCGAAATCCAAGTTCTCGGTCTCGGTGCCGGTTACGACGCGCAAATTCGGCCGCCGGAGCACGCCCCGCAGGAACGCCTTCGAGGTATTCCAGCGCACGCCCTTCCTCTGGTTGACCTCGAAATAGCCCGACCCCTCGTTGGTCCCGCAGTTGAAATCTCCGGTCCGGGGGATGCCGAGTTCCTCGGCAGCATCGCGGAACGCATCCAGGATCGGCCACGACAGACGCTGGCGCTCGACGCGCCATTCGCCACCGGCGCCATGAAGGTCGTTGGCGCCGCCAAAATGGTCCTCGGACTTGCGGAAATACGGAAGCACGTCATCCCAGCCCCAACCAAGATTTCCGGCTTGCCGCCAGCCATCATAGTCGGCCGCCTGGCCGCGCATGTAGATCATGCCGTTGATCGACGAGCAGCCGCCCAGAAGCTTGCCGCGCGGATAGTTGAGTGCTCGACCGTTCAGCCCGGCCTCCGGCTCGGTCTTCATCAGCCAATCGGTGCGCGGGTTGCCCATGCAATAGAGATAGCCGATGGGAATATTGACCCAGTGGTAGCGGTCACTGCCGCCGGCCTCCAGAAGCAGCACGCGCGTGCCTGGATTGGCCGACAGTCTGTTGGCCAGCACGCAGCCGGCTGAACCCGCGCCGACGATGATGAAGTCGTAGTGTCCAAACTCGGCAGCGGTCTGTGTCAATGGCACGTCCGTTCGCTTGCCATCCTGTCCCATAGCGGACCCATGGCCTGGTTGATCTCGCCATACAGACGATAGCGCCGCTCATAGACCGGTGCGATCGCGCTATTGGGCTGGTAGCAACGGTCGGGCGCGGTCATCGCAGCCGCGCCCGCAGAGAAGTCGGCAAACAGGCCGACGCCTGTCCCAGCCGCAATTGCAGCGCCCAGCGCACCAGTCTCGCGGCTGCGCGCTACGGTCACCGGCACATCCAGCACATCGGCGAATATCTGCGGCCAGATGGCGCTGCGCGAGCCGCCGCCCGAAAGAACCGCCTGGCTGACAGTCGCTCCCGCTCGGCGCAGCGTCTCGACATGGCGCCGGTGTTCGAAGACGACCCCCTCGAAAAGTGCGCGCAGCATATGCGCCCGCGTGTGCCAGCCGGCGATGCCGTAGAAACCTGCACGCGCCTTGCCATTCTGCTGCGAACCGTAAAGGAAGGGGTGGTAGATCGGCATGTCTCCCGCGGGATCGACGGAAGCAACGAGCTCGCTGCAGATCTCGAATGGCGATGCGCCTGCCGGCGGCGCATGCTCGAAGAACTCACGCACGATCCATTCGAGATTTGCGGCCGAAGTGGCGCTCGATTCGATGGCGAGGTAGCGCACCGGATCGAACGTCGACAGCATGAAGATCGAGGGATCGCGGATCGGCTCTTCGGTGATGACCTGGTTGATGCTCCAGGTGCCGGCAATGATCGAGGCGGCGCCGGTGCTGGTGACGCCCGAACCGATGGCGCTGGCGACGACATCGAACAGGCCCGCCACCACAGGCGTGCCCGCAAGAAGGCCGGTGGCATCGGCGACATCGCGCGTGACATGGCCGGCGATGTCGGAGGCTTCCAGCACGTTCGGCAGCAGTTCCATGCAATCGTCGAGCCCGTAGGCGGCCAGCAACTCACGCTCGTAGCATCGGCCGGGCATGTGCAAAAGCCCGCAGCCCGACATATCCGTGGTCTCGGTCGAGCGCGCGCCGGTGAGGCGGTTGACGACAAAATCCTTGCACAGGAAGACGGTGCCTATTCGGGCAAAAAGCGCCGGGTCATGGCGCCTGAGCCACGCCAGCAGAGTCGGCGTCTGCGCCGCCCAGGGCCGTTGCAGGCAGTGGGCATAGGTCCGGTCGCCAACGCCCGCGGCCGCCCATTCGCTGACGATGCCGACACCGCGCGTGTCGAGCGACTGGATGCCGAGCAGCGGGTCACCGCCGCGGTCCAGCGCGTAGAGCCCGTTGCCGTGGCCGGCGCAGCCGATCGCCGCGATGTCGCGGGGGTCGATGCCCGACTGGTCGAGGCACTGGCGGATGACCTCGACGGCGTTGCGCCATAATTCGCCGAGGTCCCGCTCGACATGGCCCGGCTTTGGCATGCAGGAGCGGCCGTCCCGGGCGGCGAGCGCGAGCTCGCGACCGGCGGTGTCGAAGATGATGGCCTTGATGACGGTGTTGCCCGCATCAAGACCAAGAATGTATCGCTGCATTGAAGCTCCTCCCAAGCTGCAAAGATTATTCTTGTTGGTAGAGCTCCCAGGCCGCCGCTCCATCCGCATTCTCATGGATGATCGCCATCAATCCTGTCACGACGGCGCGAGGGTTGGAATGCTGGTATATGTTGCGGCCATAGACCATGCCTGCCGCGCCTTGTGCCATCAGCGCCGCCGACTTGTCGAAGACGGCGCGCAAATCCTCCCTGCCCCCACCGCGCACAAGGACAGGACAGCGCGCCGCCGCCACCACCCGGTGGAAGTCGTTCGGATCGGTGGTCGGGTCCGCCTTGATGATGTCGGCGCCCATCTCGCTGGCGAGCCGGGTCAGGGTGACGATCTTTTCGGGATCGCCGTCGACCATGTAGCCTCCGCGATCCGAGTTCGGCAGCATCGCCAACGGCTCGATCATCAGCGGCAGGCCGTATTTTTCGCAGTCGGCGCGAACGCGGGCAATGTTGTGGACGCATTGCCGGAATAGGTCCGGCTCATCGGGCAGCATGAATAGATTGACGACTACGCAGGCCGCATCCATTTCCAGCGCGCCAATCAGTGGCTCGGCTTCGTTCTGCAGGATGGCCCACATCGAGCGATGGCGGGTTTTGTTATACGGATTGCCCATGTCTATGCGCATGACCAATGCTGGCTTGTCCTTGCCAGGCAAGGACTGCAGCAGATCGGCCTGGCCATAATTCATCTGAATGGCGTCCGGTCCCGCGGCGACCAGTTGGGCGACGACGTCGGCCATATCCTCGAGCCCTTCCAGAAACGACGGCTCGTTGCACACGCCATGGTCGATTGCGACGTCGAGACAGCGCGCCCGGCCGAACAACCGGTTCATGCGGACTTTCTTGTTGATGCGCATTCGGCGCTCCTTCCTTCGTCTTCTTGAGATAGCTGGTCGAGATCGATGCCGTGCCGGCGTTGCAACAGGGCGAGGAAATCCGTGCGCTCGAATGCCTTACGCGCGGCGTCCCAGCTCTTTTCGACAGCGAGAATATCGAGAACCGCATCGAGAAGGTCGGGAGAGAGAGCACCGGTGATGGCGATTGTCGTGCGGCGGAGCAGCAGGTCCTCCAACTGTTCGACATATTCATTAGCGATGAGATATTGAATTTCCCGGGCCGAGTAGTCGCTGCCGGGCAAGAGATCGTCATGTCCCGCTGCCATATAGGCGGCGACGGCATCCGCCGCGGTACCGTAGCGCTCGAAGAGGCTACGCATGCGGTCAAGCGACAGGCCGCGCGCCGCCGCGCGTTCTGCACACCATTTTTCGGGAGCAGTGGGAAAATGCCGGCCGCCGCCGATCGGCATGTTTTCGGTGCCGACGATGCGCTGTCGGCACAATCGCTCGAGCACGATATCGGCTGCCAGTTCGCCGAACGAGCGGAAGGTTGTCCATTTTCCGCCGATCATGCAGAGCGTCGGCGGCAGTATGCCGGCGCCCTCGACGAGTTCGCAGAAATGATCGCGGGGAATGCGCCCGGTAACACTGTCTTGGCTTATCGGCAGCGGCCTCACCCCGGTGAACTGAAAGACGATGTCGGTATCGGCGATCTCGATCGCGGGAAACACGAAGGACAGCGACTGCAGGATGTATTGCCGCTCGTCATCCATGCAGCGCGCCTGGTCGGGGTCGTCGACACGGATATCCGTCGAGCCGACCAGCACGTTGCCGAGATAGGGGAACAGGATGCAGATCCGGCCGTCCTCGTTCTCATAGTAGATCATGTGACCGTCGAGCGCGTCGTGAAGCTCGCGATTGTCGACGATCAGATGCGAACCTTTGGTGCCGCCCATAAGCTTCGGCGCAACGGCTCCGATCGCCGAATTGGTCAAGTCGATCCAGCCGCCAGTGGCGTTGACCACGAGCCGCGGCTTCACAGCCACGGTTTCGCCAGAAAGTCCGTCGTTAAGCACCAGACTCGCGTCATTGAGCGATACCCGTGCATAGTTGAGCGCCCGGGCGGACGGCTTTTCCTTCATAGTATCGCGCAGCATCTCGGTACCCAGCCGCTCGGGATGGCTGACCCAGGCATCATAGTATGTCGCCGAATTGCGAATAGCAGGGTTGATTGCAGGCCAGACCTTGAGTGTTTCAGCACGGCTCCTGAATTTATGCGTCGGGACGATACGCCGTGCGGCGGTGAAGAAATCATACATCGCCAGGCCGGCCTTGATAACCAAAGCGCCGCGCCGGCCCGGACGACGGCTTAGCCCAAGGAAGCGGAATGCGCCATTTGCGATGCCTGAGAACAGGTCGAAGATAGGCACCGTGGTTGGCAGTGGCGCAACGTAGTGCGGCGCGTTCTTCAACAGCCGATCGCGTTCGAGCAGAGATTCGCGGACCAGCTTGAACTCCCCGTTTTCAAGATAGCGCAAGCCGCCATGTACCATGCGCGAAAGGGCCGCGCTGGCGCCGGAGCAATAATCGCCCTTTTCGGCGAGCAGCACATCGACGCCCTGCAAAGCGAGTTCGCGAAACACGCTGATGCCGTTGATACCGCCGCCTATGACGAGGACGTCAATATCGGGGTTCTCGCGCAAGCCGGCGATCGTCTGGATGCGATTCATCTCAGGACGCGCTTTCGATCACGCATCTATCGCTACGAGATGCCCGGCCACCGCCGCATCGATGGCCGTCAGTTCCGCGGCGCTCAGTAAAATCTCCCCTGCCCTGGCGTTGTCGAGCGCCTGCGTCGCGTTTCGCGCTCCACACAACGCGAAGGTGATGCCGGGCTGCGCCAGCGTCCAGGCGATGACGATCTGCGCCATGCTTGCCTGGTGGACCTCCGCGACCGGCGCCAAGGCATGCTTCAAAGCGGCTACCTTGCGCCGGTTGGCCTGAGAGAAGCGCGGGTTGTCTTTGCGCTGGTCGTCGCCGCTGAACTCACGTGCCGGATCGATCGCGCCCGAAAGCAGGCCGAGCGCAAGCGACGAATAACTGAGCGCAGCGACCTGATGCTGGCGCGCGATCGGCAGCAATGTCTGCTCAATCTCGCGATCCAGCATCGAATATCTTTCCTGGATCGCGTCAAGCTGGCCAGTTCCTACATACTGCTGCAGCTCGGCGGCGTTGAGATTGCTTGCGCCGATGGCGCGGATCTTGCCAGCTGATTTGAGACGTTCGAGCGCTTGCATTGTTTCGGCAATGGGGGTCGTCGGGTCCTGCCAATGGGTGATGTAGAGATCGATATAATCGGTGCCGAGCCGCCTCAGGCTCTGTTCCACTTCATAAGCGATGCCCTCGGCGCCGAGATATCGGTTCACCGGCGTTCCATCCTGATCGAAGAAGTGATTGCCCTTTTTCGAATGCCAGTTCAGGCCACATTTGGTGGCGATGACCGCGCGGTCGCGCCGGCCCTTGATGGCCTTGCCGACGATCTCCTCGCTGCGGCCGAGACCGTAAGCCGGCGCGGTGTCGATTAGCAAGACGCCGGCATCGATGGACGCCTGGATCGCAGCGATCGATTCTGCTTCATCCGTGCCACCCCACATCCAGCCGCCGATGGCCCAGGTGCCGAGTCCCACCGCCGAAGCGACAACGCCGGACTTGCCGATTGAGCGGGTGATTTGTCGAGAATTCATGCTGCATTTCCTTCGGCGAGCTCGAGGATCTTCAAGCCGGTGGTTTCGTCGGTGACGAGAGTGTCAAGGTGAGAGCCGCGCATGGCACTGAGGATCGGGACCACCTTGCTTGCCCCGCTGGCGACCCCTATCGACTGCGGAATGGTCGCGAATTCCTCGAGCGTCAGCGAAACCAGTGAGTGGTTGAGGCGGTAGTCGGCGAGCTTGCCGTTGCTGTCTATGAGATGCGCGAGCAGCTCGCCCGCCGCGCCCGAGCGTTCGATGGCCAGCCGGTCGGCGCTCGAGGACGGGTGCAGATCGTAGTAGCTCGAATCGTCGGTCAGGATGGAGCCGATGCCGACGACCGCAAGCGTTGCTTCCCGCGCCTTGCTGAAGACATCCGAAACCGCCCGCACGCCCATCAGCATATCGCGTTGGGCCGGGCTGTCGGCAAACAGCGGCGCGTGAATTTGATAGGCGCGCCCGCCGAGTTTGTCGGCCATCAGAGACGCGACATGATTGACGTCGGTGTAATGCTTGCCCTGAACCAGGCCGGTCGCGGGAACGACCTCGACGTCGTAGCTGCGGCTCGGCTTGAGGCCGGCGACAACGGCACTCACCCCCTTGCCCCCGGTGATGGAAATCGTGTCGCCGTCCTTGATCGTCTCGAGCACCAGCCTGGCTGCGGCCTCACCGACACGCTGAAGCGCAGTCTGCGGATTGTCCGAAACGGAAGGGACGACGACGGCCCTTTGGAGGCCACCTATCGCGACAAGCCGCGCCTCGATGTCGACCAGTTGCTCGACCGGCGACTTGATCTTGATCTCGACAAGCCCGAGTTGATGACCGCGTTTGATCAGCCGGTTGACGGTCGCATGCGAGATGCCGAGCTCCTTGGCGATTTCGGCTTGCGTTTTGGCTTCCATGTAATGAAGCACAAGCGCCTGATACATCTGGCGGACGATCGTGATGTCGTCCCGCGAATTGGTTGGTGACATGATGGATGCTCAATTCTCGCGCTGCTGCTCAGGATTTCCTGCGGTGCAGGAAGTGGTCGATTGATACTGCCGCGAGCAGGATGCATCCCTTGATCATGTCCTGCCAATAGACTGAAACGTCGAGCAGGATCAGCGAACTTGTGACGACTGAGAGCAGCGCCATGCCCAGTATGGCGCCGAAGATGGTGCCCGAGCCGCCATTGAGCGATGCTCCGCCAATGACGGCCGCGGCGATGATGTTGAGTTCCATGCCAGCGCCGAAGGTCGGGGTGGCAGCGCCAAAGCGTGACATGTAGATGACGCCGGCAAAGCCCGCGAGGGTGGAGCAGAGGACCGTGACCCAGAATTTGACCTGCTTGGTCTTGATGCCCGAAAACTGGGCCGCCTTCTCGTTGCTGCCGGTATAGAAGACCTTGCGGAAGGCGGTGGCACGCCGAAGCAGGAAATCGAAGATGGCCACGACCACGACAAAGATGACGATGACATAAGGCACATTGCCGAAGCTGCCCTGGCCGATCGCCTTGAACCCGGGCGGCAGGGTGAACAGTGACAGCGGGGTTCCCTTGGTGATGACAAGGCAGAGGCCGCGCACGATCACCATCGCCGCCAGCGATGTGATGAAGTGATTGAGCCCGATAACGGTCACGAAGAAGCCCATCGTCGCGCCGACCAGCGCGCTGGCGCCTATCCCGATGAGGCTCGCGGTCCACGGGTCCAGTCCCATCAGGAAGAGAGCGCCTGACACGACCATGGAGAAGCAGACCACCGACCCGACGGAAAGGTCGATGCCGCCGACAATGAGGAGTATCGTCATGCCGACCACGACGATGCCTTCAATGGAGAAGCTCATCAGCATCGCGCGGAAATTTCCCCAGGTCAGGAAATGCGGCGAGGCGAATGTCATGGCGATGCACAGCGCCAGCATGATCGCGATCAGCCCCGCCTCGCGCATTGACCCCAGACGCAGCCAGTTGCGCCAGCCAAGCCCGGGGGCGCTCGCTTTGATTTCGGCGTCCATGAGGGTTCCTCCGGTCTGTCTAAGCGACATTCTGAACATGCCTTGCGTTTGATCGCTGCTGGCGGACACCCGAAGCCAGCAGCATGATCGCCTCTTCGGTCAATTCGTCCGCCCCCAGTTCGCCGACGATGGCACCTTCGCGTATGACAAGCACCCGGTCGCTGAGCCCGATCAATTCCGGAAGCTCGGATGAAATCACGATAACGCCAACGCCCTGCTCGGCGAGGTCGCGAAGCAGGCGATGAATTTCCACTTTGGCGCCGACGTCGACCCCGCGTGTGGGCTCGTCCAGAATGACCACTTTGGGGCCGACCGAAAGAAGCCTGGCGATGGCGACTTTCTGCTGATTGCCACCGCTAAGCGTCGACACCTGTGTCTCGATGCCGCCCATGCGCACACCGTGGCGCTCCACCAGGTCGCTGGCTTGCTTTGCCTCGGCGCGGCGATCGAGCAGCCCAAGCGGTGTGGTCAGTTTCCGAAGGTCCAGCGCGGAAATGTTCGAGGCAACCGACAGGTCCAGGAACAGGCCAGACGCCTTGCGGTCCTCAGAGAGGTAGACCAGGCCCGCGCGCACCGCATCGCTGTAGGTCCTGATGCTGACCGGCTTGCCATTGAGTTCGACCGATCCCGACACCTTCGGGCGCAAGCCGCAAACGGTCTGAACCATCTCGCTGCGGCCAGCGCCAATCAATCCGCCGATGCCAAGAATTTCGCCTGCACCAAGCGTGAAGCTGATGCCGTCGGGACCCTCTCGATAGGAGAGATTCCCGACCGACAGCACAGGGCGGCCCGTGCGCCGTTCAGGCGAGAGCTTTTGCGGATAGAGCTGCGTGATTTCGCGCCCGACCATCTTGCGCACGACCTCTTTGGGAGTGACCGAAGCGATAAAATCGGTCGCTACATATCTGCCGTCACGAAACACCGTGACGCGGTCGCACAGGCTGAAGATCTCGGCCATGCGGTGGCTGATGTAGACAATTGAAATTCCGCGCGCCTTGAGATCGCGGACGATTGCGAAAAGGCGCTGCGCCTCGGTCTCGGTCAGGGCGGCTGTCGGCTCGTCGAGCATCAGCACCCGGCATTCGAGCGTCAGCGCTTTGGCGATTTCCACAAGTTGCTGGTTGGAAATCGAAAGGTCGGCGACCGGTGTCTCAACCGGGATCGGTGCCAGCAGGTCCATTATCTTCTGCGCATCGGCGTAGAGCCGGCGAAAACTCATCAGCGGCGCGCGCCGATTGTTTATGGCCGCCATGAGGATATTTTCGGCGACCGTGGCATCCTGGCACAGCGCGATTTCCTGATGGACGAGGCCTATGCCAAGCCGCTGCGCGACGGATGGCGATGCGATGGTGACGTCCCTGCCTTCGAGACGAATGGTGCCGTCGTCGGGCTGCACAATGCCGGCGATGATATTCATCAGCGTGGACTTGCCCGCGCCATTCTCGCCGCACAGCGCGTGAATTTCGCCTCGCTGCAGCGTGAAATCGACCTCGGTCAGCGCTTTGATGGCGCCGAAGGATTTCGATATGTCGCGGATTTCAAGAATGGCGGCGGCAGTCACTCCGTCCCCCTAGTGTTGATGTGGCGGTTGGGTCGGCGGGGCGCGAGCGCGCCCCGTCCGGTTCGAGCATTTCTCCGAAGAGCCCCAAAGGCGGTGGGACTTATTCCTCGATGCCCTTGGTGCCGCGCCGCGTGAGGTAGGCATCCCAATAGAAATCGTCGGCGTTTTCCGCAGTGACGATGGAAAAGCCGTTGTCGACGAAAGGCACGCCCATGCCGTTGAATCCCGACCGCCGGGCGTCGTTCATCGGATCGATCAACTCAGGATGCTTGGCCAGCCACAGCAGCATGAACCCCATATAGCCCTGCATGCCCTGGTTCGGATTGACTGAACCAAAGATTTCGCCGGCCTTGATCATATCGAGGATCTTGGCGTTGACGTCGGCCAGCATAACCCGGATCTTGCCGCCGCCTTCCTTCGCGGCCTGCGCGGCGCCGATTGCCGAGTTGGCTTCCGGCATGAACACCGCGCCCAGTTCGGGATGCGCCTGGGCAAGGCTGAGCACAGCCTGATAGGCCTTCGTCGCATCCTGGTTCGACGCCGCGCGGCCGACGAGCTTCATATCCGGCCATTTGGCTTCCATGCGGGCGATGAAGGCGGCGATGCGCTTATCGTGATTATCCTGTCCGGGATTTTCGAGGACTGCGTATTCGCCCTTGCCGTCCATCGCCTTGGCGACTGCATCGGCGGCATAGGTGCCCTCGGCGACGTTGTCGGAGGTGATGTAGGATACTCGTTTGGAGTTGGGCGAATCTGCGGCGAATGTGACCACTGCCGTTCCCTGGTCTATGGCCCGATTGATTGGCTCGATGAATGGATCGGAGTTCATCGGATGCACCAGGATGCCAGCCGGCTTCTGAGCCAGCGCCTGGTCGAATGTCGCTATCTGTTTGTTCACATCGTATTCGGGCGTTCCGGTGTATTCGGTCTCGCAACCGAACTGCTGTCCAGCCTGCTTGAACATCTCGTAGACCGGGAACCAATATTCGACGCCCGAAACCATGACGTTCATGACGTATTTTTCACCCGGCTCGCACTTGAACGGGTTAGCGGCCTGAGCCGCGGCGTGGGTTGCCCCCAACACTGTGGTGGCTGCTGCCGAAATGGCGAGCATGCTCAAAAATTTGCGCAAGAGTCCTCCCTCGGCCGAAGCCTGGTCAATTGGGCGGCCTGACACTTACGTGCCGCCGCTTGTGGTTGCTGACACCGAACCTCCTCCCGAGGCCCAGCAGCTGATCATTCGCAGGAGTTGGCTCGAGTGTCAATAAAATTCACATGCAGAAATATATTTCACACCTGCTTGGTGCACTCGGCCGACCCAGACAACCTCGGTTCGCTATCGCAGCGGATGCGCCACGGAACTAAGCCGTTCGCGCGATAGATCGCGGCGGGCCCACTAGTACTGGCAAAGCGGCGCAGTATTCCTGTTGACGTCGATCATTTCGGCCGCTGTGAGGGCCGAGTCCATAGTAACGCGTAGCCAACAGCACCATCGACACGCTGTAGTTTATGCAATTTTTCAATGCGATGACTAGCACAGATGGGACGCCAGTGTTGGCGAACGAACGAGCCGGGCAAGCTCAG
The DNA here is from genome assembly GCF_002284575.1 of Mesorhizobium temperatum. Taxonomy (GTDB): domain Bacteria; phylum Pseudomonadota; class Alphaproteobacteria; order Rhizobiales; family Rhizobiaceae; genus Mesorhizobium; species Mesorhizobium temperatum. The sequence goes on from NZ_NPKJ01000007.1 coordinate 101,080, forward strand.
TTCAGCGTTTCAAACTGACCTGGCGATGTCTTCCAGAATGACGTACGACCGTTTTAGGTCAACGCAGCCACGGCTTGAATGTCAGGGACGCGCCTGCTTGCCATTCCGGGACCTCAGATCGTCCAGCCTGCAGTTAGACATGCACCGCAATTGAATTACGCTCCACCAGGCGGGCCGTCAGGACACGGTGCTCGAAAGGTAAGGTGGCCTCCACCAGCCTCTTCAAGAGAAGCTCCGCCGCCGCCGCTCCAATCAAATGCGCTGGCTGCGCGATGGCTGTGATACCTTGGGCCACGAACTGCATCCAGTCGAGATCGTCGAAGCAAAGCAGCGAAACGCCTCCTGGAATCGCAAGCTTCAGTGCGGAAGTCGCCTCCAGAACGCCTGTCGACATCACACCGTCGGCGGTAAATAGAGCGGACGGCGCATTGCGCATCGTCAGCAGATCGAGCGCCTCCTTGCGGGCTGCCTCGCTAGAATAGACCGCCACGCGGCGGATCAATTGCAGATCCGGCTCGATACCTGCGGCACGATGAGCTTCCAGATAACCCAACAGCCGTTGCCAGCTTGGATGGTGGTAGCGAACGTCGGCGCTGGAGAGATCAACGTTCGCCACAAACGAGCCGACATCATCGCGCTGGCCCGGACCTAGTTCGGCCAGTATGCCGATGCGGCTGTGTCCGGCCTCGATCATCGCAGCGATGCTGCTGCGCGTCACAGACACGTTGTCGACCACCACGGAATCGGTTTCCAGGCCCGCCACGACGCGGTCGAACTGCACCACGGGACAGCGGGCCGCGACTGCCTCACGAAGATGATCCGGCTCATCCACGAAGGTCGACGAGACGATCAACCCGTCGACCTGCTTTTCCAGCAGCAGTTGCACCGCCTCTCGCTCGAGTTCGGCATTTTCGTCACTATTCGTAACGATAACCCCGAAGCCGCCACGGCGCGCGACATCCCCTATTCCGCGCAGCACGCTCGCGTAGAATGGGCTTTCGATATCGCCGACTACAACTCCGATAGTCTGCGTCTTTCCGGTGATCAGACCTTTTGCCAGGCGATTGGGGCGATAGCCCAGCGCAGCTGCGGCGGCGCGCACCTTCTCCTGAACCTCGGGGCTGCTGTAGCCGTAGTCACCAAGCACACGCCCCGCCGTGGCGGAGCTGACCCCGGCCCGGCGAGCGACCTCTATGATGGTTGCGTTTTTCGACGATCTTTGAATCACTCAGCAAGCCCCCGCCGCCCATTCGTGCGTCGTAAAGACGAGCTAGTGGCAGTTAGGCCCACCCCGCAAGCCCGAACACCGCAGCACTCGCCGTTGCACACACCATTGCAATCACAGCACCTCAGACAGAAAGCGCCGAAGACGTGGGCTTTGCGGATTGTCGAAAAGGTCCTCTGGTCGCCCTGCCTCGACAATCCGCCCCTCGTCCATGAACACGACCTGGTTTGCAACCTTGCGAGCGAAGTTCATCTCGTGCGTAACGACCACCATCGTCATCCCGCCCCGTCCGAGGTCGGCCATCAAGTTTAGGACACCCTTCACCAATTCCGGATCGAGAGCACTGGTGACTTCGTCGAACAGCATGACTTCGGGCTCGAGGGCTAGGGCGCGCGCGATGGCCACCCGCTGCTGCTGTCCGCCCGAAAGATTTGCCGGCCGATGGTCTTTGCGCTCCAAGAGTCCCACTTCATGCAGCCTCGCTAAGGCCGCGCGCTCAGCCTCCTGGCGCGACATGCCTTTTACCTTGCGCAACGCCAGGGTGATGTTGGCGAGCGCACTGCGGTCGGGGAACAAGTTGAATTGCTGGAAAACCATGCCGACACGCCGCCGGAGTTGGTCAGGGGTCTGCTTGTAGATGCTTTCACCATCGAGCAGGATGTCTCCGGCTCGACACTCGACGAGGCGGTTGAGGCAACGCAGCAAGGTCGACTTGCCCGAGCCGGATGGCCCGATCAGGCAGGTGACCGTCCCGGGCTCCACTTTCAGACTGACGTCATGGAGCACCTGGACGGCACCGTAGGCCATGTCGATATTCTTGACCTCGATGCTGCCGCCCTTGAAGCGGGTGGGCGCGGCTGCGGGCGACTTCCCTGCGCCCGGCACGCCGGCTTCCGCAAGCTCGGCGACTTCCTTGAGGCCGCTCTGCACGCCGGTGATACGCTTGCCGACGCGCATGCGCGCGTCGATGTAGTTGACGAGGTGGGTTAGCGGCACCGTGATCACGAGATAGAACACGCCGGCCAGCAAGAGCGGTGACAGGTTGCCGGTTAGCACGGCCTGGTCTTGGCCGACGCGGAACAGTTCGCGTTCGGAGGCGAGCAGGCCAAGGAAATAGACCAGGCTGGAGTCCTTGACGTTGCCGATGAACTGGTTGACCAGTGCCGGCAGGACGCGGCGGATGCCTTGCGGGATCACCACCAGGCGCATGCCTTGGCCATACGTCATTCCGAGAGTGCGGGTGGCGTCGATCTGACCACGCTCGACGCTCTGAATGCCGGCCCGAAAAATTTCTCCGATGTAGGCGCCGGCAATAAGGCTGAGTGCAAGAATGCCCAGCGGATAAGGCGATGGACCGAACAGGTCCCGGCCCAACCGCGCGAAGCCTTGGCCAATGATCAGAATGGTGACAATGGCGGGAAGCCCACGGAAGATATCGGTGTAGACCCGCGCGAGGAGTTTCAGCGGCCGGTTCTCGGAAATCCCCATCACGGCGAGAACGATACCGATCAGCGTCCCGAAAAACGTCGAGGCCACGGCCAGGATCAGGGTGTTCTTGAGGCCGACCATCACCATGTTTGGCAGAACTTCTGCCATCGCCTGGAAATCAAGGAAGCTGCGGGCGAAGGTGTCGAACCAGCTCATATCAAGTCCATCTATAACTCGGCCGGGCACCGTTGCTCACGGGCCCGGCCGGAAAACACAGCGAAGTCGCTCGAATTCACTTCTTGGGCAGATATTGATCCGGCATGGGGGTGCCCGCGAACCATTTTTCGTGCAGCCGTTTCCAAGTGCCATCGTCCATGGCCTCGCGCAGTGCCTTGTTTAGCGCCTCACGGAAGGCATCGTTGCCCTTCTTGACCACGAACCCGGCTGGCGCATCGAAGGACGGCACGTTCATGGTTATCTTCAGGTTCTTATAGCGTTCTACATACTGCTTGGCCGACTCATAGTCGGTGAAATGGCCATCGATCGTCCCGTTGTTCAGCGCGGCCACCGCGGTGTTGTTGTCGGGGAACTTGACGATGTCGCCCTTCAATTTCTTCTCGGCATAGATTTCCTGCAGCGTTCCCTGGATCACGCCGATGCGCTTTCCGGCGGTGCTCTCATTGCTCGTCAGAGCTGGATCAGCCGAAATGATCGAAAGGTAGCCCGCGAGATAGCCGTCGCCAAAATCCACGGTCTTTTTGCGCTCCGCGGTCGTGCCAATGGCGGCGACAGCGACGTCGAAGCGGCCGTTGGCAACGGATGGCAGCAGCGCCGAGAATTCCTGGCCGGTGAAGACGACCTGCTCCTCCTTGAACCCGAGCCGGCCCGCCACGTCGCGGAAGAGTTCAGCGTCGAAGCCCGTGAAGTTACCGTTGGCGTCGGTGAAGACGTAGGGTTTCGCATCGCCCATGGTTCCGACGCTGATCACCGTCGGGTCGATGAGGTTGTAGGGGTTGTCGGCCGCTTTTGCCTGCTTTGACGAGGCCAATGTGCTAAATCCTGTCACCAACGCGATAGTCAGCGCCAGACCGCATTTCGCCAGTTGGCGCCTGCTTGAACTCGTTTGCATGTCTTCTCCTCTTACGATTGGCCGAACCCAGCCCTTGCGATCCCACTCGACGTCTGATTCATCAAAACGCTCTTTGGTGGCGTTCAGTTAGATGAATGAGAACGTTATCACTTCATCTAGCATTGTCCGTTTCTCGCGTCAATTGTTCCGGAGGATTTCGCAGCTAGACGGTTTTTCCGTCTTGAACGTGACCCGCTCCGCGGAGGATCTCCGGCGTCATCTTCCCTATATCTATTGCTGACGCATGGCCGATCGCCCCGTAGTACTGGCAGGTAGCGGCCGCCGCCTCAGCGGCATGGCGGAGAATGTCCTGAGGCGCCTCTTCGTTAAGCAGGCCGAATAGCGTTCTGGCGATGAAGGTGTCGCCCGCGCCCAGGGTGTCGACGGGTTCGACCAGCCGCGCCGGGGTGCGGTAGGAGACGGTGTCGCTGTGAAGCACCGCGCCGGCTCGACCACGAGTCACCAGAACCCACTTTGAACCACATGCAAGCAGCTCGGATGCAATTGCAGCCAATTCATTGTCGTCGAGACCGTCACCCGAGACGGAGGCCAGATAGCAATAGCGCCCAATCTCGCGCCGGTGTTCCGGTTCCCGCCGCGTGGAGAAATCATAAGATAACAGGGATTTACCCGAGACTGCGGCAACCCACGGGTCTAACCCGCTGGACTGGCCTATATGGACGGCCTGAAAGCCTGAGAGAAAATCCAGATCTTCTTGCGTCGGCGTGAACGTTGAGACGCCGAGATCGAAATCCACGAAAATCCGATCGGCGTTTCGGTGACCTATGAGGCAGTAAGCGGTCGACCCTTCGAGGCGCCGCAATCGGGTGAGGTCTACACGCTCTGACGCCAGTGCCGTGTGGATCAAGTCCCCGGCCCGGTCTTTGCCGATCGCTCCCACATAGGCCGACTGCCCGCCGAAGCGGCTCACATAGACCGAGACATTGAGGCAGTTTCCGCCAGGAAACATCTCGCCGCGAGTAAGATAACAATCGACCACGTTATCGCCGATCGTGGCAATCTTGACCATTGCATGACTTTCAGTTTAAAGGATGTGATAACGTTCACACAGTCAATGCTGTCTGTCAATTATGCGCCCGCCCCAAGCTTTGCCAGCGAGACGAGGAAGCTCATGATTTCCGCCCTGCCCGCCGACGTAGAACGCGCCCTGACCGCTACGGCGGGCAGGCGGTTTTCGCACCTCTTTCTCGTGGCGTGCGGCGGCTCGCTCTCGATCATGATGGCAGGCAAATACTTCCTCGACCGCCACAGTGGCACATTCGCCTGCGACATCTACAACGCGGATGAGTTCGTCTGCCGAGATCCGCGGCGGTTGGGATCTGACACGCTCGTGGTTCTTTGCTCGCAGACAGGAACCACCAAGGAGACCGTACGGGCGGCCAATCACGCAAAAGACCGAGGCGCAACGACAATCGGCATGACGCTCGACCAAACATCGCCCCTCGCGCGGGCGGTCGACCACCCGATTGCCTACCAGGCCTCGTATACGACGGGCAAAGCAATCAATGCAGCCTACAGCAATTACGGCGTGCTCTACATGCTGCTCGCCGGTTTGATGGATGCTCGGGAGGACGGCGGGCTAACCGACGACCTGCTGATCAGCCTGAGCCATCTTCAACCGGCCATCGAGCGCGCGCACCGGGCCTACGCTGACCGGTTCGAGACCTTCGCCGCTCGCTTCGCATCTCGAGAGGCAATCTACACACTAGCCAGCGGTGCCAGCTACGGTGCGGCCTATTCCTACGCCATCTGCGTGCTCATGGAAATGCAGTGGTACGACTCGCAGGCAATACACGCAAACGAGTTCTTTCATGGCCCATTCGAAGTGGTGGATAGGGATGCTTGCTTCGTGGTCCTGCTGGGTTTGGACGAAACGCGGAGCCTTTCCGAACGTGCCCGTGATTTCCTTATCAAGTACGGCAGCCGGGAAAACATCCTGGTGCTCGATGGGGCGGAACTCGACCTCGGCGGTATGTCCGAACATATCAAACCCTATCTCGTGCCTTTGGTCTTCTTCGACACTCTATGGCGTTTTGCCTACAAGCTGGCAGGTCTGCGCGATCGGCCGATGCTCGAGGGTAGGCGCTACATGAAGAAGCTGTCGGACTACTAGTTCCGCCGCGCTTTGTAGCGATCTAGCATTTTCCGGCCCATCTTCTGCGTAGAAGGATTTCTCTATGACTGCATCCCGAAAGCCGCGCCATGTCGTCGTTGTCGGCGCAGGCATCTTTGGCACCTCAACTGCGCTGCACCTCGCCCGCCTTGGCTTTGATGTGACGATTGTCAACGACGGCGCGCCGTCCAACGGTGCATCCGGCCGTTCACTTTCCTGGCTGAACTCAGCGCGACGCGCAGACACTGCCTATCACCGCTTGAGGCTTGCAGGCGTCGACCGTTATCGGACCCTGGCCGCCACCAGGCCGAAAACCGCGTCCTGGCTTCGCTTTGACGGCGGCCTCACCTGGGATGCGGATGATGAGGCGAACCAGATCGCGTCCATCTGGCAGCTGGAGCAGGATATTGGTTATGACGCGCTTCTGCTCGGCCCTGCCGAAGTTGGCGCAGTGACGCCCGGGGTCAATGCCGGTGCCGTCACCCCGCAGGGCGCCATTTTCAATCCTGGCGAAGGATGGGTTGACCTGCCCTCTTTGATCGATCTGCTGCTCAATGAATTCCGCTCGCGCGGCGGCAAGCTTGTTCAGGACGCTGGACGCGCGCGGATAGTTGCCACAGGTGGTCGCGCACGTGGCGTCGTCACTGCTGGCGGTGCGGCGGTCGAGGCGGATGCAGTGGTCCTTGCCGTTGGGCCAGCGACGCCTACCATGCTTGCGGAGATCGGAGTCCATGTTCCCGACGCCACGCCGATTTCACTTCTCTTGAAGACCAAGCCGATCAAGACCGACCTCCGTGCCGTGCTGAATACGCCGCGCGTGGCGGTGCGCCCGACGCCGGATGGCGCACTTGTTTTGGATTCGGCATGGTCCGAGGAAGAAGTCGTGGTCAACTCGGACGACACCTACACCGTGCTCGACAAAACCGTCAAAGGACTGCTCGACGAAGCTAGCGCCGTGCTCGAAGGCAATCCGCGGCTCCAACTCGCTACCTACGCCGTTGGCCCGAAGCCTATCCCCGGCGATGGCGAGCCGGTGCTTGGCTCCGTCGAGACCGTCGCCGATCTTCACGTCGCCTTTAGCCACAGCGGCGCCACGCTTGGACTGATCGTCGGCGAATTGCTAGCCAAAGAAATCGCCTCCGGCAATCCGCACCCCATGCTTGCTGCCTTCCGCGCCAACCGTTTCGGCTGAAAGGGCAATCGCGGCCGAGGACGAACTGTCCAGATAAGCCGCGCTGGCATTGCCCAGATGACCGCCTTCGGAGGTTGATCCGCGCACCTGACTAGGATAACATGACAATCGTAGTTTAGTTTTAGCCGCGGCCGCAGCAAGGCTGGCCCTTCACGCGCGGCGCCATCAAAACCTTTGAAACTCAGCACAGAGCGCCTGCGCGGCGTCTGTGTGACATGGCGTCCGCAACGAATGATCGACAAGAATCAGATTGCAGCAGAACAGGCAACGTTTCGAGCCTTCGCAAACAGCTATCTGCGAGAGCTGAATTCCGGGATTCCCGTATTCCACCGCATTGGAGAACGGAATTTCGATTGCGTGGAGATTTCCCTGCCGTCGCGGCATGTAGTCCTGCGTATCGAAATCAAATCCCGATCGCTTTTCGGAATGCACCTCTTTGGACAGATATGGATGCGTCAGGATGCCGGTCCGAACTGGCACGAGATAGAGCCGATCCTGGCCGTGCATCTGCTTGTGCTGGAAGCCCGAGAATCCGGACCGGCCGCGCACCGACAGGCCGACGTGGAGCTTCTCGAACGGATTCTTCAGAGCTGTCAGGCGACGAAACGTTACCTCGACGCCGCCCATCGGGCGCCGCCCCTGGTCGGCTTTATAGCCGCGGAGCAATCCCTGTATTTCGGACATCCGCTGCATCCGACGCCCAAGAGCCTGCAAGGCATGTCGAACTGGCAGCAGGATGTTTATGCCCCCGAATTGCGCGGCGGTTTCCAGCTGACCTATTTCGCCGCCGCTGCCCACCTCGTCCGCGAGGATTCCGCCGGCATCGCGGTGACCTCGATCGTCAGGTCACTGCTGGGGAATGACGCTGGCAAGGTCGCCGCAGGTAACGGCGAGATGCTCCTGCCCATGCATCCGCTTCAGGCGCAAGCATTGATGCTCGACCCGGCGGTGCGCGGGCTCATGGATTCAGAGCAGATCCGGTATCTCGGTCCGGCAGGGCCGTTGTTCACGGCGACTTCCTCGGTACGCACCGTTTACAGCGATGACGCCGCCTGGATGCCGAAATTCTCGCTGCCCGTCCGCATCACCAACTCCAAGCGCGTTAACAGGCGGCACGAGCTGGAGGCCGGCGTTGCGGTGGCGCGCCTGTTCGCATGCGCCGGGATCGACACGTTCGAGCCGCGCCTCGGCTTTCTCCATGACAGCGCCTACGTGACGCTGGACATTTCCGGACAGGCCGAGAGCGGTTTCGAAGTCATCTTCCGTGAAAACCCGTTCCAAGGCCGCGCCGACGATCCCGTGATAACCGTTTCGGCACTGACGGCCGAACCATGTCCCGGGCACAGCTCGTTGTTCGAAAACGTCGTCCGGCGCGTCGCGCAGGATCATGATATCTCTGTGCGGCAGGCGTGCCGTCGCTGGTTCGAATGCTATCTCGACTGTGTGCTCGATCCGCTGGTCAAACTCTACGACCGGTTCGGCGTCGCGCTGGAAGCGCATCAGCAGAACAGCTTGCTGGACCTTTCGCAGCACGGGCTGCCTAGCCGATACCTCTATCGCGACAGCCAGGGATTCTACCTCTCGAACAGTTTCAAGGCCCGGTGGTATGGCCTGGTGCCTGAGGTTGTCCAGATCCGCAGCCTCTTCTTCGATGACCGTGACATTCGCGAGCGGCTCTCCTATTACCTCATCGTCAACCAGATCTTCTCGGTCGTCGCGCGCGCCGGACATGACGGCTTGGCAAGCGAGGCCGAACTGCTCGGCATCCTGCGTGCGCGGCTCAAAAAGCTGGCGGGAGAGCTCACTGGCGCGGGCGGGGAATTCGCGTCCAGCCTGCTGGACAAGCCGCACATCACCGCAAAGGCCAACCTGGCAATCCGGCTGCAGGATGTCGATGAACTGGCCGAGGGCGGCAGCGCCATCTACACGCATTTTCCCAATCCACTGAGCCGTGTCGGGCTGTTCATGGCCGCGGAGCAGGCACATGCCATTGCCTCTTGATCTCCACGGCATCCCCGAGCTGCGTGTGATGCGCCAGCTCGCGGAAGCCCTGGTCTATGAGGGCCTGGTCGACTGCGCGGTGTCGCGAGGCGGCGGGAAATCCCGCTTCGAATGGTGCTGCGACGGTGCCACGATACGCTGCGAGGGATCGATCGGCGCCTTCGGCCGGATCAGGATCGCCCCCGAAACGATCGTGCGGGGCTGCGGCGGCCAATGGCGGCCGGCGACGCTCGGCGATCTCCTTGCGAGCATAGACACCTGCCCCGAACGGCGTGCGCAACTCACATCCGAACTGGATCGGACGCTTGATTTCAGCGCCTGGAACAAAAGCAACCTCCGGCCCAGACCGCGCCGCGATCTCCCATTTGCGCAACTCGACAGCGCGATCGACGAGGGTCATCCCTATCATCCGTGTTTCAAGGCGCGCACCGGCTTCGATTACACCGACCACGCCGCGTACGGCCCGGAAGCAGGCAACGCCTTCCAGCTGGCCTGGCTGGCGGTCGCGCCCGAACGTCTGCACTCGGCGTTTCCCACGGACGAGCAGGCTTTCTGGATGCACGAACTCGGCGCCGAAACCTACGCGCTGCTGGACGAGCGCCGTGCCAGACTCGGCGACGATGCACGGCGGTTCGGCCTGATGCCGCTGCACCCCTGGCAATGGAAAGCGTTGCAGGGCTCGGAACTGTCGCGCTGGCTGGCGGAGGGCTCCGCCAGTTTCCTCGGCCAGGCCGGCGATCGCTACACCGCCAGCCAATCCGTGCGGACGCTTTTTAATCGCGACCACCCGCGACGCGCTAATCTCAAACTGCCGATGAATCTCGTCAACTCGTCGGCCAAGCGCATCATCGAACCGCATTCGGTGTGCAGCGCGCCGGCGATCAGCCGCTGGCTCAAGGACATTGTCGCCAGCGATTCGCTGTTCGAGACACGCTACCCGCTCACGATCCTCGGCGAATATGCCGGCACGATCGCAGATCGGGAAGGACCGCTGGCAGGACAGATCGCCGCGATTTGGCGGGAGGACGTTACGAGCAGCCTCAAGCCCGGCGAAACCGCCGTGCCTCTCAACGCGCTGATGGCCATGGAGAGCGACAGCCGGCCGTTCGTCGCGGACTGGATCGAGCGGTACGGGCTGGACGCCTGGCTCGACAGGCTTGTGGCTACGGTGGTGATGCCCGTTTATCACCTGCTCGTCGGCCATGGCATCGCGACGGAAGCGCATGGCCAGAACCTGATACTGATCCACCGCGACGGCTGGCCAGTAAGGCTGGCGATGCGCGACTTCCACGACAGCGTCGAATATGTGCCGGGCTTCCTGCGCGATCCCGATACTGTTCCCGACTTCTTCGCCTTGAACCCCGCCTATCGCGACGCTGCGCCCAACCAGTACTACTGGATGGAGAGCGCCGATCTGCTCGGCGAACTCTGCCTGGACGCCCTGTTCGTCTACAACCTCGCCGAGATCTCGCATCTGCTGCGGCACTGTTACGGTCTCGACGAAGACGGCTTCTGGTCGGACATCGGCAGGCGATTGCGCGACCATAGCCGGCAGTTCGGACTGACGCACCGGCAAGCCGCACTTGGCCTTTTCCAGCCACGCATCCGCACGGAATCGCTGCTGCGGCGGAAGCTCTCGCCACCGGGCACCGAATGCGCTCACGAAATTCCAAACAGCCTTGCAGTCGCGTAAGGAGACAGAGAACATGATCGCAATCAACGACACGGTCTTTGATCAGACCTATTTCCGCCATGCGGCGGACCGCATGGCGGCTGAGGCGCAACTCGACAAGCGCGCAGGCGACCGTTTTGCGGTCTGTTTCTCCGCGGCGCAGGATTGGCTGGCGTTCTTCTTTGCCGCGCGCGCGGCCGGTGCCAGCGTGCTGCCGCTGCATCCCTCGACACCATATGCCGCGGCGCGCCGGCAGGCAGAGACGGCGAAGTGCAACTGGCTTTTCTACAACCGGCTGGAAGGCGAGCCGATCTGCGAGGAGCGCGCGAGCGAAGCTGGACAGCTGCTGCAGATGAGTTCTGGCACGACCGGCGAGCCGAAATGCATCGCGCGCGCCTGGAGCGAGATAGACGACGAGATCGAGAGCTATACCTCGACGTTTGTCGAGCCACAGGACATGACCCCGTTGATCGCCGGGCCAACCTCCCATTCCTACGGCTTGATCTGCGGCGTGCTGGTGGCGCTGAAGCGCGGCCAGTCGCCCGCCGTACTGGACACAGGGAACCCCAAATTCCTGCTGCGCAAGCTGCGCGAAACGGAGCGCCCCTACCTGATCTCGTCGCCGGCCATCTTGCATACGCTCGCCAGGCTATTGCCGTCTGGCGAGCATATCCACGCAACGATGACATCCGGCACCCTCTTACCCGAATCCTGGTTCAGGCAGATCAGGGCCAAATCAAAATACATGTTCCAGCAGTACGGCTGCTCGGAGGCCGGCTGCATCGCGATCAACCCGGATGTGCAAGCTGCTAATGAAGTCGGCTATGTGCTGCCGCGCTTCTCGTTGCGTGACGCCGGGACGGCCGGCGACCCGAAGGAAATTACCGTCGAGCGCAAGGACGTGGCGGTCGAGACGCGCGACCTCGGCTATCGCCGCGACGACGGCATGCTGGTCTTCCTGTCGCGTCTCGACGACCTGATCAACGTCTCGGGCCTCAACGTCTATCCAAAGGAAGTCGAGGACGTGGTCATGACGTTCGCCCGCATTGGCGACGCCGTCGTCTTCCGCAAGCAGGATGCATTCGCGGGCGAGCGCGTCGCGCTTTTGTTCAGCGCCGAACATGCGGTCGACCGGACGCAGCTTCGGCAATGGTGCGCCGAGCGGCTTGCAGCACACCAGATGCCAACTGAAATCCTTCAGGTGGAGCGGATCCCGCGCCAAGCGAACGGCAAGATCAGCCGGCGCGACGTGGCCGCGCGCTACGGTGCGGGCGAATTCGGGCCGGTACGGACGGAGGCGGCATGATGACCTACGATCAAATACTCGACGCAATCGGGACCATCCTGCGCGACAAGCTCGACAACCAGCACATCGATGCCTTTGCGCCGCAAGCCAGGCTGAACGAGGACTTGTATCTCGACTCCGTGCTCATTCTCGAGATCATGCTGGCTCTCGAACTCGACCACGGTGTCGCGCTGCCCGAGGATGTGATCAGTCGCCAGGATTTGGACACTGTGGACGACCTGGCGCGGCTGTTCGTCAAGGCGCCGGAACCAAGTGGAACACTGGTGAAGCCCGCAAAAGAGCTTGTTCTCGCTCGCGCCGAAAGAGAAGCGGCCGAGCAGATCGGCGTGCATGGCGAGGACTTCGTCGACATCAAGGTCCATTGCTTCGTCAGCAATGTCTGTCACGCGGTGAAGCAAAGGCAGCTTGACCATCGACCCTTCTTCTTCGGCGTCTGGGATGCGGGTTTCGCCGTCGATAAAAGCTGGCGGCTGGCGTATCACGCGTCTGAAATCAACCACGACTTCTTCCGCGATTGGTTCGAGCGCCTGTATGGCGCCAAGGTTCGCCAATGGTATCGGCCGGGCGCTACGAAGGAAGAGAACCTGGCGACGATGCTGGAGCTTTTGGAGCGCAAAAAGGAGAGCGAGTACCTGATGGTCATGCTCGATCTCTTCCACCTGCCGGAGCGCGAGAACAAGTTCAACCAGAATCCATTCCCGCACTATTTGATGCTGGAATACACCGAGGATCCGGCGGTTTGGATGGTCCTCGACCCGGATTTCCGCTGGGAAGGCAGGATCGAGAAGCAGAAAGTCATCAACGCAATCATGCAGCCGACCGTTGCCGGCGGCTTCATCTTTGACGCTGCCGACATCAGGAAGCCGTCGGCCGTCGATCTGCGCGACTATTTCCTTGCCTGTTTTCATGAGGACGACAATCTTTTGACGCGTGCCACGCGCGAGGTCGTCCGAGCGCATTTGGAAGGCTGCGACGGCTTGCAACTGGCCGAATTGTCGACGGCGCTGCGCGAGCTGCCGGTCATCTCGATCCGCAAATACGCGCTGGAGCACGGCTTTGCCTTTTTCTGGCGATCGCTGCAGCTTTCCAACGCCGAGTTCGACACGATCTGCGACGACATCGAATCCTTGATCCAGGAATTCAAGGCGCTTCACTACGCCATCATGAAGCTCAGCCAGACAGGTAACGAAGCACTGGCGGCGCGGGTGTTTGAAAAACTCGATGTTCTGGACGCGATCGAGCGCTCGCTGAAGCGCCGTCTCGCCCAAACCTATCGGGTGTGGTGCGACACGCGCGGCTTCCTGCACGCCCCACGCCACGATGTCGAGGACGCCGTCGCATGAGGCTGTCGCTCTGCACGATCACGTTCCGCCATCATCTGCTGTCGCTGGAGGACATCGCGCGATGGGCGGCGGCGAACGACTTCCAGGGCATCGAACTCTGGGGAGCACACGCGCGCAATATGCAGCATATGACCGATCGCAACGCCGACTGGATGGCGGTATTCGGCCTTTCGGTGCCGATGCTCAGCGACTATCTGCCTCTCGATGAGGATTTGGCGTCGCTGCGTCACGCCACGTCGAACCTCTGCCGCCTGGCCGGCCGCTGGGGCGCCCGCAAGGTGCGTACGTTCGCCGGCAAGTCGGCAAGCCGGGACACCTCGCCAGAAGCGCGCTGGCGACTGTCGGCGCGGCTCAAGGACGCCTGCATGATAGCGCAGGACCAGGGTTGCGAGATACTGGTGGAGACACATCCAGGAACGCTTGCCGATACGCTGTCGTCGACGCAGCGCCTGCTCGAGGAGGTCGATCATCCTGCGCTGGGGATCAATTTCGACACTTTGCACGTCTGGGAAGGTGGTGACGATCCGGTCGCCGCGCATCGCGCGCTGTTGCCGCATATCCGGCACTATCATCTGAAGAATGTACGCTCGCGTGCCGACCTCGCCGTCTTCGAGCCGGCAAACGTCTATGCCGCGGCCGGAAAGCGGGCGGGCATGACCGCGCTTTTCGATGGCGCGGTGGACTATCTGCAATTCTTCGATGAGTTGTTCGAGCGCGAGGAGGTAGATGCCTCGCTGGAATGGTTCGGCGGCGACTGCTTCAACATACTCGCCAACGACGCCCGCAACATGCATCTCCTCAAGGCCGATCGCGACGCGCCGATCCGCGCCGGCGTCGCTTGAGCATCGAAGGCGAACATCGTTTTGGCAGCCGGCGTGGGCAATTGCCCACGCCGACGTTTTCCAACGTCAGAACCGTGCCGTTGCGCTCAGCCGGAACGAGCGGCCGGGATCGTAGTGCGGCATCACACCGGCGAAATCCTGCCCGTAGGCGGCGCGATCGGTGTAGGTCTCGTCGAAGATGTTGAGCGCGTCGGCGCGCAGCGTGAAGTTCGGCTTTGAAGGCGGCGTCCACTCGAGGTAGGCGTTCACCACCTCATAGCCCGGCAGTTCCTTCTTTGCGCTTGCCGGATCGGTCGAATGCCGCACCAGGGTCCTGTCGGTCTTCAAGGCGATTTCGATGTCGCCACCGACTTTGACGCCCCAATCGTCGAACGTGTAGCCGGCGCCGATCATCACGATTTGACCGAGAGGTGTCGTCAAATAGCGGCCGATTTCCGTGTCAGCCGGCTCGCCGTCGACGTCGGCATTGATGTCGGCATATTTCAGGCTGACGAAGCCGGAGTCCCAATCATAGCGGCCGCCGATTTCCCAGCCCTTGGAAACGAGGTCGAGCGTTCGGATCGATGTATTCCCGGGAAGGTATGGCTCGCGCCCGTAGACCGGCAGGCGTGCGCTGTCGACGTTCGTACGGAACACGTTGGCCTCGAAGGTGAAGCCGCTGTAACGCATTTCGAGCCCCGCAGTGTAGTTGTCGGACGTCACCGGCTCCGGGCCGTCGCCATAGGTCCAGAGTGGGTTCTGGATAAAATTCTCCGCCAGCGGAACACCGCCCCAGACATGCGAGGTGCCGGCCTTGACGGTCAGGAACTCCGGCACAAGATCGTATTCGCCGGAAATGTTGCCACTCAGGCCCGCGTTGTTCCAATCCGAATCGTCGACGCCGGTGAACCATTGATGGTCTCCACGTGCGCCGAAGGAGATCCTCGCCCGATCGAACGGCTCCAGGCGAGCCTGGGCATAGGCGCCGACGTTGCTGGCGCGTTCGCCGGCAAATTCGAAGAACCCGGGAAAACGCGATTCCAGTGCGGCCTTGTCGCTGTAGAAATCGAAACCCGCGGTGACGCTTCCGACGTCGAGCGAAAAGCGGTTTTCGACCTTGCCGTTGAAGCTGCTCGTTTCTCCAAAGGCTGGCCCAGTGACACCTGCCTGGGGACCGCGAGGGGCTGTAACTTCTGTGCCCAGTTCGGTCCGGGAATATGCAAGCACGACCTTCGGATCCCACCAGCCTTCCGGTGAGGTGTCGGTATATGTGAAAACCGTATTCTGTCGGCGCAGATCGTAGTTACGGGTCACCGGCTCCGCGCCATTATCGATATAGACGTTGGCGCGATAGGGGCGCAGCGCGTCGTCGCGGACCTGCTCGTGGCTGAGCTCGAAACGATGGCCCTCGACACTCTCGTAAGCGACCTTGGCGAGTCCGCTGATGAGATCGGTGCCGGTCCCCGGCATCTCCTCGCCGTTGCCGGCGGTGAAGTTGCCGCCACGGCCGTAGTTGATGTAGCCGAGATACTCGAACCCGTCCTGCTGGCCGAAGGCGCTCACGCCGGTGGTGAATGTTTCGCTGTTGGTATCCCAAATGCCGGTGACGAAACCGCCGAAATTGCGGCCAGGTTCGAGCAGATCAACGGCGTCCTTGGTCTCGAATCCAAGCGAACCCGCGAGCGCGCCCGGACCGGCATCGGCCGGCGCAACGCCTGCCTGCACTGACGCTGCCTTCAGCAGTGCCGGGTCGAGCAGATAGGTGCCGTTGTGGTGGAACACCTTGTTGTTTTGTCGTGACCCGTCGACAGTCACGGCCAGATTGTTCTCATCGACGCCATTGACGTAGATCTTCTGCGTGCTGGGGATCGCACCGCCGACGGCGATCTGCGGTTCACCGGAGAATACCTCCCTCAAATCCTGCGGTTTCTTGCGGTCGATCTCCTGCTGGTCGATGGTGATCAGGTTGGCGCCGGCCGTCGCGTTGGCGCCCGCCCCCACGTCGAGGACGAGAATCGTGTCGAGTTGCGTACCCCCAGCGGGAGCTTGGCTGTCTTCATTTTCTTCGGTGGCGCTCGTCCTGGCTTCCGTTTCTGGGACGGGGGCAGACTGCGCCAGCGCGTCGGGACACAAGAAGATGGACATCGCGGTGCTGACGGTCAGCGCTCGCAACAGATCGGATGACATCGGCTAAATCCCCTCGATTACGGTAGCCCCGGCTGGCGCGAACCGCGCCTGTAGGACTGCCTTAACCCATCGGTTGCGCTGTCGCAATAAACTTGATAGTAAAAATCCAGTTTTATGCAAGCCATTGTAACTGTTGTGCTCTTCGAGCGCCGCAGCCGCGGAAGCATTCTCAGGCGTGGTGCAGATTCTCAGGCGTGGTGCAGGACGGTCAGCCGACCGGCGACGTTTTCGACCCGCATCGAGAAGCCAAAAATGCTCTCCAGTATGTCCGGCCGGATGACGTCACCGGTCTCGCCCATTGCGACAACGGCGCCATCCTTCATCGCGACGACACGGTCGGCGTACGAGGCTGCATGATTGATGTCGTGGAGTACGATAAGCACGGTCTTGCCGTGCTCGTCGGCGATGCGTCTCAGCGTCCGCATGAGATTTCTTGCATGAAACATGTCGAGATTGTTCAGCGGCTCGTCGAGAAGGATGTAATCCGTTCCCTGGCAGAAGGTCATGGCGACGAGGGCGCGCTGCCGTTGCCCGCCTGACAAAGTGTCGATGAAGCGCAGCGCCAGGTCGCTGAGATCGAACTGCTCGAGCGACGCCGCGATGATTTCACGGTCTTCCGCCGTCAGCCGCCCGCGGTGATGCGGGAAACGACCGAACCCCACCAGTTCAACGACGCGCAGGCGGCTTACGACGCCGGGATCCTGTCGCAGGATGGCCATGATCTTGGCCAACTGCCGGCTCGGCGTCGTATCGACCGGCAGCCCGTCGACTGTGATGCGGCCGCTTTGCAGAGGTCGCAGGCGGGCGATCAACGACAACAGGCTGGATTTGCCGGCGCCATTCGGTCCGACAAGCGCCGTGACGCCGCCCTTCGGCACTGTCAGGCTGACATTATCCAAAATGCGGCTGCCGCCAAGAGCCAGGGAGACGCCTGCAATCTCGATCATCGCCGGCCCCCGGCAAACAGAATGGCAAGGAATACGATGCCGCCGGCAAATTCCACGACGATGCCGAGGCTGCCTTCCCCGCCCAGAGCGTGCTGGAGGATTGTCTGGCCGCCCACGAGCACGATTATCGCCGTGAACGCGGCTGCCGGCAGAAGGATGGCGTGCCGGTTGGTGCCGACGATGCGCTCAGTGAGCGAAACCACCAGCAGGCCCAGGAAGGCCATCGGCCCAACCAGCGCCGTCGACGCCGATACGAGCGCGGCGACGAGAACCAGCAGCCCGGCAGCCGTGCCGCGCCACGCCACGCCGAGCCCGATGGCTGTGTCGGTGCCCAGCGCGAGCACATCGAGAACATGTCGCGCCCGCCAGGCGATGGCGACACCCGCCACGGTGATCACGCCAGCCAACAGCAGGAGACCGGGTTCCACCGTATTGAAGCTGGCGAAGACCGCACCTTGCAGCACGGCGAAATCGTTCGGATCCAGCAGCCGCGCCAGCAATGTCGTCAGCGATCGGAACAGCACGCCCAGCACGACGCCCGTCAGCAGCATCAGCGTCAGGTCGAAACGCCGGCGAAGCATCGGCAGAAACAGCGCCAGCGCGAGGCTCGTCATTACGGTGAAATTGCCGAGGAAGTGCAGGCGGGGATCGATGCCGGCAAAGCCGAAACCGCTCAGCGAAAACACAAGCGCGGTCTGGCAAAAGACGTAGAGCGAATCCAGCCCCATAATCGATGGAGTGATGATGCGGTTGGCGCAAACGGTCTGAAACACGACCGTCGAAACCGCCACCGCGACGCCGACCAGAACCATCGCTGCCAGCCGCAGGGCACGCAGCTCGATCACGAAGGCGAGATCGCCGCGCAGGCCGATCGTCATGAACGCCGCGCCGACCACCACTGCGGCCGCCGCCATCGTCGCGAGGCGGCCCTCGTGCCGCACCAGGCCGCGTTGCATCGCGACTTCAGTCATTGCTGTTTCGGCCAAGCAGCAGGACGAGGAAAAGCACCGCCCCGACGACGCCCAGGATCGTGCCGACCGGAACCTCGTAAGGAAAACGGATGAGCCTGCCAATGATATCGCAGGCAAGCCCCAACGCTGCGCCGCCGCCGGCGACCCATGGCAAGGTGTGGCGCAGGTTTTCACCAGCGAAGCGCGATATGATGTTGGGCGCGACAAGGCCGACGAACGGGATCGTTCCGACAACGACCACGGTCAGCGCGGTGATGGCCGAGACGATGACCAGGCCGAGCCGAAGCATCCCGGTATAGTTCAGACCGAGCCCTATGCTGACGTCCCTGCCCAGCGAAAGCATCGTCAGGCGGTCGGCTGTCCACCAGGCCAATACGACGAGTGCGCCCGCAACCCACAACAGTTCATAACGCCCGCGCAGGACGCCGGAAAACTCGCCCGTCATCCACACTTCGAGATACTGCAGAAGATCGAGGTGCCATGCGGCAAAGGTCGCGGCAGCGCCGATGACGCCGCCATAGACCAATCCGAACAGCGGAACAAGAAAAGGTTGTGTTGGCGGCAGCCTATGCGCGAGCATGAGAAAAACGGATGTCCCGGCGAGAGCGGTGACGGCCGCGCCGGCCGCTTTCCATCCAAGCGACGCATCGGGCCACACGAGCGTCACGACCAGTATGCCGAGCGCCGCGGATTGCGCGGTTCCCGCTGTCGACGGCTCGACGAAACGGTTGCGGGCAAGCGTCTGCATCACAAGCCCTGCGATGGCCAAGGCGCTGCCGGCCAGAAGTGCCGCCAACGTCCTCGGCAAGCGGCTGATCATGATCAGCCGCAACGCTTCCGGGTCTGCAGCCAGACTGCCTATGGCAAGCTCGCCGACGCCGACGAACAGACTGGCCACAAAGAGCGCCAGCAGGGTTGCGGCGCCGATTGCCTGATAAGCGAAGCCTTGAGAGCCAAGCGATCCGGCGGTCATTGGGTCCGCGAGAAAGCGTCACGAATGGTCTTAAGCACGCGCTTCGTCGACTGGACGCCGCCTGCAGCGATGTAGAAATCGGCTGCCGGCATGTAGACCACCTGCCCTTTCTTCCAGGCCGTGGTTTCGGCCACCAGTTCATTGGCGAGCGTCGCCCTGGCATTCTGCTCCCCCGAACCGATCGCCGCGGCGCGATCGAGCACGATAAGCCAGTCCGGATTGGCGTCGCGGATGAACTCGAAGGAGATCGCTTCGCCGTGGGTGGCGGCCTCAACATCCTCGACGGCCGGCGTGAGTTGGAGTGCCGAATGCAGCCAACCGAAGCGGGACTCCTTGCCGTAGGCGGTCACTTTCGGGCCGCTGGTCATCAGGACCAGCGCCGTGCCCTTGCCCTTGACGGCGGCACGTGTCGACAAGAGCGCGTCATCGAGTTCCGAAGCAAGCGCCGCCGCCTCGGCCGGCTTGCCGACGAGAGCGCCGTAAGCCGTCAGGCGCTGCCTTGCCTGCGCGAACAGGTCATCGCCGTCCATCGTCATATCGATGCTCTGCGCAATCCGGCTCGTCGCCGCCAGTTGCGGCGAGGAGCGCCCGCCGACAATGATGAGGTCCGGCGCAAGCGCGCTCAGGGCCTCCAGATCGGGCTCGAAGAGGGTGCCGACGATTTCCGCACGGTCCTTCAATCCTGCGAGTTCGGGCACATAGAGCTTATCGGGCAGACCGGCGATCTTCACGCCCAGGCTGTTCAACGTATCGACTGCCGCAATGTCGAACACCGCGAGCGTTTGCGGCGTCTTTCCGACCGTCACCGGGCATTTCGCGGTTTCGATCTCGGTTGCGAACGCCTGAACGAGGAAAAGCGCCAGTGCCGGCAACGCCAGGACCGACTTGAGCCATCTCATGAGCATGCTCCGTGTCGATGACGATTCAATCGCGCCAGGCCAGTGGCTGCAGATTTTCGCGGAAGGCGAACCGGACGAGATGCGATTCGATGACCTTGGTCTCGGTCAATGCACCGGTGTCGGCCGCTTCCACCACTATGTCCAGCCCTTCGAGACCGGCATTCATGGTAGCAGTGCCGCAGGAAAACCGGCACTGCCCATGCCCATCGTTATAAGCGACGTCCACCTTGTGCACGAAATGTTTGCAAAGCTGCTGGAGATATTTGCCCGCATTCGGTGTTTCGCAGCGCGTGGTTGCAGTCAGCATAGAGACCTCATAATATGATATTTACACTCCACTTATCGTAAGCTATCCCTCCAGACAAGGTCGGCCTCATGAGCAGTCGCCCGCATGAATGCCTGTGGCGACAGGCCCTCGTCAGCCATGCTCCTGGCAGTCCAGACCTTCGAACCAGAAAAAGCGTTCCAATGCTGCTTAGGTTTTTCTCCTACTACCGCCCCTGGAAGGCTCTGTTCATCCTGGATTTCTGCTGCGCGGTTCTGTCCGGCCTGCTGGAGCTCGGGTTCCCGATGGCGGTCAAGCTGTTCGTCGACGAACTGCTGCCGACTCAGCAATGGCTGCTGATCCTTGCTGCGTCGGCCGGCCTGCTTGCCATCTATGCGGTGAACACCGGACTGATGGCGGTCGTGGTTTACTGGGGTCATATGCTCGGCATCAATATCGAGACCGAGATGCGCCGGAAGAGCTTCGATCACCTGCAGAAGCTCTCGTTCCGCTTCTATGACAATCATAAGACCGGTCACCTCATCGCCCGGGTCACCAAGGACCTGGAGGAAATCGGCGAGGTTGCCCACCATGGCCCGGAAGACCTGTTCATCGCGATCATGACGTTCTTCGGCGCTTTCGCGCTGATGTTCCTGGTCAATCCGCAGCTTGCACTGATTACGGCGGCAATTGTTCCGCTCGTCGCTTGGGTGACAAGCCGCTATGGCGCGCGCATGACGCGCAACTGGCAGGCGCTTTATGGGCGGGTCGGCGATTTCAACGTTCGCATCGAGGAGAACGTCGGCGGCATGCGGGTGGTGCAGGCTTTCGCCAATGAAGACCACGAGCGCAACCTGTTCGCGCGTGACAACGCCAGCTACCGCAAGACCAAGCTCGATGCCTATCGCATCATGGCCGCCAGTACGTCGCTGAGCTACATGAGCATGCGGTTGATCCAACTGGTGGTGATGATCGCCGGAAGCTACCTCGTGCTGCGTGGCGAACTTTCCAGTGGCGGCTTCGTTGGCTTCCTGCTCCTGGTCAACGTGTTCTTCCGGCCGATCGACAAGATCAATTCGGTGATCGAAACCTATCCGAAAGGCATCGCAGGATTTCGCCGCTATGCAGCTCTCCTCGACACTGAGCCTGATATCGCGGATCGGCCTGGTGCTGTTGACACACCGACGCTGCAAGGTGACATCAGCTACCGCGATGTCAGCTTCGGCTATAGCGGCGAACGGCCGGTCTTGAAGAACATCAATCTCGACATCGCAGCAGGACAAACCATCGCCTTCGTCGGGCCGTCCGGCGCCGGCAAGACGACCCTGTGCTCGCTGCTGCCGCGTTTTTACGAAGTCGACAGCGGCGCCATCACCGTCGACGGTCTGGACATCCGCGACATGACACTGGCCTCGTTGCGCGGCCAGATCGGTATCGTGCAGCAGGACGTGTTCCTGTTTGGCGGTACGATCCGCGAGAACATCGCCTACGGCCGGCTGGACGCGGTCGAGAGCGAAATCGTCGAGGCCGCGCGCCGCGCGCGCCTCCACGACCTCATCGCCTCTCTGCCGGAAGGCCTCGATACGATCATTGGCGAGCGTGGCGTAAAGCTTTCGGGCGGTCAGAAGCAGCGGCTGGCAATCGCGCGCATGTTCCTGAAGAACCCGACAATCCTCATCCTGGACGAGGCGACGTCGGCACTCGACACGCGGACCGAGCGGGAAATCCAGCAGTCGCTGGCAGAGCTTGCGCAGGGCCGAACGACACTGGTGATCGCGCACCGGCTGGCGACGATTCGCAATGCCGATCGCATCGTGGTGGTCGCCGATACCGGCATCGTCGAACAAGGTCCGCATGATGAACTGGTGGCGCTTGGCGGTGCTTACTCACGACTGGGCGCGGCTCCGGACTGACGACGCAGATCTCAAAGCTGCAGCCGAGGGGAGTTCTACTGAAACGCACCCGATCGGGCTGCGCACCCCAACCAGCTGATGCCCGCCTCGGCGCGACCCAAGGACGGACAGGCTCAGCCTCGGCTTACGGCCGGATGTTGTGGTTGACGCGGAAGAGGTTCGCCGGATCGTATTTGCGCTTGACCGCGACGAGCCGCTCATAGTTGGCGCCGTAGGCGGCGCGTACGCGCGCCTCGCCTTCATCATCCATCATGAAGTTGATATAGGCGCCACCATGCGGGTTGTGCTTGTGCACCGCGGCCCAATACTCGCTTGCCCAGCGCCTCAGCTCCGGCGCCTTCGTCGGGTCGGGGTCGATGCCGGCGATAACCATGGACCAACGCGCTCGTCGCGCTCCCCAGGCGGTGGCGTCCGGAGCCACTTCCTGGACCGCTCCGTCGATGGGGTAGAGATGCATCAGCGACAGCTCGCTCGGGGTCTTCGAGCCGTGCTCGGCATGGGCAGCGATGGCCGCATCGGACAGCTCGTCGACATAATCGCCCTTCCAGTACCACTGCAAGCCCTTCGGCAGCAGCGGATCAAACAGCGCCTGCTGATCGACGAAGGGCATCTGCATCATACCGTCCATCAGAGGCTTGGGAAGCGCGTCGCGCACGGGCTGCATCGCCCGGATGCCGTCCTCCTCCGCGCCGTTGTAGCAACTGATCAGCGCGCAGATGCGCCTTCCCCAGATCTCGCGCGGGAAAGGGTCGCAGGAGGGCACCGTCTTGATGCCGAAGAACATCCCGAGCTCTCGCGGCGCTCCGGGCAGGAAGTCGCGGTACCAGCGCATGATCTCTGCGGCATGTTCGATGTCGAAGAAGATCGGCCCGGCATAGACATCCTTCGCCGGATGCGCCTGAAATGTGAAGCGCGTCACGACGCCGAAGTTGCCGCCGCCGCCGCGCAGCGCCCAGAACAGCTCCGGGTGTTCGTCCTCACTGGCCGTCACGACGCTGCCGTCGGCCAGCACGACCTCGGCCGCAAGCAGATTGTCGATGGTGAGGCCGTGTTTGCGCGTTAGATGGCCGGTGCCGCCGCCCAGCGTCAGTCCGGCGATGCCTGTGGTCGAGACGAGGCCCGCCGGCACCGCCAGCCCATGAGCGCTGGTGGCGCGGTCGACATCGCCTTGGGTGCAGCCGGCCTCGACGCGGACCGTGCGAGTCCTGGGATCGATATCGACCCGTTTCATCGGCGACATGTCGATGACCATTCCGCCGTCGCAACTGCCGAAGCCTGGACCGTTGTGGCCGCCGCCGCGAATGGCAAGAAGCAAATGCTTCTCTCGGGCATGATTGACTGCCGCGACGACGTCGGCGACCTCGGCGCAGGGGACGATCCAGCGCGGCCGCTTGTCGATCATGGCGTTATAGAGCCCGCGAGCCTCTTCATAGGCCGGATGGTTTTGGTCAATAAGGCTCGCGAGGAGCCGGGCGGGGAAATCGTACGAAGTAACTGGCTTATCCATATTGAACCCTCAGGTTTCGGAGCAAGACGCGTCGGTGACTCGCCAAGACTAGATTGTTCGTCCTGGGCGCTGGACATTTGCGTTTCGCCGGTTGAATCTGCCGCATTGCGGCTCTTCTTGTCATACACCGCCTTCGTTTCCGACGTTTTTCTGTGGTGCGGTGGGAGTGTTTCGTTTGTTTCAGCGCGCGCCCCACGGGGATGACAGGCGGCATTTTGTGGCTGGTCCGAGTCGTTTGCTCGAGCCGTGGTATCGGCCGTGCAATCTAGGCCACTCGTGTTTCGGCCGTTTTTCCTGAGGATCGGATAGAGTTTCGTTTCCTGTCAGCGCTGGCGAAGACTCCCACGCGCCGAAACAGTTGAAACAAATCACGCGGCGTCTGAATGTGTGCTGAAACAAAGAGGGTCTAGTATCCGCCCTCGGGCGATCACGCGAACAAAGGGAACGACCATGCGGCCTGACAATTCAGTCACATCCACACAGACCGGCTATGCCCTTTTTGACGCCAACAATGTTCTCGTCGACAGCAATCCGGAGATATTTGGAAACCAGCGGGTCGATCGCGGCGAGATGCAGCCGATGGATGCCATTGCCGCAGTCGCCGAAGCCCTCTCACATCTGAAAAGTTTCGACGGCCGCCCCATCGAACCGGGCAACACGTTCGTTGAAAGCGCCGCGGCGCGATGGACGCAAATCGACAAGGGTCCAGTTGAAGCTGAGACATTGGATGGGCGGTGGAAGTTGCTCACGGCACATCCTCGGCCGGATGGCGGCATGGCCCTGGTAAGCGTCGACATCACCGACATGAAGCGAGCGCAGATCGCGCACCAGGAAAACGCGGAGATATTCCGCTGCATCACGGACAGTCACCCGCTGCCCGTTTGGGTGGTGGACGCGGGAACCGGGCAGATCCTCTACGAAAGCCTCGACGCGTCGAACCTGCTTGCCCGAAAATGGACCCCGCACGAGCCACAATTCCTGACGGATCATTTCGTGAATACTGGCGAATTCGATGAAATCAGTTCTCTCGCCAACAACACCGAGATCGTGCGGGATCACGAAATCCAGCTTAGAAACACAAGCGGATCGACCGTCTGGTGCTCGACCAACTGCCGTCGCGGCGTTTATGGCGGGCGCCCCTCGCTCATCATCGGGGTATTGGACATCACGGAACGTAAGCAGCGCGAGGATCTGTTCGGTTTCCTGATCAAGCATCATCCGTTGCCGGTATGGATGAACGATGCAAGTTCGGGGGAACTCATCTACCAGAGCAATGCTGCCGAACGGCTGCTTGGATGGAGCAAAAAGGCGCGACGCCAGACGGTGCGGCTCGGCGACTACTTTGTCGACCCCGAGAAACACCGGGAAATCAATCGGGAGCTCATGCAAAAGGGCGTCGTCGAAAATTGCGAGGTGCTTCTCAAAAGACCCGACGGCCAAGAGTTCTGGGCCACGGGCAATCTCAGGATCGTCGAGTTCCAGGGCCGGCGAGTGGTTCTCGCCGGCATCGCCGATGTGACCAAGCAGAAGAAGCGTGACGGCGAAGTCGCTGCGGCGCGAGAGATGCTCGCAGACGCCGTTGAATCACTCTCCGAGGGATTCGCACTGTACGACGAAGATCACCGCCTGGTCATGTGCAACAGCCTTTACCGCGAGCTGAACCACCCGGTGCGGGATCTCGTTGAACCGGGCGTGGAATGGAACGAACTCCTTAGCGAATCCGCCAAGCGCGGCGTGTACCGCAATGCGGTTGGACGCGAAGATGAGTGGCTCGACGAGCGGATTCAAGGCCGGATCGAGTTCCACTCCCATTTCGAGGTCCCCCTCTCAGACGGCAAATGGCACTCTGTTTCGATACATCCCACCGATCTTGGCGGCTTCGTCGTAACGCGCGCCGACATCAGCGAGCGAAAGAAGGCCGAGGCTTTCGAGCGCGACGCCACGGCACTGCTGCAAAAGGTGCTCGATGCCTGCCCTTCGCCGATACGCATGACCACGTTCGAGGGAGAAACGCTCTACCGCAATCCTGCCACAAGAGATCTCTACGCCGACCGTCCTCGAATAACCGACCACTATGTCGATCCAGATTATAGCGCAACATTGGAGCGCACCCTGATCGAAAAGGGCAGGATCGATGATTTTCGGGTCCAACAGTACGACACCGAGAACAAGGCCTTCTGGGCTTCGATTTCCGCTCGCCTGATCGATTTCCAGGGAAGGCAGGTGATAGTGTCGAACACGACGAATATCACCGACATGATCACCGCCCAGCAAGAAACGCGCAAGGCCAACGAGCGGCTGATCGACGCGATCGAATCTCTGGCCGAAGGGTTTGCCCTCTACGACAGGAACGATTGCCTGGTGCTGGCCAACAGCAGGTACCGCCAAATGCACGCGATAAGCGCGGATGTGCTCGTTCCCGGGGTGAACTGGTTCGAGTTCCTCCGCGTGACCGCAGAGCGCAACCAGTTTCCGGTTCCACGGGACAAAATCGACGACTGGCTTGCCGAGAGGGCAAGGGACCGCCGCGAGTTCCGGCAACAGGAATTCCGTCATACGGACGGGGGTTGGTTTTTCGTCTCGAACTGTCCGACCCGCGAAGGCGGGTTCGTGGTCACCCGTGTCGATATTACAGAGCGCAAGCGGGCCGAGGAGGCCGCTAAGGAAGCGGATGAAATGGTCCGTAAAGTCCTCGAAGCCTGCCCCGTCAACATCCAGATGACCCGCGCGCATGACGGGAAGCTGCTCTACCGCAGTCCCGCCACCGTTGAGCTGCTCGGCAACGTCACCAGCGCCATCGACTACTATGTCGATCCTTCAGAGCGGATGCGATACGTTGAGCGGCTGCTCGCGACGGGCTTGGTCGACGATTTCGAAACCCAGCTCAAACGCAAGGACGGTGGGACCTGCTGGTGTTCGATTTCGTCTCGACTGATCGATTACCACGGTGAGAAGGTGATCGTTTCCCACGCCTACGATCTCACCGACCGTATCGAAATGCAGCAGGAATTGGAGCGGCAGCGCGAGACGCTGCACCAGAACGAAAAAATGTCGGCGCTCGGCGGATTGCTGGCGGGGGTGGCGCATGAGCTGAACAATCCGCTCTCGGTGGTGCTTGGCCTGTCATCGCTGTTGAAGGAGACCGCAACCGACGCCAAGGTCGTGGAACGCGCCGACAAGATGAGCAAGGCAGCCGAACGCTGCGCCAGGATCGTCAAGACTTTCCTGGCTATGGCCAGACAGCAGCCGACGCGAACCTCAAACGTTGCGATCGACGACATTATTTCCGAAGCGGTGGAAGTGGCGAGCTATTCGATTCGATCGTCGGACATCGGGCTTTCAGTTCATCTTGAACCTGGCCTTCCTCCGATCTGGGCGGATCCCGATCAGCTTGGCCAGGTGCTGATCAATTTGCTGGTCAATGCAGAACAGGCGCTGCACGGCTGGGACGGGCGACGGACAATCACGGTTTCAACGCGGCTTCATCCCACGACCGGCAACATAGTCGTCAGCGTTGCCGACACGGGCCCGGGAATTCCCAAAGAGATACTTCCCCGCATTTTCGAGCCGTTCTTCACGACCAAGGAGATTGGGGCAGGGACTGGGATCGGGCTGTCCTTCTGTCATCGGATCGTTCAATCCCATGGAGGAACCATCGAGGTCGAATCCCCCGAGGGGGGTGGCTCGACCTTCATACTTTCGCTGCCTGCTTCGGACCGTCTCGAGGAACGAGCCGAAACGGCCGAAGACGAGCTCCCGAATTCAACCGGCATTGCTTGTCTGGTGGTGGACGACGAAGAGGAAGTTGGTGAGCTGGTCGCTGAGGTGCTCAGGCGAGATGGTTTCAAGGTCACCATTGCCAGATCCGGCGAAGAAGCGCTGCTGCACCTCAAGAACCGCACTTTCGCGCTGATCCTGAGCGATCTGAAAATGCCGAACATGGATGGACGGGGATTATTCAACCAGATTGCCAAGCTCCATCCGGCCGAGCTCGACAGGTTAGCCTTCCTGACGGGGGACACGATCAGCCCGGACGCGCAGATGTTCCTGCGCGCCGCGAAACGGCCCTATCTTGAGAAACCGATCAAACCTAACGAGCTCCTTTCGTTTGTCTCGAATCTGGTCAACAACAATACTTGACAGATCCATTGATTTGCACGTCACTTTAGGGGCAGCTTATCCATTAGGCTAGTTGCTCGGTGGTCGATTTTGACGACGCACGCACACGTAGTTGTCTGCGATGACGAACCGGATATCCGCGACACGGTAGCGGAATATCTGGAGCATCATGGCTATGCCGTGACGCCGGCCAACGCGGGGCCTGCCCTGCGTGAAGTTATTAATAGCCAGCACGTCGATGTGGTCATTTTGGATATCCGAATGCCAGGCGAGGATGGCCTCTCCCTGGCGCGATATCTACGAGAGCACTCAGACGTTGCCATTATCATGCTGACCGGATCGGCGGAAATCGTCGACCGCGTTGTCGGATTGGAGATTGGCGCCGACGATTATGTCGCGAAGCCCGTGGACCTGCGGGAGCTGCTGGCGCGGGTGAAGGCCGTGCTGCGCAGAACATCGGCGAGCGAACGCGCTGCGGAGAAAGCGAGTACTCCGGGCCCTCACCAGGTCCAGTTCGGCAAGTGCCGCTTCGACCCGGACGAACACAAATTATACAACGCCGAGGGGGTCGAAATAGCGATCACCGCGATGGAGTTCCGGCTTCTGAAAGTATTCAGCGAACATCGCGGACGAGTACTCAACCGCGATCAATTGCTCGAACTCGCCCATGACCGCGGATGGGATCCCTTCGATCGCAGCATCGACATTCGCGTTTCGCGCTTGCGGAAGAAAATCGAGGTCGATCCCTCCAAGCCGGAGGTGATCAGGACGATCCGCGGCATGGGTTACCTCTACGCTTGAGCGCGCCGCCGGCTGGTTGGACCAGCGCCTCAGCCCTTGCGGCTGAGGTATTGCGACTTTGTGGCTCCAGGGGATAGCCCGCTCTGATTTTCGGGGTCCATCTGCGTTGCGTTTCCACTATGACGTGTGGCACTGAATGGCCAGGCGTACAGGCCAAGCATGTCTTTTTCGACCTGGGATTGTGTGCCGCAGCCGCCGGGTTGCGAGGCTGCGACACGTTTCCTGAGCCGACAACGGCGCCGGCACCTTAAGCGCGGGTCAGAGCCGTTCGATGCCGAGAAAATCCGGCGCTCCCACCCAGGCGGCCTTGAAGCGCGCATCCATCTCTTCGGCGTCCGCTGTCCTGCCGGTCCTGCGGAAAACCTCGCGCAGGCCCCACAACGCCCAGGCGTTGTTTGGAGTCTGCTCCAGGACGTGCTCGAAGGCTGCCGCGGCCGTCTCGTGCTCACCCATGGCCATGTAGACCGCACCGAGGGTCTGTCGGACCGGAAAATACCAGTAGGCCGGTTCCATATAGGCAAGGCCGTCCTCGATCGCGACCGCCGCCTCAAGCTTATTGCGCGCTTCCCGTAGGTTGCCCTGGTGCTGGGCAATGCGGGCCTCCACGATCAGCGCGCTCAATTCCAGCAAATCCGGCGCCGGAAGTCCTCCCGCCGTCTCCGTGGAAAAATCGGTCTCGGCAGCGAGCTTGCGGATTGCGGCGGTCTCGGCGCGCGCCGCCTCGCTCGCGCCCGTTGCGGCGAAGGCGACGCCCCGCGCATATCGCCAGGTCGCCTCGACATAAGGCAGGGCGTTTGCCGGCAGCGGCAGCGCGAGTATGACCTCGGGATCGCTGTACTGGGCGTGCGCAAAATAGGTCGCCGCCTTGATCGGCTGCAGCCCGGCCACCTTCCTGGCCGTGGTGTTGGAGACCAGGGATTCGAGCTTTTTGGCGGCCTCGGCGATTGCCTCGACGTCGCCCGCCATTTGTGCGGAGGTCATCAGGAAATGCAGGTTGTGCGGATAATAGCCGTCCGTGTAGACACCGGGCGTGCTCTCCGGCGCTATGCCGACGCGCTCGAAATAGGCCTCGTCCGCTGCCACCGCCTCGCGGTTGATCTCCAGGCTGTCGATCCACCGGCCGACCTGGTGATAGATGTGCGCTGGCATGTGCACGATGTGTCCGGCGCCGGGCATGAGGGCGGCAAGCCGGTCGGCATGAGCTTCGGCCCTTTCCGGCGTCGTGGACGCTTCGACGGCATGGATATAGAGATGGATCGCGCCGGCATGATCCGGATTGCGCGCCAGCACCCGCTCCAATGAGGCCACAAGCTTGACCGTCTCCGGCTTTGGCGTTGCTCCGCCGTCAAGCCAGTAGTCCCAGGGCATCAGGTTCATAAGCGCGTCAGCGTAGAGCGTGGCGATTTCGTCGTCCTGCGGGTGGCGGTCTGCCAGTTCCGCCATCGCCGCGGCATAGGCCTGGTTCAGGGCGCCCTGATCGGCCGAAGTATCGGCGCTGTAGCGCTTGGAGAGCGCGGCGATAAGATCCTTTTCCCGACTGGAGGCGAGGTGCGCTAGCTTGCGCGCCTGCGCTACGGCCTCGGCGGCGTTGGCGGCCGCCTCCTGACCCATGCCGGCGTTGATGTTGGGGCCGAGCACGTAGGCCTCGCCCCAGAAACACATGGCGCAGGTCGGGTCCAGCTTCTGCGCGGCCCTGAAAGCGCGCTGCGCTTCGGCGTGGTTGAACGCCCACGCCCAGCGCAGGCCCTGATCGAAATAGGCCTGCGCCAGCGGGTTGGCGGTGGTGACAGGGTAGGAATGACTGCCGAGATTTTCGAACAGCGGGACGCTTGTCGAATCCTCTGCAACCGCCGCCTTGGCCTGGCGATGCGGAACGCCCGTTTCATGGGCATTGGCAGCGGGCGCCGCCAGAAGGGCGGCCGCGCTCGCACAGGCCAGTAGCGGGAGCCTAAATGAAAGCTTCATGGTTTCAGCCCGCCTTGTCTTCTTGGCCGCGCTTCAAGCCGCGGACCACCAAACCAATTTCGGACCGGCTGATCCCGATGTCCCTCAGGAAGGCATCGTCCATTGCCGCAAGAGTCCGTTCCGCCATACGGTGAACGCGGTAGTCCCGGAAAGAGCGGTAAGCTGCTCGCATTATCGACATTGCAACACTCCATGATTAGCGCCGCGGGATGCAGCGTTGCCATTGCATTTAAACCATCCCTGTTTCAGGCGTTTTTCCGCGCCGAACGCGAAGTGTTTCGTTTGTTTCAGCGCCGGGGAGCGCTTTCCGCGCGGTGTGGACTGCGAGCTGCCAGAGTCGCGCGGGAAACCGCCTTCTTTCCTGGCGCTGGATGGTGAAACCGGCGTCCGAGATCAGCCCGCTGGCTCGCGCATCAGATGGCAGCACCGGGAGCCAGCCCCTCAGTCCGACAAGATGCCTTTGCAGCGTGCTCGGGGATCGGAGTCTCTCCGCCGCCATGCTCCATGAACACCTGCCGCCCGCCGAGCTTCAGGACGCGGCGGAACTCAGCCAGCGCGCCCTGGAGGAGGCATCGCCGGCGCCCTGCCCTTAAAGTCGATGATTTGCCTTCCAAGCATCCGCCGAAACTTCTGCTTCGGCAAAATTCTGCGAATCAGCTCCGTGCTGTTCAGGCCCGGAACGGCCCAGAGATAATGCAGCCCGCCTACCCCAACTGATCTAATCGCCGATTATCTGCTGCCTTCCGAAACGGCACAATGCGCCAATCCTGGATCTTCCCCAGTGATGCAGCGAAGGTTAGCGTGCATTTCGATGGGCAGCGCAGATGGTTTGCACGGCAAGGAGCCTAGCGTCCGGGCTTGCGCAGTACAGGCCGTCAGCGAACCCTGTAGAACGGATTCGGCAGCAGGAACAGCTTCTCGGCGTGTCCCCCGAACAGGTCGGATGGCTGGTCACCGACATTGGCAATGATCGTGTAGCCGGCCTTTTCAATTTCGGCTCTTACGGGTGCCTTGAAATCAGCGGCGGAACCATATTTGGCTCCCGGCTGGACCATATAAAGTTGCTCATAGCCGGCATAGCCCGCCGATTGCAGGTTCTGTTCGGTCGCCTGACGCTGGTCCTCCGGACGTCCGGTGATGAAGAATACTGCGACTTTCGCCGTTCGCGCCTGCCGGAAGACCTCCAGCACAGGGTCGATGGCCGGATCCTTCGCGAGCTGGTCCCAGGCGGCCCAGCCACAGGGACCGTCGATTGCGATGTCGCAGGCGCCGCCGATCGGGCGGCCGAAATTGTCACGTGTGATCACTTCCCAGTTGGCCAAAGCCGTCTCGTCGATATCGAGCACCAGTGCGGGGCGAGGCACCTCCATTGCGCGCTTGACGATCCAATCGCCGGCCTGCTTCGCCACGGCAGCAAGGTCGCGATCATATGCGCCGGAATTATGATAACTGGCGGCCGCCAGCATCGCGTCGCCGACATTGGCTGGCTGAGACGGGCTTGTGAGAAGGAGCGAGCCGTCGGCACGCGCCGACCCAGGCACATTTGTGCCAATCATCAGCACGATTGCCCCGACGGCCGCACCACGAGCAATTTTATTCCAACTAATCGTCTGCATCACGAGACCTTGCGGTCGCAAGAAGTCCTCTGTCAAGCGAGGCAAGGCACAGGTAATCGAAACTGAGCGATGTCGGCAAGTGCCCTAATAGCGGTCTTTCGGGGTGCTTGAGGTGAACGCTAGAAGTTGACCTCGCGAGAACTACCACCAACGCTCTTGAAGACAGGTTCGGGGTACCGACGGCGAGATGGTTTAGACCCGCTCCGGAGAGGTGCTCGCAATGGATGCTCCGGACTGGACTCCACACGCTCGTGCGCGGCGGAGAACGTTGAATGGCGCGATATTCCGCGAAATGACTGCCCAATCACCGCCGATTGCCGTTCAGCCGGCGCACCGAGCCGTCAAGGACGCGATCATCCGCATGGCGAGGGTTCGCAGCTTTGGCGCGCGTCGCCGTTCAGCGGGCACCGCGGTGGAACGATCGCGGTGCCGTAGTCTGTACCCGCACACCTAGCAGTTCGCCCCAGTCTGCGGATCGCACGCCTTGTTTTCTTGCTTCTGTGGCTTGGGCTCGGCCGCCTGTTCCGGCTCGGCCTGCTGCTGCTTGGCGGCGGGCTGCTCCTCGGCCTTCGGCTTCTCAGGTTTGGCCGCCTGTTCCGGCTCAGCCTGCTGCTGCTCGGCGGCTGGCTGCTCCTCAGCCTTCGGCTTCTCAGGCTTGGCCGCCTGCTCCGGCTCGGCCTGCTGCTGCTCGGCGGCAGGCTGCTCCTTGGCCTTCCGCTTCTCAGGCTTGGCCGCCTGTTCCGGCTCGGCCTGCTGCTGCTCGGCGGCAGGCTGCTCCTTGGCCTTCCGCTTCTTAGGCTTGGCCGCCTGTTCCGGCTCGGCCTGCTGCTGCTCGGCGGCAGGCTGCTCCTTGGCCTTCGGCTTCTCAGGCTTGGCGGTCTCTTCCGGCTCGGCCTGCTGCTGCTCGGCGGCAGGCTGCTCCTTCGCCTTCGGCTTCTCAGGTTTGGCCGCCTGGTCCGGCTCGGCCTGCTGCTGCTCAACGGTCGGTTGCTCCTCGCTCGTCGGCTTCTCAGGCTTGGCGGTCTCTTCCGGCTCAACCTCTTCGCCGGTCGCCGGTGCCTGTTCGGTCGTTGCTGCGCCTTCGGTCGGCTTCGATTTCCGGCCTGCCTGAACCTGCTTCACCTCCTCGATGTCTTTGAGCTCAGCTGGTTTGGCATCGGGATCGGCTTTCACTTCACCTTCAAAGACCGTGACCGTATTGTTTTCCAATTTACCGGCCTGCTCGGGCGTCTCGGTCTCGCTGACCTCGACGACAGTCACCTCCTGGCTCGTCTCTTTCTCGATCACATCAACATCAATGACTTTGTTGATCACCACGTTGTTCTGGATCGTCACGTCGCCGGCCGGCTCGGCCGCTTCGACAATGCGCACAAACTCCGGCTCATCACGGATAACGACGACGGAAATGTCCTCAGCAAGGAATTCGCGGGTGGGGACCACGACCCAGTAAAAATCCGGCGTGGTGTCGAAGGTCACCTCGATAGAAATCAAATCGGGATCGCGGCGCGGCGGCAGCGGAGCCCAGATGATGTGCTCCCTTTCACGCCGCCAGCTCACCCATGCTGGCGCCCAACGAGTGCCGGGAACCCAGTACCAGCCGATGTCGTCGGCATAGCCCCACCGGCCGTAATGGTAGGTCGCCCAGCCGAACGGCTCATCGGACACCCAGAGCCAGCCATACTGCTCGGTATAGACCCAGTGTCCAATGGTATACGGACGCCAATCGTCGGGGACATCAACCGGGACGAAAACGGTCGCTCCGTGGTACGAAACCCAATCACCATGGGAAGACAGGTCGTCATAGAATGTGCTGATCGAAATGGAAACGTCAGTGGCAGCCCTTGCCTCGGACACAAGCGACAATGGCGCAACCGGGTTGGGAATCTCGACGACCGTAAGCAGACAGGCGGTCACGCCGCCCAGCATCAGTCGTACCGCATTTTGTGCAAGGACGCGTTTCATCCTAGTCTTCCTCCGAAACAGATCGCCCTTCATCTTGAAAACTCACCGGCTGTCGGTTTGTTCCACTTGCTAATGTTGCCGCATTTGCTCACACGCCGGCTTGGCATCACACGGCGATGATGCCAGGGATCAACATCAGCGTTGCTTTATGGGCTCGGCGAACCAGATCACGACCGCCGTCACAAATCTGCGCACCGAAGAAGCAATGCCTACGGAAAGCGCTTTGCGCACCAGTCGGTCGAAGCCATCACGGTCGCCCGGGAGCCGTGCCACAGGGTTCAGCGACCACACCCTCGAAGTTTGGCGGCGCTGTCCGCGACATGCCTGACCTCAACAAGGTGTTTCGCAGGCGGCCAAGCCATTTGACGAAGCAGATATCGCATCGGTGACTAGATTTCAGGTCCGTTTTGGGGGCGTCTGCTCCTAGGGCGGAGCTGATGTCTCGGCAAAAGCATCGATGATGCATCGAGACTAACAGGCGCGCTCGGATCGTGCCGATGAAATTCCTCATTCAGCGGAACGGATAGGGCCGGCGAAGACGGGGCGCAAACGCAGCGTCCCACAGCCGTCACTTTTCGGAATCACTGCGCGTCGCCACCGCGTCCTTGACGGCATTGGCAAGGTTAGCGAGGATTCTCCATTCCTGCTTGAGACCTTCGAGCGTCGCCTCAAACGAACGAGTGCGGGTAGCTCTGGCACCGGCATGGCTTGCGACAGCCTGCGAATAGAGATCGACGGTCTGCTGCGCGGTCGAGGATCGTGAATAGGAGGCCGCAGTCTGTTTGGCTTCTTCTTGCAATGCCGCTCGGCCCGGCGCAGTGATCGCACGGACTCTGGCGAGAGCCTTGGAGAATTGGCCTGGGGACGCATCGGCTGACAGGAGATAGCCGTTCTTTCCGTTGCGTACCACCTCACGGACTCCAGGTTCATTAAGCCCAACGACGGGAACGCCGGTCGCCATCGCCTCGACAAGCACAAGACCTTGGGTTTCGGACCGCGACGAGAAGGCGAAGACGTCCATGGCGGCATAGACGTCGGCCAGTTCGGCGCCTTCGACCACGCCTAGCAGATGGCATCTGCCCTGAAGACCCGCCTCGTCCAGCATTCGGCGCATTTCGGACGCCGACGCACCGTCGCCGGCGGCAACAAAATGCGCGCGCTCATTTTGCGAAAGAAACAGGCAAACTGCTTCAGTGAGGTAAGTCAGGTTCTTCTCCGGCGCCAGCCGGCCTACGTGCCCGACGATGAAATCGGTTTCCGCTAGTCCCAACCGGCTCCGCAATCTCAACCGATCTCCTTCGGCGAACCTGGCCAAGTCGATCCCGGTCGGGATTATGGTGATCGGTTTGGTGACATCGTGGTGGCGCAAGAGGTCGGCAATGCTGCGAGTTGGAGCGATGATATGCTCGCACAGATCACAGTAGCCAGCCGCGAGGCTGAGCACGAGCCGTTGGAGGACCGGTGCATCCTGCGCAACGTAGTGGCCGTAGAGTTCGTAGCGGGTGTGATAGGTAAATATCGTCGGCAACGCTCGCGAAGCCGCGATGCGAAGGGCGGTGTCGCCGAGAAGAAACGGGTGGTGCGAATGGACGATATCCGGTTCGAAGGCGTTCAGTGTCTTCTCAAGGGAGCGGGTGAACGGGATCGGCACTGAAAAATCGCTCCCGTTAAAATTCTGGATCGCCGGGATGCGAAGGATATCACTTTCTGATCGCGCTGCTTCCGCATAGTCCGGCGCGACGATCAGGACTGCATGCCCCAACTCGCGCAGCATCTCCGACAACGACGCAACGCTGTGTGCAACGCCGCCGACATGCGGGGTGAATGTGTTGGTAAACATCACGATGTTCATGCAATGCCTACCGCGTCTGTCGATCGAAGGGACGCGGCCTCAAAGAAATCGCCGTGTCCAGATTCTCGGGCCGGCGACGACCAGGCGGCAGGCTCGGTAGCACTCGGGCCAAGCCTCGACCTTGTCCTCAAAGTCCACCTTATCATCCTGAATGTTAACGCGGATAGCCTGAGCTTCCGTTTCTGCCTCGCGCTTCAGTGCTGCCTCGTGTGTTTCTTGATGCAGGATACCGAGGGACGTGCCTTTCACCCACCACCTGCTGCAGTCCTGACCGGCCGCGCTATGCACTCAACCGAAACCGTGTGACGTCGATGGCCGCAGCCATCAGCGTCTGCGTGTAGGTAGCTTGCGGATTGCTGAAGATCGCCTCGGTCGGCCCTTCCTCGACGATATTGCCCTGCTTCATGACGATGATGTAGTCGGCCATGGCGCGCACGACGGCGAGATCGTGGCTGATGAACAGATACGACAGTTCATGGTCGGCCTGCAGCTTGCGCAGCAGTTCGACGATCTGCTTCTGGACGGAGCGGTCGAGCGCCGACGTCGGTTCGTCGAGGACGACCACCTTGGGCTTGAGGATCATCGCCCGCGCGATGGCGATGCGCTGGCGCTGGCCGCCGGAGAATTCGTGCGGGTAGCGATTGCGC
>NZ_NPKJ01000041.1 GCF_002284575.1 Mesorhizobium temperatum
GACGGCACCATGGAGGAACCCGATGCGCTACCTTTGTCTCTTCTACATCGATCAAAACCTTGCTGACGCCGCCAGCAAGGAGGAATGGGCCGAGATCGACCGGGAGTCCCTAGCTTCCAATGAAGAGCTCAGGCGATCAGGCCACTATCTCGCCTCCAACGCTCTTGCCGATCCAAAGACCGCAAAGACATTGCGCGTTCGTGCCGGCAAGGCGAGTTGGACCGACGGGCCCTTCGCAGAGACCAAGGAGCATCTGGGTGGCTTCCTGCTCATCGAAGCGAAGAACCTTGCGGAGGCGATGGAGATCGCGGAGCGGGACTCGCTCGCTCGGATGGGGGCGATCGAGGTGCGCGAGACCGCCGGTTTTTAGCTTCGAAATGCCCCGGCTACTACCACCGGCCGTAAACGTCCGCTTCCGAGACGCCAATANCTCGGATGGGGGCGATCGAGGTGCGCGAGACCGCCGGTTTTTAGCTTCGAAATGCCCCGGCTACTACCACCGGCCGTAAACGTCCGCTTCCGAGACGCCAATAGGCGGCCGGAATGGCCGATTCGGGTCAAATCCGCTGGTTTCGGTGAAGGTCCGCTTTCCGGGAGCAAATTTGAGCTGGGAATGTCTGACTAGGGTCGAAAGCGGTCGCAGAGAGCCCTACATGAAGGTCTGCGGCCCCGGTTCCAAAAACCTCAGAACTTGTGTCGGATTGGTCAAGACCGGTTCGTCCTTGGGCATGGAACGACACTCCAATCACAAGGATAAATGATATGCCCAGTACCGTACGCCTGCACCGCGTCCTGGCAACCAGCCCAGAAAAAGTCTACCGCGCTTTCCTTGAGGCGGACGCGCTTGCGAAATGGCTACCGCCTAACGGCTTTACCTGCACGGTTTATCATCTGGAACCCAAAGTCGGCGGCACATTCAAAATGTCGTTCCGCAACTTCACAACGGACAAAAGCCACGCGTTTGGCGGTGAATATGTCGAGCTCGTTCCGGGCGAACGCCTGCGCTATACGGACAAGTTCGACGATCCTGACTTGTCCGGTGAGATGCAGGTGACGGTGATATTGAAGAAAGTATCAGTCGGCACGGAACTGGATATCACGCAGGCAGGTGTTCCGGACGTCATTCCAGCTGAGGCTTGTTATCTCGGTTGGCAGGAGTCGCTGCGAAACCTGGCAAGGCTCGTCGAACCGGAGATCAATCAATAGAGCATTATCCCCGAGGACGCGGGGACGGCATGAAAAAGGCGGGAATTTTCCCGCCTTTTCGGTCTCTATCGCCTGATCAATGCAGGCGGCCGCTGGCGTGTGCAAGCATCGTATAGACCTTGCCGGTATCAGACGTAAGGTAGGTCTGCGCCATCATATTGTCGCGGTCGTTGCGCGACACGTCCTTGAGCAGTTTTTCGAAATCGTCGCAGTAACGGTCGACGGCGGCGCGGAACTCCGCCTCCATCTGATATTTGCGACGGATCTCGTCGAAAGTCTGCTGACCCTTCAACGTGTAGAGACGCCGCGTGAACACGTCACGCTCGCCGCGCCGGTAGCGGTCCCACAGCTCGATCGAGGCGTCGTGATCGATGGCGCGGGCGATGTCGACGGAAAGCGAGTTGAGCGACTCCACGACATGAAGCGGCGAGCGCTGGGCAGGGGCCGAGCGTGGCGCTTCCGAAGGTGCCGCGGGCTTGGCGCCGTCTTCGCGCGATGCCCCGGTCAAGAGATCGCGCACCCAGCCGCCCTGCGGCGTACGGCCATTGGGGTCGCGCTGGCGCGGCGCCGTCTCAGCCGGGCGTTCCAGGTCGAGGCTGCCGCGCAGTGCGGTGTCACCCGATGGCGCCTGCGGGCCAAGAGGCTCCGGTTGCGGGCCCGGAGGACGGCGCTGCGGCTCAGCGGCGCGCGCGGCAGGCGCTTGCGGCGCAGGACGCAGGTTGCGCGGCTCCGAGGAGTCGGTGTTGCGGCCCGATTTCGCAACGATTTCCGAAAGTTCCTTCAGCGCGTTGATCTGCTCGGAAACGGCGCGGCGGATGGCCGTGGTCGATTCCTTTGCCTCTTCCGGCATCTCGATGACGCCCTTCTTGAGCTCGGCGCGGGTGAGGTCGAGCTCGCTCTTGATCGAGCCGGCGGTGCGCCGCATCTCCTCGGTCGCGTCGGCGAAGCGCTTCGTTGCCGAATCGACGACGTCGGAGATGGCGGTACGGATCTTGTCCGCCGACTCCAGCGTCTTGCCTTCGGCGTTCTGCAACGTCTGGCCGACCAGATCCTCGAACGAGCGCATGACCTTTTCGAGATCCTCTGACTTCTTGACCAGGCCGACGGCGAGGTCCTCCAGCGACGATTGCCTTTCCAGCGTGTGTTCGAGGTTGCTCTGGGCCGAGCTCAACAGATCCGAAGCACTGGACAGCAATCGGCTGTGCTCGTCGAACTTGGTGGCGATCGAGGCAACCTCGCGCAAGGTCGCGGATGACAGCTCGGTAAGCCGTGTCGTGTTCGAATCGACCAGGCGTGCCGAACTGGCGAAGGTCTGCGCGGCTTTTTCCGTCGTCGCGGCAAAGCTTTGCGTGCTGCCGGTCAGGCGTTCGTCGACCTGGCCGAGATTGGCCGCCGCCTGCTCGATCAACTGACCGAGCTGCGAGCTCGAGGTGCTCATACGGCCGATAAGATCGGCGACACTGTCGGCGAGCGTCGAGCGCGCGCCTTCGACGGCCGACAATGTTTCGGCCGTGCGGCTGGCGAGCGCGTCGACCAAGGCGGCGTTTTCGCTGCGCAGCTTCTCGGTGGCGCGTTCGGTCACCTCTTCCATGCTCTTTTGCAGTTCCGAGCCGCCGTGGGCGAAGCGCTCGACCAGAGGCCGAGCCGTTTCGTCGAGGATTTTCGAGATCTCGGCCGAACGTGCCGCAAGCATGGTGTTGAGCTCGCGGGTGTTGGTGCCGATGGTCTTCGCCGCGTCGTTGGTGCTCTGGCCGATATGCTGGCCGACGGCAGTGAAGGTTTCGGCGATCGAGTTGGCGCGCGAAATGAGTTGCGCCTCAGCGGTCGAAACCTGCTCGTTGAGCTTCTGGCCTATCGTTTCGGTGGTGTAGACGAGACGGTTTTCGACGCCGGCAACCTGCTCCTCGACGCGAGCCGCCGCAGCCGCTGCGCTGGATGCCAGGCGCTCGTCGGCGCCGGCGAGCGCCTGTTCGATTTCACGGGCGTGGACGGCCAGTTCCTGACCGGTCTGCCTCGCACGTTCGGCAACCCGCTGCTCGGTGCTGGCAAACGCCCCGACGATGTTGTCGGCATGTTCTCCGATCGTCGACGTGCTGTCGGCGATGCGGGATACCAGACGGTGATCCGCCTCGTCGAAGATACGGCCGATCTCGGATGCGCGGGCCGACAGCGCTTCCGAACCTTCGGCGATGCGCGAGATCAACTGCTGGTCGGCGGCATCGAAAATGCGGCCAAGGTCCGATGCCCGCGCTGCTAGCGCTTCGGCCGAT
The DNA here is from genome assembly GCF_002284575.1 of Mesorhizobium temperatum. Taxonomy (GTDB): domain Bacteria; phylum Pseudomonadota; class Alphaproteobacteria; order Rhizobiales; family Rhizobiaceae; genus Mesorhizobium; species Mesorhizobium temperatum. Next base: position 3,477 of record NZ_NPKJ01000041.1, read on the forward strand.
TCGCCGATTCGCACGCCGAGCCGTTCGTCGGCGCCTTCGAAATTGCGCAGGATGTCGCCGGCGCGTGCCGCCAGCGACTGCGCCGTTTCGACCGCGCGGGCAACCAGCTTCTGGTCCGCAGCATCGAATGTACCGGCGATCTCGCTGGCACGAGCGGCCAGCTGGTCGGCTGTTTCCTGGGCGCGCGTCAGCAAGGAGTTCGATGTGTCGTCGACACGGGCCATGATTGCGCTGGATGTATCCTCGGCACGGGCAATGAGCGTGCTCGACGTGTCTTCGGCACGTGCGGCGAGGCGGCGGTCCGCCTCCTCGAAGGTGCGGGCGATATCCTCCGCCCTGGCGAGCAAGGCGGCCGAGGTCTGCTCGGCACGTTCGGCGATCTTGCGATCGGCGTCGCTGAACGCCGCACCTGCCTGCTCATGCAGCGCGCTGGTGACTTCCATGACCTTTTCACGCAGCGCTCCCGCAACGAAGACGGCGCTCTTTTCGAGCACGCTGCGGACGTTGTCGACACCGGTCGACAGCGCGCGCTCCATGGTTCCGGCGCGCTCCTCGATGATGCCGGTCTGGCGGCTGAACGCCTGCTCGATCTTTTCGACGTCGGCGGCAATGGCGTCCGAGATGTCGGTGCTTCTGGCGGCGATCTGGTCGATATGGCCGGACAGGGAACGGTCGACTTCCTTGCGCGTATCGGCGAGCTTGGAGAGATCGTCCTCCAGCGCACGGGTCAGCGCGTCGCGGCCTTCGCCCAGTTTGCCGACATGCCCGGCGATGATGTCGTCCACCTCGCTGCGGCTCGCCGCAATTTTCTGCAGGTCTGCTTCCAGCGCACGTCTGAGGATATCGCGGCCTTCGGCCAGTTTCTCGACTTGGCCGGCAACCAGCCCGTCGATGCTCGACCGGCTTTCCGCCAGTTTGGCGAGGTCGTCTTCAAGCGCCTTGGACAGGATCGAGCGGTCCTGGATGAGCTTCTCGGCGTGGCTGTTTACGAGACCGTTGACACTGCCGAGATCGGCCTCCAGCGCCCGCACAAACTCTGCACGATTGTCGGTCAGCTGCTGGGACTGGTCGGCGACGACACCCTTGATGGTATTGAGGTCTGCTTCCAGGGCGCGTCTGAGGATGTCGCGGCCTTCGGCCAGCTTCTCGACCTGGCCGGCTACCAGCCCGTCGATGCTCGACCGGCTTTCCGCCAGTTTGGCGAGGTCGTCTTCGAGTGCCTTGGACAGGGTCGAGCGCTCCTGGAGGAGTTTCTCGGCATGGCTGTTTACAAGACCGTTGACGCTGCCGAGATCGGCTTCCAGCGCCTGCGCAAACTGTGCGCGATTGTCGGTCAGCTGCTGCGACTGGTCGGCGACGACACCCTTGATGGTATTGAGGTCTGCTTCCAGCGCACGTCTGAGAATGTCGCGGCCTTCGGCCAGCTTTTCGACCTGGCCGGCAACCAGCCCGTCGATGCTCGACCGGCTTTCCGCCAGCTTGGCGAGGTCATCTTCGAGCGCCTTGGACAGGGTCGAGCGGTCTTCCGCCAGCTTTTCGGACTGGTCTGCGATAACGCTCTTGATCGTGTTGAGATCGGATTCCAGCGCGCGTTTGAGAATGTCGCGGCCCTCGGCCAGCTTCTCGACCTGGCCGGTGACCAGACCATCGATGCTCAACCGGCTTTCGGCCAGCTTGGCAAGGTCGTCTTCGAGTGCCTTCGACAGGATTGAACGGTCCTCGGTGAGCCTGTTTATGTGATCGGAGATAAGCCCGTTTACGCTCTGCAAGTCGGTTTCCAACGCCTTCGAGAGCTGGCCACGGTCTTCCGCCAGCTTTTCGGACTGGCCTGCTATGACGTCATTGATCGTGTTGAGATCGGATTCCAGCGCGCGCTTGAGGATGTCGCGGCCCTCGGCCAGCTTCTCGACCTGGCCGGTAACCAGACCATCGATGCTCGACCGGCTTTCAGCCAGTTTGGCGAGGTCGTCTTCGAGCGCCTTCGACAGGATTGAACGGTCCTCGGCGAGCCTGTTCATGTGATCGGAGATAAGGCCATTCACGCTCTGCAGGTCGGTTTCCAACGCCTTCGAGAGCTGACCACGGTCTTCCGCCAGCTTTTCGGACTGGCCTGATATGACGTCCTTGATCGTGTTGAGATCGGATTCCAGCGCGCGCTTGAGGATGTCGCGGCCTTCGGCCAACTTCTCGACCTGGCCGGCGACCAGCCCGTCGATGCTCGACCGGCTTTCCGCCAATTTGGCGAGGTCTGCCTCGAGCGTCTGCGAAAGCAGGCTGCGATCGTCGGCGAGCCTGCCCGAATGGTCCTCGATCAGGCCTCGGATGCCGGACAGGTCGCCTTCAAGCGAGTGCGAAAGCAGGCTGCGGTCTTCCGCCAGTTTGGCGGAATGGCTCTCGATGAGATCTTTGATGCCGACAATGTCGGTCTCCAACGCCTTGGCGAGTATGGCGCGACCTTCGGCGATCTTCTCGACCTGACCGGCGACCAGCCCGTCGATGCTGGCGCGACTGTCGGCCAGCTTGCCGAGATCAGCCTCGAGGGCGCGTGAAAGAATGCTGCGGCCTTCGGCGAGCTTGCCAACATGGCCGGCAACCATTTCGTCAATGATCGTACGGGCTTGTACAAGTTTTCCGGAGTCTTCGTTCAATGCTTGTGAAAGCCTGTTTCGGCCCTCTTCGAGCCTTTCGAGATGGCTGCCGAGCGAAGCATCGATGGCGGCGCTTGACTCGTTGACCTTGCGCAGATCCTCCTCGAGGGCGCGCGAGATCAGGTTGCGGCCTTCGGCAAGCTTCTGCACCTGGTCGGTGACGGCCGCGTCGATGCCGGCGCGGCTTTCGGCGAATTTCGCAAGATCGGCCTGCATTGCCGCCGCCATGCGTTCGCGGCTTTCGGAAAGCTTGCGGCTGTGGTTCTCGACGGCTTCTTCGATGCCGACGCGGGCATCGGAAAGCCGCTGGATGTCGGCGTCGAAGGAGCGCGACACCACATGACGGGCCGCTTCCATGCGCCCGGCGAAATCGCCGGCGCGTGCTTCAAGCATGGACGAAGTCGACGAAACAATGTCGGCCATGTCGGCGCCGATCTGGGTCTTGCCCTGATCGATCATAGCCGACAGCGTCTCCTTGCTCTCCTGGAAGGTATGGGCGATTTCGCGCGCGCGCTCGACCAGCGTCTCGTTGATCTGGCGTGCGCGGGCCTCGAGCGCGGCGTTGAGCTTCTGGGTGCCGGTGTCGAGCGCTTCGGCGCGGGTCTGGAATTCACTAATCAGCGCCTGGCCGCGTTCGGCCAGCGTCCGCTCGATGCCGTCAAGACTGGCTTCAAATTCGGAGTTGAGCGTACGCGCGGCGCCGCCGAGCAGCGATACCATGCCGGAGGTCCGATCGTCGAGCAGATCGGTCAGCGACCGGGTGAGGCCGTCGGTCGTGTCCGTCAGCTTGGCGATGCGTGTATCGAGAAGGCTGGCGAAGGCTTCGCCGGAGGTCGACAGCCGGTCCGTGATCGATTCGAGCCGGCCTTCCACCGAATCGAAGATCGACAGCGAGCTTTGGTTGATCCTGTCGATCAGCGTGTCGCCGGAATTGGTGATGGTCATCGACAGGTTGGTCGAGGCGTTGAGGATGCTGTCGCGAATGATGTCGCTGGCAGCCCCGATTTCGTCCTTCAGCGTCTCATGCGCGCCGGTGATCGAGGCGCGCACGCGTTCGGCGTGGGTGACCACCGCTTCGCGCTCGCTGCCCAGCCCGTCGACAAGAGAGCGGATGCGCGATTCATTCTCCGAGTAGGAGCGTTCGATCTGGTTCACCTCGCTGTGGACCAGGGTTTCGAGCTCGACGGCACGCGCAAGCGTGCGCTCGATGCCTTCACCCATGGCCGCCACCTCGCGGCGGACGGCTTGGCCGATCATCATGACGCGATCCTGGGCGATATTTTCCGGCTCGGTCAGGCGGAAGGCCACTTCGGTCATCGATTGAGCCGCGATGCGCATTTCCTGCGCGCGGCGGATCATGGCTGCAAACGCCCAGAACAGGAGGACGGGCAGGATCGCAGCGATCGCCAGGCCGATCAGTTCGGGACGGGCGAAGAACTGGCCGGGCGTGCGGATTTGCCAAATGCCGGGTCCAAACGCCAGATTGGCCACTGCACCGGCGCCCGCGATCCAGACGAGCGAAACGAGCGCCACGATCCAGTAGATCGTGTTCGAGGCCCGCCGATTGAGGGTGTGCAGCAGCGTTTTGTAGTCTTTTTGACGCGGGTCATTGGCCGGCGTGAAGCCGGCCGGCTGGCCATTGCGCGTTTCCAAAGAGCGCAGTTCAGCTGGCTTGGCCATTGCCGCGGGCTTTGCTTTCTGGTCCTGGTTGGCAGGCTCCGTTTGTAGGCTCCAGTTGGCGGGCTCGGCATTCTGTCCCTGGTCGGCGATAGGCTCAGCATTCTGGCTCTGGTCGGCGACAGGCTCGGCATTCTGGTCACGGCCTTCGCGGGCTAACTCGTCGGCAGCCTGCGATATCTGCGCTTCCAGATCTTCCATCGACGCTGCGATATCGAGGTCGCCGCCGGCATCGCCGCTCAGATCGATATCAAGTGCTTTTTCGAGTTCCCTGGCTACGTCGTTGTCGAGCGTTCTTGTCGTCGATGTTTTCTTCGCCATGCCTTCGCTACCCTGTACAAGCTGCCGCGGGACTTATTGATTCTGCTTGTCGTGTCCCACGCAAGAGGCTGAAAATGGACCTGTCGTATCGTAATGACACACCGGGGTAAAGAAAACATGCATTCGGCGCGATACGTAAAACTTTAAATATAAGGTTAACAAAACTGTGATTCCGGTGCCGTTATCGCAACATTTTTCCGGGCCAATCATTAACCCGTCATCCACAGGATGGGCCTATTTTTTGCGGCAGGAAGAACGGAGTTGCAGAGTCATGCGTTGCGAAAACGGCATTGCCTTCTCGATGCCTGGCGGCGACGTGTCGGGAACGGCCGGGTCGCGGCCGGTGGACCTGGCGCATCTGGCGCGCCAGACGATGGGCGACCGCAGCCTCGAGCAGGAGGTGCTGGCGCTGTTCGTACAGCAGGCGCTGTCGGTTCGCGACAGGATCGTTGACGCCGATGTGGGGCAAAGACTGCTTCTGGCGCACGGGCTGAAAGGTTCGGCGCGCGGCGTCGGCGCCTTCGCTATTGCCGATTGCGCCAGCGCGATCGAGCTTCAGCCTGAAGATACCAATACCCTCAAGCGGCTTGGCGCCCTGATCGAAGAAGTCCGCGATTTCGTCGCCGCCATCAGCCGTTAAACCGATTTCCGAAAAAAACGGCATAGAGCGCCGCTTTCGCGCGGCAGTTGACTTGTCTGCCGGAGTGATTATCTCGGCTGGGACTCCCTTCAGGTGACAAATGACCAAGCTGACCTTCATCGCCCATGACGGCACACATTTTGACGTGGATGCCGAAAACGGCTCGACCGTCATGGAGAACGCGATCCGCAACGCGGTGCCGGGGATCGAGGCCGAATGTGGTGGCGCCTGCGCCTGCGCGACCTGCCACGTCTATGTCGACGAGGCATGGACGGCGGAAGTCGGCGAGCCGGAAGCGATGGAAGAGGACATGCTGGACTTCGCCTACGACGTCCAGCCGAACTCACGGCTCTCCTGTCAGATCAAGGTGCGCGACGCTCTCGACGGCCTGGTTGTGCGCGTGCCCGCCCGCCAAGGCTGAAGCGTGAAAGGCTGAAGCGCTAGATATAGCCGATTTTTCCGGGCCCGGCTTGGCAGCGGGCCAATGGTCATGCAGTGTCGCGCCGTTCTCTACAGCGCCGCGCGTTCTCTCGGACGCGCAAAGGACGCTGTAGCATCGTGATTTGGCGCATGATCCCCAGCGAAAATCGATTTCGATTTTTGCGGTCGTGCGCATCGAAGGCGCATTGATGACCGATATCACCAGGACGGACGTATTGATTGTCGGGGCGGGGCCTATCGGCCTGTTCGCCGTGTTCGAACTCGGCCTCTTCGACATGAAATGCCATCTGATCGACATACTCGATCGGCCCGGCGGGCAATGCGCCGAACTCTATCCGGAAAAGCCGATCTACGATATTCCCGGCTGGCCATCGATTTCGGCGCAGGGCCTGGTCGACAGACTGCTTGAGCAGATCGCGCCGTTCAAGCCCGACTTCACCTTCAACCGCATGGTCTCAAGCCTCGAAAAGCTCGAGGACGGCAGCTTTCGCGTGATCACCGACGAGAACGAGGTGTTTGAAGCCAAGGTTGTGGTTATCGCCGCCGGCGGCGGCTCATTCCAGCCGAAGCGGCCGCCGATCCCGGGCATCGAGCTTTATGAGGGCAAGAGCGTCTTCTACTCGGTTCGCCGGATGGAGGAATTTCGCGGTCACGACCTCATCATCGTCGGTGGCGGCGATTCGGCGCTCGACTGGACGCTGAACCTGCAGCCGGTGGCCAAGAGCGTGACACTGGTCCACCGGCGGCCGGAGTTTCGCGCGGCGCCCGACAGCGTCAACAAGATGTACGCCATGCAGGAGATGAAGGAACTGGATTTCCAGGTCGGGCAGGTGACGGGATTATCCGGCGCCGACGGCCAGCTTTCCTCCGCGACCATCAAAGGCCCCAGCGGCGATATCGAGGTGCCGTGCACGCGGATGCTGCCGTTCTTCGGCCTGACCATGAAGCTCGGACCGATCGCCGAGTGGGGGCTCAATCTTCATGAGAACATGATCCCGGTCGACACCGAGAAATTCCAGACATCGGTACCGGGCATCTTCGCCGTCGGCGACATCAACTGGTACCCCGGCAAGCTGAAGCTGATCTTGTCGGGCTTCCATGAGGTCGCCCTGATGGCGCAGGCAGCCAAGCGCATCGTCAGCCCCGGCGAGCGCATCGTATTCCAGTATACGACGTCGTCGACCAGCCTGCAGAAGAAGCTCGGCGTCGCCGGCTGACGCCCACTTCTACTCCACGAGAATCGACCTTACCATCTGGCCTGAGCTAACCCGGCAGCCGGCCGTTCTCGACGCGCTCCATGCGATAGCGCAGCAGCCGCAGGATGCGGCTTTCGAAATTGATGGTTTCGACGCGATCGAATTGCATCTGGGCCCGGTCGTGTTTGGCAAGAATAGCGGCGGCGATTTCCGCGGCCTTGGCCTTGGCCTCCTGGCAAGTCTTCTGCGGATAGGTCGCCTTCAGCGCATCCTCGAGGTCTCGGGCATGGTTCTTGGCAATCTCGACATGGCGGTCCTCATGGCGCTTGATGTCGGCGGACAATGTATCCCAAAACAGCCTTACGCTCGCATCAGCCTTGCGCGAGCGGCGCCACTCGGGAAGGATCACCTTGACCTTGAGAGTGACGTCGGCGTCAGCAATCGCGCAGGAGCTCGATTTTTCCGCATAGCTGACGCGGGTGGTGAACGCCATCTGCGTGGCGCCTGGATGCCGCATCCCGGTGCTTTTCACCTGAGGTCCAAGTTTCGTAAGCTGAGATCCGATATCATCGAGCGTTCTGCCTCCGATGCTGAAATAGCTATATGTCTTTACCAAACTCGCCGTGCCCGCCGGCAAGGCGGAAAAAGCGAGCATCAGGGCGCAAAGCAGTGATCGTTTCATCATGTTGCCTCTTTGCCTACCTTGCGCTACGGCCGTTGCCGGCGCAACAGAATTGATCTTTGGCGGATCACACATGGTTGATGGACAATGACGACAGGGCGATGGCAGCTGGCGCATGGACGTCATCTCGACCTCGGCCGCAAGGCGGTGATCGTCGGTATCCTCAATATCACGCCGGACAGCTTTTCCGACGGCGGGCTGTTCTTAGCGCCCGAACAGGCGATGGCCCAGGCGCGCCGGATGGTGGAAGAGGGGGCCTCCGTCATTGACGTCGGTGGGGAGTCGACACGTCCCGGCGCATCTCCGGTAGCCTTCGAGGAAGAGCAGGCCCGCGTGCTGCCTGTCATCGAGGCGCTCGCCAGGCTTGGCAAGGCGCTGATTTCGGTCGACACCTATCGCGAGGACACCGCCCGGCTTGCCGTCGCTGCCGGCGCCCATATCGTCAACGATGTCTGGGGCCTGCAGCGCGAACCGGGCGTCGCGCGCGTCGCTGCCGAGACCGGCGCCGGGCTGGTCATCATGCACACAGGACGTGACAGGCAAAAACTGCCCGACGTGATCGAGGATCAATTTTCCTTCCTCAGGAAGTCACTGGAAATCGCCCGGCGAAGCGGCGTTGCCGACGACCAAATCGTGCTCGATCCGGGCTTTGGCTTCGCCAAGGAAACAGCGGAGGAAAATCTCGACCTGATGGCACGGTTTTCCGAACTCGATGCCTTGGGCTTTCCGCTGATGGCCGGTACGTCGCGAAAGCGCTTCATCGGCGCCGTCACCGGCCGCGACGCCTCGGCCAGGGGTGCCGGAACGGCGGCGACGAGCGTCATACTGAGGCTCAAGGGCGCGCAGCTTTTTCGCGTCCACGATGTCGCAATCAATGTGGATGCGCTGGCGCTTGCCGATGCTATGCTGGCGCGTGAAACCACCGCACAGGCTCGAAAATCGGAATCGATTTTCGGAAAGCCCGATGCGTAGATTTAAAGCGTTAGAGTGTGCGTTGTGCGTCCAGGTGGACGCAACATTGCTCTAATCGAGCGGGATGCTGAGCGATGTATGTCATCCGCATGAAAAACTGCGCCTTCTTCGCCCGGCACGGTGTGCTGGATGAGGAGGAGACGCTCGGCCAGCGCTTCTATGTCGACGCTGCGCTCACCGTCGAACCTGGCCGCGCGCTGGTCGACGATTCCATCGAGGATACCGTCCACTATGGTGTCGCCTTCGGGGTGATCGAAAAGATCATAACCGGCGAGAGGCGTTTTCTGATAGAAGCGCTGGCGCTGGAGGTGGCCCGGGCGCTGACGGCCCGGTTTCCCCAGATCAGAAAGGCCGAGATTACCGTGCGCAAGCCGAACGCTCCGGTGCCCGGTGTGCTCGATCATGTCGAGGTGACCGTTGTCTGGCCCGAATAGCACAGTCTACCTCAGCCTTGGCGGCAATCTCGGCGACCCGGCAAGGTCGATGGGCGCGGCGCTGCGCATGCTGGACGCCGACGAGAACACGCGCGTGGTTGTGGTCTCCTCGCTTTACCGCACGCCGCCCTGGGGCAAGCGCGATCAGCCGGATTTTCTCAATGCGGCTGCCGAAATTTCGACCGTGCTCGCACCACATGCATTGCTCGATCTCTGTCTCGACGTCGAGCGCAGACTGAAGCGGGTGCGCGAGGAGCGCTGGGGTCCACGCCTGATCGACATCGACATTCTGGTGTTCGGCGATCGGATTATCCACGAAACCGGGCTGCAAGTGCCGCATCCGCGCATGCTGGAGCGCGCCTTCGTTCTGGCGCCGCTGGCCGAGATCGCGCCTGACCTCACCGTCGACGGCAGAAGCGTGGCGGAGCGGCTTGCCGCTCTCGACAGCGGCGGCATCGAGCAATTGTCGTCCGGCCGGGATTGGTGGCTGACCTAAAGCATCGGACCAAAACCTTCTAACCACTTTGGCTCCGATGCACTGATCTCAGCCGGAAAATCCGCCCCCGTCGAGGAACACCTGTTCCTCCGGGGTCGTCTCGCGGCCAAGCATCCTGTTCCGATGCGGAAAGCGGCCGAAGCGCTGAATGATCTCCAGGTGCTCGACCGCATACTTCAGATAGGATTGGGCTTTGGCGGTAGTGAGGTCCACGGATTTGAGCTGGTCGGCGAGATGCTCCGAATGCTCATAAGGCAAATAGAGGAAGACGCGCAGCTCTTCGTCGAGCGCCAAATCCTGGCCGGCGGCGATCGCCTTCTCGGCAAAATGCCTTGCCAGCGGGTCGGTGGCATACATATGGCCAGTGCCGCGAAAGCAGTTTCGCGGGAACTGATCGAGCAGGATCATCAGCGCCAGTGAGCCCTCGGCATGCTCCGACCAGTCGTCGCACCCACGCCGCGCGGCAGCATAGTGCAAGTCGAGAAACCGATTGCGGAACTCCGCGTCGAAGGCGTCATTCTTCTCGAACCATGCATCTTTCCCGGCGTCACGCCAGAATTTGGTGACGGAGAGCGCGCGCTCGTCCAGTTCGATCATCTGTTTGCTCCAGGTGTTAAATCCGCAGGCTCGGATTTATGCAGAACGCCGGCGGTTTCTTCATTGAGCGCCTGACCGGCGTGGCGTGGCTGGCTGAGCGGTGTCGGAATGGGCGTGCCGATATTGCCCTTGAGGAATCGCGCTCCGGCGCGAACGCCTTCGGCGAGCTGCAGCTCGAAGCGGGCGGCATCGCGATGGCGGACATCCTCGATCACCTCGGCGACTTCCTCCGGGTCGACGCCCAGCGCTTCCAGCGTGGAGCCGCCGAAGACAAGCGCTGATTCGAAGGTTTCGCGAATCTGGAAATCGACGTCGGCACGTATCAACTGCAGCGCGGTTCCGCGGTCGAAAGCGCGTGCCAGCACGGTCAGCAGGGGAAACTCCGCCTTGATGAGCTTTGCGATGCGGACGGCGACATCGGGCTTGTCGACGCAGATCAACACGGCGCGCGCGCGGCCGGCGCCTGCGGCACGCAGAATGTCCAGCCGCGTGCCATCGCCATAATAGACCTTGAAACCGAAATCGGCCGCCGCCTGGATCATCTCGACCTCATTGTCGATGATCGACACATCGATCCCGCGCAACAGCAGCGGTTGGCTGGCGATCTGGCCGAAGCGGCCGAAGCCGATGATCAGCACGCTGCCAGTAAGGCCATCGGCGACGTCGACGCCTTCGAGCGACTGCTCGTCGCGTGGCGTCAGATACCGCAATGCCAGAATGGCCAGCGGTGTCAGCACCATGGAGATGATGACGATCGCCGTCAGGGTCGCATTAGCCTGGCTGTCGATGATGCCGACCGCCGCGGCGGCGGAATAGAGAACGAAGGCGAATTCGCCGCCTTGCGCCATGAAGACGGCACGCTCGAGCGCTTCCCGGTGACCGGTCTTGAGGATGCGGGCGACGAGATAGATGCCGATCGCCTTTATCACCATGTAGGCGACGACGTAGATGACGACAATCCGCCAGTTCTCGATGACCACATGCAGGTCGAGCGACATGCCGACAGCGAGGAAGAACAACCCGAGCAGCACACCGCGGAATGGTTCGATGTCGGCCTCGAGCTGATGGCGGAAGGTGGATTCCGACAACAGCACGCCGGCCAGGAAAGCGCCCATCGCCATCGACAGGCCGCTGAGCTGCATGGCAAGCGCCGACCCCAGAACGACCAGAAGGGCGGCTGCGGTCATCACTTCGCGGGCGCGGGCGTCCGCCAGGATGCGGAAGAACGGATTGAGCAGATAACGCCCGGCCAGCACCAGCCCGACGATGGCGGCAAGGCCGATGCCCACCTCCGTCAGCCGCTGCGCATAGCTCATATCGGCGCCGCCCGGCGCGAGGAAGGCGATCAGGGCCAGCAGCGGCACGATCGCCAGGTCCTCGAGCAGCAGGATGGAGACAATGCGCTGGCCTTTGGGCGCGGCGATCTCACCGCGTTCCTCCAGAAGCTGCATGACGATCGCCGTCGAGGTCAGCACGAAGCCGGCGCCGGCGACGAAGGATTGCGAGACCGGAAAACCTCCCGCCAGTCCGACGCCGGTCAGCAACAGCGCGCACACGCCGACCTGCAATGCCCCAAGGCCAAAGATCTCTCGCCTGAGTCCCCACAGCCGCGACGGTTGCATCTCCAGCCCGATGATGAACAGGAACATGACGACGCCGAGCTCGGCGACGTGAAGAATGGCTTCCGATTCGGAAAAGATGCCGATGCCGAACGGGCCGATGACCACGCCGGCCGCCAGATAGCCGAGGATGGAACCAAGCCCCACACGCTTGAAGATCGGTACGGCGACAACACCTGCGGCGAGCAGCGCCACCACGTGGATCAGATCGCTGCCCGCTGCTTCTGCCGCCATGCCTGCCGTTCCGTTCTCTCTAGGGACCGCTGCACGTGCTGCGGCATCGAGCGGCCAAGATAGGGGCTTCGGCTGAAATCGAACAGTCCGAATCCGGAAACTGGTGCAGCAGTGTTGCAGGCGCGCTCCACAGCTTTATGCACCCGCTGCGTTGCGTGTTGCAGCAATCGGGCGCTAAGGACGCGCGGCTTTGGCCGTGAAGGGCGGACGACGATCAAGTCGGCCGCCTTTTTTGAGGGAGACGACTGACATGAAGATTTTTTTGCTTGTTGCCGTTGGCATCGCGGCACTTGCCGGATCGGCCTGCTCGAAGGCGCCGGACTGCACGACCGAAATGCTGGCCAAGAAAGCTCAGGACATGACTGCAGCCCTTCAGGAGGCCGTTACCAAGGATCCGGCCAAGGCAGCCGACCTCACCGCCAAGGTCCAGGCGGTCACAACCAAGTATCAGGGCACGACGACGGCGGACGAGGCCTGCAAGGCCTATGACGAGTTGATCACCGCCATCAAGGGCTGAGTATCGATCGGAGTTTTGGAAAAAGCGGTGGCCGTAGCTGCCGCTTTTTTGCAACTAGAGTAGAGCGCTGCACGTCCTATCGGTCGCGCAATGGCCGCTCAGTTCGGCGCGATGGAGCCGACTTCGACCGTATCGACGCGCTTCAGCTTCATGCCGATGACCGGCACCAATTGCTGGTCGACGCGCACCGCAACCGTCACCGTCATCGAATTGTCGTTGGGGACAAGAGCCTGCATGACGCCTCGCAACTGGTTGCGGTTGATGGTGAAGACGACCTTGTTGGCGCTGACCACGTTGCCGCCGACAATGTCGAGGCCGGAACCGGCAGCACCGCCCATGAAGCTGCCCTTGTAGCCCTCGCGGCCCTTGTGCTGAATCGTCGCCGACATCTGCTGGGTGAACATGCCGACCCGGCAGCCGCCGTCGAGCGACATGCCGATCTTGCCGTCTGGTGTCGAACCGGTGAAATTGCAGGTGAATTTCGTGCCCTTGTATTTGCCGGCGACGATTTCCCCCGGGCCGACCCATTCGCCTTCCACCGATTGAAAGAACTTCTTGTCCCGTTCTGCTGCAAAGGTCTTTTCAGCCATGCAGGCAGTTGTTGAAACCACGACCGCCACCGGCAGGACGCTAGACAAGATCACGCTTTTCATCGACGACACCCGGCAACAAAGAGACTGGTTTGGAACCCGTCCGACCATGAACAAGATTGGTTAATGCTTCGTCACCGCTAGCGCATGGCTCCGAAAATCTGAAGCGATTTGCGCTGGGATCATGCGCGTAATCAAAGTGCTTCAGCGTCCTTTTCGCGCTCACTAGACGTGCGGCGCTGGAGATAGCTGTCAATTGTCGGAAGCCGATGTTTCCTTCTGCTTTTTAGTTGCAAACGATGTCAGCGCGGACAGGAAATCACCCATGCCGGGCCGTCTCGTGGCGCTGAAGGGCAGGGGCCTTGCGGTCTCCATCGCAGCAATGCCGATGCGCGCCGTCATCATGCCGTTGACGACACCTTCGCCAAGCTTGGCCGAGAGCCGAGCAGCGAGGCCATGGCCGACGATCTGCTGAACGAAACTGTCGCCCACGGCAATCGAGCCGGTCACCGCCAGATGGGCGAGAACGCTGCGCGCCAGCCTGAAGAACCCCAGCGTGCCCGGCCGGCCGCCATAAAGTTCCGACAGCCGGCGAATCAGCCGGCCCGCTTCGAACACGACATAGGCGACGTCGACCAGAGCGCGAGGGCTGACCGCCGTCACCAGCGACACACGCTTTGCCGCTTCGAGGATCATCACCTTGGCGCGCGCATCGAGGGGGCCGAGGATTTCGGTCTCGGCCAGGCGCACCAGATTGCCACCGTCGATAATCTCGTCGCGCAAGTCTGCCAACGCACGTCTGCCGGCCGCGGTTTCGGGTTTGGCCGCGACAAAGGCCGAGAGTTCGTCGACCACGGCGCGAGCGGCCTTCGGATCGTCGCGGGCAATGGCGTCGAGTGCCCGCTTCTGCAGCTTTTCGACCTCGGCGAGGCGGGCGATCGCCAGGAATTCGCGGACGAGGATGACCAGAAGCGCCAGCACCGCGATCGCGGCCATCCCGGCGGCAAGCCAGCCCAGCCATTCAGCACGCGCGAACAGATCGCGAATCAGCTGATCGGTCCAAAGGCCGAGGCCCAGCGAAACCAGAACGCCCAATGCGCCGAACAACAAGCCACCTGATATCGAACGCTTACGCGGCGCGGTGGCCGGCGGCGGTTCGGCGGCGATAATATCTGGCTCGTCGAAAACGTCGATTTCCGCCGGAGTGACGACGGCAAGATCAGCCTTCGCGGCGCGTGGCTTTCTGGCCGATGGAGCGTCGGGCTGCCGCAAGGCTGCCCGTTCTTTTGGCGGGGCTTCCGGCTCGATGCGAAAAGCCGCCGGCTTGCGGGGCGCGGTCATGCCAGACGATCTCCGATCAGGAACTGCAGGGCGCGGTCGAGCCTGATATGCGGCAGCGACAGCGTGACGCCTTCAGCCGTGCGTTCGAGCTTTGGCGGGCGAAAGCGCACGAAGCGGATTGCCGGGTCATCATTACTTTGTCGATGGTCTGGGCTTTGCCGATGGTCTGGGCTCTGCCGATGGTCTGGCCCAGAGACATCGAACACTGCATCAATTTTCTCCGGTAAATCACCGGGAAATATGGCTGTTTCGGTCTTTCCATCAAATGTTTCGCCGTTGATCTTTTCACCTTTCAACGGTGTGCCAATGATGACCGGCAACGTCTCACGGCCTTGCTTGACCGTGCCTTCCCGGGTCGCGCGCACCGCCGCCAGGGCAACCACGTCGACATCGGCGCCGGTGAAATTCGCCCGCGCCACGGCACGGTCGGCAAGCCGCCGCACGATCGCCTGCAGTCGGTCGTGGCTTTCGTGGTGCAGATGGTCCGCCTTCGTCGCCGCCACCAATATGCGGTCGATGCGCCTTGAAAAAAAGTCGGTCAGGAAATTGCCGCGGCCGGGGCGGAAACATGCGAGGATTTCGGTCACAGCACGTTCGAGATCGGCCATGGCGCCGGGGCCTGCGTTCAAGGCCTGCAGGGCGTCTATCACCACGATCTGACGGTCGAGGCGCGTGATGTGCTCCCGGAAGAACGGCTTTACGACATATGTCTTGTAGGCCTCGTAGCGCCGCTCCATCATCGCCTGAAGCGACCCGGAACGCGCCCGCCGCTCACTCAGGCTCGGCAAGGGCGCGAAAGTCAGCGCCGGCGAGCCCTCAAGATCGCCGGGCATCAGGAAACGGCCGGGTGGCAGGGTCGAAAGCGCCCGCTCGTCGAGCTTGCATGCCTTGAGATAAGCGGCGAAGCTCTCGGCGAGGCGGCGCGCCGTCATCTCGTCGGCGTCCGCATTCGGATCGACCGCTGCCGAGAGCGCGCGCCATTCCTGTGAAAGGTCGACGCGCACCGGCAGCACGGCCATTTCGAAGGCTTCGCGTGAGAAATCAGCGTAGGATTTGCCGAGCAGCGGCAGGTCGAGCAGCCATTCGCCGGGATAGTCGACGATATCGACCGACAATTTGCCTGATGAAAACATGCGGCTCCAGCCGGAGGCCGATTCATATTCGATGGTGAGCCTCAGCTCGGAAATGGCCCTTGTCGAATCCGGCCAGAGGCGGTCGTTGACCAGGGCCGCTACGTGATCCTCGTACTGGAATCGCGGTACGGCGTCATCCGGTTGCTCTTCGAGGAAGGCACGGGCGATGCGTCCCGATTTCTGCGCCGCGAACAGCGGCAAGCGCCCGCCATGGATCAGATTGTGGACAAAGGCTGAGATGAACACTGTCTTGCCCGCGCGGGAAAGGCCAGTGACACCCAGCCGCAGCGATGGCGAAAAAAGCCCGGTAGCGCGCCCCGACAGCGTATCCAGGGCAATCTTCGCCTCGTCGGTGAAAGTGGTCAGCGATGATGCCAAAATGCGTCTCTCGGGGCTTCGGTACGACCCGATATAGACGCTGCTGCCTAGTGTGGCGAATCCGAAATTCGCAGTACCTTGGAGCAGCGCAGTGAGCGAATTTCGGATTCTAAGCCACACTAGCAAATCATTGAATTCGCGCATGAACCCGAACCATAGGCTCGGAAAAAGATCATGCGCAAAATTGAGTTGGACAGCGTCCTTTGCGCGTCCAAGAGGATGCGCGGCGCTGTAATGTGTTTTTGGATTTGAAGTTCCTGAACGCTGATGCCATTGAAGTGGCAGGAACTTCAAATCCACCACGCTAGGTTGAAATGGCGTCAGAGATCGGCTGGCGTCACGAAGGCTTCGAGATAGCCGGTGCCTTGCGCGGCGTTGGCAAGACTGCCTGGAAAACGGACGACCGCAAGGCCGGAGGCCGGGAAGCCGTGGTTCAGAATTCCCCTCGCAGTCTCGTCGCCATCGCCCGAAAGCGCGATAGCGAGATCTTCCGTCATCGGGTTGTGGCCGATGAGGAGCAGCGAGCCTGGCCCGCCATTGCCGCGGATGATCGAGAGATAACCGGCGGCGTCCTCGCTATAGAGCGTGTCCAAGAACAGGACCCGACCTGTATCGGTGTGGCCGGCCAGGCCTTCCAGCGTCTGGCGCGCTCGCTTTGCGTTGGAGCAAAGGGTGAGGTCCGGAATGTAGCTGCGGGCCCGCATGGCCGCACCCATCGTTTCGGCGTCGGCGAGGCCGGATGCGTCGAGTGGACGATCGAAATCGCGCATGCCGGGCAAGGCCCATCCGGCCTTGGCATGCCTCAACAGATAAAGCTTGCTCACCGGCCCCTCGCTTGTGCCAAACACCGAAACTCGTCAAAAGGCGCTGCAGGATTAGCCATGAGAACGGCCTTATGCACAATGGCCAGCACCTTTCAAAGCCAACAAATCATACGCGAATTCGGTCGCGCCCTTCATGCGAATGATGCGGCCATTACCGTTTTGCCCGACATTAACAATTGCGTGAAACTGTCGTCGATTACGCTTGTGCCGCATTCGGTCCGCGAATATATAGGCGCCAAAATTGGGGCTGTTTGGGTGAGTCGAATGAACGACATCGTTACTGCCGATTACGTACCCTCCGAAGACGAGCCGTTCATGAACGAACGGCAGAAATCCTACTTTCGCCTGAAGCTCGTCACCTGGAAGAACGACATACTGCGCGAAGCGCGCGAAACTCTCGAAATCCTGCAGCAGGAAAACGCCAACCACCCCGATCTCGCTGATCGCGCCTCTTCGGAAACTGACCGCGCCATCGAACTTCGCGCCCGCGATCGCCAGCGAAAACTCATTTCAAAAATTGATTCCGCGCTTCAGCGCATTGATGAAGGCACTTACGGCTATTGTGAAGAAACCGGCGAGCCCATCGCGCTGAAGCGGCTCGATGCGCGTCCGATCGCGACCTTGTCGATCGAGGCGCAGGAGCGCCACGAGCGCCGCGAGAAGGTCTACCGCGACGACTGAAGCACAGGCGGAGCGCCTAAAAAGCAGCAATAGCGAATTTTGTGATGGCCGGTCTCCGGCCATTTTTTTGTTAGCTGTTCGCTGGCCCGGTTTTTGGCCGGTTATCTTTTCTGGCTGGAAAGCTCGCCGAGAAGCTTCGTCATCTCGTCATCGAGAGACGACGGCCCCTTTGCCGCCGGCTTGCTCTCCGGCTTGGCGGGGTGCGGGTCATCAAACGAGACTTCGAGCTCCCTCATCAGCGTATCGTCAATAGAATCCTGCTTTGGCGGGGAATCCTGTCTTGCCGGCGATGACGCGTGTAGAAAGGCACTGGCATTCGCCGATCCGTAGGCGGGCAGCGGCGTGATGGTCGCCGATTGATGGCTTTGCGCTGCTGGCTTCGGCGCTGGCGCCGTCTGATGGGGCCGGACAGGCGTCGGGGCCGCGCTTACCGGCTGCGGAGGCGGTGCTTGCATCATTGGCGCAGGAGCCGGTTGAGGCGCGCGCGGCCGCGGTGCCGGTTGATGGCCGCCGCTATCTCCGGTCAGTGCAGGACGGCGCAGCGCCGACAGCCGGATGTCGCGTTCGACGACGACATCGGTTGGGCCTCCGATCAACAGCAGGTGCTCGATGTCGTCGCGGCGCACCAGCACCAACCGGCGGTGACTGTCGACAGCGGTGGCGTCCATGACGGCCAGGCGCGTCTTGCGGTTCCTGCCGCCGGCAACGAATGTTCCAAAGGTCAGATTGCGGACCAGCTTGATGATGAGGAGAATAATGACCAGAAGGACAAGCGCGACCAGCGTCCACAGGATTTCCGCGGCATAAGGACCCAAAACGCTATCCAGCCCTTGCATTAGTGCCCCCGTATCGGCTTTCGAAGAAAAGTGACACTAGACTGTTGCGGCACGCCCCTGCAAGTTGCCTTTCGCGCTTCTTGAACAGCTTGAAACGCCAATCTGGTGGATTTGAAGTTCCTGCGAATTGAGTGCGTCAGCGTTCCCACTTCAAATCCACCACACTGGATTTTCAGCAAGTTGCTGGTGTGATGAATCCGAAATTCGCTCCGCGTTGCACCAAGGTGATGCGAATTTCGGTTTCACCACACCAGGCGCAGAACGGGCGTCATTTTTAGCGGACATTTGCCGCCAAGGCCTTTTCCGGACCCTGAGAATGTGATTCAACCGGGCAGGGGCAAGTACCGGATTTCACGAGCAGGGGGCATATGGCCAAGGAAGCGCGCGGCGATTTCTATCCGGTACCGATCGTTGACCAGAACACGCGACCGGGCGCGGTCACCCGGCTCATCGTCTTCATCGTCGTCCTGACCGGCGCCGCGATCGTCTTCGGCCTTTTCCGCGAACGTCTTGGCGATCCATTCCTGCTCGGAATGCTTGGTGTGCTGGCGATGATCGGCGTCGGCTTCCTGTTCGCCACCGCCATCGGCTTCGTGCAGATCACACCGCGCTCGACGAGTGACGAGCTGTCGAAAGCGTTTGTCGATTCGATGTCGCAAGGTCTTCTGGTCACGGACACCAAGGGTCGTGTCGTCTACGCCAATCGGGCCTATGCCGACATGACGGGCGCGGCGTCCGCGGCGGATCTCAAGACGGTCGAAGGTTTGCTGTCCGACGTTCCCGAGGCCTCGGTGACCATATACCGGCTCGCCTCCGGCCTGCGCGACGGCCAGCCCGGCGACGGGGAGTTTCGGCTTGCGCAATCCATTCGACCCGGCGCCGAGCCGGGCGCGCGCTGGTACCGTGCCCGCGCCCGGGCCTTCAGCGTCCCGGGCCAGCGGCTGCCCTTGCTCGCCTGGCAACTCGCCGACATCTCGGAAGAACGGGCCGAGCAGGAGCGATTCTTCCTCGATCTGCAGGAGGCCATCGACCATCTCGACCATGCGCCGGCCGGCTTCTTTTCGGCCGACCAGGAAGGCCGCGTCACCTATATCAACGCCACGCTGGCGGAGTGGCTGGGCATCGACCTGACGAGCTTCACGCCTGGTGCCGTCACGCTTCCGGAGATCGTCGCGGGCGACGGCATGGCGCTGGTCCGCTCAGTCAAGGCCGATCCCGGCACCACGCGCAATGCGGTCATCGATCTCGATCTGACGACGGTGAAAGGTGAGGCGCTGCCCGTGCGTTTCATGCATAGGGTCTCGGCCAGCCGCGAGGGTGTCAACGGTCCGACGCGCACCATCGTGCTCAACCGGACGCAAGGTGAGGACGCTTCCGCCGATCTTCGCGCCTCGGAGATCCGCTTCACCCGCTTCTTCAATTCGACGCCGATGGCAATAGCGGCGGTCGACAACAGCGGGCGCATCTTGCGCACCAACGCGCCTTTCCTGTCGCTGTTTTCCTCCGTCGTCGACGGGGACGCGGTCGATCGGCGCGTGCGGCTGGACACGGTGATCCATGAGCGCGACCGGCCCGCCTTTGCCGCGGCGTTCGAAAAAGCGCGACAAAGGCAGGCCGACATCGAACCGATCGATACGCTGCTGCCCGGCAATGAAGAACGGCACATGCGCTTCTACGTCAACGCGGTTGCCGACGGCACCGGCGAGGGCGCCGAAGAATCGGCTATCGTCTATGCCGTCGAGACCACCGAGCAGAAGGCGCTCGAGGGCCAGATGGCGCAAAGCCAGAAGATGCAGGCGGTCGGCCAGCTTGCCGGCGGCATCGCACACGACTTCAACAACGTACTGACCGCCATCATCATGGCGTCGGACCTTTTGTTGACCAACCACCGCCCGTCGGACCCGTCCTTCCCCGACATCATGAACATCAAGCAGAACGCCAACCGGGCGGCGTCGCTGGTGCGGCAGCTTCTGGCCTTCTCGCGCAAGCAGACGCTGCGGCCGGAGGTGCTCAACCTGACCGACGTGCTTGCCGACCTGCGGATGCTGCTGGCCCGCCTGGTCGGAAGCGACATCAAGCTGAAGGTCGATCATGGCCGCGATCTGTGGCCGGTGAAGGTCGACATCGGGCAGTTCGAGCAGGTGGTGGTCAATCTGGCGGTCAATGCGCGCGATGCGATGCCGGCCGGCGGCGACCTCACCGTGCGCACCCGGAACGTGACGACAGAAGAGAGCAAAAGCCTTCCCTACCGCGAACTTGCGCCGGCCGATTACGTGGTGGTCGAAGTCGAAGACACCGGCAGCGGCATCGCCCCCGAAGTCCTCAAGAAGATTTTCGAACCCTTCTTCACCACCAAGGAGGTCGGCAAGGGCACCGGCCTCGGCCTGTCCATGGTCTATGGCATCATCAAGCAGACAGGCGGCTTCATCTTCTGCGATTCCGAGGTCGGCAAGGGATCGGTGTTCCGCATTTTCCTGCCGCGCTACATTGCAGAGGCGAGAAAGGCAGGCGAGCCCGGCGAGGCGCCGGCTGCACCGACAAAGATCGCCGACGCTGCCAAGGATCTGTCGGGTTCGGCCACGGTGCTGCTCGTCGAGGACGAGGATGCCGTGCGCATGGGCGGCATGCGGGCGCTGACGTCGCGCGGTTACACCGTCCACGAAGCGTCCTCGGGCGTCGAGGCGCTGGAAGTCTTCGAGGCGCTCGGCGGCAAGGTCGACATTGTCGTTTCCGACGTGGTGATGCCTGAGATGGATGGGCCGACGCTGCTTGGCGAATTGCGCAAGCGGCAACCCGACATCAAATTCGTCTTCGTTTCCGGTTACGCCGAGGATGCGTTCGCCAAAAACCTGCCGGCAGACGCGCATTTCGGTTTCCTGCCGAAGCCGTTTTCGCTCAAGCAACTGGCCACAATCGTCAAGGATGTACTGGAATCTTAGGGCATACTAATTCTCGCACTTGCGAAATGGCGTGAGACTGCCATGATTATGACGAAACGGGCGGCGGGTTTTGGGGGAGCATGCCGTGACGCCGCACAACGAGGCAGGCAAGGGTGATTATGCCGCAACAGTGCTGTTGCCGGGCGATCCGCAGCGTGCCGAATGGATGGCGGAAACCTTTCTGGAGGCGCCGCGCTGCGTCAACCGTCGAAGGGAGGCCCTCGGTTTTACCGGCCTGTTTCGCGGCAAGCCCGTCAGCATCCAGTCCACCGGCATCGGCGTCTCGTCATTCCTGATCTACGCGCATGAATTGCTGGACTTCCATGGCGTCAGGACACTGATCCGCACCGGCACCTGTGGCGCCCTGACGGCGGCGGTTAAACTGCGCAGCCTGGTGATCTCGCAGTCGGTGCGCGGTGAAAGTGCAGAGAGCGGCCAGGTCTTTGGGCTCTACGGTGCTGATGCCGGCCCCGATCCGGAGCTTTATGCCCAGGCATTGACGCGGGCTGCCGAAATCGGCATCGAACATCAGGCCGGGCTGACCATCTGCAGCGATATATTCTATCATCCCCAGGGGCGCGATCGCTTCGCCGAAGCACAGGCACAGGGCGCGCTGGCCGTGGATATGGAAACCAGTGCGCTCTATCGCATCGCAGCGCATTTCGGCGCCCAGGCCCTGTCGATGCTGACTGTCGTCGACAATGTGGTGACCGGCGAGCAAACCGACTATTCCGAACGCCAGGCGCTTTTCACCGATATGACCCGGCTGGCACTCGATGTTGCGATCGAAAGTTAAGCTGCTTGCCGCTTCGGGGCCGTGTGTTCTTCGATGCCCGGCCGATGGCCGCGCAGATAGAGAGCACAGGTCGTGCGCAGCATCGAGGCGAAGTTCGGAATCTGGCCATTGATCTCAATGGCCTCGTCATAGAGCTTCGAGATGAATTTCGGCGTCGTTAAACCTTGGCTGTCGGCGATCTCGTCGAGCAATGCCCAGAACGTCGACTCGAGCTGGATGCTCGTCGAGTGCCCGTCGATGCGGATCGATCGATTGATCTGCCGGTAACCCTCCGGATCCTGCCCGGCAAAAACCCTGCACATCGTTACCTCCCGTTCTTATTGGTCTTGGCCATTCTTGTTGATTTTAGGCGCAATCAGCACCGATTCGCGCCTTTGAGCAGTGCCTAATTGCGGCCAATTATCTTCAGCCGGAAAGCGGAAAACAGCAATCGGACTTTCGTCCTTAGGCGGTTTGCCACCCCGTCGTTAGATTAGCGCGTGGTAATCGGCTGCCACCACCTTTGCCGCAACCCGCGCATAATCACGCCGACGCGCACATCGCGCTTACCGCAACGGAGTGTCATTTGGCGAAGGCGATCC
Organism: Mesorhizobium temperatum; assembly: GCF_002284575.1. GTDB lineage: Bacteria > Pseudomonadota > Alphaproteobacteria > Rhizobiales > Rhizobiaceae > Mesorhizobium > Mesorhizobium temperatum. The sequence goes on from NZ_NPKJ01000041.1 coordinate 26,050, forward strand.
ACACCATGATCCGGGTTCTGGACGAGGCCCGGTCCGTCGACTTCTACCGGAAAGCCTTTGGACTGGATGTTGCTGAACGGCTCGATTTCGAAACCTTTACGCTCGTCTATCTGAGCAATGCCGAGGCGGGGTTGGAAGTCGAGCTCACCGTCAACAAGGGCCGCCAGGAGCCTTATGCGCTCGGCGACGGCTACGGCCATCTCGCGGTTTCGGTCGCCGATCTGGACAGCGAACATGACCGGCTCGGCGCGCTTGGCCTGAGCCCGAAGAAGATCGTCGAGTTCAACCGCGACGGAGCGCTGCTCGCGCGCTTCTTCTTCATCGAGGATCCCGACGGCTACAAGATCGAGGTTCTGCAGCGTCAGGGCCGGTTCAAATAGGAGACATTACGGCCGCGCCAGCCAGGCACCTTCGGGTGCGAACAGCAAGCAAAGGGAGGAACAAATGGTCACGATTTATGAGAGAAAGCCGGCCCATGAAAGGAAGCCCGGGCTATCGCGCCGCGAGCTTCTGAAGCGCGGCGGTGTTGGCGCGTTGCTGGTGATTTCGGGCAGTGCCGTCATCAGCCCGGAACATGCATGGGGCCTCGAGACATCCGCGCTCAAGCCCGAAACCATGGCAACCCTGATCCAGATGGCGCGCGACATCTACCCGCACGACCAGGTGCCTGACAAATATTACGCAATCGCCGTCAAGGCCCATGACGAGCAGGCCGGCAAAGACCCCGCCCACAAAGACCTTATCGAAAAAGGCATTGCCGAGCTCGACTTGAAGTCGGGCAAGGACGGCTACACCGGTCTCGGCTGGGAGGAGCAGCGCGTTGCGGTGCTGAGAGAGATCGAGGACACGCCGTTCTTTCAGGCCGTCCGCGGCGGGCTGGTCGTCGGCCTCTACAACCAGAAAGAGGTCTGGCCGATCTTCGGCTACGAGGGCGAGTCCTACTCCAAGGGCGGCTACATGGCGCGCGGGTTCGACGACATCGAGTGGCTCTGATCCCATCGTCCCAAACCGCACACAACAGACATCATGGGAGGAAACCATGGCAGCACCATTTGATCTCAAGAACGACGGCGTGGTCGTCATCATCGGCTCGGGTGCCGGCGGCGGCACGCTCGGCAACGAACTCGCCCAGAAGGGGATCGATGTCGTCATCCTGGAGGCGGGCGCCCGCCACGAATATGAGGATTTCATCAACGACGAGTGGGATTCATTCGCCCAACTCGCCTGGACGGACAAGCGCACGACCTCGGGCGACTGGCGGGTGGCGAAGGATTTCCCAAACCTTCCGGCATGGATTGTCAAGGCGGTCGGCGGCTCGACCACGCACTGGGCGGGCGCCTCGCTGCGCTTTCAGGAGCACGAATTCAAAACGCTTTCGACCTACGGAAAATTGGAAGGCGCGAATCTGCTCGATTGGCCGATCACGCTTGCCGAGTTGGAGCCCTACTACGCAAAGGCCGAAGACAGACTAGGCGTGACGCTCACCAACAACATCCCAGGCCTTCCCGGCAATAACAACTTCAAGGTGATGAAGGCTGGCGCCGACAAGCTCGGCTACAAGGAGTGCCACACCGGCCGGATGGCAATCAATTCCGAGCCGCGCGACGACCGCAATGCCTGTCAGCAGACCGGCTTCTGTTTCCAGGGCTGCAAATGGGGCGCCAAATGGTCGACGCTCTACAACGAAATTCCCAAGGGCGAGGCGACCGGCCATCTCGAGGTCAGGCCAAACGCCATGGCTTTCAAAATCAGCCACGACGCTGGCGGCAAGGTGACTGGCGTCGTCTATGCCGATAAGGACGGCAGACTGCAGGAACAGAAGGCCCGCATCGTCGCCGTCGCCGGAAATTCGATCGAGAGTCCGCGGCTGCTGCTCAATTCGGCATCGAGCCAGTTTCCCGACGGCCTTGCCAATTCGTCGGGGCAGGTGGGCAAGAACTACATGCGCCACACCACCGGCTCGGTCTACGGCGTCTTCGACAAGCCGGTGCATATGTATCGCGGCACCACCATGGCCGGTATCATTCGCGACGAGGCCCGCAATGATCCCTCGCGCGGCTTCGTCGGCGGCTATGAGCTAGAGACGCTGTCGCTCGGCCTGCCGTTCATGGCCGCCTTCCTCAATCCCGGCGGCTGGGGACGTTCCTTCACCACGGCGCTCGACCACTACGACCATATGGCCGGCATGTGGATCGTCGGCGAGGACATGCCGCGCGAGGAAAACCGCATCACGCTGCATGCCGATATCAAGGACGAGCACGGCATGCCGGTGGCGGACGTCCATTTCGACGACCATGCCAACGACACGGCGATGCGTAACCACGCCTACAAGCAGGGCTCGGCGCTCTACGCGGCGGTCGGGGCGACGCGGACCTTCCCGACGCCACCCTATCCGTCGACCCATAATCTCGGCACCAACCGGATGAGCGAGAAGGCGGCCGACGGCGTCGTCAACAAGCATGGCCAGGCGCACGACATCAAGAACCTGTTCGTGTCGGATGGCAGCCAGTTCACCACCGGCGGCGCTGAAAATCCGACTTTGACGATCGTGTCGCTGGCGATCCGTCAGGCCGACTATATTGCCGAACAGATGTCGGCCAAGAGCATTTAGCCGTACCCTCCTGCCGGCGCGGAACCTCGCAAGGTTTCGCGCCTCTTCTTGTCGGCTGTTCAACGCTTTGTGCAGGTCGAGGCGGTGAAGGCGCCGTCAGGCTGCTTCATGATGATGTCGAAGGACGGGCTGGTTTGACCATCCAGGGTGGCTTGCGTGAGCGAGATCGAGTTGCCGCCGGTCGTATAGCCGCCCAATGGGCCCAACCAGGTGATCTCGCCGCTTGCATCCATCTGATAGTTGTAGCCCTGCCGGGCGGTTCCGAAGGTCACCGGGCCGCTATAGACATTCCCCTTGATGGTGATGTCGCCAAGGCTGAGGAACATGCCAAGCAGATAGACTTCGCAGTGATAGGTGCCGTCCGGCAATTTGCCGTCGGTGAAGTCGGCGCGTGCACTGCCGCTCGCTGCAGCCAGAAGCATGGTGCTGAAAATACAAGAAATCCTGGAGGCCATGACGTCGCTCGTTTGAAGATCGAACTTGCCCCATTTTCCTGCTGCGCTGCAACGGTTCGCCGTCTTCGATCGGGTTCTGCTCAAAACTGGTGCATTAATTCGCGAGTGATCAAAAATTAGGCGAGAGTGGGAAGTTTTTTCTAAAGCAGAGCACCGGCGGCGGCGCTTATCTTTGGCGGCTAATATATTAACCGGCTGATAGGGCTGGGAAATCCAAGCAATTTAATTTTGCTCCCGCGGTTGGCACAGCCGTTGCATGGTCTGTTTGCGATGCGATCAATCAGCTAGGGAGTTTTGAGATATGAGGGGCAGTTTCTCGACAATAACAAAAATGTTTTCGGCAGGCGCGGTCACGGCCGGCCTGCTGATGAGTGTCCCGGCCAGGGCGGCTGACGACACGATCAAGGTGGGTATTCTCCACTCGCTGTCGGGTACCATGGCGATTTCGGAGACGACGCTGAAGGACGCCATGCTGATGCTCATCGAAGAGCAGAATGCAAAGGGCGGCCTGCTCGGCAAGAAACTCGAAGCGGTCGTCGTCGATCCGGCTTCGAACTGGCCGCTGTTCGCCGAAAAGGCGCGCGAGCTGATCTCCAAGGACAAGGTCGCGGCGGTGTTCGGTTGCTGGACCTCGGTGTCGCGCAAGTCGGTGCTGCCGGTGTTCAGCGAGCTCGACAACATCCTGTTCTATCCCGTCCAGTATGAGGGCGAGGAGAGCGAGCGCAACGTGTTCTACACCGGTGCGGCGCCGAACCAGCAGGCAATTCCGGCCGTCGACTATCTGATGAGCGAGGACGGCGGTTCGGTGAAACGCTGGGTGCTTGAAGGCACCGACTACGTTTATCCGCGCACCACCAACAAGATCCTCGAAGCCTATCTGAAAGCCAAGGGCGTCGCCGCCGAAGACATCATGGTCAACTACACGCCGTTCGGCTTCTCCGATTGGCAGACCGAGGTCTCGGCGATCAAGAAGTTCGGCTCGGCCGGCAAGAAGACCGCCGTCGTCTCGACCGTCAATGGCGACGCCAACGTGCCGTTCTACAAGGAGCTCGGCAATCAGGGCATCAAGGCCGAGGACATCCCGGTCATGGCCTTCTCGGTCGGCGAGGAAGAGCTTGCCGGTCTCGATACCACGCCGCTCGTCGGTCATCTCGCCGCCTGGAACTATTTCCAGAGCATCGATACGCCCGAGAACGCGGAGTTCATTGCCGACTGGCACAAGTTCATCAAGAGCGACAAGCGCACCACCAACGACCCGATGGAAGCCCACTATGTCGGCTTCAACATGTGGGTGAAGGCGGTTGAGAAGGCCGGCACCACCGATCCTGACAAGGTCATCGACGCCGTGATCGGCGTCTCGGTGCCGAACCTGACCGGTGGTTATTCGACCATGATGCCGAACCACCACATCACCAAGCCGGTGCTGATCGGCGAAATCCAGGCCGACGGCCAGTTCGAGACGGTCTCGCAGACGTCCGGCCTGGTGATGGGTGACGAATGGTCTGACTATCTGGCTGATTCGAAGGACCTGATCTCCGATTGGCGCGCGCCTCTGTCCTGCGGCAACTTCAATGTTGCCACCGGCAAGTGCGGCGGCAAGGGAACCAACTGATCCTCCCGGGTCTAACGGTCGTGGGTTTCTCCACGACCTAGACCGCGACGCGTCCGGGCGAGCTCCTCCTCTCCTCCAGCCCGCCCGGACGCGAAGTTCAACCCTTCAAGAGTCGCCTGAAATCGATGATCTTCACCCGCGCGATCGGCCTGCTGCTGCTCCTCCTCCTCCTCCTGGGGATGCTGTCGCCGTCGAACGCTGCCGAAGCGGATCTGCGCGCCATCATCGCCAAATTTGCCACTGCCTCGAATTTTTCGGCCACCGAAGCTGTCGTGCGCGAGCTCGCGGCCACCGGTGATACTGCCGTCGAACGCCCGCTGGGCGCGCTTGCGGAGGGCGATCTTTACGTTCGCAAGGCCGATTCGCTGGTTTTCATCGGTAAGGAAGGTGGCGGCAGCGTTGAGCTGCTCGACCCGCTGAGCGGTGAAAAGTCCGGCGAGGCGGCCAAGGGCGAGATCACCAAGATCAAGGTCAACAATACGCTGCGCCGCGCCATCCGCGATGCGCTGGGCACGCTGACGCTCGGCGCAAAAGATCCGGCTGCGCGCATTGCTGCCGCCGACACCATGTTCAAGACGCCCGATGCCACAAACATCGAGCCACTCGATGCCGCAATCGCCAGCGAAACCGTGGCAAGCGTCAAAGCGCTGCTCGAACAGGCCCGCGCGGCGTCGGTTCTCGTTTCCGACCGGCCGGAGACCGAGAAACTCGCGGCGGTCGCCCTGATCGGCGCGCGTGGCGAACGCAACGCGCTGTCCCTGCTCACCGCCGTCGAGGCCAATTCCGAAGGCGTGGTCAATGACGCGGCGACGGCGGCGATCGCCAACATCAATTCGACGCTGGCGCTGTGGGATGCGGGCCAGAACATCTGGTACGGCATCTCGCTCGGATCGGTGCTGCTGCTGGCGGCGATCGGCCTCGCCATCACCTTCGGCGTCATGGGCGTGATCAACATGGCGCATGGCGAAATGGTCATGCTCGGCGCCTACACCACCTTTGTCGTGCAGGAAGTGATCCGAAACTCCTTTCCCGGCCTGTTCGACTGGTCGCTGGTTATCGCGCTGCCGCTCGCCTTCTCGGTCGCGGCACTCGTCGGCCTCGTCATCGAGCGGGGCGTGATCCGTTTCCTCTACGGCCGGCCGCTGGAGACGCTGCTGGCGACATGGGGCGTCTCGCTGATCCTGCAGCAGGCCGTGCGCACCATCTTCGGGCCGACGAACCAGGAGGTCGGCAACCCGTCATGGATGTCGGGTTCGTTCGATATCGGCCAGCTCGCGGTGACCTGGAACCGGCTCTGGATACTGGTATTCGCGCTCGGCGTGTTCGCGGTGCTGCTTTATGTGATGAAGCGCACGCCCTGGGGCCTGCAGATGCGCGCCGTCACCGCCAACCGCCGCATGGCCGCTTCGATGGGCATCAGGACACCATGGGTCGACGCGCTGACCTTTGCATTGGGGTCTGGCATTGCAGGCATCGCTGGTGTCGCGCTCAGCCAGATCGACAATGTCTCGCCCAATCTCGGCCGCGGCTACATCATCGACAGCTTCATGGTCGTCGTCTTCGGCGGCGTCGGCAATCTCTGGGGCACGCTGGTCGGCGCCTTCTCGCTCGGCATCGTGAACAAATTCCTTGAACCCTATGCCGGGGCAGTCCTCGGCAAGATTGTCGTGCTGGTCCTCATCATCCTGTTCATCCAGAAGCGCCCGCGCGGCCTTTTCGCGCTGAAGGGCAGGTCGGTGGAAGCATGATCACGGGACGCTTCTTCGCCGCCGGCGCCGACCGCCGCATCGCCATCACGATCTTCATCCTTTTGGCGGTCGCCATCATCGTGCCGCTGCTCAATCTTGCAGTCTCGCCGACGAGTGCGTTCTACGTGCCGTCCTATGTCGTCGCGCTCACCGGCAAGTATCTCTGCTACGCGCTGCTCGCCTTGGCGCTCGATCTCGCCTGGGGCTATTGCGGCATCCTTTCGCTCGGCCACGGCGCCTTCTTCGCGCTCGGCGGCTATGCGATGGGCATGTATCTGATGCGCCAGATCGGTTCGCGCGGCGTCTACGGCAATCCGCTGCTGCCGGACTTCATGGTGTTCCTGAACTATAGGGAATTGCCGTGGTTCTGGTACGGTTTCGACCAGTTCTGGTTTGCCGCGATCATGGTGCTTGCGGTGCCCGGCTTGCTCGCCTTCGTCTTCGGCTGGTTCGCCTTCCGCAGCCGCGTCACCGGCGTCTATCTGTCGATCATCACCCAGGCGATGACCTATGCGCTGCTGCTTGCGTTTTTCCGCAACGACATGGGGTTCGGCGGCAACAACGGCCTGACCGATTTCAAGGATATTCTAGGCTACAACGTGCAGGCCGATGCGACACGCTCGGCATTGTTCGCGGCCAGCGCCGTCACGCTAGCGCTCGCCGTCTTCGTCACCTGGGCAATCGTCGGTTCAAAATACGGCAAGCTGCTGATGGCGGTGCGCGACGCCGAGAGCCGAACGCGCTTTCTCGGCTGGCGGGCGGAGAACGTCAAACTGTTCGCCTTCACCGTGTCGGCTGTCATGGCCGGCATTGCCGGCGCGCTCTACGTGCCGCAGGTCGGCATCATCAATCCAGGCGAGTTCGAGCCGTCCAATTCGATCGAGGTCGTGGTATGGGCGGCCGTCGGCGGGCGCGGCACCGTCGTCGGGCCGATCATCGGCGCGCTCGTGGTCAATGCCGGCAAATCCTGGTTCACCGGCGTGCTGCCCGAGTTCTGGCTGTTTGCGCTGGGCGGACTGTTCGTCGCCGTCACGCTGTTCCTGCCCAAGGGCATTGTCGGCATGTGGGATTCCTGGCGCGGCAACGCCAAGGCGCTGCGTGCGGCCTCGATCGCCGGCACCGATCCCGATGTCCCGGCGCCGCCGAAGATCGTTCGCAGTGCCGCGAGGACGCCCGGCGACTGGTCGGCGTCCGGCCCCGAACCGCAGCCGGCGGAGTGAGCGATGTCGAAGAGCAACACCATCCTCTATCTCGACGGCGTCTCGGTTTCCTTCGACGGCTTTCGCGCCATCAACAATCTGTCGCTGGTGCTCGACAAGGGCGAGATGCGGGCGATCATCGGTCCCAACGGCGCCGGCAAGACCACGATGATGGATATCGTCACCGGCAAGACGCGGCCCGACGCGGGCGAGGTTTACTTCGACGGCGAGGTCGACCTGACGAAACATGACGAGGCCGAGATCGCCATGATGGGTATCGGCAGGAAATTCCAGAAGCCGACCGTCTTCGAAAGCCACACGATCGAGGAGAATCTGATGCTGGCGCTGAAAGGCCCACGCTCGATCTTCCCGGCGCTGTTCCACCGCCGCTCGGCCGCGGAAGTGCGGCAGATCGACGACATCCTCGGCATCACCCGGCTTGGCGACAAGCGTAGCGAAATCGCCGCCAATCTCAGCCACGGACAGAAACAATGGCTCGAGATCGGCATGCTGCTGGCGCAGGATCCAAAACTGCTGCTGGTCGACGAACCGGTCGCCGGCATGACCGACGCCGAGACCAAGGAGACCGCGCGGCTGCTCAAGGATATTGCGCGCGACCACTCGGTCATTGTCGTCGAGCATGACATGCATTTCGTGCGCGAGCTCGGCGTCAAGGTCACCTGCCTGCACGAAGGTTCTGTCCTGTCCGAAGGCTCGCTCGATTTCGTATCGGCCGACGAGCGTGTCGTCGAAGTCTATCTGGGAAGATGATCATGGTCTGGCGCGTTCCGTTCCATCATTTCGACCTTTCGTTCTTCAGGCGTTGGAGAAGGCGCTGACCATGCTCGAAGTCTCCAATGCCACGCTGCACTACGGCGCCGCCCAGGCGCTGCGTGGCGTCTCGCTGAAGGCCGGCGCGGGCAAGATCACCTGCGTGCTCGGCCGCAACGGCGTCGGCAAAACCAGTTTGATGAGATCGATCGTCGGCCACCACCGGCTGACGAGCGGAAGCGTTGCCTTCGAGGGGAAGGCGCTCGACCGGAGCGCGGCGTATGATCGCGCCCGGTCGGGCATCGCATTCGTGCCGCAGGGCAGGGAGATCTTCCCGCTGCTCACGGTGCGGGAAAACCTCGAATCGGGCTTTGCGCCATTGAAGCGCGCCGACCGCAACATTCCCGGCCATGTCTTCGAATTGTTCCCGGTGCTGAAGCAGATGCTCGGCCGCCGGGGCGGCGACCTTTCCGGCGGCCAGCAGCAGCAGCTTGCCATCGGCAGGGCACTGGTGATGCGGCCGAAACTGCTGGTGCTCGACGAGCCGACCGAAGGCATCCAGCCGTCGATCATCAAGGATATCGGCCGCGCCATTCGTTATCTGCGCGACCAGGCCGGCATCGCCGTGCTGCTGGTTGAACAGTATCTCGATTTCTGCCGGGAACTGGCGGACGAGGTCAACATCATGGACCGCGGGCAGATCGTCCACACCGGCCCGGCCGAGGATCTCGACCGGGCGGATGTCCGCAAGTTCCTGACCGTCTAGATTCTTTTCGAATCTCCTCCTTGCAACCCTAGCGCGCTGAAGATTGCATGCTAGGCTTTACTTGGCCTTGTTGAGTCGGCCGCTTTCCGTATCAGTCTCGTTGACAGATCAAGGTGAGGCGCAGGCTCAGCCAGCACGTTCCGTGCAAGCAGCCCCCTTCCTGCGATCTGTTTTTGTTCAACGCATTTGGGGCACTTGGGCTAAGGGGCAGCCAATGGAACGCTACGTCGAAGACTACCAGAAACGACGGCTCACCGAGCGCGTCGACATCATGACCGCCATCAACATTCTGAAATCGCAAGGATACGACCACGACGAGCTGATCGCAGAGATCACCAAGGTCTTCTACGTCGATCTCGATACCTACAACGAGGTCGTGATGGCGGCGTGAGGGCTGACGGAAGGGGCGGATGCGCTGTGCCGCCGAGAGCGGCTAGCTTGCGCGTCGAAAGATCGAGGCCGCGACGCGGTTGCGACCGCCGCGTTTGGCGGCATAGAGCGCCTTGTCGGCGGCGCTGAGCACTTTGTCGAAGCTCATGCCGTCGTTGCTGCCGAAAGCGTATCCGGCGCTGACCGTACATGTCAGGGGACGGGTTTCGGTCTCGATGACACGCGCGGCGAAGGCGGTGCGTATGCGCTCGGCGATAAACTCCACCGCTTCGGGCAGGATGCGCTGCAGAACCAGCGCGAATTCCTCTCCGCCCATGCGCGCGGCGACATCGGTCGGGCGAAGATTCTCGACCAGTTCCTCGGCGAACACTTTCAGCACCTGATCGCCTGTGGCGTGGCCGAATTCGTCGTTGATGGCCTTGAAGCCGTCGAGGTCGAATACGACCACCGCCGTGAAGGCCCCGATCGGGGCGCCGCCATTGAGATCGAACAGGGCGCGCCGATTGAGCAGGCCGGTCAGCGGATCGGTCAGCGCAGCCAGACGGTGATGTCGGGCCAGACGGCCCTGGTTGAGTGCCAGCGAAAGGGCGCCGATGCCGGTCATGCTGGCGATGACGACGACGAGGCTCAGATCCTCGGCCCAGTTGCTCGGCGCATGTCCAAGGACCAGCTTTCCATCCCATGCAAGCGCCATGGCACACAGCACAAAGGAGACCCCGGTGGTCGAGTAGAGCACGGCGAGGCCGATGATCGGGACAGGGGCTTCGCTGCGCCCGATCCAGTACTGATAGGCCGTTGCAAACAGAAGCAGGGCGGCAACGAAATTTTCGAAGATGAAGCCGAGCCCGTCATAGCCGAGCGCCATCGGCGGCAGTGCCAGGGCCATCGAGATGCAGCTTCCGAAGACCGTCAGCGGGATCGGCGACCGGCCGCTTCTGAACTGGTAGGCCGCGCCCAGCATGGTCGAGAACCCAACCAGGAGCAGGGCGAACGTCGCGATGCCGAGGATGCGTCCAGGCGTCTCGATATAGTCCTCGTAGATAACAACGTCGCCGACGATCAACAGCGCGCTGATCGACCAAGTCAGCAGGAACTTTTCGGTTCGCGCGGTCAGCCAGATGCCGAACAAGGTCAGGCTCAGGCAGGCGGCGGAAAAACCGACAGCCAGCAGAAGTGAGTGGTAGTCGAGCGACATGCCCTGACCCGCGGCTGCCCTAGCTCCGCGGATTCATGCAGCAAGGAGGTATCGATAAGGTTACGATGCTGGTGAAGATGTCACAATTCGAGACCGTCAGCCTGTGACGCGCTTCATCAGCGCCATGGCGCCGAACGGCGCGCGGACCTTGCCCTCGGTGATGAAGTAGACGAACACATCGCGCGGTTTGACCGGTGCGTCGGTTGACGGATCGGTGCGCGGCAGGTCGGCCGGCGCCTTGCCTTCCGCCCAGGTTTTTGCGCGTGCCGCCCATTCGTCGAGCGCCTTTGGTGTGTAGCAGTCGGGATTGTCATCGCTGCCGGTCTGCAACCGGGCATAGATGAAATCGCCGGTGATGTCGGCGATCCCAGGATATTTGGCGTGGTCGGCGTAGACGATCGCCACCTTGTATTTGCGCGCCAGGGCAGCGAATTCCGGCACGACGAAGCTGTCGTTGCGCACCTCCACCGCATGGCGCAGCGCAACGCCGTCCTGCTTTTCAGGCAAAAGCTTGAGGAAGGCCTCGAAATCGTCCGGGTCGAATTTTTTTGTTGGCGCGAACTGCCACAGGATCGGCCCGAACTTATCGCCGAGTGCGGCGACGCCCGATCCCAGGAAACGCATCATCGATTCGCCGGCCTCGCCGAGCACGCGGCGGTTGGTGACGAAGCGGTTGCCTTTCAACGAATAGACGAAGCCATCCGGCGCCTCACCAGCCCATTTGACGAAGGTCGGTTCCTTGAAACTCGAATAATAGGTGCCGTTGACCTCGATGCTCGGCACCTGCCGGGTTGCATAGTGCAGCTGCTTCGCCTTGGACAGTTTGTCCGGATAGAAGGATGTGTCCCACGGCTCGAAGGTCCAGCCGCCCATGCCGGCGCGGATTGTTCCTGATTGAGTCATTGTCGTCCTCCCGGTTTGCTGAAAAGGATCAGGCGATGGCGATCGTCTCGACGGCTTTGGCCATGTCGACGACCATCCATCCTGGCCGATATGGATTGGGCCGGCGACCCGTTTCGCGAAAGCCGTAGGCTTTGTAGAGCGCGATGTTCCGCTCCATCTTCGCGTTGGTGTAGAGCCGCACCTCTGGCAGATGCCACAGGCGCGTCTGTTCGTCCGCCCATTTGAGTAGGGCGATGCCGAAACCTTTGCCTTGGAAGGCAGGGCCGACGGCGACACTGAAGATCATCGTATGGTCCGGATGCCGTTCGAGAACGATCAGGCCGGCCGGCTCGCCGCTGCTTTCCAGCAGCCAGACCTCGCCGCGTCCGATCCGCGGCGCATAGTCCTCGGTGACCGGGATCGGCGGCGCGCCGAACAAGGCGGTGTAGGGCGCATAGGCGGCTTCGGTCAGCCGGACGATTGTGGCGAGATCCTTAGCAAGCGCTCTTCTGATCTTCATTTGAAGGTTCTTCCAAACGCCAGCCAGTCCTCACTCATTCCGCCGCTTCGCGCTTGCCTCCGGGCCGCCGCTCCAGCAATTCCCGCAGGAACCGGCCGGTGTAACTGCGCTTCTCGCGGACAATATCCTCCGGCGTACCGGACGCCACCAGCTCGCCGCCGCCATCGCCGCCTTCGGGGCCGAGATCGAGCACCCAGTCGGCGGTTTTTATCACCTCGAGATTGTGCTCGATGACAACCACCGTGTTGCCCTGGTCGACCAGCTCGTGCAGCACTTCGAGCAGCTTGGCGACATCGTGGAAATGCAGTCCGGTGGTCGGCTCGTCGAGGATGTAGAGCGTCTTGCCGGTCGCCTTGCGCGACAGTTCCTTGGCCAACTTGATGCGCTGCGCCTCGCCGCCCGACAGCGTCGTCGCTTGCTGGCCGACATGGATGTAGCCGAGGCCGACCTGCTTCAGCGTCTCCAGCTTGTCGCGCACGCCGGGCACGGCGGCAAAGAAATCGACGCCTTCCTCGACCGTCATGTCGAGCACGTCGGCAATCGACTTGCCCTTGAACAAGACGTCGAGCGTTTCGCGATTGTAGCGCTTGCCATGGCAGACGTCGCAGGTGACGTAGACGTCGGGCAGGAAGTGCATCTCGATCTTGATGACGCCGTCGCCCTGGCAGGCCTCGCAGCGGCCGCCCTTGACGTTGAACGAGAAGCGGCCCGGCTGATAGCCACGCGCCTTGGACTCCGGCAGGCCGGCGAACCAGTCGCGGATCGGCGTAAAGGCGCCGGTGTAGGTAGCTGGATTGGAGCGCGGCGTCCGTCCAATAGGCGACTGATCGATATCGATGACCTTGTCGAGGAACTCGAGGCCCTCGATGCGGTCATGATCAGCCGGATGCTCGCGCGAACCCATGATCCGGCGCGACGCTGCTTTGAACAAGGTTTCGATCAGGAAGGTCGACTTGCCGCCGCCGGACACGCCGGTGACGGCGGTGAAGGTGCCGAGCGGGATTTCGGCGGTAACGTTCTTCAGATTGTTGCCGCGGGCGCCGACGATCTTCAGGCGCCGGTTCTTCTTGGCCTCGCGCCGCACCGCCGGCGTCGCCACTTCGAGCTCGCCGGACAGATATTTGCCGGTGATCGAGGCCGGGCTGGCCATGATCTGCTGCGGCGTTCCTTGCGCGATGATGTGGCCGCCATGGATGCCCGCGGCCGGGCCGATGTCGACGACATAGTCGGCGTGGAGGATGGCGTCCTCGTCATGCTCGACGACAATCACCGTGTTGCCGATGTCGCGCAGATGCTTCAGCGTGTCGAGCAGGCGCGCATTGTCGCGCTGGTGCAGGCCGATCGACGGCTCGTCCAGCACATAGAGCACACCAGTGAGGCCGGAGCCGATCTGCGAGGCCAGCCGTATGCGCTGGCTCTCGCCGCCCGACAGCGTGCCGGAGTTGCGCGACAGCGTCAGATAGTCGAGCCCGACATCGTTCAGGAAGCGCAGCCGCTCGCGGATCTCCTTGAGCACGCGCACCGCGATTTCGTTCTGCTTGTCGCTGAGCGAGGCTGGGAGCTCGGTGAACCACTGGTCGGCCTTGCGGATCGACAGCTCGGTGACCTCGCCGATATGCTTGCCGGCAATCTTCACCGCAAGCGCTTCCGGCTTCAGCCGGTAGCCGCGGCAGGCCGGGCAGGGCGTGGCCGACATGAAGCGCTCGATCTCCTCGCGCATCCAGGCCGATTCGGTCTCCTTCCAGCGCCGCTCGAGATTGGGGATGACCCCCTCGAAGGTTTTCGTCGTCTTGTAGGAGCGCAGGCCGTCATCATACTGGAAAGTGACCTCGCGCTCGCCGGTGCCATGCAGGATGGCTTGCTTTGCCTCTTCCGTCAGGTCCCTGAACTTGTCGCCGAGCTTGAAGCCATAGGCCTTGCCCAGCGCCTCCAGCGTCTGCACGTAATAGGGCGAGGTCGATTTCGCCCATGGGCTGACGGCGCCGGCACGCAGGGACAAATTGTCGTCGGGCACGATCAGGCTGGCGTCGATGGCGCGCTGGCTGCCGAGGCCGTCGCAGGTCGGGCAGGCGCCGAACGGGTTGTTAAAGGACAACAGCCGCGGCTCGATCTCGGGAATGGTGAAGCCGGACACCGGGCAGGCGAACTTTTCCGAGAACAGAATACGCTCGTGCGTTTCGTTCTTCGACTTGTTGACCGAATCCTCGCCGGTCTGGCTGGCGTCGAGCGGCCGGTCGGCGAATTCGGCTACCGCCAGCCCGTCGGCGAGCTTCAGCGCGGTTTCGATGGAATCGGCAAGCCGCGTCGCCAGATCGCCGCGCACGACGATGCGGTCGACGACGACGTCGAGGTCATGCTTGTATTTCTTGTCCAGCGTCGGCACGTCGGCGATCTCGTAAAAGACACCATCGACCTTCACGCGCTGAAAACCCTTTTTCTGCAGTTCCAGCAGTTCCTTGCGGTATTCGCCTTTGCGGCCTCGCACCATCGGCGCCAGGATGAACAGACGCGTGCCTTCCTCGACCGCCAACACGCGGTCGACCATCTGCGACACCGTCTGGCTCTCGATCGGCAGGCCGGTGGCCGGCGAATAGGGAATGCCGACGCGTGCGAACAGCAGCCGCATGTAGTCATAGATCTCGGTGACGGTCCCGACCGTCGAGCGTGGGTTCTTCGACGTGGTCTTCTGTTCGATGGAGATGGCCGGCGACAATCCGTCGATCTGGTCGACGTCAGGCTTCTGCATCATTTCGAGGAATTGCCGCGCATAGGCCGACAGGCTCTCGACATAGCGGCGCTGGCCTTCGGCATAGATGGTGTCGAAGGCGAGCGACGACTTGCCGGACCCCGACAGGCCGGTCATGACGATCAGGCTGTCACGCGGCAGGTCGAGATCGACATTCTTCAGATTGTGTTCGCGCGCGCCGCGAATGGAAAGATATTTATGGTCGGCCATCGCCGGTCGCCGCCTCAGATCTGGAATCTCATGGGATGGCGGGTTGTCCCGACCATCCCCTATGTAGGTAATTTCGTCACCTTTTCGAGAGACGCCACAACTCTCGACCAGAGCCTTTAACCGTCTTTCGCGCGGGCGAGCAAGCGGAAAGAACAAAGACCGAACACGCTCCTGACAAAAGCGCCCACGTGATCCACGGCCGACGCCGCGCTGCTCAAAACGGATGCAAATTTCGGATTCGCCACACAAGCGATCACATTTTTTGTAATCGGCTATCCAACGGTTGACGTCTCAGCCTCAGAGAGTCAGACTCCAAACGTCAACCGAAGCCGGCCGTCTTTCGATGGCCTCGCCACCCAAGGTGGCCTGCGAGACGCCGCAGGCTTTTGCGATATGTGCTTCGGACGACACCGGTCGCAATGGACAGAAAAGGAGAGCAGAGGAATGACTCCACCGGGCAGTCCCTTGAGGCTCCACGTGTCGCTGGAGCCGCGGCAGGCATAAGTGCCAGGGCCAGGCGTTTGCGCCGCCCGACAAACCGTGACCTGCCGATTCCCTTAAAATCAGAGACTACTAGTCGGATCGTCGGCTGAACGCCGCGAAGCATCCGAAATCAAAAGCCGGCAGTGTACTCCCGGCAAGTTTGGATTTTAGATCCAAAAAAAGCCCCGACCGTTTGCGGAAGCAACGGCGGGGCTGTTCATTTCAGATGGCCGCAAGCGCACGGGCTGCCTTGAGATTGTGGCAGCGATGAAGGGCTTGCACATACCTATCGCCGGGCGGCCTTGATCGCGCCGGCGCCGACATCGATGGTTATGCTGCCGGAAATCCGGACATCGGTATCGCCGATCTTGAACTGGCCATTACCGTTGCTGGGCACGGTATCGTCGGGTTCAGGAACCGGTTTGGCGACGCGATAGTCGTTGGTCACACCGGGCAGCGTGCCGTTCTGCAAAGGCGGTGAACTGTCTTCGGCGAACGCCGCGCCAGAAGTCATGGCCGCGACGGCAACACCGATGACTAGCCGGTTCAAACGGCTGCGTGAAATCTTGTCGAGCATCGGCGGACTATATCGCCGCGCCATGGTCGAAGCCAGCCGGTGGCGATCAAACTTGCCGAACGACTTGGCCGAGGTCGCTCGTGAGCCGGCTATCTTTCACGCCGCCCTTTTACGGGTGTCAAAAACATGATCGACAAGCCCCCAGGTCTTTGCCTCCTCGGCGGTCATGAAATGATCGCGGTCGAGCGTGCGTTCGACCTCTTCGAACGTGCGACCGCAATGGTGCGCGTAAAGCTCGGTCATGCGCCGCTTGGTCCTGAGGATGCCTTCGGCGTGGCGCTGGATGTCGGAGGCCTGGCCCTGGAAACCGCCTGACGGCTGGTGCAGCAGGATGCTGGTGTTGGGCAGCGCGATGCGCCGGCCCGGCGTGCCCGCCATCAGCAGGAAAGAGGCCATCGAGGCGGCAAAGCCCATGCAGACGGTCGATACCGGACTACGTATATACTGCATCGTGTCGTAGATGGCGAAGCCGCTGGTCACCACGCCGCCCGGCGAGTTGATGTAGAGCGATATCTCCTTGTCGGGATTGTCGGATTCCAGCGACAGAAGCTGGGCACAGACCAGCGCCGACACATTGTCGTCGATCGGACCGTTGATGAAGACGATGCGCTCGCGCAGCAGCCGCGAAAAAATGTCGAAGGCGCGTTCGCCGCGGCTCGACTGCTCGATCACCATCGGCACCAGGTTGGCAAAACCGCTCATCGCTTTTCTCCGTTGTGCCGCTCAGGCCGCGCGCAGGAAGAGGCGAGGCGTGTTTGCGGCTATGATCTGTCTGGGGCTGTGTGCGTTGAGCGAAAGCCGGCAAGCGGCGCCTGCAACCGCAGGCGTAGCTACTCGCGCAAATCCGCGGTGGACGATGCGCAGATGCGTGCCGCCCGACACGGTGCGGTCGAGCGTGAAGGTGACAATGCTATCCATCGGGTTGTCCAGCGGGCTGGCAAGCGGATCCGCTGCGTTGCCAGGCGCCGGCCGCTCCCGCCAGGAATAACGCAGCAGGCGTTCGGGCTCGGCGTCGAGGATTTCGCACTCGATCTGACCATCAGCCTTAGCAAAGGCAAAGCGGCCGCCGATCTCCGGCTTGATGTCGTTCGGCATCATCCAGGCTGCGAGTAGGTCCGGCACCGTCAGCGCCCGCCATACTTTTTCCGGCGGCTCTGGAAGCTCGCACTCGAACTCGATCGAATCTGCCGCCATGTCCGAATGCTGTTTTGCCGTCATTGGTCCATATCCTTCAAAACCGCCTTGAGCCTTTCGATACGCTCGGGCCAGAACGCACGGTAGCGCTCGATCCAGCCAAGCAGTGGGTCGAGCCCTTGCGGATCGGCGCGATAATAAGCGTTGCGGCCGGCTCGCCGCTCGGCCACCAGGCCGGCGCCGCGCAGCACGGCGAGATGCTGCGAGACGGCCGGTTGCGACACGGTCATGCCGCTGCGCAGTTCCGATACGGTCATCTCGCCGGCGGCGAGCCGTTCGTAGACGGCGCGTCGGGTCGGGTCGGAAAGCGCTCGAAAAATCTCTGCTTCGATCATGGCAGAAGCATAAGTCGACACTTATTGGTTTGGCAAGTGGTGTTTTAGGCTGGCGGTGTTTTAGGCTGGCGGTGTTTTAGGCAGGGCGCTTTTTACAGGCTCGTTAGAAGCCAGCGTCTCACCATCTCGGGGGACCCGTCGAACGTCGCCTCGAAAATTGGTGACGCGAGCACGGCATGGATATGAAGCGTTTCGGAGCCGGCGTTTCGGAAGCCATGTTTCCTGTGCGCGGGAACAACAAGGGACTGCCCGGGAGTCAAGACGACACGCTCCTCATCGATCCACATTTCGGCCTTGCCAGCGATCACAGTAAGCACCTCCTCGACCGGGTGCCAATGTGTCGGGGCGCCAACCCAGGGCTCGACCCATTGTTCAAATATGCAAAGTTGAGTTGCGCCGTTGCGGGCCGAGACGTGCATGCGGGTTTGTACTCCCGCTCGCCACTCTTCTTGCGGCTGGTCCTCATGTGCAACTGTCTTCATTGTGTTCAACCTTCGATCCCGGCGGCCAGATATCGTGGAATTTCCAGGCCCAAGATACTAGTTGTTGCTGACATTCCTTGACAATAAGGGTTGAGGAGTTTAGAACGAAAAGAGAACAAAAACCTTGTGGGAAAAGGCAGCCACGGCAGGCGGGGATTGTCCGCAGTCTATAAGGTGAGCGACAGAAATTTTTGTTTCGGATGAGCGCGGAGAAGTATCATGGCGGGTAGCGTCAACAAGGTCATTCTGGTGGGCAATCTCGGGGCGGATCCGGAAATCCGCCGTTTGAATTCGGGTGAGCCGGTCGTCAATATCCGTGTCGCCACCTCGGAAAGCTGGCGCGACAAGACTTCCGGCGAGCGCAAGGAAAAGACCGAGTGGCACAATGTCGTCATCTTCAACGAGCAACTCGCCAAGGTCGCCGAGCAGTATCTGAAGAAGGGCGCGAAGGTTTATGTCGAGGGCCAGTTGCAGACGCGCAAATGGCAGGACCAGACCGGCAATGACCGCTACACGACCGAAATCGTGCTGCAGAAATTCCGTGGCGAGCTGCAGATGCTCGACGCACGCGGGCAGGGCGAGGGCGGTCAGGTCGGTAGCTATACCGGTGGCGGCAGCAGCCGCGGTTCCGATTTCGGCCAGTCCGGCCCGGGCGAGAGTTTCAATCGCGGCGGCAGTGGCGGCAACAAGGGTGGCGGCGGTTCGTCGCGCGAACTGGACGACGAAATTCCGTTCTGATCCCTCGGAGCGAACGGCTCTGCGCGAGCTGACAGCCAGCTACTTGAGGCCACGCATTTGGCGTCCCGAAGATCTGTCTTGGATTTTCGGGACGTTGTGCATTGAGCGGTGTGCGGTGAAAGGACGTATCAGATGAAAGCACGGGTCAAATGGGTCGAGGAGCGCACTTTTGTCGGCGAGTCCGGCAGCGGTCACAAAGTGGTGCTGGGGACTGCGTTCGGACCGGAAGGCAAGACGCCGGGGCCGAGCCCGATGGAACTGGTGCTGCTCGGCACTGGCGGCTGCTCGGCCTATGATGTAGTCCACATCCTCGAAAAGGGGCGCGAGGCGGTCGAAGACTGCGTGGTCGAACTCGACGCCGACCGGGCGGAGAAGGAGCCGCGGGTGTTCACCCGCATCCATCTGCGCTTCATCGTCAAGGGCCGCGCGCTTTCGCGCGACAAGGTGAAACGGGCGATCGACTTGTCGATCGAAAAATACTGCTCGGCCACGGCGATGATGGCCAAGACCGCCACCGTCACGCATGATTTCGAGGTTGTCGATACAGCGGCGAAGTAACCGATTAATAAGGGCTGAATATTTAGACTTCGCGAGGCATCGTCATTTTTGCAGCCTGGAGTTTATGATTAATGTCGCTGGCTAGTCTGGTGAAGTTTATATTCGGACGTTCAGCGGAGAGAAAAAGTAAAAAATCGCTCTATCGACTGTTGGTCGCCGAAATAATTTCGCGGACGATATGGCACGGTCCGCAAGATGAAAAAGGGTATTACGTCGAAGCTAAGAGTACGGAAGTGAAGGAACTGTACCGCGCGGGACGTGTTTTCAGTCACAGCTTCATATCGGTTTACGAGCAAGCATCCGGATTGCTCTGGACGCTGGGAGTCGCCGAACCGGTGAGGCTGGTGAAGGGGCAATGGCACTCCGGATACGATGATCGTGGTTTTCCAGCATTCTTCAGGCTTCGTCATGATATTCGGCACAGCACCAACATCGCCGCAACCTATTCGGAATATTCGTTTCCGTCATTGAACTATGTCCTGCGAACCTATCTCGACCTCGTGTGGGAAAGCGAACATTGGCGTTCTCAGACAGAACCTATCATTGCCCTGGAGGCCAGAGTCGACCTTGAGCAGATAAAGGCACTAGCTAATTCACCCAGCACCGCCCGATCACTGCCTGTCGTCCTTGTGAAACAAGCACCAACCATTGCACAGCTACTCGAGCGATTGGGGTATCTCGAACGCAAGCAAGGTTTTCCAGGTTGGACCGAAACCGCACGGCCGGCTCTTGGCGGCAATTGGTTTGACCTGCAGGGCGGGCGGGTTAAATCCGAGAATGGCCGGCCTATGCCCCGGCTGAGGGTCGTGGACTCATAAACCCGAAGCCAGAGCCGGATGGCCGCGAGCCTAACGAAGGCGAGGAAGTTAGCGGCGTGTTTCCCATAGCCCGTCGCGATGCACCGACAGTGCTTGATCCGGTTAAAGAACCGTTCGCCCTGGTTTCGGTGGCGATAGGTACGGGCTGAAGCAGATTGGACCACGCCGGTTCCGACGGGGCGGGATGTTCGCCCAGCCTCCACGTGAACTCACGAATGTTCGTATCTCGGTCGCGTCGTAAGCCTTGTCGGGGAGAACCATCCCGCCGCGCGGCAGAGCGCGTGCGACCAGGCTCTCATGCTGCTGACCGCCGGTGATTGAGACGTGAAGCGGTAGGCCATTCGCGTCGACCACGGCGTGGATTTTGGTCGTCAGCCCTCCGCGGGAGCGTCCAAGGTCTTCGCCGGAGCCATTCTGGATGCATGTCGCGTGCTGGTGAGTGCGGCCTATCGTGCTGTCGATCATCTGAATCTCGGCATCGTCTCGATGCGAGATGGCAGTCAGGATACGATCCCAAACACCCGCGCAGCGCCAACGCACGAAGCGATTGTAACAGGTGGTATATGGTCCAAGCACTTGGGCAGATCACGCCATGGCGCTGCAGACCTCAAGACCCGGAAGATGCCATTCAGGACGCGCCTGTCATCCACGCGCGGGACGCCTCGCGGCCTGCAAGGAAGGCGTATCGCATGTTCAGGTTCCTTCGGAGCTTGAATAACGCCTGCAAGCCCACATTCAAATGTCGGCTCCGCCTCCAGATATGGTCATCCGATCGGCAAGTCGGGTCGACCGAGTATGGTAGGCCGGTCTTCCTGAAAACTTTCATTCTTTCAAGGACTGCCACCATTCATTGAGCCATCGATTGCCATCGGCGTGGTTACGATCAGGCATTCGCGGTATACTTTTGCCGTCTTGAAAGCGTGACGCTTACTGCGGTTTGCCGTGGGAGATGCCAAATGCGCGTGTTCTTGCTCTTCATTCCACTGCTGCTTGTACACATCCCGATTGTATCGCATGCCGCCGACATTCACGACGCCGCCATGAAGGGCGATGTCGCGGCGATCACGGCGGCGCTCGATGCAGGCGCCGGCATAGATGAGAGTGATGGAAACGCAACGCCGCTCTATTTTGCGGTCTGGATGGGCCACATCGAAGCGGCAAAACTGCTCATAGAACGTGGTGCGGACGTCAACGCCCAGACAACTTGGGGTCCCCCGCTGACGGCGGCTGTGGGGATAGGCAAGATCGATCTGTTAAATCTGTTGCTGGAGCGGGACGCAGATCCAAATTCCGACCGTGGCGGCGAATTCGCCCTTCATGTCGCCGTTACTCTCGGTTGTCTCGACTGCGTGAAGGCACTGGTCGAGGCCGGCGCAGACGTGAATGCGAAGTCAATGGACGGCAAGACACCACTCCATCTGGCAAAACGCGGGGGGCAACGCGAAGTTGCCGACTATCTCATGTCGCACGGCGTCGTCTTGCCAACACCAGCCCCGATCTCGATGAAGTTGGCTTCTGCCGATGTCGAGAAAGGCCGAACCTATTTTACCCGGGTGTGTGACCCTTGCCACAACGCCGAGCCAAAGGGAGGGAACAAAATAGGACCGAACTTGTGGAGCGTCGTCGGCCGCGACAAGGCATCTATGGCAGATATGCGTTACTCCGACGCCTTGCTGAGCTGGAAGGGTGTATGGACGTACGAGGACCTGAACAGATATCTGTTCGGGCCCATGCTCACCACGCCGGGCGTTAAGATGGAGACGCCTGGTGTCCCGGACGAGACCGAACGGGCCGATCTGATCGCGTACTTGCGCACACTCAGTGAAAAGCCGATCCCGCTGCCCTAAATCGATGATCTCTCGGACCTGCGTCGGCTAGTTTGCTCAATAGCCACCTTTGGTGATCCTAAGGGGCAATTGAGCAAAGGGCATGGGGAGCCAATGAAACGGGCTAGCCGGTCATCGTTCATCGACTGGTCGTCGTTTATGAGTACACACCCTAAACTAAACGCGTTGTTGTTCGTCGGTTCAGGGAGCCGCCATCAGCGCCTTGATGCCGTCGGCGACGAACTGCACGGCGAGTGCCGCCAGGATGACGCCGAGCAGCCGTGTCAGGATCGAGCGGCCGGTCTGGCCGAGGATACGGTCGATGCGCTCGGCCAGCACGAATACCAGGTAAGTGATCACAAGGCAGATCGCGATGATGCCGACAAGGGCTGCCTGCGCGCCAAAACCTGGAAAAGCGCCGGACAGCAGGACGGTCGCCGAAATCGCGCCCGGACCGGCGATCAGCGGGATCGCCAGCGGAAATGCGGCGATGTTGTGGATCATATCCTTGGTGATAGCGACGTCGCCGATCTTCTCCTTGCGGTCCTGCCGGCGCTCGAACACCATTTCGAAGGCGATGAAGAACAGCAGGAATCCGCCGGCGACGCGGAACGCCGGCAGCGTGATGCCGAACACCGACAGGATCGATGCGCCGGCGATTGCAAATAGCGCCATCACCAGGAAAGCGATGATCGAGGCGCGCACGGAAACCTGGTTGCGCTCCTCGCGGTTCATGCCGCGTGTCACGGCGAGGAAGAGCGGCGCCAGGCCGGGCGGGTCGATGGTCACGAGAATGGTGACGAAGGCGTTGAACAGGCTGTCGAAGCTCGGCATCTCTGACCCTCCCCGCCGGGCCGTGCCCGAGACCCCAGCATTGGTAGAGCAAAGCGGCGTCAGGGGAAACCGTGCAGGTCAGGTGCTGGCGACGCGCCGCGCCAGGAACTCGACTTCGAGCCGCCAGGTCGCGCCGTCGTCCTGCGAGCGTTCGCCCAGCCAGCGGAACGAATTTTCGGTGATGCGGGAAAAACTCCAGCGCACCGAAGCGCCGGTGCCGTCAGCGCCTTGCTGGACGATGGTGTCGCCCTCGGCGCGGCCGAGCTGGCGGCTGTAATATTGGGTACGCGGATCGCTCCAGAAGATATGCCAGCCGTCGACGCCGGGGTCATAGACGCGCAGTGTCGTGCCATAGAAGGTCCATTTGCCGAGGGAACTCTGTGCGCCAGTGTTCCGCGCGGGCAGGATCCATACGTCCTGGATCGCGCGGCCCTCGAGCACCCAGCCGAAATGCACCTCGCCACGCCCGGTCAGCACTTGGCCGTCTTCGAGATGGCGCGTGGCATCGAACGTCCAGGCGCCGACGAAGCGGCCGTAAAGGTTCAGTTTTTCTGCCAGCTCCCCCACAGGCCCGTCACTGTGCAGGGTTTCGGCAAAGGAGGATGAATTGAACATGGTTGTGGTCTCTTCTTGTCAGGAGCCCCATCTTGTCAGGAGAATGGGATGAATACGCCGCGCCAGGCTTCTTGCGCTTGGGAAAAATTGCTATGTTTCGGCCATGACGACGAGCGTGCATACACTGGCGTCCGGAAAAGGCTGGCAGGTGTCAGACGTGGTCTGCACTGCCGGCGTCGCTGATCGCCCGTTCGAGGAAGAGCATCGCAACTTCTGCGTCGCCGTGGTGACTAACGGCACCTTCCGCTACCGCGCACGCCAGGGCACGGCGATGCTGACGCCGGGCGCGCTTCTGCTCGGCAACCCTGGCACCTGCTACGAGTGTGGGCACGAGCATGGGGCCGGCGACCGCTGCATCTCCTATCATTTCAGCCCGGCCTATATGGAACAGATCGTCGCCGACACGCCGGGCACGAAGAAGCTGGCGTTCGAGACGCCGCGGCTGCCGCCGTTGCCGGCGCTGGCACCGCTGCTGGCCGAGGCGGAAGCCGCACGCGAGACGGCCGACATCGAGGCGTTCGAGGAACTCGGTTTGCGGATTGCCGGCGCAGCAGTCGCCTCCGGCGTCACGCCTGCTGCCCGGGTGCCGAGCCGCCGCGACCAGAAACGTGTCGCGGAGGCGGTACGGCGCATCGAGAAGGATGCCGACCGGCCGGTCTCGCTTGCCGAGCTTGCAAGCGAGACGGCGACCAGCCCCTACCATTTCCTGCGCAGCTTCCGACACGTCGCGGGCATGACGCCCTACCAGTTCCTGCTGAAAACCCGGCTGCACAGGGCGGCGGTGCGGCTGCGCATGTCGGACGAGGCGATCTCGACGATCGCCTTCGAGGCGGGGTTCAACGATTTGTCGACCTTCAACCGTCGTTTCCGGCGCGTGATGGGAGAGGCGCCCGGCACTTACCGGCTCCGGCAGCGAGGCGATAAAGCGCCGGACACATCTGCCGTTCCGGCTTTGTGAAGCAAATTGGCCTGACAATGAGCTTTGCCGCGACAGCCACGAAAAAGCACCTCGGCCATATCGTCGCAATCAGTGATATCCTTTTGAAATCACCACAAAAATCGACACTGGAAAACTACCGCGGACGTTGGAGTTTCGACCCGGCTTCCTATATAAGCACCGAGTGATTCCCGATTAGATTGTGACCTGATTTGACCGACCAGAAGACACCGCGCGGCGCCGACGGCGGCCCGACTGGCATCGAGCCGATATCCATCATCGAGGAGATGCAGCGCTCCTATCTCGATTACGCCATGAGCGTGATCGTCAGCCGTGCGCTGCCCGACGTGCGCGACGGGCTGAAGCCGGTGCATCGCCGCATCCTCTATGCCGCCCATGAGAGCGGCTACCACTGGAACCGCAAATATGTGAAGTCGGCGCGCCCGGTCGCCGACGTGATGGGTAAATACCATCCGCATGGCGACGCCTCGATCTACGACGCCTTGGTGCGCATGGCGCAGGATTGGTCGCTGCGCGTGCCGCTGATCGACGGGCAGGGCAATTTCGGCTCGATCGACGGCGATCCGCCGGCAGCGATGCGTTACACCGAATCGCGGCTGACCAAGGTCGCGCATGAGCTGCTGGAAGACATTGACAAGGACACCGTCGATTTCCAGGACACTTATGATGCGTCGGGCAGCGAACCGAAGGTCCTGCCGGCGCGCTTTCCCAACCTGTTGGTCAACGGCTCCGGCGGTATCGCCGTCGGCATGGCCACCAACATCCCGCCGCACAATCTGGGCGAGGTCTGCAACGGCGCCATCGCCCTCATCGACAATCCGGCGATCGATCTGCCGGCGCTGATGGAGATCATTCCGGGGCCGGATTTCCCGACCGGCGGCATCGTGCTCGGCCGCTCCGGCATCTACAGCGCCTATTCGACCGGCCGCGGCTCCATCGTCATGCGCGGCCGCGTCAATGTAGAGGCGCGCGGCAACGACCGTGAATCGATCGTCATCACCGAGGTTCCCTACCAGGTGAACAAGTCGTCGATGATCGAAAAGATGGCCGAGCTGGTGCGCGACAAGCGCATCGAGGGCATTTCCGACATCCGCGACGAGAGCGACCGCCAAGGCTACCGCGTCGTTATCGAACTGAAGCGCGACGCGGTTGCCGACGTCATCCTCAACCAGCTCTATCGCTTTACGCCGCTGCAGACGTCGTTCGGCGCCAATATGGTGGCGCTGAACGGCGGCAAGCCGGAATTGCTGACGCTGACCGACATGCTGAAGGCGTTCGTCGCCTTCCGCGAGGACGTAATCAGCCGGCGCACGAAATTCCTGCTGCGCAAGGCGCGCGACCGCGCCCATGTGCTGGTCGGCCTTGCCATTGCCGTCGCCAACATTGACGAGGTGATAAAGCTGATCCGCACCGCGCCGGACCCGCAGACGGCGCGCGAGCAGTTGATGGAGCGGCGCTGGCCCTCGGGCGACGTCGAATCGCTGATCCTGCTGATCGACGATCCGCGCCACCGCATCAATGAGGACGGCACCTACAATCTGTCCGAGGAACAGGCCCGCGCCATCCTCGAACTGCGCCTGCAGCGGCTGACCGCGCTCGGCCGCGACGAAATCGCCGACGAGTTGAACACGATCGGCGACGAGATCAAGGATTACCTGGACATCCTGTCGTCCCGAGCCCGCATTCAGCAGATCGTCAAGGACGAGCTTGCCGCCGTGCGCGACGAGTTCGGCACGCCGCGCCGCACCGAACTCTCCGAGGGCGGGGCTGATATGGAAGACGAGGACCTGATCCAGCGCGAGGACATGGTCGTGACGGTCAGCCATTCCGGCTACATCAAGCGTGTGCCGTTGTCGCTCTACCGGGCGCAGCGCCGCGGCGGCAAGGGCCGCTCCGGCATGTCGACCAAGGAAGAGGATTTCGTCACCCGGCTGTTCGTCGCCAACACGCACACGCCGGTGCTGTTCTTCTCCTCGCGTGGCATCGTCTACAAGGAAAAGGTCTGGCGCCTGCCGATCGGCAACCCGCAGTCACGCGGCAAGGCGCTGATCAACATGCTGCCGCTGGAGCAGGGCGAACGCATCACCACCATCATGCCGCTGCCCGAGGACGAGACCAGCTGGGGCGAGCTCGACGTGATGTTCGCCACGACGCGCGGCACGGTGCGCCGCAACAAGCTTTCGGACTTCGTCCAGGTCAACCGCAACGGCAAGATCGCCATGAAGCTGGAAGAGGAAGGCGACGAGATTCTCGGTGTCGAGACCTGCACTGACAACGACGACGTGCTTCTGACCGCAAGCTCCGGCCAGTGCATCCGCTTCTCGGTCAGCGACGTGCGGGTCTTCCAGAGTCGCAATTCGGTCGGCGTGCGCGGCATCGCCATGGCTGCCACCGACCGGGTAATCTCGATGGCGGTGATCGAGCATGTAGAGGCGCCGCCGGCCGAGCGCGCCGCCTATCTCAGGCGGGTGGCGGCCGAAAGGCGGCTCGCCGCCGGCATTGCGGCGGGCGAGGACGAAGACATCCAGCTCACCAATGAGGAGGTCGGCGAGGAGACGGAGCTTTCCGACGAGCGCTACGAATTCCTCAAGGCACACGAGCAGTTCGTGCTGACGGTGACGGAATATGGCTACGGCAAGCGTTCGTCGTCCTATGATTTCCGCCTCACAGGGCGCGGCGGCAAGGGCATCCGCGCCACCGATGTGTCGAAAGTGGCTGAGATCGGCCGCCTGGTGGCGACTTTCCCGGTCGGCAATGACGACCAGATCATGCTTGTCTCGGACGGCGGCACCGTCATCCGCGTGCCGGTCAATGGCATTCGTTTCGCCAGCCGCGCCACCAAGGGCGTGACCATCTTCAACACGGCTGACGGCGAGAAGGTCGTTTCGGTGGAGCGGATATCGGAACCGCAATCGGACGAGGAAGCCGAAGAGAGTGTCGAGGGCGACGCAACTCTGGATACCGGTGCTGAGGGCGCTGGCCCGGACAATAGCGCCGAGTAGACTTGATGGCCAATGCCGGCACAATCGGCCGGCGTGTCAACGGATAGCGGCCGGTTCAGAAGTGGCGATAAGGCTTGCGGATACCGAAGCCTTCGAACCGTTTGGTATTGGCCTTGGCGCGGACACGCCCTGCTTCCTGATGCAGCCCGAATACGGTGGCTATCAGCATGGCGACGGTCATTGCGGCGGCGAGCATGTAGATCAGCATGTGCGTGTTCTCCTGCACCTAGCAACGATTAAATGGGGTTTTGGTTTCATCTTCTGAAGCTGCAACCTGGTGAACGCTGCGTGAAGCCTTCGTGATCGGCCCATTCATTGGTCGTTCATCTCGGCCAAAAGGTTCACTCAAAGCGCATCGCGATTGACGTGGCTCAGCCGATGCGCTTCGAGTCCCTGTCTGGGTGCATGTCGTTGTCCCAAAACCGCTGCGCACTTTTGGGCGACATGCATTGGCGGCTCGCTGATCGGATTGCCTTTGCGAGAGAGGCTCGCTAGAAGCACCCTGCCATGACCGAACGCATCGCCCTTTATGCCGGCTCCTTCGACCCGCTGACCAACGGCCATCTCGATGTGCTGAAGGCGTCGCTGGCCGTGGCGGACACCGTCTATGCGGCGATCGGCGTTCATCCCGGCAAAAAGCCGCTGTTTTCGTTCGAGGAACGGGTCGGCCTCATCGAAGCGGCGACGAAGGCCGAATTCGGCCGCGACGGGGCGCGCATCAAGGTTGTCGCTTTCGACGGGCTGGTCATCGACGCGGCCAGGAAGCAGGGCGCCTCGATCATGATCCGCGGCCTGCGCGACGGCACCGATCTCGACTACGAGATGCAGATGGCCGGCATGAACGAGACCATGGCGCCGGAATTGCAGACGGTTTTTCTGCCCGCCAGCCCCTCGGTGCGAACCATTACCGCCACACTTGTCCGTCAGATAGCCTCGATGGGAGGCGACATCCGCCCCTTCGTGCCGGCGGCCGTGGCCGGCGCGCTCACCACCAAATTCGCGAAATGATGCATGTCGCCTAAACGTGGAACCCGGTTTTGGGACAACGACATGCATGAAACAAAGGTTTTCGGAGAAATATCCATGCCGCTCAAAAGGCTCGCCACCTGCTTTGTCGTTGTTTTCGGTCTTGTGGCTGCGTCTGTTTCGGCCTTCGCCGCCGATCCGGAAAACACCATGATCATCACGCTGAAGGGCGGCGACGTGACCATCGCGCTCAGACCCGATCTCGCGCCGAAGCATGTCGAGCAGATCAAGAAGCTGGTGCGTCAGGGCGCTTACGACAACGTCGCTTTCCACCGCGTCATCGACGGCTTCATGGCGCAGACCGGCGACGTGAAGTTCGGCAACATGAAGAACGGCTTTAACGCCGACGCTGTCGGTACCGGCGGTTCCGATCTTCCCGACCTGCCGGCCGAATTCTCGACGTCCGAGCGTTATGAGCGCGGCGTGGTCGGTATGGCCCGCTCGCAGGACCCGGATTCTGCCAATTCGCAGTTCTTCATCATGTTCGCGCCGGCGCCGCCGCTCGATGGCCAGTACACTATCGTCGGTAATGTCGAGAAAGGCATGGAGTTGGTGGACCAGATAAAGAAAGGCGACGAGGCGCAGAACGGGGTCGTCACCGGTCCCGATCGCATGATCAAGGTGCGCATTGCCGCCGACGGCAAGTAAACCCATTTGTTTCAAAGGATATTCTGA
This sequence comes from Mesorhizobium temperatum, assembly GCF_002284575.1. Lineage (GTDB taxonomy): Bacteria > Pseudomonadota > Alphaproteobacteria > Rhizobiales > Rhizobiaceae > Mesorhizobium > Mesorhizobium temperatum. The sequence goes on from NZ_NPKJ01000041.1 coordinate 55,276, forward strand.
CATGGCCGAGATCAAGGACCGCGAGAACGCGCTCATTATGGAAACGACCAAGGGCAAGGTCGTCATCGAACTGTTTCCCGATCTGGCACCCGGCCATGTCGGCCGTATCAAGGAACTGGCGCGCGAAGGCGCTTATGACGGCGTGGTGTTCCACCGCGTCATCGACGGCTTCATGGCGCAGACCGGGGACGTGAAATTCGGCAATTCCAGCAAGCCCACTTTCGCACCGTCGCGCGCCGGCACGGGCGGCTCCGACAAGCCCGACCTGAAGGCGGAGTTCTCCAACGCCAATCACGGCCGCGGCACCTGCTCGATGGCACGCTCGCAGAACCCGAACTCGGCCAACTCGCAGTTCTTCATCTGCTTCGACGATGCCGCCTTCCTCAACCGCCAATACACGGTCTGGGGCCAGGTCATCGAAGGCATGGACAATGTCGACAAGATCAAGCGCGGCGAGCCGGTGCCGGATCCTGACAAGATCGTGTCGCTGAAGGTGGCGGCCGACGTAAAATGACCTACCGGGCTGTCGCGGCGATCACTCTGATGCTTGTCGCGGCGGCTACTCCGGCGCTGGCTACAGAATCGATTGTTTGCAGCGCTGAAGGCGACGCGGCATCGATCGACGTCCTGATGGGGCACACTGCCGTCATCGCGGTTGCGCGCGTATGGCTGATGCCGGCGGCAGGAACTGGACCACCGACGGTCAGCCGGGTTCGACGAAAGTCATCGTCGGACAGGCATTCGAGGACGACCAGCACATGGCGATCGATCTCACCGATGAGGGCATCAGCTCGATCGTAGCCAAATTGCGACTGGTCAAGGCCAGCGAACAGTCCAATTTCGCAATGGGCGGCACGCTGAGCATCGACGGTGTTGGCGCCTGGGCGGTGACCTGCCCGGAATTTTGAGGCGGGGTTTTCTTGCGCGTCGATCTATTCGACTTTGATCTGCCGGAGGAGCGCATCGCGCTTCGACCGGCGGAACCGCGCGACAGTTCCAAAATGCTGGTTGTCAGGCCGGGTGAGGGACTTGAGGACCGGACGGTGCGCGAGCTGCCGTCCCTGCTCGAGACCGGTGACGTGCTGGTCTTCAACGATACCAAGGTCATCCCGGCGCAGCTGAAAGGCATCAGGCGGCGCGGCGAAGCAGCGGCGCAGGTCGAAGCCACGCTGCACATGCGGGTGGCTCCCGACCGCTGGCTGGCTTTCATGCGGCCGGGCAAGCGCATCGCCGTTGGCGACCGCATCCATTTCGGCCATGACGCCAATTCCTGCTTTCTTGGCCAGCTCGATGCCACGGTGATCGAGAAGGGCGAGGCCGGCGAGGCTTTGCTTGGTTTTGACCTCTCAGGTCCATCCCTCGACGAGGCGCTGCACGCCGTCGGCCACATTCCGCTGCCGCCTTACATCGCTTCGAAACGCGACGACGACGAACGCGACCGCAGCGACTACCAGACCATCTATGCCAGGGAGGAGGGGGCTGTGGCGGCACCCACTGCCGGCCTGCATTTCACGCCCGAGCTTTTCGCCGCTCTCGATGCCAAGGGCGTCGAGCGGCGCTTCGTCACCCTGCATGTCGGCGCCGGCACGTTCCTGCCGGTGAAAGTCGACGACACCGCCGACCACAAGATGCATGCCGAGATCGGTTCTGTCAGCCCGGAAACCGCCGAGGCGCTCAACGCGGCGAAGGCCCGCGGCGGGCGCATCATCGCCGTCGGTACGACGTCGCTGCGCCTGCTGGAGAGCGCCACGCGGGAGGACGGCACATTGGCCGGATGGTCGGGTCCGACCGACATCTTCATCACGCCCGGTTATCGTTTCAAGGCCGCCGACATGCTGATGACCAATTTCCATCTGCCGCGTTCGACGCTGTTCATGCTGGTTTCGGCGTTTTGCGGTTTGGAAACAATGCGTGCGGCCTATGCGCATGCCATCGAGAACCGCTACAGGTTCTATTCCTACGGAGACGCAAGTCTGCTGTTCAAGGAGGAGAACGATGGACGCGCCCCGGTATAGAACAAGGAATTCAATGACTAAGGCGTTCATCTTCGAGGTGCTGGCGACCGACGGCAAGGCGCGGCGCGGTTCGATCACCATGCCGCGCGGCGAAATCCGCACGCCGGCCTTCATGCCGGTCGGCACCGGCGGTACGGTCAAGACCATGTATATGGATCAGGTGCGCGGCGTCGGCTCGGACATCATCCTCGGCAACACCTATCATCTGATGCTGCGGCCTGGCGCCGAACGTGTGGCGCGGCTTGGCGGCCTGCATGAATTCGCCCGCTGGCCGTATCCGATCCTGACCGACAGCGGCGGCTTCCAGGTGATGTCGCTGTCGAAGCTGAGGAAACTGACCGAAAAAGGCGTCACCTTCCGTTCGCATATCGACGGCGCTGCCTATGAGATGTCGCCTGAGCGCTCGATCGAGATCCAGGGGCTGCTCGATTCCGACATCCAGATGCAGCTCGACGAGTGCACCGCGCTGCCGGCCATGGAGAAGGAGATCGAGCGGGCCATGGAGCTGTCGCTGCGCTGGGCCGAGCGGTGCAAGACGGCGTTCGGCGACCAGCAGGGCAAGGCGATGTTCGGCATCGTCCAGGGCGGTGACATACCGGCGTTGCGGCTGCGCTCGGCGCAGGCGCTGAAAGCGATGGATCTCAAGGGCTATGCGATCGGCGGGCTGGCGGTCGGCGAGCCGCAAGCGGTGATGCTCGAAATGCTCGACATCACCTGCCCGGAGCTGCCGGCGGACAGGCCGCGCTATCTGATGGGTGTCGGCACGCCTGGCGACATATTGAAATCGGTGGCGCGCGGCATCGATATGTTCGACTGCGTGATGCCGACGCGTGCCGGTCGCCATGGCCTCGCCTATACAAGGCGCGGCAAGGTCAATCTGCGCAACGCCCGCCATGCCGACGATCCGCGTCCGCTCGACGAGGAGAGCGACTGCCCGGCGACCAGAGATTATTCACGCGCCTATCTGCACCATCTGGTCCGCTCGCAAGAGGCGCTCGGCGCGATGCTTCTGACCTGGAACAACCTTTCCTACTACCAGAAGCTGATGCAGGACGTTCGTGCTGCCATCGAAGCCGGTGCGTTCGATGTGCGGGTGGCAGAGATTTCCGAAGGCTGGGCAAGAGGCGATATCCCGGTGATGTGAGGGAGCGCTCAGGTGCCCAGCGAAGTACCGCGCGCAGGTTGCAGCCAGTGATGCGGAAACTGTCGTCGGGTAATCCTTGCCGTCCGGCCCGGCGATCAGCAGGCGCGGACAGTTCGGCAATTGGCTGCAATTAAGTCGGGTTCTGCCTGAGCGCCGTCCTGATGCTTGAAAGCCGGGCGGCAGTCTGCCACAAGGGCCGCCAATGCGTGCAAGCTTGAGCAGGACCGGGCAATGAAGGCATTTTTCGTGCAGATAAAGTGCGATCTGGGCAAGTCCTATGACGTTGCCGGCGCATTGGCCGATGCCGAGATCGCCTCGGAAATCTACTCGACAGCCGGCGATTACGATCTGCTCGCCAAATTCTATGTCGATGACGAGGAAGACATTGGCCATTTCGTCAACGAGAAAGTACAGATTCTCCCAGGTATCAAGGACACGTTTACGGTCGTCACCTTCCGAGCCTTCTGAGCGGCGCCGGCCGCCTGCCCGGGCACAAGGCAAAGCCTGACCCAGCTATATCGGCGCTGCCCTAATTTTAGGCAGGTCGCGACATACTGATCGCCAGCATCCTCCAAATCACCGATTGCGCTTGATTTTCTCCCGTGACGCCAGTGAAATGGCCTCACAGGGGAGTATGCGATTGGCAGCGTTCGACGAAATGCTTCCGGAAATCTCCGGATTGAGAAAACCGTATTCGGCTTACGATCGATGGCTGAAGGAGCAGGATCCGGCCAGGCTTACCGAAAAGATGCAGGACGCCGAACGCGTCTTTCGCAAGACCGGTATCACCTTTGCCGTCTATGGCGAGCAGGAAGCGTCGGAGCGGCTAATCCCGTTCGACATCGTTCCGCGCATCATTTCCGGCAATGAATGGCGACGGCTGACGCAAGGCATCGAGCAGCGCGTCCAGGCGCTCAACGCCTTTCTCGACGATATCTACCACCGCCAGGAGATCTTGCGCGCCGGGCGCGTCCCCAAGGAATTGATCGCCAAGAATGAGGCGTTCCTGCCGGAGATGATCGGAGTGCGGCCGCCAGCCGGCGTCTACACCCATATCATCGGCGTCGATATCGTGCGCATCAGCGAGAACGAGTTCTATGTGCTGGAGGACAATGCGCGCACGCCGTCCGGCGTCTCCTACATGCTGGAGAACCGCGAGACGATGATGCAGCTCTTTCCCGAGCTGTTCCAGCAGATCAAGGTGCGGCCGGTGGAAAACTATCCGCAGCTCTTGCGCCAGTCGCTGGCTGCGGTGCGGCCGCAAAGCACCAAGGGTGCGCCGACCATTGCCGTGCTGACGCCCGGCAGCTTCAACTCCGCCTATTTCGAACATGCCTTCCTTGCCGACCAGATGGGTGTGCAGCTTGTCGAGGGGCAGGATCTGCGCGTCGTCGATGGCCACGTCGCGATGCGCACGACCGAAGGCTACAAGCAGATCGACGTGCTTTATCGAAGGGTGGACGATTCTTTCCTCGATCCGCTGACCTTCCGTCCGGACTCAGCACTTGGCGTGCCGGGCATCATGGATGTCTACCGCGCCGGCAACATCACCATCGCCAATGCGCCGGGAACCGGCATCGCCGATGACAAGGCGATCTATTCCTACATGCCCGAGATCGTCGAATTCTACACTGGCCGCAAGGCAATCCTCGGCAACATCCCGACCTGGCGCTGCTCGGAGCCGGACAGCCTGAAATACGTGCTCGAACATATCGACGATCTAGTGGTGAAGGAGGTGCACGGCTCCGGCGGCTACGGCATGCTGGTCGGGCCGGCGGCGACCAAAAAGGAATGCGAGGATTTTTCCAAAAAACTCGCGGCAAAACCGTCGAACTACATCGCCCAGCCAACGCTGGCGCTGTCGACCTGTCCGATCCTGACCGACAAAGGGCTGGCGCCGCGCCATGTCGACCTCAGGCCCTACGTGCTGGTTTCCGACCGCATCCAGATCGTGCCGGGCGGGCTGACGCGCGTGGCGCTGAAGGAGGGCTCGCTGGTGGTCAATTCGTCCCAGGGCGGCGGCACCAAGGATACGTGGGTGCTGGATGATTGAGACGAGTAAGTAGTGAATAGTCAGTAGTCAGTAGTAGAGGGAAAGCACAATGTCATACTCCGTCGAAATCCAAACATTCACCATTCACTACTCACCACTCACTACTCACTAGCCCGAAGGGCCGCTTTCCATGCTTCTCGGCCGCACCGCCAACGGGCTCTACTGGATGAACCGCTACATCGAGCGGGCGGAAAACATGGCGCGGCTGGTCGATGCCGGGCTGCGCATGGCGCTGACTCGTACCCAGAACGCCTCCGAAGAGTGGAATTCGGTGCTGCTCAGCGCCGGTTCGGACGCCGCCTTCACGCAGAAATATTCCGACTATACCGCCGCCAATGTCGCGGATTTCCTGCTGCGCGACACATCGAACCCGTCGAGCACGATGGCGTCGATCGAGACGGCCCGCAACAACGCCCGCATGGTGCGCACAGCCCTGACGCGCGAAACTTGGGAAAGCATCAACGAGGCCTGGATGTCGCTGAAGCGCATGCTGGCCAAGCCGATCGACGAACGCGACCTGCCCAGCGTGCTCGACGCGATCAAGCGCGAAACGGCGCTGATCCGCGGTTCGTTCTACGGCACCATGCTGCGCAACGAGATCTTCGATTTCTCGCAGCTCGGCACCTATGTCGAACGCGCCGACAACACGGCGCGCATCCTGGACGTGAAATATTACGTGCTGTTGCCGTCGATCTCGTGGGTCGGCTCGACGCTCGACAACTACCAGTGGGAATCGATCCTGCGTTCGGTGTCGGCGCACCGCTCCTATCGCTGGGTCTACGAGGCCGACTACAAGCCGAGCAACATCGCCGACTATCTAATCCTCAACGTTCGCATGCCGCGCTCGCTGACATTCTGCTACCGTTTCCTGACGGAGCACCTCAGATTCCTGGGCGACGATTATGGCGAGCGCCATGCCTGTCATGTGACAGCGGGCAAGACCCAGGCCATGCTGACGGCCGGCTCGATCAAGGACATATTCGACGCCGGCCTGCATGAATTCCTGGCCAATTTCATTCGCGATAACACCAGGCTCGGCGACGAGATCGCGCAGGACTACAGGTTCTATTGAGCATGATCCCGGAAAGTGAAAGCCTGTTTCCGGAAAAGATCATGCTCAGGGGACGAGAGCAATGCGGCTGAGGATCACCCACCGGACCGAATACCGCTACGATGCGCCGGTGCACTATCTGTTGCAGCGGTTGCGGCTGCTTCCGGTCAGCGGACCGACGCAGACCGTTTTGTCCTGGGCGCTGACGATCGAAGGGGCGCGCGAGGAAGTTCGCTTCACCGACCATTTCGGCAACGACACGCGGCTGTTGAGCGTCGAAGGCGAGCGCGATTTCATCACCGTCGAGGCATCGGGCGAGGTGGTGACACGCGACACCGCTGGCGTCTCCGGGCCACATCAGGGTTTCGCGCCGCTCTGGCTGTTTGGCCATGAAACCCCGTTGACCACGGTCGGCAGCGGCATTCGCGAACTCGCGGCCTCGGTCGGCGAGGGGACCGATATCGAAAGATTGCACCGGCTGATGGCCGTGATCGGCGAGCGCGTCGCCTATACGCCGGGCACCACCAATGCGGCGACGCCGGCCGAGGACGCGCTGGCGCTCAAGACCGGCGTCTGCCAGGACCACAGCCACATCTTTGCCGCCGCCGCACGCGCCATGGGCTTTCCGGCCCGCTACGTCAGCGGTTATTTGATGATGGATGCGGCGGTCGAGCAGGCGGCTAGCCATGCCTGGGCCGAGGCGCATGTTGCGGGCCTTGGCTGGGTCGCGTTCGACGTCGCCAACGGCATTTCGCCCGACGAACGCTATGTAAAGGTGGCGACCGGCCGTGATTACCGCGACGCCACGCCCGTATCAGGGATTCGGCTGGGACAAGCGGAAGAACAGCTTGCGGTCATGGTCACCGTGGAGCAGTAATCCACGGCAAGATTGCTACCAAAGAGATTCGATGACCTATTGCGTCGGCCTGAAGATCGATCGTGGGCTCGTGTTCATGTCTGACACGCGTACCAATGCCGGCATGGATTCGATCTCGACCTTCAAGAAGATGCATGTCTGGGAGGAGCCGGGCGAGCGCGTCATCGTGCTGATGTCGGCCGGCAATCTGGCGACGACGCAGGCCGTCGTCAGTTTGCTCGACGAACGCACCAAGGCGGTGGCCGATCGCCACGCCACGCTGCTCGAAACGCCTTCTATGTACCAGACGGTACGGATGGTCGGCGACACCGTCAAGGAAGTCATCGCCAGTTCGTCGCCGGCGGGCGAGAAGGCCGATTCCTATTTCAATGCCTCCTTCATACTCGGCGGCCAGATCAAGGGCAGCGCGCCGCGGCTGTTCATGATCTATCCGGAAGGCAATTTCATCGAATCGACCGACGACACGCCGTTCTTCCAAATCGGCGAGACCAAATACGGCAAGCCGATCATCATCCGCGCATATGAAAAGACGATGAGTTTCGCCGAGACGGTGAAACTGCTGCTGGTGTCGTTCGACTCGACGCTGAAATCGAACCTGTCGGTGGGTCTGCCGCTCGACCTGCTGTTCTATGAAAAGGACGCCTTCAAGGTCAGCCTGAAGAAGCGGATAGCCCAGGACGATCAATACTATCGCACCATCTCGGACGGCTGGTCGAATGCACTGAAGGCTGCTTTTGCGAGCCTGCCCGATTTTCCCGAATGAAAGCCTCCGTTTTTCGTGCTCTTTGATTGCTGGGCTCGACGCGACGGAGAGGAAAATGAATAGCAACGAATTCCGGGAATGGTCGCTATACGCGGCCGAATGGGGTGCCGACTACAGGAGCACACTTCGCGAAAGGCCGGTGCGGCCGCTTGTCGAACCGGGCGAAATCTCTAGAAGCATCGATGTCACGCCGCCGGAAGAAGGCGAAACGATGCAGGCAATCTTCGCCGATTTCGAGCAAGAAATCCTGCCGGGCATGACGCACTGGCAGCATCCGCGCTTCTTCGCCTATTTCCCGGCCAACGCCGCACCGGTCTCGGTGGTGGCCGAATATCTGGTCTCGGTGATGGCCGCGCAATGCATGCTCTGGCAGACCTCGCCGGCAGCGACCGAACTCGAGACGCGCGTCGTCGACTGGATGCGTCAGGCGCTTGGCCTGCCGGAAGGGTTTTCCGGCGTCATGCAGGATTCGGCATCGTCGGCGACGCTTGCCGCCGTGCTGACCATGCGCGAGCGCGCGCTCGACTGGCAGGGCAACAAGAAGGGCCTGCAAGGCCAGCCGATATTGCGCGTCTATTCTTCCGACCAGGTCCATACCTCTATCGACCGGGCAATCTGGGTATCGGGCATCGGCGAAGACAATCTCGTGCGCATTCCGGTTGCCGGGCGCCTGCGCGCCATGGATGTCACAGCCCTCGAAGCGGCGATCGTCGCCGACCGGGAAGCCGGCATGCTGCCGGCCGGCATCATCGCTTGTGTTGGTGGCACCAGCACCGGCGGCACCGATGACATCGCCAGCGTCGCCGCAGTGGCGAAACGGTACGGGCTCTATCTGCACGTCGATGCCGCCTGGGCCGGATCGGCGATGATATGTCCGGAATACCGGCATTTCTGGGCGGGCGTGGAGCAGGCGGATTCCATCGTCTTCAACCCGCACAAATGGCTGGGCGCGCAGTTCGACTGCTCGATACAGTTCATCCGCCGGCCGGAAGACCTGGTACGGACGCTCGCCATCAAGCCGGATTACCTGAAGACGCATGGGCGCGACGGCATCATCAACTATTCCGAATGGTCGGTGCCGCTCGGGCGGCGCTTTCGCGCACTGAAACTGTGGTTCCTGCTGCGCGCCCACGGACTGGAAAATCTGCGGACCATGATCCGCAATCACGTCGCCTGGAGCGAGGGCCTTGCCGCGCGGCTGGCTCGGGAACCGGATTTTGAAATCGTCACGCAACCGATGTTGTCGCTGTTCTCGTTCCGGCATCTGGCGGCGGCCGGCATCGATTCGGACGAACACAATCTGCGACTGGTCAACGCGATCAACGACGATGGCCGCATCTACCTGACACAGACACGGGTGGACGGGCAGATCGCGATCCGCTTTCAGGTCGGTCAGTTCGAGACAACGGCGGCGGATGTCGACACCGCTTTCGAGGTTGTCACCGAAATCGCCCGCCGTCTGGGTTGAGTTGAATTGGTCGGCAAAGTTGCGGCGAGGTTTTGTCTTTGGACGCATGTAATTTCGTTAGCCGGCTCATGCCTTTTCATTATTTTCGTTTTCCGCTATAGACAAGAAAAACGAAAACGGGAGGTCCCCAATGTATCTGTCGCCGCGTCATTCCGAAATCATCCAGATGGCCAAGGACAATGGCCGCGTGCTGGTCGACGATCTGGCAACGCATTTCAACGTGACGCCGCAGACCATCCGCAAGGACCTTAACGATTTGTGCGACCAGCGGCTGCTTTCCCGTATCCATGGCGGGGCGCTGTTTCCGTCCGGCATCGAGAACATGGAGTATGAAGCGAGGCGCAAGATCGCTGCCGAGGAGAAGGAGGCGATCGGCCGCGCAGCAGCCAGGCTGATCCCAGACAATGCCTCGCTGTTCATCAATATTGGCACCACGACGGAGTCGGTCAGCAAGGCGCTCCTTGATCACAGCGGCCTGATGGTCATCACCAATAACATCAATGTTGCCAACAGGATGCGCATATATCCTTCGATCGAAGTGGTGATCGCCGGCGGCGTGGTGCGCGGCTCAGACGGTGGCGTGGTCGGCGAGGCGGCGGTTGATTTCATCAGGCAGTTCAAGGTCGACTACGCGGTGATCGGCGCCTCGGCGATCGACCATGACGGCGCGCTGCTCGATTTCGATTTTCGTGAAGTGAAGGTGGCGCAGGCGATCATCGCCAATGCGCGGCATGTCATTCTCGTTTCCGACCAGACCAAGTTCGAACGGACAGCGCCGGTTCGCATCGGCCATCTGTCGCAGGTCAACACCTTCATCACCGACCGCTGCGACATCCCGTCGGTGCGCAAGATCTGCCAGGAGGCAGAGGTTCAACTGATCGAAACGTCGCTCTCCTAGTGGGTGCCGTTGCGGCAATTGTCGCCGTTTATATTTCGTTTGACATTCGTTCTCATTTCGAAATAATCCCATCACGGTTTCGTAAAAACCTAAAAATGCTGCAATGCGAAATCCGGGAGGACTATTGTGAGCGCACCCCCGATCCATGACATCTTCGTCATCGGTGGCGGTATCAACGGCTGCGGCATCGCCCGCGATGCGGTTGGGCGCGGCTTCTCGGTCTTCCTTGCCGAAATGAACGATCTGGCCAGCGGAACCTCCTCCGGCTCGACCAAGCTGATCCATGGCGGCCTGCGCTATCTCGAGTTCTACGAATTCCGCCTGGTGCGCGAGGCGCTGATGGAGCGCGAGGTTCTCTGGAAAAACGCGCCGCACATCATCTGGCCGATGCGCTTCGTGCTGCCCTATGCCAAGGGCCTGCGTCCGGCCTGGTTGATCAGGCTCGGCCTTTTCCTTTACGATCACATCGGCGGGCGCAAATTGCTGCCGGCGACCAAGACGCTGGACATGGCAAGGGACCCAGCCGGCAAGCCGCTGAAGCCGTTGTTTCGAAAGGCCTTCGAATATTCCGACGGCTGGGTCAACGATGCGCGGCTGGTGGCGCTGAACGCCCGGGACGCCGCCGATCGCGGCGCAACGATCCGAACCCGCACGAAAGTCATCAGCGCACGCCGTGAAGGCGAGTTTTGGACGGTCAGGCTGGAAAACATGCAGACCGGCGACACCGAAGAGGTCAAGGCGCGGCTTTTGGTCAACGCCGCCGGTCCATGGGTCGACCACGTGCTGTCCGCTACGGTCGGCTTGAACGATGTGCACAATGTCCGGCTGGTACAGGGCAGCCATATCGTCATCGGCAAGAAGTTCGACGATCCGCGCGCCTATTTCTTCCAGAATAAGGACGGCCGCATCATCTTTGCTATCCCCTACGAGGAAGAGTTCACGCTGATCGGCACCACCGACCAGGACTATTCTGGCGACCCGCACGACGTGAAGATCAGCGACGCCGAGATCGATTATCTCTGTGCTGCGGCGAGCGAATATTTCGCGCAACCGGTCAAGCGTTCGGACATCGTCTGGACCTATTCCGCCGTGCGCCCGCTTTATGACGACGGCGCCTCGAAGGCGCAGGAAGCGACCCGCGATTATGTGCTGAAGACCGACGGCGGCGATGGCACGGCGCCGATCATCAACACCTTCGGCGGCAAGATCACCACCTATCGCCGGCTATCGGAATCGATGCTCGAGAAAATCGAGGGTTTTCTCGGCAAGCGCGGCAAACCGTGGACGGCAAACGCGTCGTTGCCGGGCGGCGATTTCCCGGCCAGCGGCTTCGACGCCGAAGTGGCGAAACTGAAGACGGCCTATCCGTTCCTCGATGCGCGTCTGGCGCGCCGCCTGACCCGGCTTTACGGGACTCGCGCAAGGATGCTGCTGGGCCTCGCCAGGTCGAATGCCGACCTTGGCCGCAACTTTGGCGCCGATCTCTACGAGGCCGAGGTGCGCTACCTCGTTCAAAATGAATGGGCGATGACGGCCGAAGATGTATTGTGGCGCAGGACCAAGCGCGGCCTGCATCTGAGCCGCGAGCAGGCGGCAGCGCTCGACGAATTCATGCGCGGGATAAGCCGGCGCCATGTCGCGGCTGCCGAATAGTGATGCAGAAAGCCTGGGAGGAGGCATCATGCTGGAACTGAGAAACGTGACGAAGACGATCGGCGCGACGGAGCATATACGCGACGTGTCGCTGACGCTCCAGCACGGCTCGCTCAACGTCCTTCTCGGACCGACGCTTTCCGGCAAGACCAGCCTGATGCGGCTGATGGCCGGCCTTGATGTGCCGACATCCGGTTCGGTCTGGTTCGATCGCAAGGATGTCACCGGCATCCCGGTGCAGAAGCGCAACGTCGCCATGGTCTACCAGCAGTTCATCAACTATCCGGCGATGACCGTTTACGAGAACATCGCCTCGCCGCTGAGGGTGGCCGGGACCGAGCGGGCGAAGATCGACAAGGAGGTGCGCAATGCCGCAGCCCTGCTCAAGCTGACGCCCTTCCTCGACCGCACACCGCTCAGCCTCTCCGGCGGCCAGCAGCAGCGCACCGCGCTGGCGCGCGCCATCGTCAAGAACGCCAGCCTCGTGCTGCTCGACGAGCCGCTCGCCAACCTCGACTACAAGCTGCGCGAGGAGTTGCGCGCGGAATTGCCCAGGATATTCGCGGCGACCGGCACCATTTTTGTCTACGCCACGACGGAGCCGCACGAAGCCTTGCTGCTCGGCGGCAACACTGCGACGCTTTCCGAAGGCCGCATCACTCAGTTCGGCCCGACAATCGACGTCTTCCGCAGGCCGAACGACCTCGTCACGGCCAAGACATTCGCCGATCCGCCGCTCAACACGATCGTGCTGAAGAAGAGCGGTTCAAGCTTCCTTCTTGATGGTGGGGTGAACCTCCCGGTGCCGGCTGAGCTCGCTGGTATTGCCGATACGAGTTATACGATCGGCTTCCAGCCCCACCATCTCTCTCTTGCCCGGCCGAGCCCGTCGGCGGTTCCGGTGAGAGCCAAGGTCTCGGTCACCGAGATCACCGGTTCGGAAAGCTTTGTGCATCTCGACTTCGCCGATGTCCGCTGGGTGATGCTGGAGCACGGCATCCTGGTGTTCGAGCCGGACCAGACAATCGAGGTGTTCATCGATCCGCGGCACATCATGGTTTTCGACGCGAACGGCCGCTCGGCCGCGCCGCCACCGATGCTGGCGGCTTGAGGGAGGAGGGCACATGGCGCGCATCGACTGCAACCATATCCGCCACGCCTACGGGCCGCATCCGAAATCGGACAAGGACTATGCGCTGAAGGAGGTGCATCACGCCTTCGAGGACGGCGGCGCCTATGCGCTGCTGGGGCCGTCGGGCTGCGGCAAGACCACGCTGCTCAACATTATTTCCGGCCTGTTGTATCCGTCGCATGGCGAGCTTCTGTTCGACGGCAAGGACGTGACCAATCTGTCGACGCAGGAGCGCAATATCGCGCAGGTGTTCCAGTTCCCGGTCATCTACGACACCATGACCGTCTACGACAATCTGGCCTTCCCGCTGCGCAACCGCGGCGTTCCGGAACCCGACGTCGACCGCAAGGTGCGCGAAACGCTGGAAATGACGGGGTTGGCCGATATGGCTAAGAGAAAGGCGAGGGGGCTGACCGCCGACCAGAAGCAGAAGATCTCGCTCGGGCGCGGGCTGGTGCGCTCCGATGTCAACGCGATCCTGTTCGACGAGCCGCTGACCGTCATCGATCCGCATATGAAGTGGGTGCTGCGCTCGCAACTGAAACAGCTGCACAGGCGCTTCGGTTTCACCATGGTCTATGTCACGCACGACCAGACCGAGGCGCTTACCTTCGCCGAAAACGTCGTCGTCATGTATGAGGGCGAGATCGTGCAGATCGGCTCTCCAGCCGAGCTGTTCGAGCGTCCCAAGCACACATTCGTCGGCTATTTCATCGGCTCGCCGGGCATGAACGTCATGCCGGTCGCGGTCGAAGGCAGGAGTGCGCGGCTCGGCAGCCAGACGATCGAATTGCCGGGCGCACCTAAAGCTGGAATCACAGGCGCGATCGAACTCGGCATCCGCCCCGAATATGTCAGGCTTGGCGCCAGCGGCATGCCGGTTTCAATCCGGAAGGTCGAGGATATCGGCCGCCACAAGGTGGTGCGCGCCAGTTTCGAAGGCCGCGACATCGCGGCGATCGTCGGTGAGGACGAGGACATTCCCGCCGATCCGAAAATCGCTTTCGACCCGGCCGGCATCAATATCTATGCCGATTCCTGGCGCGTCGAGATGGGAGGCTGAACTCCATGGATAAGACCTGGAACAACAAGGCTTGGTTCATGGTGCTGCCGGTGCTGGTGCTGGTGGCGTTCAACGCAATCATCCCGCTGATGACGGTGGTCAACTATTCAGTTCAGGAGACGTTCGGAAACAACCTGTTCTTCTTTGAAGGCGTTAAGTGGTTCCAGGAAGTGCTTAATTCGCCGCGCTTCCACGCATCGCTCCTGCGCCAGTTCGCCTTCACCGGGTTAATCCTGCTGATCGAGGTGCCGCTAGGCGTGGCGGTGGCGCTTGCCATGCCGCGTTCCGGCCCATGGGTCGCGGTCTGCCTGGTGTTGATGTCGCTGCCGTTGCTGATCCCATGGAACGTCGTCGGCGCTATGTGGAACATCTTTGCGCTGCCGGACATCGGGCTGCTCGGCTATGTTATCAACGCGATGGGCATCAGCTACAATTTCACCAGCCAGCCGCTGTCGGCGTGGTTCACCGTCGTCCTGATGGACGTATGGCATTGGACCTCGCTGGTTGTGCTGCTTGCCTATGCAGGCCTCGTCTCGATACCCGACGCCTACTATCAGGCTGCAAAGATTGACGGTGCATCACGCTGGTCGGTGTTCCGCTTTATCCAGCTGCCCAAGATGAAGCGCGTGCTGACCATTGCCATGCTGCTGCGGTTCATGGATTCCTTCATGGTCTACACTGAACCGTTCGTACTGACAGGCGGGGGACCGGGCAATGCCACGACCTTCCTGTCGATCGATCTTGTCAAGGCAGCGCTCGGCGAATTCAACCTCGGAATCGCGGCGGCCATGAGCATCATCTACTTCCTGATGACGCTGCTGGTGTCGTGGCTCTTCTACACCCTGATGACCCAATCCGAAGCGGAGGGCTGAGATGACATCGGTGAAGGAAGGCCTTGGGGACAAAAGGGGCGACGTTTTGATGCGAGAGCAGACAACGCCGCCGCCGGCGTCGAATGCGGCGGGTCTCCGGTCGGCGAGCGTAATGAGCGGACGCGGCCGGGAGGCGCGCTTCCTTTGGCTCGTGCCGACGGTCTACATCATCTTCCTGATGCTGCCGATCTACTGGCTGCTCAACATGTCGTTCAAGACGACGAACGAAATCCTCGGCGGCTTTTCATTGTGGCCACGCAGTTTCACGGTGGCGAGCTATGTCGAGATCCTCACCAACCCCGTTTGGTACAATGGCTACATCAGCTCCATCAGCTATGTATTTATCAACACTGCGATTTCGGTCAGCGTGGCGCTGCCCGCTGCCTATGCCTTCTCGCGCTACCGCTTCCTTGGGGACAAGCACCTGTTCTTCTGGCTGCTGACCAACCGCATGGCGCCGCCGGCGGTTTTCGCGCTGCCGTTTTACCAGCTCTACTCGGCCATCAATCTCTTCGACACGCCATGGGCCGTTGCGCTGGCGCACTGCCTGTTCAACATACCGCTCGCAGTGTGGATTCTCGAAGGCTTCATGTCCGGCGTGCCGAAGGAGATCGACGAGACGGCCTTCATAGACGGCTATTCCTGGCCGCGGTTCTTCGTGAAGATATTCATGCCGCTGATCGCTTCCGGCATCGGTGTCACGGCGTTCTTCTGCTTCATGTTTTCTTGGGTCGAGCTGTTGCTCGCCAAGACGCTGACGTCTGTCGCCGCGAAGCCGATCGCCGCCGTGATGACCCGGACGGCGAGCACATCGGGCTACGAACTCGGATTGCTCGCGGCCGCCGGCGTGCTCACCATTGTTCCGGGCGCGATCGTCATCTGGTTCGTCCGAAACTATATCGCCAAGGGGTTTGCGCTCGGCCGCGTCTAGCGGCGGCGCAGGGAAGGAGTAAAGACGATGGATCTGTCATGGATGGCCTGGACTTGGCAGACCGCCACCTTCTTCGGCGTGATCCTGCTTCTTCTGGTCGGGATGACCGTGTGGGAGTGGGCCAGTCCTGGCGGAGCGCCGCGCCATGGCGTTCTCGGCCTCGATACTACGCGTGGCGACCGACTGTTTATTTCGCTGCTAGGCAGCGCCTACATCCATCTCGCTTGGCTGGGTCTTGTCGGACCCAACCTGTGGTGGGCACTCGCCCTCTCGATCGTCTACGCCATCGGCGTTTTTCGATTCGTCTAGGGGGAGAAACTGTTGGAGCGGCCGCACAACGACCGCTCCGATCGCACTTGAAACCGAAATGGGAGGAACCTCATGCGACGTCACCTACTAACATCGACAACGGCACTAGTCCTGCTGCTCGGGGCCAGTCAGGCCTACGCAGGCATGGACGAAGCCAAGACATTCCTTGACACGGAAATCAATGGTCTTTCGACCCTTGATCGCGCGGCTCAGGAAGCCGAAATGCAATGGTTTGTCGATGCCGCGAAACCCTTCGCCGGCATGGAAGTCAACGTGCTGTCGGAAGGTATCCCGACACACACCTATGAATCGACCGTGCTCACCAAGGCGTTCGAGGCGATCACCGGCATCAAAGTCAACCACCAGATCCTCGGCGAGGGCGAAGTCGTCCAGGCCGTGCAGACCCAGATGCAGACCAACCGCAACCTTTATGACGCTTATGTCAACGACAGCGACCTGATCGGCACCCATTCGCGGCTGCAGCTTGCCGTGAATCTCACCGATTTCATGGCCGGCGAAGGCAAGGATGTCACCCTTCCGACGCTCGATCTCGAAGACTTCATTGGCATCAAGTTCACGACCGGCCCGGACGGCAAGCTCTACCAGCTCCCGGACCAGCAGTTCGCCAACCTCTACTGGTTCCGAAAGGACTGGTTCGATAAGCCGGAACTCAAGGAAAAGTTCAAGGCCAAGTATGGCTACGATCTCGGCGTCCCGGTGAACTGGTCCGCCTACGAGGATATCGCCGAATTCTTCTCCAAGGACGTGAAGGAAATCGACGGCGTGCAGGTCTTCGGACATATGGACTACGGCAAGCGCGCACCCGATCTCGGTTGGCGCATGACTGACGCGTGGCTGTCCATGGCCGGCACCGGCAGCCCCGGCGAGCCGAATGGCATCCCGATCGACGAATGGGGCATTCGCATGGAGGCGGGCACCTGCAATCCGGTCGGCGCGAGCGTTTCGCGCGGTGGCGAGGCGAATGGTCCGGCGTCGGTCTATGCCATCGCAAAGTGGGACGAGTGGCTGCGCAACTTTGCGCCTCCCGGAGCAGCGAGCTACGATTTCTACCAGTCGCTGCCCGCGCTGAGCCAAGGCAACGTGGCCCAGCAGATCTTCTGGTACACGGCTTTCCTCGCCGACATGGTGAAGCCCAAGTCGGAAGGCAACAACACGGTCGATGATGAGGGCAATTTGTTGTGGCGCATGGCCCCGTCGCCGCACGGCCCGTACTGGAAGGAAGGACAGAAGATCGGCTATCAGGACGTGGGCTCTTGGACGATCCTGAAATCGACCCCGGCCGATCGTGCCAAGGCCGCCTGGCTTTATGCGCAGTTCGTCGTGTCGAAGACCGTGTCTTTGAAGAAGTCCCATGTCGGGCTCACTCTGATCCGCGATTCCGACATTCGGCATCAGTCGTTTACCGACCGTGCGCCCAAACTCGGCGGCTGGGTGGAGTTCTACCGCTCTCCAGACCGGGTCGCCTGGTCGCCGACCGGCATCAACGTGCCCGACTACCCGAAGCTCGCCCAGATCTGGTGGCAGCAGATCGGCGATGTGAACTCCGGGGCGTTCACGCCGCAGCAGGCGATGGACCGCCTCGCTGAGGAAATGGACATCACGATGGCCCGCATGCAGGCCGCCGACGAGTCCGCTAAGGTCTATGGCGGCTGTGGTCCGCGCCTCAACGAGCCGAAAGATCCGGCCGAATGGTTGGGCAAGCCGAACGGTCCTAAGGCCAAACTCGAGAACGAGAAGCCGAAAGGCGAGACCATCGTCTATGAGGAACTGATAAAGCGCTGGACCACCCAGTAGGCTTGCCGAACCGCCAAAGCGGAAAGAGACCACAGGGAGGCGGCGCGAGCCGTCTCCCTTCGTTGTAACTGAGGGGTAGACAGCATGACCGGATACATCTTGTCGATCGACCAGGGCACCACGTCCAGCCGCGCCATCGTGTTCGACGGGTCCATGAAACTCGTGGGCAGCGGACAAAAGGAGTTTGCCCAGCACTATCCGGCCTCCGGCTGGGTCGAGCACGATCCAGAGGAAATCTGGGACACGGTCGTTTCGACCTGCAAGGCAGCCTTGGCTGCTGCCGGGCGAAAGGCCGCCGACATCGCGGCAATCGGCATCACCAATCAGCGCGAGACCGTCATCATCTGGGACAGGGCGACCGGCAAGCCGATCCACAACGCGATTGTCTGGCAGGACCGCCGCACCGCGCCGCTGTGCCAGAAATTGAAGAAGCAGGGACTGGAGAAGAAGTTCACCAGAAAGACCGGCCTGCTGCTCGATCCCTATTTCTCCGGCACCAAGATCGCCTGGATGCTGGACAAGGTGAAGGGCGCCAGAAAACGCGCCGAGAACGGCGAATTGCTGGCCGGCACCATCGACAGCTTTCTGATCTGGCGGCTGACCGGCGGAAAAGTTCACGCCACCGACGCCACCAACGCCTCGCGCACGCTAGTCTACAACATCGAAAAGAATGAATGGGACGACGAGCTTCTGGCCATTTTCGGCATACCCCGAAAAATGCTGCCGCAGGTGAAGGATTGCGCCGACGATTATGGAATCACAGAGAAAAGCCTGTTTGGCGCAGAGATAAAAATCCTCGGCGTGGCTGGCGACCAGCACGCGGCGGCCATCGGCCAGGCCTGTTTCGAGCCGGGCATGATGAAGTCCACCTATGGCACCGGCTGCTTCGCGCTGCTCAACACCGGCAGCGATCTGGTGCGCTCGAAGAACCGGCTGTTGACGACCATTGCCTACAGGCTGAACGGCAAGACCACTTATGCGCTGGAAGGGTCGATCTTCATCGCCGGGGCAGCCGTGCAATGGCTGCGCGACGGCATCAAGGTGATCGGCAAGGCCGAGCAGAGCGGCGTGTTGGCGGCGAGCGCCGACCCGACTCAAGAAGTCTATCTGGTGCCGGCTTTCGTCGGGCTTGGCGCGCCGCATTGGGACGCCGACGCACGCGGCGCCATCTTCGGGTTGACCCGCAATTCGGGCCCGGCCGAATTTGCCCGCGCCGCATTGGAATCCGTGGCTTTCCAGACCCGCGACCTGCTCGATGCCATGCGCAAGGACTGGAAGGGCGCTTCAGCGAAGACCGTTCTCAGGGTCGATGGCGGCATGGTGGCGTCGGACTGGACGATGCAGCGGCTTGCCGACATCCTCGATGCGCCGGTCGACCGTCCAACCATTTTGGAGACGACGGCACTCGGCGCGGCTTGGCTGGCCGGCTCGAAGGCGGGCGTCTGGCCTAAGACAAGGGAATTCGCCAAGAGCTGGGCTCTCGAACGGAGATTCAAGCCGGATATGGGAGCTTCGGTCCGTTCCGCAAAGCTGGCGGGTTGGCGCGATGCTGTGCGCCGGACGCTGAGCATGCTGTAAGTTCGCGCACCGAAAAGCCTGCGCCGTTGCCGGCGCGGGCTCTTCAACAACCCTTACTCAACTCTGCCCGGGCTTGATCAATAGGGCGAGATGCACTGCCGGCGGGGGCCGTAGTAAGGCTGGTACGTGTTGTCATAGGCCCGGTAAGATCTGTAGCGGCTGTAGCACCACTCCACGTGTGAACCGCCTCGATAGACGGGGCGGTACTGGTTGTTGATGATCGCGCCGGTGATCAGCGCGCCAGCGGCGAAGGCAGCCAGCGGGAACCAGTAGTCGCCGTAACGGCGATAGCCGGGACGATAGTAGCGATAGCCGCGATGGCCGCGCCAATACCTGAAATCGTCACGGGCGAAATCGCGACGGAAATCACGGCGGAAATCACGGCGGAAATCGCGACGGGAAAAATCGCGACGGAACTCACGGCGGAAATCGCGACGGGAGAAATCGCGACGAGAGAAATCGCGGTTGAAACTGCGTTTCCTCCACCGCCTGTGCTCGACGGTCTGGACATCCGACGAGACGTTCTGACCCAGCGGCACGTAGATAGGCTGGGCGTTGACGGGCACGATCTCCGCTACAGCGAATGACGCTGACAACGCGGTCGCCAGCAAGCCCGACATGATCCTGTTCATGATCTTCTCCTTGAAAGCGTCGTCCCTTGTAGCGATAAAAACGGGCAGGTTGCGCAATTGTTCCGCGAAAAATAGCAAGCTGCTGATTTGTAACGCGTCTCGGTTTTTGTGCGAGACAGCAACTCCGACCTTGTCGAGACGTTTTGCGAGGCGCCATGAGGCCGCGAAAAGCCCGGCTTACGTGCCCACTTTTCCGGTTGACCGGTCGAGGCACTCTCCCTATGTTCCGCGCAATTTCGAGGGCGGCATTCTGAGCCCGCGGGAGCGCGTAGCTCAGCCGGTAGAGCAACTGACTTTTAATCAGTAGGTCCAGGGTTCGAATCCCTGCGCGCTCACCATTGTTTCACGTTAAAATTCAGTTACTTAGGCTTATCCGCGGATTACTGCCACGACAAACGCGACCGGCAAGAGGCGGCGAGCATCGGGGCAGGTTCTCCCAAGAATCGTGTGCTGAGAGATCCGGAAGACTTCGATCACACCAGCGAGACCTTCCCGCCGGCGTGGCGCTCCAGCCGGCCGGCGAGGTCGAGTTCCAACAGCACCATGAAAACCTGGGCGGGATGCAGGCCGGTGTGGCGGATGATTTCGTCGACCGCCACCGGCGTTGGGCCGAGGGCTTCGATGACGCGGGCGCGGTCGTGTTCGCCGGGTGGCGGCGTTGCGGAAAAGTCGGGCGGCTCTTCGAGCGGCGGCGCCTCTCGTGTATGCACTCCGACTAAGGGGGCGATTGCATTGGTAATATCCGATGCCTCGGTGACCAGGGTGGCGCCGTCCTTGAGCAAGGCGTTGGCGCCGGCGGCGCGCGGATCGAGCGGCGAACCGGGGACGGCGAAGACCAGCCGGCCCATCTCGCCGGCAAGCCTTGCGCTGATCAGCGAGCCGGAGCGTTGCGCGGCCTCAACCACGACCAGCCCCAATGCTGCGCCGGCGAC
This sequence comes from Mesorhizobium temperatum, assembly GCF_002284575.1. Taxonomy (GTDB): domain Bacteria; phylum Pseudomonadota; class Alphaproteobacteria; order Rhizobiales; family Rhizobiaceae; genus Mesorhizobium; species Mesorhizobium temperatum. The sequence continues at coordinate 76,462 of NZ_NPKJ01000041.1, forward strand.
AAGGCGGTTGCGGCGCGGAAAATCCTGGGCGCGCGGCTGCCAGCCGAACGGCATTTCCGAAATGATGGCGCCGCCGCGCTCGGCAATCTCGTTGCACAGCCCGGCATTCTCGGGCGGGTAGGGCAGATCGAGGCCGCCGGCCAGCACACCGATCGTGCCTGACGCAAGGCTGCCCTGATGTGCTGCCGTGTCGATGCCGCGCGCCAGGCCGGAGACGATCCCGTAGCCGTCGCGGCCGAGTTCGGCGGCGAGCGTCCGCGCCATCTTGATGCCGGCCAGCGAGGCGTTGCGGGCGCCGACGATGGCAACCGCCGGCAAGCGGAACACCGCGCCTTCGCCCTTGACCGCGAGCAGCGGCGGCGGGTGGTCCATGCTTTTCATCAGTGGCGGATAGTCGGCCTCGCCGATGCCGACGAAGCGGGCGCCGGCCCGCCGGGCTGTCTCCAGCTCCGCCTCGGCCTCGGCCATCGAAGGGATGCGGACGCTCTTTCTGGCGCCGCCCGAAATCATCAGCTCGGGCAGCATCTCGAGCGCCGTCTCGGCCGAGCCGAAGCGGTTGATCAAGTCGCGAAAGGTGGCCGGGCCGACATTCGGCGTGCGGATCAAACGAAGCCAGCTCAACCGCTGTCGGTCGCTGAGCCGCGGCCCGGCGGCGCGCTGGCTCACTCCTTGGCCCCGATCTTGCTCTCGGTGCCGGCCAGCAACCGCGCAATGTTGGCCCGGTGTTTTATGAAGACGATCAGGCTCATCAGCACGAACAGCCCGGCAATCTCAGGCGAGCCGAGGACATAGAGCGCGATCGGCACGACGACTGCAGCCGTCAGCGCCGCCAGCGAGGAATAGCGAAACAGGAAAGCGACGGCGAGCCAGACGACGGCGAAGATCAGCGCCACCTGCCAGGCAAGGGCGGTCAGCACGCCGAGATAGGTGGCGACACCCTTGCCGCCCTTGAAGCCGAGCCAGACCGGAAAGAGATGGCCGAGGAAGGCGCCAAGGCCGGCCCAGGGCCCGAGTTCCGGTGCAAAGCGACCGGCGATCAGCACGGCCGCCGTGCCTTTCAGCGCGTCGAGCAGCAGCGTGGCGGCAGCCAAGCCCTTGTTGCCGGTGCGCAGCACGTTGGTGGCGCCGATATTGCCGGAGCCTATATTGCGGACGTCGCCAAGGCCGGCGGCGCGGGTGATCAGGAGCCCGAACGGGATCGAGCCGAGGAGATAACCGAACACCAGCGCCAAGACGATGCCGTAAGCCATTGTTCCCCCAGATATGCCCTAGGCTGAAAACACTGTGCGGCCCGCCACCATCGTTTGCAAGATCTTGCCCTGCAGCCGCGCGCCTTCGAAACAGGTGTTTTTCGAGCGCGAACGGATATCGCTTTCGCTGACGATCCATGGCTCGTCGAGATCGACCAGCGCAAGATCGGCGACCGCGCCTGGCTTCAGCGTGCCGCCGGGCAGGCCGAACAACCTTGCCGGCGCGGTGGACAATGTCTCGACCAATCTAAGCAGCGTCACGTCGTCATTGTGATAGAGCCGCAGCGCCGCACCCAGCAGCGTTTCCAGGCCGATGGCGCCGGCCGCGGCGTCGGCGAAGGGCAGACGCTTGGTGTCGACGTCCTGCGGGTCGTGCGAGGATACGATGAGGTCGATCGTGCCGTCCTTGACCGCCTCGATCATCGCCATCCGGTCTTCCTCGGCGCGCAGCGGCGGTGTCAGCCGGAAGAAGGTGCGGTATTCGCCGACATCGTTCTCATTGAGCGACAGATTGTGGATCGAGATGCCTGCTGTGACATTCGCGCTGTCGGCTTTCGCCCGCGTTACCGCGTTTGCCGCCATGGCCGTCGAGATCTTGGCCGCGTGATAGGCGCCGCCGGTCAGCCGCGCCAGCGCAAGGTCGCGCTCCAGCGGAATGGACTCGGCCTCGCGCGGAATGCCGGCAAGGCCGAGCCAGCTGGCATAGAGGCCTTCATTCATGACGCCTGATGAGGCGAGGTCGGCGTCTTGGGTTTCGTGCGCGATCACGCCGCCGAAATCGCGCGCATAGGTCAGCGCGCGGCGCATTACCAGTGCGCTTGATATGGTGTGCCGCCCGTCGGTGAAGGCGACCGCGCCGGCCTCGCGCAGCAGGCCGAATTCGGTCATCTCGCGGCCTTCGAGGCCCTTGGTGATCGCAGCCGCCGGAAAGATGTTGACGATGGCCGTGTCCTTGGCGGTGCGCAGCACGAATTCGACGAGCGCGACATTGTCGATCACCGGGTCGGTGTCGGGCATCATGACGATGGAAGTGACGCCGCCGGCGGCCGCCGCCACGCTGGCCGAAGCGATGGTTTCGCGGTGCTCACCGCCCGGTTCGCCGATGAAGACGCGCGCATCGATCAGACCGGGGATAACAGCCTTGCCGGCGCAGTCGATGACGGTAGCATCTTGCGGAGCGCCCTGGTTCAAGGCCGACTTGCCGGCAGCGACGATCTTGCGGCCCTCGACGATGACCGTGCCGACCTCGTCGATGCCGCGCGACGGATCGACGATGCGGGCCCGGCTGAAGACCGTTGTGATCATGCGCCGCGGCCCTCATAATTGCGGCGGGGGTCGAGCAGGGCTTCCATCACCGCCATGCGCACGGCAACACCCATCTCCACCTGTTCCTGGATGACGCTCTGCGGACCGTCGGCGATTTCCGAGGCGATCTCGACGCCGCGGTTCATTGGCCCGGGATGCATGACCAGAGCGCCGTCCTTGGCCGCCTTCAGCTTCTCCGCATCGAGGCCGAAATAGTGGAAATATTCGCGCACCGAAGGCACGAAAGCGCCTTCCATGCGCTCGCGCTGCAGCCGCAGCATCATCACCACATCCGCGTCCTTGAGCCCTTCGGCCATAGAACGGGTGACGATCACGCCCATTTTCTCGATGCCGGCGGGCAGAAGCGTCGACGGCGCCACGACCCGGACCTGGGCGCCGAGCGCATTGAGCAGCATGATGTTGGAACGCGCCACGCGCGAATGCAGGATATCGCCGCAGACCGCCACGATCAGCTTCGACAGCTGGCCCCTGGCGCGGCGGATGGTCAGCGCGTCGAGCAGCGCCTGCGTCGGGTGCTCATGGGCGCCGTCACCGGCATTGATCACCGAGCAGCCGACCTTTTGCGCCAGCAGGGCGGCGGCACCCGCCGACTGGTGGCGGATGATCAATATGTCCGGCCGCATGGCGTTCAGCGTCATCGCCGTGTCGATCAGCGTCTCGCCCTTCTTCACCGAAGAACTGGCCACCGACATGTTCATGACGTCGGCACCGAGCCGTTTTCCGGCCAGCTCGAACGACGACTGCGTGCGGGTCGAGGCTTCGTAGAAGAGGTTGATCTGGGTGCGGCCGCGCAGCGTCGAGGTCTTCTTCTCCGACTGCCGCGAGATCGCGACCGCCCGGTCCGCCCTGTCCAGCAAAAGCTCGATGTCGGCGGGGGAAAGATCGCGGATGCCCAGAAGATGGCGGTGGGGATAGAGTGGCAGGGACGAAGCGTCGGTCATCTCAAGGCGCTGCTATAGGGTGGAGGACCTTTGGCTGCAAGCACCAGCTTTGGATTGCGGCCTTTCTCCCCGGTATTTTCGTCGCGCGCGTTGCGCGGCTTGGGCTATAAACCGCCGATGGCTTCGGATTCGTGGCCTTGTGATGATAAGGACAGTGCGTGACCGACGACGTGACGAACCAGCCGCCGCCGCTGGCAGGCGGCAACGCCTGGCGGGGCGATCCGTTGCTGATCCAGCTTGCCGAGCGTTTTTCCGATCCGGTGCGCAAGGATCTCGATGGGCTCGGCCGCTTCGTGCTGTCGCACGAGGCGCAGGAGCTGGCCCGCCTTGCCAATGTCGAGACGCCGAAGCTCAGGACCCATGACCGGCAGGGCCGGCGCATCGATCTGGTCGAGTTCCATCCAGCCTATCACGCGTTGATGCGCCGGTCGGTGGCGAACGGGCTGCATTCGTCGGTCTGGGAAAATGGCGATGCCGAGATCGGCCGCCGTCATCAGGTGCGCGCCGCCCGTTTCTACCTGACGGCCGAGCTCGAAACCGGGCATCTCTGCCCCATCACCATGACCAGCGCATCGCTGGCAGCGCTGATGGCAAGCCCGAAGCTTTTTCGCGAATGGGCGCCCCGTGTGACGACACGCAAATACGACCAGGGCCAAAAGCCGCCGGTCGAAAAGGCCGGGCTGACGCTCGGCATGGGCATGACCGAGAAGCAGGGCGGCACCGACGTCCGCGCCAACGTCACCAGGGCCGAGCGCGCCGGCAGCAGTTTCTATCGGCTGACCGGCCACAAATGGTTCATGTCGGCGCCGATGTCGGATGCGTTCCTGGTGCTTGGACAGGCGCCGGAAGGACTCTCGTGCTTTCTCGTTCCCCGCATTCTCGGCGATGGATCGGGCAACGGCTTCCGCTTCCAGCGGCTGAAAGACAAGCTCGGCAACCGCTCCAACGCCTCGTCCGAAGTGGAATTCGTCAACGCCATCGGCGAGATGGTCGGCGAGCCAGGGGCGGGCGTCAAGACGATCATGGACATGGTGACGCTGACACGGCTCGACTGCGCGATCGCCTCGTCGGCGATCATGCGTGCCGGGCTGGCCGAGGCCGTCCACCACACCCGTCACCGCCAGGTGTTTGGAACCAATCTGATCGAGCAGCCGCTGATGCAGCGTGTGCTGGCCGACATGGCGCTCGACGTCGCTGCGGCCACCGCGCTGTCGTTCCGGCTGGCGCGCTCCTTCGACGAGGCGGCCAGCGACCGCGGCGAGGCGGCCTTCGCTCGCGCCATGACGCCGGTCGTCAAATACTGGGTCTGCAAGATCGCACCACCGCTGCTCTATGAGGCGATGGAATGCCTCGGCGGCAATGGCTATGTCGAGGAGGCGCCGCTCGCCCGCTACTATCGCGAAGCTCCGGTCAACGCGATCTGGGAGGGATCCGGCAATGTCATGGCGCTCGACGTGCTGCGCGTGCTGGGGCGTGCACCCGGCCTGTTCGAGGAGGTGCTGGCCGGCATCGATCGCGATCTCGGCGCCGGCGGACGCGGCACCGTCGGTGTGCTCAAGGCGGCAATGCAGGTGGCGGCAACCGACGAGGGCTCGGCCCGCCTGCTCACCGAGCAACTGGCGCTGTCGGCGGCAGCGGCGGAGCTTCGCAGGCTGGGGGCAGGACGGATCGCCGACGCCTTCGTCGAGACGCGCCTCGCCGGCCAGTGGCGCAACACTTATGGCATGCTCGATTCACGCCATGACGCGCGTATGATCGTCGACACGCTCTATCCGCCGGTCACCTGAGAAGAGACTTGGGAGGGTTTCTCGTCTGTCGCACCGCTGTGGATGACCGTTAACCTTAACAAATGGTTTCCATTGCGATGGCGGGCGGCAAAGCCCACTGTCCTGTTTACGAAAGCAGGAACGCCATGCGGCATACATTAAGCTCCTTTCTGGCCTTGCACTGGGCGGTCGTTTTCGCCCTGCTGGCGTTCATCTGCATCGACGGGAATCGCGGTGTTGCGGCAGCGCTTGGCGTGCTCGGCGTCGTCGTCCAGAATATCCGCTTCGTCGACCTCGAAAAGGCCGTCGTCGTGGCACCGCTTGCCGTAGCGCTGCTTGTTGTAGCGGTGCTGTTCTGCTGGGCTTTTGTCGAGACTCTGTTTAGCGACCCGACAAATCCGGACGCCACCGACAGCGTCGTGCGCGTCGCCTTCATCTCCGCCTCCGGCGTACTGTCACTGATTGTCGTCGGCGGCGCCGCGCAAGGCATCAACGGGCTGTTCATGGCTATCGCGGTGCAACTGGCGGCACTGCTGGCTTCCTATGTCGCCATGCTCGCAGAGCGGCGGTCGGCCCTTGCCGCAACGGTTCCGGGCACCGGTGAAGTCCATGCCGCAGCGCATGTGATGGCGAAGGCGGCGGCGCACAACTCGGCGCTCTCGCGCATTTCCGGCCGGCCGGACGCAAGCTTCGGGCCGGATACGAACTTGAGGGATGGCCGCTGATGCGCACCTTGTTCGCGCTATGGGCGGCCCCGCTCGCCCTGTTCTGGGGCTGGTTCTTCCTGTCGCTCAACGATATCAATTTCGGCTACGTCATGCTGAGCCGCCAATTGCATGACCTCGTCTTCCAGCTCTATGGGGAAATGCTTGGCATCGATCCGGCGCTCATTCCCGGCATGGTGGCAAAGGCCTGCTTCCTCGACAGTCTGCTGCTCATGGCGTTTTGGGCGTTTCGCCGCCGCCGGGTGATCGGTGGCTGGATCAGGATAATGCGCGACCGCTATTTCGACCAGGCACCGACGCCGAGCGCCTGAAGCCGGTCGAGAACGCCCTGCAGAATAAAGGCCGCCGCGGCCGAATCGATCTTGCCGGCGCGTTTGCGGCGCGAAAAATCCATCTCGATCAACGTCCGCTCAGCCGCCACCGTCGACAGTCGCTCGTCCCACAAAACGAAGGGCAGGTCGGTCACAGCAGCCATGTTGCGGGCGAAGGCGCGGGATTTCTGGGCGCGCGGGCCTTCCGACCCGTCCATGTTGACCGGCAGGCCGAGCACCACGGCCCCGACGTTCTCTTTCTGCAGCAAGGCGAGCAGTACCGCTGCATCCAGCGAGAATTTCCTGCGCATGATGACGGGACGCGGGTGGGCGAAGGCAAAGCCCCGGTCGGAAACCGCGACGCCGATGGTCTTGTCGCCGAGGTCGAGCCCGGCCAGCGTCTTGCCGCCGCTGAGCCGCGCCGGCAACTCTTCGATGGTGATGATGCTCACCGGCTTTCCTTCGACTGCTGCCCGCGAAGGACGCTGCGGGACTTTAATTTCACTGCCGGCGTTCTATCCTTTGGGGAAGCAAAAATCGAGGAAGGCATTCATGAAACTGACCTGGTACGGACATTCCGCATTTCGCATCGAAACCACCGACGCGAAAATCCTCATCGATCCCTATCTGATCGGCAATCCGTCATGGACGGGCGGCTGGGAAGAGCCGGCGGAAGGGGTGACGCATGTCCTTTTGACCCACGGCCATAGCGATCACATCAGCGGTGCGCTGGAAGTTCTTGGGAAAAGCGGCGCCATGCTGGTCGCCAATTTCGAGGTCTGCATGTACCTGGTCGGCAAGGGCGCCAGCGACAAGAAGATCAATCCCGGCAATATCGGCGGCACCGTCGATTGCGGCGGTTTCACCACCACCTTCGTCCAGGCGCTGCATTCATCGTCGTTTCCAGGTGACAATGGCCAGAACACTTATCTCGGCAATCCAGGCGGTCTCGTCCTGCATTTTCCGGAGGACAAGACGCTCTATCACATGGGCGACACCGACATCTTTTCCGACATGGCGCTGATCAACGAATTGCATGAGCCGAAGATCGGCATCGTGCCGGTCGGCGACCGCTTCACCATGGGTGGCGCAGTGGCAGCCCTTGCCTGCCGGCGCTTCTTTCAGTTCGAGACCGTCATCCCCAGTCACTTCGGCACGTTCCCGATCATCGAGCAGACCGCCGACAAGTTCGTCGCGGGGTTGGAGGGATCCGGCGTGAAGGTGGCGTTGCCGGAGATCGGCGGGACGATCGCCTTGTAGAGGATGCCAAAGCCGGCAGCTATTTCCTCTGCGACGGCGTGGCCCTGCCATGGACCTTCTGGGCCGGTTCTCGGCACGATGCATGTTGCGCGGCACGCGCCGCGCCGCTATAGCGCGGACTGGTTTTCCCGAGGCACAAACAAATATGTCCGTTGATGTCAAGACTGTGAAGCGCGTCGCGCGTCTCGCCCGTATTGCGGTGAGCGAGGAAGATGCCGAGCGCATGACCGGCGAGTTGAACGCCATTCTGGGCTTTGTCGAGCAATTGAACGAGGTCGACGTTTCCGGCGTCGAGCCGATGACTTCAGTTATCCCGATGGAGATGAAGAAGCGCCCGGACGTCGTCACCGACGGCAGCAAGGCGGCCGACATCGTCGCCAACGCACCTGCCACCGAAGAGAATTTCTTCCTCGTTCCGAAGGTCGTGGAGTAGCGGGCCGATGGCAATCGAGATCGCCATCGAGACGCCGCTGCAGGACGACGTGCGCGGGCTGGTTAAGGAACTCAACGACACGCTGCTGGAACTGACGCCGCCGGAGCACTGCTACCACATGACCGTCGAACAGATGGCCGACAATGACACAACTGTCTTCATCGCTCGCGACAACGGCCTTGCCATCGGCTGCGGCGCGCTGAAGCGCCACGATGGCGCCGTCGGCGAGGTCAAGCGCATGTACACGCGGCCTTCGCATCGCGGACAGAAGATCGGCGCCAGGATCGTCGAGCGGATCGAAGCGCTGGCGCGCAATGAAGGGCTGAAGCGTTTGGTGCTGGAAACCGGCGACCGCCATCCGGCTGCGTGGACCGTCTATGAACGCGCCGGATTTTCGCGCTGCGGCCCGGTGCTGGACTACCCTGATACCGAGTGGTCGGTGTTTTACGAAAAGAGCCTTGCCTGATGAGCGACCTGACCCACCTGACGATTTCGCAGGCCCGCGCCATGCTGCGCACCAAGGAAATCACCGCAACCGAGATCACCGAAGCCTATCTCCAGGCGATCGAGCGGGCCAATCCGGCGCTCAACGCCTATGTCGTCGTTACCGACGACAAGGCGCGCGACATGGCCAGGGCCTCGGACGCGAAGCTGGCGAAGGGCGAGGGCGGGGCGCTCGAAGGCATTCCGCTCGGGATCAAGGACCTGTTCGGCACCGAAGGCATTCACACCCAGGCCTGCAGCCATGTGCTGGATGGGTTCAAGCCGCACTACGAATCGACCGTCACCGCCAATTTGTGGGCCGACGGCGCCGTCATGCTCGGCAAACTCAACATGGACGAGTTCGCCATGGGCTCCTCCAACGAGACCTCCTACTACGGCCCTGTCGTCAATCCGTGGCGGCGTTCGCGCCTCGACACGGTAGTGATGCCGACCACGCATCAGGGCGATGGCGGTTTTGTCTCGGCCGGCGGTACCCGGACTGCACGTACGCTCGACAATGCCCAGCTTGTGCCGGGCGGCTCGTCGGGTGGCTCGGCCTCCGCCGTTTCGGCGCTCCTGTGTGCCGGCGCCACCGCCACCGACACCGGCGGGTCGATCCGCCAGCCCGCCGCCTTCACCGGCACGGTCGGCATCAAGCCGACCTACGGCCGCTGCTCGCGCTGGGGCATCGTCGCCTTTGCTTCGTCGCTCGACCAGGCCGGACCGATCGCCCGCGATGTGCGTGACGCCGCGATTCTTTTGAAGTCCATGGCCTCGGTCGATCCGAAGGACACCACCTCGGTCGACCGGCCGGTGCCGGATTACGAGGCGGCGATCGGCAAGCCGATCAAGGGCATGAAGGTCGGGATCCCCAGGGAATACCGCGTCGACGGCATGCCTGAGGAGATTGAGGCGCTGTGGCAGAAAGGCATTGCCTGGCTGAAAGATGCCGGTGCTGAGATCGTCGACATTTCGCTTCCGCATACCAAATATGCGCTGCCGGCCTATTACATCGTCGCGCCCGCCGAAGCCTCATCAAACCTCGCCCGCTATGACGGCGTCCGCTACGGGCTGCGCGTGCCGGGCAAGGACATCGTCGACATGTATGAAAAGACCAGAGCCGCCGGGTTCGGCCGCGAGGTCAAGCGCCGCATCATGATCGGCACCTATGTCCTCTCTGCCGGCTACTACGATGCCTACTATCTGCAGGCGCAGAAGGTGCGGAATCTCATCAAGCGGGATTTCGAGAATGCATTCGCGGCGGGCGTCGATGTCATCCTAACACCGGCAACGCCATCGGCGGCCTTCGGCATCGCCGACGAGGACATGGCCGCCGATCCCGTCAAGATGTACCTCAATGACATCTTCACGGTGACGGTGAACATGGCTGGACTGCCGGGCATCGCCGTGCCCGCAGGGCTAGACGCCAAGGGCCTGCCGCTCGGCCTGCAGCTCATCGGCCGGCCCTTCGACGAGGAAACTTTGTTCCAGACGGCCCATGTCATCGAACAAGCGGCGGGTACGTTCCAGCCAGAAAAGTGGTGGTAGTGTCGTCTCCCATCTGAAGGGTGAGGGATGTTCTACTATCTTTCCAAGGTATTTTGGCTCCTCGTCCAGCCGTTGAATCTGGCGATCATCCTGCTGCTGGTTGCGTTGCTTGCCGCCTTGGTGGGGCGTAGAAAGCTGTTTGCCACCGGCAGCTGGCTGGCCTTTCTCATCCTCGCCCTCTCGACCTGGACCTCGCTGATGCTCAACCCGCTCGAAGAGCGGTTTCCGCGCCCGCCGCTGCCGGAAAAGGTCGATGGCATCGTCGTTCTCGGCGGCGGCATGGAGGGCGCCATCAATTTCGTGCGCGGCGGCTATGAACTGAGTGCAAGCGGCGATCGGATGCTCGCGGCGGCCGTGCTGGCACGGCATGTTCCGACAGCGAAAGTCGTCATCTCAGGGGGCACCATCGCAATGATCGGCGAAGGCGAGGGCGATGCAGAGACGGCGCCGCGTCTGTTCGCCGCGCTTGGCGTGACGGCCGATCGGCTGATCCTCGAGAAAAAATCCCGCAACACTTACGAGAACGCCGTCTTCACCCGGGAACTTTGTCACCCCGAAACCGGGCGAGACCTGGCTGCTGGTGACCTCGGCCTTCCACATGCCGCGCGCCAAGGCGCTGTTCGACAAGGCCGGCTTTGCCACCATTCCTTGGCCGGTCGATTACCGCACCTCCGGCAAGGAAGGCATCGGCCTGTTCCGCGACGATCCCTTCGGTTCGCTGCAAACCGCCAGCACGGCGGTCCGCGAATGGATCGGGCTCGTCGCCTACTGGCTGTCGGGCCGCATCGATCGGCTTTTCCCCGGACCGGGTGTTGGTTCGGGCGGCTGACCGATCACGGCTTGCCGCGCCGCCGAGAAGAACTGGCGACGCACCAGAACCGCCAGCAACAGCAGCGTCGACAGTACGAACACCGTTGGGTCGACGAACCAGCCGAGATAGCCGATCGAGAAGAAGACGCCGCGCATGCCGGAATTGAAATGTTTTCCGGCCAGCATGTTCATGCGCGCGGCCCGCCATACCGCGGTTTCGCTGACCGGGTTGCGTGAAGCCTCGCCGTGCGGGATCGGCACCGCACCGATCAGGATCGAGCAATAGTTGAACAGCCGGTAGGCCCAGCCGAACTTGAAAAAGGAATAGGCAAGGATCAGCACCAATCCGAACACCTTCATCTGAAAGGCGGAGCGGGATGATGTCGCGCCGAGCGGCAGATCGCTCAGCATCGAAACAACCTGATCGGAGGCGCCGACCAGGGCAAAACAGCCGCCGATCGCAATCAGCGAACTGGAGGCGAAGAAGGCGGTTCCCTGTTGAAGACCTGCCATAATGGCGGTGTCGACGATGCGGATCTCGCGTTCGGCCATGGTCCGCATCCAGGCTTCGCGCTGGACGTTCATCGCTGTCGTCAGCGACATGCGGCTGACCAGCTTCCCGTCGGAGGCGAGCGTATGCAGCACCCATACGAAAAGGAAGAAGGCCAGCGCCACGAGGTCGGCCGTCGACAAATGAAAGGAATCGCCCATGCGACCCTTTTACCACAAGCGGTGGCGCCGCTTCGATGGCGGAACGCAATGATGTCGCTGCCGGAGCAAATAAGGTCGGCACGTGCAGCGCCGCGATCTTCGAAAGAGCGGAAACATCACAGGAATTCCTATATGTAAATTCCAATAGGAGAGAGCGGCGCGTGTTCCTTTCGGTTTTCGACCTGTTCAAGATCGGCATTGGACCATCGAGTTCGCACACGATGGGGCCGATGACGGCTGCCCGGCGTTTTCTCGACGAGGTCGCGGGAGATGACTGGCCACGCCCGGCCGGCGCCAAGGTCGACCGCGTCGCTGCCAGCCTGCACGGCTCGCTTGCCTATACCGGCATCGGCCATGGTTCCGATCGTGCCGTCGTGCTCGGCCTTGCCGGCCAGATGCCGCAGACGGTGGACCCCGATCAGGCGGACAGCATCGTCGACCGTATTGCCGCCGATAAGCGGATTTCGCCGCCCGGCCATCCCTCCTATCGCTTCGACCCGGCAACGGACCTGGTGCTGGACCGCAAGACGCCGCTTTCCGGCCACGCCAATGGCATGGCCTTCTCCGCCTATGATGCCGACGATCGCCTGCTGCTCAAGCGCATCTATTATTCGATCGGCGGCGGCTTCGTGGTTTCCGAGGAAGAACTGCAGCGGATGAAGGTGAAGGGCTCGGTGACGACGGAAGGCAAGAAGGTTCCATATCCCTTCAAGAACGCCGTCGAGATGCTGTCGATGGCGGCGAAAAGCGGCCTTTCCATCGCCGACATGAAGCGCGTCAACGAAGAGACGCAGATGCCGCGCGAGGAACTCGACGCTGGCCTCGACGGCATCTGGAGCGCCATGAAGAGCTGCATCGAGCGTGGCCTGTCGCAGGACGGCATCATGCCGGGTGGGTTGAAGGTGCGCCGACGCGCGCGGCGATTGCATGACAAGCTGCAGGAGCAGTGGCAGCAGAACCGGCCCAATCCGCTGCTCGCCAACGACTGGCTGTCGATCTATGCCATGGCGGTGAACGAGGAGAACGCCGCCGGCGGGCGCGTCGTCACCGCGCCGACCAATGGTGCTGCAGGCACGCTGCCCGCGGTGCTGCGCTACTGGCTGCATTTCCATCCCGAGGCCGACCAGCCAAGCATCCGCGATTTCCTGCTGACCGCGGCGGCGATCGGCGGCATCATCAAGACCAACGCTTCGATCTCGGGCGCCGAAGTCGGCTGCCAGGGCGAGGTCGGTTCGGCCTCGGCGATGGCGGCAGCGGGGCTGTGCGCCGTCATGGGCGGCACGCCCGAGCAGGTCGAGAACGCCGCCGAGATCGCGCTTGAACATCATCTCGGCATGACCTGCGATCCGGTCGGTGGGCTGGTGCAGGTGCCTTGCATCGAGCGCAACGCGCTCGGCGCCGTCAAGGCGGTGACCGCTGCTTCGCTGGCCATCAAGGGCGACGGCGTTCATTTCGTGCCGCTCGATGCCGCAATCGAGACCATGCGCCAGACCGGCCTCGACATGAACGAGAAATACAAGGAAACCAGCCTCGGCGGACTGGCCGTCAATATCGTGGAATGCTGACCCAGACCCGGCACTGCGAACACTGGCACTGTGGAGAAAGTCGACCCGACCGTTGACGCCTTCGCACGCCGGACTAAACCTTAATCCATGTCTCTCAATCTCATAAAGCTCTGTGTCGGCTGCGACAGCGTCGAGGACCTCGAAGAGTGGATCGCCTTCCGCCTCGACGAACGGCGGCGCGCCGGTGAACCGGTCGAGCACTACCACACCACCCGCATGATGCCGACGCGCGGCGCCGAGGTCACCGATGGCGGTTCCCTCTACTGGGTGATCAAGGGCAATGTGCAATGCCGCCAGTTGATCACGGAGATCCGTCCTTTCACCGATGACGACGGCATCGGCCGCTGTCATCTGATGCTCGATCCCGCGGTCGTGCGCACCGAATGGCAGCCGCGCCGCGCCTTTCAAGGCTGGCGCTACCTGAAACCGTCGGACGCACCGGCCGATCTCGGCAAGGGTAAGGCGGGCTTGGTCGAGATGCCGCCGAAACTCAGGCGCGAGCTTGCCGATCTCGGCCTTCTCTAGGAAAGCCCCCAAATTCAAAGCTGCCGCGATCCTGGCTCTTCAAAGCGCCTCATGCTGGGCTTGCAAGCTGTGCGACAACGCCACATCTTGAATGTGATGAGCGACAAGAAGCAGCCCGTGCCCGCAAAGGCCAATCCTGCGCCGGTCGAACCCCAATCGAGCACCGGCGAGATCGACGCCTTTATCCGTCAGGCAAGGACGCTCGCTGCGTCCGCGACCGGTTCTGGCAGGCTGATTCTCTCGCTCGACGCGACGATGAGCCGCCAGCCGACCTGGGACCTGGCCTGTGCGCTGCAGGGGGAGATGTTCGACGCCGTCGGCAAGGCCGGAGCGCTCAAGGTTCAATTGGTTTATTTTCGTGGTCTTGGCGAGTGCCGCTCATCCGCATTCGTCACAGATACGGACGCGCTGAAGCAGCTGATGACGCGGATCGAATGCCGCAGTGGTCATACCCAGATCGGCAAGGTGCTGGCCCATGCGCTGAAACAGACGGCGGCGGCCAAGGTCAACGCGCTGGTCTATATCGGCGATGCGATGGAAGAAAACATAGACGATCTGGCCGAAAAGGCCGGCAGCCTCGGCCTGCACGGCGTTCCTGTCTTCGTCTTTCAGGAGGGCCATGATGCCGGCGCAGAAAAGGCATTTAAGGAAATTGCGCGGCTGTCCAAAGGTGCTTGGTTCCGATTTGATCGGCGGGCCGCCGCAACCTTGGCCAGCCTGCTTTCCGCGGTCGCCGTGTTTGCAACCGGCGGGCTGAAGGCGCTGGAGGCGAGGGGCAGGCCGGAAGACCGGCTGATGATCGAGCATCTGCGGGGTGGCAGGAAATAATGGGCGCGATTATCGCATTCGTGGCGTTGCTTTTGGTGCTGCTCGGCGCGGCCACGGTCTTTCTCCGCGCCGACCCCGCGAGACTCGCAAGCGGGATGAGAACACTTGGGCCTGTCCTGCTGGCGCTGATCGGCGTCGCCGTGCTTCTGGTCGGACGCGAAGGCATCGGCGGCTTGATCCTGTCGACGGCGCTCGCCTGGTATGGCTCCATGCGGATGAAGCGGCCGACGGCGAAACTGGAGCCGGGCAAGCATTCGACGGTGCGCACTGCGGCACTCGAAATGGAGCTTGATCACGATACCGGCAGTCTGGAGGGGCTCGTGCTCGCCGGCCGCCATGAAGGCAAGATGCTTGGCACGATGAGCCTTGCGGAATTGCAGCAGCTTTATCGCGAACTCCCCGGCGACCCGGAGAGCCGCCAGTTGCTAGAGACGTATCTTGACGGCAGATTTCCCATCTGGCGCAAAGACTCTGAGGCGAATGGTGGCGACGGGCTGGGTGTTTCGCCAGGTTCTGGCGCCATGACTAAGGAGGAGGCCTACAAGATCCTTGGTCTTGAAGCGGGGGCCGCCGCGGCGGATGTCCGCAAGGCGCACCGCCGCCTGATGCAGCGCCTGCACCCCGATATCGGCGGCACTTCTTTTCTGGCGGCGCGGATCAATGAAGCCAAGGACGTCTTGCTCTCCGATCACAACTAGTCTCCTTCGACGCAGAATTTTTCCGGGAGATGTTTTCGACGCCGTCTATTGCTGGACGGCGTAGCACTCGATTTTCTTTTTCTTCAGGGCGTTGCAGGCTTTCCAGGCAGCAGACTTCGAACCAAAGCCGAACCGGGCGCGGTAGTAGGTGACGCCGTCCTTTTCGAAGGCGACGGTGAAGCCTGTGGCATCGGCGAGGATCGAAGGCGCCTGCTTGCTCGTCTCGTCCAGGAGAGCCTGGGCTTCGGATTGTTTTGGCGAAGAGGCGACCTGGACTGCCCAGCCGGACGGCACCGATGCCGTGTTGACGGGATCGACCGCCGCCGGTTCGGCGTAGGCTGCTGCGACCCGTGCCGTCGCCACATCGTCCGCCGTGGCCACTGTGTTGACCTTCTTGGTCTGAGAGACGGGCCTGGTCTGGACGACGGGGATGGTTTCTTCAACGGCGGGCTCGGTTTCCTCAACTAGCGAGGCAATGGCATCGCCGTCCGGGGCATCGTCGTCCGGCCTGCTGTCCGGCATCGGCGCGTCGCGCTTGGGCAGGAACACTTTTGTCAGAGCGGTGATCGGGTTGCCGCCGCCGGCCTTGGCGATCAGCATGCCGCTGCCGCGCGAGGACGCCTTCGGCATATAGGTGTTGATCAATGCGGCCATCTGGTTGTCGCGGCTGCCGCCGGATTTCCCGCCTATGATCACCGCTACGATGCGGCGATCGCCGTCGTCGACCGAGGAAACGAGATTGTAGCCGGAGGCGCGGGTATAACCGGTCTTGATGCCGTCGACGCCCTTGATGCGCCCAAGCAGGCGGTTATGGCCGTTGATGCGCTTGCGGCCGTAGAGAAAGGAACGCTGCGAGAAATAGCCGTAATACTGGGGAAAATGCTCCCGCAGCGCGATGCCGAGCACCGCCATGTCGCGCGCGGTCGTGAATTGACCGGGATTTGGCAAGCCGTGGGCGTTGCGGAAAACGGTCCCCTTCATGCCCAGCGCCCGCGCCTTGGCTGTCATCATGTGGGCGAAATTGGCTTCATTGCCGCCGAGAAGCTCGCCGAGCGCTGTTGCCGAATCGTTTGCCGACTTGGTCACCATCGACAGGATCGCGGTCTCGACCGTGATCGCGCCGCCCCGTCTGACGCCGAGTTTCGTCGGCGGTTCAGCAGCAGCATTGGCCGAGAAGACGACCCTGGAGTTCTTGCTGATCTTGCCGTTCGCCATGGCCTCGAAGGCCAGGTAAAGCGTCATCATCTTGGTGAGCGAGGCCGGATAGCGGCGACCATCGGCATTCGAAGAATAAAGCACCTTGCCGGTCTTGGCATCGATGACGATGGCCGCCGACCTCGCTGCCATGGACGAAGCAGCGTCGGCAACGACGAATGTCATCGCCAAAGCGAGGATCATGATCATTTTCAAAGAGGACGAGGATTTGGAGAGAATGCCCGACAACGCCTGACGCACCGATGGTTCCTTTGAATTTTTTGTTGCTGGAGGCGGCAAAGGTCCTGCCTCACTTCAAGCCAAGCTATCGCGGTCAGCGTTACCAATCCGTTTATGGTAACCACCGTGTTCACCATTTTCTTCGGGCTTGAGCTTCTCTTTATTCGAATTTTAGCCATTGTCGGTGGCTGGGCCTGTATGCCGCGCCGGTCGGCTGGAACCGCGCTCGGTGAAACATTGACTTTTTGTGCAGTGCACAATATATAACTTGCATTGCACAACGCGGCCCCGGACAGGGCGCGTCCACCGTTCAACGGCAACTGTCAAGGGAGCGTGAAATGACCCAGACCTATGAAGATTTCAGCAAATACGGCAAGGAGTTTGCCGACACTGGCTTGAAGAGCTTCGCATCCCTTTCCAAGGGTGCGCAGGCCATCGCCACCGAGGCGGGCGAGTACACCAAGAAAAGCTTCGAGGCCGGCAGCGCAGCAGCCGAGAAACTTTTGTCGGCCAAGTCGCTGGAGAAGGCGATCGAGATCCAGTCCGATTTTGCCAAGCAGTCGTACGAAGCCTTCGTCACCGAAGCCACCAAGCTCGGCGATCTCTATGCCGACCTCGCCAAAGAAGCCTACAAGCCGTTCGAATCAATGGTCGCAACAGCGAAATAATCTCGCTAACGTGAAGATGGCCCTCGGGCCTGCAAGACAGACCCGGTCGCGAACGCGCGGCCGGGTTTTTTCATGGCAATTTGAAATCACAGGGCTCTGCTGCCTTCACGATTTCGAAAAATCGGTCAAGTTTGGCCACCTAGCCATATTGTCAGCTAAACAGAAGGGCTTAAAATCGTCCATCGAAGACCTACATGTCGAACTCATATGGGGATTCGAAAAGGCAGGGCTACGTGACGATTGGTTTGACTGCCACGAGAGATGTAGTGCGGATGCAAAACGGCAGCGACGGCAATGAGGCCGGTCGCGGCACGGCCGTCATCACGCGCACCAAGACCAAGATCAAGAAGCCTAGCCTTTATCGGGTCCTCATTCTCAACGACGACTACACGCCCATGGAATTCGTGGTTCACGTGCTGGAGCGTTTTTTCCAGAAGGACCGTGAAGCCGCCACCCGCATCATGCTCCATGTTCACAATCATGGAGTGGGCGAGTGCGGGGTCTATACATTCGAGGTGGCCGAGACCAAAGTGTCTCAGGTCATGGATTTCGCCCGACAGAATCAGCATCCGCTGCAATGCGTGATGGAGAAGAAGTGAGGTAACATGCCGGCTTTCTCCCAAGGCCTGGAAAAGGCGCTTCACCAGGCGCTGACGCTCGCCAATGAGCGGCACCACGAATACGCAACCCTTGAACATTTGCTGCTCGCCCTTATCGACGACACCGAGGCGGCCGCGGTCATGCGCGCCTGCAACGTCGATCTCGACGAGCTGAAGCATACGGTTCTCACCTATATCGACACCGAGCTCGACAATCTCGTCACCGGCTACGACGAGGATTCCAAGCCGACGGCCGGTTTCCAGCGCGTCATCCAGCGTGCGGTGATCCATGTTCAGTCGTCCGGCCGCGAGGAAGTCTCCGGCGCCAACGTGCTCGTTGCCATCTTCGCCGAGCGCGAGAGCCATGCCGCCTATTTCCTGCAGGAGCAGCAGATGACCCGCTACGACGCGGTCAACTACATCTCGCATGGCATCGCCAAGCGTCCCGGCGCATCCGAGACGCGGTCGCCGCGCGGCGCCGACGACGAGCAGGGCGGCCAGAGCGGAGCCGAGCCGCAAGAGGACGGCGGCAAGAAAAAGCAGCAGCAGGACGCGTTGACCGCCTATTGCGTCAATCTGAACAACAAGGCAAAGGCCGGCAAGATCGATCCGCTGATCGGCCGCGAGTCCGAGATCAACCGCACCATCCAGGTGCTGTGCCGCCGCTCCAAGAACAATCCGCTCTATGTCGGCGACCCAGGCGTCGGCAAGACGGCGATCGCCGAAGGCCTTGCCAAGCGCATCGTCGAGGGCGACGTGCCTGAAGTGCTGCACAATGCCACCATCTTCGCGCTCGACATGGGAACATTGCTGGCCGGCACCCGCTATCGCGGCGATTTCGAGGAGCGGCTGAAGCAGGTCGTCAAGGAACTCGAGGATTATCCGGGCGCGGTGCTGTTCATCGACGAGATCCACACCGTGATCGGGGCAGGGGCGACGTCGGGCGGCGCCATGGATGCGTCGAACCTGTTGAAGCCGGCGCTGTCGTCCGGAACGATCCGCTGCATCGGCTCGACCACCTACAAAGAGTTCCGCCAGTTCTTCGAGAAGGACCGCGCCTTGGTGCGGCGCTTCCAGAAGATCGACGTCAACGAGCCGACCATCGAGGACGCCATCGCGATCATGAAGGGTCTGAAGCCGTATTTCGAGGAGTTCCACAAGGTTCGCTACACGGCTGAGGCGATCAAGGCTTCGGTCGAATTGTCGGCGCGCTACATCAATGACCGCAAGCTGCCGGACAAGGCGATCGACGTGATCGACGAGACCGGCGCCTCGCAGATGCTGGTGCCGGAGGCCAAGCGCAAGAAGACCATCGGCATCAAGGAGATCGAAGCGACGATCGCCACCATCGCCCGCATTCCGCCGAAGACGGTTTCCGCCGACGACGAGAAGGTGCTGGCCGGCCTTGACGTCGAGCTGAAGCGCGTCGTCTACGGTCAGGACACCGCGATCACGGCGTTGACCTCGGCGATCAAGCTGGCGCGGGCCGGCCTGCGCGAACCGGAGAAGCCGATCGGCTCCTATCTGTTCTCGGGACCGACAGGCGTCGGCAAGACCGAAGTGGCAAAGCAGCTCGCCGCCTCGCTCGGTGTCGAGCTGATCCGCTTCGACATGTCCGAATATATGGAGCGCCACACCGTCTCGCGGCTGATCGGCGCGCCTCCCGGCTATGTCGGCTTCGACCAGGGCGGCCTGCTGACCGACGGCGTCGACCAGCATCCGCATTGCGTGCTGTTGCTGGACGAGGTCGAGAAGGCGCATCCGGACCTGTTCAACATCCTGTTGCAGGTCATGGACCACGGCAAGCTGACCGACCACAACGGCAAGCAGATCGACTTCCGCAATGTCATCCTGATCATGACCACCAACGCGGGCGCCTCGGATGCGCAGCGCGCGGCGATCGGTTTCGGCTCGACCAAGCGCGAAGGCGACGATGTCGAGGCGATCAACCGGCTGTTCACGCCGGAGTTCCGCAACCGTCTCGATGCGATCATCCCGTTCGGCTCGCTGCCGATTCCGGTCATCCACCAGGTGGTGCAGAAGTTCGTCATGCAGCTCGAGGCCCAGCTCTCCGAGCGTGGCGTCACCTTCGACCTGTCGCAGGAGGCGATCGCCTGGCTGGCCGAGAAGGGCTATGACGAGCGCATGGGAGCACGGCCGCTCGGCCGCGTCATCCAGGAGCACATCAAGAAGCCGCTGGCCGACGAGGTGCTGTTCGGCAAGCTCAAGAAGGGCGGCACGGTGCGCGTCACCGTCGAGAAGAAGGAGACCGGCGAGACCGGCCTGAAGCTCGAGTCACTCGCCGACGAGGCGCCGGTCAAGCCGAAGAAGGAAGAACCGGACGACACCCCGAAGCCCAAGAAAGCTGCCATCAAGAAGCCCATCGCGAAAAAGGCGATCGCGCAGAAGGCGGAGCCTAAGGGCAAGGATGGCGGCAAGCGCAGCCTGGTGCCGCAACTGCCCCGCAAGGGGTGATGACCTGAAAGCTAAAAAGCCCCGGCAACGGGGCTTTTTTTATTGGATAAAGAGTGGCCGAAGGCGTTGTGTGCGACGCCCGGCTTCAGGTCCCCAGCGCCGCTCGTATCTTGCCGGCGTTCTCAGCCAACACTTCTGGCTTCTCCATCTGGCCGCTATGCGGCTTCAAGGGGATGCCCTCGAAGCGTGGAATGATGTGAACATGGAGGTGAAAGACGGTCTGGCCCGAAGCAGGCTCGTTGAACTGCATGACTGTGACACCATCGGCATCGAAGGCCTTTTTTACTGCCCGCGCAACGTTCTGGACATTTGCGAAGAGCGGGCCGAACACTGCCGGATCGGCATCGAGCAGGTTGCGCGACGGCGCCTTCGGCACAACCAGCGTATGACCCGGCCCTTGCGGCATCAAATCCATGAAGGCGACAACTGCGTCATCTTCATAGACGCGATGCGACGGGATTTCACCGCGCAGGATTTTCGCGAAGATATTGTTGCTGTCGTAGGTGGCTTCGGCCATGGCGTGCGCTCCGGATTGTGCCTTGCTCTACCGTATCGACCCGAAAATCGGAATCGATTTTCGGAAGTACGATGCGGAGATTCAAAGTGTTAGAGCGTACTTTGTGCGTCCAATTGGACGCACGTCGCCCTAATTGTCCGCCATATCCTTGCGGAACGGCGTGTGCTCTTCAAGATAGTCGCTCATCCGCTCCACTTCGCGCCGCTCGCGCCTGAGATAATCGGCGACCGCGTTGCGCAAGCCCGGATGCGCGATGTAATGCGCGGAATGCATGGTCACCGGCCTATAGCCGCGCGCCAGCTTGTGCTCGCCTTGCGCGCCCGCTTCGACCACTTTCAGCTTACGGTCGATCGCGAAGTCGATCGCCTGGTGATAGCAGACCTCGAAATGCAGGAACGGATGGTCTTCGATGCAGCCCCAGTTGCGGCCGTAGAGCGCATCGGAACCGATGAAATTGATAGCGCCGGCAATGTAGCGTCCATTGCGCTTGGCCATCACCAGCAGGATGTCGTCGGCCATGCGCTCGCCGATCATCGAGAAAAACTCGCGGCTGAGGTAGGGCCGCCCCCATTTTCTGCTGCCGGTATCCATGTAGAAGGCAAAGAAGTCGTCCCAGATCCTTTCGGTGAGATCCCTGCCGGTCAGCCAGTCGATCGAAATGCCGTGAGCGAGCGCCTCGCGCCGCTCCTTCTTCATTGCCTTGCGCTTGCGCGATGCCAGAGTGGCGAGAAAATCGTCGTAGGTCGAATAACCTTCATTGAAGAAGTGGAACTGCTGGTCGGTGCGGTGCAGGAAGCCCGCCGCTTCCAGCGCCCCGACATCCTTCTGCTGCGCGAAGGTTACGTGCGCGGAAGAAACGCCGAGCTTGTCGGTCACCGCCTTCAGGCCTGCTGCCAAGCCGGCTTTCACGGCGCGACTGTCCTCGCCCTTGTTGACCAGCAGGCGAGGACCGGTGACCGGCGTGAACGGCACGGCGCATTGCAGTTTTGGGTAGTAACGCCCGCCGGCGCGCTCGAACGCATCCGACCAGCCGTGATCGAAAACATACTCGCCCTGGCTGTGCGATTTCAGGTAGCAGGGAACGGCACCGAGCAGCTTTCCCTGCGCTGTCTCCAGCCTGAGATGATGGCCCTGCCAGCCGGTGCGCCGCACGGCGCAGCCCGAATCCTCAAGCGCGCTCAGAAAAGCGAATGAAACGAGGGGGTTGTAGCCGTTTTCTGTATCGCCGCGTGCGGTACCGCCGAGGCCATCCCATTCCGCGCAGGTGAAGGCTCCGATGCCGGAGGCAACCCGAATCGCATACGCTCCATTCGCCGTTTGCCCGTCGCCTTCATCGCCTTGATCCATGAGGCTTATTTAAGCTCCGTGCCGGTCCATGCAAGCTCGGTTTCAAGCGACCTGTACAAGATCGGGTTCGAATCCTTCGAATGTCATTTGGTCGGCGTATCTAAAGGTCAAGTCGACGGCCGGTTGGTCGAGCACGGTCCAGGTGATGACCGGCATTTTGAGCCTTTCGCGCACGAAACTGACAAACCGGTTCGGCAGGTCGCCGGCGGCGTAGGAGGCGAAGGCGATGTCGTGCGCCAGCATGGCGAAATGCGCCTCGATCAGCTTGACGTCATTGCCATAAGCGGTCAGCCCGCCCGGAATGCCGGGCGCGTGTTTCGGGAAATCGCGGATCAGCCAGTGGTCGAACGACATGATCGCCGCCTTGCCCTTGTAGTGCTTGAGCATCTTGCCGACGCTTTCCACCAAGCCTTCGTCCCGGCCGGGGACCCCTTTCAGCTCGACGACCATCGGCACACGACCATCGACCAGGTCGAGTGCCTGCTGCAGAGTCGGCAGATGGTCTGATGTGCCGCCAACCCTGAGCGCCGTCATCTCCGCTGCCGTTCGCTGCCAGACGAAGCCGTCCTGGCCGGTCAGCCGCTTCAGATCGCTGTCGTGAATGACGACCGGGATGCGGTCAGACGACAGATGCACATCGCATTCGATCGCATAGCCGCGTTCGGCTGCCGCGGCAAAGGCGGAAAGCGTGTTCTCCCAGCGCGTCTTGTTCATGTCGTGGAGCCCGCGATGGGCAACGGGTCTGGCGGTCAGCCAGGAAAGATCGGTCATGACAGGCTCATTCGACTTCGAAAATGGCTTCGATTTCCACTGCGGCATTAAGCGGCAGGGAGGCGGCGCCGACGGCGGAGCGGGCATGTTTGCCGTGATCGCCGAGCACTGCAACCAGAAAATCCGAGGCGCCGTTGGCAACCAGGTGCTGTTCGACAAAATCCGGCGCCGAGGCGACGAAGACGGTGATCTTCACCAGGCGGCGGATTTTCTCGAGATCGCCAAGGGCTGCCTTGGCCTGCGCCAATATGTTGATCGCGCAGTATTTTGCCGCTTCCTTGCCGCTTGCGGTGTCGACATCGCGGCCGAGCAGCCCGCTCGCCTGCAGCTTGCCCTCGCTGAGCGGCAGCTGCCCGGCGGTGAACAGCAGATTGCCCGACCTGGAATAGGGCACGTAGTTGGCGGCGGGCGCGGCGGCGACCGGAAGCGTCACGCCGAGATCGCTTAGCCGCTTTTCGATTGTTTCACTCATGGTATTTCCCTATTGCTTGATGACGCCGCGCAGGCCGGGCCGAAATTGCTATTTTTGCCTCGCTTCCGCCACGACTTTTTTTAAGCTGGACCCTCTTTCCCTGCGGCCTGCCATCAGGCGCGATGATCGGAGCCCCTCATGCGCGCAACACGCCTCGCATTCCACGCCGTCCTGCTGCCGGCGGTGTTCTCGATGGCGCCGGCTTTTGCCGTACCGGTGCTGCAGGCGCATCGCGCGGTTTATGATCTGAGCCTGGACAAAGCCTCCGATCGCTCCGGCATCACCGGCATTTCCGGCCGCATGGTCTATGAGTTCAACGGTTCGCCTTGCGAAGGCTACACGGTGAAGTTCCGCTTCGTCACCCAGATTGCCACCAACGACAATGCAACAAAGCTGACCGACCAGCAGACGACCACTTTCGAGGACGCCGAAGGCAAGACGTTCTCGTTCGTGACAAAATCCTTCGTCGACCAGAACCTCGACAAGGAGGTCAAGGGCACCGCGACGAAGGAGGCGAAGGGCCTCAAGGTCGACATCGACAAGCCGGAGAAGAGCAGCCTTGAACTCGCCGCCACCCAGTTTCCGACCCAGCATCTGGCCGAACTGATCGACAAGGCCGAAAAGGGCGAAAATTTCTACGAAACCAACCTGTTCGACGGCTCGGAAGATGCCGACAAGGTGATGACCACCACCGTCGTCGTCGGCAAGAAAGCCGATGCCGACAAGGCTGATCCGGAAGCGCCGGCACTGGCGAAACTCGCCACCGACAAATACTGGCCAGTCGACATCGCCTATTTCGACGGCACCGACAAGTCAGGCGAGGAGGTGCCGGAGTACCGGATCAGCTTCAAGCTGCATGACAACGGCATCACGCGCGACCTCGTCATGGACTATGGCGAGTTCTCGATGACCGGCAAGCTGGTCAATCTGTCGTTGTTCGATCAGTCGAAAGCCTGTCCGCCGAAATAGGCTTCAGGTTAACCACGCCTGCAAGGCGGCGGCGAATGACTTGAACACGCCGCAATTGCATCTCAACTTCTACGCCGATGGGTCGATCGGGGGGTGGGTTGAGCAGAATCGATGTGTTCGTGGCGCCGAGGCCCAATCCGGCGCTGATCAGGATCATGACTGTAGTCAACCGGGTTGTCATGCTGCATGGCATTCCCGGGTTTCGCGACCTGTTGCCGTTCAACCGCCTGGCCGGATTGCGCGGCGTCGCCAATGTCCGTCATATCGACTTTCCCGACGACGACCGGCAGCGGCTGAAGGCCTGTTGCGGCGCCGGCAAGGCGACGTTCATCACGCCCAACCATCCGGAATTCTTTACCGACTGGATGATCGACAAGGAGATCGTCTCTCAGGTCAGTCCGCTCGCGGCATCCTGGGCCACGCATGGCGTCGTCAACGGCCTCGGCCGGATCATGCAGAAATTCTGGCTGGCCAACAATCTGATCGCCCAGATTCCCGGCAACAGTGGGGCTGCCAAGGAACACTCGATCGCCTGGGCGCTGAAGGGGCATGGTGTTCTCTTGCATCCTGAAGGCGGCGTCGGCTGGCATGCCAATGTCGTCGGTCCGCTTCTTCCGGGGGCGGTCGAGATGGGGTTCGAAGCGCTCAAGCGCGGTCGCGCCACGGATCAGGATTCTAGGGTTTGGATCGCGCCGGTTGTCTGGAAGCTCGCCTTCACCAAAAATGTCGAGCCGGCGCTGGCGCAGGAATGCGCCTATGTCGAGAAGAGCCTGAAGATCGAACGCCGTGCCGCCGATACGCTGCCGGAGCGCGTCCACCATATCTATGCGACGCTGCTGTCGCGCGATGAGATTGCCTGTGGCATGGTGCCCGACGAACGGGCTTCGTATGCAGCGCGTCAGACGCAACTGCTGCTCGAATTGAGCCGGCGCCTGGGGGAGGGTATTTCGGTCGATCCCAGCGCCAACGAGTTCGCCGAGCTTTTGCGCCGGTCGCGCCGCTGGCTGCGGGAAAACACCGGCGACGCTGAGAGACAAAAACAGGTCCGCACTCTGGCGGACACGATCCAGCGTCTCCAACGCGTCGGACCGTGGGCCTCAGCCAACTCGCGCATTACGCAAGAGGAGATCGCCGAACATCTGAAGCGCATCCGCAACGACTATTGCAAGGGCACGCTGCGCGACACGATCAACCGCTTCGTGCCGCAGCCGGCCGGGCCGCGCTGCGCGCATATCCGGGTGCCGGAACCGTTGGGATTGCACGCCTTTCCGGGCTCGATCGACGATGCGCTCGCCGAACTGCACAGCCGTCTGCAGGCGGCTGTCACCACGACAGTAGCCGAACTCGAAGCCGCCGGCGGCTTCATTTTCTATCCGAATCCCTTCTATCATCGCTAACGTTTGGATCCTGGCCCCAGGTGAACTGCGGCTCCGCTGGTCGGCGCAAGATGAAGGAGTGCGGCAAGCCTCATGGCGGTTTATGTCGACGCGGCGATCTGGAAATGGGTCGGCCACCGCTGGTGTCACCTGCTGGCCGACGACACCGATGAGCTGCATCGTTTTGCAGCACAGCTCGGCATCAAGCGTTCGTCCTATCAGGGACCGCCGAAGACATCGGCGCCGCATTATGACATAACCGGCTTCGAGCGCGACCGCGCGGTGCGGCTAGGCGCCATCGAATGCAGCCGCGAAGAGATCGTTGCTGTTTTCCGGCGTGTCCGGGTGCCGAAGGGGAAGATACGACCATGACGTTGACGGCATTTCTGGCTTACTGCGCTGCGATCACATTTGCCGCCGCCACGCCTGGCCCGGCGGTATTCACTGTCATTACCAACGGCGTCTCGCGCGGGTTCGTTCGCGCGTTCCTGGCTGGCCTCGGTATCGCCGCTGGCGACGCGGTGCTGGTGACTTTGGCGCTGCTCGGTCTGGTGGCACTGGCACAGACCTTCGAATGGGTTTTTCTCATTCTGAAATATGCGGGTGCTGCCTATCTGATGTTTCTTGGCATCAGGATGTGGCTATCGGCTTCCGCGCGATCGAATGGACTGGAGGTAACGCAGGCAAGACTGTCTCGATCGTTTTACCTCGGCATCTCCATCGCATTGGGCAACCCCAAGGCGATCCTGTTCCACGCCTCCATCATGCCGTTGATCCTCGATCTCAACGCAATGACCTTCGCTGAGGGGCTGCTCGTGGTTGCGGTCGTGATCGGCGTCAACATTATCACTATGGGCGTCTATGCGGTGCTTGCCGGGCAGGCTTCGAGCTGGTTCAAGACGCCAAGGCGGATGCGCTTGATGAACAGGTTTGCCGGCGGCGCCATGATCGGCACCGGTGCGCTGATCGCCGCACGCTGAGCCGCAAGACACTGCAGCGCTTGCGTTTGCCGCGCATCCCCTCTATATGCGCGCTCATTCCACACACGGACTTTGGTGTCTGCCCGGGAGAAATCCGGCTGAAACCTCCGGTGGCGTTCGAGGACAAAGTCCAGAAATGCCTGTGTCCGTGGAGGCTAACCGGAAAGGATACTCAAGAATGGCTCTGCCTGATTTCAGCATGCGCCAGCTTTTGGAAGCTGGCATTCACTTCGGCCACCAGACTCACCGCTGGAACCCGAAGATGGCGCCCTATATCTATGGCGCCCGCAACAACATCCACATCATCGACCTCTCGCAGACGGTGCCGCTGCTGCACCAGGCGCTGAAGCAGGTTTCCGACACCGTCGCCAAGGGTGGCCGCGTGCTGTTCGTCGGCACCAAGCGCCAAGCGTCCGACATCGTCGCCGACGCTGCGCAGCGCTCGGCCCAGTACTATGTCAACTCCCGCTGGCTCGGCGGCATGATGACCAACTGGAAGACGATCTCGAATTCCATCCAGCGCCTGCGCAAGCTGGACGAGATGCTGGCCGGCGAGGCCCAGGGGCTCACCAAGAAGGAGCGCCTCAACCTCGATCGCGAGCGCGAGAAGCTCGACAAGGCGCTGGGCGGCATCAAGGACATGGGCTCGACCCCCGACCTGATGTTCGTGATCGACACCAACAAGGAAGCGATCGCCATCCTTGAGGCCAAGCGCCTCGGCATCCCGGTCGTCGCCATCATCGATTCCAACTGCGACCCGGACAAGATCGATTTCCCGATCCCTGGCAATGATGACGCGGCCCGTGCCATCCAGCTCTATTGCGATCTGATCGCCAAGGCTGCAATCGACGGCATCGCTCGCCAGCAGGGCGCGCTCGGCGTCGACGTCGGCGCTTTGGCCGAGGCTCCGGTCGAGCCGGCACTCGAGCCGACGCCGACCGCCGAGACACCGGCCGCCCAGACACCGGAAGCGTAACAGCGAAGGCCGGTTTCGGCCTTCATCTTTCTCATATTTTGGCGCGCTAAGCGCTGGCGCCAGGCGCATCATCGAGGACCGGTGGTGCGTCGGTGCATTTTAAACAAAGAGGCGACAATGAGCATTTCGGCTGCACAGGTCAAAGAACTCCGCGACTTGACCGGCGCGGGCATGATGGACTGCAAGGCGGCGTTGAACGAGACCAACGGCAACATGGAAGAGGCCGTCGACTGGCTGCGCAAGAAGGGCATTTCCAAGGCCGACAAGAAGGCCGGCCGTACCGCGGCCGAAGGCCTGATCGGCGTCGATTCCGGTATCCGCGAGGCGGCGGTCGTCGAGGTCAACTCCGAGACCGACTTCGTTGCCCGCAACGCCGCTTTCCAGGAGATCGTCGCCAACGTCGCCAAGGTCGCGCTCGCCTATGGCGGCAAGACCGAGGCCGTCGCAGCCGCACCGTATCCGGGTTCGGACAAGTCGGTCGCCGACACCATCAAGGATGCTGTCGGCACGATCGGTGAGAATCTTGGCTTCCGCCGTTCGGCCAAGCTCACCGTAGAGCACGGCGCTGTCGCAACCTACGTCCACAATGCGGTTGCCGACGGCCTTGGCAAGCTCGGCGTGCTGGTCGCCATCGAGACGACAGGCAACGCGCAGACGGCCAACGCATTTGCCCGTCAGGTCGCTATGCATGTCGCCGCCACCAACCCGATGGCGCTGACGACGGAGCAGCTCGATCCGGCCGCGGTCGAGCGCGAGAAGGCGATCTTCGCCGACCAGGCGCGCCAGTCCGGCAAGCCGGAGGCGATCATCGAGAAGATGGTCGAGGGCCGTCTGCGCAAGTTTTACGAAGAGGTCGTGCTGCTCAAGCAGGCTTTCGTGCTCAATCCCGACATCACCGTCGAGAAGGCGCTAACGGATGCCGAAAAGGAAATCGGCGCACCGGCCAAGATCACTGCCTATCTGCGCTTCGCGCTCGGCGAGGGCATCGAGAAGGAAGAAACCGATTTCGCGGCGGAAGTCGCGGCGGCGGTCAAGAAGTAAACCGCACTCTATTTTCTGAAAAAACTTTACGGCCGGGTGTCCGCGAGGATGCCCGGCCGATTTCTTGCGCGGTATCGATGAAGGCCAGGCTGTCGGCGGTAAGCCGGCTGGCTATCTGCCGGATCTGCTCGTGCCCGGATCTGATCGTGCAAGATGCATTTGCCGGCGTAAGCTAACGACTGGAAGAGAGTTTTCCGGTTCGGGCGCCGCGTGACATCGCGGCGCCCTTCGTGTATCGGAACCCAATGTTTCGGGCAGCGTCTGCGCGGCGGCAGCCCGAGGCGCGTCACACGCACGATAATGAGGACCAGATGACGGTGAAGCCCCTCTACCGACGTGTCTTGCTGAAAGCGTCGGGCGAAGCGTTGATGGGCGAGCAGCATTTCGGCATCGACGTGTCGGTAGTCGATCGCATCGCCGCCGACATCGCCGAGGCCCGCGCCCTGGGCATCGAAGTCGGCGTCGTCATCGGCGGCGGCAACATCTTTCGTGGCGTGGCCGTTGCTTCCAAGGGAGGTGACCGGGTCACCGGTGACCACATGGGCATGCTCGCCACCGTCATCAACTCGCTGGCGCTGCGCACTTCGCTGAACAAGATCGGCGTCGACGCGGTGGTGCTGTCGGCAATCGCCATGCCTGAGCTTTGCGAGAGCTTTTCGCAGCGCCAGGCGACCGCCTACATGAACCAGGGCAAGGTTGTCATCTTCGCCGGCGGCACCGGCAATCCGTTCTTCACCACCGATTCGGCCGCGGCGCTGCGCGCGGCGGAAATCGGCGCCGACGCACTGTTCAAGGGCACTCAGGTTGACGGCGTCTATTCGGCCGATCCCAAGAAGGACCCAAACGCGACACGCTTTGAGCGCATCAGCCATGGCGAAGTCATAAAACGCGGTCTTTCGATCATGGATACGGCCGCGATTGCACTTGCGCGCGAAAACAACATTCCGATAATCGTCTATTCGATCCACGAGAAGGGTGGTTTCGGTGATATTCTGAGGGGCGGCGGCCGTTGCACGGTCGTCACGGACGACTGATCGGGAGCCCGATCCCGAACCGAAGGTTTCCCGTAGGCGAAAAGCGGGAACCGGTTTTCGGATTGAGGCTTGAATACGGGGTTACCCCTGAACAGTGAACCCGGGCTAACGGGTCGAGGAGATGATGATGAGTGGCGAATACGATGATCTCAAACGGCGCATGGACGGGGCGATCGCTGCGTTCAAGCACGATCTGGCTTCGCTGCGGACCGGCCGCGCTTCAAGCAACCTGCTCGACGCGATCCAGGTGCAGGCCTACGGCACCACCATGCCGATCAACCAGGTGGCAAACGTGTCGGTGCCGGAGCCGCGCATGATTTCGGTTTCGGTCTGGGACAAGTCGATGGTCGGTGCGGTCGATCGCGCCATCCGTGAATCCAATCTCGGCTTCAATCCGATCGTCGATGGCACCAATCTCAGAATTCCGCTGCCCGAACTTAACGAACAGCGCCGCAAGGAGCTGGTTAAGATCTCGCATGGCTATGCCGAGAATGCGCGCATCGCCGTGCGCCACGTGCGCCGGGACGGCATGGAGTTTCTCAAAAAGGCGGAAAAGGACGGCGATATCAGCGAGGACGATCATCGCAAGCGGTCCGACCAGGTCCAAAAGCTCACAGACGAGATGATCGGCACCATCGACCATCTGCTTTCCGATAAGGAAGCAGAAATCATGCAGGTTTAAGGGTAGGTGACCGACCCGAAAGCGAGACTATGACAAGCCCCGCGCATGTCGCGATCATCATGGACGGAAACGGACGCTGGGCCAAGGCGCGCGGCCTGCCACGGCTTGCCGGCCATCGTGCCGGCGTCGAGGCGCTGCGCAACACGGTGCGCGCCGCTCCTGGCCTCGGCATCTCCTTCCTGACCGTCTACGCCTTCTCGTCGGAAAACTGGTCGCGGCCGAAGTCCGAAGTCAGCGACCTGATGGGCCTCTTGAAAATCTTCATCCGCCGCGATCTCGCCGAGCTGCACCAAAACGGCGTGCGGGTCAGGATCATCGGCGACAGGGCAGGGCTGCAGCCTGACATCAGGACCCTGCTTGAAGAGGCCGAAACGCTCACCGTCCAAAACGACGCGCTGACCCTGGTTATCGCTTTCAACTATGGCGGACGCGACGAGATCGTGCGCACGGCGCGCAAGCTTGCCTCGGCGGTGGCGCGCGGCGAGCTCGACAGCGAGGCGATCACGGCCGAATCCTTTGCCGGCTCTCTCGACACCCAGGGTATTCCAGATCCGGAACTGGTCATCCGCACCAGCGGCGAGCTCAGGCTGTCGAATTTCCTTCTGTGGCAAGCGGCCTATAGCGAGCTTGTCTTCCTGCCTTGCTACTGGCCCGATTTCAGCCGCGAGCATCTGGCCGACGCATTGCGCGACTTTGCCAGTCGCGAGCGCCGTTTCGGCGGGCTTGGCGCTCAAGACGTCGCCGTGACGGCCAAGGGATGAGCAACCTCCAGCTTCGCGTCATTTCTGCCGTCGTGCTTGCGGTCGTCACACTCGGCCTGACCTGGCTTGGCGGACTGCCCTTCCGGTTGCTTTGCGCCGCCATGACGATCCTGATCTTCTACGAATGGACGCGAATGTGCCGCCCGGTCGCCGCCACGGGTCTTGGTTTTCTGCCGGAGGCGCTGCTTCTGGTTTTCGTCGGCGGTTTGGTCGCCGGCCTGCCGGCGTCATGGCTGCTGCTACTTGTGGCAGTGATGGTCGTAGTCACCGCGGTCGTGGATTCGATGCGCCAGACTTCGACGGGCCAGACTTCGATGCATCAAACGGGACAGTGGG
Organism: Mesorhizobium temperatum; assembly: GCF_002284575.1. Classification (GTDB taxonomy): domain Bacteria; phylum Pseudomonadota; class Alphaproteobacteria; order Rhizobiales; family Rhizobiaceae; genus Mesorhizobium; species Mesorhizobium temperatum. Next base: position 108,080 of record NZ_NPKJ01000041.1, read on the forward strand.
ACGCGTCCGGCCTCGCCTATGCCGGCATTTCCGGCCTGTCACTTGCCCTTTTGCGCGACGGCGACCATCCCGGCCTCGTCGCCATTCTGTTCCTGTTCGCGGTGGTTTGGGCGACCGACGTATCAGCCTATTTCGTCGGCCGCGCTGTCGGCGGTCCGAAGCTGGCGCCATCGATCTCGCCTGGCAAGACCCAGAGCGGGGCGCTCGGCGGCGCTGTCGGCGGCGTGGTTGCCGGGCTGCTTTTGGCCGCTGCGGCCGGAGCCGGCAATCTCGCAGTGCTCGGCGTCGTTGCACTCGTGCTTTCGCTGGTCTCCCAGGCTGGCGACCTTTTCGAATCATGGGTGAAGCGCCGCCACAACCGCAAGGATTCGGGCACGCTGATACCAGGCCATGGCGGCGTCATGGACCGGGTCGACGGGCTTGTCGCAGCGGCTTTCGCCCTGTACGTCATCGGCTGGATTTCGGCGACCGCCGACCATCCGGCACAGGGGTTGTTTCCAGCTTGATCGGCATTGATTCCGGGCCTGGTTTCTTGAACTGCGCGGGATGCGCCATGGATTCGCCTGGATTGATGCCACAGTCGCGGTACGACCGTGCTGCGGACGAATTTTGAGGATATGAGTTGAACGAGATTCTTCACGCGGTTTTCAGCACGGAAGGCTTTGTCCTTGGCACGCTGGTGCCGTTCCTGTTCGTGCTGACCGTAGTCGTGTTCGTCCACGAGATGGGCCATTATCTCGTCGGTCGCTGGTGCGGCATCGGCGTAAAGGTCTTTTCTATTGGCTTCGGCCCGGAACTCTTCGGCTTTAATGACAGCCATGGCACGCGCTGGAAACTCTGCGCCATTCCACTCGGCGGCTACGTCAAATTCGTCGGCGACATGAATGCCACCTCGAGCCAGCCCAGCTCGGAGGAGCTCGAAACGCTGACCGATGCCGAGCGCAAAGTTGCGTTTCATACGCAGCCGGTCTGGAAGCGCGCGGCGACTGTGGTGGCCGGCCCGCTGTTCAATTTCCTGCTGACGATCGCCGTCTTCGCGGTGCTGTTTACCGCCTATGGCCGCCCCGTGATGGAGCCGATGGTGGCTGAAGTCACCGCCGACAGCCCAGCGGCACAGGCCGGCATCCTGCCCGGTGACCGATTCGTCAGCGTCGACGGCAGCAAGGTCCAGACCTTCGCCGACGTCCAGCGCCGGGTCTCGGGCCGCGGCGGCGACGCCATCACCTTTGTCATGTTGCGCGACGGCAAGGAGATCACGGTTACGGCGACGCCGCGATTGATGGAACAGGAGGACGCGCTGGGCAACAAGGTCAAGGTGGCCGTGATCGGCGTCGTCAACAACCAGGAGTTCGGCCAACCCCGCCTGATCACCTACAGCCCGGCTGGCGCACTGGCTGCCGCGGTCCAGGAAACCGGCCACATCATCCAGGGTACAGGCCAGTTCCTGCAGCGTTTCGTCGTCGGTCGCGAAGACAAATGCCAGCTGGGCGGCCCAATCAAAATCGCAAAGATGTCGGGGCAGGCGGCAAAACTGGGCTTCGACTGGCTTGTGCAACTTGTTGCGCTGTTGTCGGTCGGGATCGGTATTCTCAACCTTTTGCCGATTCCTCCCCTCGACGGCGGCCATCTCCTGTTCTACGGCGTGGAGGCCGTCATTCGGCGACCGGTGTCGGAACGGATGATGGAGATGGGTTACAGAGTTGGCCTGCTTCTCGTCTTGGGCTTCATGGGGTTCGTTTTCTGGAACGACCTGTTTGGATGCTGAAATCATGAAGAAATTTGGCTTCGGCACAGCCAATGTTGAGACGCCGTTTACCATGCATGGGGATATGCGTGACGCGAAAGCCACGCAACAGGGTTAAGTAAATACAAATTAACCAGGAGCCTTGCGTGTAGGGAAAATCCGGTTAATACGGTGGGGGAAATTACCGCACGTCCGGTTTTCTCGCCGTGGGGACTTCGAGAAAAGGTACAAAAGCCCGATGAAGGCAGCATCCAAGTTTCTGAGCGCCGCGTCCGCGGTGGCCCTGTCCGCCGCCCTGGTCGTACCAGGTGCGCTCGCAGTGCAGTTCGTTGCCACATCGGCGGCCGAGGCCGCTGTTGTTTCAAGAGTTGAAGTCAGCGGCAATCAGCGGGTCGACGCCGACACGATCCGCAACTACGTCACGATCAAGCCCGGTAAGCCCTTTTCCAGCTCCGATATCGACGATGCGGTCAAGGCGCTGTTCGGCACTGGGTTGTTCTCGGACGTCCAGATCAACCAGGTCGGTTCGTCGCTGGTAATCAAGGTTTCCGAATATCAGGTCGTGAACCAGGTGCTGTTCCAGGGCAACAAGAAGCTTAAGGACAACGCCCTTGCGGCCGCGGTCCAGTTGAAGCCGCGTGGAACGTTCTCGCAGCAGGCGCTCGATGCCGACGTCGAGGCGGTCAAGGCCGCCTACAGGCGTATCGGTCGCGATGACGCCGCCGTGACCACCCAGATCATGGATCTCGGCGACAACCGCGTGAACGTGGTCTTCAACATCAACGAAGGCGGCCGCACGCAGATTGCCGCGATCAATTTCGTCGGCAACAGCGCCTATTCGAGCCGTCGTCTGTCCGACGTCATCTCCACCAAGCGCTCGTCCATCCTTTCGTTCGTGCTGCGCGACGATGTCTATGACGAAGACAAGCTGCGCGCCGACCAGGAGTTGCTGCGCCGTTTCTATTACAACCACGGCTATGCCGACTTCCAGGTGATTTCCGCGGTCGGCGAACTCGATGAGACCACCAACAAATATACGGTGACCATCACCGTACAGGAGGGCGATCGCTACACCTTCGGCGACGTCAGCGTCGAGAGCACGATTCCCGAGGTCGACGCTGCATCGCTGCAGTCGGTGGTCGAGACCCGCAAGGGCGAGGTCTATAACGCCGAGGATGTCGAAGACACCATCATTGCGCTGACCGAGAGGGTCGCCGGTTCCGGCTATCCCTTCGCCCAGGTGACGCCGCGCGGCGACCGCAATTTCGAGAACCGCACGATTTCAGTGGTCTATACGATCGACCAGGGCACCAAGGCCTATGTCGAGCGCATCGAGATTCGCGGCAACGACCGGACACGCGACTATGTCATTCGCCGCGAATTCGACGTGAGTGAGGGCGATGCCTTTAACCAGGTTCTCATTCAGCGCGCGAAGAAACGGCTGGAAGCGCTCGATTATTTTGAGAAAGTCGAGGTTTCCACCGTGCCCGGCTCTGAGCCGGACCAGGTGGTGCTGGTGGTCGACGTGGTCGAGAAATCGACCGGCGAGTTCTCCGTCGGCGCCGGCTATTCGAGCGGTGGCGACACCGAAGGCCCATCCGTCGAAGGATCGATCACCGAACGCAACTTCCTCGGACGCGGCCAGTTCATCAAGCTTTCGGCGGGCGGCGGCAAGAATTCGCGCGACTACAGCTTCTCCTTCACCGAGCCCTATTTCCTCGGGCGGCGCATTGCCGCCGGATTCGATATCTTCAACCGGACCAGGGAATACGACGACTATAAGAGCGAGACCCTAGGCGCGACAGTGCGCTTTGGCCTGCCGATCACCGACGACATCTCGACGCAACTGGCGTACAATATCTCGCAGGAGAAGTATAAGCTCGACGATGGCTGCGATCCACTGGCTGGCTGCGACATCTCTACGGCCGTCCTAAACGGGATTGAGGAAAGCCCATGGCTCAAGTCGTCGGTCAGTCTGGGCCTGGTCTACAACACCATCGACGACATGAAGAATCCGCATGAAGGCATCTTCGCCAATGTCGCCACGGAATTCGCTGGTCTCGGCGGCGACGCCAAATTCGTCAAGGTGACAGCGCGTGGCAGCGTCTACCAGACATTGTCTGAGCAGCTTGATCTGGTTGGTTTGATTTCGGGCGGGGCCGGCCATATACAGGGCTACGGAAATGAGGACCTGCGCATCTTCGATCACTTCCAGAGCAGCGACCGCATGATCCGTGGCTTCGCCTATGGCGGCATTGGCCCGATCGCTGACGACGCCGACGACCATCTCGGCGGAACCACCTATTTCAATGCGTCGGCGGAAGCCCAGTTTCCAATGCCGGTCATCCCTGAGAGCTTCGGCCTGCGCGGCGCGGTGTTCGCCGATGCGGCGACGCTCTATGGCAGCAAGATCGATCCTTCACTGGTCGATCAGTCGACGGTCGACATGCAGTGGCGCGCCTCTGTCGGCGTCGGCCTAATGTGGGCGTCGCCCTTTGGCCCGATCCGCATCGACTATGCGATCCCCGTCCTCAAGGAGGACACCGACGACGTGCAGGAATTCAACTTCGGCATATCTTCCCGCTTCTAATCGGCGGGCAACGATACTTCCGGGCTGTAGGGGTCGGAAGAAAGTAATTCGACACTACAGCGCCGCGCGTCCTCTTGGACGCGCAAAGGACGCTGTAGGACTTTGATTTTGCGCATGATCCTTTCCGAAAATCGATTCCGATTTTCGGGGTCATGCGCTAGCTGGATATAGCTTCTGGAATGACCGATCCGGTGTTCTTCGCGCCATCACGCCGGTATACGGCTGGCGAAGTCGCGAATCTGACCGGCTCGGTGCTTGTCGATTCCGGCCTCTCGGAAATATCGATCGAAGCCTTGGCGCCGGCAAGCGAAGGCGGCGAGCACGCTCTTGTCTTCGTCGATGGCAGGCGCAACTTCGCGCTGATGCAATCGCTGCGGGCAGCGGCGGTTCTCTGTCCCGCCGAATTTGCCGGCAAAGCGCCGGCGGGCATCGCGGTTCTGGTCCATCCGCGCCCGCAACAGGCTTTCGCGATGGTCGGACGCCTTCTTTTCCCGGCGGCCGCGACACCGGCGCCGATGACCGGCGAAACCGGTATCTCGCCGCATGCCCATATCGATCCATCGGCGCATGTCGAGGCCGGCGCGATCGTCGAGGCCGGCGCGATCATCGGCCCCCGCGCTTCCATCGGCAGCGGAACCGTCATCGCTCCTCATGCCGTTATCGGTCCCTCCTGCCAGTTCGGCCGCGACGGCTATGTCGGTCCAGGCGCCAGCATCCAGTACGCGCTGATCGGCAACCGCGTCATCATCCATGGCGGCGCCCGCATCGGCCAGGACGGTTTTGGCTTCGTGGCCGGCGCCAAGGGCCCGGAGCGCGTGCCGCAAATCGGCCGGGTCGTTATCCAGGACGACGTCGAGATTGGCTCGAACACAACGGTCGATCGTGGCGCCATGTCAGACACGATCATCGGTCAAGGCACGAAGATCGACAATCTGGTGCAGATCGCTCACAACGTCCGCATCGGCCGCAATTGCATAATCGCCGGCCTTTCGGGTATTTCCGGTTCCGTAACGGTGGGCGACAACGTCACCATGGGTGGCGGTGTCGGTCTTGCGGATCACCTGACCGTTGGGACTGGGGCCAAGCTTGCTGCAAGAAGCGGGTTCATGAGCAACGTCCCCGCGGGCGAGATTTGGGGAGGGTACCCGGCGCAGCCGATGGCGGAGGCGATGCGGGAGATCGCGGCTCTGCGAAGACTGGCCAAGGCGCGGAAATCGGGCGACGGGGGGAAGAGCTGAGATGGTGGCGGCGACGACGCTCGAGGCGATCGACATATTGGGGCTGATGAAGCTCCTCCCGCATCGTTATCCGTTCCTGATGATCGACCGCATCATCGACATCGATGGCGACGAGTCGGCTATCGGCATCAAGAACGTGACCATAAACGAGCCGCATTTCCAGGGTCATTTCCCGGATCAGCCGGTCATGCCCGGCGTGCTGATCGTCGAGGCGATGGCGCAGACGGCCGGCGCCATCTGCATCCGCAGCCTAGGCACCGAAAAACCGTCGCTGGTCTATTTCCTGACCATCGACAATGCCAAATTCCGTAAACCGGTCGTTCCCGGCGACCAGTTGAAGATCCATGTGAAGAAAATCAAGAAACGCGGCAACCTTCTCAAATTCGCCTGCGAGGCTCTGGTCGACGGCGTCAAGGCCGCGGAAGCCGAGATCTCGGCGATGATGGTCGCGAGCGACTGACGATCGAATGCTTATGAAAATCCAGACAGTCATCCATCCATCGTCGGTCATCGAGGCAGGCGCAAAAATCGGCGAAGGTGTCCGCATCGGGCCATTCTGCCACATCAGCGCCGACGCGGTGCTCGGCGACCGCGTCGAACTGGTCAGCCACATCTCGGTGATGGGCGCGACCACCATCGGTGCGTCGACCAAGGTGTATCCGATGGCGACACTGGGCGCGCCGCCGCAGAATACCAAGCACAAGGGCGGCCGCACCACGCTGGTCGTCGGTGAGAACTGCACGATCCGCGAAGGCGTGACCATGCACCTCGGCACCGATTCCAGCCGCGGCGAGACGACGATCGGTGACAACGGCAACTTCCTTGCCTACGCCCACATCGCCCATGATTGCATTGTCGGCAAGAACGCCACCTTCGCCAATCAGGCGACGTTGGGCGGCCATTGCGAGATCGGCGACAACGTCTATATCGGTGGTCTCAGCGCCGTTCATCAGTTTGTCCGCGTCGGCGACAACGCCTTTCTCGGCGGTTGCTCGGCATTCGTCGGCGATGTCATTCCCTACGCCATCGCCGTCGGCAATCGCGCCAGCCTTCGCGGCCTCAACATCATCGGCCTGAAGCGCGCCGGCCTGCCGCGCTCCGAGATCCACACGCTGCGCAAGGCCTACAGGACGATCTTCGATCGCTCCCGAACCGTCGGCGAAAACGTCGAGTTCGCCAAGGCGGAATTCGCCTCGTCACCGACCGCCATGAAAATCATCGATTTCATCGTCAGTCGCGGCAAGCGGCACTATGCCGTCCCGTCGCTCAAGGCTGGCGACGGCGACGATGCAGATGACGAAGATTGAGGCCACCCGGACGGGCCTTGATCTAGCGCCAGACGCCAAGGTCGGCATCATTGCCGGCGGCGGCAGTTTGCCGGTCGAAGTCGCCAGGGCGCTTGCTGGGCAAGGCAAGTCTCCCTTCGTGGTAATAGTGGCGGGCGAGGTCGACCGCATAGCCGACTTCGACGCCTACGAGCAGGCGACGTTGAGGCTGGAGGATGTCGGCTCACTGCTGCCGACGCTCAAGAACCATCATGTTACCCATCTGGTGACAGCGGGCCATATCACACGCCGCCCCAGGCTGCGCGCCATGCGCCTCAATCTCGGCCTGCTCGCCTGGGTGCCCAGCCTTCTTGTCGGTGTAACCCAAGGCGACGACACCGTGTTGAAACTGTTCGTGCGAAGGGTCGAGCGCAGCGGGATCAAGGTTGTCGGCGCCCATGAGATCGTGCCGGAACTGGTCGCGGCCGAAGGGACGCTGACCAGGGCTGTGCCGCGGAAATCCGACTGGCGCGACATCGAAGCGGCGCATTCGGCGGCAAAGGCCATCGGCGCGCTGGATATCGGCCAGGCGGCTGTTGCGATCGGCGGCCGCGCCATCGCGCTGGAAGGCGTCGAGGGCACTGACGGATTGCTCGATCGAACAAAGCAGTTGCGCGGCCATGGCAGGCTGGCCGGCAGAACGCGCGGCGTCCTGGTCAAATGCGCCAAGCCCGGCCAGGAGTTGCGCGCCGACCTGCCCTCCATCGGCCCGCAGACGGTCGAGGCGGCGCATGCCGCCGGACTTGCCGGCATTGCCGTCGAGGCCGGTCGCTCGCTGGTTCTGGAAGGCCCTACGGTCGTCGCTCGTGCCAATGCGCTCGGCCTGTTCGTGATCGGCCTGCCTGCTGCGGAGCCGGCGCATGGCGACTGAGAAACCGCTGAAGATCGCCATCGTCGCCGGCGAAGAATCCGGCGACCTGCTTGGCGCCGACATCGTAGCGGCGCTGAAGCGCACGACCGGCCGCGAGGTTCGGCTCGTCGGCATCGGCGGCCGGCATTTGCAGGCGCTCGGCCTCTCTCCGCTCTTCGACAGCGGCGAGATCGCGCTGATGGGTCTGAGCGCCATCCTGCGCGACCTGCCGCGCCTGATGCGGCGGATCAGCCAGACGGCCAATGCGGTCGCCGGTGAAAAGCCCGACTGTCTCATCACCATCGACAGCCCGGATTTTTCGCTGCGCGTGGCTAAGAAGGTGCGTGCCGCCGATCCGGCAATCCCGATCGTCCACTATGTCTGCCCGAGCGTCTGGGCCTGGCGGCCGGGCAGGGCGGTGGCGATGAAACCGTATGTCGATCATATCCTCTGCATCTTGCCCTTCGAGGTGAAGGAACTCGCCCGCCTCGGTGGTCCGCCCGGCACCTATGTCGGCCATCGCCTTACGCACGATCCGGGCGTGATCGGCGCTGCCAAGGCGCAAAGCCTGCCGCGCGACCTGTCCGACGATCGTGTGAAGACACTGCTTGTGCTGCCCGGCTCGCGTCGCGGCGAGGTGCGACGGCTAGTCGGCCCGTTCGGCAAGACAATCTCGATCCTGCGCGCACGCGGACACCGCTTGCGCCTGCTGTTGCCGACGGTGCCGCATGTCGCCGACCTGGTCAGGGCTTCGGTGGCAAGCTGGGACGAGAAGCCGGAAATCATCCTTGATCCCGAACGCAAATGGCAGGCCTTCGGCAAAGCCGATGCAGCGCTGGTCGCATCGGGAACGGTATCGCTGGAACTGGCGCTGTCGGGGGTGCCGATGATCTCCTGCTACCGGCTCGATCCGGTCATGCGGATGGCCCAGCGCCTGATCACCGTATGGAGCGCCGCCTTGCCCAATCTCATCGCCGATCGCCCGATCGTGCCGGAAAGCTACAACGAATATGTGCGGCCGCACTATCTGGCGCGGCAGCTGGAGGCGCTTTTTTCCGATACCCCCTATCGCGCATGGCAGAAGGACGGTTTTGCCGAGGTGGCCAGACGCATGGCTGTCGACAGACCTTCCGGCGATATCGCTGCGGGGGTCGTGATGAAGTGTATCAAGCGGTGGTGAATAGTGAATAGTTCTTTCACCATTCACCATTCACCGCTTCGCAATCGGCACGTAGTCGCGTTCCGGCGCACCTGTATAGAGCTGGCGCGGGCGACCGATCTTCTGGTGCGGATCCTCGATCATCTCTTTCCACTGTGCGATCCAGCCGACGGTACGGGCGACCGCGAACAGCACGGTGAACATGGTGGTGGGGAAGCCCAGCGCCTTCAGCGTGATGCCGGAATAGAAATCGACGTTCGGATAAAGCTTCTTCTCGATGAAATAGGAGTCGGTCAGCGCGATCTTTTCCAGTTCCATGGCGATGTCGAGCAGCGGATCGTCCTTGATGCCGAGTTCGCCCAAAACCTCATGTGCGGTCTTCTGCATGATCTTGGCGCGCGGGTCGTAGTTCTTGTAGACGCGGTGGCCAAAGCCCATCAACCGGAACGGATCGTTCTTGTCCTTGGCGCGGGCGATGAATTCCGGGATGTGGTCGACATGGCCGATCTCGCCCAGCATGTTCAAGGCCGCCTCGTTTGCGCCGCCATGGGCCGGTCCCCACAGGCAGGCGATGCCGGCGGCGATGCAGGCAAACGGGTTGGCGCCTGACGAGCCGGCGAGGCGGACGGTCGAGGTCGAGGCGTTCTGCTCGTGATCGGCGTGCAGGATGAAGATGCGCTCCATCGCACGCGCCAGCACCGGGTTGATCTTGTATTCCTCGCACGGCACGGCAAAGCACATATGCAGGAAGTTGGCAGCGAAATTCAGCTCGTTCTTCGGGTAAATGAAGGGCTGACCGATGTGATATTTGTAGGCCATCGCCGCGATCGTCGGCATTTTGGCGATCAGCCGCATCGATGCGACCATGCGCTGATACGGGTCCGAGATGTCGGTGGAATCGTGATAGAAGGCCGACAGCGCGCCGACCACGCCGCACATCACCGCCATCGGATGTGCGTCGCGGCGAAAGCCGGTGAAGAAGCGTGACATCTGCTCGTGCACCATGGTGTGGCGCGTCACCCGGTAGTCGAAATCGTCCTTCTGCGCCTTGGTCGGCAATTCGCCATAGAGCAAGAGATAGCAGACTTCGAGGAAGTCGCCGTGCTCGGCCAACTGGTCGATCGGATAGCCGCGATGCAAAAGGATGCCGGCATCGCCATCGATAAAGGTGATTTCCGACTCGCAGCTTGCCGTCGACGTGAAGCCGGGATCGTAGGTGAACGCCCCGGTGGTGCTGTAAAGCGAGCCGATATCGATGACATCAGGTCCGACCGAGCCGCTTCGCACCTTGAGCTCGTGAGTTTTGCCGCCGAATTCAAGTTTAGCAGTCGACGCGTGGGTTTTGCCGCCAAATTCCATCTTTGTCGCAGCTTCGGACATTGCAAACTCCTTTTGGTTTTCTCATGCCGGCAAAGGCGAAATATCTGCAACGCAACACGTCGAAAGCATCGGAGTTCGCGCGTTTGCGCCCGCAATTGGATTTGCGTGCCAAATTGGGCCAGGACCTAATGTTGCACTGCGAAACCCACCTTTCAATGCCAATCTTCTTGGGCCAGTTTTGCTAATCGATTTGATCCGCGACGCGCGCCAGGCTTTCCTCACGGCCAAGCACGGCAAGCACGTCGAACACGCCGGGCGAGGTGCTTTTGCCGGTGAGCGCGGCGCGCAAAGGTTGGGCCACAGCGCCGAGCTTATGGCCGCGGGCCACCGCATATTCCCGGATCGCAGCCTCCGCCGCTTCGGCCGTCCAATCCCCTGTAATCGCCTCCAGCGCCGCGTGGGCGCCCCGCAGGATCTCGCGCGCTTCACCGCCGAGCAATGCAGTCGCCTTCTCGTCGATCGGCAGCGGCCGCTCGGCAAACAGGAAGGCCGCACCGTCGGCCAGTTCGACCAGCGTCTTGGCGCGCTCCTTTAAGCCTGGCAGTGCGGCGAGCAACTGTGCCTTGCGCGTGTCGTCGAGGCGCGCTGCGATTGCCGGGCCACCTTCGAGATAGGGCAAGGTGTTGATGAAGATATCGAGCAATTCGGCGTCGTTCATGCGGCGCATATGCACGCCGTTCAGCGCCTCGAGCTTGGCGAAGTCGAAGCGGGCGGCCCCCTTGTTGACGTCGCCGATGTCGAACCAGGCAATCATGTCGGCGATCGACATGACCTCGTCGTCGCCGTGGCTCCAGCCGAGCCGCGCCAGGTAGTTGAGCAGTGCCTCGGGCAGGTACCCCATGGCACGATAGGCTTCGACGCCTAGGGCGCCGTGCCGCTTCGACAGCTTGGCACCGTCGGCGCCATGGATCAGCGGGATATGCGACATCGACGGCACGTCCCAGCCCATGGCTCGATAGATCACCATCTGGCGGGCGGCATTGGTCAGATGATCGTCGCCGCGGATGATGTGGGTGATGCCCATGTCATGGTCGTCGACGACGACGGCATGCATATAGGTCGGATTGCCGTCCGAGCGCAGGATGATGAAATCGTCGAGATCCTTGTTGGGGAAGCGGACTTCGCCCTGCACGAGATCATGCACCACCGTCTCGCCGTCGGCCGGCGCCTTGATGCGGATCGCGCCCTTGGCGCCGGCCGGCGCCTCCGACGGGTCGCGCTCGCGCCAGCGGCCGTCATAGCGGGGAGGCAAGCCCCTGGCCCGCGCGCTCTCACGCATCGCTTCCAGCTCAGCCGGCGTCGCATAGCAGTAATAGGCCTTGCCCATGCGCACCAGTTCCTCGGCGACCGCGCGGTGGCGCGGCGCGCGCTCGAACTGCGATACCGGCTCGCCGTCCCAGGTGAGGCCGAGCCAGGAGAGCCCGTCGAGGATGGCGGCGGTTGCCGCATCGGTCGAACGCTCACGATCGGTGTCCTCGATGCGCAGCAGCATCGTGCCGCCGGTGTGTTTCGCATACAGCCAGTTGAACAGCGCCGTGCGCGCTCCGCCAATATGCAGGAAGCCGGTGGGCGAGGGGGCAAAACGGGTGACGACCTTGTCGGACATGGAACTCTCAGGCAAGCGCAGGAAACGGATGTGATTGCGCGGACTTTCGCGCGTCGCGCGTTCATGTAGCATAGGAGGTCAAGGGCGCAAGGGGCAGACCCGATGGCTGGACCAGGCCGCGGCGCGGACAAGAGCGAGGGCGCGACCACAAGCGTCAGCGAACGATCGCTGTTTGCCGACGTTCCCCACGCCGAGCCGCTACCCGTTTCGCTGCCTGCGTCGCACCCGGGCATTCAGCCTCTTTCGCCGGACCGCGCCGCGCCAACACCGGCTCCAACACCCGGGCCTGTCATTCGTTTCCGCCGACAGCTCAGCCATCTTTCACCATCCGGTATCCGCAACAGCGTGGCCTCGGCAGCCGGCCTGGAACTAGACCGCGGCGTCGCCTTCCTGCTGGTGCCGGTTTTTCTGGCATGCGGGGTGATCGTCTATTTTTCGCTTGCAGTTGAACCGGACTTTGCGCAGCCCATTGCCGTCGTGGTCCTCACGGCATTGTGTGCGGCGGTGACGCGCTCATGGCGCAAAACGCATCTGTGCTTCATGGCAGCGTTGCTGTGCGCACTCGGTGTACTCGCCGCCAAGGTTGAAACCTGGCGCGTGGGAACGCAGATGCTCGGTTCGGAAATCCAGACCCAGCTCACCGGCCGTGTCGTTAGGCTCGATCAGATGGCGAACGGCCGGATCAGGCTGACCATCGACGTGATGTCGACCGCCCGGCCGACACTGCGTTATGCGCCGGAACGTGTCAGGGTTTCGGCACGCAAAATTCCCGCTGAGATGACTTCAGGCTCGGTGGCAACCGGCTATGTGAGGCTTCTGCCTCCGACTGGCCCGGTTAGGCCGGACAGTTATGACTTCTCCTTCGACAGCTATTTCGCCGGTATCGGTGCCAGTGGCTTTTTCCTCGGCAATCCGAAGATCGTCGTTTCCGAAGATGCACCGTTCGCCGCGCGCCTTTCTTCCTCGATCGAAAAAGCGCGCGAAACCATCGCCGACCATATCAGGGACAGCATCGGTGGTGCCGAGGGGGAGATTGCCGCCGCGCTGATCGTCGGCGTGCGTGCCGGCATTCCCGAAGAGATAAACGAATCGATGCGGCGCACCGGCATCTACCACATCATCTCCATTTCCGGCCTGCACATGGCCCTTGTCGCCGGCACCATCATGGGATTGCTGCGCGGCGCCTTTGCGCTGGTCCCCGATTTTTCGTCGCGCCGGCCGGTCAAAAAATATGCGGCTGCTGCCGCACTCGTTTCCATCGCTGCCTATCTGGTCTTTTCCGGTATCGTGGTAGCGGCTGAACGCAGCTTTATCATGCTGGCGGTAATGCTTGTCGCCGTGCTGTTCGACCGGGCGGCACTTACCATGCGCAATCTGACGATTTCAGCCATCGCCGTCATCGTCGTGTCGCCGCACGAGGTGGTCGGCCCAAGCTTCCAGATGTCCTTCGCCGCGACCGCTGCTCTCGTGGGCGCCTATGCCGGCTGGTCCGACTATCGTGCCGACAAGGCCACGGCGCCGCCACAGCGACGGTCAACGATCGCTTTCGTCACGCGAAAACTCGCCGCTGGGACAGGTACCATCGCAATGACCTCCATCATTGCCGGCAGCGCCACCGCGCTCTTCGCCATCTGGCACTTCCAGCGCGTCTCGCCGCTCAGCCTGTTCGCCAATCTGGCCGTCATGCCGATCGTCACGGTCGTCATGTTCCTGGCCGTCGTCAGCGCCTTGGCAATGCCGTTCGGCTTCGACGGCCCTTTCCTATACATGATGGGCAAGGGGCTGACGGCCATGATTGCAATATCGGGATGGATCTCCGAGCGGTCGCCGGTCGATGCAGTCGGACTGATCTCGTTGCAGTCGGTTCTGCTGGTGACGGTCGCCCTGGTCATCGCCACGATGGCGACGACATGGTTGCGGCTTGCGGCACTTCCCTTTGCGCTCGCCGGCCTGCTGACGATTTCCGAGACGCGCACCCCCGACGTGCTGATTTCGGAAGATGCACATCTGGTGGCGCTGCCGATCGGCGGCGGCGAACTTGCCGTCAACCGGGTGCGTTCGAACGAATTCACCACCGACAACTGGAAACATGCGCTGGTTTCAGCGACCATTGTCGAGCCGGAGACATTCGAAAAAGGAGACGTGCGGTTCGATATCGCCGACCCGGCCGACCTGCCGCCGGGAGCACCCTTCTACTGCACTGCCGGCCTGTGCCTCGCCCGGCACCCGTCCGGCGCGATCATCGCGCTCGCCGACGACCGCAAAACCGCACGGCCAGCCTGTGCCTTTGCGGATTTGATCGTCATCGACGATGCCACAGCCTATTACAATCCCTGCCGCAATCCGCTGGTTCTCGTCGTCACCAAACGGCAGCTCGCTCGCATGGGCAGTGCCGCCGTCTTCTTCGATCCGCTATCGGCGACGACGCGCGCAGAAATTCGCTTTGCCGTCAGACAGCCATATAGGCCTTGGCATGAGCAGCGGAGATTTTCGCGCGAGGCAAGGGGCCTGCCGCCATACCGCAGGGCCGAGAGACCCAAAAAGCCTGCCGTTCAGTAACGCCGGATCAATCCGACGAGCTTGCCTTGCACCTTGACCCGGTCCGGCCCGAAGATGCGTGTCTCGTAGGCCGGATTGGCGGCTTCCAGTGCGATCGAGGCACCTTTGCGGCGGAACCGTTTCAGCGTCGCTTCTTCGTCGTCGACCAAGGCGACGATGATCTCGCCAGGCTGGGCGGTGTCGGCGTTGCGGATGATGACCGTGTCGCCGTCGAAAATGCCGGCCTCGATCATCGAATCACCCTTGACCTCCAGCGCGTAGTGCGTGCCGCCGGTGATCATGTCCGGTGGTACCGAGATCGAATGCGTCTGGTGCTGGATGGCGTCGATCGGCACACCGGCAGCGATGCGGCCCATCACCGGTATGGAGATGGTGGCAACGACGTCGTCGTCATTGCCGGCCGCGGGCATGCGCGAAGGCGCCGGTTTGATCTGTCGTCCGAGGCTGCCCTGCCCAAGGCTGCCCTGAATGACGCTTGGCGAGAATTTGCGCGCCGCATTGAGGCCGGGCGCGATCGAATCGGGCAGGCGCAGCACCTCCAGCGCGCGGGCGCGGTTGGGCAGGCGGCGAATGAAACCGCGCTCCTCCAGTGCAGTGATCAGCCGATGGATCCCCGACTTCGAGGCGAGGTCGAGCGCTTCCTTCATCTCGTCGAACGAGGGCGGAATGCCGCTTTCCTTCAGCCGCTCGTGGATGAACATCAGCAGTTCATGTTGTTTGCGTGTCAGCATCGCGACCCCCAACAGAATCAGAAAAACAAACCCAGAACAAACACTATCTGTTCCAGTTGTGTTCCGCAACCGTTTAAAATTTAATGAATGTGTTGACGTTTTGTTCAGCGTAGCATCAGCACGCTGCACGCGGCGCCCGTCGCGGCTGGGGGAGCGAACGGCTCGCGCACGATCAGCCCGTTGGCGTCGGCCAGCATTTTGAGCATCGAGGAATCCTGGATGCCGAACGGGGTCGCCAGCAGCGTGCCGGCTTCTTCGCTCACCACGGCGCGTACATAGTCCTGCCTGAGATCGTTGGCCGGCATGGCGGCGCCGAGCCGCGCCTGACGCATGTCCTGCCGGAAGGCGCGGCCGCCGAGCCGCGCAAGCAGCGGCTTCAGAAAGAGCTGCGTGCAGACCAGGCTCGCCACCGGATTGCCAGGCAGGCCGATGCAGCGGATGTCACCCAGCCGCCCGAACATCAGCGGCTTGCCGGGCCGCATGGCGATTTTCCAGAAATCGAGCGTCATGCCTTCGCCGGTCAGCACGTCATGGACCAAGTCATGGTCGCCGACCGAGGCGCCGCCCAGCGTGACGATGACGTCGGCGCCTGCGTCGACCGCTTGTTTCACCAGCGTGGCGATCGCCTCCTTGCGGTCGGGGGCGATTCCGAGATCGAGCGCGCTGGCGCCGACCGAGCGGGCCGCGGCGGCGACGCCATAGGCATTGGACGAGATGATCTGGTCGGGGCCAAGGTCGCTGCCCGGCGGCAGCAATTCGTCGCCGGTGGCGATGATGGCGACCAGCGGCCGTTTCACCACGCTGACTTGCGGGTGGTTGGCCGACGCCGCCAGCGACAATGCCGCTGGATCAAGCAGGCGGCCTTTCTCCAGCAGCACGTCGCCCTTCGAGAAATCGAGCCCGAGGCGGCGGATGTTGCGGCCTTCAACTGTCGACGCGGTCACTTCGATGCTGCCGCCGCCGAGGTCGCGGACATTCTCCTGGATGACGATGGTGTCGGCGCCTGCGGGAAGCGGCGCGCCGGTGAAGATGCGCACTGCCTGCGCCGGGCCGACTGTTCCGGCAAAGCCGCGTCCGGCCGGCGCCATGCCGATCACCGAAAGTCTTGCGGGCACGGACGCGACATCCTCGGCCCGCGCGGCAAAGCCGTCCATGGCGGACGCGTTGAACGGCGGCTGGGTGCGAAGTGCTATGAGCGGCTCCGCCAGCACGCGGTCGGCGGCGTCCATCAGGGCGACGCTTTCAGCCTGCAAGGGCGCAGCATCCTCAAGCAGGCGCTCGAGCGCCTCGGCGACCGGAAGCAGTGCCATTATTGGCCTGCCTCTTGTGCGCCTACCTTGTAGTCGCCGGATTTGCCGCCGGTCTTTTCCACCAGCCTGATGCCCGAGATCACCATGGCGCGGTCGACCGCCTTGGCCATATCGTAGATGGTCAAGCAGGCGACCGAGACGGCGGTCAGCGCTTCCATCTCGACGCCGGTCCTGGCGGTGACGCGGGCCAGCGCCGTGACCTTCAGGCCGGGCAGCGCCGCGTCCGGTTCGATGTCAACGGATACCTTGGTCAACAGCAGCGGATGGCAGAGCGGGATCAGCTCATGCGTCCTCTTGGCCGCCATGATGCCGGCGATGCGCGCCGTGCCCAGCACGTCGCCTTTCTTGGCATCGCCGTCGAGAATCATCTTCAGCGTTTCGGGCCGCATTGAGACAAGACCTTCGGCGATTGCCGTGCGCGTCGTCTCCGCCTTGTCGCCGACATCGACCATATTGGCTTCGCCTTTCGCGCCAAGATGGGTGAGGGCGGCCGTCATCGTCAGGTCACCTTAGAGCGACGTGCGTCCGTCTGGACGCGCAAAGTACGCTCCAATGCATTGAATCTATGCATCGTGCTCTCCGAAAATCGATTCCGATTTTCGGGCCGATGCAATGGCGGGCGCCTTGCCCGTCAAAAGCAGGTGCGTCGCAGTGGCCACGTCCTGTTGCCGCATCAGGCTCTCGCCGACGAGGAACGTACCGATGTCGCTCCGTTCCAGCCTGCGGCAGTCTTCGTGCGAGAAAATACCGCTCTCGCTGACCAGCAGGCGGTCGGCCGGCACCATGGTCGCGAGCCGCTCCGAGGTCTCGATGCTGGTTTCGAACGTCCGGAGATTGCGGTTGTTGATGCCGATCAGCCGTGATGACAGTTTCAGCGCGCGTTCCGTCTCGGCCTCGTCATGCACCTCGACCAGCGCGTCCATGCCGAGCTCGAAAGCCGTCGTTTCGAGTTCGCTGGCCACGGCGTCATCGACGCTCGCCATGATGATCAGGATGGCGTCCGCGCCCCACGCGCGGGCTTCGAAAACCTGATAAGGCTCGAACAGAAAATCCTTGCGCAAAGCGGGCAATGTCACAGCATTGCGCGCATCGGTGAGGAATTCAGGCGCGCCCTGGAAGGACGGCGCGTCGGTCAGCACCGAAAGACAGGCGGCCCCCCCTTTCGCATAGGCTCTGGCCAGCGCTGGCGGATCGAAATCGGCGCGGATCAGGCCCTTGGACGGGCTCGCCTTCTTGATCTCGGCGATCAGCGCGAAGCTGCCGGATTTGCGCTTGGCTTCAAGAGCCGAGAGAAAGCCGCGCGCTGCATCGGTGTCCTTCGCCCGCGCCTTGATCTCGGCAAGCGGCACGCGCGCCTTCGCCGCGGCGATCTCGTCGCGCTTGTAGGCTTCAATCTTGCGCAGGATATCAGACACGGCTCTATCCGTTCGAAATCTCGACCAGCCGGTCGAGCACTTTCAACGCCTGGCCGCTGTCGATGGCTTGCGCCGCCGTCGCCATGCCGTCGGTAAGCGTCGTCGCCTTGCCCGCCACCACCAGTCCGGCGCCGGCGTTCATCAGCACCGTATCACGAAAGGCGCCGGCAGCGCCGCCCAGCATATCGCGCAGCGCCTGGGCGTTGTAGGCGGCGTCGCCGCCGCGCAACTCGTCCTTGGTGTGCCGTTTCAGCCCGACCGCTTCCGGGGTCAGCGTAAAGGTGCGGATCTCGCCGCCGACCAGTTCGGCCACTTGGGTTTCACCGGTGGTGGTGATCTCGTCATAGCCGTCGCCATGGGCGACCCAGGCGTGGTCGGCGCCCAGTGCCTTCAGCGTTTCGGCCACCGGCATGATCCATTCCGGCAAGAAGACGCCGACCATTTGCCGGTTCACACTGGCCGGATTAGAGAGCGGGCCAAGCAGGTTGAAGATGGTGCGGGTGCCGAGCTCGACGCGGATCGGACCGACATGCTTCATCGCCGGATGATGCGCCGGCGCGAACATGAAGCCGACGCCTGTGTCGTGGATACAGCGGCCGATCGTTTCCGGCGGGATATCGATCTTGACGCCGAGCGCGGTCAGCACGTCGGCGGCGCCGGTCTGCGAGGACAGTCCACGATTGCCGTGCTTGGCCACCGGCACGCCGCAGGCGGCGATGACGAAGGCGGATGCAGTCGAGATGTTGACGCTGTGCGAATTATCGCCGCCAGTGCCGACGATGTCGATCGCGTCAGCGGGCGCATCGACGCGCAGCATCTTGGCGCGCATGGTGGCGACGGCGCCGGAAATCTCGCTCACCGTCTCGCCGCGCACGCGCAGCGCCATCAGGAAGCCGCCGATCTGGCCGGGCGTAGCGTCGCCCGACATGATGATGTCGAAGGCCTCGCGCGCTTCCTCGAAGGAAAGGGAATTGCCTGCGGCGACCTTGGCGATATGGGTCTTGAGCGCGCTCATCTGGTCAGGGCTTGGGCAACGGCGGTCTGGTCGATGCGAATGTCATATTGCGTCTGCAGCTGCGCCACCAGCTGGTCGAGCAGGTCATCGGACATGCCGGCGGTGAACGATTTCTGCGCCTCATCCGGCACCGAGCTGGCGTCGGCTCCGGCAGGCTCGAAGACTTCGGCGATCTTGAACAGGATCTGTCCGTCGCCGGTGGGCGAGGGGATCAATCCGGTCCCGCCTTGGCCTTCACCGAACATCGCAGCCGCCCCTTCCTTGCCGAAATCGACGTCGTCCGCCTCGCGCTTGACGCCGCGCTTGGTCTGCTTCTCGAGCTTGAGCTCGCTCGCGATCACATCGAGCGTGGCGCCGGCATCGAGACGCTTTTCGAGTTCGCCCGCTTTTGCGGTGAGCCGCTTGGTCGTTTCCGCAGCCGTCCAGTCGGCCACCACCTTCTGGCGGACTTCATCCAGCGTGCGGTCGCGGGCCGGCGTGATCGACTCCACCTCGTAGAATACGAAGCCGTTGTCGGCGGTGGTGAGGTCGGGATTCTCGGTGCCGGGTTCGGCGTCGAATACCGCCTTGATGAGTTCCGGCGATTCCGGCAGGTCCTTGACGATGGTGCCGTCCGGCCTCAGGCCGGTGCGATCGATCGCGTCGATGGTGACGACCTTCAGCTTGAGTTTTTCGGCCGCTTCCTTGAGCGTGCTGCCCGAAGCGCGGATATCTTCGTAATTGTCGTGCACGTCCAACAGAATGCGGCTTGCCTCGCCCAGCGCCAGATCCCTGCGGATATCGGCGGACACTTCGGCCAGCGGCTTCACCACTTCGGGCTTGATGTCGGTGACGCGCAGCAGCACGGGACCGAAGGCGCCCTGAACGACCGGACTGACTTCGTTGACATTGAGCGCAAACGCCGCATCTGCCACCGCCTTGTCGGCGATCTTGTCCTTGGACAGCGTGCCGAGCAGCGTGTCGGCTTGCGTCTTGCTCTCGGCGGCGACGATCTTGTCGAAGGTCGCGCCGGTCTTGAGTGAATCGAGCGCGGCCTTCGCGGCATCAGGCGTTTTGAACACGAGCTGTTCGATGGTGCGCGTTTCCGGCGTGGTGTAGCGCCCCTTGTTCTTGTTGTAGTCGTCGCTGACCTGTTGGTCGGTCACGGCACTCAGATCCATGATGTCTTGCGGCTCGAGCCTGACATAGGAGAATTTGCGGTATTCGGGCGCCGCATAGGTCTTCTTGTTTTCCTCGAAATAAGCTGAAAGCGCAGTGTCGGATGGCGCTTCAATCGGCTCGACCAGCGATTTCGGCAAGGTCAGATAGTCAATGGTGCGATCTTCGCCACGATAAAGCGCGACTGCCTTCAAGAAAGTATCCGGAGCCTTGAGGCCGTCCGAAACCGCCTCGACGATCTGCTGGCGCACAGCCACCTGGGCGCGATTCCTCAGATAGTCTTCCGGCCGCATGCCGACCTGTTGCAGTATGTATTCGAAAGTCCTTCTGTCGAAGGTGCCGCCGGGACCCTTGAAGGCCGGGTCTTCATGCGTGAGTTGGGCCAGCCGGTCCTTGGACAGCCCCAGCCCGAGCTTGCGCGCCTGCTCATCGAGGACGGCGCCCGACACGAGTTGCGCCAGCACCTGGTTGTCGAGGCCGAGCGCCGTCGCCTGCTCGCGGCTGATGCGCTGGCCGAATTGCTGCGACATCACGCTGATCTGGCGATCATAGGCGAGGCGATATTCGTTGATCGACACTTTGGTGCCTCCGGCCGTGACAACTGCGTCGTGGCCTGCAAAACCACCGACCATCTGCCCGGAAATGCCCCAGACGGCGAAGCTCAACACCAACAATATCAACAGCGCCTTCGCGACCCAGGTCCCCGCCGCGCTTCTCAAGATACTAAGCATGGTCACTTCCGATTTTTGCGCATTTTCGCATGCGTCGAGTCTGAAACAAGCGCAATAGCGTCCTTCCGGCCCACTGTCGATTGCTTTGTGGGCTGAGTTTGGTAGTGAGGACGCAGCCGAATATTGCCCGGAGAAACAAATCCCATGACGCCAGGAATCCGCCCGCTGGTCGCAGGCAACTGGAAAATGAACGGCACCAGCGCCTCGCTCAACGAACTCAGGATGATCGGCAACGGCTTCATGAGCGGGCTCGATGCGGAGACCGAAGCGCTGGTCTGCGTTCCGGCGACGCTGCTGGCGCATGCCGCAGAGATTTTGTCGCGCACCCCGGTTCGGGCCGGGGGCGAGGATTGCCACACCAAGGAGAGCGGCGCCCATACCGGCTGTATTTCGGCCGAGATGCTGAAAGATGCGGGCGCCAGCCACGTCATCGTCGGCCATTCCGAACGGCGCGCCGATCACAATGAGGACGACGCCATTGTACAGGCCAAGGCGTCCGCCGCGTGGCGCGCCGGACTGGTAGCCATCATCTGCATCGGTGAGACGAGAGCCGAACGCGAGGCAGGCGCGACGCTCGACGTGCTGTCGCGCCAGGTCGCCGGCTCGGTGCCGCCCGACGCCACGGCGTCGAATACCGTCATCGCCTACGAGCCGGTATGGGCGATCGGCACGGGACTGACGCCGACCGCCGCCGACGTTGCTGAGGCGCATGCGCATATTCGCGAAAAACTGTCGGAAAAGCTTGGCAGCGCGGCGGCGAAGATGCGCATCCTCTATGGCGGCTCGGTCAAGCCGTCGAACGCGGTCGAACTGCTCTGCGTGAAAAATGTCGATGGCGCGCTGGTCGGCGGCGCCAGTCTGAAGGCGGCGGACTTTCTCGGCATCGCCGAAGCCTATCGAAATATCTCGTAGCATCGAAAGGCTGTCGGGCACTTCGGATAGGCTGTGCCGCAGCGGAAATCGTTGCAAAGGGCGCATTGCTTCCCATATTCCGGCCACGGGCTTGGAAATGCCGTCAAAGCATTGTATTGAGCCGCCTCCAAATCACCGGCCGTATCCGCGGCCGCGCAAGGCTTTGCCAGGGTAAACTATGGAAACCGTACTGATCGTCGTCCACCTCATGGTCGTGCTCGCTCTTGTCGGCGTGGTGCTGCTGCAGCGCTCCGAAGGCGGCGGCCTCGGCATCGGCGGCGGATCGGGCTTCATGACCGCGCGCGGCGCGGCCAACGCGCTGACGCGGGCGACGGCGATCCTGGCGGCGGCTTTCTTCGCCACCTCGCTGACGTTGTCGATCGTCGCCCGTTATGGCGAAAAGCCGATCGACATTCTCGATCGTGTGCCTGCGACGAACGGTGCGGGCGGCGTGCTCAACCAGTTGCCTGGCACCACGGCGCCGACACCACCTTCTGGAAATACGGCGACAACGCCGCCTACCGGCAATACGGCGCCAACGCCGCCTTCCGGAAATGATGCCGCAGCCCCGGCGCCGGCTGCGCCGCCTGCGGCGGGTTCGACCACGCCGCCGGCCACAAACGGCGTCACCCTGCCAGTAACGCCGCAGGTTCCAAACCAGTAATCAGCAGACGTTCGGCGCCGCGATCTGTTGTTGTTTGAACACAGTCGCGGCAAATGCCGCACGATCGCGAGGATTCGACCGGGCACGGCACGACAGGGCGCTTGAGGCGTCTCCGATTAATCGACTATAGATTGCGCGCGGCACTTTCGGGGTCCTTGGGGGACGCCGGGCGACGCCGTGGGCAACAAGCATTGAACGATCGGATCTTCGCTATGCAGCTTCGCAGCTTCATTTTAGCCGGCCTTTGTGCCGTGCTCAGCCTTGGTGCGCCCGCTTACGCGGCCATGCCGGCGGGTAATTCGGCCTCTAAAACCGCAGTAACAACTAACGTCGTCAACGTCGCCGCCAAAAGCGATGCGGCGCAACTTAGGCTCCTCAAGAAGAAGAAAAACCCGACCGCGGACGATCTTGCCCAGATCAGCAAGATCGAAGCCAAGATCGCGGCCGACAAGGAGGCCGCTCGAGCCAAGGCGCTCGAGGCCAGGAAGCTGGCGATGCGCGAGGCAGCCAAAGCCAAGGCCGACGCGGAACGGCAGGCATTTCTTGCCAAGAAGGGCCTTGCCAGGAAGGATACGTCCGCTGCCCGGCTGGCTAAGAAGACGACCGTCAAGATCATCGAACCGGTTCAACCCATGGCACCGATCCAGTCGGCCGAGCCAGTTTCCGCCGAGGCCATGAACGTCGCATTGACCGGCAACAACGGGGAATTGCGCAGCGAGCCGGTTGGACAGAAGCCGCAGAGCGTCGGGCTGTTCGCCGGCCTGTTCGGCGGCACGTCCTCGTCGATGTCGCTGCTCCCCGAGACCCGCGCTCTCGATGCCGCACTCGCCAGGAAGGAAGCCAAGAAGCAGTTCAAGGTGAAGCCGGAGTTCGTGCCGCAAGAGGTCGAGTTCACCGGCTACAGCCCCGGTACCATCGTCATCGATACCAGCGCGCGCCGCCTCTACCTCGTCGAATCTTCATGGACCGCCCGCCGTTATGCGATTGCGGTCGGTCGTGACGGCCTGCAGTTCAAGGGCACGGTCGCCGTCGGCGACAAGCAGGAGTGGCCGCGATGGATCCCGACGCTCGAGATGCAGAAGCGCGAGCCGAAGAATTACGGCCGGTACAAGGACGGCATGCCCGGCGGCGGCGAAAATCCGCTCGGCGCGCGCGCCATCTATCTCTACGACGGCAAGAAGGACACACATCTGCGCATTCACGGCACCATCGCGCCGCAGTCGATCGGAACGAGCGCCTCCAACGGCTGCTTCCGCATGATCAACGAGCACGTCATGGACCTTTACCGCCGGGTGAAAGTAGGCACCAAGGTCGTCATCATCTGACGCCTTAACGGGTCATCCCAAAACGGCCGGTCTCGCCGGCCCTTTTGTTTTGGTTCACGCACCACCAGAGCGCCTTCTTGGGAAAAAGCCTTCGCGGTGGTTTTTTCTCTGGCGGAATCAATTCGGCCGCGTTAAGCGATGACTCCCATGGCGCGATATGTATTCATCACAGGCGGCGTGGTTTCCTCACTTGGAAAAGGCATCGCTGCAGCGGCCCTTGGGGCTCTCTTGCAGGCGCGAGGCTATCGCGCACGCATCAAAAAGCTCGATCCCTATCTCAACGTCGATCCCGGCACGATGTCGCCATACCAGCATGGCGAGGTCTTCGTGACCGACGACGGCGCCGAGACCGATCTCGACCTTGGCCACTATGAGCGCTTCACCGGTCGCTCGGCCAACCAGCAGGACAACATCACCACAGGCCGCATCTACAAGAACATCATCGAGCGGGAGCGGCGCGGCGACTATCTTGGCGCCACCGTGCAAGTGATTCCGCACGTCACCGACGAGATCAAGAATTTCATTCTCAACGGCAACGACGACTATGACTTCGTCCTGTGCGAGATCGGCGGCACCGTCGGCGACATCGAGGCGATGCCGTTCCTGGAGGCGATCCGCCAGCTCGGCAACGACCTGCCGCGCAACAACGCCGTCTACGTGCACCTGACGCTTATGCCCTACATTCCAACGGCGGGCGAATTGAAGACCAAGCCGACCCAGCATTCGGTCAAGGAATTGCGCGGCATCGGCATCGCACCCGATATTCTGCTGGTCCGCGCCGACCGCCCCATCCCCAAGGAAGAGCGCCGCAAACTGTCGCTGTTCTGCAATGTCCGCGAGAGCGCGGTCATCCAGGCGCTCGACGTGCCGCACATCTACGACGTGCCGATGGCCTATCACAATGAAGGGCTGGATTCGGAAGTGCTGGCCGCCTTCGGCATCGATCCGGCGCCGAAGCCGCGCATGGAGCCCTGGCAAGCGGTGTCCAACCGCATCCACAATCCGGAAGGCGAGGTGACCATCGCCGTCGTCGGCAAGTATACCGGCCTCAAGGACGCGTACAAATCGCTGATCGAGGCGCTGTCGCATGGCGGCCTCGCCAACCACGTCAAGGTCAAGCTCGACTGGATCGAGAGCGAGATATTCGAGAAGGAAGATCCGGCGCCGTGGCTGGAAAAGGTCCACGGCATTCTGGTCCCCGGCGGTTTTGGCGAGCGCGGCGCGGAAGGCAAGATCCTGGCAGCGAAGTTTGCCCGCGAGCGAAAAGTGCCGTATTTCGGCATCTGCTTCGGCATGCAGATGGCCTGCATCGAGGCGGCGCGTTCGCTGGCCGGCGTTGAGCATGCCTCGTCGACCGAGTTCGGCCCGACCGAGGAACCGGTCGTCGGCCTGATGACCGAATGGCTGAAAGGTAACATGCTGGAGAAGCGCAGGGAAACCGGCGACCTCGGCGGCACGATGCGGCTCGGTGCCTATCAGGCGGACCTCGCCAAGGGCTCGAAAATCGCCGACATCTACGGTGACACGCAGATTTCCGAGCGCCACCGCCACCGCTATGAGGTCAATGTCGACTACAAGGAGCGGCTCGAGGGTTGTGGCCTGGTCTTTGCCGGCATGTCGCCGGACGGCGTGCTGCCGGAAACGGTCGAATACCCCGACCATCCCTGGTTCATCGGCGTGCAGTATCATCCCGAACTGAAAAGCCGGCCGCTCGACCCGCACCCGCTGTTTGCCAGCTTCATCGAAGCGGCGGTGGAGCAGAGCCGCTTGGTCTAAACCGACAGGCTACCATGCAAACCTACGTCGCTCTGCTTTACAGCATCGTCCTGGGCGAGGGGCGGCGTGTCGTCATGTCCGATCTCAGGGCCATGACAGAAGGCCTGGGGCTGAACAACCCGCGCACGCTGGTGGCGACCGGCAATCTGGTCTTCGAGACGAAAGAGACAGAAATTGCCGCGCTGGAGCGCCGATTGGAGACGGCGTTCCAAAAGACCTTCGGCCGCCATGTCGACATCATCGTGCGCCGCGCGGAGGACTGGTTGAAGCTTGCGGCCGGCAATCCGTTTCCCGCCGAATCGGCTGCCGCCGCCGATCAGGTAGCGGTGCGCGTGATGCGCAAGCCCGTTCCCGCTGAGGCCGTCGCGGCGCTGGAGGCCTATGTCGGTAAGGATGAGCGGATGCAGGCGGTCGGCGGCGACATCTGGATCGCATTTTCCCACGAGACGCCAAGTTCGCGGTTGTGCAGCGGCAAGCCATAAACGGCTCGGGGTCGGCACCTCGCGCAACTGGAATACAGTGCGCAGGCTGGCCGAGATGGTCGGTGGATAGGGCTTCCCCTTCTCCCACAAGCAAGGGGAGAAGGGGGAAATTATGTCATGCCTTCGCCGCCCCGGCTCCGGCGGAACTCGCCATTTTCCCTGTAGAGAGCCTCGACGCGAGGGAACCGGCAACCGATTGATTTGCCGGCTTAGGCCTTATAGGCATTCGATGAAACTCGCGCTTATCGGAGCACAACGTTCGTCGCACGTTTGTCACGTTTGGTGATTCGATTTCGGTCGAACGATATGAGAGACTTCGTCTTGGCCCGGTCTTTTTTAGCGTCGGGCCCTGTTTGCCGGAACCAAGTTGTCAGCCGTAGTTTAACAAGGTTCGATCAGGCACGTAGCGATCGACCGGGAGGAAACGATGGATCGCCTGCAATTCTTTACGCCTGTGCGGATTTCGCGCGGGCAGGAAAGCTCTGCCGAAGAAATTTATAGCGTAGCCGAAGCGATGGGGTTCTTGCGCAAATGGCCAACGGGCCGGCGTGGGCCAGTCTACCAGTGCGCGGTGAATTGCTGCTCCGCGGCTCTGGCGGGACGGATGTCGGCAGAGGAAGCAAGGAAGGCTTTTGCCGGCTTCGCCCGCATCACACGCTTGCTCGAAGACGACATGGCACTTCCGATGGCCGGCCAAAATATTGATAGCGTGCATGCGCTGAGGCGATGAACGTTCATATTTGCACCTTGCCGCGAGGGGCCCGATCTACCAAGACGCGGTGAATTGCTGCTGCGCTGCCTGGCGGGCTCGGCGGCTCACGGGCCTGCTTCGAGGAAAGCCCGGGCAAATCCGGGTTGCGCTGCTTCTATCGTTCCATCGGGCAGCTTCAAAAGCCGGTCGATTGCGATGCCATAGAGCCGCAGCCGGTCGTCGAGCAGCCGCGCCGCTTCGTCGATATTGCCCTGCTCGGCCTTCAGCAAGGCGCGGTGCATTACATCCCGAAAGATCAGCCGCAGCTGCAAAAACATCTCGGCGAAAGCTTCCGGGTCGGGCACGTCGAAGATGCCTTCCTCGCTTCCTTTCCTGAGCAGCTCGGTGATTATTGGCATGGCCAATTCCCTGGCCGCCTGGTCGACCCGATGGAAGAGGGCAAGGTTCTCGGGCCGGAACAGCACGAAAAATGTCTTGCGCAATTGCGGGGCCAGCTCGACGTTCAGCCGCCGCGAGCCGGCAAAGAGCGCATTGAGCCGGCCCAGCCCGTCAAGTGATGGATCGTTGAGCACGGGCTGCAACTCGGTGAAACTGTCACGCGCGAGACGTGCGGCGAGCGCCTCCAGCAGGGCCTCTTTCGATGCGAAATAATGATAGAACGCGCCCTTCGACAGGCCGGCCTCGCGGATGATGTCGTTCACCGTCGTGTTGTCGTAGCCATGCTCGAAGAAAAGCCGCTGGGCGCAGTCGAGGAGCTCGGCGGATCGTATTTCCGGCAGCTTTATCACTCGGGGCAAAATCGACCTCGTAAGGAACAGGTGGAGCAAGAGGAGCACGAACCGTTTCTTTATGCAACTTTTATAGACCGACGGTCGGTCTGGTGCTATGTCTGCCACCGCTCGACGTTCGGATTCGATGATGAAGGGAGAGTTTCTTGCGACGGATACGCTGGAGTGTCGGCATCGTTCTTATTTCGGCTGCTGCTGCTGTCGGCGGGTGGTATCTGTGGCAGCCGGCCAAGGTTTCGGTCGTGATACCACAACGCGGCGACGCGGCGGAGATCGTTTACGCGAGTGGCTCCGTCGAGCCGCGAACCTGGGCCAAGGTGACTCCCGTGGTCCGCGAGAGGATCGTCGAGCAGTGTAACTGCGAGGGGTCGAGGGTTGCACAAGGCGACGTGCTCGCCAAGCTCGACGACAGCGAGGCCCGGGCCGTGCTTGGCGAGCTCGAAGCGCGTCAGGCACTTGCCCAGGAAGAGCTCCGGCGGCTGACCGTGCTTGCCGAAAGGCGTGCGGCGAGCCAGCAGGCGCTCGATCGTGCGCAGAGCGAGCTCGGCCAGATCGAAGCGCTGGTTGCCGGACAGAAAGCGCGACTCGACACCTACGTGTTACGTGCGCCGAGCGCCGGTGTCGTGCTCAGGCAGGACGGCGAGGTGGGTGAGGTCGCCGAGCTCGGCACGGTGTTGTTCTGGGTCGGCGAGCCGAAGCCGCTCCTGGTGGTCGCCGAAGTTAACGAGGAGGACATACCCCGGGTCGAGGTCGGCCAGCGCGCGCTGCTTAAATCCGATGCGTTCCTCAGGCAGAACCTGGAAGCGGTGGTCGACAGCATCACGCCCAAGGGCGATCCGGTGACGAAGACCTATCGCGTTCGTTTCCGCCTGCCGGACGATACGCCGCTCCGTATAGGCATGTCGACCGACGTGAACATCGTCATCCGCGTTTCGAAAAATGCGCTGCTGATCCCGTCCGCTGCGATGGATGGGAACAAGGTGTTCGTAGTCGAAGGCGACAAGGCCTGGCGACGTGAAATCCGAACGGGCATTCGCGGCACCAATGGCATCGAGGTTCTGTCGGGTGTCGATGAGAAGGCTCGCGTCATCTCGCCCTATCCCGCCGACCTCGCCGATGGAGGGCGCGTAAGTATCACCGCCGCTCAGGAGAGATAAAGCAACGATGCCTCTCATCTTCGACATCGCCATCACGCATATTGCCGGCCGCGGTCGCCAGACGCTGGTTGCCGTGATCGGCGTTGCGGTCGGTGTCGGATTCTCCATCGCCATGGCGGCGCTGATGCAGGGCGGGCAGGACGATTTCGTCAGGCAGCTCGTCGACACGATGCCGCATGTCGACATCACAGACGAGCAGCGCACCGCCCGCCGCCAGCCAGCCGAGGATGCCTTCGCGACAGTTGCGATCTCCGGGCTCAGGCCGCGTGACGATCGCCGCGGCATCATCAATCCGACCGCCGCGACTTCCTGGCTCGAGAGCTGGATTCCCGGCCGGTTCGCGACAAGCCTCAAAACGCAGGGTGTGATCCGCTATTCCAGCCGCGAAGTGGGTGCGGCGATCATTGGGATCGAACCGGAGCGCGAGTCCGGCGTGTCGCCGATCGTAGGAAACTTCGTCGAAGGCAGCTTTTCGGCACTTTCCGCGGGCGGCAATAACGTGCTCATCGGCGACACGATGGCGAGCCGGCTCGGCGCCGGGTTCGGCGACACGATAACGGCGGTTTCTTCCGAGGGGCTGACACGCAACTTCAAGATCGCTGGTCTGTTCCACACCGGCACCACTGCGCGCGACGAAGGTGAGGCCTATGTGCTTCTGAAGAACGCGCAGATCCTCTCCGCGCGTCCGAACGCTATCAACGAGATCCGCATCAAGCTCAACGATCCCAACCGCGCGCCGGCGGTGGCGCAGCGTGCCGAGGCCGAACTGGGCTATAAGGCCGTGGCGTGGCAGGAGGCGAATGAATCGATCCTCGAAGCGCTCGTCGTGCGCAACGTCATCATGTACACGGTTGTCGGCGCGATCATGCTGGTGGCTGGCTTCGGCATCTACAACATCATCTCCACCATCACGCATGAGAAGGCGCGCGACATCGCCATCATGAAGTCGCTTGGCTTTCCGGAGTCCGACATGCGCCGGCTCTTTCTGCTGGAAGGCGTGGTGATCGGCGCGGCCGGGTCCGTGCTCGGCGGGCTGCTCGGAGTTTCCATGACCTATGCACTGTCGCTGGTGCGTTTCGAGATCGCCGCGACCGGCCAGGAGATGACCCAGCTGCCGATCGCCTGGAGCTTGATGCACTACGTCATCGCGTCGGCTTTCGCGCTGGGCTCTGCGGCAGTGGCCGGCTACCTGCCGGCGCGCCGCGCGGCGCGCCTGAACCCCGTTGAGATCATCAGAGGCGCGTCATGAGCGCACTCATCGAGACCGAGAAACTGACGCGCGTGCTGCCCGAGACTGTTCCCGTCACGCTGGTCAAGGACATCACGCTCGCGATCAACGAGAGAGAATTCGTCGCCGTCACCGGTCCCTCCGGGTCCGGCAAATCCTCATTGCTCTATCTGCTCGGCCTGCTGGACCGGCCGACTGCTGGGACGTTGAGAATAGGCGGCCGCGACACCGAGCCGATGAATGAAAGGGAGCGCGCGCGGACCAGGCTTTCGATGCTGGGCTTCGTGTTCCAGTTTCATTTTCTGCTGCCGGAGTTCACGGCGCGCGAAAATGTCGAAATCCCAATGCGCAAGCTGGGCCGCCTGGCGCGGCCTCAGATGCGCGAACGGGCCGGGGAGCTGCTTTCATCCCTGGGGCTCGGCGAACATCTCGACAAGCGGCCCGACCAGCTCTCGGGCGGCCAGCGTCAGCGCGTCGCGGTGGCACGCTCGCTCGCCAACGACCCGCCGCTTATCCTCGCCGATGAGCCGACGGGGAGCCTCGACAGCAAGAGCTCCGAGCAGGTCTTCGCAATCCTGGAGAATCTTGTGCGCGAGCGCGGCAAGACCGTCGTGGCGGTTACGCATGATCTCGACATGGCGGCGCGCATGGATCGCCGCTTTCACATCGTGGACGGGAAGATCGGCTGATCAGCTTCTCCAGCGGGCCGAGGCGATGGGCAGGGCGCGTTGATCCGATCGAGGTCACCTTGGCGCCTTCCTTATGGGGTTTCTCAAGCACGCCTGGCGCTTGCAGTCGAAATACGAACCGTTAACTTAACTCAGAACGTCGAACTGGCGCCGTATCCAGGAGAACTGGAACATGACGCAGCGGCAGCGAATGCTCGTCACGACACTGCCTTTCTTGCCCGCTCGAACATGGGAATCACATTGTTGTTTGATGGCCGCTCGCCGTTGCCCGTCACCCGGTCGAGGTCGCCGCGCTTGCGAAGGCGGGCCGCATCCAGAAGCATGCTGCCGGCCCAGCGATAGACGTTGTTGTCGCGGACCATCTCGCGCATGGGCCGCATACGCTCGCGCTGTTCCTCCGGCGTCATGGTCAGCGCCTGCAGCAGCGCTTCGCTCGTCATGGCCGTATCGTAGGGATTGACTATCAATGCCTCCAGAAGTTCGCGCGAAGCGCCGGCAAAGGTGCTGAGCAACAGCACGCCCTGTTCGTCGTCGCGCGCCGCGACGAATTCTTTGGCCACCAAGTTCATGCCGTCATGCAGGCTGGTGACCATACATATATCGGCGGCTCGATAGATCTCGTAGACCTGTTCCTGGTTGTGATGCTTGTCCACCATCAGGACAGGACTGTAGTCCTCGCTGCCGTAGCGTTGGTTGAGCTGTTCGACATAGCGGCGGCATTCATCGTGGAGTTGCTTGTAAGCCGGGAGCGTGCCCCGGCTGGGCGCTGCGATCTGCAGGAGAACTAGTTTCCCGATCCATTCGGGATGTCTCGTGAACAATTCTTCCAGCACCTGGAAACGGTCGAGAATACCCTTCGTATAGTCGAGACGCTCGACGCCGACGCACAGTTTGACATCCGCTTTCAGTCCGATCCTCTCGCGCACGCGGGCGCGGCATTCGCCGACATCGGGCAGTTTCGCCAAAAGTTCGGCCGGCCATTCTATGGAGATGGGGTAGGCGTGCACCAGCGTCGTCCGTCCGCCGTAGGAGATCGCCGCATCGGCACGCTCTATACGGCTTTCCAGGAAGCGATCGACGCTTTCAGCGAAATTGTTGGCATGGAACTGGGTATGAAAGCCGATGATGGAGCTGCCGAGCAAGCCTTCCAGGATCCGTTCACGCCATGGACAGATGCTGTACACTTCCGAGTTGGGCCACGGGATATGCCAGAAAGTGATGACGATTGCCTCGGGCAGGCGCTCGCGGATCATGCGCGGCAAGAGCGCGAAATGGTAGTCCTGGACCAGCACAATCGGCCGCTCGTTGCGCGCTTCGGCAACCACCGTATCGGCGAACTTCCGGTTGACGGCCTCATAGGCTTCCCAATCCGACGCGCGAAAAATCGGGCGGGTGAAGGCGATATGGCAAAGCGGCCACAGACCTTCATTGGCGAAGCCCAGATAATAGCCCTGGTATTCTTCCTCCGTCAGCCAGACCCTTCGCAGCGCGTAGGACGGATTGCCAGGCGGCACTTCAATCCGGTCGTTCTTGTCGACCGTGAGACGGTCCGCTGTTCCGCCGCCATAGGCGATCCAGGTGCCGGCACAGGCTCGGGTGATCGGCTCAAGCGCCGAAACCAGCCCGCTGGCC
This sequence comes from Mesorhizobium temperatum, assembly GCF_002284575.1. Classification (GTDB taxonomy): domain Bacteria; phylum Pseudomonadota; class Alphaproteobacteria; order Rhizobiales; family Rhizobiaceae; genus Mesorhizobium; species Mesorhizobium temperatum. The sequence goes on from NZ_NPKJ01000041.1 coordinate 140,256, forward strand.
GGTACCAAGAGCTCGACGCCGTCATCCTTGACGTTGTGGATGTAGGGCTCTCGGTTGGATACCACGATCACCTGCGTCTCCGGCAGATCGTCGGCCAGGATCTTGCGCAAGGTGTCCGGTGACCATGTGATCAGCGCTGCATCGGCCGAGTGGCCGTTCTTTTCAAACTCCCGCAGCACTTTGCGAGCCGCTTCCGAAGCCACGTCCTCGCCGGCGGTGTGTGAGACCGCTGGTGTGTGGCGGTGGCGACGATGGAATATCGAGAACACCACGGCAACAACGGAAAGGCCCAGGCTTGCAAGGATCAGAAACCATGGTACCTCTAAGCCATAGTCCGACATCAGAACAACGATTTTCCTCCGGCCGGTCGGCCGTTTTTCTTGTTTTTTCGAAGCCGGCCACTGGTGACAGGCCGCTGTGCGCCGGCATGGTTTTGCAACGCACGGATGGGGCCATCGGTTCCGGTAGTTGGAGCGACGCGGTCAATTCGATGCGCAAAGCCAAACTAGGTCCGTACGATGAGCGGCACTAAGCCCTCGTGCCGGTCGGCGAGAAAGGCGACGATCCTGTCGCCGACGCGCTGGAAGGTGAGATCCACCGCCTTTGCGCCAACGCCCAGATGCCTCAGCGTGAGCATGTCGATACCAATCGGCAGCCTGGGCCGGGTGACATGGATTTCGCCGTCCCAGCCGTCGATCTGCAGGCCGAGGCAGGCCTGCATCAGCATGAAGGCAGACCCAGCCGACCACGCCTGCGGCAAGCAGGCGACGGGATAGGCGATCGGCGCTTCGCCCGGCGCGCGGGTAAAACCGCAGAACAGTTCGGGCAGCCGCATGTTGAAATGGACCGCCGACGGCCACAGGCTGTCGACGAAGGCTATGTCGCCGGTGCGGTCCGCATAGGCGCAGGCGAGATGGATGTAGAGCGGCGTCGTATCGACACCGCCATAGTAGCGACCGAACGGGAGTTCCCGCAGCGCCGCCATTTCGCCTTTGCGGGTCTCGTGCATGATCTTGCCCGGCTGCGAATCGCTGAACGGCGATGTCTCTGTGGCTTGGTGCTGGGCAAGGAAGGCCGGCACGCCTCGCGCCAGGCCCGGGTTGAGCCACGGCATCTGCAAAGCGGAGATCACGCCGTCGCGGCCGAACGCCGTCGAAAACCAAGGAATGCCAGCATAGGGGTAGGGTCCTGTCGAAAGCTCCGTGGTCAGCAGCGCCACATCCGCGCGAGCGCGCTCGACCCAATCGTTGAAGACGCGCCCGGAGCTGTGCACCGTGGCACCATGGCGGCGCTTGGCCCGCATGCCGAAGCGAGCCCGGGCCGCGGCGGCGCGGAAGCGATCGCGGTTCGGCGCTTCCGCCACTTCGGGACCGACTTCGACATACAGCACCTTGCTGCTGCGCCTCGTCACGGCAATCAGGAAATCCGCACGGTCGGCCGTCAGATGGTCCGGCGCCTGCGAGAACGATATCGCCGACATCCGCGCCAGCCCGTCCAACCCATCGTAGCGAAGCAGGACGGAGCTCGCCTCCATCTCGGCAGTATGGGCCATGCCGCGCTTCAGCCTTGTCGAGCCGCGCACTTCGAACATGTCGCGGAAATCGGCGGCAAAATGCAGCGAAACGCGGATGGTGGAGTGTTCCTGGCTGTAATTGGAAAGGCTGATGCGTTCAAACAGCCGGTCCTGCCAAAGCAGCCTGACGCGTTCGATATCGATCGCGCCCTGCGGAATGTCCCGGCCGCGGACGCTCTGCATCGGCAGATTGGTCAGGTTGGAGGTGAAGAGCACATTGTCCTGGCTGAGCGATGCACCAAGCAGCGATGTCTGCCGGCCGCCGACGGTCAGCCGGAATTCGGAAAGCACTCGCGTGTCGTCACGGAAGAAACCGTCGCCGGCGCCGCGGATATCGCCGTAGGCGTCGGCCACGGCGAAGCAATCGCCTTGCTTGAGGGCGAACAGCCGATGCGGCTCTCGAGGTGCGGTGGCGTCCAGGGACGCAAGTGCTACGGCGGGATCAAGCTTGCGCTCGTCGAGTTGGGCCATTCGCTACATATCTCTCTCGTTTCGCCCCCCGAGGTAATGCCGCTCACGACCGCTCTTGCTTCGGCCGAGGCACCAATCAGGCGCGCGTAGGCGGAAACGTAGTCGCGGGTCATTCTTTTGGCGGAAAACCGCGTTTCGAAAACAGCTCGCACCTTCCTCCTGTCGAGCCGCAGCATGCCCGGCACCGATGCGACGGCGCCTTCCATGGAATCCACGATAAAACCGGTTATGCCTTGATCGACGATTTCCGGCATGGCGCCGGAATTCCAGGCGATCACCGGCGTGCCGCAGGCCATCGCTTCTATGACGGCAAGACCGAACGGCTCGGGCCAGTCGATCGGGAATACGAGGCCGGCCGCCTTGCCGAGGAATTCCGCCTTCTTGTCCTCCTCGATCTCGCCGACATAGTCGACACGGTCACCGTCGACCAGCGGTTCGATCATCTCTCGGAAATAGGCGCGGTCGTCGTCGCCGATCTTTGCCGCAAGCTTCAGTTTCAGCCCCGAGCGCAGCGCGATCTCGATGGCACGATCCGGACGCTTATCGCGCGACATCCGGCCAAGGAAGGCGAGGTAGGGCTCCCCTGGGCTCGGCTCGAAAACCGGTTTGTAGAGCTCGATAGGCAGCCCGTGGTGGATCGTCGTCAGCCAGTTGGCGTTGGCGAGCCCCGTTCTTTGGCTACGGGAAACGGAGATCATCGGAAAGCGCGGAAAACGCTCATAGGCCGGCGCCAGATCGACATAGTCGAGCCTGCCATGCGGCGTCGTCACCGTCCGCTCGGGCATGTGCTCGAAAAAAGAAAAATGCAGGAAATGGCTGAGGTGAAAATGAATGATATCAAATTCTTGAGATCGTTTCCTCACCTCGGAAAGCATCGAAAGGTGCGCGGCTGTCTCGGATTTCAGCGGGCGTGGGTCAAGACGCAGCGCACGCTCGCGACACGGCACCAATTTTGCCGACGTTTTTGTATCGCCACTGGCGAACAAGGTTACGTCATGGCCAAGCTCGACCAATCCTTCGGTCAGATAGGAGACAATGCGCTCCGTACCTCCATAGAGCCGAGGCGGTACGGATTCATGGAGCGGCGCCACATGGGCTATTCTCATAGTCTGGCATTTCCCTCAAAGATCATCGCTGAAGTCGAAATGCATCACCCCCCCGAACGTTCCCGCCACGGCAAGAAGTCGGGCGATGACTGGCGATTCACTCAGCCGACCCGTTGCCATTTAGCAAGGGTGGGCATTTTTTGCCGGGAACCAATTGGCTGGCCGTGAATTTAGTTAGGTTCGATCGAACGCATCGCGATCGACCGGGAGGAAACGATGAATCGCCTGCAGTTCTTTACGCCGGTGCGAATTTCGTGCGGGCAGGGGAAACCTGTCGAAGAAATCGACAGTGTCAACGAAGCGATGACGTTTTTGCGCCATTGGCCGAAAGGGCGGCGCGGCCCGGTGTACCAATGCGCGCTGAACTGCTGCGCTGCGGCTCTGGCGGGCCAGATGTCTGCCGAGGAAGCAAGAAAGGCTTTTACGGGCTTTGCCCGGATCACCCGGCTGCTGGATGACGACATGGCGCTGCCGATGGGCGGCGAAAAGATGGACAGCGTATACGCGCCGAGGCGATAGACGTCGCGACTGCTGAGGTTGGCCTCTGCTTGTCGGAGCCTGGCTTAGCTGAGCAAGCCGGTGCCCCCGAACCGCGCAACGCGACGCGCGATCTGCAGGGCCGATGCCCGGGTGCCTGGATCCAAGCCGGCCCTTATGGCAAGACCGAAATGCGCCCGAGAAGAGCCACCAGTTCCGCCTGACGTCTCGTTTCGGTCTTGGCGAACAGCGAGGCGAGCTGGGAGCGGATCGTGGTGCGGCTGAGGCGCCAACTGCGGGCGATCTCCAACGGCGCATCGCCCTGAGCCAAGCGCAGCGCAAGGTGCGTTTCTGCGCTCGTCAAGCCAAACATCCTTTGCAGTGTCTGAGGATTTGGCCCCGACCTGTTCTCACGGTCCAACAATGCCACAATGCTCGTTCCGTCAGGAGCGATAAGGCCGTTCTCTTTCAGTACCACCGGCCTGTCACCTCTGCTGCGGATCACCACCCAAGAGAGGGAGCCCGGCAGGAAATGGGCCGGAACATTCGCGATCAGCCGTTTTAGGGCTACCGAAAGCTCGCTGGCTGTATCAGCCGGCTCGCCCTGGCGCTCCAGCGTGGTTTGAGCGGCGGCATTCCATTCGATGACTTTTCTTTCGCGGTTCAGTACGAGATAGCCACAGCCGATGCGATCAAGCATCCCGGTGACGGATTCCAGGCTGCGTCTCCGCGGTTCGTCGACCCCTGCGTCCGGTCGATCTGATGCACCAATCGAATGATAAGCATATGCCGGCCGCATCATCTTTGCGCCTGGGTTATACTTGGCTCCTATTGTAACGTTCCGGTTGCCCGCGACGGCATCACTGTGTCTCTCGATCATAGTCATTTTTAACCTCCCCAAAGGTTCGTCAGCCCGTAGTAAATCGTTCGTGATTTACGAACAGTCTTCTTGCAAAGGGCTCGTAAAAAAACGGGCCCTACTACCTTGAAATTCGATCTATTCTGAGGAGTTATGACCAAGTCATGCTCCCCCCGCGAGATAAAATGCGCGCTGTGATAGTGGTATGGCAATCCGGCAGTCGTACTAGGTTGTACGTTTTTTGCTCTAGTCTCGACGGCCTAGTCAAAAGGTTGTAGTCTATGCCCATGAACTCGCAGTCGCGCAGGTCGGATTCGAACCCATCAGTCAGACTGCTAACTCACATTGCCTCCGTATTGGTGCTGGCTGCTACACTGATTTTTGAAACAAGAGCGTCAGTATATATTGGGGAGGGATCGAGTTTTCTGGAGTTTATACCAGCTATTATTATCATTTCCTACCTTGAAGACCGTGGGCCTGCGCTTGCGGCGACAATCCTGATGGTGGCTGCCGGCCTATGGGCACGAAGCACCCTGCATGGTCAGATATCCAGCGAAGATTGGGCGCGCGCCATTTTGCTTGTGGTTTCGGGCGGCGTGATTGCCGTGACGTTTCATCGGCTGCGGCAGGACTTGCGTGAGCTGCTGGAAGTAGCAGAAGCCAGACTCGCCGCCGTCGAAGCAACTGAAAGCCGCTACCGTTGGGCTTTCGAACGCGCCGCCATGGGATTCGCAAACACCAACGAGAAAGGTGAGCTGCTGCAATCCAACAGACGCCTCAGTGAGATGACTGGCTACGAGGAGGAGGAGCTTGCCCATTTGCGGCTCGAGACACTCGTTCATCCGGACGACCGTGATGCCTTGGAGCAGTTGCTGGCGGGCCTGGGTAACGACTCTGCTTCGTTCGCTTCGGAGGTTCGTCTGTTAAGAAAGAACGGTTCGGCATTCTGGGCGCGGCTAACCCTGTCTTCGTCCGTGCCTGACGGGGTTCTCTCAGAGAGCATCTTCGTGGTGGTCGACGATATCTCGGAACGACGAGCCGTACACGAAGCGCTTCGGGCTCAGAAGGAGTGGCTGGATCTCGCTTTGTCTGCCGGACGTTTGGCCACGTGGCGGATCGACCTTAAAGACGGGATCGTCACCGGCTCGGGCACGTTCTGGGACATTCTCGGCCTGCCCCCGGCCGCTAGCCGCCGTTTGGAGGAACTGTCAGCCGTCGTCCATCCGGTGGACTGGCCAAAGCTGGTAGCATCGAGAAAGCTCGCATCAGTCACGAACTACGACGTCGAGATTCGCGTCCGACGACCGGACGGACATATCCGCTGGGTTGCCCTGCGCGGAAGGGAAGAGAAATACGATGATCGTCTACAGCGGCTCGGCGTGGCCGCCGACCTGACCGAGCGACGACAAACCACGCTGCTGCGCGCCGCGGCAAAGAAGCGGGAGCGCATTATGCTCGAACAACGCCACAGGTTCAGCAACCTATTTCCTGTGATCACGGCGCTGGTGAAAATGGTCAATGTTCCGGAGAACAATGTCGCCAAGTACAAGGAGACGCTCATCGACCGGATTCGTTCGCTTGAGGCAACGCATCTGCTCCTTTCAGGCAACAGTAGCGCGTCGGGAATGCTCCACGATCTCGTTGTTCAGGAGTTGCAACCGTACATGGGGACACGCGATATATCAGTCAGCGGTCCCTCCGTTGCGATGTCAGGCGGCGCCGCCGAGAGCTTTGCGATGATTGTTCACGAGCTTGCGACCAATTCCCTGAAACATGGAGCGCTTGGCGATTCAAAAGGCCGGGTCGAGGTAAATTGGACATTCGCGTCTGAAGACGCACGCAGTGACATCGTGTTCGAGTGGGTGGAATCGGGGCGGCGGCGGACTTCAAAAGTTGTCCGTCATGGATTCGGTTCCATGATAATCGGAGTGGATGGGGCGCCGCTTGTCGGTTACTCGCCTAAGTTGGAAATGTCGGATCACGGGCTGCGATATTCGCTGCGGCTGTCGCGCAAGGAAATCGGCCCTTAACGCTTTGACGCAAAAATCGGGCTCGTTTCTAGAAGGCATAACGCGCAGGTTCAAAGCTTTAGAGCGTCCCTTGCGCGTCCAGGATGCGGCGCTCTAATTGACATCCCTCGTTAGCCAGGTCTTCAGCATAACGGCAGCCTCTGTTCGATTCCGTACCCCAAGCTCACGCAGAACCGCAGCGGCATGAATTTTCGTCGTCGCTTCGGCGATTTCCAGATCGCGCGCAATTTCCTTATTCGAGTACCCTTCCGCCATCAGCTTGAGGACCTCCTTTTGCCTAGAGGTCAGCCTGCCAAGATTGCCACTGGTGGTACGTCGGGGTGGGATATGCTCGGAGGGAGTAGGTACGTGAGTTGCCTGCGCGGCACCCGGGCGCGACAAAAGTGCAGGCACGTAGATGCGGCCCGAGAGGATTTCGTTGACGGCCATAACGACCTCCTCGTCTCTTTGCGACTTTACGATATAGCCGTGAAGTCCGATCGAGAGAGCCGTGAGTATCTCCGAGCGTGAATCGTTTCCGGAAACAATCGCAAATCGCGTATCCGGATAAGCCGACAGAATGCCGCTGAGCACTTCCTGATTGAACAATCCCGGCATGTTCAAGTCCAAGATCGCAAGATCAACGGACGCCTGTTCCGCCAACAGATTGAGTACGGCATCGAAACACGACGCCTCAAATATTTCCACACCTGGAATGCCTGCGGTCAGTGCCAATCGCAAGCCACGACGATACAAGCCGTGATCGTCGGCGATGACGATTCGATACATTGAACTACCCCAACCAAACCTAGACGGATGGAACGGTCATGGGCCTTAAAGTCGTGGCCAATCACTCGTCGATTCATCCAGTCAACGCCGCGGTGCCCCAACACCGCACGCGTCAGATTGTTAATATAATCCTAAATAACAGGTAAGGCTCCTCTTTTTTTTGACCCTGTGAACGAGAGCCGCTGACGTCGTCGCATGTGTCAAACGGCTTGCAAAACTGGCCCCCGATCGGCGTCCAATTTTGACCCCCTTGTGGCGATGGCCAGGTGCGACTTCCCGGTTCCGGTGCCGCCGATCAGCCCGCGCATTGAGCCGAACACAGTGGAACGTAGAGCGAGCGCCCTTGCGTTGGCTTCATGATCTGCGATCTTTCGTGCGAAATTGCGGCGCGAACTTGTTGGTCCTGTCGATGATCGGTAAACCCTCTCGCCTTTGCGGGAAGCGGCTGCTTTCCGTTAGCTACCGAAACATTATGATTTGCTTACGTATATGTGCCTTTTGATTAAAATGTAGCAAAATCGTGACGCAGGACCGAGAATTCTGGGATTGCCTTTACAAGGCTGGGATAGCGGAGGTGGGAAAAGCTGATATCCCCAATCATGAGGCAATATTCCTAGTCATGCGACAGATGAGAGGCTTGTGATCACCCCTTCCGTTGCATCATGTCTTCAAGCCTATGGCGACGAGTGTTTTTCGATTGCCCATCGAGAATTTTAATGAATTTGAGATACACTTAATGGGTACGCAATTGTCGGACACCGGGACCGGCAAGTCAGGAAGGGGGTCTGTCAGTGAGCGAAGAGATCAGTGTCGCCGAAGCCTACAGCAAAGGCCGCACCATCTTCATGGGGCTGGAGTTGCTCATCGCGCCCGGTGCGCTCGTTCCCCGGCCGGAGACGGAGTTGCTCGGCACGACCGCACTTGATGTTCTGAGTCAAATGAACCTGCCGGCGCCGCGCGTTATCGACATGTGCTGCGGGGCCGGCAATCTGGCCTGCGCCATCGCGCATTACGCCCCCACCGCGCTTGTCTGGGCGAGCGATCTCACCGATGGATGCGTCGAAGTCGCGCGCCGCAACGTCGCCCATCACGTCATGGCGGATCGCGTGTCGGTGCTTCAGGGCGACTTGTTCAGTGCTTTCTCGGGCTTGAAGCTAGATGGCACGATGGACGTGATCATCTGCAACCCCCCTTACATTTCGGAAAAGCGGCTCGAGGGCGACCGCGCGCATCTGACCGAACTCGAGCCGCGGGAAGCGTTTGCGGCCGGTCCCTACGGCCTGAGCATCCATATGCGGGTGATCAAGGACGCGCCACGTTACTTGCGGCGCGGAGGCATCCTGCTCTTTGAGGTAGGCCTCGGCCAGGACCGGCAGGTCATCAGTCTGCTGGAGCGTTCCAAGGCGTACGAAACTATCCGCGTGGTCACGAACGAAGCCGGCGAGGGCAGGGTGGTTATGGGACATACCACGCCGCAAGCGTGAGCGTGGCGAGACTGCGGCAGGCTCTGTTACGCTGTCGGCGGCGTAGAACAACGCTAGGCAAGATGTCGGCAATCAGTTTTGCTTGCGGAGAATATATTGCGCAATTCCTTGGATGGAATCGAGATTCTCCGGCAGGAGTTCGCTGTCTTCGACGGTGATACCGAAGGTCTCCTCGATGAAGCCGATAACCTCGAGTACCCCTGCCGAGTCGACGATGCCTTGGTCGAGAAGGGACGTGTGGCTCTCCAGAGCATCCGCGTCGGCCATGTAGAAATTCGACGCCAGGAAAGCGCGGATCTGATCCTTGCAGGTTTCGGCTCTATCCTTGGTAGACAACATTGAATTCTCCTCCGATACAAACGATGAATGCTGATCAATTTCATCCAGAAACCGCCTCATGACAGTGCCGTTTTTTTGAGTTTGCCCGTGTCCGTCATCGTTAGGCTGGGTACGATCACGATGGACTTCGGCACCATGAAGTTTTCCAATCGTCTCTGGCATTCTTTCTGCAACTGCCTTTCGCCGACGATTCTTCCTTGCTCGATCACGACGAAGGCTTTCACCGCTTGTCCGAACAACTCGTCCGGAACGCCAGGATTCCCACGAACTTCACGGATCGCCCCAGCTGTCAGCATTCGTGCCGCAGCTTCGAATGCGACCGCGCCGCCGAGCGAATGGCCGAGAAGTCTTATATGACCCGCAGACTGAGCGCGGCGGATCTGCTCGACCGCACCATCGCCCCCGGCCGAAATCTTTTCATCGATCATTCTGATGAAGCCGCGATCTTCGCCAAACGGCCGCGCTTGCTTCCCGTTGGCTGTCACATCGCGGCGCAGCCGATCGCGCCTGGCGTACCGCCAGCGACGCCGCTATTGGCTTAATTCGTCGCGTTCGCGGTTCTGGGCGATATCACGCAGCGAGGGGCAAAAAGATCAGTGGTTTGCGCTTACCCGGCCCTCTGATCAGCTTTTTGGCCTTTTCTTGGTTTATTCGGTGCTTTTGTAGGCCCGCTGGTGTCTGAGTCTTCGGCGGAGACAAAGCAGTATGCAAAGATATGTCCCCGGTTCTCGTCAGTTACGCGAATCCAATCCTTTTCCCACGTTCGGAGAGTAACATGTCGATCTGTCGACATGGCGGCGGCTCTGAAGGGGCTCGGCGCGTTGATGATACGCGCCGCGATCACATCATCGCCCTCCATTTGTTCGACGAGGTATGTCCGCATAATGCCTCCCCAGGCCCGCTGCAACTTTAACGTCGGTCAAAGCGTTCGGTTGCAGCGTAGCAAAGAGATTTTTGACAAATGTGACGAACCGACGAGGCCGCTGCTCGGCCGTTCCGAGAACGGCAGAGATGGCCCAAGCTCTCATCCGTCGGGGTCGGCATTGACGGAAGGCCGCTTACGGATCGCTTACATCTCGAGATCTTGCCGCCGCGCTTGATGAGAAAAGGAAACCTGCGTCAAGGTGACGGGCGAGGGTTAGCGCTGGATGGACCAAGCGGCGCGCAGGTCGTTGGCCTGGGCGGTCCTGAGGCCGCAAGCAGTCAGGGCGCCTTTGGTCGCCGTTACGAGCGCGGCATTGTCCTTGGCGGTTGTGCCGTCGGCCAGAGTAAAATTGTTCTCGAACCCGACGCGGGCATGGCCGCCCAGCAGCGCACCGGCCGTAACGCAAGCGGTTTCTTCCCGACCGAAGGCGCAGACCATCCAGTGCGCGAAGCGTGGGCGGTCATGCGCAAGGAAGGGAAGCAGGTCGGCCGGTCGCGAAACCTGTCCCGGCGTGTAGCGGCCGAGCACATAGAGCACCGGGATGTCGTCGAAAGGCACCAGCCCGCGCTGCTGCATGGCGGCTAGGGCCGAAGCCTCTTCGGGCGCGTAGAGGATCATCTGAGGGGCGATCCGCTCGCTCTTCAGCCACCACAGGAACTCCGCGAAAGCGGTCTCGTGGGCAGCGTCCGGCACCAGTTCGCGCAGCGCCAGCGAAACCGCCTCAGGGCGGGTAGCGCGAACAATCGCCATCTGCTCGGCCGGCTGGTATCGGCCGACCGCTTCGCTGGTGATCTGGATGATCAGCCGCTCGCCTACCGCATCGCGTATCGCTTTCGTCGTCTCGCGATAAGCGTGCGCGTCGAGCAAATGGCCGCCATCGCGATCGCGGACATGCGTATGGATCATAGCGGCACCCGCCTCGAGGCAGGCGGCGGCGGTCCGGGCCAGTTCCTGGGGGTCGATCGGCAGGGCAGGGTGGTCTTGCTTGCCACGCCGTCCACCATTCGGCGCAACGGCGATCGCCGTCGGTGCGATAAACCCGGGGCCGGTCACGTCCCTGTCGACGGTCATAGGTGCAGTCCAATCGTTTCAGTATTGCGCACTATGTAACATATGTTGCATGATAGGTTCGCTCCAAATCGCGCCATCGTCAATCGAGGAAAGCATGACACACATCCTGCATCGCCAGATCCATGCGACCCTGCCCGTCGCGGCTGGCGGCAAGGGTATCGAACTCTTCGACCGCGATGGCCGCGCCTATATCGACGCGTCAGGCGGCGCGGCGGTTTCCTGCCTCGGCCACAGCCATCCCGACGTGACGGCCGCGCTCCACGCACAGGCCGACAAGCTCGCCTATGCCCACACCAGCTTCTTCACCAACGAGCCGGCCGAGACATTGGCCGACAAGCTCGTCGCTGGCGCACCGCAAGGTATTAGCCACGCCTATTTCGTGTCCGGCGGCTCCGAAGCGGTGGAGGCGGCGCTCAAGATGGCACGGCAGTTTTTCGTCGAAACTGGCAAACCCGAGCGGCGAAACGTCATCGCCCGCCGACAAAGCTATCACGGCAACACGCTCGGCGCTCTTGCTGTCGGGGGTAATGAGTGGCGCCGCGCCCAATTCCGCCCGTTGCTGATCGACACGCATCACGTCGAGCCATGCTATGCCTACCGCTTCCAGGAAGCCGGTGAGAGCGAGGGGGCCTACGGCCTGCGCGCCGCCAAGGCGCTCGAGGATAAAATTCTCGAACTCGGTCCGGACACCGTCATGGCCTTCGTCGCGGAACCTGTCGTCGGCGCGACAGCAGGAGCGGTGCCTGCCGTTCCTGGCTATTTCGGGCGCATCCGGGAAATCTGTGACCGCTACGGTGTGCTCCTCATCCTCGACGAGGTGATGTGCGGCATGGGCCGCACCGGGACGCTGCACGCATGCGAGCAGGACGGTGTCGCGCCCGACCTGATGACAATCGCCAAAGGCCTCGGCGGAGGCTACCAGCCTATTGGTGCGGTGCTGCTTTCACGCCGCATCTTCGACGCGTTCGCCGAAGGCTCCGGCTTTTTCCAGCACGGCCACACCTACATATGCCATCCGATGGCCTGCGCAGCAGCCCTTGCCGTCCAGGAGGTGATCGCTCGCGACGATCTGCTCGCCAATGTTCGGGCGATGGGCGCACACCTTTCGCGGCGACTGGGCGAACGGTTCGGCAACCATGCCCATATCGGCGACATTCGCGGGCGTGGCCTTTTCATGGGACTTGAGCTGGTCGAAGACCGGTCGTCGAAAGAGCCGTTCGATCCGGACCGCAAACTAAATGGGCGCGTCAAGCGCGAGGCGATGGCGCGCGGACTGCTGGTCTATCCCGCGGGGGGCACGATCGACGGCGTCCGCGGCGATCATGTGCTGCTTGCGCCGCCCTTCATCATAGACGCCGCAGCAATCGATGCGGTTGTCGAACGGCTCGGCGACGCGATAGACGCTGCAGTGGCATAGCGCCAGCGCCCTTCATTCCGGCAGATAGGCACCGAACGCCTGTAACTCCAATTCCGTCTCCCTGACACGAGCCGCGGCTGCCGGCCCGCTGCGCGCCAGCATCGTTGCAGCCAGCGCTTCCACGATAGCCATAGCTGCGGCTACCGACGGGAAGAAAGACGGGCTGTCGGTAGAGAATCGCAATGTAACGTCCGCATGCCGCGCGATCGGAGCAGCCACGCTGTCGACGATCGCGATAATCGGAACGCTGTGTCGTTGCGCAGCCTCCATCACCGGCCCGAGTTCACGCGAATAGGGCGAAAAGCCGATCGCGACGACCGCTTCCCTCTTTCCAAGCGCTGCGAGTTCCGCCTCGATCGCACCGCCGTCGCCGCCGAGCAGCGTGACGTCGCGCCGAAACATCCGGCAGAGATAGACGAGCGCGTGGGCGGGCGCGCGGCAGCTTCGGAACCCGGCGACGCGTATGCGCTGTGCCTTCTCCAGTATCGCGCAAGCCCTTGCTATTTCTTCGCTGCCGTTGGCCGCTTCGGCCGCCGCCAGATTGGCAACCGTCGTCCTCAGCGATTCCGCGAAAATCGCCTCCGACCCGCGCTTGACAAGCGCATCGGCCCTTGCCGCGAAAGGCGCCTTGCCGGAGCGCAGCCGGTCCTCGAACGGCTTGCGCAGCGCCGCCCAATCACCGAAGCCCAGCCGCCGCGCCAATCGCACGAAGGTCGTCGGTGTCACCTCTGATCGCGCGGCCAGAACCCGCATGGAAACCAGCGCCACCTCGTCGGGATGATCGACCAGGAATCGCGCCGCCTTGCGCAGTTCTGAGCTCAATTCGGGGAGTTCGGTCAATATGCGCGCCAGAATCGCGTCGAAACCCATCTCCCGCGTATTCATTGTAACAAGCATTTCCCTTGATTGATAAAGCGCAACAATCGTAGCATGCATCGACGTGCCTTGACACTAAAACACCGGACGGCCGCGACGGCACGCAAAGTACCAAGGGAGAACCAGATGAAACATGCCCGGACTGCACGCCATGGAGCGCAGATCGCCGCCTTGTCGGCCGCGCTGCTGTTTTCGGCCAGCGCAATGGCGCAGCAGAATTTCGTTACCATCGGGACCGGTGGCGTCACCGGCGTCTACTACGCCGCCGGCGGTGCTATCTGCCGCCTGCTCAACAAGGATCGTAAGACACACGGCATCCGCTGCTCGGTCGAATCGACCGGCGGATCGGCATTCAACGTGAACACGATCAAGGAAGGCGAACTCGACTTCGGCATGGCCCAGTCCGACGTCCAGTACAACGCCTACAAGGGGCTGGAATCATTCAAGGACGGTGGCGCCCATACCGACCTGCGCGCGGTTTTCTCGATCCATCCGGAGCCGTTCACGGTCCTGGCGCATCCGAATGCCGGCGTGACGAAATTCGAGGACTTCAAGGGCAAACGTTTCAACGTCGGCAATCCCGGTTCCGGGACACGCGCTTCCATGGAACGTCTGCTCAGTGCGATGGGCTGGACGTTGGCCGACTTTTCGCTCGCATCGGAGTTGAAGGCTGACGAGCACGGCCCGGCGCTCTGCGACGGCAAGATCGACGGGTTCTTCTACGGCGTCGGCCATCCTTCCGCGAACATCCAGGATCCGACGACCACCTGCGGTGCCAAGCTGGTGCCGTTGACTGGAGAAGTCGTGGACAAGCTCGTCGCCGAGAATCCTTACTACGCCAAGGCGATCATCCCAGGCGGCCTTTACGCAAACAATCCCGACGATACCGGGACTTTCGGCGTGCTCGCCACGCTGGTGACTTCGGCCAAGGTTCCCGATGAGAGCGTCTATCAATTGACCAGGGCGGTGTTCGAGAATTTCGACGAGTTCAAGTCGCTGCATCCAGCCTTCGCCAATCTCGATCCGGCCAAGATGGTGTCGGAGGGGAATTCCGCGCCGCTGCATCCGGGCGCTGAAAAATACTTCAAGGAGAAGGGCTGGCTGAAGTAAGCTTCGTGACCTGACGACAGTCCGGCGGATCCAGCGGACCCGCCGGGCCATCCGCAACAGGAGGCGTCATGAGCGAAGTGAGGGGACAACCGGCCGGCGTCGATCTCGAAGAGCTCGAACAGCTTGTCGCGGAGGCTGATACGGGTGGCCGGCATCCGAGCGGAATAGTCGCTCGAATCCTGCTCTGGGTTGCAGTTGCCTGGTCGCTTTTCCAGCTCTGGTACGCTTCGCCTTTGCCGTTCGTGTTCGGCTTCGGCATCCTCAATGATACGGAAGCGCGCGCCATCCATCTCGGCTTCGCGCTGTTTTTGACGTTCCTCGCCTATCCGGCGCTGAGATCCTCTCCCCGCGATCGTGTGCCGCTGCTTGACTGGGTGCTGGCCGTGGTCGGCGGGTTTGCCGGCGCCTACCTCTTTCTCTTTTACGTCCAGCTTTCCGGACGGCCGGGGCAGCCGACCACGCTCGATCTCGTTACCGGCACCGTTGGCATCCTGTTGCTTCTCGAGGCGACGCGCCGCGCGCTCGGCCTTCCGATGGTGGTCGTGGCATGTGTCTTCATCTTCTACACCTTTGCCGGCCAGTACATGCCGGACGTGATTCAGCATCGCGGCGCATCGCTCAACAAGTTTCTCAACCATCAATGGCTGACCACCGAAGGCGTCTTCGGGATTGCACTTGGTGTGTCGACGAGCTTCGTCTTTCTCTTCGTCCTGTTCGGTACGCTTCTGGAAAAGGCAGGCGCAGGCAACTGGATGATGCAGATCTCCATCGCGCTGCTCGGCCATCTGCGCGGCGGCCCTGCGAAAGTCGCCGTGGTCTCATCGGCTCTCAACGGCGTCGTGTCCGGCTCGTCCGTCTCCAATGTGGTTTCAGGCGGCATCTTCACCATCCCGCTGATGAAGCGCACCGGCCTTTCCGGCGTCAAGGCGGGTGCCATCGAGGCTTCAGCCTCGATCAACGGCCAGATCATGCCGCCGGTCATGGGTGCGGCCGCCTTCCTGATGGTCGAATATGTTGGCATTCCCTATTCGGAGATCGTCAAGCACGCGCTGTTGCCGGCGGTCTTCTCCTATATCGCGCTGCTCTATATGGTTCATCTCGAAGCGATAAAGATGGGCCTGAAGACGATCCCGCAGCGTCCGACGCCGGCAAGAGAACGGATGCTGCGGATGGGGCTGGGACTGTCCGGCAGCGTTCTCGCCGTCTGTATCGTCTATTACGGCATCGTTGCGATCCAGGCTGTCTTCGGCGGGACCGCGCCGCCGGTGCTCGCAATCGCCGGCGTCGCTCTCTACGTCACCTCCGTCTGGTATTCCTCCCGCTATCCGGACCTCGCACTCGACGATCCGAACGCGCCAATCCTGGAACTGCCGCGCGCCTGGGACGTCACGCGGACCGGGCTCGATTTCCTCATCCCGATCGCGGTGCTTCTGTGGTGCCTGATGGTCGAGCAGATGTCGCCCGGCCTCTCGGCATTCTGGGCGACCCTGTCGATCCTCGGTATCGTCGCCACCCGCAAGCCGCTGATGGCCGTGTTCCGTAAAGAAAACCTCGCCGCCTCAGTGCGGGCTGCCTGGGACGACCTGATCGACGGGCTGGCGCTCGGCGCCCGCAACATGATCGGCATCGGTATCGCCACGGCCACCGCCGGCATCGTCGTCGGCACGATCACGCTGACCGGTCTTGGCCTGATGATGACGGAACTCGTCGAGTTCATCTCCGGCGGCAACGTCATCCTGATGCTGATCCTCATCGCCGCGATCAGCCTTGTGCTCGGCATGGGTATTCCGACCACCGCAAATTACATCCTGGTCGCGACGCTGATGGCGCCGGTGGTGGTCGATCTCGGCGCGCAGGCCGGACTGCCAATCCCGCTGATCGCGGTCCATCTCTTCGTCTTTTACTTCGGCATCATGGCCGACATCACCCCGCCCGTCGGGCTGGCGGCCTTCGCTGCGGCGGCGATTTCCAAGGAAGACCCGATCGCCACCGGCTTCCAGGGCGCGCTCTATTCGCTGCGCACGGCGATCCTGCCGTTCGTCTTCATCTTCAATCCGGCGATCCTGCTGATCGGAGTCGACACCTGGCCCCAGACGATCTGGGTGGCTACCGTGTCGTTGATTGCAATATTGCTGTTTTCGGCCGCGACCATGAACTGGTTCGTGATCAAAAGCCGTCTGTGGGAAAGTGCGGCGCTGCTGCTCATCTGCTTCACGCTGTTTCGGCCGGACTGGTGGCTCAATCAGGTGTCGCCGCCTTACGAGGAATTGCCGGCGAGCGAGTTCCTGTCGGCGGTCGCGCAGACGCCGGCCGATGGCCGCATCAATTTCGTCGTCGAGGGCGTCGACCTCATGGGCGAAGATGTACGCAAAACGGTCAACGTGCCGCTCGGCGAGCCGGGCGAGCCGCTGGAGCGGCTGCGCGGCATCGGTCTTACCATCACGCAAGCGGGCGACGCGCTGATGATCAGCAATGTCGATTTCGGATCCTACGCCAAACGCATTGGGCTGGATGTCGGATATGACGTCGTGGCCGTGCTCAGAAAGGCCGACCAGCCCTCGAGCCTCATTCCGATCGGCCTGGCGCTCGCTGCGGCCACCGGCGTCGCCGGGCTGCAGTTTGCGCGGGCGCGCAAGCAGGCGGACAGGAAGGAAACCGGGCCGGCGCGCTGAGTCTGAAGCGGTTGATAACAGATGGTGGGGGGTCGATTCCGGTAGGGGGCGAAATGACACCCCAAGCGCCATGGCAACGTTCCCACGACGGGGATATGGCCGGTTTCCGCCATACAACGGTGATTGGACGGGCACCTAGTAGACGGGCATGGTGCGACTCATTGCTGTCGTCCGGGACGTTCCCATTCAGAGCGCTTTTAAGTGCATTCCGGGTCATTCGCGTTCGTGCATGCTATACTTCACCCTGGCTCCAAAGCAGCCATTGATGGCTAGGATTTCTGTTCGTCTCCGGAACCAATGCCGATGGGCAGGTCAGATCGACAGCAATTCAACAGCGGGTCCTTGGACGAGACGGATCAGCTCGCCCTCGGTCGTGAGGCTTACGAAGAAAGGGCGTGGGACGACGCCTATCGGTTCCTCTCGCACGCCGATGAAGCGGCTCCGCTCGCAGTGGACGATCTCGAACGGCTTGCGATGTCGGCCTATTTGACCGGGCGCGACGAGGAGTACCTGCGGGTGCTGGAGCGAACCCATCGTGCATATCTCGACGCTGGCAAGTGTCATCGCGCCGCCCGTTGCGCCTTCTGGCTTGGCCTGCGCCTTGTCTTTCGCGGGGAGATGGCTCAGGCGGCCGGCTGGTTTGGGCGGGCGCATCGGCTGCTCGAACGCGAGCCAGATGATTGTGCCGAACAGGGTTACCTGATGCTGCCCCACGTCGAACAGCATCTTGCTTTGGGCGACCTTGAAGCGGCCTACGCTGCGGCGAGCGGCGCAGTCGAGATTGGCGAGCGCTTTGCGGACGCGGATCTGGTGGCCTGTGCACGGCACTTGCAGGGCCGTGTTCTGTTGCGACAGCGGCGAACCGCGGAAGGTTTCGCGCTCCTCGACGAGGCGATGGTTTCGGTCACGGCCGGCGAATTGTCGCCGCTGCTTACCGGCTTGATCTACTGCAGCGTGATCGAAGCGTGTCAGCAAGTCCATGCTCTGGGCCGCGCACGCGAATGGACCTCCGCCCTGGGGCGATGGTGCGCCGAACAGTCCCAGCTGATCAGTTTCAGCGGCACCTGCCTGATGCATCGCGCCGAGATCAAGCGGCTCAGCGGCGCATGGCAGGACGCGGTCGACGAAGCGCAGCAGGCCGTAGAGCGTTTGACGCAGTCGAACAATCGGAAAGATACTGCTGGGGCGTGGTATCAGCTGGCGGAAGTACACCGCCTTCGCGGAGACTTTGACGCGGCCGAGCAGGCATATCGGAGTGCAAGCCAATATGGCTTCGAACCGCAGCCGGGCCTTGCCCTGTTGCGGTTGGCCGAAAGGCACATCGATGCGGCTGCGGCCGCAATCCGGCGCGTCATGGCGGCGACGACCGACCAAGTGAAGCGCATTCGGCTGCTGCCTGCTCACGTCGAGATCATGCTGGCGGCTGACGACATCGAGGAAGCACGGGGTGCCTGCCACGAACTGGCGGACGTTGCAGAAAGCTACGGAACCGAACCGCTGCGCGCCCTTGCCGCCCACGCGCGGGGGGCGGTGGAAATGGCAGAAGGCGAAGCGCAGGCTGCGGTGGTTTGGCTGCGCCAGGCACTCGAGGGGTGGCAGCAAGTCGAAGCGCCATACGAAGCAGCGCGCGTAGGCGTCATGATAGGCCAGGCTTGCCGCGCGCTCGGTGACAACGACGGTGCGGCACTGGAGTTGGAGGCAGCCCGGACAGTGTTCCAGCAGCTCGGTGCCACGCCGGACGTTTCTCGCGTCGATAGCCTGCTTGACGTGCGGCCGGACGAAGCCCGCGGCCTCTCTGCCCGCGAACTGCAGGTTCTCCGCCTGATCGCTTCCGGTAAAACCAACAAGGAAATCGCCAACGAACTGCATTTGAGCGGGAAGACAGTGGACAGGCACGTCAGCAATATTTTCAACAAGCTCGATGTCCCCACTCGCACCGCAGCCACCGCCTGGGCTTACGAACACCGCCTCATCTGATCGCGTCTGGCGTGGGTGGAATCACCCACGCATCGCCGGCGCCGATTGGGTGGTTCGCCCGAAGCGCCGCCTCCCTTCCGCCTTAACCTAGCTTGCACCTGAAACTGACCGGTCATGGACGCGCGGCGCCTCGGCGCGGGTCGCCCACAGATCGCGGGACGCACTGTGATAGCGCTGCAAACATCCGACCACAACGAAAGGAGCAAGCGATGTCAAATGCCGATAACGGGATGCGGGTCGCAGGCGCCTGGCTCGCGATCGCATCTGTTCTCCTGGGATTGGTCCTTATCGGCCACGGGCCAATCCATCCCGACCTCGCCCATCAAATGCAGGTCATCGCCAATGGCGTCACCCTGTGGGTGGTCGTGCATTGGGCCGCCGCGACAGCACTGTCGCTGTTCGTAGTCGCGAGCCTGATCGTGCTCACCGCGGGCTCTCGCCTGACCGAACGCTGGTGGACCCTATCCGCCTGGGCGGTGGTGCCGGTCGGCGCCCTCTGGACGATGACCACCGCCGTGGTCGAGGCCACCACCGTCGCCGATGCCGTCGCCGCCAACGATATGGCGCGATTCACGACCTGGTGGGCGTTTGCCGAAGGCAAAGCCAACGGCTTTATGTTCCTGTGTCTGGCAGTTGCCGTGATCGCCGGCAATGAGGCGCTGAGCCGGCAACAGGTAACGCCGACTTGGGCGTCACTGGTCGGAGTTGTGGCCGGGCTTGCGGCCTTTGTCGGCTGGCCGTTGGGCATGTGGTTCGGAATCGGGCTGGGCAGCCTCGTCTGGGTTGCGTCGTCCTTCGTGATGGCCCTTTGGACGTTGTGGTTCGGGTTGGGGCTCGCGCGAGCCGAGAACAGCGCGTCAACCGCTCGCAGCGCGCGCTCCAGCGCGTGAGCAACCCAAGAGGCCAGGCGGCACGTGCAAGACGAAATCGTCCTATCAACATGAGGGAGGCCATTGATGACTCACGTTGAAGACTACACCGCCACTCCGGCGGCATTTGAATCGAACCGCATATCCGGAGAAGCTGCCCGCAAGCGGTTGCTCGCCGGGCTGTCGATTACCGAACGGCGGCTCGAATTGGCCGGCATCTCGACCGTGCTACTGGAAGGCGGCGCGGGACCACCGGTCGTGCTTTTGCACGGCCCAGGAGAATATGCAGCAAAGTGGCTGCGAATTCTTCCGGATCTTGTGAGAACACATCACGTGATCGCGCCGGATCTGCCGGGCCATGGCACGTCGGGGACCATCGAGGGTCCGGTCCATCCCGATCGTGTTCTCGCGTGGCTTGGCGAACTCATCGAACGCACCTGCCCGACACCGCCCATTCTTGTCGGCCAAATTCTCGGCGCCGCAATTGCCGCTCGCTTTGCCGCCAAGCACGGTAACCAGCTCCGCTGCCTGGTGCTGTCGGATGCGCTCGGCCTCGCGCCGTTTCAGCCGGCGCCTGAATTTGGCGCGGCGCTCTCCGCGTTCATCATCGAGCCAAGTCCGGAAAACCATGATCGCCTCTGGCAGCGGTGCGCCTTCGACCTCGACTCGCTGCGCGATCGGATGGGCGAAAGCTGGGACCATCTGCGGGCCTACAATCTCGATCGCGCGCAGGCGCCGGAGTTGAAGCCGACCCAGCAAAGTCTGATGGAGCAATTTGGATTTCCTGCAATCCCATCAGAGGAACTGGCGCGCATCAGAATCCCGACCGTCCTGATCTGGGGGCGGCATGACCTTGCCACTCCATCGCCTGTAGCCGAAGCAGCGAGCCTCCGGCTACAGGTGGCCGCTCCACATTATCGACGGCGCAGCCGACGATCCGCCGATCGAGCAGCCTGCCGCATTTGTCAAGGTGCTACGCGCTGCGCTTAACGAGGCCGAATCCGCGGCTCCTCAGGCGCTGCCGGACACACGTGAGGCTTGGGACCGAATTGCCTCGGGTTACGATCGTACGAATACCGAAACACAGATGTGGCTTGGCAATGAGAGTCTGGTCAGGGCAGGGCTCCGCCCGGGTATGCGCCTTCTTGACATTGCATCCGGCAGCGGCGCGCTCAGTATCCCGGCAGCTCGGATCGGTGCCGAGGTGGTCGCCGTCGACCAGTCGCCCGTCATGCTCCGCCTGCTGCGAGAGCGCGTCAGCCGGGAAAGCCTGGAAATCGATACCCGCGTAATGGACGGGCATGCGCTCGCCTTTGACGACGACAGCTTCGAAGTGGCGGGATCTCAGTTTGGGGTCATGCTCTTTCCCGACATGCCGAGGGGCATTCGGGAGATGGCGCGGGTCGTCAAACCTGGAGGGCGGGTGCTGGTCAATGCCTATGGCGACCCGAATCGAATTGACTTCCTCGCTTTCTTGGTTGGGGCTGTTCAATCGGTACGCCCGGAGTTTAATGGTCCGCCAATGGACCCGCCGCCAGTGCCGTTTCAGCTCAGCGATCCGGAGCGGCTTGCCCGCGAACTGGCGAAGGCCGGACTGAAGGACGTCAATGTCGAGACGATCACCGAGAGCACGGCGTTCAAGTCAGGTGCTGAGCTATGGGATTGGATCGTGTGGAGCAATCCAATTGTCGAGGAAGTGCTTGGCAGCCTCGCGTTGAGCGAAGGCGAGCGCGGAGTCATTCGCCAGACGCTCGATCGCATGGTGCGCGACCGGGCCGGCGATGACGGCTCGGCCATCCTGAGAAACCCCGTCAATATTGGCATCGGGACCAAGTGACCGCGCGGCCATTGATGGCGCGACGCTCGCGCCTCGGCCATGCCGTCGCGGAACGACGGAAAGAAGGATACGATGTACCGCCGGAGCTTCTGGCGCACATCTCGCCGCTGGGCTGGGCGCACATTTTACTGACTGGCGAGTATCTGTGGCCGAAGGAGCAGAACGCTTAGAGTGTCATTTCGCCCCCTACCGGAACCGACCCCTGGTGGGAAGCGCCGGAAAAAGCTCCTCAGTCGGCGGTCAGCACGACTTTGACGCTCTGCGAGCGGTCGGCGGCCAGGCGAAACGCATCATGGGCCGAGGAAAGGGGGCGTTCGGCGGTCACCAGCTTCAGGACGTCGATATCCCCGCCGACGATGAGATCGACCGCCTGGTTGAATTCCGTGCCGAAGCGGAACGTGCCTTTCAGGTCGATTTCCTTGGCCATCACCGCATTGGCCGCCACTGGGATCTGACCACCCGGAAGATTGCCGACCTGAACGACCGTGCCGCCGCGCCGGACGCTGGCGATCGCCGCCGCGAGGCCCGCTGCGGTGCCTGAAATCTCGAACGCGACATCGATCGCCTTGTCGGCCGCGAGCGCCTTGAGCTCGTCGTCGCCGCCGAACAGGTCGATCGTCCTGTTTGCTCCAAGTTTGCTGGCGAAGGCGAGCGGCGCCTCGGCTATGTCGGCGACGGTGAGTTCGCCACATTCCTTGAGCCTGGCGGCGAGCATGGTCAGGAGCCCGATGGGGCCGGCGCCGAACAGGATGACGTTGCGGCCGGCAATGTCGCCGGCCCGCGCCAGTGCGTGCAGGCTGACGGCAAGCGGTTCGGCGAGTGCCGCTGCCTGGTAGGCGATATCATGCGGAACCTTGACGCATTGCGCAGGCGTGGCGTCGAATACGCTGGCAAAACCGCCTTGCATGTGCGGCGTTTTCGACGCCGAACCCATGAAGTAGATGTTTTCGCAGAGATTGGCGCGGCCCTCCGCGCATCGGGCGCATTGTCCGCACCAGCGCGACGGGTTGACCGCCACGCGATCACCGACGGCAAGTCCGGGCGCGTCCGCTCTGATTTCCACAATCTCCCCGGCGACCTCGTGGCCAAGCACGAGCGGCGATGTGACGACAAAATCGCCGGTCCGCGCATGGCGGAAATAGTGCAGGTCGGAACCGCAGATGCCGCCTGCGCCGAAACGCACGCGCACCATTCCCGGCGCGAGGGGGCCGAGCCGATGCTCGACGACGCGCAGATCCTCGGGGCCGAACAGCGTCGCGGCGACTGCGCTGTCGATCATCGGATCAGTCCCATTTGCGTCGGCAGCCACAGCGTGATGGCGGGGATGAAGGTGATCAGGATCAGCGCGACAATCAACGGGACGAGCCAGGGCAAAATCGCCATGGTCGTACGCTCGACCGATAGCTTGGCGACCCGCGAGAGGACGAACAGCACCATGCCGAGCGGCGGATGGAGGAGACCAATCATCAGATTGAGCGTCATGATCAGACCGAAATGCACCGGATCGATGCCGTAGAGGACCACGATCGGCAGGAGGATCGGCACAAGGATCGTGATCGCGGCGATCGTGTCGAGGAAACAGCCGACTACCAGCATCAGGATGTTCACCAGGATCAGGAACACCCATTTGTTTTCGGTCAGCGATGTGATGAAGACCGAGAAGAGCTGCGCCGCCTGGCTGACCGTGAGCAACCAGGCGAAGATCGACGCTGCGGTGACAATGAAGAGGACCGACGCTGTCGTCTCGATCGTATCGAAACTCGCCTTGGCCAGGGCTGAAAGTGTCATCGTGCGATAGCGCACGAGCCCCAGAAACAACGACCAGATGACGGCGGCCATGGCCGCTTCGGTCGGCGTGAACCAGCCCATGGTCATGCCGCCGATCAGGATGATCGGTGTCATGAGCGCCATAACGGCGGAGAAGTCGAAGTACCAGTCGCAGGCGATCAGGATGACGAGCGCGATGCCGACGGCAATATTGAGCGACAGTCCCATCTCGACAAGGGCATAAACGGCCAGCGGAAAACAGCATACGACGGCCACCTCGATCGACGCGGCGGCGAGCCGGTTCAATTTGAACGGCGTGTCCGAACCCCAGCCCCGACGGTGGGCGAAGATCGCGACCGTCACCATCATCAGCACCGTCATGACGACGCCGGGAAGGATGCCGGCCATGAACAGCGCGCCGATCGAGACGTTGGCCATCATGCCGTAGATAACGAAGGGCAGCGACGGCGGGAAGATCGGGCCGAGCGTCGAGGACGCCGCGGTGACGCCGACGGCCGCCTCCACGGGATAGCCGTGGTCGCGCATGGCTTTGATCTCGATGGTGCCGATGCCGGCGGCATCGGCAAGGGCTGCGCCCGACATGCCGGCGAAGACCACCGATCCGACTATGTTCACCTGGGCGAGGCCGCCCTTCATCCAGCCGACAAGCGCCAGCGCGAAGGAATAGATACGCCCGGTGACGCCGGCGATGTTCATGAGATTGCCGGCGAAGATGAAGAACGGCACGGCAAGCAGCGGAAAGCTCTCGACACCGGCGATCATGCGCTGCGCGGCAATGATGTCGGGCGCCACGCCATAGAAGACGAGATAGAGCAGCGACGACACCGCCATCGACACAGCGACGGGCACGCCGACCAGCATCAGGACGAGAAAGGCTCCGATCAGAAGCAGCATGGCCTATTCCCCCAGTCCGTCGAACGCGGCGGGGCGCTCCAGCGCCGAGTAGCCACGGCGGATGTTGCCGATGAATACCTGGATGGCGCGCAGCATCATCAGCACGAAACCGGCGAAGACGGCGTAGAAGACGACGTTGCGCGGCAGGTTGATGGTGACCATCCGCTCGCGGTGGACGATCCCGACATAGCGCCAGAGGAGCCAGGACATATAGGCGAAGAAGCAAATGGTAATCAGATTGACCGCGAGCGCCAGGTAGCGCCCCACCCCAGCGGGGAGATAGTGATAGAGCACGTCGACGTGGATGTGGCGCGTGGTGCGCGTGCACATGACCGAGCCCAGGAAGACCACGACGACGAGGCAGTTGATGGCGATCTCCTCGGTCCAGGCAAAACTGTTGTTCATGACGTAGCGGGTGAAGAACTGCAGGAACACGCAGAGCGACATGCCCCAGAACACGGCCAGCGTGACCCAGTCCTCCACCGCGTATCGCGACAGATCGACGGGTGCGGTTTCTTCCTCGAAGGCATGCGCCAGTTCTTCGGGGGTAACCTGGGTGTGGACCTCTTGGGTCATCGGCAAGCTCCGGAAACCGTTGGGACAGCGGGCTCAACAGACCCGACGCGCCTGTCGCGCCGGGCCCGGATTGATGCGGGTTACTTGACGGCGCGGATCGCCTCCCAATCCTCCTTGCGGTAGCCGAACTCCTCGAACGTCACCTTCTCCATCACGTTCTTTTCGAAATCGGCGCGATCGACTTCGGTGACGGTGAGACCGCGCTCCTTGAAGGTTTCAACCAAGGCTTTCTCGCGATCGACGATGATCTTTGTCGCTCGCGCGGCGGCTTCCTGCATCACCTCGGTAAAAATCGCCTTGTCCTCGTCCGACAGTTGCGACCAGCGCGATTGCGACACGATCGTATTGAGATGATCGACGATGTGCCCAGTCAGGACGATGTGCTTTTGCACTTCGTAGAACTTCTTGGCGTCGATCGTCGTCAGCGGGTTTTCCTGCGCTTCCACCGTGCCCTGCTGCAAGGCGAGATAGACCTCGGCGAAGGCGATCGGCGCGGTGTTGGCACCGCAGGCGCGCGGCATGGCGAGGTAGGCCGGCACATCGGGCACGCGGATCTTCAGGCCCTGCATGTCGGCGCATTTCTCGATCGGCCGATTGGAGGTCGTGTGACGGGTGCCGTAGTAGGTGGTCGCCGTGATGTGATGGCCGGACGCCTCTTCGTAGCCGCCGGTCAACTCCTTGTATTTGTCGCTCTTGGTGTAAGCGAGCAGATGATCGGCGTCGCGGAAAGTGAACGGGAAGTAGGTCACGCCGATCGGCGGGAATTCGCGGGCGGCGAAGCTCGATCCGGAGATGATGATATCAACCGTGCCGAGGGTCAGCCCCTGGTTGATGTCGGCTTCCTTGCCGAGCTGCGAGGCCGGGAAGACGTCGATCGTATAGCGGCCGTCGGTGCGCTTCTTGATCTCTTCCGCCGCCCACACCGACTCGGTGTGGAAGGGTTCGGACGTTTCGTAGACGTGAGCCCATTTCAGCGCGGTTTGTGCAGAGGCCGAAGCCATGGGCAGAGCGATTGCGGCGATCGTGCCGAGCAGAACGGCGTATTTTCTCAACATCATATTCCTCCCTGTGATTGAAATTGACTGTTCCGACAGGATCCTCCCGGTCGGCTGACTCCTATTCCGCGACCTCCCTGGCCGCGGATTTCTCACCGAAATTGCGTGAGAATCTCAATTGCGACTGACGCAGATGTTCCTGCATGGCGGCCTTGGCCCGTTCGGGCTCGCGCGCCGCGATCGCGTCGCGCACCGCGCGATGCTCCTCCGCGGCGGCCCGCCAGGATTCCCTGTTCTCGAAATAGCTCGACAGGCGTTCGAAATATGGGTTCATGCGCTGGTCGAAAAGCTCGCCGATGCAGCGCACAAGGACGGCGTTTCCGAGAATACCCGCCACCATCGTATGGAACTCGCGGTCGAGCGCGATCGTCGTCTTGGTCGGGTGAGGTATGTCCTCCATCCGGCGCAGCACGTCGTCCATATGTTCGATGTCGATCGGCCGAACATGGAGGGCGGCTTCGGCGGCGATCGCCCCTTCGATGAACTCGCGTGCCCGCAACAGCTCGAACGGGCCTTCATCCATCTCTGCCGTCAAAACGTCAGCACGCGGCCGGTCGGTGACGTAGATGCCGGAGCCGACGCGGATGCGTATGCGCCCCTCGACCTCGAGCGCAATCAGCGCTTCACGGACGGTCGGACGGGAGATGCCAAGCTGATCGGCCAGTTCGCGCTCGGTTGGCAGGCGATCGCCGACTGCGAACTCGCCCGCGTCGATCAGCTGCCTGAGCTGATCGGCGATCTGTCGGTAAAGTCGACGCGGTTCAACGGCCTGGATCGGCATTGTCACCCAGTTCTACTTCAACAGAATCATCCGGCTGATCCCGGATCGGTAAATTGGTCTGACCTATTGATCGAAAGTGCCGCGAAAAAATCGGAGAGTCAAGCAGCAGAGAACGCCCATGGAACTCATTCTCAGTGACTTTCTTGGAAACGACGGATCGGCCATGGCTGGACGGCAACTCTTGACCTTCCAGCAACGGGAAGGCTTATCGCGTGGTTTCGCCGCCAACGCCATCTCCGGGAGTTTCTAGGGAGTGGCCTATGACGTGGCGCGTTCAAGGAGGCGGCCGAAAAGTCCGTCGCTCTAGGTCAGTGGAGAGAAAACCGACAGGAGTTCTGCAGTGTTCGTACAGCCCGTCGACTACTTTCTTGCAGTCTGGTTCGTTCTAGCGGCCCTCAGTACGGCTTACGTGGCGTGGGATCAGTTCCGCAACAATCCCGAACCCGTGGTGATGAAATGGGGCTTCATCCTGGTCACGCTCTATATGGGACCGCTGGGGCTGTTGATTTACGTGCTGGCCGACAAGGAGCCGCGACCGGGCGAACACGAGGCGTTCACGAAGCCGCTCTGGAAGCAAGGCGTCGGCTCGACGATCCACTGCGTCGCCGGAGACGCCACCGGCATCATCCTCGCGGCCGCAATCACCGCCGCGCTTGGGCTGCCGATGTGGATCGATCTCATCGTGGAGTACGTTGCCGGATTCGCCTTCGGCCTGTTCATCTTTCAGTCGCTGTTCATGAAATCGATGATGGGCGGCACCTATTGGGAGAACGTCCGCAAGAGCTTCATGCCGGAATTCATCAGCATGAATTTCATGATGGCGGGCATGGCTCCGGTCATGAGTTTCCTGATGATGGGCAGCGACATGCGGGCCATGGAACCGACCGAGCTCCTGTTCTGGGGCGTGATGTCGTTCGGCGTGATCGTTGGCTTCATCACTGCATATCCTGCCAACGTGTGGATGGTGGTCCGTGGCCTGAAGCACGGGCTGATGACCGAACGCGAACCGGAGTTCGATAAGGCGAGGGAAGGCAGGCGCGAGCACGCGCATGGCGGCGCGGAAGCCGGGGTAGCGAGGCACCGTCACGCTCACGCGCGCCTCGACGAGCACGCCAACCCCGGCCATGGCGGCCCAGGCGGTAACCCCGGTGCCGGCGGCCATTATGGATCCGGCCATGGCTCTTCCCACGGCAATGGGGGAGGCGGGTCGCGTGGTCCGCATGGCGGTCACGGGATGGAGCCGGACGCAACTGTCCCGCAACTCGCGGCCTTCGGCGGCGTGTCCGTGCTTGCGCTGGCGCTCGGCATGATCGCTCCGGCCAATTGGGTGAACCTCACCCTCAGCGCGCGAGACGTCGGCGGCGCCATCATGCCGCCCGGCATGATCATGGACCGCGACACGCCGGCTGCAGCGATGCTGGACATGGCCGCCGTGCATCCTCGCCTGATCACGGCCAGCCATGGCTTGGAGGTTCGCGGCGACCGGGAACTGCAAGCCAGGATGGAGAACGGGGTGAAGGTGTTCGATTTGGAAACCTCGGTCATCCGCTGGGCGATCCTGCCGGATGTGAAAGTCGACGCCTATGCGATCAACGGTCAGGTTCCGGGCCCGCGGCTGCATATCCGGCAAGGCGACCGGGTGCGCATCAACGTCACGAACCGCCTGCCGGAGAGCACGACCCTGCACTGGCACGGGTTGATCCTGCCGAACGAAATGGATGGCCCGGCCGAGATCACGCAGGAGCCCATCCCGCCTGGCGGCAGCTACGTATATGAATTCACGGCGGGCCAATCGGGGACCTACTTCTATCACTCGCATGACCATGTCGATCGCCAGCAGGCGCTCGGACTCTACGGCGCACTCATCATCGATCCCGCCAATCCCCAGGACGAGATTGCGGCAGACCACGACTATGTTATTCAGCTTCAGGAATGGCTGATGCGGGAGGGCCTGACTTTTCCGTCGATGCCGATGGACGGCGGGCAGCCGAATTATTTCACCATCAACGGCCGCGCCTATCCTTCGACGGACACGATCAGGATGAAGGTCGGCGAAACTCTGAAAGTGCGCTTCATCGGCACCAATAACGGGTTTATCCACCCGATGCACATCCATGGCGGTCCATTCGAAGTTGTCGCCCGGGACGGCGAGACTATCCCGGAGTCGGCGCGTTTCCTTGCCGACACAGTGAACGTCGGACCAGGGCAACGCTACGATGTCGTCTGGCAGGCACGTCGCCCCGGAAAATGGCTGATCCACTGCCACATCGGGCATCATACGACCAACAACAATGTCGAAGAGAAGGGCGGTGGCGGACTGACGGTCGTGATCGATGTGCAACCCTGAAGCCCGCTCCGCAAGGCGAAACGTAGATGGATATCTTTGCCATCTACGGCGGCCTGTTTGCTCTTGCCTTCGCCGCGGCCACCATCCTTCCGGCGCAGTCGGAGGCCGCCCTTGCAGGGCTCCTCGCTACGGGTTCCTTCTCACCCGCAATGCTGGTTCTCGTCGCCAGCATAGGCAACATCCTGGGCTCGGCGGTGAACTGGGGGCTTGGTCGAGGGATCGAACGCTTCCGGGACAGGCCCTGGTTTCCGCTGCGTCCAGCGAGGCTCAACCGCGCCACGAACTGGTATCGCCGTTATGGAAGATGGTCGCTCCTGTTAAGCTGGATGCCGATCATCGGCGATCCGCTAACCGTGGTCGCCGGGGTTTTGCGCGAGCCGCTATGGAGCTTTGTCGCAATCGTCGCCGTCGCGAAGGTTTCGCGTTATCTGGTCGTCGCCGGGGCGGTGCTAAGCCTGACTTAAAACCGAATCGCGGACATCGCAGCAGGCAGTTGCGTTCACTTTTGGTTGCACTGCAACAAAGTGACCGCGGCGAGCTTGACAAATCAGACGAACAATTGTCGGAAGGGTGCGATGAGGACTCTTGGTCGAATTACGATCCTGGAAAACATACCGCTCCGTGCAATGCTGGCGGTCGCGTTCCTGGTCATGTCGGCTCTTCAGCCTGGTCTGTTTGCCACAGCCAACGCCACGGGTTTTCACGCCGGGGCGGATCTCCAGGCCGGGGTGGATCTGCAGGCCGAAACACCCGCACATGATATGGGCGATCACGGCGCCACGGCGGCGAACGACACGGACACGTCGGAGCATCATCACGGCGCCAAGCAATCCTCTGACAAGAGCTGTGAAGTCCATTGCGCGCCGGCAAATGCGGTGCCGGTCGACTGCCCTGACTTGGAGCATGTTGTCTCCCGCTGCTTTGCGCCCGTCGTTGCTGTCACGTTGCCGCTTGGCGAATACACAGCGCTCATAAGGCCTCCCAAACATCTGAACTGACGCGCCTTTCGGGGCGTTCGCGCGCAGCGTCGGGAATCCGTTTCCGCGCGGCCAAACGCATACGTCAAGCTTCAGGTCTACAATGAAAATCGCAAGCTCCGCGATGCTCGCATCGCTGTTAGTTGCTGGATGTGCGGCAACCACGCCGCCGAACATCCTTCCCGCCTTCAATCCGGCCGATCCCGCAATGGGCGTCCGTGATGTGCACTACCACCCGGCCGTCGTCGACTATCGCCACCGGGAGCCCGTCGATCCGCGGAATTGGCGGCGTCTCAATGAAGAACGCTCCTCTGCGAAGCCGGGAGCCGGATCGTGAGACGCCGGCCCCTGACGATAGCTGCGGTGATAACCATCCCGCTGATCGCTGCCGGATGCACGACCAGTGGGACACTTGATGGCATCTCAGCCCCCATGGCCGGCTTCACGACAGTCGCGGCGCGTGCCGAATCCGTGACCGGCAAGAAAACCGTATGGGTGCAATCCGCCGATGAAGCGCGGACGGTTTCAGAGCGCGTGAAGAGCCTCGTCCAGAAGAAGACGATCGGCCCGGACACCGCAGTGCAGGTCGCCTTGCTCAACAACAAGGGCCTGCAGGCCGCCTACGCCGAGATCGGCTTGTCGGCGGCCGACATGTGGCAGGAAACGATGCTCGTCAATCCGACGATCTCTGTCGGCATGATCGGTGTCGATCCCGTGCGGACGATTGAAGGGGCGGTGGTCAGCAACATCCTTGCGCTGGCGACCCACAAGCGACGCGTCGCAGTCGCGGATGCACGTTTCCGTCAGGCCCAGCTGCGCGCCGCCGAAGAAACGCTACGACTGGCCGCGGACACGCGGCGGGCCTGGATCAATGCCGTCTCGGCCTGGGAGAGCCTTTCCTATCTGAACAAGGCGCAAGCCGCCGCCGCCGCTGCCTCCGAACTCGCTCAAAAACTTGGGGAGACGGGCGCCTTCACAAAGACCGGCCAAGCCCGCGAACACGTCTTCTATGCCGAGATCGCCGGTCAGGCGGCGGAGGCGCGGCTCGCCGCCCGGACTGCCAAGGAAAAGCTCACCCGGCTGATGGGTCTATGGGGGCCGGACGTCGATTACTCAGTCCCCAACATGCTTCCAGCCTTGCCCAAAGGCGCCAAAGCCAAACGCGCAATCGAGGTGGAGGCGCTAAGAAATCGCGTCGACCTCGAGATCGCGAAACTCGAGTTGGAAGCGCTGGCGAAATCCTACGGTCTCACCGAGGCGACGCGTTACGTCAGCGATCTGGAACTACTTTCCGGCGTCGAGGTGGAACGCGAGGAGTCGGAGGAGGGCGGAACGGAGACGAGTGTCTCACCCACCCTTGAGCTTGAGTTAATCATTCCGATTTTCGATACCGGCAAGGCACGCATGCGCAAGGCCGAGCTTGCCTACATGCAAGCTGCAAACCGGTTCGCGGAAAAGGCGGTCAACATCCGGTCTGAGGCCAGGTCTGCCTATGATGCCTACCGTTCGACCTACGACATTGCCCGGCACTATCGGAACAATGTTGTGCCGCTGCGAACAAAGATCGAGGCGGAGTCGGTCCTCACCTACAACGGCATGATCACCAACACGTTCGAGCTGCTGGCGGACACACGCGCGAAAATCAGCTCGATCATACTTTCCCTCAACGCCAAGCGCAATTTCTGGCTGGCCGACGTCAACCTCGGAACCGCCATCCACGGTGGCGGCGCAAGCTCGTCCGGGGGCGGCGACGCACCGGCCGCGGCCGAAGCGGGCGCCGAAGGCCACTGAACTCAAGGAGAAGAAAATGCTTTCAAGACGTCAATTGCTAGGCGCGGGAGCCCTGCTCGCCGGCGCCACTGCATGGACCAAAACGTCGGCGATGGGGCTGCCCGACGCCCCAATCATGGAATCCCCCGACATGCAGCCTCCGATCTTCCCGACGAGCGGACCGGACTACCAGCCGATCGTGACGCTCAACGGCTGGACCCTTCCGCATCGCATGAACAACGGCGTGAAGGAGTTCCATCTCGTGGCCGAGCCGGTCGAGCGCGAGATGTCGCCCGGCATGACTGCCTATCTCTGGGGCTACAACGGTCAATCTCCCGGCCCGACCATAGAGGCGGTCGAGGGCGATCGAGTCCGCATCTTCGTAACCAACAAGCTGCCGGAGCATACGACGATCCACTGGCACGGCATGATCCTGCCCAACGGCATGGACGGCGTGACCGGTCTTACTCAGCCCGGAATCCCGCCCGGCAAGACCTTCGTCTACGAGTTCGACCTCGTGAAGAGCGGCACATTCATGTACCACCCGCACGCCGACGAAATGGTCCAGATGGCGATGGGCATGATGGGCTTCTTCGTCATTCATCCCAAAGACCCGAAATTCATGCGAGTGGACCGCGATTTCGTGTTCCTGCTGAACGCCTTCGACATCGAACCGGGGTCGTACGTCCCGCGCATCATGGAGATGACGGATTTCAATCTTTGGGGCTGGAACAGCCGCGTCTTTCCGGGGATCAGTCATCTTCCAGTGGCGAAAAACGACCGGGTCAGGGTGCGCGTGGGCAACCTGACCATGACCAATCATCCGATCCACATGCATGGCTACGATTTCGAGGTAACCTGCACCGATGGTGGCTGGGTGCGGCCGGAGGCGCGATGGCCGGAGGTGTCGATCGACATCCCCGTCGGCGCCATGCGGGCATATGAGTTCGAAGCCAAATACGAGGGCGACTGGGCGATCCATTGCCATAAGTCACACCACACAATGAACGCCATGGGCCACGACGTGCCCACGTTCATCGGCGTCGACAACTCGAAGGTCACCGAGAAGATTCGCCGGGTCCAGCCCGAGTACATGGCCATGGGTGACCGCGGCATGGCCGACATGGGCGAGATGGAGATGCCACTTCCCGACAATACGATCCCGATGATGACCGGCTGGGGCCAATTCGGCGCCATCGAGATGGGCGGCATGTTCTCGGTCGTGAAGGTTCGCGAGGGCCTGGCCTCGAACGATTACGCCGATCCGGGATGGTACCAGCATCCGGAGGGAACCGTGGCTTACGAGTGGAAGGGGGATGTCCCCGCTCCGACGAAATCAGGCGACGCAAAAACGATGGCCCCGGCAGCGCACGGCGGTCACGGCAAACAGGGATGAGAAACCGAAACCCCTCAACCTCAACGATGAGAGAAAGTGCAGCATGAAACGTATAATCGCAGCGGCCGTTTTGATGGCGGTCAGTTCGGGAGCAGCTTTTGCCGGTGGAACCCATGCCGGAGGCCATGGCGACAAAGCCGCCACGATGCCGATCGGCAGCCCTGGTGAGGCTGGCAAGGCAAAGCGGACTGTCAACATCTCGATGTCGGAGAAGGACGACGGGACGATGTCGTTCCAACCGGCCGTGCTCAAGGTGAAGAAGGGCGAGACCGTTCGCCTGAAATTCGTCAACAAGGGCCAAGTCGACCACGAATTCGTCATGGACGTCCATGAGGGGATCATGGAGCACAAGGCGCTGATGGAGAAGTTTCCCGAGATGGAGCACGCCGATCCCAACGCGATCCGGCTGGCGCCCGGCGCCAGAGGCGAGATCATCTGGACGTTCGCCAATGCCGGCGAATTCGGCTTCGCCTGCCTGGTTCCGGGTCACTACGATTCCGGCATGAAGGGCGACATCACCGTCTCCAACTGACCGACAAACCGCAAAGGAAGCAAACCATGACACTATTGGTAAAAAAGACACTCTCGACACTCGCGCTCATGCTCGCCATCGGCGGGAGCGCGCTTGCACAGGAATACGTGAAGGGCGAAGTCATCAAGGTCGACGCCAAACAGAAGAAGCTGACGATCAAGCATGAGCCGTTGACCAATCTCGACATGCCCGCGATGACGATGGTGTTCGTCGTTGCGGAGCAGGGCATGCTCGATAAAGTCAAAACCGGTCAGGCGATCGAGTTCACAGCCGACCGCGTCAACGGACGCATCACGATCACCGGTATCAAGTGATCCGGACCAGCGCCGCGGGTTGGAAAAATCAATGCGCGGCGCTGTCCTATCGAGAATGCCATGAGTACGGAAGTCAGGATGAAGGGGCCGCGCAGAAAATCGTCCAGAGTTTTTCTTTCCAGTCGTCATGTGCAGAGCGGCTCAGAGGCATCTCTATAGCGTATTTTCGCGCACCCACGCTCACATATGCCGGATAATTACAGCGAACGCGTGCATGATGCCTGCCGGTATCTTCGTACCTGATGACGCCGTTCGCGCCCGTCTGGACGAGGCCAATAGCGACGTCAAAGTCGTAATCCCCATATAGCGAGACACTGTTGTCCATGACGCTGAGCTGGACCGAGGTGGCATCTGGAAAATTGGCGGTGTAAAAGACCAGTTGCTCCGCCGCCATCGAGGGCGTAGCCACCAACACGCCGGCAAATAATGCAATGGCGCGCATTTCCTCCTCCCGAGGATCCAAGGCGAGACTATCACCTCTCGTGTCAACATTCGAATCACTGTTCCAGGCAGTGGGCCGAGGCATTCAGATGCGTATTGCGTTTCTCCTCCCATCCGTTATCTCCAGTCAGGACCATCAATGGCAAATCCTCCGCGCCGACCGACAAATCCAATGGCTGCCGCCGAAGCCGCCTTCAAGCCAGTCAAGAAGCCGGCCGCACCGGTTCGCGAATCTGCTGCTGCTCCAAATGTCAGAGAGCTTGTTTCAATCAGGATTGATCGGGCTGTCTTGGATTATTTCCAGGGGGATGGACCGGGCTGGCAGGACCGTATTAACGACGCTTTGCGGGCCATGGTCGAGAAGCGGATCGCCGCCGAGGACGACCGTTCAGACGACATCACCTGACGGAAATGTGAGCGCCTAGCGATCTTTTCTTGGGATGCAGTATATGCCATGGAAGCCTGTGAAGATCTGGATCGTATTCCCGCGTCTGCTTTCGATTCTGGCCGTCGTGAGCCTTCTCACCGCGCCAATGGTAGCACCGTCCGCTGCGCTGACGATGGTTGTCGATCCCGCGGCGGCGATGGCGGATATGGCATCCATGC
Organism: Mesorhizobium temperatum; assembly: GCF_002284575.1. Classification (GTDB taxonomy): domain Bacteria; phylum Pseudomonadota; class Alphaproteobacteria; order Rhizobiales; family Rhizobiaceae; genus Mesorhizobium; species Mesorhizobium temperatum. Next base: position 175,594 of record NZ_NPKJ01000041.1, read on the forward strand.
CGGACGGCATGCCCAACTGTCCCGACGAGAGTCAGCCGGCACCTGATTGCCAGAAATCCTGTCCCCTCATGGCCTTGTGCGTCGCCAAGTGCTTTCCGAGCGCTTCGACGACCGCAGCAATCATGCTGACCCGGTTATCTCAGGCTGACCGGCTCGCGCCTTGCAACAGAGACGGGCGCGATCTCCCGACTTCTCCGCCGCCCCCAAGACCCCCACGAACCTAAGTTCATCGGCGGCTCCATCGGGGCCGTTTGCCGCCGCGTGGCTGACAGCCCGTGGCGAGTGCCCCGTGGCTTTGGCATGAGCCTGGCCACGAACTTGCCGTGCATTCCGTGCGGCCGAAATGACGAACTTGGGAAAATCTGACAATGAATTTTTGCAATGCGAAGCACGTCGCGGCCGCGGCGCTGATCGGTCTTGCTCTCGGCGGTGCCAATTCGAAGGCGTGGGCTGGGATCGACGATTACGAGTTTCAGCTCGTTCAAAGCGCGATCAAGACGGGCGATGCTGCGATTGTCGCCGTCCGTCTCGTCGACAAACGGTCCGGCAAGGTGGTGCCCGATGCGGTGATCTTTACCCAGCGCATCGACATGGCACCGGACGGTATGGAGGCAATGACCGCGCCCGTCGAGGTGTTGCCGTCCGACGAGCCCGGCATCTATCGGTTCAAGACCAACCTCATCATGGCGGGAGGCTGGCGCCTTTCGATCGCCGCGAAAATCCAGGGCGAGGCCGAAACGGTCGAGAGCCGTTTGGAATTCAAGGCTACCCAATGAGCAGGCTCAGCTCATTCGTGGCGCTTGCCGCATTGGCGGCGGGCGCGGGCGCGGGCGGATACTGGGCGGGCCAGCACGATCTGTCCGTCCCGGCGGTGGTGCAAATGATCAGCGCCAATATCGGGGGCGTGCTCGGGGCGGAACAGACCCCTACGGCCGTCGGCTCGCCTGCCTCCGGCCCAGTCATCTACTATCGTCATCCTGACGGCGATCCAGCCTATTCGTCGACACCGAAGCAAACCCCGGATGGCCGGGATTTCGTAGCAGTGCTGGCGAGCGAAGACGTGAGCTTCGAGGCTCGTCTCAAGGACGAGGCGAAGGGGGCCGAAGCGACGGCGCCGGGCGAGCGGAAAATCCTCTATTACCGCAATCCGATGGGCCTGTCGGACACATCGCCGACGCCAAAGAAGGATTCTATGGGGATGGCCTACATCCCCGTCTACGAAGGCGAGACGGAAGACGGCGCGACCGTCAAGCTATCGACCGGAAAACTGCAGCGAACGGGCGTGAAGACGGTGCCCGCCACCAGAGGCGCAATCGTACGGCCGGTCCGCATTCCCGGCACCGTCACGTTCGATGAGCGCCGTGTAAGTGTCGTCTCGATTCGCACCGAGGCGTTCCTCGAAGAAGTGGCCGACATCACTACGGGAGAAACAATCGAAAAAGGGCGACCCCTCGTCAGTTTCTATGCCGAGGAAATAGCTGCCGCGGGCGCGCTCTACGCCGCCGATCTAAAGAACGGCTCGAGCAAGGCAGCCGCCAGCGGCAGCCTGCAGCGGTTGACGAATCTCGGCGTCCCGATCGAAGCAATCGCCGAAATAGAGAAAACCCGAAAGGTGCCGATCTCGGTAACGCTTGTGGCGCCACGCAACGGCGTTGTGTTGGAACGCAGAGCTGTTGACGGCATGATGGCCGAAGCTGGGGAAACGCTGTTTCGGATCGCCGACGCCTCGACCGTCTGGGTGATGGCTGACGTGCCGGAATACGAGCTGAGCTCTGTTCGCGTCGGCGACAAGGCGGCTGTGCGCATCCGCAGCTTGTCGGGCAAGGTATTCGAGGGCAGGGTTGGCCTGATCTATCCCGAAATCCAGGGCCAGACGCGGACCGCGAGGATTCGCATCGAACTCGCCAATCCCAACGGGCTGTTGCTTGCCAACATGTATGCCGATGTGGAGATCGCGACGGGCGGCAACGATCCTGCCGTAACCGTGCCCGACAGCGCAGTCATCGACACGGGAAATCGACAGGTCGTCATCGTCGACAAGGGCGAAGGCAGCTTCGAGCCACGCGACGTGAAGGTCGGCATGCGGGGCGAGGGCATGGCCGAGATCACGCAGGGCATTACCGAAGGCGAAAAGGTCGTCGTATCGGCGAACTTCCTGATCGATGCCGAAAGCAACCTCAAGGCGGCACTCAGCGCGCTGACGCCTGCGGAGGCGCAGCCATGATCGCCAACCTCATTGCCTGGTCGACGCGCAACCTGGTTCTTGTCTTCTTCGCCAGCGCGCTCGTGGTCGGGGCAGGCGTCTATGCCGTCAAGATCTTGCCGCTTGACGCCATACCCGACCTGTCGGACGTGCAAGTTATCGTCTTCACAGACTATCCGGGCCAGGCTCCGCAAGTTGTCGAGGACCAGGTCACTTATCCACTGACGACTTCGATGCTGACCGTGCCGCGCTCGAAGGTGGTCCGCGGTTTCTCGTTCTTCGGAGTGTCCTTCGTCTATGTGATTTTCGAAGACGGCACCGATCTCTACTGGGCGCGAAGCCGCGTGCTCGAATACCTGAACGCGGCCGCCGGCCGGTTACCAGACGGCGTCGCCCCAACGCTCGGACCCGACGCGACAGGCGTCGGCTGGGTCTATCAGTATGCCGTCGTCGCCAAGGAACTGTCCCTCGCCGAACTCCGATCCCTTCAGGACTGGGTCGTGCGTTTTGCGGCCTCGAAAGCCGAAGGCGTTTCGGAGGTCGCGAGCGTCGGAGGCTTCGTCAAGCAGTATTCGATCGTCGTCGATCCGGTGCGGATGCGCGCTCAAGGCGTAACGCTCGCGGAAGTCGGAGAAGCGGTCCGCACCAGCAACATGGATACCGGCGGGCGCACGGTCGAGATCTCCGAGTTCGAGTTCATGGTGCGCGGGCGCGGCTATCTGAAGAACGTGGTCGACATAGAGAGCATCGTGCTCAAGACCGTGGGCGGCGTGCCGCTCCGGCTCGGCGACGTGGCCAAGGTCGAGATCGTGCCAGACGAACGCCGAGGCATTGCCGAACTCAACGGAGAGGGCGAGGTTGCAAGCGGCATCGTGCTGCAACGGGTCGGCGCGAATGCTCTGACCGTCATCGAAAATGCCAAGGAGAGCCTCGCCGAGATCGAAAAGAGCCTGCCAGGCAATGCCAAGATCGTCCCCGTCTACGACAGGTCGGAACTCATCAACTCTGCGATCGAGACGCTGAGGTCGACGCTGGTGGAGGAGAGCATCGTGGTCGCTCTCGTCACCATCGTCTTCTTGCTTCACGTCAGAAGCGCGCTGGTGGCGATCATCATGCTGCCGGTCGGCATCCTGATGGCCTTCACGGGGATGAAGCTGCTCGGCCTCGGTTCGAACATCATGAGCCTCGGTGGCATTGCCATCGCCATCGGCGCGATGATCGACGCGGCGATCGTGATGATCGAGAACGCCCACAAGCACCTCGAACGCGCGCCACCGGGCAAGCCCCGCATCGAGGTGCTGGTCAATGCCGCAGCCGAAGTCGGGCCGGCGCTGTTCTTCAGCCTGCTGATCATCACCGTCTCGTTCCTGCCGATCTTCACGCTTGAAAGCCAGGAAGGCCGGCTGTTCGGGCCGCTGGCGTTCACGAAGACTTTCGCGATGGCTGCGGCGGCGCTGCTTTCGGTCACGCTCGTGCCCGCTCTGATGGTGGTCTTTGTCCGCGGCCGGATCATCCCCGAACGTCGCAACCCGCTCAACAGGCTGCTGATCGGTCTCTATCGACCGATCATTGCAGGGGTGTTGAAGGCGAAGACCTTCACTATCCTGCTCGCGATTGCCGCCCTTGCAGTGACCGTCTGGCCCGCGCGCCAGCTCGGCAGCGAGTTCATGCCGAACCTCGACGAAGGAACGCTGATGTACATGCCGACCACGCTACCAGGCCTGTCCGTCACGAAAGCCGCCGAACTGATGCAGATGCAGGACCGGATCATCAAGTCATTCCCTGAGGTAGAATCTGTCTTCGGCAAAGCGGGCCGGGCGCAGACCGCGACCGACCCCGCGCCGACCGAGATGTTCGAAACGATCATCAATCTCAAGCCGAAATTAGAATGGCGGGCAGGCGTTACGTCCGAGAGCCTGAAGACGGAAATGGATGCCGCGCTGCAGTTCCCGGGCGTCTCGAACGCGTGGACTATGCCGATCCGCGCCCGCATCGACATGCTGTCGACGGGCATACGAACTCCGGTAGGCGTCAAGGTCTACGGGTCTGATCTCGGCGAAATGGAAAATGTCGCGCGCCAGATCGAGGCGGTGCTGCGGGCCGTGCCTGGCACGTCGAGCGCCTATGCCGAGCGGGTGATTGGCGGCTACTATCTTGACATCCTGCCTAATCGGACCGCCTTGGGTCGCTACGGCCTGTCGGTTGGCGACGTCCAGGACGTGATCGCCGTGGCGCTCGGCGCAAAGGTCATTACGTCCACTGTCGAGGGCCGTGAACGGTATGGCGTTGCGATCCGCTATCCACGCGCCCTCAGAAGCGATCCTGGCGCGATCGCTAGGGACGTGCAGATTGCGCTGCCCGGCGGTGGCTCTGTGCCGCTCGGCGAGGTTGCCAAGGTCGAACTCACGCGCGGCGCGACCTCGATCCGCACCGAGAACGGACAACTTGCCGTCTATATCTTCGTTGACATCGCCGGCCGTGATCTCGGCGGCTATGTCAGCGAGGCGCAACAGGCGGTTGCCGCCGAGATAAAGCTGCCGCCGGGCTATTCGGTCGCCTGGAGCGGGCAGTTCGAATATCTCGAACGTGCCCAGGCGCGGCTGAAGATCGTCGTGCCGCTAACGCTCGCGCTCATCTTCCTGCTGCTCTACCTCAACTTCCGGGCGCTAACCGAGACGCTGATCGTCATGCTGTCGCTGCCCTTCGCTATCGTCGGCGGCATCTGGATGATGTGGTGGCTGGGCTTCAATATGTCGGTCGCGGTTGCGGTGGGCTTCATTGCGCTCGCGGGCGTGGCTGCCGAAACCGGGGTCATCATGCTTATCTATCTCGACAACGCGTGGAGCGAAGTGAGGGCCAGATGTGCGGCCCAGAAGCGAAGTTTGACCAAGACAGATCTCAACGGGGCGATCATGTTCGGTGCCGTCGAGCGCGTACGCCCGAAGATGATGACGGTCGTCGCCATCATGGCGGGCTTGCTGCCCATCCTGTGGAGCACCGGAACCGGATCGGAGGTCATGCAGCGAATAGCCGTGCCGATGATCGGCGGCATGATTTCTTCATCGATCCTGACGCTCGTGGTGATCCCGGCCGTCTACGGGATCGTCAAGGGCTGGCGGTTGCCGAGGCGAAGTGCAGTCGAAGAGCCAAGCGCAGACGCTCAGCTGAAGTTGGCTGCGGAATAGGCTCCAAAATGATGCATCAGATGATGTCAGGCGGCATGTGGGGCATGGGCGTAGCAGGCTTCATCCTCCTCGCTCTGGTCGTTCTCGCGATCGCCGCCTTGATCAAGTTCCTGTTTTTCAGATGACAATCACGGTAAACGAGGGCGCGCGGTCTGAACCGCGCGCCCTCACACGAGTCTTCTAGGCCGCCATTTCCCGGCAGCTCTCTGCGCAGCGGCGGCAGGCCTCGACGCATTCCTGCATGTCGCCAATGCGCTCGCAATCATCCGCACATTCGTTGCAGATCTCAGCGCATTCGCCACAGGTATGCTTGTGGTGCTCGGAACCAATGAGCATGAAATGCGCCGAGGTCCGGCAGATCTCGGCGCACGCCATCATCAACGTGAAGTGCTGCTTTTCGGTGTGTTTTCCACCCAGTTCAAGGCAGTGGCCCATCGCGGTCGAAAGGCATACGGAATAGCAGTGCAGGCATTCGTCGATACAGCTTTTCATTTCGGGGCTAAGGTGATGCATGGAGGGTGTCCTTTCTTCGAGTCTAGGAGCGCCCTACGGCGCCTCCTGACGATCACTTTGCGTTCGCCTCAAGCCACTGCTTGAACTCGCCGATTTCCTTGGTCTGGGCGTCGATGATCGTCTGAGCCATCTTCTTGGCTTCGTCATTGTCGCCGTATTTCAGCTCGATTTGGGCCATGTCGATCGCGCCTTGGTGATGCGCGATCATCCCGCAAGCGAAGGCGACATCAGGGTCTTTGGCAATCATGCCTTGCATCATGGCAGGATGCATCTTCATCATCGCCGTCATGTTGGCCTTGTGCGCTTCATCCATGCCCGACATGTCAATGCCGGCCATTCCTGGCATGGTGTGCCCCGCTGATGCGCCTTCAGCCTGACCGCATTGTTTCGGCAAGGGCGTTGGCGCTACATCCACAGGCTGGTCAGAGGATTGCTGAGGGAACACTGCCGAGGGGAAACCCGAGAGCAGCAGTGCCGTGGCGACCGTGAGTTTGGTATTGGCCATAATTCATCTCCTGAAATGCTTGAACTATTGACGCGAGGCGCAAAAGTCTCGCCTCGGCGCCGGCTCGTGGCATGAATCCCTTTATGGTTTTGGAGGTCGGTCCAATCGGTTAGGGATCCTCGAGCTAGGCAGACCGGCTGCTTCGATGCGGACAGATGATTTCAGTTCCGGGCTGGGCAGAGTCGCCGCAACAGCCGTGAAACCGGCCATGCAGTGGAGCGCCGAACAGCAATGCGCGGCGCGATGGCTGGTATCCGCGCAAGGGTCAGCGGCACCCGCCTCGCTTGCCTGTGCCGCGACCTGCGGCATTTGAAATGCCGCGCTAGGAGATAGATGATCGTGGTCCAGCGCGTTGGCGAGCTGCGCTTCAGACAGAAGAAAACCAGCAGCGAAGCAGACGAAAAAAGCTGCCTTCGCCCGACGAAGAACGCGCAATAGTGCAACCCATGACATGCTGCGTAACGGAAGCGCGGAAACTTTGTTCCGATGCGGCGGGCGCCGGTGTAGATGGAGCGGCCGCTTCTAACGCTGCGGAGCCCTCGACCCCTCATGCTGCTTGCGCCACCCGTACGGGGTCAGGCCCCGCGGCTTGTATAGCGACAGCGCCACGGGTACGAGCAACACCAGCAGCCCTCCCGCGGCGTGGATCACAGGCGATATCCGCAGCTCCCGGAGATCAGCGATGGAAAACGTCGTCTCTGCCGCGATGTCTGCCAAATAACCAATCAGATTCAGCTGAAGCAGCAGGACGACGGTGACAAGAATATTCAGCAGAAGCTTCGCCAGGACCCAGTAGTGCCGGAACAGGCCCCAATTGGTGCCCAGCGACTGGACAAGCCCGGTGACCAATGAGGCGAGAACCAACGGGACGATGACGTACCAGGCGGTCAACTCCATCGCGAGATAGGCGGCGCGCACCATCTGCAGATCCTTGCTGGCCAAGCCGGCGACGGCGAGAGCCAGGAAGCCGGCGACCGCGCCGAGCGTGCCGACCGAGGACGTGATATGCGCGGTGAGCGCGAACTTTCGAAGGCCGGGTGTCATGGTCATCGCTGTTGCATGCCAGGCTCTGTAACGCTGGAGGACGGCAGGTGCCGACCGGGGCCGTGGGGCCCGCCGACGCCCGTGAAGACCACAGCGATAATCAGCAGGACCAGGACGATCGCGATGATCCCCGAAACTTTCACCCAGCGGGGTGCGCCGGGATAAGGAGGTGGGTCGGCCATGGGCGTCTCCTGCGTCGTGCGGGGTGGTCGCGTTTTCATGACACGAAGATTTTATCGACACAGTATGTCTCCATCAAGTCTTGATGTCTCGTATCTCGACACGGCTGCTACGTCACGTATATTGGGACGGTGCCGAAGTTATGGAACGAAACAATCGATGCGCACCGCCGCGCGGTGCGCGACGCGACCTTGGACACCACCGCGGCGCTGGTGGCCAAGCACGGGCTGCTGTCGGTTACGATGGCGAAAATCGCCGAGGAGACCGGAATAGGTCGCGCGACGCTTTACAAGTACTTCCCGGACGTCGAAGCAATCCTCATCGCCTGGCATGAACGTCAGGTGGCCAGTCACCTTGAACATCTCACTGCAATTCGGGACCAGGCTGGCGACGCCGGTGAGCGGCTAGAGGCGGTACTTGAGGCCTACGCGTTCATTTCACACGAGCACCATGGCACCGAACTCGCAGCACGCCTGCATCGAGGCGAACACATCGTCAAGGCGCAGCATCATCTCCATCAGCTCATCCGCGATCTGCTGGCCGAGGGTGCAGCGACGGGCGATCTCCGGGACGACGTCGCGCCTGACGAGCTTGCGACCTATTGCCTCCACGCCCTCATGGCAGCCAGCAGCCTGCCATCCAAGGCCGCGGTCCGCCGACTTGTTACGGTCACTCTGGCCGGGTTGAAACCTCCGCGTCGGTCAGACGGCGGGCTGGGCTGCGCAGACTTGTCCGATGCACCGCAATCCCGGTCCTGATATCATGCCCGTCATGATGCTAAGGGCGAAGTTGGAGGCGACGAGATGAAACAACTACTGGGAATTCTCGTCGCGAGTCTGATTGCGGCGACGTCGACCGGATCGGCTGCAGGTGCCGAGGCCGTCTCGGTTTCGCAACTGAAGGAGCATACCCACATCCACGGGCTGGCCGTAGATAGGGAGAATTCCGGCAAGCTCCTGATAGCGACCCACCACGGACTCTTTCGCGCCGGGTCGGACGGAAAGGCAGAGCTCATTTCGCCGGTGCAGGATTTTATGGGGTTCACGCCGGACCCATCCGACCCGAGGTCGCTCTACGCCAGCGGGCACCCGGCGGGTGGGGGCAATCTCGGGTTCATCGCCTCAGCCGACAACGGCGTCACCTGGAATCAGGTTTCGCCGGGAGCAGACGGCCCGGTCGACTTTCACCAGATGACGGTCAGCTCGGCCGATCCTCAGGTTCTCTACGGCGCCTACGGCGCGCTACAGGTAAGCCGCGATGCCGGGAAGACATGGTCGGTGGTTGGACTGCTGCCTGAAAAGCTGATCGACCTCGCCGCATCGGCAAAGGACGCCGACACGATTTACGCCGCGACTGAAGGAGGCCTGTCGGTCAGCAGGAACGGGGGCTTGACCTGGGAAACGGTCGTCGATGGCGCGCCCGTCAGTCTCGTTGAGGTGACGGCCGACGGTTCCGTCTACGCGTTCGTGGTGGGACGAGGACTTGTCCGGTCCGCGGAGGCTGCTCTGAACTTCGCGCCACTTTCCAGCGGCTTGAGTGACCGAATCCTGCTGCATCTCGCGGTCGATCCGGCCGACAAGGATCGGATATTCGTGGCGTCTCACCAAGGTGACATCCTGGCCAGCACCGACGGCGGCGTCAACTGGACCGAACTCGGTCGTTGATGCGGTGACACAGTGGATCGTAGGGTGACTGGAAAGCTGGCGCTGGGGCTTGCTCTTGCCGCCTTGGTGGCGGTCTGCGTGGTTCTTGTTTTCGGCGGCAAGTCGGGCGGGATCCTCAAGCCCGACGATGCCCGTGTCATCGCGCGCGGCGAGGCCGTTTACGTGGCGCATTGCGCCTCTTGCCATGGCAAGAACCTCGAAGGTCAACCGGGCTGGAAAGCGCAGGACAAGGATGGATTCCTTCCGGCCCCGCCCCACGACGAAAGCGGTCACACCTGGCACCACCCGGACACACTGCTGTTCAGGATAACGAAACTCGGCGTCGCCGAAGCCGCCAACCTCAAGGATTATAAAACGCGGATGCCAGCTTTCGGGGGAATCCTGACCGACGCCGATATCATCGCGGCCTTGTCCTACATCAAGTCGCGCTGGCCGGACGACATGCGCCGTCGCCACGACGAACTGAACCGCGTCTTCGCGCGGCGGGAATCGTCCGCACGATGAGCCGCATGGTGGCGGCACATCATCGCCGGCGGGCAAGCTCCCGATAAAACGCCTCCGGCGTAACGGCTATTTCCGACGCAACATGATGCCAGCGTCCCTTGGGCGGCAAGACGCCGCCGTTGCATGCGATCCAGGCACTAACTCTCGCCGCGACGGATTTCAGGGACAATATCTCGGCCCGCGTTCGCGTCCGGTGGACCTCGCCTGCCAAGTGTCGCAGCAGTGCGGAGGCCAGCGCGCGATCGTTTTCGAGCACCGCCATGGCCCTGGTGATCGGCACGGCGCGCACGATCGATTCCTCACCGGCCAACGCATCGCAATGGTATCGATCCGCAAACAGCGAAGCCTCGGCCAGGATCGAAGCCGAGCCGGCACGCTGCAACGTCAGCAGGAACCCGTCGGGAAGTGCCCGGACAAGGCGCAGTTCTCCCGCGATGACCAGGAAGAGCGATAGCACCGGGTCGTCCATACGAAACAGGGCGCTGCCGGCAGGGAGAGATTGCTCGCGTTCCGCGAGTTCGAGGAATCGCTCGAAGAGGAGGTCCGACATGATCGCAATCATGTTTCAGTTCCTGCGGCTGTGTCAAATGTCGCAAGACAAAGAAACGCCGGAGATCGCTCGATGAACCGCATTGCCGTGCTGTCCCTCATGCTGGCTTTACTTGCCGTCCCTCACGGGCTGGCGCAGCAGCATGGCGGCATCAATCACAAGGCCACTGAAGGAAGGGACAAAACCGCTTCGTCTTATTCCGGGATGGAGACACGCCGCGTGAAGGCGCTCTCGGGCGAGCAGATTGCTGATCTTTTGGCCGGGCGAGGGATGGGTCTGGCGCTGGCGGCCGAACTCAATTCCTATCCGGGTCCGTCACATGTCCTCGAACTCCGGCATGCTCTTGGCCTCACCGATGAACAGGCGTCGCGGACCAAGGCCCTGCTGGATCAGATGAAGGCAGAAACGATCCCGCTCGGAAGACTGGTCATCGAGAAAGAGACCGAACTGGACCGCTTGTTTTCCGAACGAAAGATGACGTCGGCGCACCTCGCTGAAATGACAAAAACCATCGCCGACGTGCAAGGCGCGCTACGGACAGCGCACCTGCGCTATCATCTCGAGATGGCCGAATTGCTTACCCCTGAGCAGATCCGCCGGTACTCACAGCTTCGCGGATACTCTGGGCAGGTCGATTGAACAGGCCTGTTGACGGCCCGCGGCCGTGATCCTGATGGAAATACGCACGCACCTGGTTTCATCAGCGGACACTATTGCGCGACCGCACCTTCCAGATGGCCGATGATCGCGGCGCGCTGGGCGGCGTTGGGAACGCCCACTGTCATCGACGTGCCCGGAACCATCTGGCGTGGCGCCGCGAGGAAGGTATCGAGGGTACCGCCGTCCCAGACGATATCCGACTCTCGCAGCGCGGCCGAATAGCGGGCGCTCTCGACGCTGCCGGCCGTGCGGCCGATGATGCCCGACAGATGCGGACCGGCTCTGTTCTGGCCGGGCTCCAGGCTGTGGCAGGCGCCGCAGCGCTGCCGGAACAGCCGCTCGCCGTCCGACTGCTGCGCGGAAGCGGCGTCCGGCAACAGCAGGCCGGCGGCGGCCAAGAGCGCAGCCAGGAACGCACGCGCTCGCGTGATGGACATCGCCGGGGATGCGGTCGCAACTCCAGCGGAAATAACATGGTCACGTGTCGTGGCTTGTGAATGGTTCATCGGATGACCTCTGCGGAGCTTAAGGGAAGGAGCTTTGCTGGTGGCCGGAAGCTTCTGGCAGGACCAGCCGCTCAGCAGCGAGGGCGGCGGCTGGGTCGGGGAAGGCGCTGGGGATGATGGGGGTGGCGACTTGTCCTTCGTTGCGACGACTTTGATCGAATCGTGGCGCGACAGCGCCGGAGTTCCGATCGCGGGACGGGTTTCGGTCAAACCGGCAAGGATTGCAGTCCGGTCGGAGGGTGCGTCTCAGGCACAGGCGCCGGGGCAAGCTGCTTGGCCATGTCGATCAGCGGCAGCCGGATGACCGCACGAAGGCCGCTGCTCCGGTTTTCCAGCACGATGTCGCCGCCGTGGTGACGGGCGATGGCGCGGGCGATTGACAGGCCGAGCCCGACGCCACCGGTCTCCCGGTTGCGCGACTGCTCCAGGCGGAAGAAGGGGGCGAACACCTGTTCCATTTCGCCTGGCGGAATGCCGGGCCCGGCGTCCTCGACCATGATGTCCAGGCTGTCGGCACGCCTGACCAGGCTCACCTTGGCCTGCTCGCCGTAGCGGACGGCATTTTCGACGAGGTTGCGGATCGCCCGACGCAGGGAGTCCGGCCGGCAGCGATACAGCACCTTTGGCCCGTCGCTGACGGTGATGTTTTGGCCCAGCTCTGCGAGATCGTCGCAGAGGCTGCCGACCAGCGCCGAAAGATCGACGGTTCGCGTCTCCTCCACCGCGGCGTCCTCGCGCGCGAAGGCGAGCGCCGCTTCCGTCATCGTCTGGATTTCCTCGATGGTCTTCAGCATCTTTTCCTGGAGATCGTGATCCTGGACGAACTCCGCGCGCAGCCGGAGCGAGGTCAGCGGCGTGCGCAGGTCATGGCTGATCGCCGCCAGCATGCGCGTGCGGTCCTCGACGAAGCGCTGCAGGCGCTCCTGCATGCGGTTGAACGCCTCGGCGGTCTGGCGGATGTCGTCCGGCCCTGATTCCGGCAGCCGCGGCACGGCCTCGCCGCGGCCAAACAGTTCGGCGGCATTGGCGAGCCGTCGCAGCGGACGTGCGATTGCCTGCGCCCCGAAAATCGCTATGGCGGACAGGATGAGTGCGGTGAGCGCCAGCGATATCGCCGATTGCGCCGTCCAGAAGGCGTTCGGCATCGCCTTGGCGTAGGCGGCATTCAGCCAGGTGCTATCCTCGAGGCGGACGGAAAGGCCCATGCCGTTTGGGGCGGCGTCCATATAGAGAAACTTGGCCGGCCGCGAGAATGGCATGCCATTGCCGGACAAATCCAGCATGCGCGGCGGCACGGAAGGGTCGGCGGCATCGACTGCGGTCGAGGCCTGCCCGTTCATATACGCGGCATACTTGCCGGCAATTCCTGGCAGCGGCTTGGCGAGTTCAGTCAAGGCTTCCCGCTGCCAGGCGAGGGGATTGCTCGGTCCATCGTCCGAGGTCCAGAAGCGCGTATAGGCCGTGCCGCTGACATTGAGGATGTCGGGCCGAAGCGAGGGCGGCGTCGTGTCCAGCAGAAGCGCAAGCGAAGACGTGCGGCTGACGAACTCGCCCTTGGCCGCCGCGTGCAGGGCCTGGCCGCGCTCGTCCCACGAGATCAGGAACGTGATCGCCTGCGACAGGGCGAGCGCAAGCAGCACCAGCATGAGGAAGCGGGCCGCCAGGCTGCGTCTCCACAACAGCATCATGCCTGGGCCACCTCGGCGGTGAAGCAGTAGCCGCCGCCCCAGTGCGTCTTGATCAGCATCGGATTCTTTGGGTCCGCTTCGATCTTCTTACGCAGCCGGCTCACCTGGTTGTCGACGGCCCGGTCGAAACCGTCGGCCGAGCGCCCGACGGTGAGATCGAGCAGCTGATCACGGCTGAGCACGATCCCGACATGCTCGATAAAAGCGGTGAGAAGGCGGAACTCGGCCGTGCTGAGCGCGACCGCCACGCCGTCGTGCCCGACCAGCTCGCGGCGGCCGACATTCAGCGTCCAGCGGTCGAACCGCAGCGCGTTCGACTTGAGACGACCGCGCTGCGGCGGCAGGCTGTGGACGCGCCTGAGCACGGCCTTGATCCGCGCCAGCAGTTCCCGCGGATTGAACGGCTTCGTCAGGTAGTCGTCGGCCCCGATCTCGAGGCCGACGATCCGGTCAATCTCCTCGGCCATGGCGGTAAGGAAGATGATCGGAACGTCGACCGTCCCGCGCACGTGCCGGCAGGCAGCAATGCCGTCCTCGCCAGGCATCATGACGTCGAGGACGATAAGATCGGGCAGGCTGCGGTCGAGCAGCCGCTTGAGCGCGGCCGTGCTGTCGGCGACGCTGACGCGATAACCTTGCTGGGTGAGGTATTTCCCGACGAGGTCGCGGATGTCCCTGTGGTCGTCGACGACCGCGATGTGCTGCGCCACTTCCATGCAATGCTCCAAGGCCGCCGCTGAATAGTCGGCCAGTATCGACGATATCTAGTTTGCGTCTACACGGATGATCACCTTCCGCGCCATGGCGGCAATCTCGCGCGGCATCAACAAAGCGTGAGAAGTGTAACGAAATGTATCAGAGCGCAGCGCCTGCGACAGCTTGCGATGAACTGCCGGTCGTCGGGACAAGGTTCTGCGACAGCTTCCGCCTAACTTGGCCTCGTCGCTAGCCCGGACTTCCGGTTTTTGCCGCCAGGCCATGCCGTGCGGCATCCGGACGGCGGTCCTCGCCAACCTTTGATCGAAAGGATTGCACAATGGCCAGATTGATCATCAACGGCACGCCCCGTGACATCGAGGTCGATCCGGATACGCCGCTGCTGTGGGTGATCCGCGAGCAGATCGGGCTTACCGGGACGAAATACGGTTGCGGCGTTGCCGCCTGCGGCGCCTGCACCGTCCATATAGACGGCGTCGCCACGCGCTCCTGCGTACTTCCGGTGAGCGCGGTCGAGCCGGACCAGCAAATCACCACCATCGAAGGGCTTTCGCCGGACAGTTCACATCCGGTCCAGCAGGCTTGGCTGGCGCTCGATGTGCCGCAATGCGGCTACTGCCAGGCCGGCATGATCATGGCTGCGGCGGGTCTGCTCATGCAGAACCCGAACCCCGCGGACGAGGACATCAACGCCGAGATCACCAATATCTGCCGCTGCGGCACCTACAACCGGGTGCGCGCCGCGATCAAGCTGGCCGCCAAAAGCGGCGAAGCCACGCAGCGCGGTTGAGGAGAACAGTCATGAACGCCATACTTTCCATCTCCCGCCGCAGCTTCATCATCGGCGTGGCCTCCACGGCCTGCGGCCTGTCCCTCGGATTCAACGTGCCGTTCATCAAACCGGCACTTGCCGAGGGCGCCGAGACGGCGCCGGAGATCAATGCCTGGGTGGTGATCAGGCCCGACGATACGGTTGTCATCCGCATCGCCCGTTCCGAGATGGGGCAGGGGACGCTGACCGGCCTGGCGCAACTCGTCGCCGAGGAGCTGAATTGCGACTGGTCCAAGGTCACGACCGAATATCCGTCGCCGGCCCAGAACCTCGCCCGCGACCGCGTGTGGAGCAATTTCTCGACCGGGGGCAGCCGCGGTATCCGCGAGTCACACGAGTATGTGCGCATTGGTGGCGCCGTTGCGCGCGAGATGCTGATTGCCGCAGCGGCCGCCGAATGGGGCGTGCCGGCCAGCGAATGCGCCGCAAGGATGGGCATGGTCACGCATGCAGCATCCGATCGCGCCACCTTTTATGGACAGTTGGCCGCCGCCGCCGCGCGGATGACGCCGCCCGCCAACGTCACGCTGAAGGATCCGAAGGATTGGACCATAGCCGGCAAGCCGCTGCCGCGGCTCGACACGGCCGACAAGCTCAACGGCAGCCAGGTCTACGGTGTTGATCTCAAGCTGCCGAACATGCTCAACGCGGCGATCCGGGCCTGTCCGTATTTCGGCGGCAAGGTGGAGAGTTTTGACGCGGCGGCGGTCGCCGGCATGCCCGGCGTGCGCACCGTCGTTCAGGTCGACGAAACCGCGGTTGCGGTTGTCGCCGACACCTGGTGGCGGGCGAAGACCGCTCTCGATGCCCTGCCGGTCGTCTGGGACGAAGGTCCCAACAGGCAGGTCACCAGCGCCTCGATCGCGGCGATGCTCGAAGAGGGGCTCGGCGCAAATGACGCCTTCATCGGCGCCAAGCAAGGTGACGCCGGTGCTGCCCTGTCCGCCGCCGGCCGGACGGTTACGGCGACTTATGCCTTCCCCTATCAGAACCACGCGACCATGGAGCCGATGAACGCGACGGCGCTCTACACGCCGGAGCGCTGCGAGGTATGGGTGCCGACCCAGAATGGCGAGGCCAGCCTGGCTGCAGCGGCCGAGGCCGCCGGCCTGCCGGTGCAGCAATGTGAGGTGCACAAGATCCATCTCGGCGGCGGCTTCGGCCGGCGCGGCAACTTCCAGGACTATGTGCGCCAGGCGGTGAGCATTGCCAAGCAGGTGCCGGGGACGCCGGTAAAGCTTATGTGGTCGCGCGAAGAGGATATGCTGCACGGCGCCTATCACCCGACCACGCAATGCCGGCTGACGGGCGCGCTCGACGCGGACGGCAACCTGACCGCTCTGCACATGCGCATATCCGGCCAGTCGATCCTTGCCGCGGTGCGGCCGGAAGCCATGCAGAACGGTATGGACCCGGTCGTTTTCCAGGGCCTCGTCCTCGCCGGCACGGAAGGCACGCTGGGATATACGGTGGACAATCTGCTTGTCGATCATGCCATGCGCAACCCGCCGATCCCGCCAGGCTTCTGGCGCGGCGTTAACCTCAACCAGAACGCGCTCTACGTCGAGTGTTTCATGGACGAACTCGCCCATGCGGCCGGCGTCGACCCGCTCGCCTTCCGCCGCAAGCTGATGGCCAAACATCCGAAGCACCTCGCCGTGCTGGAGGCAGTTGCCGAACGGATCGGCTGGGACACCCCGCCCGCGGCCGGCGTTCACCGCGGCCTGGCGCAGATCATGGGTTTCGGCAGTTATGTGGCGGCGGCGGCGGAGGTTTCGGTCACCGACGGACAGCTAAGAATCCACCGCATCGTGGCGGCGACCGATCCGGGTCATGTCGTCAACCCCGCACAAGTGGAGCGGCAGGTCGAGGGCTCCTTCGTCTACGGCCTTTCCGCCTGCATCTACGGCGAATGCACGGTCAATGGCGGCCGCATGGAGCAGGAAAACTTCGACAGCTACGAGGTCCTGCGCATGGCCGAAATGCCGGAGGTGGAGACGATGATCCTGCCGTCCGGCGGCTTCTGGGGTGGGGTCGGCGAGCCGACCATCGCAGTCGCCGCGCCGGCCGTCCTCAATGCGATCTTCGCCGCCACCGGAAAACGCATCCGCACGCTGCCGCTGAAGAACCATGACCTCGCATGACATGAGGCGCTCGAAGAACAGGCGCGGCGGACGATCGCTCGCGCCTGTCCTGCTTGCGGCGCTCATGGCCAGCGCACCGGCATGGGCCGACGCGGCGCCCGGTGCCACGGCATGCACCGGCTGTCACGGGCCGGCGGCGCTCGGCTCGGCCATCCCTTCGCTCGACGGCCATGCGGCAGACGAGATCGTCACCCGGATGCATGCCTTCCGTTCCGGTGAGCGCAACGCGACGGTCATGGACCGCATCGCCAGGGGATTTACCGAGGAGGAGACGCGCGCCATCGCCGAATGGCTCGCCAAGCCGGAGGCGGCACGCCATGCCCAGCCGTAGAGCCCTGATCGGCGGCGTGGCGGCCAGCGTCGCCGCGGCCGTCCTTGCCGCGCCGCAGGTGCGCGCACAGACGCAGCCCCACGTGATCGTAATCGGCGGCGGCTTTGCCGGGGCAAGCTGCGCCCGCGCGCTGAAACGGCTGGATCGCGATCTTGCCGTGACGCTGATCGAGCCAGAGGCCGCCTATCTGGCCTGTCCGTTCAGCAATGCCGTACTTGCCGGGCTGCGCGGCATCGAGGCGCAGACCTTTCGCTACGACCAGTTCGGCGACATCGCGCTCATCCGCAAGCGGGCTGTCGCCGTCGATGCCGAGCGCCGGCGCGTTCGGCTGGAGGATGGAACGGACATCGGCTACGTCAGGCTGGTGCTGGCGCCCGGCATCGACCTGCGCTTCGACGCCTTGCCGGGCTACGACGAGGCGGCCGCGGCGATCATGCCGCATGCCTGGAAGGCTGGGGCGCAGACGCTGCTGCTGCGCGACCAACTCGCGGCGATGCCGGACGGTGGGGTGGTCATCCTCTCCGCGCCGCCTAATCCGTTCCGCTGCCCGCCCGGTCCCTACGAGCGGGCAAGCCTGATCGCGCATTATCTCAAGACCAGCAAGCCACGCTCCAAGCTGATCATCCTCGACGCCAAAGACGCCTTTTCGAAGCAGCGGCTGTTCGAAGCGGCCTGGCAAGAGCTCTATCCCGGCTTGATCGAATGGGTGCCGCTGTCGTCGGGGGGCAGGGTGACGGAAGTCGACCCGGCGACAAGGACGCTGGTGACCGAGTTCGGCAATCACAAGGCCGATGTCGCCAACGTGATCCCGCCGCAGCGTGCAGGCGGGATTGCGCAGTCGGCCGGCGTTGCCGACCAGACGGGCTGGTGCCCGATCGACCCGGTCACCTTCGAGTCCCGCCTGCAGCCGGCGATCCACGTCATCGGCGACGCGGTGATCGGCGGGGCGATGCCGAAATCCGCCTTCAGCGCCAACGCCCAGGCAAAGGCTTGCGCCGCGGCGGTCGCCGCCCTGGTCAGGGAGCGGCCGCCAGCGCAGCCGAAACTCATCAACACCTGCTACAGCCTGGTCGCGCCCGGCTATGGCATTTCGATCGCCGGCGTCTACCAGCCGCGTGACGGCCTGCTTGCCGAGGTGGAGGGTGCGGGCGGCGCCAGCCCGCTCGAAGCGCCGCTTTCCGTCCGCGAACTGGAAGCGGCCTATGCGGAGGACTGGTTCCGGACGATCACCAGTGAAGTGTTCGGATGATGAGGGTGGCTTTTCTGGCTCTGATGGGATTGCAGCTTGCGGCCTCGCCCGGTGCCGGCGAGGAGACGGGATCTTATGTCGTGACCGGCGATGCGATCATGCAGCCTCTGGTCGGCGGCAAGGGTGATCCGGCGCGCGGCGGCGCGCTCATCTCGGACCGGCAGCGCAGCCTCTGCACGCTCTGCCACAGCGGCCCGTTTCCCGACGCGCATCTGCACGGCACGCTGGCGCCCGACCTGACCGGCGTCGGGGCAAGACTTTCGGGAGGCCAGATCCGGCTGCGCGTGGTCGACATGAAGCGGCTCGCGCCGAACACGATCATGCCTTCCTACTATCGGGTCGCGGATGAGCAAGGCCGGCGTGTCGCCACCGCCTGGCGCAGCAAGCCGATCCTGAGCGGCGCCGATATCGAGGATATCGTCGCCTATCTCGCGTCGCTGAAGGGGTGATTATGCACGAAGACCCGCTTCGAGTTCACGGAGGTTTGGTCGGACGGCGGCAGTTTTTTCGGGTCGGGATAACCGGTCTTCTGGTGATCAGTCTGCCACACCGGGCTCTTGCCCGTCCGAGCCTCGATGAAGCGATCCGGTCCTTCACCGGGGGAGCCAACGTTCTCGACGGCCGCGTCCGGCTCGACCTGCCGCCTCTGGTCGAGAACGGCAACGCGGTCGGGATCGCAGTCGTCGCCGAGAGCCCAATGACCGAAGACGACCATGTCCGGCGCATCGCGGTCTTCAACGAGAAAAACCCGGAGGCGAATGTCGCGGTTTTCCACCTCGGGCCGCGCTCCGGCCGCGCCACCGTCTCGACACGGATCCGGCTCGCGACCTCTCAGGTGGTGGTGGCCGTTGCGGAAATGAGCGACGGCAGCTTCTGGTCGAGCCGGGCGAGCGCCATCGTCACGCTGGCCGCCTGTATC
This sequence comes from Mesorhizobium temperatum, assembly GCF_002284575.1. Classification (GTDB taxonomy): domain Bacteria; phylum Pseudomonadota; class Alphaproteobacteria; order Rhizobiales; family Rhizobiaceae; genus Mesorhizobium; species Mesorhizobium temperatum. Next base: position 194,988 of record NZ_NPKJ01000041.1, read on the forward strand.
GAGGACCTCTCATAATGGCGCGCGCACTCGTCAATGTGCCCAAGGCGGCCAAGCAGGGCGAGGTCGTCGAAATCAAGGCGATGATCGCGCATCCGATGGAAACCGGCTACCGCGTCAGTCCGAACGGCTCCAACATCCCCCGCGACATCATCCGCCGTTTCGCCTGCACCTACAGCGGCGAGGAGGTGTTTTCAGCCGATCTCTTTCCGGCGGTGTCGGCCAATCCGTTCATTGCTTTTACGCTCATTGCCACGACGAGCGGCACGATCGAGTTCACCTGGACCGACGACGCCGGAACGGCGCAAACGGCGTCCGCCATGATCACGGTGAGCTGATGCATGCGCTCTGGCGGCTTGCGGCCGTCAGTGCCGCCACTATTTGCGGCATTGTCTCTGCCGCCGGCATCGAAGACGGCGAGAAGCGCTCCGGCTTCGACTTCATGACGCCGGAGACGCAGGCGCTGCAGGCCGACGACATGAGCAACCCCGGCATGCTGTGGGTGCTGCAGGGCGAGCAGCTCTGGCAACAGGCGGAGGGCAGGGCGGATGTCGCCTGCGCCGGCTGCCATGACAACGCCTCCCGGACGATGCGCGGCGTTGCCGCGCGCTACCCGGCCTTTGAAGCGGCGAGGGGACGGCCGATCGACCTTGCCGGGCGTATCAACTCCTGCCGAGCGGAGCGGCAGCAAGCCGAGGCGCTAGCGCCCGAGTCTGACGCTTTGCTCGCCCTGACGGCCTATGTGGCGCATCAGTCGCGCGGCATGCCAATCACACCGGCGACCGACCCCCGGCTCGCGCCGTTTCGCGACAATGGCCGGCGTCTGTTCCAGAGCCGCATCGGCCAGCTCGATCTCTCCTGCGCCTCCTGCCACGACGACAATTGGGGCAAACGGCTCGGCGGCAGTGTTATCCCGCAGGCGCATCCAACCGGCTATCCGCTCTACCGACTGGAGTGGCAGACGGTCGGTTCGCTGCAGCGGCGCCTGCGCAACTGTATGGTCGGGGTCAGGGCCGAGCCCTTCGCATTCGGCGCACCCGAACTCGTCGATCTGGAGCTCCATCTGACGGAGCGGGCCCGCGGCCTGCTGGTCGAGACGCCGGCCGTCCGGCCGTGATGCCGGACTGTCGCTGGTCGTTCACCTGCCGCCGACGGACAGTTGATCGCAATGCGGCGCTCGGCCGCTAGCCTGAGCTGCACACTCCCCCGCTCGTGCGTTCTGTACTTGGGGGTCTTCGATCGATCTGCACCTACTTCAGGTCTTCTGCCAATTTTGCAGGAGTGGGCCTTTGCTCCCATAGACGGGATCCTTGCGTGGACGACCTACCTTCCGGATCGTCGCCAGCGCGCCATCATGCTCCTGGGCAGTCGTGCATTCGTCATAGGTCCCAAATGGAGGATAAGCGCCGACCACTAGAAAATCGTGAGATGCCGAAAGGCATTGGTGCCCGGTGCCGGCCGGAAGAACCGCGACGTCGCCGGCCTTCAGTGACAGGGTTCGTCCCTTTTTGCCTCCAAACCGGACTTTGGCCGTCCCGGCCGCCACCCCGAGCACCTCGTGTATTCGCGAATGGTAGTGAACGTAGTCGTAGATGGCATTCCGCCAGCTATCCCCCCATCCATTGGCCTCAAAAAGCTCCTCCAAGACGGCTGCGGGATCAAATTCTTCGGGCAGCCTCACTGCGCTGCGACCACGACAAGCGGCCAAAACGGATGATTGGGGACCAGGCCATCATCCTTGAACCAAAAATCATTCGCTTTTCGCCGCCTAAAGAGATCGGTTACTCCTTGCTTGCCCGGTCTTGCGACACCGGTAACCTGCTCGACAGCTTTCTTGGTACTCTGCAGAATGCTCATGATGTAGCCTTGCATTGCTGGTTGTCAGAGGACGACTCTTCATGCCGATTCAACCGGCTGCATGCCGGTCGGTTCCGCTACCTTTTGGCCCTCGGCAATCCGGATTTGGTCTATGACCGCAGGAGATATTCGGCATGAGTAACGTGGTAACGCTGCATGGTGACAAGCGCTGGAAAGCGGTTCTTGTCTACGGCCACCAGAACGGCCCGATTACGATCGAACATTATCTTGAAGAGATATCCGAGCTTCATAACATCATCGAACACGGCCCGGACTGGAACACCCTGATTGCGTGCACGGTGACAATCAACCGCCCCGACGGTGGTGAGGAGCAGAACAGCGAGGAAAAGGAGGCACGCCGTGAACATCGGTGAGATCCGCGGGAAGCTATATTGAGTGCTGCCCACGTAAGCAGCACTCAAGCCATTTGAAATCCGGTATCGATTCCTACGGATGTAACCGTCAGACCTGAGGCCCCGAGCAAGTGCATAATGTGCTTGCAAATCCGTAGCGAGGGCCAGCAAACGAGGCGCGCGTGACTGCTGGGCGTTCTCGCCTCATGATGAAAAACAAGGCCTTATCAGATCTTTGAGACGGGTCATCTTTTGGTGCTGATTCACGACAAATCATTCATGGGAATCTCATGAACTTCGATGACCTCGACCTGAATTTGCTGCGGGTATTCGACGTAATGATGCGGGAAAGAAGCGTTACGCGTACGGCATACGAATTGGGAAGAACGCAATCTGCGATTAGCCATTCCTTATCCAGGTTGCGGCACCTTTTCCGCGACAAGCTGTTCACGCGCGATGGAGGAGTTATGAGGCCAACCCCGCGAGCGGTTGAGCTTCTGCCAGACATCTCAGCCGGATTAGCAACGATTCGAGCCTCGATTGATCGCCATCAAACTTTCGATCCCGCAACCACTCGGCGGAACTTTCGTGTCGGACTCACCGACTACCATGCGATGATAATCATACCCCGTCTTCTCCGGGAGTTTTCCAGGCAGGCGCCCGGTGCCACGTTGAATATTATTCCAGCGAACGGGCTCGATATCCCGTCCTCGGTTCACCTTCGACAGATCGACTGTGCATTGACTGGGGCAGTGATCAAGGATGACCCAAGCCTCTTAAAGATCGAACTGGGCCAAGATCGTCTCTTCTGCGCAGTTTGGAGCGGCAGCCAAATCGCAAGTTCGGCGATGTCATTGGAGACATATCTGTCAGCGTCTCACTTGCAGGTTTCCGCCGATGGTGTTTCCAGCGGACTTGCGGATGCCGCCCTCAAGGAGCTTGGTTTGCGGCGGAACGTGGTCGCGACGATATCGAATTATCTGGCACTTCCGTGGGTTTTGCGAGGCACCGAACTTGTTGCTCATTGTGGTGACGGAATCCTCCAAATCCTTGATAAAGCGAGTGAAGTGGCGCTCCTTTCGCCGCCCTTGCCGATCCCAAATGTGAGCGCGTGGTTGCTCCTACATCCGCAGATGGCTACGGACCCAGGGACGATCTGGCTCAAAGACGTTCTCTCGAACATCTACTCTGAGTCGCAGATAAACAAGAGAGAAATTGTTTCTGAGAGAGAACAGAGGAAATAAACAGGAGACGCACGTCGCGTTGCTCCAACGAAGTACGCTGATATGCAAGATATGCTTTCAGACAAGGATTAACGGCCGAGACCCTTACGAACGTAGCCATCATATGAGCAGTTCTCATACTCATCATGACGAGAATGAATTTGACCAATAATGAGGCCTGCGCAACCTTGGTGCTCCACAAGAAAATAAGGGGAACCAAGATGCAAGCAATTCTCAAGGGACTGGTCGGAGCAGCGGTAGGGCTCGTTGTATCCAACGCGTCCGCCGCGACGATCGAAGATGTCAAGAAGAACGGAGTTCTGACCTGCGGAACCAACTCAGCGACAGCCGGATTCAGCCTTCCGGACAATGAGGGCAAATGGACCGGGTTCGTGGTCGACTATTGTCGCGCTGTTGCAGCAGCGGTTCTGGGCGATGCGCAGAAGGTAAGGTTCATTCCGCTTACGCCGAAGGACCGCTTCACCGCCCTGCAGTCGGGCGAGATAGATATACTCGCACATAACGCAACCTGGACATCATCCCGCGACACATCTCTCGGAATACTTTTTGCGGGCACGTATTTCTACGATGGCCAGGGCTTCATGGTCCGCAAAGCAGAGAACATCGGTTCGGCCAAAGATTTGGATGGCGCGTCCATCTGCGTCACTCAGGGCACGACGACCGAGTTGAATCTCGCCGATTACTTTCGGTCGCATTCGATGTCATACTCGACCGTCGGGTTTGCCGATGAAGAAGCCGTCGTAAAGGCCTACGACGAAGGTCGCTGCGACGTCCTCTCTGCCGACACGTCCACCTTGAATGCGTCGCGCCAGCGCATGGCGAAGGCCGACGACAGTGTCGTGCTTCCCGAACTTATCTCCAAGGAGCCGCTTGGGCCTGCCGTGCGGCAGGGCGATGATCATTGGCTCAATGTGGCCAAATGGACGCTCCTTGTCATGGTCGCTGCCGAAGAGTTGGGAATAACCTCGCAGAACGTCGATGAAATGAAGTCGTCGGACAACCCGAACATTCGTCGGCTGCTCGGAGCAGAGGGCAGCCTCGGAAAGGATCTCGGGCTTGGCGATACCTGGTCCGTGGACGTTATCAAGCAGGTCGGCAACTATGGCGAAGTGTTCGATCGCAATATCGGGAAGGCCTCGCCGCTCAAGATGGAGCGCGGCCTGAACGCTCTTTGGAATCAGGGCGGTCTCCAGTACGCCCCGCCGATTCGCTAGGCTGGGTCGGTCACAAGGCGCCGGCGATTGCGCCGGCGTCTTAGTTCTGCACCAACACAGGAACAGGGTCATGTCCGATGTGCTGCTCGCCGCGCCCTCGCGCAGGAGCCTGTCTCTGCACGACGCCAAGGTCCGGGGCATCATCTATCAGCTTTTGCTCGCGGTCAGCCTGCTGGCATTGGCCGTAGGCATTGCCGTTCAGACTGCGTCGAACATGAGGGCACGCGGGATCCCGTTGTCTTTCGGCTTCTGGAACGAGGCCGCCGGCTTCGACATAAATCAGACGCTGATCCCCTACGACACGCTCTCCACCTACGGCCAAGCGTTCTGGGTGGGTGTGGTCAACACCCTCTACGTGAGTTTGCTTGGAATCGTGTTGGCCACAGTCTTGGGCTTTGTCGTCGGCATTGCCCGCCTGTCACCGAACTGGATCGTTTCAAAGGTCGCGGCTTCGTACGTCGAGATCATACGCAACATCCCGTTATTGCTGCAGCTTTTGTTTTGGTACAATGCAGTCCTGAAAGCGCTGCCTGCGCCGAGGGCGTCGATCGAACTCCCCGGCGGCATCTATCTGAACAATCGCGGTCTCATCATTCCCGAAATCCAGCTCTACGAAGGAGCAGGTACCGTGGAACTTGCATTCCTGGCGGCTACCATCTTCTGCGGCGCTTTTTGGTCCTACGCCAGGCGCGCACAGAACCGCACCGGAAAGCAGCTGCCCGTGCTTTGGGTCATCCTCGCTGCCTTGATTGGACTGCCTCTGATCGTCTTCCTCCTGGTCGGCTCGCCGGTGTCGTTCGTGATGCCAGAGTTGAAAGGGTTCAATTACCGGGGTGGACACCAGCTTTATCCGGAGTTCGCCGCTCTTCTGATCGGCCTGTCCGTCTACACCGCTTCCTTTATCGCGGAAATTGTCCGCAGCGGGATCCAAGCTGTGCCGAAGGGCCAGACCGAAGCCGCCCATGCGCTCGGGCTTGCGCCGGGCAAAACGCTTCGCCTGGTCATCGTTCCGCAGGCACTGCGCATCATCATACCGCCCCTGACCAGCCAGTACCTGAATCTCACGAAGAATTCCTCACTCGCCGTGTTTATCGGCTACCCCGACCTCGTTCAGATTTTCGCGGGAACGGTGCTCAACCAAACCGGCGCCGCCGTCCAGGTGATGGCGATCACGCTGTCGGTCTATCTCGCGATTTCCCTCGTCATGTCGATGGCTATGAACACTTTCAATCAACGTTTCGCGATTGTGGAGAGGTGATGCATGAGCGACCAGTCCCTGCATCCGCCGCTCGTTAACAGCTCGCTTCTGCCCCCTATGGCACCGCCTTGTGGAATCCGGCCGAGCCCAGCGACCTGGATCAGAAAGAACCTATTCTCGACACCGTTCTCCGGCGTTCTCACGATCTGCTTCACGGTTCTCGCGGCATGGCTTTTGCATCAGTTCGTGAGTTTTGCAGTCTTGGACGCAGTCTGGGCCGGCGGACAGGAAGAATGCCGCGCGAACCCTGACGGCGCTTGTTGGCCGTTCATCGTGGAGAAATTCGACTATCTCCGGTACGGAGCCTACCCGTTGTCCGAGCGGTGGCGGGTGGACCTGACGCTGGCAATCGGCGCCGTGCTGATCGTCTGGCTGCTGTGGAAACGGGCGCCACGGCGCAACCTGGCTGCGTTGCTGTTCTTTATTGTCTATCCGGTCGTCGCCTTCGTGCTGTTGAGGGGCGTCGCGTCGCTCAATCTGCCGGTCATCGATACCGTTTTGTGGGGAGGTCTGCTCATCACGCTGCTCATGTCGGTTGTGGGCATCGTCTTCTCGCTCCCGATCGGTGTGCTTCTCGCGCTTGGCCGACGGTCGGAGCTTCCCCTCGTCAGAGCAGTGTGTGTGATCTTTATCGAGGTGGTGAGGGGTGTGCCGTTCATCACGGTGCTGTTCATGGCGAATTTCATGATGCCGCTCTTCGTACCCGACTATCTGACGCCCGATCGGCTGCTACGTCCGCTGATTGCGATAGCGCTGTTCTCGTCCGCCTACATGGCCGAGGTGGTGCGCGCAGGCCTTCAGGCGATCCCCAAGGGGCAATATGAGGCGGCAAAGGCGCTCGGCGTCAGCTACTTCACCATGATGCGTCTGATTATCCTGCCGCAGGCGCTCACTATCGTTATCCCAGGCATCGTCTCTACCTTCATCGGGCTGTTCAAGGACACGACGCTGGTAGCGATCGTCGGCATTGCGGACTTCCTGAGAGCCGTCGAAACGGCGCGAGTCGACCCGAACTGGGCTGGGCCGACGATCTCCTCGACCGGCTATCTCTTCGCCGGGCTGGTCTACTGGATCTTCTGCTTCGGAATGTCCCGGTACTCGCAGTCGATGGAGCGCGAGTTGGCGCGTGGCCACAAGAGCTAGGAAGCGGAATATGCGACAGGTAGTTTCAGCAGCGAGGCACGTGGCGGCAAGCGAGGCGGCGATGGCCATCGAGGCCCGACAGTTTCTGGCGCAAATCCTCAAATAGCGCGTCAAAAGTTCGATCAGCCGCGAGCGGCAAAAACCACACCCGGAAATCAAGCAATGGCTTGTGCAGACATATCGCAATCTACGGTTGCGGAAAGAAATGTTGGAATGATCGACTTCGACAGGATCTATGATCGCCACCAGTTTGGGTCAGTCAAATGGGCCAATCAGTGGGACGAATTCTCGCCTCGGATCGAGGGCGAAGATCTGCTTTCGCTATGGACCGCGGACATGGATTTTCGCGCGCCTGAAACCGTCATCGCGCGCCTGCGAGAAGCGGCGGACCATGGAATCTATGGCTATACCCGCCGCGACCCCCGTCACTACGAGATTGTGCAATCATGGTTCGCGCGTCGGCACGACTGGTCGCCGGCACTGGAATCCCTGCTGCCGGCGCCCGCGATCATGCCGTCGGTAGCCGCGATGCTTCGGACCTTCACGAAGCCCGGGGACGGGGTGATTGTACAGTCTCCCATCTACTCGCCCTATTTTGAAGTAATTCAGGGGAACGGAAGGAAGCTGCTGGTCAACAGGCTAAGGTTGCAAAATAACCGATACGAGCTCGACCTGGAGAACTTCGAGAAACTGGCAGCCGGCGCCAGGGCCTTCCTGTTCTGTAATCCGCACAATCCAGCTGGAAAGGCGTGGACGCGCCAGGAACTGACGGCGCTGAACGATGTCTGCGAGCGCTACGGCATCCTTGTCATATCCGATGACATCCATTGCGATATCAGATTGTCGGATCGCCCGCACATCGTCTTCTCGTCCCTCTCAGAGGACGCCGCGGAAAAGTCATTCATCTGCACGGCTCCAACGAAGACCTTCAATCTGGCCGGCGTGCCCTCCGCAACCGTGTCGGTGGCCAACAAGGAGCGGCGCGAGGCGCTTCTGGCCACCATGCAGGCATCATTCATGGTCAACGCCAACTTCTTTGGACGGCTGGCGCTAGAGGTCGCCTACAGCACCGGCGCGCCGTGGCTGGATCAACTGACGCGCTACATCGGCGGTAATGTCGATCTCGTCCTCAAGTTCGCCGAGGATCGCCTGCCGGGCATCACACCGATGCGGCCGGACGCTTCCTTCCTGGTGTGGCTGGATGCGCGCGGGCTCGATCGGAAGGTGGGAGGCGTTCAACGGTTTTTCGTCGACCGAGCCGGAGTCAATTTGTACGACGGGCGCGTCTATGGACCCGGTGGCGAAGGCTACATTCGCCTCAATGTCGGTTGCCCTCGTCCGCTGTTGCGGAGGGGGCTCGAACGTATGTCCATGGCGCTGGAGTCGTTGTGAGAGCCTTGACGCGACCGGAGCGGCCCTGATGCGAATTGCCGTCATTAATCCCAACACGACCGTCTCGATGACCGAACGCATCGTCGCCGCAGCGACTGCCGCGCGGGTCCCGAAACACGATTATAGGATCGCAGCCCGAAGGGCCCGCTGAATATACCTGTACGCCTCCTCCTCCGCGGTGGCGGACGGGCGTGGCTCTGCGGAAAAGGCTGCTGGCATGTGGCGCAAAGTATTTTTGTATCCACGTATCTATTCCTTAGCTGGACGGTGCGTCAATACCCGCCAATGACGCGGTCGTATGCCAGGATCGGGCTGGTAGTGTTGGTAGTGGCCTAAATCTTCCTTCGATATCGACATCGTGGAACCGGGTTCCCAGCGAGCAGGAATGCCGGACGTCGGCGGCCTCCAGCCCCGTGAAGTGTTGCAAATCCTTCGAGGTCTGGATGGTTTCAATATTGTCGGGCAGGTGTGGTCGGAGTCGCACCGCAGTCGGCGGTGGCAAATGCGAGTTCTTGGTCCATTGTTCGGAAGCCGGAAGCAGGGCGCTTGTCGCTGACCATCGCCTGCGTCATGGGCACTGTCAGCCCATTGCTCCCCGGCAGGGTTAATCCCACAGACGAGCTGGTTTCGATCCCGGCTCCGTGTGGAATGACGGCTTCAGTCGAAGTTCCATCACCCGCGCGTCTCCGGGAATTTGCGATCCCACGCATTCGGTGCAATTTGCATTCATGAAGATATCCGGTTCTGATCTCCACTTGTTTCGTGTCTTTGAAAGCGTGGTTCGCCATGGCGGCATATCTGCAGCACAGATGGAGCTGTCGCTCAGCCAGCCAACGATCTCCAACCATTTGACCGCGCTTGAGCAACGGCTTGGCGTGAAATTATGCGAACGGGGGCGTCGCGGTTTTTCGCTCACCGAAGAGGGGCGCCGGGCTTACGAAATAGGGACAGAAATCACCGAGATGCTGGACACCAACTCTGCTCGGCTTTCGTGCCTCAGAAGCGCCTTGGCGGGAAAGGTCGGCGTCGGTATTGTCGACTGCATGGCGACCGATCCGAGTTTCCGGATTTCTGACGCAATCGCCGAGCTTTCCAAAGGCGCACCGGAAATCGAACTAAATCTCAAGATCATGCGGCCTAACGATATTACAAAAGCAGTCGCGGAAAACGAGATAGATATCGGAATAGGCGGTTCCGACATCAAAGTTGCAAGCCTGAGATACGAGATAATCTACCGAGAAGAACATGCTGTCTTTTGCGGGTCGGCGCATCCGTTGTTTCGCCGAAAGGAAGAGGCGATTACCAGCGCGGAATGCTACGGCTACCCGTGGGTTCACAGAGGTTATTGGTACGGTATGCGACGCCGCCGTTTCGACAACCCTCCCGCTAACCGCGTGGTGTTTGATATTGAAGCGCAGCTTTTGATGGTTCTGTCGGGCGCCTACCTGGGAGTCCTTCCGGTACACTTTGCAGGCTTGTTCGAACATCAGGGGCGTCTGCGCCGACTTGCCATAGCCGATGAGGCCTATTTCGCCGACATTGAGGTCGCCACGCGCGCGGGCGAACAGGCGGCCAACGTTGCCTATGTCCGCGATACGGTCATCAAGGCACACCGGATGCATTTATAAAAATCAATGTATCGGTTCTCCAAATGATATTCTTGCCAAACCGGCAGAGGGTTAGGCTCTGGCACCGCTGGAAAAGCGCAGGGCAAAAATGCCGCCTGCTGACTTCCCGCTTAATCTGCACCAGCGACCTGGCCGACTTCCCGCGGCGAGCGTTCTGATGGTGGCTTCAGGGGTACAGAATGAGCACCGATGCTCTGTTTCTTCGCAACCTTCCCAATTTTTCGCTGGAAGCGGCAAGGCGCGTGGTTGCACGCCGTTACGGGATCGAGGGGACATACAAGCAACTGGCTTCCGAGCGCGATCTATCCTGGCGGATCGGGGGCGCCGATGGCCGGGACGTTGTCGTCAAGATATCCAATGCAAACGAGCCTGCAGGCGTCGTCGATATGCAGGTCAAGGCTCTAAACCATATCGTCGAGCGGGACCCGGCTCTTCCGGTGCCTCGCGTTATTCCCTCCCTTGAGAGCGCCTCCTTTGAATGGATCGAGGATGGGCGCGGCGTCCGGCATATGATCCGCGTGCTTACTTTCCTGTCGGGGGAAGTCATGGAGCAGGTTGAAGAAGCGTTTTCCGCCGAGACCCGTTACAATATCGGCGCGATGGTGGGGCGGCTCACTCATGCGCTCAGGGATTTCTTCCACCCCTATGCCTGCAGCAACATACATCTCTGGGACATTTCGCTCGCCTTGGACTTGCGCCCGCAGATAGAAAAGATCTCTGACACGAAGCTTCGGCAGTTGTGCGACGAAATTTTCGATCGCGCCGAGCGCTTTACCCTTCCCCAATTACTGAGGACGCGCCGGCAAATCGTGCATCAGGATTCGCATGGCGGCAACATCCTGGTCGATCCCCGCGATCGTACCTCACCGGTGGGTATCATCGACTTCGGCGATATGGGCTATAATTCCATCGTCGCGGATATTGTCACTGCCTCCGAGACATTCTCAAGACATGATCATGATCCGATTGCCTACCTTTGCGACGTGGCATCGGGCTTCGATTCAACATACCCGCTTGAAGAAAATGAGATCGATCTCGTTTTCGATGCGATGCTCCTTCGTCTCGCGATGGCCACTGTCATCGTGGAAGCCAGAGAAGCCACGGATGAATCCGGCATCCGCCACATCGAAGACGCCAGTCACTATCCCCGAATGATGACGTTGCTGAGCGGTCAGGGTCGCGCGCAGGCGGTCCGCAGGCTTCGTCAGGCATGCCGGTTTCCGGTCTATGGCGCTATAGGCAACAATGGCGAGCGCCTCGCAGATGACTATGACTTGCTCAGGCGTGAGCGCGAAGCCCACCTGGGACCGATATGGCATTTTTACAAGAAGCCGCTGCACATCATACGCGCTGACGGCGCCTGGATGTATGCCGCCGATGGCACCGCCTATCTGGATGTTTACAACAACGTCCCCCAGATTGGTCATTGCCATCCGCATGTGGCGAAAGCGATCTACCGCCAGGCCAGCGCGCTGAACACCAATACGCGCTACATGTGCGACGTGACCGTCGAGTACGCAGCGCGTCTGACTGCCGACCTGCCCGATCACCTCGACACCTGCATCTTCGTCAACTCGGGCAGCGAAGCCAACGACCTGGCGATGCAGATAGCCATTTCGCTCAGCAAACATGATGGCGGCTTGATCATCGATCAGGCCTACCATGGATGCACCGAACTCACGACGGCGCTCTCCAATGAAAGCTGGCGTCATCTTCCTGCAGAAGAGCATCCCAAACGGATTGAAGCCTTGATGGCACCGGATATGTACAGGGGGCCTTACGCCAGCGACCCGCAAGCCGCTGAAAGGTACGCAGCCGACGCCGACAGGGCGATAGCCACCTTGAGCGAAAGAGGCCACAGGCCCGCAGCATTCATGGTAGACACCGCCTTGTGCTCGAGCGGGGTTTTGCAGGCGCCTGAAAACTATTTCAATCTCGTTGCGGAAAAGGTTCGTTCGGCCGGCGGATTCGTCATTGCGGACGAAGTGCAGGCCGGTTGTGGCCGCATGGGAACCTTTTGGGGCTTCAGAGCGAACGGGCTCAAGGACGACTATGTTGACTTTATAACGATGGGCAAACCGGTTGGAAATGGCCACCCTCTCGGCGTTGTCATTCTCGGCTCGGCGCTCATGAAGCGGTTCCTTAATGGCACTTACCCGCTGTTGTTCAGCACCTTTGGCGGCAACACCGTCGCATGCGCGGCCGGTATGGCCGTGCTGGACGTCATTGAGCGAGAAAACCTAATCAAGCGGAGCGCCGCTATCGGAGATTATCTGCGGCAGGAGCTCAGGTGTTTGGCTGAACGGCACGCGATCATTGGCGACGTACGCGGACTTGGAATGATGACCGGCGTGGAATTGGTGACCGATCGTCTCACAAAGGAACCGGCTGTGACACAAACTGATCGGCTTGTTGAAGATATGCGTGCCCGAAACATCCTTATAGGGAAAGGGACGCCTAATACCCTCAAGCTACGTCCGCCACTGATCTGGTCGCGAAACGAAGTCGACATGTTCATCAGCGCTTTTGACGGCAGCTTGAGCAGGTGACCTAGTCGACCTGCCGTCTGTGACCGCAGATCGAGGCGCGGGAATGAACTTGCGTTCAGCTCAACGCGTGCCCGGCCAATCCATAAACCCACGGCCCATTGTCTTCCCGGTTCAGAAAGCGGCGGCCTTTGGACATTGTGGTCACGGTCTCGGCAATGCCGAGGCCGCTCTGCTGAAGAAACTCGGCAAACACGCCATCCCTTTCGCGCGTATCGACGCGCGTGAATCGACCTGCCAGCTTCTTCAGGTGGACGGCTGTGAGATGCACCGCGTCCTGGTCGTTTCGGGCTATTGTGGGGCCAATAACGAAGCCGCGTCCGAACTCGCGACACATGGAATAGCCAACGACCTCGCTGCCACGGCGCAGAGTTGCTATCGAGGCATCTTCTGCGAGCAACGCAAGTACCGTCGCACGATTTGTCCCAAATGCGCGCGCGTCCAGCGCGGTGATCTCGCTGAGCCTGTCGCTGGGCAGCTCACTGAGTTCGCCGTCCAGAGCTGGCAATGGCGGGAGTGTTTGTGGGGCCTCGCCCTGGCGCATGTAGACGATCGCCTCGCTCGTGAAGCCGAGCGAAACATACAGAGGATAGGCGGCATGGGTTGCGTTCAGGGCGAGATTTCGGTGTCCGCACCGCTCGAGGACCTGGTCCATGAGCCATCGACCACCTCCCTGTGCCTGGATGCGGGGCGTCGTGATCACCAAGCCAATGGTGGCAAAGTCGTCCCCGTGGGGAAACCACATCGCGCTTCCGAAAACGCGTCCAATACCATCAACAGTAACGATACCGTGGCCAGCGCGACGCAGTAGATCCCAGTCCTTGGGCCGATGCGGCCAGCGGACAGAAATCGATAGTGTATGCAGCAGATCAACGTCGACATCATTGATGTCCCGCGCGACCAGTTCGAAGGATTTCAGGCGCACTGATCTTTGCATGTCGGTTGGTCCGCTCCTTCAATCAATGCCCAAGGCACGCGGTGTTGATCCTGGCGCCTATTGCCATGTTTGCGACAGGCCTCTTTTGCCGCAGCTTTACAGGGGAAAGCCAGCAGGTTTCGCTGGTTCGAGGCGCTTTTTCGCAATCTTCCACCAAAGCACGACGCGATTCGGCAGGGAACACTGCTGCCTAGGGATAGGCTGGTCGCACCCGGGATAGTGTGCAAGCAGAGCGGACCGCCATGAACGTGGAAGAAATCCTCGCGACCCTGATCGCGTTTCCCTCTGTTGTTGGCACGCCAAACGGCGCAATCGTCGATTGGATCCGCGACTACTGTCAGGCAGCGGGAGCCGAGGTGACGGTTCTCCCTGGTCCCGAGGGCGACCGGTCCAACCTCTTCGTCACGATCGGCCCGCGCGAGGGTCGGGGCTACATCATCTCCGGACATATGGATGTCGTGCCGGCCGACGAGCCGGAATGGAGCTCGGATCCGTTCTTCCTGCGCCGCGAGGGCGGCAAGCTTTACGGCCGCGGCGCCACCGACATGAAGGGCTTTCTCGCCTGCGCATTGGCCGCGCTCCCAGGACTTGCGGCGATGAACCTGCGGCAACCAATTCATCTCGCGTTCTCCTACGACGAAGAGGCGGGGTGCCGTGGCGTGCCGCATCTCATAGCTGCGTTGCCAGGCCTATGCGAGAGGCCGCTTGGCGCGATTGTCGGCGAGCCGAGCCGGATGCAGCCGGTGCGCGCGCACAAGGGGAAGGCCGCCGCGCGGCTCGAGGTGATCGGGCGATCCGGCCATTCGTCTCGCCCCGATCTCGGACTCAATGCCGTGCACGCCATGGCCGGAGTCATCACGCACGCCGTGGCCTACAGCCAATCCCTCGCCGACGGGCCGTTCGATGATAATTTCGAGCCCCCATATTCTTCGTTGCAGGTGGGCGTCATCGCCGGTGGACAGGCGGTCAACATCATCGCTGGCCACTGCACTGCCGATATCGAGGTACGTGCCGTGCCGGGCGTTTCTCCATCCTCCCTGCTTGAGCCGGTCAAGGCCGGGCTTTTTGCCCTGCGCGACAGCGGCTTCGAGGTAATTTGGCACGAGTTGAGTACCTATCCCGCCCTTGCAGCCGCGAAGGGAAGTGAGCTAGCGGCGGTTCTGACCGAGCTGACGGGGCAGGAGCCGCTCACAGCGGTCAGTTACGGCACGGAGGCCGGGCTTTATCAGCAGGCCGGTATCGATGCGATCATTTGCGGCCCCGGCGACATCGGCCGTGCTCACCGTGCCGACGAATATATCGAGACCGGTGAACTCGCCGCTTGCCGGAAGATGATCCACGGGCTCGGCGCGCGTCTCGCGACCTGAAGGAAGGGGCGGTTTCCATGGCGTTTCTTTTCAATTCCGATGCCGCGCGTGCTGCGGTGTTCCGCGAGATCTTCGCGCGCGAGCTCCCGGAGCTGGAATTCTTCCATTCCGGCGAGGAGATGGAGCCGGAGAAGGTGCGCTATCTCATTACCTGGACGGTGCCGGACGAGATCTCGCGCTACCGCAATCTGGAAGTGCTGTTTTCCATCGGAGCGGGCGTCGACCAGTTCAAGCAGGACGTGGTGCCAAGCCATGTGAAGCTTGTGCGCATGGTCGAGGATGGCATCATACGCATGATGCAGGAATACGTCGCGCTCGGCGTGTTGGCGCTCCACCGGGAGATGCCCGCCTATCTCGAGCAGCAGAAAAGGTGCCTCTGGCAACCGATTGCCGCTCGACAGGCGGCCGAACGCCGGGTTGGCTTCCTCGGCCTTGGCATGCTGGCGCAGGCGGCTATCGAGCGCTTGAAGCCGTTTCAGTTTCCGCTTGCCGGGTGGAGCCGCAGCGGAAAGCGGATAGAGGGCGTCGCCTGTTTTCATGGCGCGGACCAACTCGCGGGCTTTCTGAATCAAACGGATATTCTCGTCTGCCT
The DNA here is from genome assembly GCF_002284575.1 of Mesorhizobium temperatum. GTDB lineage: Bacteria > Pseudomonadota > Alphaproteobacteria > Rhizobiales > Rhizobiaceae > Mesorhizobium > Mesorhizobium temperatum. The sequence goes on from NZ_NPKJ01000041.1 coordinate 210,516, forward strand.
GCTGCCGCTGACGGAACAAACGCGCGGCATGCTCGATGCAAAGCTCTTCGACCTACTGCCCGCAGGGGCGCGGCTGCTGCATCTCGGCAGGGGTCCGCAACTCGACCAGGCCGCGCTGATCGACGCGCTCGACACCGGTCACGTATCTGCGGCGATGCTTGATGTAACTGATCCAGAACCGCTCCCGGAAGACCATCCTCTGTGGTCGCATCCGAAGGTGATGATAACGCCGCACATCGCCTCGGTGACGCAACCGCATACGGCGGCGCAATCCGCCGTGGACAACATCCGGCGCCACCGCGCCGGGAAGGCTCTGATCGGCCTCGTCGATCGGACGCTCGGCTACTAACCAGGAAACCTCACATGTCACTTCTGATCACTGTCGACACAAATCCCGCCTTCACGCCGAAGGAGGCATTGCCGCTGCCGGAGCGGCTCATTTCCGGCACTCCATCCTTCAAGACCTGGGCGCAGGATGCCTCGAAAGGTGAGAAGGTTCTGACCGGCGTCTGGGAGGCGACGCCCGGCGAGACGCATTCGATCAAGGGCACCACCTACGAGTTCTGCCACATCATTTCGGGTGTGATCGAAATCGAGGAGAAGGCGGGCGAGACGAAGACCTATCGCGCCGGCGACAGCTTCGTGATGAAGCCCGGTTTAGTCGGCGTCTGGCGCACGATCGAGACCGTGCGCAAGATCTACGTCTGCGTTTATGACTGAGTTCAATGCTCAAGGTCCGGCCGAATAGAGCGCGCGGCGGTTCCAGAACAATCGACTTTCCAAGTTCCGCCTGATGCGATTCGACGCCGTCGGGCGGCTCATCCTCGACGGAAAATGCGGCGCGCGGTCCATTATTGTTCCGATGAAACGCCAGTGCAAATGAGGACCTCCATCAAATGAAGACCTACAACATAGCGCTCATCCCCGGCGACGGCATCGGCAGGGACGTGACTGGGGCGGCATGGCAGGTGATGCAGGCGGCGGCAAAACGGGGCGGTTTCGCCCTTGATGGCAAACGCTTCCCATGGTCCTGCGCCTACTACCTGGAAACCGGCGCAATGATGCCGCCAGACGGCATCGAGACACTTCGAAAATTCGATGCGATCTATCTCGGCGCTGTGGGGTGGCCCGCCGAAGTGCCTGACTCAGTATCGCTTCACGGACTGCTCCTGCCGATCCGGAAAGGGTTCACGCAGTACGCCAACATACGACCGCACAGGCTGTTGCCGGGCGTTCAGGGGCCCCTCCGCTCTGATGGATTCGACATCCTGTGCATACGCGAGAATACGGAAGGCGAATATTCCGGCGCCGGCGGGCGCGTTCATTCCGGCACAGCCAATGAGGTCGCGATTGAGACAGCAATCTTCACGCGTGCGGGTGTCGAACGGATCATGCGTTTCGGTTTCGAACAGGCGCGGGCGCGCCGCAAGAAGCTCGCATCTGTGACCAAATCCAACGCGCAGAAACATTCCATGGTTTTCTGGGACGAGGTGACGCGCGAGATAGCGAAAGACTATCCCGAAGTAGAGGTCTCGCACTACCACATCGACGCCATGGCAGCCCGCATGGTGCTGGCGCCTGAAAGCCTCGACGTAATCGTCGCCTCGAACCTCTTTGGCGACATCCTCACCGACATCGGAGCGGCCATTCAGGGCGGGCTGGGTTATGCCGCCTCTGCCAATATCAATCCTGATCGCAGCGCACCTTCCATGTTCGAGCCTGTCCATGGTTCGGCGCCCGATATCGCGCATCTCGGCGTCGCCAATCCGATCGCCGCGATCTGGTCCGGTGCGATGATGCTGGAGCATCTGGGCGAGCGGCATGCTGCGGCCGAAGTGATGTCGGCAATCGCGTCCGTAACCGCGCAGGGGATAGGCACGATCGCAGGCAAGGACCGGACTGAAACAATCACGCGAGCCGTGCTTGCGGCATTGAGCTGAAAAGGGCAGAGGAAAAAGACCATGAATGCGATCACGAAGATTGGCACCTTTAACGATGCGGACCTGTTCCGCCAGCAGGCGTTGATTGGCGGTGTCTGGCGGGAAGCGGATACAAAGGGCGTCGCCGAGGTCACCAACCCTGCCAGCCTGACTGTTCTCGGCACCGTTCCCGACATGGGGGGCGACGAGACCAGGGCCGCGATCGGTGCTGCGGCCGAAGCGTTCAGGAGTTGGAAGAAGAAAACTCATGCCGAGCGCGGGGGACTGCTGGAACGCTGGCACGGTCTCATTCGCCGGCATGAACAGGATTTGGCGCTCCTGCTGACTCTGGAACAGGGTAAGCCGCTTGCCGAGGCGCTCGCGGAGATCCGCTACGGCGCGTCGTTCGTGAAATGGTTCGCGGAGGAGGCGCGACGGATCGGTGGCTCGACCATTCCGTCACCCACTGCCGATCGCCGCATTCTGGTTCTCAAGGAAGCAGTCGGCGTCTGCGCCGTCATCACCCCGTGGAATTTCCCCAACGCGATGATCACGCGCAAGGTTGCGCCCGCCCTTGCCGCCGGCTGCACGGTAGTGATCAAGCCGTCCGAGTTCACACCATTTTCGGCGCTCGCGCTCGGCGTCCTGGCGGAGCGAGCGGGCATCCCGGCAGGCGTTATCAACATCGTAACCGGCATGCCGGCGGAGATCGGCAAAGAGCTGATGGCCAACGAAACGGTGCGCAAGATCTCCTTCACAGGTTCGACCCGCGTCGGCGCGCTTCTGATGAAGGGTGCCGCCGACGGCATAAAGAGGCTCAGCCTGGAACTCGGCGGGAATGCGCCCTTTATCGTCTTCGATGACGCAGATCTCGATCTCGCCGTCGAAGGGGCGGTAAACTCCAAATTTCGCAATGGCGGCCAGACCTGCGTCTGTGCCAACCGCATTCTCGTGCAGGCCGGCATCTATGAGGCGTTTGCTGCGAAGCTCGCCAGCCAAGTTGCAGGGATGAAGGTCGGTCCGGGCACGGAGGAGGGCGTCGTCATCGGGCCTATGATCAACGGTGCCGCAATTGAAAAGATCGAGCGGCACCTCGCGGATGCCCTGGAGAAGGGCGCAAGGATCATTGCGCAGAGCGATTCGTTACCGGAAGGCCGGCAGTACGCCCGGCCTATTCTGCTCGGCGATGCAACGACCGAAATGCTCCTGGCGTCGGAAGAGACGTTCGGCCCCGTGGCTCCGCTCTTCCGCTTCGAGACGGAGGAAGAAGCGATCGCGATCGCCAACGGAACGCCCTTCGGCCTTGCCGCCTATTTCTACACGGAAAACCTCAAGCGGTCGTGGCGTGTGGCCGAGGCGCTGGAGTTCGGCATGGTCGGCCTCAACACCGGCCTGATCTCGACAGAGGTCGCGCCTTTCGGCGGCGTGAAGCAGTCGGGGCTTGGGCGCGAAGGATCGCAGCTCGGGATAGAGGAGTATCTCGAGGTCAAGACGCTCCACGTCGGCGGGTTGAATTAGGGGCTTTTCCGGAGTTTCAACAGCGAGACCAGCAATGAGAAAGGGGCGGTCGAGCCGCCCCTTTCTGATTCGATACTTCGGATGCCGCGATGGCCGGAGGCCGCCAGCCTCAAGCAACTTCCCGAACGGGATCCAGGCCGACGGCGGCGGCCAGCCCGCCAATATCCTTGATCTCGGTATATTCGTAGAAGGGGTTCGCGGGCTCGTGGCCGCGATTCACCCAGACCTTGCTCTTGATACCGAGATCATAGGCGGTCATGAGATCGTAGCGGAATGAGGACGACACATGAGTAATGTCCTCAGGGCCGCAGCCGAGCTTGTCGAACATGTATTCGAAACCCTTCATCAGCGGCTTGTAGGCGCCGGTCTCCTCGGCCGTGATGACCATGTGGAAGGGTGCGCCGAGCTTCTCCACGTTCGACATGATCAGGCTTTTCATGGAGTTCGACAGGATCACCAGCGGGATTTCCTTGGCGACCTTAGCCAGGCCAGCCGGGACATCCGGGTGCGGACCCCATGTCGGCACTTCCTCATAGATGCGCTGGGCATCCTCGGGCCGGAATGCGACGCCGTTGCGCTTGCAGGTGCGTTCCACGGAATTGTGCACGACCTCGATATAGGGCTTCCAGGCGCCAAGAACCTCGTCGAGGCGATAGCCCGCGAAATCCTTGATGAACTGCGTCAACGCGGCAGGCGAAAGCTGCGAGCCGTAGACGCGCCTCGCGGCACCGGCCATATCGAAATTGGTGAGCGTGCCGTAGCAGTCGAAGGTGATGTATTTCGGTCTGAACGTCGACATGGCGACCATCCTCCTAGTTTTCTCGGCACAGCGTGCCTGTACCGCAATCACCATAGTCGGCGATCGGGAAGACCAACGGCCGCATTCGCCGCGACCTGAAGCAGATCGTTTCGTATTGCATCGCCGGTTTGGCAGAGAGTTGCGCCAGGTGTCCTTTCGAGCTTTGGGAGCAGCGCGGCCTGCCGGCCATGCTTCGGCAGAAGATGCGGCGCGAGCGGCGAAGGATAGTGAAAACGCGTGGCGCATGGCTGCCGGTCGGGAGGAACTGCTGTCTTTGGTGGTCTACCGTAAGCACCTGAAGACGAAGGCCGGAAATTCATCATGACCACACAACAGATCATCCTTGAAGAGATGACACCGGGGCACCTGGAAGGTGCTGTCGAGTTGTCTCGCCAAGTTAAATGGCCGCATCGCCGCGAGGATTGGGAGCTGGTCCAGTCAGTCAGCCGGGGGATCGTCGCTCTGGAAGAAGAACGCGTGGTGTCTACCATCATGATGACCCCCTACGGCGACGATGCCGCCGCCATCAACATGGTTATCGTCGATGCGGCCATGCGTGGCCGCGGGCTCGGCCGAAAGATGATGGAAGAGGCGCTTGCCAAGGCGGGTGAGCGCACCTGTTGCCTGGCGGCGACACGGGAAGGCCTGCCGCTCTATGAGAAGCTGGGCTTCGTCACGACTGGCGAGATCGTACAGCATCAGGGCGAGGCATTGCCTGTTTCCGCGCCGGCCCGTGTATCCTGGGCCGAGAGCGGCGATCTTGCCCGCCTCGGGGTGCTGGATCGCGAGGCATTTGGCCATGACCGTTCGGCGCTGATGAAGCTGCTTCGCGAGCGCGCGAAGTTCGCTGTCATTCGCGATGAAGGCGATACCCAGGCCTTTTCCGCCATCCGGCCATTCGGCCGGGGGCTGGTCATCGGGCCGGTGGTGGCGAGAAACGGTACCGAGGCCAAAGCCCTGATCGACTTTCTGCTCGCCCATCATCAGGGCAAGTTCGTCCGTGTCGATACCGGCGTTTCAATGGATCTTGCTGAATGGCTCACCGGGCGCGGGCTCGCGCACGTCGGCGGCGGAATCACGATGCGACGCTCCATGGCCACGCACAAAGAAAGCAAGCCCTCGCATCACCGCACATATGCGTTGGTCAGTCAGGCACTCGGTTGAATCGGAGGAAGAAATGCTGGCAAACTCACTGATCGAACTCGATCGCGCGCATCTGGTTCACCCGTTTTCATGCTATCGGAGCCACGAGGAAACCGGTGTGCGGGTGCTCAAATCCGCCAAGGGCGCGATGGTGACCGATGCAAGCGGGAAAACGCTGCTGGACGGATTCGCGGGTCTATGGTGTGTAAACATCGGATACGGGCAGGAAAGCGTCGTTGAGGCAGCGGCCAAGCAGCTAAGAGAGCTTCCCTATGCGACGGGATATTTCGGGCTGGGGTCCGAGCCTGCCATTCGTCTTGCTGCCAGACTTGCCGAACTGGCGCCCGGCGATCTGAACCATGTCTATTTCACGCTGGGCGGTTCCGACGCAGTCGACAGCACGATCCGTTTCATTCGCTACTACTACCATGCCAAGGGTACGCCGCAAAAGGACCAGTTCATCTCGGTCGAGTATGGCTACCACGGATCCTCGACGGCAGGGTCCGGTCTGACCGCGATCCCCGCTTTCCATGCGGGCTTCGGCGTGCCTTACGACTGGCAGCACAAGATTCCCTCGCACTATGCCTATCGCAATCCGGTCGGTTCCGATCCGCAGGCGATCATCGATGCATCGGTCGCGGCCCTGCGCGCCAAGATCGCGGAACTCGGCGCGGACCGCGTTGCGGCCTTCTACGCCGAACCCATTCAGGGTTCGGGCGGTGTACTCGTTCCACCGACAGGCTGGCTGAAGGCCCTGCACGCCGTGTGCAAGGAACACGACATTCTGTTCGTTGCCGACGAAGTCATCACTGCCTTTGGCCGCACCGGCCCGCTCTTCGCCTGTGACGAGGACGATGTGGTGCCGGATTTCATAACCACGGCGAAGGGACTGACCTCGGGCTACGTGCCGATGGGCGCAGTCTTCATGTCGGACCATGTCTACAATACGATCGCGGACGGAGCCGGCAAAGCGCCTGTCGGCCATGGCTACACCTATTCAGCCCATCCCGTGAGCGCGGCGGTGGGGCTGGAATGCCTGCGTCTCTACGAAGAGGGCTTGCTCGAGAACGGGCGGAAGGCCGGGAAGCGCTTGATGGAAGGCCTTCGCTCGCTCGCCGACCACCCGCTGGTTGGCGATATTCGCGGTCGCGGCATGCTGGCCGCGGTCGAGCTGGTCACTGACAAGGAGCGCAAGACGCCCATGCCGGCGGCAGCCGATCCGGGTCGCCGTATTTTCGACCGCGCATGGGCGAACGGCCTCATCATCCGCGCCTTCAACAGCGGCATCCTGGGCTATGCGCCGCCGCTCTGCTGCACCGAGGACGATATCGATGGAATCCTCGAACGCACGCGGATGACGCTGGATCAAACCCTCGAAGACAAGGACGTGCGGGCGGCGATGAAAAGATGATCGTCCAGACTGCCGCCGCATGCGCGGCAGCCTCTTCCTCATCTGTCGAATATGGCGTCGAGCGGCAAATGAGATTTCACGATAGGGGATTTCAGCACGACGAAGCTGAAATATTTGTCGATGCCGATGTCCATTTCGACAAGGCGCTCCATGACCGTCTGGTATTCGGTGATTCCCGCTGTGACAAACTTCACCAGGTAGTCGTAGCCGCCTGAAACAAGATGGCATTCGATGACGGAATCGATCTTCTCGACGGTGGCAAGAAACCGCGCGAAGTCGTTCTGCCGATGGTTCCTGAGCGTGATCTCGGTGAAGACCGTCAACGTCTGCCCGAGCTTGGAGACGTCGATCTGGGCGGAATAACCTGTGATGAAGCCTTCCGCCTGAAGCTTCTTGACCCGCATCAGGCAGGGGCTCGGTGACAGATACACCAGCTCGGCAAGCTCGACGTTGGATATCCGACCGTTCTTTTGCAGCTCGGAGAGAATTTTGATGTCGATCTTGTCGAGCTTCATCAGAAACCTGTCACACGTTCGAACCGCGGATCGTCCGGCAAACGGCGTCTGTTACTTCCTGCGTGGTCGCGGTGCCACCAACGTCCGGCGTCAACACGCCTTCACTCGTCACCGATTCCACAGCGCGCATCAACCGGGCAGCCGCGTCGTTCTCGCCCAAATGGTCGAGCATCTGGGCAGCGGTCCAGAAGGTGGTGACAGGGTTGGCGATACCTTTGCCGGCAATGTCGAATGCCGAGCCGTGGATAGGCTCGAACATCGCGGGATAGCGCCGCTCGGGATCAATATTGGCGGTCGGTGCTACGCCGAGACTGCCCGCAAGCGCGCCCGCAAGGTCCGACAATATGTCGGCGTGAAGATTGGTGGCGACGATCGTATCGAGGCTCCGTGGTTTCAGCGTCATGCGCGCCGTCATAGCATCAACCAGCATCTTGTCCCACGTGACGTCCGGGAATTCCCGTGCCACCTCGGCGGCGATTTCGTCCCACATTACCATGCCGTGACGCTGCGCGTTGGATTTCGTAACAACTGTCAGGAGCTTTCGCGGCCGTGACTTCGCCAGCCGGAATGCATAGCGCATGATGCGGGTGACGCCGACGCGCGTGAAGATCGCGACCTCGGTTCCGACTTCCTCGGGGAGGCCGCGATGGGCGCGGCCGCCGTGGCCCGAATACTCGCCCTCGGAATTCTCCCGCACGATCACCCAATCCAGATCGCCAGGGCCAACGCCCGCCAGCGGAGAAGCAATGCCCGGCAATATCCTGGTCGGCCGCACGTTCGCGTACTGATCAAAGCCCTGGCAAATCGGCAGCCGGAGGCCCCAGAGAGTGATGTCGTCGGGCACATCGGGAGCGCCGACCGCGCCAAAGAAGATAGCGTCGAAACGCTTCAGTTGCGTCACACCGTCCTCGGGCATCATCCGACCATGGGCCTTGTAGTAGTCTGAGCCCCAGTCGAAGTGCTGGACGCGCAGCTTGAAGTCGCCGCAGCGCTCTTCAAGTGTCTCAAGCGCCTGGAGACCGGCGGCAATGACCTCTGGGCCGATCCCGTCGGCCGGAATGGCGGCAATCTCATATACGCGCATCGTCACTTTCCCTGTTTTCGTGCTGGCCGCCTCACGGCCTCAATCTCATGTGCGACCGGTTGGATGTTGGCAAATCGGTCTTCTCAGAATTCAGCGACCTTGCCCCACGCAGCGGTCTTCAGACGCTCCGGCCTATAAGGACGTGGATCGACAATAGGCTCGCTGCCGGTGATGATGTCGGCGATCATATGCCCGGCGCCGGGGCCAATCCCGAAGCCGTGGCCGCTGAATCCCGCCGCCAGGATGAAGCCCGGAATCCCCTCGATTTCACCGACTGCCGGGATGCCATCGGGCGTGCTGTCGACATAGCCCGCCCAAGCATGAGAAATCGCGGTGCGCTTGAGTTCGGGCAGCAATCCGCAGGCTCTTTGATATGTCAGGCGAATCTGCCTCATGTCAGGCTTGGGGTCGAGAATGCGGTTCCGTTCCATTGGTGTCACGTCGTCAAGTACCCATTTCCTCAGGCTTTCATGACCTTGACGCCAGCCCTCGAACGCTCCCGGGGCCAGACTGCGCCAGCGGCGGGCGAACATGGGCACGAACTCGCGGCTGAACCTGAGCTGCTGCGGCGTTGGATCGACTCGCGCCCGCCCGCTGATCGCCAGCGTGTATCCACCGTTGCCGCGCCGCGTCAGCGAGACGCGCGCGGTATGCAGGGCATCCGGCAGGCCATTTGCGCCCGGCGCTACGGCTAGAATGGACTGACGCACGGCAGCTTGCGGGAAACGAACACCAAGCTGGTTGCAGAAGGAAGAAGCCCACGCGCCTCCGGCCATGACCACGGTCGTTGTCCGGATGGTTCCCGCTTCTGTAACGACGCCGCTGACCCGGCCGGCGCTCAACTCTATGCCGCGAGCCGCGCAATATTGATGTACGGAGCCGCCAGCCGCCATGATCCCAAGCGCGGCTACAGGTACCGCCCTCGAGGTGTCTGCCGTTCCGTCGGTCGGTGAGAAAACGCCGCCCTTCCACTTGCGGCCGGTCGCTTTGCCCCGTTCGGTGGCTTTTTCCGCGCTCAGCATATGCGTCGTGACACCGACGGTCCTTGCAAAATCGCGCCACTTTGCCCAACCTGCGAGTTCATCGTCGTTTTGCGAGAGATAGAGCAGCCCGCAACGGCGAAAGCCGGTGTCTTCGCCAGTCTCCTGCGCCACTTTTTCCCAGAGACCGAGGCTCTTGGTTGCCATCGGCAACTCGCGCGCGTCACGGTTCTGCTGGCGGCACCAGCCCCAGTTGCGGCTGGACTGTTCGGCGGCCACGCGTCCTTTCTCCAGCAGGGCAACGCTGACGCCGCGGCGTGCGAGATAATATGCCGTGAATACGCCTACCACGCCGCCGCCGATGACGACGACGTCCGCCTCGCGAGGCAGGGAAGGGCTAGACTCGATGTGCATGAGCGGCGCGGGCATGGATGGGGACTCCGGTAATTTGAAGCATCCTAACCTGCCGCCTGCAGAGGCAGGCTGCGAAGTTTGTGCCTGGACGGAATATCGTGCGGCTAGCGGCCCCTTGGACGGGCAATTGTTCGGCGAAAAGCTCGCTGTCACCGGGGCAAGCAGGAGTACACTTCATGCAGTCGCGTCATCTACGCCATGGGCTATTCAGGGCGCGGCGCGCAGTTGTCGACCTTGATCGGCAGTGCCTTGGCCGACATTGCGATGGGCCGCACGGACATTCGACCGCATGGCCTGGCACACGGTGCCGATGCACCGGAAGGCCCTGGTTCCTGCCCGTCGTGGGGGCGTATTGCCGCATGAAGGATATGGTTGCCTGATCATGTCGCGGGCGCCGAACAGCTGCAGAGTGAAATGCCGAACTGGACGTTCTTTTCAGAAGTTCCTGCCGCCCGAGGGCCAAGTTTCGATGACTCTGCGGAAACAAAACAGTCAAACTGGCTGAAAGAACGGAGCAACCCTTCCTTATAGCGGGCAAGCTCCAGAGGACTTCCGATAGGCAGGGCTTACGCCTTCGGAGAGTTCTCCAAGAAAAGGGAACAGTGTCCGGTACACGGACCGAATTTCATCAAGGGAGCCGCCAGGATGAGCAGAATCCGTTTCTCGCAGCCTCAGGGCGCGAAGCGCCGAGATGGCCAGACGACGGCCGCTACGGTGAGGCGCTTCTGCTCAAAGGGCGATGATGCGGTCCGCAACAGCGTGGACCCGCTCGGTTGAAAGGGGAGGTGATCTCGATGATCGCAAGCATTCAGGCTGTAGCCCCCCACGATGTGGCGCTTTCGATACGCGACCTCACGGTGAATTTGCCGCAAGGCATGGAACGGACTTATGCCGTCGAGAACATCTCCTTTGATCTGAAGCGCGGCCAGATCCTGTGCATCATCGGCGAATCCGGATCGGGAAAGTCTGTCACAGCCAATGCGATCATGGGGCTTCTGCCCAAGGTGATCCGCGTCTCCTCGGGCGCCATCCAGCTGGATGGGATGAACATCATAGGCCTGTCGCCCGACAAGCTGCGCAGCCTGCGCGGCCGGGTTGTCTCGATGATTTTCCAGGATCCGCTCTCGGCACTCAATCCGCTGATGACGGTGGGCGCGCAGATCGACGAAGTCATGGCGGCGCATGGCGTCGGCACCCCGAAATCCCGTCGCGGCCGCGCTGTCGAGTTGCTGACCGAGGTGGGGTTGCCCGACCCCGAACTCATGTATCATCAGTATCCGTTCCGGCTTTCTGGCGGGCAGCGGCAGCGGGTTATGATCGCCATGGCGCTGGCGCTTGAACCCACGATCCTGATCGCGGATGAACCGACGACCGCGCTCGACGTGACCACACAGGCACAAATTCTGGAGCTGATCCGCGACATTCAGCGCCGCAAGGGGATGAGCGTCATGTTCATCACCCACGACTTCGGAGTGGTGGCCGAGATCGCAGACAGTGTCGTCGTGATGGAGAAGGGCCACATCGTCGAACAGGGTAGCGCCCAACAGGTCCTGAAGTCGCCGGGCCATCCCTACACCCGGCGCCTTATCGCGGCCGTCCCGCGCCTGACCGGCGAGGACCGCGTTCCTCTGGAGACGGCCAATAAAGCGCCGATCCTGAAGGTCGAAGGCCTGGTGAAGACCTACCGCAGCGGCAGTTCCCTGTTTGGCTCGCAGCGCGTCGTGCCCGCGGTCAACGAGGTCTCGTTCGATCTGGCGCCCGGGCGCACGCTGGGCGTTGTGGGCGAAAGCGGTTCCGGCAAATCGTCGCTTGGCCGGCTTTTGATCAAGCTGCTGGACAGCGACGGCGGCGGGATTCTGTTCGAGGGCCGCGACATCGCCAAGCTTTCCGAAGCCGAATTCCGCCCGCTGCGGCCGCGGGTTCAGATGATCTTCCAGGATCCCTTCGCCTCGCTCAACCCGCGCTCGACGATCGGCCACATCCTGACCGTTGGCCCAGTCGCGCACGGGATGCCCTATGCCCAGGCGCGTGATGAGGCGAAGGCGCTCCTGGCTCATGTCGGACTCGATGCCGGCGCCTTTGGTCGCTTTCCGCATGAATTTTCCGGTGGGCAGCGCCAGCGCATAGGCATCGCTCGGGCGCTGATGTTCAAGCCGAAGCTGCTGATTGCCGACGAAGCTGTGTCGGCGCTCGACGTGTCGATCCAGGCCCAGATCCTGCAGCTGCTGGACCAAATCCAGGGGGAGACCGGCGTGTCGATGATCTTCATCACCCACGATCTGCGCGTCGCCAGCCAGATCTGCGACGAAATCGCGGTGATGCAGAAAGGGCGGATCGTGGAACGCGGACCGCCCTCGCAAATCTTCCTCGACCCGCAATCAGCCTACACGCGTGAGCTGGTGGCGGCGATTCCTGGAGAGCAGCCGGGATCTACCCGTCCGGTTGCAGCAAATGGGTAAGAGCCACGGCGGATACCGCCAGAACAAGGGGAATTCCAATGACTGAACGCTCAGACACCAAATCAAACTACTCGCGGCGCGATGCACTGCGATTGATGGCGATAGGCGGGGCGGCAGGCCTCATTGCGCCCAATCTGTTGGGCAAGCCCGCCTTCGCCCAGACCCCGCCAGCGAGCCCAACCGGTCGCGTCGTCGTCGGACTTTCGCAGGAACCCACCGTGTTCAATCCGTTGATGCCGCATATCGAGGTCGACGACGCTGTGCATTTCTCGCTTTTCGATGCGCTCTTCCGCATGGATCCCAAAGGCGTTCTTCAGCCCAATCTAGCGGTCGAAGTGCCAAGCCAGAAAAACGGCGACATTTCAGAGGACGGTCTTAAGTGGCGCATCCGCCTGCGTGACGACGTCCGCTGGCACGACGGCAAGCCCTTCACGGCTGAGGATGTGAAATTCACTCTTGAGCTCATCACCAATCCGCAATTCCGCGCCTGGCGCACGGCCGGCCATTCGCTGGTGCGCGATATCAAGGTGGTCTCGCCGACCGAGCTCACCTGGCGGATGGAGGAGGCTTTCGCCCCCTACCTGTCGTTTCTCGCCGAAACCTTCATGGTTCCCAAGCACATCCTCGAAAAAGAGGCCGACCCCAACGCCGCCGCCTTCAATCAGGCGCCTGTCGGCACTGGCGCATTCAAATGGGCGCAGCGCGTTGCCGGTGATCATATCGAACTCGTCGCGAACGCGGATTATGTCGGGGAGGGCCCCTATTTGGAGCGGCTCGTCTTCAAATACATCCCCGACATGACGGTGCTCTACACCCAGTTCAAGAGCGGCGACATTGATCTTGTCGACCAAGCATTCATAACCGCCGACCACTACGCGGAAGCCAGCAAACTATCGGATCGTGTGGTCAAGCTGGAGTCTGGGGCATCGGTCGAGTCGATCTATCTCAATCTTGAGAAGCCGCAATTCAAGGACCCGGCGGTCCGCCAGGCGCTCTACGCCGCAATCGATAGGAAAGCGATCCTCGAAGCAATTTATTACGGGGTCCACACCCCCACCGAGACGTTCATGCCGCAGAGTTCCTACTACTACAATCCGAACCTGCCGGCCCAGGAGTTCAACCTCGAGCGCGCGGGCCAGATCCTCGACGAGGCCGGCTGGGTACCCGGAGCCGATGGAATACGGGTGAAGGACGGGGTGCGTCTGTCGTTCGCCAACTCCACCACCTCCGGCAACCACCTGCGCGAGCAGACGCAGCAGTTCCTGCAGCAGACATTCGCCGAGATCGGGGTGGAGATGACCATCTCGAACCTGCCGGCCGCCGTCATGTGGGGCGATTTCTGGCTCAAATCGCAGTTCGAGTCAGCCATCTCCGGTGTAACAAATGTCATCGCGGGCGACCCCGACGTTTCCAACCGCCTGCACACCAAGGCGATCGTCGCGAAGGGCGGAAAGGGCTCGAACACAGGCCAATACTCCAACCCGGAGGTCGATGCGCTGCTCGAGAAGGGCACCCGCACCTTCGATCGGGAAGTGCGGCGCGCCATTTATCTGCGTGTGCAGGAAATCGTCCGTCAGGATCTGCCGTTCCTGCCTCTGTTTGCCTCCACCAACGTGTTCGGCCGCAAGGAAGGGCTGGAGGGTTTCGAGGCAAATTCCAACACCCGCGTCGCATCCTGGCATGCCGCCGGATGGTATTGGAAGGGCTGACATACATACGCCGCCGCCGCCTCGCGGCGGCGGCCAGTCTTCGGCGCTGTCTTGAAAGAGGAGAGTTGAATGCGCGGCTTCCTGCTGAACCGGCTCTCGCAGAGCCTCATCCTGCTCCTGATCGTCTCGCTCATCGGGTTCCTCGTCCTGAACCTGCTACCGGGAGGGCCACTGGCGCAATTCGGGCTCGATCCCAGCATGACGCAGGACGATCTCGATCGCCTGAAAGAGCAATTGGGGCTGAATCGGCCGCTGTGGATGCAATATCTCGACTGGGCCTGGCGGCTTCTCCAGGGCGACTGGGGCCACTCCTTCCGCGACGGCGCGCCTGTGCTGGCCGTGATTGGCCGGCACGTCTTTGCCACGCTGCTGCTGATGGGTACGTCCACCGCGATTGCGATCGCGATCGGCACCTGGATCGGTATCCGCGGCGCCACGCACCGCTACTCGCTGTTCGACCATCTGGCGACGATCGGCGCCATGGTCGCACTGTCAATCCCGACCTTCTGGTTCGGGCTCGTCGGCATCTATATCTTCTCCCTGCGGCTGGGCTGGGTCCCTGCAGGCAACATGTACACGATCGGCGACGGTTCGGTCCTGAACTACCTGCATCACCTGATCCTGCCAAGCATCGTGCTGTCGCTGGTGCATGTCGCGATCTGGAGCCGCTACATGCGCACGGCGACGCTCGACGCCATCAGCCAGGATTTTGTCAAGACCGCCCGCGCCAAGGGCCTGAGCGAGCGCCGAGTCATAATGAAGCACGTCGTCGGCAATGCGCTTTTGCCGATGATCACACTGGCCGGGGTGCAGCTTCCCAGCATCCTGACCGGCGCGCTGGTGACGGAGACAGTGTTTACCTGGCCAGGCATGGGGCGGCTGTTCCTCGACAGCCTCGGCTACAGCGACTACCCGGTCGTGATGGGACTGCTGATGTTCTCAGCCATCCTCGTCATTCTCGGCAACCTGATCGCAGACATCGTGGTGGCGATCGTCGACCCGCGTATTCGTCTGGGTTGAGCGCGTAACCTCACGCCCAACAGGAGGCACCCGAAATGACCGCTCTCGCCGCAAATGCAGAACCAAGCCGCTGGTGGCGCAGCCGCACCGTGCGCCGGTTCACCAGCCATCACCTGGCGTTGCTGGGGGTGGCGATGATCGCCGTTCTCACGCTGGCATGCGTGTTCGGCCCTCATCTCCTGCCCTATGATTCCCTATACATCGATTTGCGCGCCCGCTTTTCACCGCCGCTGACCGGCGACCACTATCTCGGGACCGATCCTTTGGGGCGGGACGTGGCGGCGCGACTGTTCATGGCGGGGAGGACCTCACTGCTGGTGGCTTTCTCTGCCATGCTGCTGTCGACGCTTATCGGAACGTTCGTCGGCGTGATCGCGGGCTACCGCGGCGGCTGGATCGGCGCAGCGCTGATGCGCACGGTCGACGGCTTCCTGTCATTCCCCTCCATCTTCCTGCTGCTGGCCTTGGCCGCGGCACTGAAGCCAAGCCCGGCCATGGTCACCGTGATCGTCGCTGTCACCAGCTGGATGGAGGTAGCCCGAATTGTCGAGGCCGAGGTGCGGTCATTGCGCGAGCGCGAGTTTGTGCTGGCCGGGCGCATGCTGGGGCTTAGCGGCACGCATATCATGTTCCGCGAAATCCTTCCCAACGCCATGGGTCCGATCATCGTGGCCGCTACGCTGACAGTGGCGCGCGCGATCCTGCTGGAAGCCTATATCAGTTTCCTGGGTTATGGCATTCAGCCGCCGCTACCCAGCTGGGGCAACATGCTCGAGGGCGCCCAGCAGTATCTGGACAGTGCGCCCTGGCTGGCGATCATTCCCGGGGCCGCCATCACCATGGCCGTGACAAGCTTCAATTTCATCGGCGACGGGCTGCGTGATGCGCTCGACGTGCGCGACGACCGTGTCTGATCTCGTCGACAAATGCGGCCCAATTCCGATACCGAAAACCCAGTGAGAAGTGACTCACATGCACGAACCGAAAGTCGCCGACAAGAACACACCCTACTGGTGGGAAGCGGCGCCCGTCATGCCGCTGCCGCCGCAGCCCCTGGCCAGGAAGGTCGATGTGGCGATCATCGGCGCCGGCTATGCCGGCCTTTCGGCCGGGCTTGCGCTGGCGCGCGAGGGGCGTTCGGTTGCAGCTTTTGATGCGATGAATCCCGGCGAGGGGGCCTCGTCGCGCAACGGCGGAATTACCAGCGGGAACATCCGGCTGGACTACGCCACGATCACCCGGCGCTTCGGCGAAGAGAAGGCCATGGCGATCGAGGCCGAGGGCAAGGTCGCGCGCGAATTCCTTTACGACTTCATCAAGTCGGAAAAGCTCGACTGCGACTTTCAACTGGTTGGCCTGTTCAAGGGCGCCATCGGATATGAACAGTACGAGAAGATGGCCCGCGGCGCCGAGGCGTTGGCGAGGAAACTGGGGATCGAATCTTACGCCGTTCCATATGCAAAGCAGCGCAACTACGCCGGCACCGACTTCTATCGCGGCGGCATGGTTCGGATGGACATCGGTGGGCTGCACCCGGCGAAGTTCCACGCCGAGCTCCTGCGGGTGGCGCTCGCTTCGGGACTGGCGGTGCATTCGAACACGCCCGTGACCTCGATTGAAAGGGATGGCTCCGGGTTCCGCGTGGCCACTTCGGCCGGAACAGTGCAGGCGCGGCAGGTGCTGGTCTGCACAAATGGCTACACGGATGGCGCCAGTCCCTTCCTGCGCCGCCGCCTGGTGCCGGTTCGCAGCCGGATCATTGCCACCGAGGAACTCGCGCCTGAAGTGATGGCGCGCCTGATGCCGAAGCTGATGATGATGGGCGAGGGCCGCGAGCTTGGCTTCTATTACCGCCCTTCGCCGGACGGCAGACGCATCCTGCTGGGCGGGCGCGACAGCTCGCGCGCAGGCGATCCGGCAGCCCCGACGCTCCGTCTGCGCAGCGGACTGGTCGAACTTTTCCCTGAACTGGAAAATGTTCGACTTTCGCACAGCTGGTTCGGCAATGTGGCGATGCACCGCGACATGCTGCCCCGCATCTTCGAGAAGAACGGCGTGGTCTATGCCACCGGCTTCTGCGGTTCGGGTGTGGTCTGGGCGCCGTGGATTGGCACGCGTGCGGCCCACAAGCTGATGGGACATGGCGAGCAGGCGCGCACCGCGTTCGACTTTCGGCCGCCTGCGGCCATCCCGCTGTATCATGGCAATCCGTGGTTCATGCCGGCCGTTATCAAGGGCTACGCCCTGCAGGACCGTATCGCCTGGTGGCGCGCCAGCCGCTGACAGGCGGATATACTTTCTGAGGGGCATTCCTCTATGGACCGGGCAAGCGGGAATGAAGACTCAAATAGTCGTCGTTGGCGGTGGGGCTGGAGGTCTTGAACTCGTGCGGCGGCTCGGAGCACGGTTCGGCCGTAAGGATTTCGATATCATTCTTGTGGAGCGGAACCACACCCATGTCTGGAAGCCGCTCCTCCATGAGGTTGCGGCCGGATCACTCGACGCAAATCTTGACGAAGTGGGCTACCGCGGCCACGGGCACCGTTGGGGCTACCGCTTCTTCTACGGGTCGTTGGAGGCCATCGATCGCACAGCGCGGCAGGTCATAGTGGCGCCGATTTTCGACGATGACGGGTCGGAACTGGTCGGTCGACATCGGCTCCGATACGATTACCTCGTTATCGCGATCGGGTCGGTTTCAAACGACTTCGGTACTCCCGGAGTCAAGGATCACTGTCTTTTCCTCGAAGACCGTCATCAAGCGGATCGCTTTCGATTGAAGTTGTTGAATCATTGTCTTCGAGTTTCCAGGACAATGTCAGCTGATCCAACCGACGACGCGTTTGTTAATATAGCTATCGTAGGTGGCGGTGCGACAGGCGTTGAACTCGCTGCTGAACTCTACAATGCTGCATCATCTCTTAGACACTATGGCCTGGAAGTCTTCGACGAGACCCGGCTGAGGGTCACATTGATAGAGGCCGGGCCGCGGATTCTTCCGGCTCTCCCAGATGCTTTAGCAAAGGCCGCGCATCAGGAACTTGAGGCCCTCGGCGTCCGGGTGCTCGCAAACACATCTGTATCGGAAGCAACGGAAACGGGATTGAGGTGCGCTACCGGGGAGCAAATACACGCCAATATTTGCGTGTGGGCTGCAGGAGTGCAGGGGGCAAATATTCTAGGAGAGCTCGACGGACTTGAGGTGGCGCGTAGCAGGCAACTTGTCGTCCTTCCCACCCTCCAAACGAGCCGGGACGAGCGCATCTTCGCCATAGGCGATTGCTGCTTTTTCAAGCCAGAGGGGGCGGGCGGCCCGGTGCCACCACGAGCTCAGGCTGCCCACCAGATGGCATCGACCGCTTATCGCAACATTCTTCACTTGATTGCTGGGGAAACGCCGGAAGCATTTGTCTATCGGGACAAGGGCTCGTTAGTGTCGTTGAGCCGGTTTTCCACCGTCGGTAGCTTAATGGGAAACCTCGTCGGAGGGCGGATGGCGATCGAGGGGCGGCTGGCCAGGATGATCTACGTGTCTTTGTACCGCATGCACTTGGTGGCCATACATGGCTGGGTCAAAGGCTTGGCTCTTATTCTGGTCGGCCATGCCAACCGGGTTGTCCGTCCGCGTCTTAAATTGCA
This sequence comes from Mesorhizobium temperatum, assembly GCF_002284575.1. Taxonomy (GTDB): domain Bacteria; phylum Pseudomonadota; class Alphaproteobacteria; order Rhizobiales; family Rhizobiaceae; genus Mesorhizobium; species Mesorhizobium temperatum. Next base: position 229,126 of record NZ_NPKJ01000041.1, read on the forward strand.
TTGACGTTGGTTATGCGCCTGGCAGGCTCGGACACGCGACCGAAGGATGCCGCTGAGGTCTGCATTGGACTCGCCTGAGCGACGCCCGAGTGGTCTTGCCACATGCCGCCATCGTTAACGGTGGTGCGTGGTACAGCAGCGCTGCGGGCTAGTCTAGCACGCTAGATCAGCGGTGGGACGCCTTTGCGCGGATCAGCGCGCCGGCCATGTAGAGGTCCTGTAGGGAGATGCCGGAACTGTCGAAGACCGTGATTTCGTTGTCGAAGCGGCGTCCGGGCGCACGCTTTTCAATGACGTCGCCGATTGGTGTTACCGCAAGCACGCCAGCGTCGATCTCGTCGCGCAAATGTTGGAACTCGCCGATCTGGACGGACTGGGAGAGCAGATCACAAAACAGACGCGCCCTGGGAAATAAGTCGCTCGGCAATTCGCGCTTGCCCGGAGCATCCGACCCCATGCTGACGATATGAGTTCCGGGTCCCACCCAAGCGGCATCGAACAGCGGTTCGCGTGAGGGTGTCGCCGTCACCACGATGTCGGCCGCGCGCACGGCTTCTTCGGGCAAGGCTGCGCGCGCCTCCAGATCCCTTTCTCCGATCTGATCGACAAGAGCGTCGCGTCGCGGCGAAGGCCGGGCCACGACCAGCACGGTTTCGATTGGGCGGATGCGTGCCAGCGCCCTCACTTCGAAGCCCGCCTGGTTGCCGGCGCCGAATATCGCCAGAACCTTGGCTTGCTTGCTCGCAAGAAGATCGGCCGCAACCGCGTCGGCGGCGGCCGTCCTGTAGGCGTTGACCTTGCCGGCCTCGATTACGGCGCCGAGCCGACCTGTATGCTGATCGAGCAGCACGATGGTGGAGTTGTGGCGGGGAAGGCCACGTGCCGGGTTGCCCGACCAGAAGGAACCAATTTTCACTCCAGTCAGGTCGTCCGACGAACCGGATTTGATTGAGAAGGTATTGGTCGCCTCCTGTGTGCGCCCGAGAACAGCGGGAAAGACCAAGCTCTGCGGCGATGCTGCCGCCACGAGAGCCTCCCGCGCCGCCTCGAAGGCAAGTTCATGCGTGACGAGGGCGGCTGACTCCTCTTCGCTGATGTAGATCATCCAAAATTCCTCCTGAGCATCAAGCGTTTCATCGCTGGGGAATGTTGCGGCCAAGCCATTGCAGAGGCTGAGATCACACCCATTGTGAATCGTGCGGACGCCGATCGCGGGGCAATCACGAAGGGGCGATTCAAGGTGCCAGATATTCCTCGCCCGATTTGCGCCACATGGCATGCCGACGGACGGCTCAAAACGAATGATCCCGCTGAATTGAAAGGGCAAAACAGCAGCGAAATCTGGCCGCCGGACGCGACTCTAAGGTCCGACTTCAATCTGACTTTGGATCAAGTGACAGCGTTGCACTCATGGCCGTTGAGCATGACAGAGATATCGTCAGCGCCCCGAGCGAGCTGATGAAATTCGAGACCCGCCATGTGCCGGGCGCGCTAAAGCTGTCGCAGGAGATGGGCTGGCCTTATCGCCAGGAGGACTGGGAATTTGCCTTGACGGTCGGCAATGGCCTGGTCCTCGAGCGGGCAGGACAGGTGATCGGCACTGCCATGTCGTGGAATTACGGACAGGCCTATGCCATGGCCGGGATGATCATAGTCACTGGCTCCGCACAAGGCGGTGGCAACGGCTCCCGGCTCTTTGACGGGTTGCTTCAGGCCACGGACGGTCGCAACGTGCTGCTCAATTCGACGGAAGAGGGGCTCGCGCTCTATAAGCGGCGCGGCTTTACCGCCTGGGGCAGGGTGCTTCAGCTTCAGGGCCCGCTGACCGTCGCCGTGACGCAGAGTGCCCGCAACGACGTTCGCCAGGCGACGGTCTCCGACCTCGCGGCGATCCAGGCGTTCGACGAACGGGCCATGGGCATGCCCCGGCCGTCGATGGTGGCTGCGCTCGCCGATGCGGGCAAGGTCGTCGTTATCGAGCGCGCGGGACGGGTTGCAGGCTACGCCATCGCCAGGAAGTTCGGGCGCGGCTATGTCGTCGGCCCCTGTGCGGCCGAAAGCGTGGAGGACGCGCGGCTTTTGATCCTGGCGCAGCTTTCCAGACTTCACGATCAATTCGTTCGCATCGACGTCTATGCCGAAGATGGATTGGGCGACTGGCTCGAGAGCCTCGGCCTCGAGCGAGCCGGCGGTGCGACCGCAATGGTCAAAGGGCAACGACCCGTCTCCGACGGGTCGGCCCATATGTATGCCTTGGCGAACCAATCGTTCTTTTAGGAAACGAGATGATGGACAAGATGGCGGCAAACCTGTCAGTGAGCGAGACGGCCAAGAGCATCGACGCCCTGGTCACCCCGGCTCTGCTTCTGGACCGTGGACGGCTCGGGCACAACATCCAGGGTTTGGCTGAGCGCGCCAAGAAGCTTGGCGTGGTGCTGCGCCCGCATATGAAGACGGCCAAAAGCATCGACGTCGCCCGGTGCGTGTTCCCCCGCGAACCCGGTCCGATCACGGTCTCGACCATCGCCGAGGCAGAGTATTTCGCGGGCCACGGCTTTCGAGACATGACCTATGCGGTCGGCATGTCGGCGGCTTCGGCCATCCGCGCCATGGAGCTTTGTCGCCGCACTGGCGTCGACCTGAAGCTGCTGCTCGATACTGTGGAGCAGGCTGATGTTTTGGCCAACGTGCTCGAGGCCATCGGCGTGACACCGTCCGTCTTCATCGAACTGGACTGCGATGATCATCGCGGTGGATTGAAGCCGGACGATCCCAAGCTGCTCGAAGTGGCCAACAGGGTCGTCGCAGCGGGCGCCAACCTCGTCGGCGTCCTCGCCCATGCCGGCGAGTCCTATGGCTTGAGTACGCCCGATGCGCTGGTCAAGGCAGCCGAGAACGAGCGTTTGGCCACGGTGCGCGCCGCCGAAATCCTGCGCGCTCACGGTCATCCCTGCCCGATCGTCAGCCTCGGCTCGACGCCGACCGCACACTTCGCCGAGAATCTGGAAGGCATTACGGAGTTGCGCGCCGGGGTCTACATGTTTTTCGACCTCGTCCAGCACGGGGTCGGGGTCTGTGCCATCGATGATATCGCGATTTCCGTGTTGGCCACTGTGATCGGCGCCAAGCCGGAAAAAGGATGGGTGCTGGTCGATGCCGGGTGGATGGCGCTGTCGCGCGACCGGGGAACCGCAAACCAGCAGATCGACCAGGGCTACGGCGTGGTTTGCGACGACAAGGGGCGGGTGCTTGAAGATGTGATCGTGGCCCAGGCCAGCCAGGAGCACGGCATCCTCGCCATTCGTGCCGGTTCCGGCAAGAGCATGCCCAAGCTCCCGGTCGGTACGCGAATCCGGATCTTGCCGAATCATGCCTGCGCGATGGCCGCCCAGCATGACTTCTACAGCGTCATCAACGGTGAGAACCCGGAGATCGAAGCGCGTTGGGAGCGGATCCGCGGATGGTAGAGGCTCCAATCGCAACGCTTTGCATGGCGCCCATGCAAACTGACGCACTGGTGGTGCAATTATGAAGTTTACATCTTATTGGCTGGATACCTCTCAGCCGTTCAATGAGGGCGCGTCCGAACCCCTCGAAGGCCACTACGATGTAGCGATTGTGGGCGGCGGCCTGACCGGATCTTCCGCTGCACTGGCCCTTGCCAAGAAGGGCGCCCGGGTTGCCCTGTTGGAGGCCGAAACGATCGGCAACGCCGCGTCCGGCCGCAATGGCGGCATGTGCAACAACGGCTTTGCCCAGAACTATGGGATCATGGCCGGCAAGTACGGCAAGGATGCCGCGAACGCGCTCTATAAGGCATTCGACGCTGGCGTCGATATGGTCGAGCGGCTGGTCCAGGAAGAACTGATCGACTGCAGCTTCGCCCGCGTCGGCAAGCTCAAGCTTGCTGCCAAGCCGGAGCACTACGACATGCTGGCGCGCAGCCAGGAACTCCTGGCGGCCAATGTCGATCCCGGAACGAGGATGATCGCGCGCGCCGACCTGCGAACCGAAGTCGGCACCAACAGCTACTATGGCGGGCTGCTCTTTCCCAAGGGTGCCGGCATGCATGTGGGCCGGTTCGTCCGGGGCCTGGCGACCGCCGCCGCGCGGCGTGGCGCCGAGGTCTATGAACGGGCTCCGGTCATGGCCATCCGCAAGGTCCCCGCCGGGCATGAAGTAGAGACCCCACGCGGCAAAATCGTCGCGCGGCAGGTCCTGCTGGCGAGCGGCATTTCCCAGGTTGGTCCGCTCGGATGGATACGCCGTCGCATCGTGCCGGTCGGCGCCTTCCTGATTGTGACGGAACCGCTGTCGCCTTCGCAACTTCAACGCCTCATGCCGACGCGTCGCATGGTCGTCGACACGCGCAACCTCGTCGTCTACTGGCGGCTCACTCCGGACAATCGCATGCTGTTCGGCGGGCGAGCGCGGTTTGCGGTGTCCGATCCTCAATCCGACGAAAAGAGCGGCCGCATCCTGAAAGCGGCGATGGTCGAAGTCTATCCAGAACTGGCCAGCACCCGGATCGATTACTGCTGGGGCGGCATGGTAGATATGACCCGCGACCGCCTGCCACGCGCCGGAGAGCGCGACGGCATCTACTACTCAATGGGCTATAGCGGACACGGCACCCACATGTCGACGCTGATGGGCAGCATCATGGCCGAGGTCATGGACGGGCGGCCCGACCTGAACCCTTGGAAGGATTTCGACTGGCCGGCGATCCCTGGATATTTCGGACGTCCCTGGTTCCTGCCGATCCTTGGTGCCTATTACCGCATGAAGGACCTTGTAGGATGATCACGCCCCTCGAACACCTGTCCAGCAACGGCCGCCTGGACAAGTTCTTCATCGACGGTCAATGGGTCGAGCCGAGGGGCACCGCCAAGGGCGTCGTCGTGAATCCCGCCACCGAAGAGGTCGTAAGCCAGTTTCCGCTCGGAAACAGCGCGGACGTGGACGCGGCCGTTTCAGCGGCCCGCCGGGTGTTCGCCACCTGGAGCCGTACCAAGCCGGAATACCGCGCGGGTCTGCTTGATCGCCTGCAGGCGCTGCTCGAAGCGCGCAATGAACTGCTTGCGCAATGCTTGAGCCTCGAAATGGGCGCGGCGATCGGATATGCGCGCACCGCGCAGGTGCCGCTAGCGATCGCCCATGTGAGGGTCGCTCGCGATGTCCTGACAGCCTTCCCCTTCGTCGAGCAGCGCGGCCACACCGCCGTCACCCACGAACCGATCGGTGTCTGCGCCCTGATCACGCCTTGGAACTGGCCACTCTACCAGATCACCGCCAAGGTCGCGCCGGCGCTGGCCGCAGGCTGCACGGTCGTGCTGAAGCCAAGCGAGCTCTCTCCCTTGGACGCCCTGCTGTTCGCCGAGGCGATCGAGGAAGCCGGCTTCCCTGCCGGTGTCTTCAACCTCGTCAATGGTGATGGCCCAGGCGTCGGTGCGGGTCTCGCCTCCCATGCGGATGTCGACATGATCTCCATTACCGGCTCCACCCGTGCCGGCATCGCGGTGGCCCAGGCCGCCGCGCCGACGGTCAAGCGGGTCGCGCAGGAGCTCGGCGGCAAGTCGCCGAACGTGATCCTGCCCGACGCCGATCTCGATCGCGCCGTTTCGCTGGGCATAGCCGCCGCCTTCCGCAATCTCGGCCAGTCATGCAGTGCGCCGACGCGCATGATCGTGCCGCGCGCGCTGCTTTCCGAGATCGAGTCAATTGCCCAGCGGGCCGCGGATGAGATCGTCGTCGGCGATCCTCTTTCGGAGGCCACCACCCACGGCGCAATCGCCAATCGTGCTCAGTTCGACCGGATCCAAACAATGATCGACGTCGGCGTTTCGGAAGGCGCAAAACTTCTCACCGGCGGACTTGGCCGTCCGGACGGCCTAGATGTCGGGCTCTATGTGAAGCCGACCATCTTTTCCGACGTGCGCACGGGCATGCGCATCGCTCAGGAGGAGGTCTTCGGGCCGGTCCTTTGCATCATCCCCTACGACACAGTCGACGAGGCCGTCACCATCGCCAATGACACCATCTATGGCCTCGGGGCCCATGTGCAGGGCAGGGATATGGACGTCGCCAAGTACGTCGCGTCGCGGATTCGCGCCGGTCAAGTGCATCTCAACTACCCGGCGTGGGATCCACACGCGCCATTTGGTGGTTTCAAGCAATCCGGAAACGGACGCGAATACGGCCTCGAGGGCATGTTGGAGTATCTCGAGGTCAAGTCCATCCTCGGCTATTTCTAGGCGACATCTTCGCCAAGCGCAGAGGGCGCGCCGGTGGCGCTATCTATGCCAGTAGGCCGGGGCGGATCGTTAACCAGTTAAAAGACTGCGCGGCTCGCTGCGCTTGTCGCCGAGCTCTACGAGAGGCGGCAGCTCGGTTTCGGCAGGCGGACATCGCGTGGCCGAACAATATTGCGGCAAGACTCGTATTAGGCATTTGCACCCTGTCCCACTTTTGTCCTATCGCTGCTCTAAACGCCGTTTCACGTTTTCAACCCCAAGTCCGGGGCTTGTCAGAACTGGAAGACTGTGGGTCGTGCCCCGCACCGCACGAGCCATCGAGGCCTGCGCAAAAATGACCACATCGACCTTCTGCGACAGCTCTTCGAGAGCTAGGCGGATTTGCGCGTCATGGGCTTCGACGTCCCCGCCGGCGAGGAGTTGAAACGCTCCCTCAACAAGCACATCGTCGATCGCTACATCCTTGCCCGCCTCGTATGCCTTGCGCTTCAGCAGATCCACGGTCGGCACCAGCGTTGTGGACAAGGTCGCCAGGACACCTATGCGGTTTCCATGCTCGACAGCGGCTTTGGCCATGCCTTCATCAATACGGAACAGCGGCACAGGACAAAGCGGCGCAATGGCATCGACTGCCGGTCCGAGAGTCGAGCATGTGACGACAATCGCATCTGCCCCGGCGTCGACTGCCGACGATACGTAGGTAGCAAGCCTTCGTTTCGTCAGATCGGATAGCGACCCGCGCTCAATCGTATTTCTCAAGAGGCTCTCGTCGAGGATCGCGAACGGCTTCCAGTCGGGCAAATGTTCCTTGGCGAGGCCCTCGAACTCGGAAACAAGGCCGGAAACCGTATGGATGAAAGCCAGCTTTCTGGCGGAAGTGCTCGTAGTTTGATCTGACATGTGGTTGTCCATCAAGTTGCTGGAAGCTGAGTTGGCGGAACTGGATGTCTGGACCAGTTCATCAACCTGGTCACTCGTGAGAATCCTCTTCACGAAACGGTTCAGATCGCGCTTGGGCCTCTAGATATGCAGACCCGCAATCGCTCAGCGCGCTTTGCTGTCGGTACGCGGCTAAATTGCATCAGAAGGCGCCGACTTCAATTTGCGATCTGTCCGTGAAGCGTGACATGCGGAATGGAGTCGGATCGACGCTTGCCGCGTCACCCGCGACCAGATCCGCCGCCAGATGGCCAATGCCAGGGCCGGCGCCGAAGCCGTGTCCGGAACAGCCTGCGGCGACGAATACGCCGCCGATGCTGTCGACCGCTGAAATCACGGGTACGGCGTCCGGTGTGAAGTCGATATGCCCACCCCAGGAGGACACGATGCCGGCATCGGCAATGGCGGGGAACAGGGCCCTTATCCGCGTCATGATGGTTGCTATCATCCGCTTGTCCGGAGCGGGATCGAGGACGCGGATGCGTTCAAAGGGGGTTGGCCTGTCGAGATGCCAGCGACCGAGTGTTTGCGGGCCCTCGAAGAACGAGCGGCCGATGCCGATCTCGACGGCCTTCAGCCGTTTGATGAACATCGGCAGAAAAGGGCGGACATAGCGGATCCCCTGCGGCGTGATCTCGAGGGTCGCCCTGCCGCTGGCGGCTATCGTGTAGCTGCCATCGATCCGGCGCGTTAGGGCACCGTCAGACGTATAGATTGCCCCGCCAAAATCCGGTGCAGGAGCCGTCCGTAAGGTGGTCTGACGGACGCTGGCCTGCGGCAGCGAAACCGCATGCATGCGCAGGAAAGCAGAAGCCCAGGCGCCGGCGGCACATAGCACCGCGCTGGTGCGGATAAGGCCCTTCTCGGTGACGACGCCGCTCACTTGCCCATTGGTGATATCCAGGCCGCGTGCCGCGCAGTTCTGATGAATGGTCGCGCCATGCTTGCGCGCGCCTTCGGCGATCCGAGGGGGCAGCGAGCCAGGGCTCGGCCTTGCCATCGTCTGCCGCGTGGACGCCGCCCAGCCATTTGCGGCCTCCAGCCGCAGGAACGGCGGCAGTGGCCTCGTCGGCAGTAAGCATCCGCGTATTGACGTCGAACCGCCGCGCAACCTCGCGCCACTTGTCCCATTCGGCGAGTTGCTTTGGATTGTCCGTCGCATAGATGAGCCCGCAACGGCGGAAGCCAAGGTCGTGCCCGATCTCTTCGGTCAGCTCTTCCCACAGCCGCAGCGCCAGATTGGCAAGTGGCAATTCACGTGCATCGCGGTTCTGCCGACGGCACCAGCCCCAGTTCCGGCTTGACTGTTCGCAGCCGACATACCCCTTTTCGATAAGCGCCACCGACAGGCCGCGCCGCGCCAGGAAATAGGCCGCGCTGGCGCCGACAATCCCGCCGCCGATCACCACGACGTCCGCCGACTTGGGGAGCGTTTCATCGCTGCTGATGTGGTGGATTAAAGGTGGCATGCGGGCCTCGGCAATCAATGAGCGCTCCCAGTATCGGCGACCGGTGCCGCAGAATGCACTGACTGCAGCCGCATTTCGGTATCTTGCACCGAATATCGCCGGCATCCGGCAAGTGACGGCGATTTTATCGTCGTCAAGAGCTGCGGCGCTGCCGTGATTGAGGATTTAAAATCAATGTCATAATTTCTTGACGAAATTCCCAAAATCGCCTTCCGCGTGTTCGGTGGCATTCCGCGGCGCGGTATCTACGACAACATGAAGACCGCAATCGACAAGGCCGGCCGTGGCAAGGAGCGCGACGTCAATGTCCGCTTCATGGCCATGGCCAGCCACTATCTCTTCGAGCCCGCGTTCTGCAATCCGGCATCGGGCTGGGAGAAGGGACTGGTCGAGAAGAACGTCCAGGATGCCCGCCACCGCCTTTGGCAATCCATCCTACGCGCCCCAGTCGTTGAGGCGGCCTTTCTCGTCTCCCGAAAGCGGCCCTTTCTGCTCCTCTGTCTCCTTCACCAAACCGAGGCCACGCTTCAGCTGGCAGGGCGAAAGAGACAGCACAGCGAAAGGGCGTGCTGGCTTGGCGGTCGACCGGAGGGCCTTGTGCTGAATGACCATGCATTGCGGCACATTCTGCCAAACGCCTGCGATTATGCTCGGCTGATAGGGCAGATTGACAGGAACCAAGGACATGGATCGCTTCCGGCCGAAATACGTGACTTTTGATTGCCACGGCACGCTCATCAACTTCCAAATGGCGGAAGCCGCCAGGGATCTGTTCGGTCACCTTCTGGATGGGCCGCGCATGGACGAATTCATCAAAAACTTCCAAGGCTACCGCGTCGATGAGGTGCTGCAGGACTGGAAGCCTTATGCAGATGTCGTTCACAACGCACTGGAACGCACCTGCCGCCGCAACAGCGTCGCATTCCGTACCGAAGACGCCGAAACGATCTACAACCGCATCCCGACCTGGGGGCCGCATCCGGACGTACCAGAGGGATTGGCGAAACTGGCCAAAGAAATTCCGCTGGTTATCCTTTCGAACTCCATGATGGCCCAAATTCCGTCGAACGTCGCAAAGCTCGGCGCGCCATTTCATGCCGTCTACACCGCTGAACAGGCGGGCGCCTACAAGCCGCACTTCAAGGCGTTCGAATATATGTTCGACATGCTGGGATGCGGACCAGAGGACATAACGCACGTTTCCTCGTCTTTCCGCCACGACCTGATGTCCGCCTATGATCTGGGGATCAAGAACAAGGTCTGGGTTAATCGCGGCCATGAACCTGCCAACCCCTACTACGAGTACACGGAAATCCGCGATGTGACGCAACTACCGGGCGTTTTCGGACTCTGAGGGCGAGGGCTTGCCGGGGCCTTGCAGGGCACCGCGTCAAGGTCGCAGGCTAGACCGCATACGTGCGAGCAGGTGGCCAGGGCCTAGTTCAATGCGTGCCGAGATTGGCGGTGTCGGTCGGCCACTTTGGGGCTTCTCGGCGGGATCAGGGAAGCATATCCTTCAGCCGATAATAGGTGCCCACCATTGGCAGGAACCACGGCTTGCCGGTATGCAGCGGGACGGCATTCCAGTCCATGCCACCGATTGGATTGGTATCTGTGCGGCCCATGGCAATGTCCGCTAGCACACTTCCGATCAGCGTCGAGAGCTGCGCGCCATGTCCTGAATAGCCCATGCCGTAGATCAGGCCATCGGCGGCGCCGGCGCGCGGATAGCGGTCTTGAGTGCAGCCGACGAGACCGCCCCAGCAATAGTCGATTTCGACATCGGCCAGTTGCGGGAACACATCGAGCATCTGCTTGCGCAAAAGCTCTCCGGAACGCACGTCTGTCTTCTGGTTCGAGGCAGCCGAGAACTTCGCACGCCCGCCGAACAAGAGTCGGTTGTCCGGGGTGAGTCGGAAGTAGTTGGCGATGTTGAGCGAGTTCGTGTAGTTCCGATTGCCCGGCAGGGTTGCCGCGACCTCCTCGGGGGTAAGCGGGCGCGTCACGACGATGAAAGATGCAATTGGCATCATCCGTCGCCGATAGTAGTCAAAATTCTCGGTTGTGTAGGCGTCGGTCGCAAGGATGACCCGGCGGGCAGCGAGCGAGCCGGTCGGCGAAGTGATCCGCCAGCCATCTGACACCCGGATGCAGGACTGGACGGGATTGTGCTCCCAGATCGTCGCACCATGGCGAGCGGCTGCGTCCGCCATGCCATTGGCATACTGGCCCATATGCATCATCGCCGACTTGGGTGACAGCACCGCGCCGTGAAAGGCCTCCGAACCCAGCTCCTTGCGGACATCGCCACGTGAGAGCCACTCCACCGAGGGGTCCACTTCGCGGCGAAGCTCCTCGCACATGGCCTGCAGCCCCTTCACATGCGATGGCTTGGATGCAAGCTTGAGTTTGCCTCCCCTGCGGAAGCTGCAGTCGATGCCCTCTTCAGCGATGATGGCTTCGATCATGTCGATCGAGTCGTCGTAGGAGCGCCAGAACCGACGAGCCTTGGCCTCTCCAAAGTGGGCCTTGGCCGCGCCAAAACTTGCGAAGTGACCACTGTTGAGGTGCCCGCCATTGCGCCCTGATGCACCATACCCGACATGCTCGGCCTCGATGAGCGCGACCTTCACGCCAGACTTGGCCAGTTTGCGCGCGGCATTGAGACCGGTGAAGCCCGCCCCAATTACGGCGACTTCGAAATCGTCTGAGAGGGGTTCGCGGGTCGCCCCAGCAAAGGCTTTCGACGTATCATGCCAATAGGAGATAAACTTCATTTTGAACACCTCTCGCGCTCGTCGGGACGCCGACAGGATGAAGTGTAGCTCCGCTCCCGCGCTGTGAGGTGCGGCCCTTCCCATGGGCCTGCAACAATCAGTCGTCCTGCGCGGCGGAAACCGCAGGAAATGCGGCGGCGGCGCAGACTCCGCAGGACGCTCGGCGATTGCCAGGCTAAATCCCTTGATGATAGCGGGCCGCGCTGGGTGGTCAGCTTTCGGATGACCTGGCCTTCATCGCTTTCGTGCACATTCAGGTGACCAATCCGGGCTCAAGCGCCGCTTCTCAGGAGCTTCCGTCGCTGTTAAGCGTGTTTTTGGATATGATATGGGAACTTCTTTATCCGCCGGTCCAATGGGGCATTGGACGGACTGAGAGCGAAAAAGTGGAATAAATGAATCACTTAAGCATGCGGTTTGCCATTGCACCTATGATGGATTGGACGGACCGGCATTGCCGGTTCCTCCATCGCCAGTTGACGCACCGGGCATTGCTCTACACCGAGATGGTTGTCGCCGACGCGGTCATCCACGGCGAGCGCGAGCGCTTGCTCGGCTTCGATGGTACGGAACATCCGGTCGCGTTGCAGCTCGGCGGCTCCGATCCGCAGAAGCTTGCCGAGGCGGCCCGCATCGGCGAAGCCTCCGGCTATGATGAGATCAACCTCAATGTCGGCTGCCCATCCGACCGCGTCCAGTCGGGTACGTTCGGCGCCTGCCTGATGAAAGCACCGGTTCTGGTCGCCGATTGCGTCGCGGCGATGAAAGCCTCTGTCGGCATCCCCGTCACCGTCAAATGCCGCATCGGCGTCGACGAGCAGGATCCTGAGCCGGCGCTCGATGCGCTGGCGGACGGCGTTTTCGCGGCCGGCGCAGACGCGCTGTGGGTGCATGCCCGCAAAGCGTGGCTGGAAGGGCTGAGCCCGAAGGAAAACCGCGACATCCCGCCGCTCGACTACAACAGGGTGTATCGGTTGAAGGCCAAAAATCCGAACAAATTCATCGGCATCAACGGCGGCATTCAATCTCTTGAAGAGGCGCTTGACCATATTGATCATGTCGACGGCGCCATGCTCGGCCGCGCTGCCTATCATACGCCGGGCATTCTGGCAGGCGTCGACGCGGCGTTTTACGGCGACAAACCCAAAACGTTCGATTTTGCCGCGCTGATCGATGCCATGGCGGATTATGCGGCACGCCATATTGAGCGGGGCGGGCGGCTTGGCCATGTCACCCGTCACATGGTCGGCCTGTTCCACGGTCTGCCCGGTGCGCGCCGTTACCGGCAGATCCTTTCGACCGATGCGACAAGGCCCGGCGCCGGACCGGATGTGCTGAAGGCGGCTTTCGCTGCAGTCGATTTTAGCGGGACGGACGCCGAAGCAGCCTGACTGTTCAGTCGAGCAAGATTATGCGGTCGCTTGCGTGTCTTCCGCGGTCTGTTCAGCAAACCAGAGGACCGTCGATAGCTCGGGCAGACCTAGTCAAGCTAAGCTGCGCTCGCCCGCTCGGCGTCCTGCATTTCTTCTTTGATCGCGTGCGACATGGATCGAGTGCGCAGCGCATCGCGCTTCGGCGGCGCCTGGAATGTGCGGCGATATTCGTGGGTGAATTGCGAGATGCTCTCGTAGCCCACCTCGAACCCGGCGCTGGTTGCCGAAAAGCCTTCATCGAGCATGAGGCGGCGTGCTTCGATTAGGCGAAGCCGCTTCTGATACTGTCCCGGCGTCAGCGACGTCATGTGCTTGAAGTGCTTGTGGAAGGCGGTGAGGCTCATCGCCGCTGCCGCCGCCAAGCGCTCGACGGGAATACGCGATCGATACTCGGTTCTAAGTATCGCGATGGCCGCCGCGAGACGGCTCGCGTGACTGTCCGGATCCGCAAGCGACCGCAGGGCCGTGCCGTGCTGACCGGAGAGGAGCCAATAATGTAGCTCGTGCATAATTCCGGGGCGCAGGAGCGACGTAGCATCCGGTCGGTCCAGCAAGCGCATCAGCCGCACTGCGCAATCCAGAATTGCGGCATTGGTGTCCTCAGCGAACAAGGTGCGTGTCTCTGACGGGGGCTGCGCACGCACGCTGCCCAACTGCGCCGCGACCTCGCGCAGGAGCGTCATCTCGAGTTCGACCGCGACGGCCAGATAGGGCTCGCGTTGGCTTGCCTGCACGATCCGTCCGACGACCGGCATGTCCGCGCTCACGATCACGGATTGGCCGGCGGAGAAAACTTGCTGCTCCCTGCCCACGGTCATGAGCTTAGCACCCTGCAGAACCAGACAAACCAGCGGCCGATAGACTGAGTGCAAGTCGCCATGTGGTGACTCGACGCACATCATCCGCAGGCCCGGCACTGGCGTCAGCGCCAGGCCGTCCCGGTTTGCATGGCGGGCGGCATAGGTGTGAACGGCATGTTTGAGGACGTCCATGCAATGTCTCCTGCTACGGCGCGATGCTGGCGATCCTAGCTGCGGGCGGACAAACATCACGTGGGCTGCAGGATCGAGCAAGTCTTGCGCATGCGTTGGCAAGCTGTCGACCGCATCGCCCTGTAGGAAATGTCCCAACCGAACAAGCCCCCTCGACAGGAAGGGAATTCATATGTCTGGGCAGAACGAAATACCGAGACGCGCCGTGCTGGCGAATGTCGCCATGGCTCTTCGCAGGCGCATGATCTCCGTGACCGCGATGGCGCCGGGCGTCGTCGACACCACCCTGTTCACTGACAGGAAGACGCCGGAGCAGATCGCCGGCTTCGCCGCGCACGCCACATCAGCGCATTGGCGAGTCTTCCGACATTGCCGACGCAATCGCGGCGCTCTGCAGCGGGGACGGTGCCTGGATCAACGGGCAGACGGTATTCACTAACGGCGGGATCGTTTGACCCGATTGGCTGGAATAGATGGAGCACAGAACGATGAAAATGACCGGAAATACGATCCTCATCACCGGCGGCGGATCCGGGATCGGGCGGGAACTGGCGCTGCGCTTCCATGCGCTTGGAAACACTGTGATCGTCGCGGGACGGCGCAAAGAGGCGCTCGAGCAGACGATCGCCGGGCGTGAAGGCATGCACGCGATGGTCGGCAATGTTGAAGATCCGGAAGCAATCGCAGCATTTGCCAAGCGCGTAGTCGCCGAGCACCCGGCGCTCAACGTGCTCATCAACAATGCCGGCATCATGCGCCGCGAGAATCTGACCAGGACCCGCGATCTGCGCGACGCGGAGGAGACGATCGTCACCAACTTGTTCGGGCCGATCCGCCTCACCAATGCGCTAATCGACCATCTGGCGGCCCGGCAAAATGCCGTGATCGTCAACGTCTCGTCGGGCCTGGCCTTCGTGCCGCTGAGTGGCACGCCGACCTACAATGCCAGCAAGGCGGCGATCCATTCCTATACGGTGTCGTTGCGCGAGCAGCTCAGGGGCAGGGTCGAAGTGATCGAGCTTGCGCCGCCCGCGGTTCGCACTGAACTCACGCCCGGCCAGTCGACGCGCGACGAGTATATGCCGCTCGATGCGTTCATTGACGAGACGATGGCGTTGTTCAGCCGGGAGCCGACGCCCAAGGAGGTACTGGTGGAGCGCGTGGGCTTCCTGCGCTGGGCGGAGCGGGACGGCCGGTTTGATCAAGCGGTCGAGATGCTCAACGCTCATTGAGCGGCGCCGAAGCAGCCCGACTGTTCAATCGCGCAAGATCATGCGGTCGCCGCGCACGTCGAAACCGGACAGTGAGCCGATGAAATTCATGCCGAGCAGGCTCTGGCCGAGCATGCCGGGCGCCGCGATCATGACCGGCATGTCCTTGCGTACGATCCCGCCGATCGCCAATTCGTCGGTTCTCACGGCGGCGGCGCGTGCCATGCCGTTGGCGGTGGAAACCGGTATGGTGAAATTGAGAGCGGCTGGATTGAATCCGGCCGCTTGCGCGTCCTGCGCGGTCAGCACGATGCTGGTGGCGCCGGTATCGACCACGGCCCTGACCGGCGTGCCGTTGACCATGATGCGCGCTTCGAAATGGCCATTGCCGGCCTTGTCCAGGGTCACCGTGGCATGGCCGTCCTCAAGGCCTAATGCCAGCGGACTGCCGGGAACAAGGCCGGCCGTTACCCGGCTGGCGAAATCCTGCAACTCATAACGGTATTGGTAGCCGGCGATCAGTGCGAGCACGATGACGGCCCAGGTGCCCAGGTTGCGGGCCATCGCGCCCAAGGGTCTGCCTGATCTGAGCAGGCCGGCGCCGATGAGCGCGACCAATGCGCCAAGCCAGATCATCCGGCTGAAATCGTAATTCTCTACTCCGAATGTGCTGCCGGCGGAATCGTTGAGCATGAGCAGGGCCACGCCTACCCCGATCAGGATCATCAAAACCCAGAAAAATCGGTTCATATTTGGCTCACGAGAGAGCGTCGCGTTCGCGCGCGAGGCGGGTGCGGCGGGTTTCCCGGCGCGGTCTTCGTTCAACCGTTTCCAGCCGGGCCGGCAGCTCGGCCATCACGCTGCGGCGGATTTCAGGGGTCATCTCGATCCAGGCGCCGATTTCCTCGCGCGTGCGGCCGCAACCGAAGCAGAAGCCGGTTTTCATATCGATCGAACAGACCAGGATGCATGGGGATTCGATGGCCGTCATGATATTCTCTCAGGGTTCCGTCAGGAATCCCTTGTCTCGCCTCCACATGGTGTAACGGCAAGGCCAATGCAAGCCCTCCGGAATGCGCCGCCGGCAACCGCTTTCGCGTCAATGCAGACAGTTGTGCCGGCCGACCAAGGCGGCTATGCCGCTCACCAACTCTGGGAACGATCACCAACGCCATGACCAGCGCGCTGCCCTTCGACGATTTTCGCAATCTTCTGGCGACCCTTCCGCCGGCCGACACGGCAGCCGAAGCCCGCGTCCGTGCGCTGTTTGCCAAGGCCGACAAACCCATAGGTTCGCTCGGCCGCATCGAGGACATCGCCGCGTGGCTCGCCGCCTGGAGTGGCCGTGCGCCGCCGGCGGTGAACCGGCCCCTGGTGGCGATCTTCGCCGGCAATCATGGCGTCGCCCGGCACGGCATTTCGCCGCGGCCCGTCGTTGCCACGGCGAACGCCGTCGAGCTTTGCGCGGCGGGCGGTGCGGCGGTCAACCAGATCTGCATCGCCAATGATCTCGGGCTGAAAGTGTTCGATCTAGCGCTGCACATTCCGACCGCCGACATCACCGAGGACGCAGCACTTGACGAGCGCGGCTGCGCAGCCACCATGGCCTTCGGTATGGAGGCGATCGCCGGCGGCACCGATCTGCTTTGCCTTGGCGACCTCGGCGTCGGCAATTCCACCGTTGCAGCGACTTTGTTTGCCGGACTGTTTGGCGGCGAGGGCGCCGATTGGGTCGGATCCGGATCGGGCGCCGATGCATCGATGCGGGCGCGCAAGGCGCAAGTGGTCGATGCCGCGCTAGCCTTCCACGGCACAAGTCTCAGGGACCCGCTGGAAGCGTTGCGCCGGATCGGCGGCCGTGAATTCGCGGCGATCGCCGGCGCCATCCTCGCCGCCCGGATGCAGAAGATCCCCGTCCTACTCGATGGATTGGTGGCGACAGCCGCCGCCGCGACGCTGCATGCTGCCAACCCCGCCGCGCTCGACCATTGCCTGCTTGCCAGCCTGTCGCCAGAGCCTGCGCATGCTCGGGCCGCCGAGCGGCTCGGCTTGCGCCCGCTGCTTGATCTCGGCGTGAGCCACGGGGAGGGGGCTGGGGCGGCCCTTGCGGCGGGCCTGGTCAAAGCCGCTGCGCTCACCAGCTCGGGCATGGCGGCGGCGGTTCACTAGGCGTCTATCGCCGGCGCGCAGCAACGGCTTTGGTCGGCAGCGCCGGCAATTCCTCCATAACCCGGCTCAACGGGAAGATGGCGATCGCCTCGGTTCCTTCGCGCAGTTTGGAATGGAGTTCGAACTCGCCGCCATGCATGGCGAGCAGGCTCTGAACGATCGGCAGGCCAAGCCCGGTGCCTTGTTCGGCGCTCTTGATGGCGATCGAGCCCTGGCCGAAGGCGGACAGCACGACCGGAATCTCGTCTTCCGGTATGCCAGGCCCGTTGTCCTTGACGGAGAGGTATTGGCCGCCGCCCGCCGTCCAGCCGACGCGCACGCGGATCTCGCCGCCAGTCCCGGTGAACTTGATGGCGTTCGACAAAAGATTGAGCGCGATCTGTCGCACCGCGCGTTCGTCGGCGAACAGGCGCGGCAAGGCGTTTTCGAAATCCTGGACGATCCGGATATCCTTGTTGCGCGCCTTCAGCTCCATCATGTGACAGCAATCCTCGACGACGGACAGCAGCATCATCGGCTCTTCGTTGAGCTGATAGCGGCCGGCTTCGATGCGCGACAGGTCGAGGATTTCGTTGATCAGATCGAGCAGATGCTGGCCAGAGTCGTGGACGTCGCGAGCATAGTCGCGATAGGTCGGGTTGCTCATCGGGCCGAGCACCTCGTTCGCCATCACCTCGGAGAAACCGAGAATGGCGTTGAGCGGCGTCCGCAACTCGTGACTCATCGAGGCCAAAAACCGCGACTTTGCCAGATTGGCGTCCTCCGCCCGCCGCCGCGCTTCGTCCGACATCGATTTCGCGGTGTCCAATTCGGCGATCAGCGCATCCTTTTCGGAGCGGAACGAGAGCAACATCAAGGACGAGCGATTGAGCTGGCGCGCCACGTAGGCGAAGAAGGGCAGCGAGACGATCAGCAACCCGGCCATGATCAGTTCGACCGGCATCCACTGCCTGGCGCCGGCATAGGCATAGGCCGCCACCGGAACGGCGAAGGTCGCCAGCAACGCACCGCGCAGCGATGACGCCGTGATCGCGGTCGCCGCCATGGCAAGCAGCAGCACCACCGCCTTGATCAGCTGGAACTGGTCGACCTGGCAAGCATCGCAACCGAGCCAGGCGAACCAGGCCCAGCCCAGGCCGCAAAGGAAATGGCCTATCAGGAAATCACCGTGCGTTTGCAGCGGGTTGAGTTCGGCAGCTTCCGTGCGGTCGACGCGCCTCGCCATGAACACGACGATCGTGTAGCAGATGAGTGTAAAAAGCGCCCAGACGCCAATTTCCTTACCCACTCCGGCAAACAGACCCGTCGCGGCGGCCGTCAGGACGAGAAGCGGAACGATGATCGCGCCGCCTAACATCGAACGGGCGTGGAGTTTCAAAAGCTCGCGGTCGAAATCGGGATTTCCGACCTGCTGCGAAAGACGGTCGCGCGTCTTGCGCACCGCACGCGCCACATCGCTGTTGCGATGGGGTTTCCTGCGGTCCACAATAAACTTGTCCGCTGTGGTCGAGCGTTGCAAGGGCATGGAGACTTCAATTTATGCGGGCAGCGGTTTCAAATTGTTAAGCTACGTTCGAATGATTAACCAACGGTTTGCCATATGAGCCGTTCGTGGTCGCGTCGACCGCGACAGCGATACGTCCCGCCGCGGCCGCGAAGCCTTTGGCGCCGGCTGGTGGATTACGCACTGACAGTCATCGTCCTCGGTCTGCTGATCCTTCTGGCGGCGCGCCTTGACCGGATCGAGACGCGCAAGACGGAGGGTGCCGCCGTCGTCAATGACGGCGATACGATCACGCTCGGTATCGAGCGCATCCGCATGCGCGGCATTGACGCGCCCGAATATTCGCAGGTCTGCCGCAAGGACGGCGCCGGCTATCCCTGCGGCAAGCTGGCGCGGCAATCGCTGGTCCGTCTGATCGCCGGGAAACCCGTCTCCTGCACCGGCTGGCAGCGCGATCGCTACGGCCGGCTGCTCGGCGACTGCAACGCCGGCGGCAAGGATCTCAACCGCGCCCAAGTCGAGGCCGGCTGGGCGGTTGCCTATGGCGATTTCGAAACCGAGGAAGCCGCTGCCCGTTCCGGCAAGTCCGGCATCTGGGCCGGCACTTTCGACGAGCCGCACGATTGGCGTGAGAGCCACGATCACGAGGTGACCGAAAGGAAGCACGGCACTTTGGCTTCGATCGGCGATGGCTTGCGAGAAATTTTTCGCTTCTGATGAGCAGCAATCTATAATTCGTCGGATCAACCAGGAGGATGGAATGAAACTCTTCGACGGCGGCCGGGCGCCCAATCCCCGGCGGGTTCGCGTCTTCCTTGCCGAAAAGGGGCTCGAGCTTCCGCTGGTGCCCGTCGACATGGGCGCGCTGGAGCACAAAGAGCAGCCGGTCAGTTCGCGCAATCCGCTGCAGCGTCTGCCGGTGCTCGAACTCGACGACGGGACCGTCATCACCGAATCCGTCGCCATCTGCCGCTATTTCGAGGAGTTGCATCCGGAACCGGCTTTGTTCGGGCGCGGCGCGCTCGGCAAGGCGCTGGTCGAGATGTGGCAAAGGCGCATGGAACTCAACCTGCTTGGTTGCGTCACCGCCGCGTTCCGGCACATCCATCCGGCGATGAAGGAATGGGAGGTTCCGCAAATTCCCGAATGGGGCGAGGCCAACAAGCCGAAAGCCGTTGGATTCCTAAGACTCCTCGACGACGAGTTGGCGAACCGGGAATTCGTCGCCGGCGATGCCTATTCGATCGCCGACATCACCGGGCTGATTGCCATCGACTTCATGAAGCCGGCGCGTATCAAGGTGCCGGAAGACTGTGCCAACGTACTGCGCTGGCATCAGGCGATCTCCAGCCGGCCGAGCGCCGCCGCCTGAGAATGAGCCCCTGAGAATGAGCGAAGAGCTGGAAAACTTCGCGGCGAGGGTACGCGCCTGCCGTATCTGCGTCGAAAACCCGATCGGTCCGCGGCTGCCGCATGAGCCGCGCCCGGTGCTCAGGCCGTCGTTCAGCGCCCGTATCCTGATTGCCAGCCAGGCACCGGGCACCAAGGTGCATATGTCAGGCATGCCGTTCACCGACGCTTCCGGCGATCGGTTGCGGAACTGGCTGGGCGTCAGCAGCGAAGAATTCTACGACACGACAAAATTCGCCATCGTGCCGATGGGCTTTTGCTTTCCCGGCCAGGACGCCAAGGGCGGCGACCTGCCGCCGCGCCGCGAATGTGCACCCGCCTGGCGTGCGCCGCTGATGGCGCTGATGCCGCGCATCGACCTGGTGCTGACGATCGGCAGCTATGCGCAATGCTGGCACATGGGCGCCGCGCGCCGGCCCTCGCTGACGGAGACGGTGATGGATTGGCGCACCATCTGGGATGCGCCCAGCAACCCGAAAGTGCTGCCGCTACCGCATCCGTCGTGGCGCAACACCGCCTGGCTGAAGCGCAATCCGTGGTTTGAAATGGATTTGCTGCCGTTTCTGAAATCGGAAATCCGCTATCGCCTCGGCTGAGGCGTGAGCAAGAAATCACTCGCTTTTGCGCCATCTGGCAGAATTTCTTTCTTGTGAATGGCCTAAATAAGAAGGACTATAGCCAATCTATTCCTAGTCTATCCCTGTGGGAGCACCCAATGGACCGTCTTGACAGAAAAATCCTCCGCCTCTTGCAGGAGGACGCGACGCTCGCGGTCGCCGATGTCGCCAAAAAAGTCGGACTGTCGACCACGCCCTGCTGGCGGCGTATCCAGAAGCTCGAGGAGGAAGGCGTCATCAAGCGGCGCGTCGCCATTCTCGATCATGAAAAGGTCAATGTGCGCGTCACTGTATTCGTGTCGATCCGCACGAATTCGCACAGCCATGAGTGGCTGCGGCGCTTTTCGGAGGTCATCCAGGAATTTCCGGAAGTGGTCGAGTTCTACCGGATGAGCGGTGACGTCGACTATCTCTTGCGCGTGGTAGTGCCCGACATCGCTGCTTACGACGCCTTCTACAAGCGGCTGATCGCCAAGATAGAGATCCGCGACGTCTCGTCGTCGTTTGCCATGGAGCAGATCAAGTACACCACCGAAATGCCGCTGGACTACATGGTTCTGGACAAGGAATCGGGCGCCAACGCTGCCTGAGAATTGTTTGCTTAGTTCTTCTTTTTGTTGAGAAAACGCCACGGCGAGTTTGCCGGCTGGGTGATGGTGTCCGGCACCACATCGACATCCACCACTGCCGCCTTGCGCACCGCGTAGCCCGATTGGATGACGCTGGCGCCGTCGAGGATGAAGAGCTGACTCTTCTCCATGCCCGGCTTCAATGCGCCGGTCACGGAGACCGGCTGGTAGGCCGCCGACATCCTGTAGGGGTGCGCGGGCGTGACGAGGACGATCTGATTTGGCGGCGGCGTCGGCATGTGGCTGCACGCACCCGTCCAAGGTACCAGCAGGAACTGGTAGACGAGATCGCCCTCGCGATCGACCGGCAGCGCATACCCCGCCAGTTGGACGGTCTTGTCCTGCAGATTGAGAGACAGCGTCTCACCACGATCAGGCATTTTTGCTGCGATCATCGGCAATCCGACACTTTCGGCAGCGGGCTGGGTCGCCGGGCGCAGGTCCTTCCAGAATATGCGCGCGGTTTCGGCGGAAGCGCTGCCCGCCACTATGGAAATCAGCACGGCCGCCAGCGCCGCTGTCGATTTGAGACGATTGCTCATCGTGTGCTCGCCATTTGACAGGAGTAAAGCTGCCGTGGCCGACAGCGTCAACGTTCGAGCCGCATCACATGCCGGCGCGAGCCGGCCATGCCGATCTCATGGAATCCGCGGGCCACGAACATGTTTCGAAAGCCCATGAAACGGTAACTCGGCGATGCCTGGTCGACCGGATAAGCCTCGATCGTCCTGGCGCCTTTGGCGAAGGCGTGATCGATGGCCGCGTCGAGCAGGGCGCTTGCCAGTCCACTGCCGCGTGACGCTCTCGACACATAGAAGCAGACGATCGACCATACGCCCGCCTCGCTGTCGTCCTGCTCCTGCGACAGCCTGCGGTAGGTCTCGCGCGGCGCGATCGAGCACCAACCGACGGTCTTGCCTTCCGCATGAGCGACAATGCCGACCGGTGTGCCGGCCGTGATGAGCGCCATCATGGCCCGTTTCCTCTCATCGTTGCCCACGTGCTCGCGGTTATCGAGGTTGCGCCAAGCCATGCACCAGCAATATTTCGGGGCGCCCGCCTGCTCGAACAGATTTTCGAAATCGGCGCGTGTCGATCGCGTCACCTCCGTAATGAGGAGTTCGCCCCAGTCAGCCTTTCCTGGCGAGCCGCTCGAGCGTTTTGACATCGGAAAGCTCCCTTGCAGCATCCTTGCCGATCCAGCGCGCCGTCTTGTCGGTCGAGATAGCCAACTCTTGTGCCAGGGCGAGGGCAGCGCCGTGCAAATTCATCGATCGCTTGCCGATCGAACGAAGCGCCCAGTTCACCGCCTTCTTCACAAAATTACGGCCGTCGGTGGCATGTGCTTCTATGATCGGCAGGAAGTCGAGGAAGGTCGCCTCTGGTTCGTTCTTCCGGTGGACCACCGACCAGGCCATCATGGCAAAGGCCGTGCGTCGAACGAATTCCCGTTCGTCGGCTGCGAATTCGGCGATCAGTTCCCTCCAGGAATCCGTATCGACAAAGAGATCGGAGACGCCGTCGACGATATCCCACGAGTCGAAAGCCGCCGCCCATCGTCTTGCATCCGCGGCAGAGAACCGCTTCGGATCGGCCGTGACGGAAGCGATGAACTGCGCTTCCATGATACCTGTCTGCCATAGCTCGAAGGCCCGCTCATGGTTGCGCTTGATTTTCCTGGCAATCTGCCGTTGCACGCCATGCGAGATGCCGAGCGCACGTTCGATCTTGATGCCGTAACGCAGCATCCCAAGGCGATTCTCCTCCGAGCCGATCGAGCGCAGATGGGCGACAATTTCCTCGGCGCTGGATTGAGGCGACAGCTCGGCCACGACGAGACCTACTTTTCCAATCGCGCCAGCAAAGAGGACGTGTCCCAGCGTTTGCCGCCCATCCCCTGCACATCCTTGTAGAATTGGTCGACAAGTGCCGTCACCGGCAGCTTGGCGCCGTTGCGGTCGGCCTCCGCCAGGCAGATGCCGAGATCCTTGCGCATCCAGTCGACGGCGAAGCCGAAATCATATTTGCCGGCATTCATCGTCTTGTGGCGGTTCTCCATCTGCCATGAGCCGGCCGCGCCCTTGGAGATCACCTCGATGACTTTCTCGATGTCGAGCCCGGCCTTCTTGCCGAAATGGATGCCCTCGGCCAGTCCTTGGACAAGACCGGCGATGCAGATCTGGTTGATCATCTTGGTGAGCTGGCCCGAGCCGGCCGAGCCCATCAGTCCGACCATGCGGGCATAAGCATCGATGACGGGCTTTGCTTTGTCGAAGGCTTTCTGTTCGCCGCCGACCATGACGGTCAGCACGCCGTTTTCGGCGCCGGCCTGACCGCCGGAGACCGGTGCGTCGAGGAACGAGAAACCGCGCATTTGCGCCTTCTCAGCCAGTTCGCGCGCAACTTCAGCCGAGGCCGTGGTGTTGTCGATGAAGATGGCTCCCTTCTTCATCGATTGGAACGCACCCTCGGCTCCAATCGTCACCGCGCGCAGGTCATCATCATTGCCAACACAGGAAAAGACAAAGTCCTTGCCGTCAGCCGCTTCAGCCGGCGTGTTGGCAACGCTGCCGCCATGCTGGGCAACCCATTGCTCGGCCTTTGCCTTGGTGCGGTTATAGACGGTGACGTCGTGGCCGCCCTTGTTTCTGAGATGTCCGGCCATTGGATACCCCATGACGCCAAGACCGAGAAATGCCACCGATGCCATATTTTCGAATCCCTTCAAGCCTGTTTTCCGGCCTTCTTAGCGGATCAGGCAAAGCTATGGGAGTCAGCGGTGCAGATGTATGGTAATGCGCCGTTCTATCCACTCGACCGCGTGGCGGAGTATCTCGACAATGATCAGATAGATGATCGCCGCCCAGATATAGGACTGGAAATCGAAAGTGCGCGAATAGGTGAGCTTCGTAATGCCCATCAGATCATAGACGGTGATGAGGGCCACGATGGCGGAGCCTTTGATCATCAGGATGATCTCGTTGCCATAGGGACGTAGCGCCACGATCAGCGCCTGTGGCAGGATGATCTTGCGCAGTGTTTGCAGTTTGTGCAGGCCAAGCGAGGCAGCGCCTTCCCACTGACCTCTGGGGACGCTCTCGATAGCGCCGCGCAGGATCTCAGCCTGATAGGCTGCTGTATTGAGGGTGAACGAGAAAATAGCGCAGTACCAGGCTTCACGAAAAAAGCCCCACAGGCCGACAGCTTCAAGTGCCGGTCGAAACGAACCCACTCCATAGTAGATAAGAAAGACTTGGGTCAAAAGCGGAGTGCCGCGGAAGAAGTAGACATAAGCGTAGGCAAAGCTGGACAGAATCCGGTTCCTGGACATCCGTGCGTAGGCGACAGGAACTGAAAGGACGGCTCCCAACACGATCGACACAGCGACAAGCGTGAGAGTCACGCCAAGGCCAGAGATGTAGCCCGGGGCGTATTTTTGGAAGAGTTCGGAATTCCAAGCCTCGACCAAGTATACAATCATGCCGATGCCGAGCACGATCCAGAGACCGACCAACGCATATCCCAATACACGTTGCCGGGACCAGCCGCGCGGGATTGCTGGCGGTTTTTCGACCTTGGTCGCCACGTCGGCTGCTGCCGCGCTCATCGTTGCACCTGTTGTCGGCCAACCCTGCGTTCAATGGCATTGATCCCGAAGGACGAGATGATGGCGAGGAGCAGATAGATAAGAGCAGCGACCCCAAAAAACAGGAATGCGTGCTTGGTGACGCGGGCGGCGACGCCCGCTTGCCGCAATATGTCGGCAAGACCGATGGCGGATACCAGGGCGGTATCCTTGAGCAGGATAAGCCACAGATTGGCAAGACCCGGCAGGGCAATACGGGTAAGCTGCGGCAGCACCACCAGTCGCATCGTCTGCCAGCCCGACAGGCCAACCGAATAGCCGCCCTCATACTGTCCCTTCGGGATGGCGCGGAACGCGGAGAGGAAGACCTCGCTGGCGTAGGACGAGAAGACGACGCCGAGCGCGATCATGCCGGAAACAAATGCGTTCACTTCGACCGCAGCGGTCGGGTCATACAGGCGCATCAACTGCTGGATGCCGATTTGCGCGCCGTAAAAGATCATGAACAGGGTCAGCAGCTCGGGCAATCCACGAAAGATCGTGGTGTAGATATTGCCGGCCAGCCGCAGCGACGGCTCGTTGGATTGCTTGGCCAGTGCAACCAGAAAGCCGATCACCAGACCGACAGGCAGGGTCGCGGCTGCAAGCGAAACGGTGATGAAAACACCATAGGCGATGTCGTCGAGCCAGCCTTCGGGTCCCCAACTGAGCAGCGTCCAAACGCTTTGCATCCGCCTGCCTGTTCTCCTCTGTGGCTTTTTTTGAGAGCGCCGCGTCACCCCTCCCGCGCCGCTCCTTGCAAACGGCGGGTATGTCCCGCCGTTCGCTATCAATCCGGAAGGATTAGGACTCGCCGCCGTAGACGTCGTACTTGAAGTACTTGTCGTTGATTTCCTTGTACTTTCCGTTGGCGCGGATGGCGTCGATCGCCTTATTGAACTGATTGACCAACTCGGTATCGCCCTTGCGTACGGCGATGCCGGCGCCCGGACCATGGATCTCGATGTCGGGCGTGATCGCACCGATCAGCTTGCAGCAGGCGCCGTCCGGCGTGGCAAGCCAGCCTTCGAGAACAGTGATATCGTCGTTGACCGCATCAACGCGGCCATTGGCGAGATCGAGCTGGTATTCCTGGGCGGTCGGGTAGGGCTTGATCGTGCTGTCGGTATAAGTCTTGGTTGAATAATTGAAGTGGGTGGTGGACGCCTGCACGCCGATCGTCTTGCCGGCGAGATCTTCCTTGGTCACGCCCTTGATGTCGCTGTCCTTGGGCGCGGCGATCGCCGGCGGCGTGTTGTAGTATTTGTTGGTGAAGTCGACCTTCTCGGCACGCTCCGGCGTGATCGACATCGAGGCGACGATGGCGTCGAACTTGCCGGCCTGAAGCGCCGGGATGATGCCGTCCCAATCCTGCGCGACGAAAGTGCACTTCACCTTCATCTCGTCGCAAAGCGCCTTGGCGATATCGATGTCGAAGCCCACGAGTTGGCCATCGGCGGTCAGGTTGTTGAACGGCGGATAGGCTCCCTCCGTGCCGATCCTCAAAGTTTTTTCCTGAGCCTGGGCAACGCCCAATGTCAGCAGCGCAGCCGATGCGGCGAGCGCTATACGCAGTGCAGTACGCATGATGGTCCTCTCTGTATGTTCCCGGCCGTCGTTCCAAACGGCTCTGTGGGCGGTTCTTTTGACCGCCCGCTGGCGCGATACTCCCATTCTTTCCCAAGAAAAAGCAACTGTAAAACCGTTGCTTGCGGGGTTTCGCATTCCTAGACAATGCTGACGTTGGGGCAGGCCTACCAACGAGGAAAGGGGGCGGCCGAATGCTCCCCTCGGCTGTACCTCAGCGCGCCAAACCTGTCGCGCGCTCGATGAAGTCGGCTATCGATTTCGTGTCGTCGAGATTGAAGACAGGCAGGCTTTCGTCCGCTATGGCGAAGTCGGCGGCGATGGCGACGATATGCGGATCAGTTGCCGAAAGCGGTGCCCGGTCCTTAGCCTCCAGCCGCCGCGTCTCGATCTTGCTGTGCGCCTCGCGCTTATAGCCTTCGACCAGTACGATGTCGGAGGTGCCGAGCCGCGACAGGATCGCGTCCAGCGTTGGTTCGTCCTCGCCGCGCAATTCGTGCATCAGGGCCCAGCGCCTGTCCGACACGATGGCGACTTCCGTGGCTCCGGCCTGTCGGTGGCGAAAGCTGTCCGCTCCCGGCTTGTCGATGTCGAAATCATGATGGGCGTGTTTCACCGTCGACACCTTCCAGCCACGCCGGACAAGTTCGGCGACCAGCCTTTCGGTTAGTGTCGTCTTGCCGGAATTCTTCCAACCGGTGATACCGAAGACGCGTCTCATCATGGCTCCATGCTCTGCAACAGACGTTCGGCCCGAACAAGGTCGTCTGAAGTATTGATGTTGAAGAAGGGGTCGTGCAGATGGCCTCCTGAGGTCAGCATCGGGAATTCCACATCGACAAAGTCATGCCGGTCGATAAAAGCGGAAACCCGCCTGATATCCTCATCGACCAGAAAACGCCGCAGAACCTGGTGGAGCCCCAGCGGCCAGAGCGCGAACGTCGGATGCCGTTTGCCGCCGGAACAGGCGACGGCGATCGTGCCGGGACGTTCGTCGACCGCCGCGGCCAGCCGTTCAACCAGATTTTCGGGCAGGAACGGTGTATCGCCCGCGGCCGTGACAAGTGCCTCGCAAGTCGTGTTCGCGGCAGCCCATTCGAGGCCAGTCAGGATCCCGGCGAGCGGTCCGGCAAAACCTTTCACCGTATCGGCAACCACCGGAAGCCCAACCCCGGCAAACCGTGCCGGGTCGCCATTGGCGCTGAGCACCAGCGGACCGACCTGCGGAGCAAAGCGCGCAACGACATGGTCCAGCAGGCTGCCGCCGCCAAGCGCAAGCAGGCCCTTGTCGCCGCCGCCCATTCGCCGCGACTGGCCACCGGCCAGAATGACGCCGGCAATCCCTTTAGTCATCGTCTATCGTCCATGCGGTCACTCGCCGCGAACAGCAAGCCTATATGCCGTCCGGCGCCATATCAGGTCCAGCGCTTTCGGCGGCTGTCTTTCGCCGGCCGACGATCCGTTCGCGGTAAAGTGCGTAGAGGCCGGAGCCGACGATGACGATGGCGCCGAGGATCATCGGCAGGTCGGGGACGTCGCCGAAGATGAACAGGCCAAGCAGGATCGACCAGAGCAGGGCTGTGTAGCGGAACGGCGCGATGAACGAGATGTCGCCCACCCGCATCGCCATGATGATGAACTGGTAACCGATGACCACGAGCACTGCCGCCAATGCCAGGAACGCCGTGCTTTCACCCGTCATCGGTGTCCACCCGCCCATTGGCAAAAGCAGCGCCGCGCCGAGCATTGTCATGGCGAGCGCCGTGGCGGTCGATACCAGCAATGTCGGAATGGCTTGCGGTATCCGCTTGGTGGCGAGGTCACGCACCGCACAACAGGCGACACAGGCCAGCGCCAGCAGCGAATAGATGCTGAACCCCTCGAAGCCGGGTCGCACGATGATCAGCACGCCGGCAAAACCGATGGCGATTGCCAGCCAGCGCCGCCAGCCGACGCCTTCGTTGAACACAAGTGCTGCGCCCATCGTCACTGCCAGCGGCAGCGCCTGCAGCACGGCCGAGACATTGGCAATCGGCAGATGGGCAAGGGCAATGAGGAACGACACCGTAGCACCGGCTTCGCCGGCGACGCGCACCGCAACCATCGGCTGCAGCATCGAGCCGGGCAGGGCAAGCGCACCGCGTTGCCAGGCAAGCAGGCCCACGAAAAGCGAAGCGAAGGCGCCGCGGATCAGCATGACCTGCGCCATGTTCATGGATTCCGACGAGACTTTGGTGATCGCGTCGTTGAGGGTGAAACCAATCATGGCCACCACCATGAACAGCGCGCCGCGAAGATTTGGGGAAAGAAGCAAAGGCGTTACCGGTTGTGCTTTTGCATCAAGCCTGTAGCAGCCGGTCATAAGACAGCAACGTTAAAGGGCTGGGCCACAGCCTTTCGCGTGGCCCGTTACATCCTCCTCACAAGAGCGGCAGGTTTTATTTCGGCGTTGTGACCGAGAAGATCAGCCGCCGGTGACGCTCATGTGCCGCGACACCGAGGGACGGTTGGTACGGCGGTCGATGATGAAATCATGGCCCTTCGGCTTGCGGCCAATGGCTTCATCGATGGCGTAGGCGACCAGTTCATTGCCTTCGGATGCACGCAACGGTGCGCGCAGATCGGCGGCATCCTCCTGGCCGAGGCACATGTAGAGCGTGCCGGTGCAGGTCAGCCGGACGCGGTTGCAGCTTTCGCAGAAATTATGCGTCATCGGCGTGATGAAGCCGAGCCTGCCACCAGTCTCGGCGACGTGGACGTAGCGGGCCGGACCACCGGTCTTGTAGGGAATGTCGGTCAGCGTGAACTGCCGCTCAAGTGCTGCGCGCAGCAGCGACAGCGGCAGATACTGGTCGGTACGGTCGGCGTCGATCTCGCCCATCGGCATGGTTTCGATGACCGTCAACTCCATGCCGCGGCCGTGCGCCCAGCGCAGCATCTCCGGCAGCTCGGCGTCATTGAAATCCTTTAGCGCCACCGCATTGAGCTTTACCTTCAGCCCCGCTGCCTGCGCGGCGTCGATGCCATCCATGACCTTGTCGAGATTGCCCCAGCGGGTAATCTGGCGGAATTTTTCCGGGTCCAGCGTGTCCAGCGAGACATTGATCCGCTTGACCCCGCAATCGGCGAGCTCAGCGGCAAAGCGCGAAAGCTGCGAGCCGTTGGTGGTCAGCGTCAGTTCTTCCAGAGCGCCGCTCTCGAGATGACGCGAAATCTGACGCACCAGATGCATGATGTTCTTGCGCACCAGCGGCTCGCCGCCGGTAAGACGCAGTTTCCTGACGCCCTTTTCGATGAAAACCGTGCATAGCCGGTCGAGCTCTTCCAGCGACAGCAGATCCTTCTTGGGAAGGAACGCCATGTCCTCGGCCATGCAATAGGTACAGCGGAAGTCGCAGCGGTCGGTGACCGACACGCGCAGATAGCTGATCGTGCGACCAAAAGGATCGATCATGTCCATGCTGGTGCGTTTCCCGTGGCTGCGAACGGCTTCGTTATATATGGCTATGTGATACGATCCAACCTGCCATTCAAGATAAGAAGTTTCGATCCTAGGCAACATCACGCCGCCGACAGATCGTGTCGGAAGTTTCGAAGCGGCCTTTTCCCGCTGCGCGAAGCGGCGTAGGGAAAGGACAGATGATGCGGAACTTATCACCATGACGGCGCCGAAGGAACTCAGGGTCTCGAAGGACCGCAGGCTGCTTACCGTGACATTCCCGGACCATCAGCCATTCGAACTGCCGGCGGAGCTGCTGCGGGTGGCCTCGCCATCGGCCGAAGTGCAGGGTCATTCGCCCGAACAGCGCGTGACTGTTCCCGGCAAGCGCAACGTTGCGATCCTGAAGATCGAACCGGTCGGCAACTATGCCGTCCGCATCACCTTCGACGATTTTCACGATACCGGCATCTTCACCTGGAATTACCTGCATACGCTGGGTCATGAGAAGGACGCACGCTGGGCCGCCTATCTCGCCGAGCTGGAAGAGAAGGGGCTAAGCCGCGATCGTTGAATGATTTCCGCGGGACGCTCGGTCAACGCAGGATCGCCAGTATTTCGCTGGTGTCGTAATAAAACGGCGTGCCTTCGATCAGCCGGTCATCCTCGAAGCGCAAGACTTCGGCAAACGGCTGTTTGATGGTTGCACCATTGGCCCGCGATGTCAGCGAAAGTGTGCAGCTCATGAATACCATGTCATCGTTTTGGGCGGCATGAAGGCTCTCTACGGTCACGTCGCTCCAGATTTCCCGCATCTTGCGGAAAAGGGCGCTAACGCCGTCGAGGCCATTCCAGTCACCGGCATAGGGCAGGGACTGCGGCTCATGCACGACAACTTCCGCGTGAAATGCGCTGGCAAGCATATCGAGGCTCTCCGACCCTGATTGCAGGAAGCGCATTTCAGCCTCGAACATATTTTCAAGAAGTTCCATGGCGACGCGTCGTCGATTGAAGGGTTTATCCATTTTCGGTTCTCCGTGTTCGGCAGCACGATCAGTATCGTCCTATCAACGCGGCTTGCCCTTAATATTGGTGGTTCGACACCCGTTTCCAGACGACCGAAATGAGGTGCAACAGGTGTCGTCAAAACGTCACGGATTTGGAGTAGCGCCGGCAAAGGTTCGGAGACGAAAACATGTCCGTCATCACCACGGTCGAACAGCTCGAAGCACTCTATGGCCTGCCCGGCGAGACCTCGCTGGTCAAGGAAGTCGACCATGTGATCCCCGAGTACGCCGCCTTCATCGAGGCCTCGCCTTTTGCCGCGCTCGCGACCAGCGGGCCGGAAGGGCTGGATTGCTCGCCGCGCGGCGATCTCGCCGGCTTCGTCCGCATCCACGATCCGAAAACCCTGATGATGCCGGACCGGCGCGGCAACAACCGTGCCGATTCGCTAAAAAACATCATTCGCGATCCGCGCGTCGGCCTGTTGTTCCTGGTCCCCGGCTCCGGCACGACGCTGCGCGTCAACGGCCGCGCCCACATCACCACGGATGCCGCGCTCTGTGCCTCGTTCAGCGTCGACGGCCGACCGGCGCGTTCGGTCACGGTCATCGATGTCGATTCGGTCTATTTCCAGTGCGCTCGCGCCGTCCATCGGTCGGAACTGTGGAACCCGGCGAGGCATGTCGACCCGAAGTCGCTGCCGACACCTGGAAAAATCCTGGAAATCACCAGCCGGAAAGGCATCGACGGCGAGGCTTACGACCAGGGATGGCCGGAGCGCGCGAAAAAGTCGATGTGGTGAGCGGATCGCTGCACGAACTCCATCCTTTTGTTTGAGCATCGAATTTTCCCAAAACCGGTTTCCACTTTTGGGTCCGATGCTCCGGTCACGCTTCCTTGAGCACGTCGGCAATCTTGCGCATCTGCTCGCCGATCATGTCGCATTGCTCCGGCGTCGACTGGCTCATCGCTTTCTCGATCAGCGCCATATGGACCTTCAGCGCCTGCATCAGCAGTTCCGTGCCGGCTTCGGTCAGGGTCAGTCGCAGCACCCGCTTGTCTTTCTGATCGCCTTCGCGGCGCAGCAGGCCGCGTGTCTCGAGTTGCGGCAGCAGCATGGTGATGTTGGAGCGGCCGACCAGCAGCCGGCGGGCGAGATCGTGCTGCGACATGCCGGGATGGCGGTACAGGTTCATCAGCACGTCGAGTTGCGCCGGCTTCAGGTCCAGCGGCGCGAGCTTCACCGCCAGCGTGCGCTCCAGCACATGGCAGGCGCGCGCCACCGCGACCCAGTTGCGAAAACGCGGGTTGTCCCAGGGTAGCTCTTGTTTAATGTTCATGTTTGAACTATTATGTTCATGCTTGAACGAATGGATGGATCGCCACTATGGCATCATTTGGATTGAAGGTCATCCGGAGCGTGTTTGCTGCCGCCGAACACGTGGCTCCTCGCCTTACAGGGCGCGCGGCGTTCGAACTGTTCTGCCGCACGCCGAACGCCAAGGTTCTCAGCGACGGCGAGCGACGCGCCGTCGACCGCGCCGCCGGCTTCATGGCCGAGGCGCGCCATCATCGGCTGAAGACCAAAAACGGGTGCGTCATGGTGCATGAATTCAGGCCAGAGCCGGGCAGGCGGGCCGCCGGCACGGTACTCGTGATCCATGGCTGGCGTTCGCGCACCGAACATATGCGCACGCTGATCGAAGCCTATCGTGACGCCGGTTATAAGGTTGTCTCGCTCGACCTGCCGGGCCACGGCCAATCGCAGGGCCGCCGGCTGACACTGGTCAGCGCTGTCGAAGCCGCACGGCTGACGGGCGAATGGTTCGGCCCGTTCGTGGCGGTCGTCGGCCATTCCTTCGGCGGTGCCGTCGCCGCCAATGCCGTCGTCGGTTCGGTCAAGAACATTCCGCCGCTGGCGGCCGAGCGGCTGGTGCTGATCGCGGCGCCGAGCTCCCTGCCGGCGATCTTCAATGATTTCAGCCGCATGCTCAGTGTCGGCCCACGCTCGCAGGCCGCAATGGCCGACCGGGTCGAACGCATCGCCGGCCGGCCGCTGCACGAATTCACCGGCGACCGCCAGCTTGCCAGCACGCCGGTGCCAACGCTGGTCATCCATGCGCCAGACGACCGCGAAGTGTCCGCCGACCATGCAAGGCTCTATGCCGGCGCCGGCGACCATGTGCGGCTTTACTGGGCCGATGGGCTCGGCCATCGCCGCATTCTCGCCGATAGGGGCGTGGTCGAGCGCGCGATCGGTTTCGTTGCCGAACACCGGGAACCGTCGCTGCTGCATTGACCTGAATATCTTGTATTTGTCCCGGCTCAACCGGGAGTCCAGCCGCCATAACGGTCGGGGTTGTCATGCCGCGTCCGTGCCGGCCATGACCTTCCACGCCGCCATGGCCCCGGCCACCGTCGCCAGAAGTGCGGCGCGCGATGCGCCGTCGCGCGCCTGGATCGACATGCCGTGCTGCACCGTCGCATAGAAGGTCGCAGCCGTGCGGCAGTCGAAATTTTCCGGCAATTCGCCTTCCGCCACGCCGCGTTCCAGCCGTCTCAGCAAGGCTGCGCGGTTTTCGGCGCGACGGCGGCGCAGGTCATCGCAGATGGCGCCGCGGCTTGAGTCCTGATGCAGCGCGCCTAGTGCGATCAGGCAGCCTTGCGGACGATCGGTCTGCGAATAGGCCTTGGCCGTCTGGCGCAGGAAGCGCTCGACCGCCTGGCGCGCCGTCGGCGCCTTTTCCAGTGCGGACCAGATATCGGTGCCTTCGACCTGCGTGTAGAGCTCGACCGCTTCGAGGAAGAGCGCTTCCTTGCTGCCGAAGGCGGCGTAGAGGCTGGGCGAGTTGATGCCCATCGCCGCGGTCAGCTCGCTCATCGATGCGCCCTCGTAGCCCTTGGCCCAAAACACCTCCATTGCGCGCCGCAAGGCAGCGGTTCGATCGAAGGTGCGGGGACGGCCTCGTTCGGGCATGGCATCCTTTCTGTGTTGATTGATACATAAATCTGTTGACGCACCTGGGCAAGGCTGGCAGACATTTATGTATCAATCATTACAAAAAAGGAGAAACGAATGTCATCGCAAGGCTTGAACGGCAAGGCCGCGCTCGTCACCGGCGGCAGCCGCGGCATCGGCGCAGCGATTGCGCGAAGGCTCGCGGCCGACGGCGCCAGCGTCGCGCTCACTTACGTGAATGGCGAGGAGCAGGCCCGCGCTGTCGTCGGGGAAATCGAGGCAGCCGGCGGTCGCGCCATTGCCATCAAA
Organism: Mesorhizobium temperatum; assembly: GCF_002284575.1. GTDB lineage: Bacteria > Pseudomonadota > Alphaproteobacteria > Rhizobiales > Rhizobiaceae > Mesorhizobium > Mesorhizobium temperatum. The sequence continues at coordinate 263,454 of NZ_NPKJ01000041.1, forward strand.
GCCGACAATCGCGACGCTGCCGCGATCCAGGAGGCGGTCAGCGAGGCAGTGAAGACCTTCGGGCGACTGGACATCCTCGTCAACAGCGCCGGTATCTGGCGCGCCGCGCCGATCGATGAATTGCCGCTCGCCGACTTCGATGAAACCATGGAGGTCAATGTCAGAGCCCCGTTCGTGGCCTCGAAGGCGGCAGCCTTGCATATGGGCGAGGGTGGCAGGATCATCTCGATCGGCAGCAATCTGGCGGAGCGTGTCACCGACACCAGCCTCAGCGCCTACTCGGCCAGCAAGGCGGCATTGGTCGGCTTGACCAAGGCATTGGCGCGCGACCTCGGTTCGCGCGGCATCACCGCCAACGTCGTTCATCCTGGCTCGACCGATACCGATATGAACCCGGCCAGTGGCCCGCACGCCGAGCACCAGCGACAGAAGATGGCGACGCCCCGCTTCGGCAAGGCTGAAGAGATCGCCGGCATGGTCGCCTGGCTGGCAGGTCCCGAAGGGCGCTTTGTGACAGGCGCCGCACTGACTATCGACGGCGGCGCCAACGCCTGACCCGTGCACTATTTTCGGGAACCGGAGCGGGCCCAATTCGCTTTAGTTGTCATGGCGTTGTGAAACTGTTCTGCAACAGGATAGCCGAAATTTATGGAAGCTTAACGAAATCGGTATGAATCGGTGTGGTCGCGTCTTACATCCCGCCGTGCGGTGGGCGAGACCGTCAAGCGATGCGGAACGGGAACCGGTTGCAGCCGGAGCGGGTGATCCATGAAATTCCTCGGAAACAAAGCAACCGTGATGCCGCTTGCGGTTGTCACGTTAATGCTGGCCTTCGGCATGCCGCAGGCGGACGCGCAAGGGCTTTTCGAGAGGCTTTTCGGCGGTGGTATCAGGCGCGCGCCCCAAGGTGATTTCCCTCCGCCGCCGAGGCACAGACCGAAGCCGAGAGAATTCGCTGGTGGTGGCAGCAGGATCAACAGCCCGTCCTACTACACCTATAAGGCCGACCGGTTGGTGCGTGTTGATTTTGCGACACTGATGGCAGCGCCACAGCCGGTGGCACCACAGGACGCTGCCTTTGTACCGTCGCTCACCAGCGACGCCTTCCGCGAAGCGATTGCCGGGCTCGGCGACTACGAGCTCTATGCCGAATCTGACATTGCCAAGGCGTTGATCGCTTATTACTCGGCCAATCCGGATTTCATCTGGGTGACCGGGACCGGCCCAAACGGTCGCGCGCAGGATGCGGTGCGGGTGCTTGGCGAGGCGACGAGCTATGGCCTGACGCCGGCCGACTATTCGGTTGCAGTGCCCGCCCGCGCATCGACCGGCGGGGCCGATGCGCGGCTGCAGGAACTCGTCCGCTTCGAGATGGCGCTGTCGGCGCGCGTCTTGCGCTATGTCCACGACGCGCAAAGCGGCCGCGTCGATCCCAATCGCATCACCGGCTACTATGATTTCCCGGCCAAGCCGCTCGACATGGAAGGCGTGCTGAAAACGCTGGTGCGCACCCAGCAAGTGCGCATCTATCTCGAATCACGGCATCCGCAGAATGCGGAATACCAGGCGCTGCGCGTCGAACTGGAATCACTTCAGGCCAGCTCCGAAGACGAGATCGTCGTTGACCCCAAGCTGTTGCTGAAACCGGGGCAGACCAGCCCCGAACTGCCGAAGCTTCTGGCGAAGATCGCGCGCGATCTCGACGATGAGATGGGCGGCGCCTATGGCGAGATATTGGCCAGGCTCGCCACCAGCGAGGTCTATGATCCGGAACTGGTGCCGGTTATCAAGGCGGTGCAGAAGAAGGCTGGCATGAAGGGCGACAGCGTCATCGGTCCGCGCACCGTCGCGGCGCTGGTCGGGACGTCCAAGGCCGACAAGATTCAAAAGGTGCAGGTCGCGCTGGAAGAGTTGCGCTGGCTGCCATCCGATCTCGGCAGTCCGCGCGTCTTCATCAACCAGCCGGCCTTTACGGCGAGCTACATCGAAAATGGCGAGGAGAAGCTGAAGACCCGCGCCGTCATCGGCAAGACCACCAACCAGACTTCCTTCTTTTACGATCAGGTCGAGCAGGTCGACTTCCATCCCTATTGGGGCGTGCCGCAGTCGATCCTCGTCAACGAGATGCTGCCCCGGCTGCGCAGGGATCCCGGCTATCTCGACCGCGCTGGCTACGAAGTGGTCAACGCGCGCGGCAAGCGCATTCCCTCCTCCTCGGTCAACTGGGGTGCCTATGGCGCGAAAGTACCTTATGGCGTGCGCCAGCTGCCGAGCGAGGCCAATGCGCTGGGCGAACTGAAGATCCTGTTCCCCAACAAGCACGCAATCTACATGCACGATACGCCGCAAAAGTCGTTTTTCCAGCGTGACATGCGCGCGCTCAGCCATGGCTGCGTTCGTCTGCAGGATCCACGCGGCATGGCGGCGGCCGTGCTCGGCACCTCGGTCGACTACATTGCGGAGAAGCTGAAGCACGGACATTCGACCGAAAAGGTGGCGCGCACGATCCCGGTCTATGTCGCCTATTTCACCGCCTGGCCGGACATGTCCGGCAAAGTCGAATATTTCAGCGACGTCTATGACCGCGACACGCGGCTGCAGCAGGCACTCGACAGCACGGAAGCGGTGCGCTCGCCGGCAAGCTGAGGATTCTAACCTAGGGAGAGCGGGCGCCGGAAGCCTGCCTCGCGCCCGGCATTCAGCCAGTAGACCAGACCGGCGACCAGGCCGGCGGCGGCGATGATGCCGATATCGGCCCAGCGCTCGGGGCTCAGGTCCTCCGGCGCGCTCGGCCAGATCAGGACGAAGCCGGCAGCCGCTGCTGCGGCGCCGAAGACCATATGCAGCCAAAAACTGCGCAACGAAAACAATTCGGCGATCAGCGCGAAGATCAGCGTCTGCAGGCCGGTCAGCATGATCGTCAGGAAATAGATCAATATGCCGAGCGGCGGCACGACCAGCGCCGCGATGGGAGAGACCCCCATGAGATCGAAATACGCCGGTGCATCAGGCAGCGAACTCAATGCACCATAGATCGTGGCCACGGCAATCAGTCCGACCAGCACCGCAACGAAATAGCCGGCGAGCATCATCAGAACGCGTTTCGCCACATGCTTTGCCGTCGCCATGCCCACCCCCGTGCGGCTCAATGATCACGCCGCAGTCAGCCATCAAAGGCGCATCGGCGCAAGGGGATGCCGAAAAGCGTGCCGGAACCGTCGCCCCAGTCTTGGTGAAGCTACGCCGCCGCCCGCTTCCGAGGGATCGTCGCCAGGCTGCGCTGTAACCTGCCGGAATTGTTCCGGGTCCTTTAAGAGAAAGCCGGCCGCACGTATCGGCTGGGGGAAGATGGCCGCGATCTATTTCGGCTCGGCTGTCACCGGATCGTAGGTGATTTCGACCTTCGCCTTGTCGGTCGTGTAATAGGTGACGGTGTAGGCGCCGCTGTCCCAGCCGACCTCGTCGACGTAGCGAAAGTCGTCGCGCTGCTCGACCTTGGCGATTATTTCCGACAGTTTCCTGGCATTCTGCGGCGGCAGCGGGCTTCCGTCTGCGGCAAGGGCCGGTCCGCCGAGAAGGAGGACTACGACACCTGTCGCCAAAACACGTCTGGACATGGCTTTCCCTCACTCTTCAAGAAGTAGAAACTCGCGGCCATGCAGGTTTGTTCCGGGGTTCTGGAATGGACACCCGCGAATCGCGCCGCCGCATCGCGGTGTCGTTGCTCACGTCTGCAGCTCACCCTCCTCGGGGAAGAGATGGGCTAAGGCCGTGTCGAACGTGAGCTCCAGGGCGTCACCCGGTTCAAAGATCTTGTCTTCATCGAAGGCTGCAATGAGCTCGTGATCGTCGCGAAGTGTCAGGTCCACGACTGTCTCGCTGCCCAACCGCTCGGTATGTGCCACGACGCCATGCAGCATGCCTTCTCCAGACTGCGCCGCCCGGAGGTACTGCGGACGGATACCCAGTATGGCCTTGCCGTCTTTCCGGAAGGAGCGCCTTCTGGTCGCTACCCTGATCGGCTCCAGGGATTGATTGCCAACCGTTGCTGCTTCGCCATCGAGGTCGAGGACGTCGACGTTCAGGAAATTCATCGACGGGGCTCCTAGAAAGCCGGCTACGAACCTGTTGGCCGGCTCGTGATAAAGTTCCATCGGCGCTCCGATCTGCATGACTTGACCGTCCTTGAGGACGACGATCCTGTCAGCCAGCGTCATCGCCTCGACCTGGTCATGGGTGACGTAGATCATCGTTGTGCCCAGTTGCCTGCGCAGCCGGCCGATTTCCATACGCATGTCCATGCGCAGCGCGGCATCGAGGTTGGAGAGCGGCTCGTCAAACAGGAATACGGAAGGTTTCCGGGTGATTGCGCGCCCGATAGCGACGCGCTGGCGCTGGCCGCCGGAAAGCTGACTTGGGCGGCGGTCGAGTAAATGTTCCATTTGCAGGATGCGAGCGGCCTCGGCGACCTTCTGCTCCTTTTCCTGCTTGGAAGCGCCCGCGATCGTAAGACCGAACGCGATATTCTCGCGCACGGTCATGTGCGGAAAGATGGCATAGCTTTGGAACACCATCGCAATACCGCGTTCCTTGGGTTGGAGCTCGTTGACCACCCGGCCTCCGATCTGGATGATGCCTTCGGTTATGTCCTCGAGTCCGGCGATCACGCGCAGCAAGGTGGACTTCCCGCAGCCTGACGGTCCGACAAATACGACGAACTCGCCATCATTGATGTGGATATCGACGCCTTTGATGACGTCGACGCGACCATATGATTTCTTGACGCCCTTGAGTGAGACCTCAGCCATAAGCGATGGCTCCCGTTCCCTGGTTCATGTGCCGCAATTCGGGGTCACCGGTCGATTTTATCGGCCTTGAGGAAATAGCCGTGCCAGCACTTGCCGTCATGGGCACGCAGAGCCACTGGCTTTTGAGCGCGAGAACCATTTATTCAGCCCTTCACACCGGTCGAGGCGATCGATGCAATGAAGGCGCGCTGCAGGAACAGATAGAAGATCAGCACCGGGACGGTGATAAGGGTGAGATAGGCCATGACTTCGCCCCAGGCGACGTTGAGTTGAAAGAAGTAGCCGAGACCGACCATGACAGGGCGGTAGTTTTCCTGCTGCACCACGATGAGCGGCCAGAGATATTGGTTGTACATGACGAGGAACTTCAGGATGGCGGCAGTCGCCAGAACCGGCCCTGAAAGCGGCATGACAACGCGATAGTAGACCTGCCACCAGCTCGCGCCCTCCACCCGGCTCGCCTCGATCAGCTCGCCCGGCAGCCCTTTGAAATACTGCACGAACAGGAAGATCGTTAGCCCATCCGCGATCCAGGGGATGATCTGCACCCTGTAGGTGTTGAGCCAGCCCCAGTGCAGCCCGTCAAGCCCGATCCAGGGCAGTTTCGAGACCAGGAGCAGGAGCGGGATAGCGATGGTCTCGAAAGGGATGATCAGAGTGGCGATGACGATCGAGAGCACCACGTCGCGCCCCTTCCACCGCAGGAAAGCGAAGGAGAATGCGGCCATCGAACAGATCAACAAAGAGAGAAGGACGGTCGCCCCGGTGACCAGAACCGAGTTCAGGACGAACAAGCCGACAGGCGCCCGCCGGAACGCTCCGAAATAGTTGTTGAGGCTGATGTCCCCGACGGGCAGGAAAGCCCGCAGGCTGGAGGTGTCCGCGAGGAGCTGACTGTCGGGCTTGAAGCTCGAGTTGATCATGAACACGAGCGGAAAGATGAAGATCAAGGCGATCAGGCACAGCACCAGATAGCGGACGAAGAGCCTCAGGCCGTAATTGTCAGGATTGAAGGCCATCTTAACGCTCCCGTGTCAGCCAGCGCTGAGTGAGTGAGATCGCCAGCACGATCGCGAACAGGATGACCGAGATGGTCGAGCCGCCCGAGATGTCTTGCTTGCCATAGCCGCGCTCGACTGCCTGGAAGACGAGGGTCTGGGTGCTGTCGAGCGGACCGCCATTGGTCATCACGTCGATCTGGGCGAAGAGGGCGAAGCCCTGCATGGTGATCACGACAAGGACGAGCACGGCGGTATTGCGCAGGCCCGGCCAGGTGACATAGCGGAAAGTCTGCCATTTCGAAGCACCCTCGATCGCGGCGGCCTCATAGAGCGTGGGACTGATCATTTGCAACCCGGCTAGCCAGATGACCATGTGGAAGCCGACGGCCTGCCAGATCGACATGGCCATGACCGCGGGCAGCGCGGTCGAGGGGTTGCCCAGCCAGTCGACGGGCTGGAAGAGGCCGAAGGTGAGGCCCTGGAGGATGCTGTTCAACAGCCCGTTCTGGCCGTCATAGATGAACCGCCAGAGGAGTGAGACCACGACGATGGAGACCACCACCGGCATGAAGTAGATGGTTCGGAATATGTTGATGCCCCTTAGCTTCTGATTGATGAGCAAAGCAAGCATCAGCGCGAGGCCGCCCTGCACCGGCGCCACGACCAGAACGAACAGGAAGGTGTTTACCAGCGCCTTCATGAACACAACGTCGCTGGCGATGACGACCATGACGTTCTCGCCGGACTGCCAGCGGAACCATTCGCGCATGCCGCGATACTGGGGATAGGCCTCGCTACGGGTGATCTCACGCAGGCGGGGATACTGGATTTCGCCGGCCTCGTTTCGGACCACGTTGCCAGCATCGTCGCGCTCTGGTTCGAGGGTCACCACCCCAAGGCCCAGGAGCTGACGATAGTTTTCCAACCCGACGAACTGGGTGGCGTTCGGTGACAGCAGCCGCTGATTTGTCAGTGAGAGAGCGATCGCGAAGAAAAACGGCAGGACGATGAACGTGACGATGAGTGCGAAACCCGGCAGGGCGAATGTCCAGCCCGTCCGGTTCGACAGGGTTAGTTTCGATGCCATTTGCGATATCCGCCAGAAAGCGTGGAGTCCGCGGCTGGCGGGGACCCCGGCGCGACAGAACTACCGGTGACCGTAGCCGCCGTTGCTTTCGATGTCGGCGTCGATCTCGTCGACCGCAGCATCAAGCGTGTCGGCCACATCGGCGCCATTGGCGATGTCGGCCAGTGCCTTGGTGAAGACCTTGGCCTGGACCACGTAGCCCGGGGTGACCGGGCGCACCAGAGCTTGTGCTTTGGAGAGGTCGAAGAACACCGCGAGCGGGCCGCCGTCCTTGTAGTTCTTCGTCATCTGTGCCGCCGAGGGCGTCGGCGGGATCAGGCCGATGCCGTCGGAGAAGGCGGCCAGGTACTTGTCCTGCGCGGCGAACTTGATGAATTCGGCAGCACCTTCCGGATGCTTGGACTTGGCCGAGACGCCGAACTGCCAGGAGCCCGCGCCGATCTTGTTGCCCGCGCCGAAATCGGGGGCTGGAAGGAAGACAACGTCATTCACGGCTTCCATCGTCGCCACCGCGCGCCAGTTGCCGTTCCACTGGAAGGCGAACTTGCCGTCGATGAAGCCGGTCTGCTGATCGGCGGGGTCCTCGCTGGTGCCAGGCGCATAGCCTCCGGTAAACAGCGATTGCCACCACTTGCCAAAGGCCTGCGCAGCCTCGCCGTTCAGCGTGCCTTCCGCGGTCTTGTAGGTCGAACGGTCGACAATGTCTCCGCCGAAGCTCTGCAGGAACGGCGAGAAGGCATAGGAGTACCACTCGGCTTGGTCGTTCATGCCGAGATCAAGGGCGAATTCATATTTGCCGGAGGCCTTGGCGGCATCAAGCGCGGCCAAGAATTCCTCTCTCGACCAGGGCTTGTCGAGGGTCGGGGTGCGCAGGCCCAGCTCGTCCAGCGTCGATTGGCGTGCAAAAAGCGCCACCGCCGCGTCCCACAGACCGACCGAATAGAGCTTGCCGTCCCACACGCCTTTGGTGCCGGGCAGGAAGTCGGCGAACTCGCTCTCGTCGATCGGCAGCGGCTGCAGATAGCCGGCCCAGGCCCAATTGGGCATGACGGGCCCGTCCACATCCAAGATGTCGGGCAGGTTGCCCGCCAGGGCCGCCGCCGCGACGGAATCGTTGTAGCTCTTCTCTGGGAAGCTCTCGATGGTCACCGCCCAATCGGACTGGCTGGCGTTGAAGTCGGAGACGATCTGGTTGAGGGTTCGCGACTCCACCTCGTTGCCGGCGCCGTGATACCACATGGTCAACTTCGTCTGCGCCAGCGCGGGCACACACAGACAGGTCGACGCGATCACCACACCGGCAAGGTGTTTTGTCAGGTTCATCGGTTATTCCTCCCTTTTTGACTTTAAGGTCGCTGGCTGGATTCAAGGTCATCCCCGAGGCCCGCCAGAACACCGGGCCGGAAGCCAGCGTCCTAGTTTCGGGTCGGCCGCTACGGGCCAGTGATGGGGTTCAGCAATGTTTGCGGAAGCCGGAAGCATTTGCAATTGCGTTGTTTCACCTAGTCGGAGCAGGAGGTCGACGGCGATTTCCCCTCGTTAGTTCCCGGGTACCGCCACTGAGATAGCAGCTCACCTAGGACGATTTTATCGTCCGTCAACTTTCTCTCGGCCGCGTTCAATGTTCGGCTGAGTGATTCCAAGGGTAGACATCGCTTTGTGATGTGTGCCCAATCGCCCGGCGCAGCGCATGAACCGGGTCGTGAGCAAACCTGGCGAAGTCGAAACGTAGGCTGCGAAGCGGATGGTAGCTTTGGACCGGTAGCGGGTATGGTGGGCGATGCAGGGATTGAACCTGCGACCCCACCCGTGTGAAGGGTGTGCTCTCCCGCTGAGCTAATCGCCCGCTCGTTGCCCGAAGGCCAAGCGCGCCGCGATATAAGGGAGGCCGGCCAGGGAAGTCAAGGCGATGTCCGGGCGTTACGACGAAGACCGAATGCAACTCCGCCGGGAGCGACCCGGTCGCCGTCGTTCAGTGCCCCGCAGCGGCAATCAGGCGTTCGGCCAGACCAAGCGTCAGCGCATCGAAATGCGAGATCACCGCCGACGGTTCGAATTCGCGCACATGGCGGTCGGTGTAGCCGAAATCGACCGCCACCACGGGAATGCCGGCGGCTTTCGCCGTATCGATGTCGGTCTGCGAATCACCCACCATCAGCGCGTGGTGCGGATCGCCGCCGGCCAGCACGATGGTTTCGGTCAGATGGCGCGGGTCGGGCTTGCGGAACGCAAACGTGTCCTGACCGCAAATCGCCGCGAAATGCTTCGCCAGCCCGAGCGCCTCGATCAGCGCCACCGAGTTGGCTTCGTATTTGTTCGTGCAGACGGCCAGGAGATAACCGGCTGCTTCGAATCGGGCGATCGTCTCGACGACGCCGGGGTAGGGGCGCGATTTACCCGGGATGTTGTCGGTGTAGTGATCGAGGAACAGCTTTAACAATCGGTCGTGTTCCTCCACCGCCAGCGATCTCTGCTGCGCGGCATGCGCGCGCTCGATCATCACCCGGCCACCATGGCCGACGAAACGCTTGAAGCCGGCCTCGTCGACGGCTACCAGTTCGCTGGCGGCAAGGCTGTGGTTGAGGCTGTCAAGCAGGTCCGGCGCTGTGTCGATCAGCGTCCCGTCGAGGTCGAACACGATGATCGGTCGGGTCATGGCCTGTCCTGTGACGATTGCGCTGCCGGCAGGCGATAGCCGCTGCAGCCCATCCAGGCAAGCAGTGCTTGGTCAATCCACAGGGCAAAGTCTTTGACCGGACGGGCAAAGATGCTAGGAGCGCCGAAACAAGCGAAATTCGGGGCAGGCATGGATGCGAGGCAATTGAAGGTCGAAGCCGCACGGGCAGCGCTTGCCCATGTGAGCGACGGCATGCGGCTTGGCATCGGCACCGGCTCGACGGCCGAAGAGTTCGTTCGGCTGCTCGCGCAAAGGGTCGCCACCGGCCTCACCATTATCGGCGTGCCGACCTCGGAGCGCACCGCCATCCTTTGCGGCGAGCTTGGCGTGCCGCTGTCGACGCTGGAAAAAACGCCCGAACTCGACCTTACCATCGACGGCGCCGACGAGATCGATCCGGCGCTGACATTGATCAAGGGTGGCGGCGGTGCGCTGCTACGGGAGAAGATCGTAGCGGCGGCTTCCGCTCGCATGATCGTCATTGCCGACCGTTCGAAGATGGTCGAGACGCTCGGCCGTTTTCCACTGCCCATCGAGGTCAACCCGTTCGGCCTGCGTGCCACGGAAATCGCGGTCGCCGCGGCAGCCGGAAGGCTCGGCCTTTCCGGTCCCGTCACATTGAGGATGACGGGGAGCCAGCCTTTTGTTACAGACGGCGGCCATTTTATCCTCGATGCATCTTTTGGCCGCATTCCGGATACAAGAGCGCTTTCGAATGCTCTCCATGCCATTCCGGGCGTGGTCGAGCATGGTCTTTTCATCGGGCTGGCATCAGCGGCTATCATAGCCGGCGACGGCATCCAAACCGTCCATGCCGCCCGAAAACCAGGGAGTTCTATCGATCATGATGTTGCATAACCGGGTTCGCCGTTTTTCTGCCATTCTGGCAGCTTCAGCCGTCTTTGCGTTTTCATCGCCGGCGTTCTCGCAGGACGTCACCGACGGGCATCTGAAGGCGGCCCGCGCCGCCGTCGCGGCGATCCACGCGACGGACCCGTTCGACAACATCTTGCCGCAGGCCGCCGCCGCGCTTCAGCAGCAGCTTATCCAAAAGAACCCGGACATGCAGGAGCTGATCGGCAGAACGGTCAGCGAAAAGGCTCTGGCGCTGGCCTCGCGCCGCGCCGATCTCGAGAAGGAAGCTGCCATGGCCTATGCCAAGGTATTTTCCGAAAAAGAGCTTACCGAAATCGCCGCTTTCTATAATTCCGATTCCGGCAAAAAGCTGCTCGACAGCGGCCCGGCCGTGACGCGTGACCTGCTCAAGGCCGCCGACATCTGGCAGAACGGCGTCGCTCGCGATCTCGCCCAACAGGTCGGCGAAACGCTGGCCGCGGCAGCAAAGGCCACAGCGCCGGCAAATGCCGCGGCTCCTGCGGCTGGTACGGAGCCGGAAGCACCGAAGAACTGAGCATATTTCCCGGCGGCGTTATCGCTGCCGGACCGGAAAGCCCGGCCTCCGTCGCGCATCCGACAGCATGCGCGGCGTGGTGGTCCGGGCTTTTCTTTTGGTGGTTTGCAGCCTACCTGTCTCAAACATTTTGAAGGGCAAGGAGCCGCACCATGGCCGGTTACGACTACGATCTTTTCGTCATCGGCGGCGGCTCCGGCGGGGTGAGGGCGGCGCGCATGGCAGCGGCACTCGGCAAGCGCGTCGGCATTGCCGAGGAATACCGTTTTGGCGGCACCTGCGTCATTCGCGGCTGCGTGCCGAAGAAACTCTATGTCTATGCCTCGCAATTTCCCGAACATTTTGCCGACGCCGCCGGTTATGGCTGGACCGTGCCGCAGGCGAGCTTCGACTGGCAGACATTGGTTGCCAACAAGGATCGCGAGATCAGCCGGCTGGAAGCCATCTACAGGAAGAATGTCCAAGGTGCCGGCGGCGAGACGTTTCAGTCGCGCGCCATGCTGGTCGATCCGCATGTGGTGCATCTTCTCGGCGAGGACCGCACCGTCACCGCCGACCAGGTTCTCATCGCCACCGGCGGCCGCCCGGCGCCGCACCCGGCTCTGCCCGGCCATGAGCACTGCATCTTTTCCAACGAGGCGTTCGACCTCAAGGAATTACCGAAGGCGATCATGATCGAGGGCGGCGGCTATATTGCCGTCGAATTCGCCAACATCTTTCACGGCCTCGGCGTCGACACAACACTGGTCTATCGCGGCAAGGAGATTCTCTCCCGCTTCGATATGGATCTCAGGCGCATGCTGCACGAGACGATGGAAAAGAAGGGGATAAAAATCCTCTGCCATGCCGTATCCGAATGGATCAGGAAGCGTCCGGACGGGCGCCTCGACGCTGTCGTCACCGGCGGCAAGGTGCTGACGGTCGATCAGGTCATGCTCGCCATCGGGCGTCTCCCCAATACCGAAAACATGGGTCTTGAGGGCGTCGGCATCGAGATGACCAAGACCGGCGCTATCAATGTCGACCAATATTCGCGCACCAACGTCGACAACATCTGGGCGATTGGTGACGTCACCAACCGCGTGCAATTGACGCCGGTGGCGATCCACGAGGCAATGTGCTTCATCGAGACCGCCTTCAAGGGCAACCCGACCGCGCCCGACCATGATACGATCGCCACCGCGGTCTTTTCGCAGCCCGAGATCGGCACGGTCGGCCTGTCGGAAGACGAGGCCATAAAGCGTTTTTCCGATGTTGAGGTCTACCGCGCCACCTTCCGGCCGATGCGGCACACACTATCCGGCCGCGACGAAAAGATGCTGATGAAGCTGGTGGTCGACAGCGCCTCGAAAAAAGTGCTCGGTGCCCATATCCTTGGGCCGGATGCCGGCGAGATGGCGCAGCTTCTCGGCATTCCGCTGAAGGCGGGGCTGACCAAGGATGACTTCGACCGCACGATGGCCGTGCACCCGACCGCGGCGGAAGAACTCGTCACCATGTACAAGCCCACCTACCGGTTGAAGGACGGCGAGCGCGTCTGACGTTTTGCCCGTATCGTCACCAACGGAGCATCTCTATGCACGCAGGCAATGGTGCAGCGCCACTCGACCGCAATTTTAGATCACCAATCCGATGCGACACTGGGCAACGATATTCTGTTCGCCGCTTATTTCTGCCTCATGCGGCGAGGGAAGCGCAGCCATCTTTCCTCGACCGGCCTTGGGTGCTCGAGGATGGTGGTGAGCTCGACCGGCAGGCTCGGCGCCAGCGGCTTTTTGGTCGCGACGCCATCTGCGATGGCAACGATGCTGTGGTAGAATTCGGCGCCTGAAAGCGACCTTGGCGGTACGGCCTCGTGCATGATCGAGATCACCGTGACGTCTGGACAATTGTCCTTGATCGCCTGATGGAAGGCGATCTTCCCTTCGGGATCGAGCGCGCCGGTCGCTTCGTCGAGGAACAGCAGACCGGGCTGCTGCAGCACGATACGAGCGACAACCAGCTTCTGTTTCTGGCCGCCCGAAAGCACCTGGTCCCAGTTCATTCCCTCGCGGCTTTCATCGGCCATGTGTTCGATGAAATCGCCAAGGCCCGCTCTGTGCAAAGCCGATGCAACCTGCGTGTCGGTGTAATCGCGCTCTGAGCCGGGCAGGCAGACCAGTTGCTTCAGCGAGACCTGTTGCAGCTTGACTTCCTGGGCGGCATAGAAACTTTCGACCCCTTCCGGGAAGACGATGGTACCGCGGCCATAGGGCCACAAGCCGTTGATTGCCTTGATCAGCGATGTCTTGCCGCAACCCGATTCGCCCTTCAGGAACGTCCACTCACCGCGTCGGAAGCGCAGATTCGCAGCGCTCAGGAAGGGCGTGGCGTCCTCGCCCTGATGGGTCAGCTCCAGCTTCTGTATGGTCAAGCCGAAAACCGGGTTCTGGCGATCGTAGCGGAAATCGGAGCAGCCGGTGAGACTGTAGAATTCCTGCGGGTGCTGGACGTTTTCGATCGCGTTGGCGAGTTCGGTCACGCGTTGGCTGTTGGCCCGCAGAGCCGCAATGGAAGGCATGACATGGATGAACCAGGAACACTGACTGATCAGCGAGTTGACCATCTCGGAGCCGGTTATGTAGCCCTTGAGATCGAAACGGTTGTGGATGTAGGGCACGAGGCCCGGCCCGTAGGCGACAATGCGGGCGCCGATGAAATTGTAGACCAGCTCGAACGAACGGTAGCTCGTGTTGACGATGTTCAGCCGCGCCCAAGTGCGGTCGATGTCGACATAAAGCCGGTCGTGCATCGTCTTTTGCACGTTCTCGCCTTGTGATGCGGCGACGTGGAAACTGCGACGCAGGAACGTCGTCAACTCGCCGCGATAACTGCCTTCGGACTGCTGCATCCGGATGTTGAGCCGCTCCAGCAGTCTGCCGAGCTTCACCGCGATCCAGGTGTTCAGCGGCACGTATATGGCGACCGCCAGGAAAGCCAAGACCGCGCTGCCATAGCTGCCGAGGAACTCCAGCCCTTTCACCTCCGCCGAGGTTTCAAGCAGTTTCCGGCCGACGAAATAAAGCGATGTGGCGACAGCCATGACCCCCATGGCGAGGCCGATGGCTCCGCCGGTCATGTCCTTGATCGATTCCTGGACGCGCTGGTCGATGTTGTCGGGAGCAGCAGTGCCGGAGGAACCATGCTGGGCATGGAAGTGCGTGTGATTGGTGTCGAGAAGCGCTTCGTTGAAACGGCTGTCCAGCCAACCGCGCCATTTGCGATGCAGCGTTGCGGAAACAAAGGTGCGGATGCCGGTAAAGCCCGCGTCCTTGAGCACGACCAGAAGGATGAGCATGCCGGCATTGGTGAGCAGCGATGCGAGCGGCGTGGTGTTCGCGGCATCGTGGTAAAAGGCGATCGAGTTGACCAGTTCCCCGGATGCTTCGGCGAACCAGACGCCGGCTTTGCTGGAGAGCGCGGTAAACAGCGCTATGACAAGCGTCAGCGTCCAGGCCTCCACCCAGCGGTCCGAGAGCCAGTAGGCCCGCATCAGTCCCCAGAAGCTGCGCATCGAGGAAACCGGTGTCAGGAGCGGCGGCCTTGCGGCACCGCGGAGCCATTTTTCCGATATTGAATGTCGCTCTGGTCTACCGACCCGAATCACTATCCCGCCCAAACCTCTTTTAGTTTTGTTACAGACAGTAACACCAATTGATCATTTTCCATTATCTTTTCTCGGTCTGCGGGGGATTGATCCGCTCACCGTTGCCATCAAGCAACAGAATTCAGGACTGCAATGTCATGCCGTGGCGTTCTCGAAGGAACATTATTTGCGTAATTTCAATGGGTTGCTGATCGGCTCATGCGATGGCCAGCATCTTCCCTTAGGGAAGCTCTTTCCACAGTTTTGTGAAGGCAAGGGCGAGGCGGATCAGCCGATTTTTATGCTGCGGAAGATGGACGCGCGCAAAAACGTGCCGTCTTCGACGCGTCTTTGTTGCCATGTCGGACCTGGCGGCAGCCGGAAAAGTGACAGGGATGGCGTTGGCTGAAGCGCTGCGCCGCGATGCCCCCAAGCTCGCCTGCGGAAACAGCTGCAGCAAGGGGGTCGCTTTCCTGCAAAGGCGTCAACCAAGGGCAAAGTCTTCAACCGCAGGATTGACCTGCACCAGCAGCAACGGGCACTGATTTTTCGTCAGCGACGCCAAGATAACGGTGGAGTAGCGCCTCTTCAGTTCGCTTTCTCCAACTCGCCCCGCGCCTTGGCCGCCGCAACCTGGCGAATGGCGTCGGTGAGCGTGTCGGCGTCCTGCGCGCCCATCACCGCATACTTGCCCTCAAGCAGGAAGCACGGCACGCCCGTGATGCCCATGCGCGAAGCGGTGGCGATTTCGGTGCGCACCGCCTCGACATCGGCGTCAGTCGGCAAAAGTGTCTCGACCACGGATGCATCCATGCCGGCCTCGCGGGCGGCGCCGATCAGAACGGCATGATCGCCGAGATTGGCGCCTTCCTCGAAATTCAATTGGAACAGACGTCGCACCAGCCGGTTCTGCATGACCTCGCCGGCGGCACCAGCCCAGCGGATGACGCGGTGCGCGTCCAGCGTGTTGGGCGCGACCTTGATGGCGGCGAAGGCGAAGTTGATCCCCTCGGCTTCGCCCAGTGGCTCGATGCGGGCGTGGATCTCGCGGACGCGTTCGTCGCTGCCGAACTTGGCCACCATGTATTCGCGGCGATCCTTGCCTTCGGGCGGGATGGTCGGGTCGAGCTGGAACGGCCGCCAGCGTATGTGCACGTCGACATCGCTTGCCGCGGCGATCGCCTTGTCGAGCCGCTTCTGGCCGATGAAGCACCACGGACAGACGACGTCGGAGACCACATCGACGGTAATCGACTTCTCGTCGCTCATCTTGATCTCCTGTTCCGAAGATGTCACTTCGGCTTGCGCCACCATGTCGGCAGTCTATAGCCGGATATGGGAGTCTTTCGCGGATGTTCCAGATAACTCCAGTAGGCGAGCCATTGCTGCGTGTTGTGCTGCATCGGAACCATGTAGTGGCCGGAGATCAGCAACCTGTCGAGGACCCGGACGGCGGCAACATAATCTTCGCGGCTGCGGGCGTCGAGCATCGCCTCTAGTGCGGCATCTATCGCCGGATCGGCGACGCCGGCAAGGTTGAATGACCCTTCGGCATTGGCGGCAGCTGATCCCCAGCGCCCGAGCTGCTCGATGCCCGGCGACAGCGAGTTCTCGAAGCCGCTGGTGCCGATCAGCACATCGAAATCGAAACGTTGCTTGCGCGACTGGATCTGGTCGCCGTCAAGGCTGCGGATGGTGACAGCGATGCCGATCTTCGCCAGCGTGCGCTGGTAGATGGCGGCAAGGCGCTCCTCGTTCTGCGAGGCGGTCAGGATCTCGAAGCCGAAGGGTTTCCCCTCGGGATCGAGCATCACACCATCCTGCAAGGTATAGCCCGCGCCCTTCAATATATCGAAGGCAGCTTTCAGCACCTTGCGGTCTTGGCCCGAGCCGTCGGTGACGGGTGGCTGCCAGGTGCCGTCCATGACGTCGGCTGGCACACGACCCGGGTAGGGTGCCAGAAGCGCCTTTTCCCTGTCGTCGGCCGGATGGCCGAGCGCGGAAAGCTCGGAATTCTGCCAATAGCTCATGGTGCGCATATACTTGCCGCCAAACAAGTTCTTGTTGGACCATTCGAAGTCGTAGAGCATGCCAAGCGCGCGTCGAACGACCGGATTGGAAAACTTCTGCAGCCGTGTGTTGAACAGGAACCCCGTCACCACTGGCGGGATGCCGGTGTCGAACGTTTCGGCGATCACGTCGCCCTTGTGGAAGGCCGGGAAGTCGAGATCGCGCTCGCGCTTGACCGGATCGCTGTCGTCGTCGATGGCGCAGATGCCTTTCTTGAAAGCTTCCAGCTTGGCGTTGGCATTGAGGAAATATTCGATGGTGATTTGGTCGTAATTGTCGAAACCGCGCTTGGCGGGGATGTCCTTGCCCCAATAATTTGGGTTGCGCTTGAACACGATGCGCTGGCCAGGCGCCACGTGCGCCACGGTGTACGGGCCGCTGCCGATCACAGGTTTCAGCGTGGTCCTGTCGAAGGTCTCCTTGTCGAAAGCGTGCTTCGGTACGATTGGCGTCATCGCGATAACCAACGGCGTCTCGCGGTTGGCCTTGTCATTGAATGTAAAGCGCACGCTGCGGTCGCCGATTTTTTCGAGTTTGGCGACCATGCTCATACGGGCGCTGTAGGGTGGCCGGCCTTTCTCGGTAAAGACGTCGTAAGTGAACAGCACGTCTTCCGCAGTCATCGGATGGCCATCAGACCACTCGGCCCTCGGATCGAGGTGGAATTCGATGCTCTTGCGCTCCGGATCCATGTCGGCAGTGTCGGCAAGCAGGCCATAAAGACTGAAGGCTTCATCGTCATTGCGCTGCATCAACGGCTCGAAGACGAGATTGCCAAAGATCCTATCGATCATGCCGCGTGCCGTCGTGCGCAGGCTTTTCAGGATGAACGGGTTGAGATTGTCGAAGCTGCCGACGACGCAATAGGTGATGCTGCCGCCCTTAGGCGCATCGGGATTGACGTAGTTGAAATACGTATAGTCGGCCGGCAGCGCCGGCTCGCCTTGCATGGCGATCGCGTGTTTCGGCTCCGACACAGCTGGCTGAAGCGAAAGTGTGATAGACGAGATCGCGGCGATCAGCCAAACAAGAACGCGGCCCATGACCGTCTCCTTACTGGGTCGGCTTGATGATTCGGAGCGCACCCTAGCATGAGCCGGCGGCCTCCCGGTCAATCGCGAGTTCAAGAATTGCGAGTATCGGGCTGGATTCGGCACCGCTGGCAGTGTAACACGCCGTCCGAGTCATTCTGTTGCCTCATTTCGGCAACAGGTAGCTGGACCACACGGCGCGAAGAAGCCGGTCCTGGGATCATTTGAGAGGAAGTTCACGATATGACGAGCCTGAACAGCAACGCGTACCGCCTGTCGGTCCTGGCCGCTGGCGTGGTCGGCTTTCTGGGCGCACAACTTCCAGCAGCTCTTGCGCAGCAGCAACAGCAGATTCCGCAGGGTTGGTTCAAAGCCTGCACCAAGCAGGAAGACGTCGACATCTGCAATGTCCAGAACATCACCACTGCCGGTAACGGCCAGCTCGTCACCGGCGTCAGCCTGATCGAATTGAAGGGCAAGATAAACCGCAAGGTGTTCCAGGTGACGGTTCCGACCGGTCGCCTGGTTCCTCCCGGCATTGGCCTTCAGATCGATACCGGGAAGACGCAGAAGCTCGATTATGTGATCTGCTTCCCCGACCGCTGCGTGGCGGAAGTGCCGCTGACCGACCAGCTCGTCGCCTCCTTCAAGAAGGGTTCGAACCTGACGCTGACCTCGGTCAATTTCCAGAACCAGCCGAACCCGATCAAGATCGCGCTGACCGGCTTCAGCGGCGCCTTCGACGGGCCGCCGCTGCAGCAGTCGGACATCGAGGATCGGCAGAAGAAGCTTCAGGATTTCGTTGCCAAGAACAATCAGGACTTCGCCAAGAAGCTCAAGGAAGAGCAGGACAAGGCGAAGACCGCCAACTGATCGCCCCTCGGGGCAAATAAGACAATTTCTCGAGCCAAGGAAAAAGCGGGGTCATGCCCCGCTTTTTTGTTCCGGCCGGCCATTTCTTGATCCCATCAGGCCCGCAATCCGTCAGGTCAATGTCTTGACCGGCGTCTCGGCTCGTAGCGTCCGTCCGGCCTCTTGTCGAACATCTCGCCGATCTCCGGATGCCGCACCGGTTCGCCAGACTGATCCTCGAGCAGGTTCTGCTCCGACACATAGGCGATGTATTCCGTTTCCGAATTCTCAGCGAGCAAATGGTAGAAGGGCTGGTCCTTGCGCGGCCGCACATCCGCGGGGATCGCCTCGTACCATTCGTCGGTGTTGGCGAATTGCGGGTCGACATCGAAAATGATGCCGCGGAACGGAAACAGCCGGTGGCGAACTACCTGTCCGATCGAGAATTTGGCTGTTTTCATCATCGTACTCACCACTAAGTCCTAGGAGTGCCGCGTCCTTGGAATGCGCAAAGACTCTCTAAGACTTTGAATTTACGCATTACGCTTCAAAAAATCGAGCCCGACTTATGGCTGATGCCTGACCCTCCTTGACGCAGACGCCGCATCAATTCAATGCCCAAGTGCCAGATCAATGCCGTAGCTTGACGCCATGTCAAACTACGGGCCAGCCCGCCCGAGGGGCATGCTACCGCCGGACTTGTTTCCTTAAGCCACCGGCGAGCGCCGCAAAACCACTGCCGGGCCGCAGCCCCTCGCGCATGAAAAAGGCGCGAAGCGGGGCGAAGCCGCCGAGCACGCCGAGGCCGGCGCTGCGCGCCATCTGTGCCGGCAGCATGTCCGAGAGCAGCGACTTGTTGAGCAGGTTGACCGCGCCGCTGCGTGCCAGAATGTCGGGCCGCCGCCTGAAATCGTAAGCCGCGAGTGCCTTGATGGCGCCTGGATCGGTTCTGTTTTCGCAAGCAATCCCAACAAGATCGTCAATATCCCTGATACCAAGGTTGAGACCTTGCGCGCCGATCGGCGGGAACACATGGGCGGCTTCGCCGACAAGTGCCACCCGGTTGCGCGCGAAGCACCGCGGCGTCACGCCCGAAAGCGCGTAGATCTGCCGGCCGGGCTCGACAGACACCCGGCCCAGCATCGATTGCATCCGCTGTTCGACCCGCATCGAAAGCGTCGCATCGTTCAGTGCGACGAGTTCCTTCGCCGTTTCCGGTTCTACCACCCAGACAAGGCTGGACCGGTTGCCGGGCAGGGGAACCTGGGTGAACGGGCCGGTCTCGGTATGGAATTCGGTCGAGGTGAAAGCGTGGTCGCTGCGGTGGCCGAAATTGAGAACCAGTGCCGCCTGTGGATAGGACCGGGCGGATGTCGAGATGCCGGCAGCCTCGCGGGCCGGCGACAGACGCCCGTCGGCAGCGACCGCCAGCGATGCTGCAACCTCGCTGCCGTCAGACAGGATCGCATGGGCATGATCGGCTTCGAGGCGCCAGGTCTCCACCATCGCTTTTCGCCATTCGATGCCGGAATGCGCGGCTACGGCCCCGGCAAGTGCGGGGTTGAGCGCGCTGTTGGGTAAATTCAGCCCGAACTGCTGCTCGCCGATTTCGCTGGCACGAAAAATGACTACCGGGCTGCGGATCAGCCGGTTGGTTGCATCGACTATGCGCATAACCTTCAGCGGTGCGGCCTTGGATCTCACCTCATCGAGGACGCCCAACCGCTCGAGGATCTTCAGGGCTGGGGTCATCAAAGCCGTCGTTCGGCCGTCTTGGCCATTTGCCTCAGGTCCGACGAGCGTCACGGGAAAGCCAGCATCCGCAAAACCAAGCGCTGCGATCAGCCCTGCCGGGCCACTGCCGGCAACCAGTATCCGTGCTGTTTGCTGATGGTCCAAGTTCGCTTCCGGATTGTGATGCCAGGCGGTCGGTCCGACCTGATAAGCATATAGGTCAGATCATACGGCTTGATCAACGCGGCGATTCGGCCCATTCGATTGCCATGATCGGCCAAGACCATGACTTCAGCCATCTCGATCGTGTCGGCCGCGCCATGGCGAGCGTCTCGCGCAATCCCCGACTGGCGGTGAACATCATTTTGGGCGCAGGCGTCCTCCTGGCCTGGCTGCTTCTCGGCGGCATGGCGATTCGCGGCGCCGAAAGCCGGGGTCCGGGCATCAATGTACCCGGCGACATGATGCTCAGATATCTGCCGCAGCTGCCGCTGCCGGGTTTTCTCGACCGCTTCTTCACCCTTTGTCTTGCACCCGCGCCGCTCGACGGAGGCGTCGGCGCGCAGGCCGGAGCGCTCACCGTCATGTGGTTCCTGATGGCGATCGCCGCCATGCTGCCCTCGGCGGCGCCGATGATCCGCACCTATTGCGAGATTGCCGATACGGCGCGGATCAAGGGCGAACCGGTCGTCCATCCGCTGGTCCTGGTCGCCGGTTACCTCAGTGTGTGGTTGGCCGCGTCGGCATTGTTTGCGGCGCTGACGCTCATCGTCCACGCCTTCGCCTCACCTGTGCAGATGCTCGATCCAGTGGTCGGAGCGACAGGAGCAGTCGCGCTTTTGGTTGCTGGCCTCTACCAGTTCAGCGGCCTGAAGGAAGCCTGCCTGACGAAATGCAAAAACCCGTTCTCGATCCTGTTTTCGAACTGGAGCGCGAGGCCCGGCCGCATTTTCCGGCTCGGCGTGGAGCAGGGCGTCTGGTGCCTCGGCTGCTGCTGGGCGCTGATGCTGGTGATGTTCGCGGTCGGTGTGATGAACGTGTTCTGGATGGCGCTGATCGGCCTGTTCACTTTGATCGAAAAACAGACGGCGGGCAGGCTGCTAACCCGGATCGCTGGTGCGATACTGCTTGTCTGGGCAGCCGCCCTGCTAGTAGTCTCGGCATAGGGAGAGAATTCGATGGCAGATCAAGACTGGGCAATGAAGGGAGAGCTGGTGCTCTCCTGCAATTGCACGGTTTTTTGCCCTTGCGTGCTGTCTCTCGGCAGTCATCCGCCGACCGAGGGCTATTGTCAGACCTGGGCGGGGTTCCGCATCGATGCCGGCCATTTCGGCGAGGTCGACCTGTCCGGCCTCAACCTTGGGTTGGTCATGGAAATCCCCGGCTATATGAGCCGCGGCAACTGGACCGCCGGACTGTTCATCGACAAGCGCGCCTCAGTCTACGCGGTAAAGGCGCTGACCAGGATTTTCACCGGCAAGGCTGGCGGAACCACCTCGCTGCTCTCCATCCTGGTCGGAAAGTTCCTCGGCGTCGAGCAAGCGCCGGTCACCTATGAGACGCGCGACAGGACGCGGATCTTCCAGATTCCGAAGATCATCGACGGGGCGGTGACACCGATTGTCGGCAAGGACCGCGACAAGGATACGGTGATCAGCAATTCAGAGTACTGGATCGCACCGGAAATCATCGTCGCCAGGTCCGACAAGAGCAAGATGCGGGCCTTCGGCCGCAACTGGAATTTTGCCGGCCGCTCGGCCGAAATCTGCAAGCTGGACTGGCGGGGCCCGTGAGCAAAAAAACAACGGCCAGGAAAATCACGGACAGGATTCCGAGGCCGAAGAAGAAAGTCACTTGGCCGCAGGCGCGCGCGTTCTCGGTCCATCTGCTGACCGCGTCGGGCTCGTTCCTGGCGTTCCTGTCGCTGGTGGCGGCGAGCGAGCAGCGCTGGACGGCGATGTTCTGGTGGCTGGGGCTGGCGCTGTTCGTCGACGGCATCGACGGGCCGATCGCCAGGAAACTCGAGGTCAAGGAAATCCTGCCGACATGGTCGGGCGAGCTCCTCGACAACATTATCGACTACGTCACCTACGTGCTGATACCGGCCTTCGCGCTTTACCAGCGCGGCTTCATGGGTGAGGGCCTGTCGTTCCTGTCGGCGGCGATCATCGTCGTGTCGAGCGCGATCTACTATGCCGACACCGGCATGAAGACCAAGGAAAACTTCTTCAAGGGGTTTCCGGTGGTCTGGAACATGGTGGTGTTCACGCTGTTCGTCATCGATCCGGGACAATGGGTTTCCTTCGCCGTGGTCGTGGTGGCCGGCATTCTGACCTTCGTGCCGATCAATTTCATCCACCCGGTGCGGGTGGTGCGGCTGCGCCCGATCAACCTTGGTATGACGCTGCTATGGTGCGCTTTCGGAGCGCTGGCGCTGGCGCAGGCAGCTCTTGCCGCCTTCTACGACCAGATCGGCGTCTTGGGCGAGCAGGTGAGTGTCTTCACCAAGATCGGCATCACGGTCACCGGACTTTACCTCGCATGCATCGGCGGTATCATGCAGCTCTTTCCAACGCTCGGCGCCAAGAAAACCTGATCCCAATAGAAGTCTTGTCAATGTCCAAAGCAATACGCATCCACGCCAATGGCGGTCCGGAGGTTCTGACCTATGAGGACGCCGATCCGGACCAACCCGGCTCGGGACAAATCCTGGTCAAGCACACGGCGATCGGCCTCAATTTCATCGACGTCTATCATCGCTCCGGCCTTTATCCGCCGCCAGGCGGTTTCCCGCTGATACCGGGCAGCGAGGCGGCCGGGGTGGTGGAGGAAGTGGGCGCGGATATCGACTGGCTGAAGCCGGGCGATCGCATCGCCTATGCCGTCACGACTGGTGCCTATGCCGAGCAGCGCGTGATCGCCGCCGACCGCGTGGTGAGGGTGCCGGACGGCATCAGCGACGAGCAGGCGGCCGCCATGATGCTGAAAGGGATGACGGCGGAATATCTGCTGCGCCGTACCTTCAAAGTGAAGGCGGGCGACACGATCCTGTTTCACGCGGCGGCCGGGGGCGTCGGACTGATCCTCGGCCAATGGGCCAAGCACCTCGGCGCAACCGTGATCGGCACCGCCAGCTCCACCGACAAGATCGAGCTCGCCAAGGCGCATGGCTTCGACCATGTCATCAACTACCGCGAGCAGGACTTCGTCGCCGGCGTCCTCGCCATCACCGGCGGCAAGAAATGCGACGTCGTCTATGATTCGGTGGGCAACGACACCTTTCCGGCCTCGCTCGACTGCCTGAAGCCGCTCGGCATGTTCGCCAGCTTCGGTCAATCGTCAGGGCCGATCCCGCCGTTCAGCATGTCGTTGCTGGCGCAGAAAGGTTCGCTTTTCGCAACCCGTCCGACGCTGTTCGTCTACAATGCCAAGCGCGAAGACCTGGAGGCGTCCGCCGCCGCGCTGTTCAAAATCGTGCTCAGCGGCGCGGTCGAGATCAAGATCAACCAGCGCTACGCTCTCAAGGATGCCGGCAAGGCGCACTCAGATCTTGAAGGCCGCAGGACGACCGGGACAACCATTCTTATTCCCTGAGCCTTGCTATCCCTTGAGTTTCCGCTGAAATTCTTGAAGCTCTTTCAAGACGGGTGCCGCTTTGCGATGACAGCAGGCCGCGCATACCATGCCTGCGGGAACACAGAACATATCTGGCAAACCAGATGGGAGGCACTGTGAGTGCAAATCAGGACGACGCAAACCTGCTTGAGGTTCGTGGCCTTACCAAGACGTTCGGCACGCTGACAGCGTGCGACCATATCGATCTCAACGTCGCAAAAGGCGAAATCCACGCATTGCTCGGCGAGAACGGCGCCGGCAAGTCGACGCTCGTCAAAATGCTGTTCGGAACATTGGAGCCCAATTCGGGCGAGATTTTCTGGAACGATCAGGCGGTCACGATCACCAATCCCGGCTTTGCGAAGAAGCTCGGCATCGGCATGGTGTTCCAGCATTTTTCGTTGTTCGAGGCACTGACGGCGGCCGAGAACATCGCGTTGTCATTGGACGACGGTTCGCCGATCAGCACGATCGCCGCGAAGGCGAGGGCGCTTTCCTACAGCTACGGCCTGCCGCTCGACCCGCAGTCGCTGGTCGGCGATCTGTCGGTCGGTGAGCGCCAGCGTATCGAGATCATCCGTTGTCTTCTGCAGACGCCGCAGCTCATCATTCTCGACGAGCCGACTTCGGTGCTGACGCCGCAGGAAGCCGACAAGCTGTTCGAGACGCTCGAACGGTTGCGCTCGGAAGGAAAGTCCATCCTCTACATTTCGCACCGGCTGGAAGAGGTCAAGCGCATCTGCGACCGCGCCACCGTGCTGCGCCACGGCAAGGTGGTTGGCCATTGCAACCCGCGCAAGGAAACCGCGGCATCGCTGGCACGCATGATGGTCGGCAACGACGTTCAGGCCGTGGTGCGCGCGCCGGTTCAGGGTATCGAGACCGCGCAGCCGCTGCTTGAAATCCGTGCACTAAGCCGCAGGCCGGCAACGCCGTTCTCGATCCCGCTCAGGAATATCAACCTGACGGTACGCGCCGGCGAAGTGATCGGCATTGCAGGCGTTGCCGGCAACGGCCAGGGCGAGTTCTTCGAATCCGTTTCCGGCGAGGTGCCGCAGCAGGATGCCGCCTCGGTGCGCATACGCGGCAAGGATGCCGGCGGCCTCAGCATCACCGGCCGGCGGCTGATGGGCGCTGCCTTCGTGCCGGAAGAGCGGCTCGGCCACGGTGCAGCACCCCGCATGAAGCTTTCGGAAAACCTGCTTCTGTCGCGCCATGCCACCGACGGCAAGGTGTTTGTCGGCGCCGGCGGAATGGTCAAAAGCGATGCGATCTATGCCGCTGCCCAGCGCATCATCAAGGCGATGGATGTGCGCAAGAGCGCCCTGGATCCGGAGGCGGCAGCGCTCTCAGGCGGCAATCTGCAGAAATTCATTGTCGGCCGCGAACTCGACCGCAGGCCAAGCGTCATGGTCGTCAATCAGCCGACATGGGGCGTCGACGCCGGTGCCGCCGCCCACATTCGCCAGACACTGATCGAATTGGCGCGCAGCGGCTCGGCAGTGCTGGTCATCAGCCAGGATCTCGACGAGTTGTTCGAGATATCCGACGCGATCGCGGTGATGCACAATGGCGAATTGTCGAAGCCTTTGCCGATCGCTGAGGCGACGTTCGAAAAGATAGGACTGCTGATGGGCGGGGCCGAGCCAGGCCACGCCGAACACGCTCTGGAGACGTCATGATGCGCCTCGAACTGGTCAAACGGCCGCAGCGCTCGATGCTGTTCTCGGCGCTGTCGCCCTTCATTGCATTCGTGTTGACGATCATTGCCGGCGCCATCCTGTTCGCACTGCTTGGCGTCAATCCCTTGAAGGCGTTCCAAATTTACTTCCTCGAGCCGATCAGTCAGGTCTGGCAGCTGCATGAGCTGGCGATCAAGGCGGCACCGCTCATCCTGATCGGGGTCGGCCTGTCGGTTTGCTACAGGGCCAACATCTGGAACATCGGCGCGGAAGGCCAATTCATCCTGGGCGGCATCGTCGGCTCGAGCATTCCGGTGCTGTTTCCGCAGTTTGAAGGGCCGCTGGTGCTGCCGCTGATGCTGCTGTTCGGCATGGTCGGCGGTGCCGCCTACGCCGCCATTCCCGCCTTGCTCAAGGCGCGCTTCAACACCAACGAGATCTTGACCAGCCTGATGCTGGTCTATGTCGCGCAGCTGTTCCTCGACTGGCTGGTGCGCGGGCCGTGGCGCGATCCGAAGGGTTTTAATTTCCCGCAGACGATACAGTTCAACGACTCGGCCATATTGCCGGAGCTGATGCCGGCCTCCGGCCGTGCCAATTGGGGTTTCGTGTTCGCGCTGGTCGCGGCGGTGCTGGTCTGGATCCTGATGAGCCGCATGCTGAAAGGCTTTGAGGTTCGCGTGCTCGGCTCAAGCCCCAGGGCAGGGCGCTTCGCCGGCTTCGGTATCAACCGGATGGTGTTCTTCGCCTTCATGCTGTCGGGTGCACTGGCCGGACTTGCCGGCATCTCGGAAGTCTCCGGCGCCATCGGCCAGCTGCAGCCGGTGATTTCACCCGGCTACGGCTTTGCCGCCATCATTGTGGCGTTCCTCGGCCGGCTCAATCCACTAGGCATTGTCGCGGCGGGCCTGGTGCTGGCGCTGACCTATCTCGGCGGCGAAGCGGTGCAAAGCGCGCTCGGCATCTCCGACAAGGTGGCGCGCGTGTTCCAGGGCATGCTCCTGTTCTTCGTGCTCGGCTGCGACACCCTCATTCACTACCGTATTCGTCTGATCGGCTTTGCCGCGCCGAAGCTTGAATCCGCGCCGAAGCTCGAGGAGGCCCGCTGATGGACATCACCGTCAACATTCTTTTGACCATCGCAACCGCGGCGACGCCTTTGTTGATCGCGGCGATCGGCGAGCTGGTGGTCGAACGTTCCGGCGTGCTCAACCTCGGTGTCGAAGGCATGATGATCATGGGGGCGGTCGGCGGTTTCGGCGCCGGCTATCTCACCGGATCGCCGTGGATCGGGTTGTTGGCGGCGATCGCCTTGGGTGCGGTGTTTTCGCTGCTGTTCGCCGTCATGACGCTGTCGCTGGCCACCAACCAGGTGGCGACCGGCCTGTCGCTGACATTGCTCGGCCTCGGGCTTTCCGGCATGATGGGCACCAGCTTTGTCGGCCAGCCCGGCGCGAGGCTGCCAAACCTCGACATTCCCGGCCTGACAGCGATCCCCGTCATCGGCAGGTTGTTGTTCGGCCAGGACCCGATCTTCTACATCTCGATCGCGTTGACCGCCGCTGTCATGTGGTTCCTGTTCAAAACCCGCACCGGGCTCACGCTGCGTTCGATCGGCGACAGCCACACATCGGCCCATGCGCTTGGCATCCAGGTCATCCGCTACCGCTATCTGGCAGTGATCTTCGGCGGCGCCTGTGCAGGCCTTGCCGGGGGCCACCTGTCGCTGGTCTATACACCGCAATGGGTGGAGAACATGACCGCCGGGCGCGGCTGGATTGCGCTGGCGCTGGTCGTGTTCGCATCATGGCGGCCATGGCGGGTGCTGGCTGGCGCCTATATCTTCGGCGCGGTATGGATCGGCCAGCTTCATGCACAGGCTTTTGGCATTCCGGTTCCCTCGCAACTGCTTTCTTCGTTGCCCTATCTGGCAACCATCGTGGTTCTCGTTCTAATCTCGCGCAACAAGCGTTTGACGATGATGAACACACCGGCTTCCTTGGGGCAGCCATTCGTTCCGGATCGTTGACAATGAAAAAACAGACGGGAAGCTCCAAGGTTTAACTCAGAGAGGTAACACAATGAAAAAACTGCTTATTGCGCTGGTAGCCACGGCGGCAGCATTGTCGCTGGCGGCGACCGCCGAAGCACAGGAAAAGCTGAAAGCCTGTTGGGTCTATACCGGCCCGATCGGCGATTTCGGTTATTCGTACCAGCATGACCAGGGCCGCCTGGACGTAGAGAAGGCACTCGGCGACAAGGTCGAGACCGCATATCTGGAGAACGTCTCCGAGGGTCCCGATGCCGATCGTGCCTTCGAGCGCCTGGCGCGAGAAGGATGCAAAATCATTTTCGGCACGTCCTTCGGCTTCATGGACCCCGAAGTAAAGGTCGCCAAGAAGTTCCCCGACGTGATGTTCGAACACGCGACCGGCTACAAGACGGCCGAAAACCTCGGCATCTACAACGCACGTTTCTACGAAGGCCGCTACATCCTCGGCCAGATCGCCGCCAAGCAATCGAAGTCGGGCGTCGCCGGCTACATCGTTTCGTTCCCGATTCCCGAGGTGGTGATGGGCATCAATTCCTTCATGCTCGGCGCCCAGTCAATCAAGCCAGATTTCAAGGCGAAGATCGTCTGGGTCAATTCATGGTTCGATCCGGGCAAGGAAGCCGATGCCGCCAAGGCTCTGTTCGACCAGGGCGCCGACATCATCGTCCAGCACACCGACTCGACCGCTCCCCTGCAAGTCGCCGAAGAGCGCGGACTGCAGGGCTTCGGCCAGTCTTCGGACATGATCAAGTTCGCTCCCAAGGCACAGTTGACCTCGATCGTCGACGATTGGGGGCCGTATTATATCGGCCGGGTGAAGGCTGCACTCGACGGCACCTGGAAGCCCGGCAATGTCTGGCTGGGCATCAAGGACGGCGCCGTTAAGATGGCCCCTTACACCAACATGCCCGACGACGTGAAGGCGATGGCGGAAGCCACCGAGAAGAAGATTATCGACGGATGGAATCCTTTCACCGGGCCGATTGCCAAGCAGGACGGAACGCCGTGGCTGAAGGACGGCGAAGTCGCCGACGACGCCACGCTGCTCGGCATGAACTTCTACGTCAAGGGCGTCGACGACAAGCTGCCGCAGTAAGCGCAAGCCTTGGCTCGGCCGGCTTTCGCCGGAACAGGAGAGGGCGCCTTTGGGCGCCCTCTTTTCATCTGCAGAGCTTCGAAGGTTAACCTGCCCGGCTGCGAATCCCACTCACGAAAGTTCAGCGGGCGACTATCGTGTGAACGCCCGTAGGCAGCCTGACACGATCCGATGTGGGAGCGAGCGCCGGGCGCCCATCCGTCGTGATCTGCCATATCTCGACGGCGCCGCCAAGCGGCGCTTCCTCATTGCGGTAACGGTTCACGCCAACGAAGAGCTTTTGTCCCGTGCGATCAAAAGCGAGTCCTTGCGGCAGCACGCCTGCGAGCGGCCATTCGCCGTGCGGCGATAGCCGTCCTGTTTCAGAGTCCAGCTGATAGAGGCTGAGCGACGCGTGCTCCGTCCAGTCGCGCGAGCCATCTGGCTTACCGGTGCCGCGAAGATTGGACGTGACAAGAAAGCGGCCGTCGGGGCTGAAGGCGATCGTCTCGGCGCCCCAGCCACCAAGCGCGATGTGAGGCACGGTGTGCCTTGCTGCGTCGCCCGTCGTCCCGACTTCGGCAAGCCGGACTGTGGTGAGAATGCCCTCCTGAACGCCATAGAAACCAGCCGTATCGATTCCCCATTGAACATCGGAGGTGATGTAGTAGCGGCCGTCCGGCGAAAAGCGGCCGACAAAGGGGAACTTGTTCGTTTGGATGCGATTGCCCCAGGGACGAATAGCAGAAACCGCTCCGTCCTCTCCGCGCAGCACCTCGTAGAAGGCAACCTGACCACGGTCGACGAGATTGACCCCGACATACCGGCCGCTTGGATGCCACTGCACCCAGGTCGCCTTCAATGGAATGAAACCCGTTGACGGCTCAAGACCGAGACCGAAGCTGGACGCTTGGCCGAACCGACCCTCTCTGACCGGAACGAAAGTGAGTTCGTGTTTGGCGTCGGCAGTAATTGCGACGATGAGATCGCCAGCAGGATTGAGATGGATCGCCTGCGGCTGGATTCCGATCTTCACGCTGTCGACCACCGCCGAGCGGCCGCCATCGAACTGGAGCGATCGGATCGTGTCGCCTTGCTGCAACTCGTCGAGGCGGGTCGCCTGTTCGGAGCGTTGACGGAAGGTTTCGGCGACGAAAACGAACTGGCCATCCAGGGAGACGTCTAGTGCTCCGGGCGGCCCATAGGTCGAATTCGAAACCTCCGTCATCGCAACAGAGCGAGACCGCTCTGTCGGCGAGGTGATGATGGACAGCGTATCCCGATAGTGAGGATCTGGAGGCCCGAGCTCGCCCGTCTCGTAGACGGTCGGCACCATATCGACATCCGACAACGCGAAGACTGTCCCTCCGCGACTTTCGGCCGGCTGAGCGCTTGAGAGGTTCGGCATCAGGAATAGGAAAATAGCAGCGAGAGAACAGCGTCGCATCGATGTCTCCATATCGATTGAAGGCGCCTATTTTCGGGGTTCGCTTTCAGTCGTCAAATCGATATTTGACATCTCAATATTGCTCTCAGTAATAAAAGCTCGGAGGTCCAGCATGAATCTGGCTTCGATCGATCTGAACCTGCTTGTCGCCTTCGACGCTCTGCTCAGTGAAGGCAGCGTGAGCGGGGCGGCAGCCCGTATCGGGCTCAGCCAGCCAGCGATGAGCAAGCGCCTCGCCCATCTGCGTCGGCTTTTCGCCGATGATCTTTTCGTCCGTCATGCCGATGGCGTGCGGCCGACCGAAAAGGCGCTCGACCTCGCCGATCCGATCCGGGCCGCGCTACGCCAGATCCAGGATGCGCTGGGAGGGTTCGGCCAGTTCTCGCCGGAGCAATCGGGTCGCATCTTCAGGATCGCGACCACCGATCACATCGCGGCGACTTTAATGCCCAGACTGATGCCGGTGCTCCGTTCAGCGGCGCCGAGAATTTCGATCGTCCTGCGCAGCCTACACCGACAGGAAATCGTCGATTGTCTCGAGAAGGGCTCGATAGACCTTGCGATCACTATCCTGCCCGATGCGCCGACAACAATCAAACGTGCATCACTCTTCCACGTGAACTGGCTATCGATCGTCTCGGCCGAGCATCCTGAGATCCGTGACGCGATGACGCTCGAACTCTTTCTGAAGTATCCGCACTTGCTGGTCACTCATGTCGGCGATCTGAAGGGCTACATTGATCGCCTTCTGGACGACCGCGGCCTGAAGCGGACCGTTGCAATGAGCCTGCCTTATGCGCTCGCCGTGCCGGCGATCATCGCCCAGACGGACATGATCTGCACCTTGTCGGCAAACGTGATCCGGCTGACGAATTGGCCGCGCGTGCGCTCTTTTCCGCTGCCCTTCGACTACTCCGGTTATCAGGAAACTCTGCTATGGCATCGGAGGAACGACAGCGACCCCGGTCACGCCTGGCTCAGGCGGATGCTTATCCGTGCAAGCGAAACAGTCACGTCCTAGAGCGCTTTGCGTTTTGGTCGAACCAACCGCGCTCTAACTCTCTCTTTTAACGCATTTTGTCGGACGCCAAACGAAGACGTTTGGCTGCAAAATGCTCTAGCAGAAGGGGTCTTCACCCCGCCGGCGATCAGACCGCCGAACCGTAGAGATCGTAGGCGTCGGCGCGGTCGATCTTGACCGTGACGATGTCGCCGGCGCGCAACGGGCGCCGCGACTGGATATGCACCGAGCCATCGATTTCGGGTGCGTCGTATTTGGTTCGGCCCTTCGCC
Organism: Mesorhizobium temperatum; assembly: GCF_002284575.1. Taxonomy (GTDB): domain Bacteria; phylum Pseudomonadota; class Alphaproteobacteria; order Rhizobiales; family Rhizobiaceae; genus Mesorhizobium; species Mesorhizobium temperatum. The sequence goes on from NZ_NPKJ01000041.1 coordinate 294,915, forward strand.
GAGGTACCATGGGCCTCGTCGATCAGGACTGGCAGGCGCTTGCCGACCTTCCTTGCAAGCTGCGTCGCCGAGAACTTCTGCTGGCGCTTCATGAAGCGGTGCCAGCGCGCTTCCTTGATCTCCTGCGGTACCTGTTCGAGGCCGAGATCATTGGAGCGGGCGCCCCTGACCGGCTCGTATTTGAAACAGCCGGCGCGATCGACCTTGGCTTCGTCCAGCCAGTCGAGAAGCATCTCGAAATCGTCGTCCGTCTCGCCGGGAAAGCCGACGATGAAGGTGGAGCGGATCGCGAGATCCGGACAGATTTCGCGCCAGCCGCGAATGCGGTCGAGCGTCTTTTCGCCATGGGCGGGCCGGCGCATGTTCTTCAGCACCTGCGGCGAGGCGTGCTGGAACGGGATGTCCAGATAGGGAAGGATCTTTCCTTCGGCCATCAGCGGGATGACATCGGCGACATGCGGGTAGGGGTAGACATAGTGCATGCGTACCCAGACGCCGAGCTTGCCGAGTTCCTCCGACAGATCGAGGAATTTCGCCCGCACTTCGCGATCGCCGAACATGCTGCTCTGGTACTTGATGTCGATGCCGTAGGCGCTGGTGTCCTGCGAAATGACCAGGATTTCCTTGACTCCGGCCTTGGCCAGTTTCTCGGCCTCGCGCAGCACGTCGGCCGCCGGCCGCGAGACGAGATCGCCGCGCAGCGCCGGGATGATGCAGAAGGTGCAGCGGTTGTTGCAGCCTTCCGAAATCTTGAGATAGGCATAATGGCGCGGCGTGAGCTTGACGCCTTGCGGCGGCAACAGGTCGACATAGGGATCGTGGCTCGGGGGCGCGGCCTCATGCACTGCAGCCATCACGCTCTCGTAAGCCTGCGGACCGGTGATGGCGAGAACGTTGGGATGTTTTTCGCGGATGACGTCCGGTTCGGCGCCGAGACAGCCGGTGACGATGACCCTGCCGTTCTCCGAAAGGGCGGAGCCGATGGCATTGAGCGATTCATCGCGAGCCGAATCGAGAAAGCCGCAGGTGTTGACGACGACCAGATCGGCGCCGTCATGCTTGCGCGCGATCTCATAGCCCTCGGCGCGCAGGCGCGTGATGATGCGCTCCGAATCCACGAGGGCTTTTGGGCATCCAAGGCTGACGAAACTGACGCGAGGGGCAGACATGTGCGGTTTCCAATGGACGCGGGCCGGAAACCCTAAGGCCCGGCCCGGAAGTCTCGATGCATGTTGATCTTTTGAACTTTCGCAGAAGCTCAATTTGCACGGCGCAATAGCATAGTTCCGCAATCAAGCAAACCGAGGAACGACTTGGCGCCGCTCGGGCGGGCCTGCACTGCTAAGGTTTCAATGACCGCCTGGTCCGAACCAGGGCGCCAGGAACGCAAACTGTTCGGGGAACTGCTGCACGGCACCATCCAGAAGCATCTTCACGGCGACGTAGAGAATGATCACCAGGCCGATATAGGCGATCCAGCGGTATTTATGCAGGAGGCGTGCGACAAACGAAGCGGCGAAGCCCATCAGCGCAATCGACAGCGCCAAGCCGATGATCAGGACCGTCGGATGGTCCATCGCCGCGCCTGCGACTGCAAGGACGTTGTCGAGAGACATAGAGACGTCGGCAATGACGATCTGCCAGGCTGCCTGAGCGAAGGTCTTGCGCGGTCCTTTGCCGCCAATCGTCCCGTTCTTGTCGTAATCGAGATTTGACAACGATTCCGTCGCGTCATGTTCCTGCTCGTGGCTGATACGCAACTCGCGCCACATCTTCCAGCACACCCAAAGCAGCAGCAGGCCGCCGGCTATGAGGAGAATGGGGCCGATGGTGAGGAGCCACTGGGTGATCAGAGCGAAGAAGATGCGAAGCACGGTGGCCGCCGCAATGCCGACGAGAATCGCCTTCTTGCGCTGATCCGACGGCAGGCCTGCCGCGGCAAGGCCGATGACGATGGCATTGTCGCCGGCAAGCACAAGGTCGATGGCGATGACCTGGAACAGGGCCGCGAGGCCGGCGGCGGTAAAAATTTCCATCAGCTGGAATTTCCTTGCTTGGTCGCCAATCGTTCGTGCCCGGACGCCCTAACGTGTATGGTTCCCGCGCGTCAAGAGACGGCTTGAGCACAAGGCCGGCAAACCGCCTGATCGGGGTGGAAATCGCCGGCAGCCGGTGAAAGCTGCCGTGATCGAGATACACTAGCTTAGCTAGACCGCCCGCTCACAGTGCAGGCCTCAAACGAGGGTTGAAGCACGCCGCCACCGCAATAGATCTCGGGGGACCGAAGAGTACGATGCCGTAGAAAGTGTTCCTCACAGGAGAGGCTCGTGACGTCTGACGACAACACACCCGTCCTTTCCGGGGCAATCGGAGAATACCGCGAGTTCGATCCTCCGGCCGCACTCGAAGGGCATTTCCAGTGTGTCTGGTCCAATACATTGCGCCCGGACGCGGGGAGCTTGTCGGCCGTGGTCCCCGACGGCTGCGTCGACATCACCTGGATCGACGGCGATCTGGTCGTAGCAGGTCCCGACGTGGCGGTTGCCCTCTCTGCGCTGACACCCGGCTCTACCGTGATCGGCACCCGCTTCCGACCGGGTGCAGCAAGCCGGTGGCTCGGCCTGCCGATGTCGGAGATCGTTGGCGGCCGGGTGGCGCTCAGCCACTTCTGGGGAGCGCTGGCGCGCGAAATCGCCCAGAGAATTGGCGATGCGTCCTCCACGGCGGAGCGGATGCGGGCGATGCAAGCGGCACTATCCAGGCTTGCGCCCGATGTCGAGCCGCCGCCTCCGGACATGGGATTTGCCTTCAACGCGCTGAAAACGGAATCCGCCGGTCCGGGCATGGCGGTGATCCTCGACCGGCTCGACGTCAGCCCGCGAACGCTTCGCCGCCGCTGCCAGGAGGCTTTCGGCTATGGCCCGAAGACGCTCGACCGCATTCTCCGTTTCCAGCGGTTTCTGAACCTGGCGCGGCAGTCCGCCGAGCCGCGCCTAGCCGATCTTGCGTTCGAGGCGGGTTATTCCGACCAGGCGCATCTCACGCGCGAGGTGCGGCGCCTGTCGGGATTCTCGCCCGCGACGGTTCTGCGACAGCTCGGCGCCTGAGCTGGCCGTTTCGTTCAATACGCCACCGCCAACTCCGCCTAGTCTGCCTTCGTTGAAAGGAGGCAGATATGACGATCTACAAATCCCGCATCATCACCGTGTCCATCGACCGGGACTGGCGCGAAGTCTATGACTTCGCCTCCATCCCTGAGAATTTCCAGCGCTGGGCGGCAGGCCTCGGCAGGCGCTTCGAAAGATCGGGCGAAGAATGGACCGCGGAGGACCCCGACGGCCGGCTCATCCGCATCCGATTCTCCCGGCCCAACGAACTCGGTGTCCTCGATCACATCGTCTTCGCCGAGGGCAAGGAAACCCGCAATGCGGTGCGCGTGGTTCCCAATGGGACCGGCGCGGAGGTCATGTTCGTGCTCTTGAGGACGCCGGACATGACGGAGGAGACATTTGCTGCCGACGCCGAAGCGGTGCAGCGCGACCTCAACACCTTGAAGGCAATGCTCGAACGCTGACCTTCCAAAGACCCCGAAAGGAGAAGATCATGGCCAAATCCAGCAACGACAAGCGCATCGACTATGTCGAGTTTTCCGTCGGCGACATCGTGCGTTCGCGCGGCTTCTACGGCAAGGCCTTCGGCTGGTCCTTCAAGGACTACGGGCCGAGCTATTGCGAGTTCAACGACGGCCGGCTGACCGGCGGTTTCGCACTCGGCGGCCAAAGCAAGGCGGCAGGCGGGCCGCTGGTGATCCTCTATGCCGACAAGCTCGACGAGACCCAGCGCCGCGTCGAGGGGGCCGGCGGGAAGATCGTCAAGCCCGCCTATTCGTTCCCGGGCGGCCGCCGCTTCCACTTTTCCGATCCGGACGGCTACGAGCTGGCGGTGTGGTCGGATAAGTGAAGAAGGTGAGGGGGCGCCGAGCCGAGCCCGGCGCCTCTTTCGCATGGTTTGCGCGGGCCAGGGGGAACAATGCCGCTCCTAGCGCCAGGAGCGAATGTTGAACACTGACTCGGCGAGCCACCAAGGTCCGATTGCGCGGCTGGTTGTCCCTGCACTGAACCACCTTAAGATGACAGCGCTGCTGTTTAAACGATGTAACAATTATTGTCCGATGGAGTAGCTCGCATCGTATAAGGCTGGCCTGAGGACCATCGCATACCGCACCGCGCATGACGGAACAGACACGAACGACAATACGGCAAAGGCTGTATGCATTTTTGATTGCAGGCCTGGGCGGGCTGGCCGCATCGGCAATCTCGTTTTCGATGACGCTCTACGAAGCTGCCCATCCGCCAAAGGTGCCGGTTGTGCAGGCGGGCCAGCAGATCGATACCGGTCGCTGGTTTGTGACCTTGCGAACGGCACGTGTCGGAACAGTGCCGCCGACAGGCGTTCCCCCATTGCAACCCGTGCAGCTTGTGATGGTGGATCTGGATGTGGTGAACCGTTCCGCCACACCGAACAACGTGCTCTACCGCGTCGTCACGCTCAGCGCGCCGGCGCAAAAGCTGCCGATGCCAACGGTTTATCTCGATCGCGACAAGTATCTGGCGGGATACTTCAATCCCAACATGTCGGAACGCCTGACGATGGCTTGGGAGTGGCCGGCCGGTGTGCCCGTGCCGGACAAGGTGACGGTCACCGTCACCGGCCAGATCTACAAGCTGCGCGACAATCTTTACGGCGCAAGCGGGTGGTACGACCGTGATCCCGTTGCGACGGTCGATCTGCCGGTGGAGAAGGCGCCATGATGCGCATGGTGCGTTCGGCGCTTGCGCTGCTGTTCGCTGCCGCCGTGCTCTACGGCATGCAGCACACGCGACCGCTGTACAGCGACATTACATCGCCGATCGTCTCTTCGGGCGGCATGAACAAGCGTGTGGAGGCCCGCGGGTTCGCGCTTTCGCTGGACAGCGCCCGGGTGGCGCGTGTTCTCAACGTCGAGACCTTCGGGAAGTCAAAGACCTACACGAGTTCCGGCGTATGGATTGTGGCGGAAGGCGAGGCCGAGGCGAAATTCGAGACCTTGGGTCTCACATCGGGCGAGTGGCTGAGCCGCAGCGGCATCCGTTATGTCCTGACCGACCGGGTGCCGGCGACGATCGAAATGATGCCGGGCAATGCCTACCAGCCCGGCCTCCCACGCCGCGTCCTTCTGGTGTTCGAAGTGCCGGAGGATACCGTCGCCGGCGGGACCGTCGTGGTCGCACGCACAAAATTGCTGCCGCTCGACGATGAGATCCGCATCACCACGGATGTTTCCGGCAAAGACATCGAGCCCGCGATCACCATCCGCCGCAACGAAGAAAGGCCGCCATGGACAGTTCTCCCGCAAAGGTGACGTCAAGGCGGCGAGGCTATTGGCTGAGCATGATGGCGCTGGTGGTCGCACTGCCTGCCGCGCTAGCCGCGCAGACGTGGGGAAGCATCAAGGACTGGCGCTCCCAACATTTGCGCCAGCCGCTATCTGCGACCTTGGGGCAGCCGATCGATTATGCCGGCGCAAGCTGGACCGTGACGCGCCTCACCAGACTGGCAGGCAGCGAGGGAAACGCCGTCGTCCTTGCCGAATTCGAAGCTCTCGCTGCTGACCCGAAAGCGCTCGGCGCCGTTCCCTGCGAGGTGCGGCTTTCCGATGGGAGCGGTCGCGAATGGCGGCCAACGCTGTTTGCCGATCCGGTGGTCAGGAAGCAATATCCGGAGGCCGAGCAACGGTCTCTGTGTGGCGGCATGGCGTTCGCGGCGACGGAGCCCGGCAAACCGGCACGGATGGCTGCCAGCTTTTCGATTCCACCTGCGGCGAGCAACCTCACGCTATCGATCGCCCTCTACTCGGCGCTGCCGAGTTATCTCAGCGTCAGCGAGCCGCGGACCTGATGCCACGCGCTTCGCCAGCCATGGCGACTGCAGTCTCGAGTACGGCTGCAAGCAGCGCGACCCGGACCGCGTCGAGCACGATTCCTCCGTCGAGTTCGCTTGGGCTGCCGATGAACAGGCTGATGGTATCGGCGAAGATCTGCCAGGTCCCGAGATCATGCGCTCCGATCAGCCTTGTCAGGCCATACCATATCCAGGCGCCGGCCCACGAGATGGCCTGATAGGCGATGACGAAGGTGACAAGCGTGGCAAGTCCGGCACTGAGCGTCAGCTTGAGGCAAGTCCAGACCGGCGAGTAGCGGCTGCGGTAGCCGCCAACGAAGTGAGCCGTGAAATCCTTCAGCCACTTCCGCCAGGAGGTCGCGCGCGAGGGCGCAGGACCGGGAGCGGCCGGCGCGGAAAGTTCATAGCCGTTGATGATCGCCGCCATCACCAGCCAGACAATCGGCAGCAACGCGAAAAAGAAAAGATTCTGAAGCTGCTCGCCGAAGGGAAGCGGCCGGAATTCCACGGGAACGAACTGGCCGGCCGCAGCCGCCGAAGTTATCGGCGCAAGCAAATCGAGGCTGAGCTGTTGCAGCGCGGCGCCTGCGCCAAGCCAGCGGATGAGCTGGTCTTTCCATACGCCGAGCGCGTAGAGACCGATGAAGACCCAAGTTGCGTCCGTCGCTACGATCAGCAGCCGCCAGTAGGGGTGAGAGGCGCGCGCATTCAGTCGCTTGGCGGCAAAACGCACCAGCCAGCATATGACGATCGACAGTACCACGCCGCTTGACTGAAGAATGGCGAAGATGTCGACGCTCTTGCCGAGATCGGCTTGGGCGAGCGCCATGCGCGAATATTCGCGAACCGTATCGCCAAGAAAACCCCACGCGGCATAATAGGCGAAGAACGGCAGGATCGCAGCGGCGGTAATCGCCAGGATCGGCTCGCGTTTTGTTTCGTCCGCTCCCTTTTTCGCTTTTTGTCTCAGTGCCGCCACTGCCGGCATGTGCGGCCGGAGCACCACGAACATCATGACCAGTACCGTCAGCTTAGCGAGAACCACCAGCGATAGTATGACCATTCCGCCTAGCGGGAATTGGAGGCCGATCGTCACGGCGCCCTGAAGCAGCAGATCATGAGCGATCATACCGAGGCAGCCGACAAGCAATAGCTGCGGCCAGCACTGGACAAGCAACCGCCCGGTTAACGCCAGCGGCCGGTATATGTCGTCAATTGTCGTGGTCATCGTCTCGGCTGCTTTCGTCACTCCAGTGCTGGTCTTTAAGCTGTTGTTTCGCCAGACGATCCCCCAAATCCAACGGGCGAAATTTGGGGCAGGGTTTGCATTGGCGGAGGGAGTGGAACCGGAATCCAACCTTTTCCACGGATCCGCGATTATCTTCGTAGTCGGGGTGTTCGGCTGATGCTGTTCAGTCGACCTGTTCGATCTGCGGGCCTGGGTCAACCGGCGGAGCCGGCGAGCAACTTTGCCCCTTGCATTCCTCGACAGGGTCATCGGCTGGTGGCAAGCAGTTTTGGCCCTCGCAATGAACTGCCGGCTGTGGCGCTTCTACGTGGTTAGGCGGAACAAGCTGATCCTCAGCGCGAACGGCCGGCATTGCTACGCTGATCGTGCCCGTGCACAAGAGCGCAATCCGAAGCAATTTCATTTCCGCCTCCGTGCCTGGCAGCGAGCTGTACCCTACACTCTCAAGCTGCGGGCCGCATCCTCTCACCCGCCAACAACGTTAACACTGGGTTTCAGTGCTGGCCGGAAGGCGACTTCGTGCTCACGGCAAGCGAGGTAAATCCCGTGGTGCGCGCCTTGCGCTCGCACGACATCGAAATCACTGCCCTACACAATCATATGCTCGACGAGGAGCCGCGGCTATTCTTCATGCACTTATGGGCCAACGACGAAGTCAGTAAGCTTGCAAGGGGACTCGAAGAGGCGCTCCGGCACGTGAATCGCAAGAGAGAATAATGAACGCATCGCTGCAGGAGGCGCGACAATGCAAAGTTCACCGGCCCGGCCAAGCGCCGACTATTTGACAAGCGCGCAAATGGCATATGCTGTCAGCGTCCAAGCTGTTGGGGGCGTAGCGGCTACATTCGCTTGTGCTACCCACCCTGGGGCTGGGGAAGTAACCGGCAAGCTCCTAGAAATTAAAGCTTTTGAATTTGACGCGCTGGCACCGCCACCTATGACGACTTTTGGCTTGGGACACCAAGCCTGTGCGGATTTGTCTGGGCTTGTATCGTTCGCACTTGCATACTGGGTGATTTCCCAACCGCTGACGCCGTCCTTCCCCGCTGGACCCCCAGCCCCCATTGCACCTTTAGGTCCCTGCTTGCCGGGCAGGCCTTGTGGACCGACAGGCCCTTGGGGCCCGGGGGGGCCCGCTGTTGCGCAACCTGCAAGCAAAGCGACACATGCGAGGGCGCCAATAATTCTCATGACCACCTCCCCGGTTTCCCGGTGAGTTCCAAAGCCTAGCGGCACGGCGCCCGCATCGGGAGCGGCCAATGAGGCGGAGGAAGGGCCCGCGCTCCTTCGAGCGCGGGCCGACCCGCTGCTCCCGATCTGCAGTGGGCTGGGCGGGGCAGGGGTTGACCCACTGGTCCCCGATAACAGTTAGTGGCTGCTAATGTTCCAGGCTCGGCGTAGCCGACTGGCATGACCAGAAATGAGGCCGGTCAGAGAGATCGACCGAGCCGCCGCTGTGATCCCGCCTCTACCAAACATGTGAGCATCCCCTAATTTACCCCCTCATGAGTCTCCTCTGGTTCTCCCCCCGGGTCTACGTGAAAGCGAACCGTCCGGGCATTCGCCATGGGGTCAGCCACATCGAGGGAGCCGCCGAGGAACTCATGGCGTGGGACACAAAGGGGCCGAAGTGGACGAAAGCGGTCCAATCATGCGTTGACGCGTTCAAGGGCAGAGTGCCCCCCCAAGAGGTCCGTGAAGTCTTTGAGGCGGCGGCCAAGGAGGCGAGCGTGTATCTCTCGCCTGGGTAGGAGGTATCATGGCAAGTCTTTGGTTCGTCCCTCCGGTGTTCGTGAAGACTGAGACGGACGGTGTCAGGCATGGCTGCAACAATACGAGGGCAGCCCTTGAGCAGCTCAAGAGGTGGACCCGGAGAGGACCTCGCTGGCACAAGGCGTGGACCCTCTGCCTGTCAGCACTGGAGGGCGATCCGATTGACCCTCATGTGATTCGAAAGGCTTTCGTGGCTGCCGCTAAGGAAGCGGAGATGTATCTCTCGCCCGAGTAGGAGGTATCATGGCTCTTCATTGGTTTCACCCTCCCGTCAACATCGAGACGGACCGACCTGGGCTCACCTACGGCTGCAACAACGTCGAGGGAGCTGCTGCGGAACTCATGAAGTGGGCCAAGCGGGGACCTAAGTGGAAGAAGGCAGTTAAGGCCTGCATGGCCGTCCATGAGGGCGAGGGCACAGCCGACGACGTAAGGAAGGCCTTCGAGGTTGCTGCCAAGGAGGAGGGTTTGCTACGCTCCTCCTCTAATTAAGCTCGCTTTGCGTGGGCGCTTGTTGAACACCGGATGCCGCAGAGTCAGCTGCGCTATTTGCGTGCGAGCACGACGTGAGCCTCTTGGGGGAACATCAGCTCCCCTCCTGTTGAATAGATTGCCAGCGAGGAACTTACATCACCCATGATCGCTGCGATGACTGCGTCCCGATGTCCGGCATCCATTCCGCTGACCAGCCCTGCCTGCGGAGTCGCTGCCAGCTGTAGTCGCACATATTCCTTTGAGGAGGGGAATCGGATGTTCTGTGTCGTCGTGTGGATGGTCACCTGACGAAATCCCGCCCCGGCCACCAATCGGTAAAGCTCGTCCGCATCGGCGAGTGAATGCTCGGACCGTTTCGTTGCCGAAGCGCCTGGACCGAGATGCCGATCCAAGGCATCCGCCAGCGCCTTTGCCGCAGGAGTATGCTCAATAGCGCTGAAAACGCTTAAGGCCAGTCGGCCGTTAGGCACCAGAACCCGGAACATCTCACGTAGCGCACTCGATCGGTCCGGAAAAAACTGCAGTCCGAGTTGGCAAAGGACCAGATCGAAGGTGGCGTCAGGGAACGGCATTTCGAGCGCGCTTCCCTCGTGCCAGTCGATGAGCGGTCCAGCGCCTCTCGGGAGCGATCGAGCAACGGCAAGCATGCCCGTGTTGATGTCGAGGCCGACGACCTGCCCACTTCCCATACGCTCGGCCGCGGAGCGTGCCACCACGCCGGTGCCGCAAGCTACGTCCAGAACCCGCTCATCAGATAGAGGCGCAGCGCGATCCACCAGGTCGGCAGCCCACAGGGTTGTGATTGCCGGGACCAGGTAGCGCTCGTAGAGTTCCGCGGCGCTGCCTTCCAGCTGCCACTGCTCCTGCTGGGCCATAGCGTCCCTCCCGCACAACGAGCCGCTCGGCAAAAGGCCCAATCGGCGCTTCAAGCAGCCATCATAAGCGCGTGTCTGTCAAACAAGCAACCGGGCCAACCGCCGGTTGGTAGACGCGACGCAGCCGGCCGCCTAGGATTTTTCCACGATCCGCGAACCGGGCAAATCCCGACCCACCCGCGCTCAGTGACCGTTTGATCGCCCCGTCGCTCTCCTGTGCGGCGGGTTTTTTTGTTTCCTATGGAACACCGGCATGGGCAGGACGTTCGCCTCCTGCAGCATCTTCTGTGCTGCGAGATCGGTGTCCCCTCCCGATCAGCCCGCGTCCTTCCCCTCCGTGGGGCGCGGGCAACTTCAGATGGACTCTCTCCCTGATCGGAGTAGTCACGTCATGCCGTCCACCTCGATACACAAAACGGAATACGATCCGGAGCGCAAAGTCCTCTCGGTGTGGTTCGTGGCCAGCGGTAAATGCTACCAGTTTGAGGACGTGCCGCCGGAGACCTTCGCCGAGGTCCGAGCCGCCTTCGCCAAGGGCCGCTTCTTCAACGAACGTCCGCAATCACTTCCGCTACCGTCTGGTTGGACCCGCGGTCGACTGAGCAGCATCAGCGGACGATCTCTCTTTTGGCAGGGATGCGGCTCATTCGTCGCGGCCGTCCGGCCAGCCTTTGCGAGGGTAAGGTCGGACATCGGAACGAAAGGCGGATTCGCGAATTCTACTGCTAGATAATCGGAATCGTCGCCCATGATACTCGCGACCCTCCACCTTGAAACTGCGAGATACGGCGATGTATATCGCGCCGAAAGGCTCGCGCGGCTGAGGCAGCAAATGATCCGGCACATCAAGCGCACTGACGCCTCGGCTCAAAAAGTCGAGCAAGCGCTGGCTAGTTTGGCCGAAGCAAACGCACCCATGCACCGGCTCGCGTGGCATCAGTAGGGCCGCGCTCATGCGCGCCTCCGCATCGGCACGATGTGCGGCGGGTTGTTCGGTTGCTGCATGTGGCGTTCTCTCCAGATCCGTTTCGCGATGCCTGTCCTTACCCCCGTGGGCGCGCGGGCTTCATTCGTCCATGGTGGCTAAGACCAGAACGGCCCGAGGACGAACACGGCCATTAGCGCAACAAAAAGCAAAGCGGCGATCACGGCGCCCCACATGAGGACCCTTCCGGTGCCGCGTTTCTCTTCCTCGCGAGATCACCGCAAATGCGGTCACGCCCTGTTTCAATTGGTTGGTCGGTCGGTTCTTCCCGCTCGGAAGTTCCTGCCTATCGCTGTGTTGCGCCCCAGCACCGCACCCAATTCGGTACGATTTCGCGCATGTCCAGGATCAGACGTTCAAGAACCTAAAAAGCGGCGGGCTTGCTTCGGATGGTTAAGGCCAGAAGCGCCTCCGAAAGTCGTTTCTTCGCCCGCTCGACCCCGTTCTCGTCGATTGCCTCAACATCGAGGAACAAGTCGAGGCCAGTCGCGTGCTCGCTGATGACCTGAGGGCGCTGGGCCAGTTCACCCAGGAGGCCCTCGACTTCGTAGGGGACAACCTCCCGGCTGATCCCCTTCATGGCAATCGGTGCTAACGGACGCGCCCGGACAAGGTCGCGGACGAGCGCGTAAGTCTCATAGCTGAGGCAGATGCCGCCGGGCTCGGCAATCGACTGCAGACGGGCCGCCAAGTTCGCTTCGGCCCCAATGATCGTGTAGTCCATCCGATCATCGGAACCGAAGTTCCCAACATTGCAATAGCCCGTGTTGATGCCCATGCGAACGCGGAAGGGCCGTTCAACTCCGCGGTCATGCCACACCCTGTTCAACTGCTCCAGCCGACGCTGCATGTCGACAGCCATGCGCAAGCAGGCTCTCGCGTCTTCCTCGACGCCTTGCGTCTCGGGGTCTCCGAAGAACACAAGAAGCGCGTCGCCGATGAACTTGTCGATGGTGCCGCCGTGTTTGAGCGCGATTGTCGACATCTCGGTGAAGTACTCGTTGAGGAGAAGCGTCAAGTCCTCGGGCTGGAGCCGTTCCACGATCGCGGTGAAATCCTTGACGTCGGAGAAAAAGATCGTGAGCTTCTTGCGCTCGGTCGCGATGGTGACGTCCTTCTGGCCGCTGAAGATGCTTTTGTAAATTTGAGGCGAAAGATATTTGGCGATCTTCAACGAAATCGCGGCCAGGAAGTCGTTTGCCTCGGAAAGCTCCTTATTGATGCCCTGAACCAAGGCGGACTGCCGACGCTGCAGGAGAATGAACGTCAGGCCCGCCGCCGCCGCGAAGCCGAAATATAGGAGCAGATATTTGAAGGTGAGGACGTTCGCAGCGATAGGCTGATTGACTGATATCTCCTGGATCCCTCGGACATCCCCTACCTTCCAGTCCGTCTTGGGGCTGTCCGGGTGTGAGTTATGGCAGGTCACGCAGACTTGTCCCATTACAACAGGGGCCGCGGCGCGGACGTGCCGGTCAAACAGCGAACCCGAGACTTCGATGATCGGCTCCCTCGGGTTGGCGCGCAAAGCAAGGATTGCATTCCGCTCGAATACATCGAGTTGGTGGGGGTCGCGACCTTTGAAAGGTAGATCCGAGACGAACCGATATTTGACGGATCCGTCGTGAGCGCTGATGCGCTTGCCGAGTTCGATCGAGAGGGTTGCTGGAATAGGGATCGCACCTGGCACATCCCGGTAGTTGTGCGTCGCGGTCACGGCGTCGTCTGCTTGCAGCACGCGTCCCACAACGTCGCTGCCGTAGAATCCGCGCATTTCGTCGATGATCCGGCTGATTTCGCTGGCTTGCGTGCGCAGCATCCGTTCCGATAGGTCTCGCAGGTCGAGCCAGGCTGCGACGGGCAGACCTATAAGGCCGATGACCACTGCCGCCACCAGGAGCGGTCCCATGGTTCGCTGCTGACGCGCAATCTGTTCACCCAGTCCGGCCATTGTCCAAGCGCCCGGCAGTCATTAGTATCTGAACTATAGCTCATTCCCGGCACGGTACTAGCGTCAGTCTTGGCTCGATGAAAACACGTCAGCCCTGCCACGACGGACCGACCTTGAGCGGTTGTGGCTAAGCCCCCACCCTCACAGCGGATTTCGCATTCTGGCGCTAGACGGGCAGTGAATCAGTGAAAGGGATGTCGCAAAGTCGGGTTGTGGCCCGGAATGCGCTCCGCGATAACCGCTCAGGGGTCAGAAGTTCACCTTTGGCAAGGTTGAGACTTCCGCGGCCGGAGAGCGCGTCGGATAAGAAAGTGTCCCGCGAAGCGCCCGAAATAGCGAAGGCAGGGGGCAGTTCGCTAGGCTGACGCCGGTTTCTGGTCCGAGCTCATCATGGCAAGCATCTGATAGGCTGATCCCACTAACGCGCGTATTTCCGTCCTAGACCGGGTTGGCCTGTACGAAACTCCCAATGGGTTCATGTTTCAACGCTGTCCACTGTCCCATACCCCTAGAGAGTCGGACAGTGGCTTTGAGCGTTCCTTCTCCAAGCGTGAGAACAGTCCGCAGTTGGCCGGGCGCCGAAGGATACGCTTGATCTCGTTTTCACGCGCACCGCTGTAGGCGCCGGATCAGATCACGAAAAAATCGTCGGCCAGCAGCGTCGGCCTGTTCGTCAGCGTCGCGAGCTGTGTCACGCCGCCTGCGACGTTTCCGTTGGAATCGTAAAACAACGCACCCGTAACCTTGTCATAGACGATGTGATCGTCGGCGTCGTGCGCGCTAGTCCCAGCGAAGAAGTACCTTGGCTCGAGGGCTCCGGTGGCTCCAAGCCCCTGCATTACCGAATTTTGGAGCCTGAATGTATCGGCCGTATGGTTGAAATCCGTGATGATGTCGCGGTTGGCCACTGAGAGCGGCGCGCTGAAAACGAAGGAATCGTTGCCGGCGCCACCAGTAAGCCGGTCAATGCCCAGGCCGCCCGTCAGTGTATCGTTGCCACCCCACCCAAGCACGGAATCATTGCCTCGGCCGCCGTCCAGTTTGTTGTCGCTGTCGTTGCCGTCGAGCACGTTGTCGAGGGAATTTCCCGTGGCTCCGACGTTGGCGTTTCCGGTCAGACGCAGATTTTCTACCAGCCGGCGATCGGCCGCCAGTGAGTACGTGACCAAGCTGAAAATCTGGTCGAGGCCCGCTTCGTCGATGACGTTGTCCAGTACATTGTCCACATAATAGGTATCGTTGCCGGTACCGCCATTCATCAGGTCGGCCCCGGTCCCGCCATCGAGAAGGTCGGCGCCATCATAGCCCGCTAACCGGTCGCTACCCGCCCCGCCCCTTATGGTGTCGTTGCCGGCAAGGCCGACCAGCGTGTTGTTCCCATTGTTCCCGGTCAGCTCATTGTCGGAAGAATTGCCGCGACCATCGATAGCGCCAAGGCCGATGAGAGTCAGATTTTCGACATAGCGTGGCAGTGAATAGGTGCTCGAGCTGAACACCCAATCGTTGCCCGCCGCATCGCCCTCGACCAGGCGGTCGAGCGCATTGTCGACATAGTAGGTATCGTCGCCCGCGCCGCCCTCCATGCTGTCGATACCGACCCCGCCGTCGAGCAGGTTGCTGCCAGCGTTGCCGACCAGCGTGTTGTCGAGTTCGTTACCCATCGCGTCGATGTCGGCAACGCCGGTGAGTGTGAGCTGCTCTATTTGCTGGCCGGACAGCGAATACGTCATCGAGGTGATGACCACATCGATGCCGGCGCCGTCAGCCTCGATGACTACGTCGAATGCGTTGTCGACGCGGTAGGTATCGTTGCCCAAACCGCCGGACATTTTGTCAGCACCAGCTCCGCCGTCCAGAACGTCATCAAAATTGCCGCCGCTCAGGATATCCGCCGCATCCGTCCCGGTCAGGTGCTGCTCCATCACGTCCGGCGCGGCATAGGCGCGCACGTAGTCGATGACCATCTTGTACGTGCCGGACGCCCGCTCGACCTCAAGGGGATTCATGGCAAGCGAGGCCAGCATATAGAGCGGCGTGCGGAAGGACTCGCTCATTGGAAAGCGGTTCAGCTCCTTGCCGTCATAGTACACGGTGATCCAGTCCGTCGTGATCCTCGCGCCGTAGGTGTGAAACGCCCCGTCGAACATCGAACCGGCGAGGCCCGTATAGTTGCCTTTCGAAGCGTGGCTTTCCTTATTGCTCAAGTGCACCGCCTGGTGATGACCATCAGGATCGCCCCCATACGCTTCAACGATGTCGACCTCGACGCGTGGCACAGTCTGATCGGGCGACAGCATCCAGAAAGCCGGCCAGGCTCCCGCCCCGCCGTGAAAGGCTGCGCGCATCTCGAAGTACCCGTACTCTTGCGCGAAACCCTGGCCGGCGCTGTTAACCGTTTGCATCGTTCCCGACTGCCAGACGCCGTCCACCTGCTTCATGGTAATGGTCAGCTGCCCGTCAGAGACGGAGAACGGATTCGTTGCCCCCACCGGCGACATGAACGTGGCGGCCCCATAGGGGGCATGCACAGGCGCGAACCACTTGCCGGTGCCGTTGTTCGGCACGACATCAAGCGTGTTGAACTCGTCAGAAAAGGAGAGCTTGAACCCCGAGAGGTTCAGCTCCGATCCCTTGTACTGTCCGGTCCAATCGCCAGGAAGAGCAATCGCAGCCATTGATGGGCTCCTCGTTCTCGCAACATTTTCGCGGTGACCCCCACCAAGATCTAATCGTCCATTTGTTAACGGAACGGTAATGGACACCGATTCCCCCGCAAATGGGGTCAGTGCGGTTATCCCCAACGCTTCACGAGAAATTTGGGAGAAGTCGCAAATCGGTTGACGTAGCCGGCACACGATACTGCGAATCCTTCGATACCGTGACGCCGGGCTCGAACGTCGCCGCAACCAGCCGTTCCTTCTCCGCCCGCGACCAGCGCCACCGGCGCTGCACCGAGGTGATCACTTCCACGCGCGCAATCGTCATAGGTCCTCCCAGGATTATTCCCCGGACTTGCAATGCCTAAGGCGACAAGGCGGCCTTCACCGTAGGCTTGTAGGCCGGCGGAGGCGGCCTTCAGTCGGGGTTTCAAGAGGCTCACGGCCAATCTCGCCTCCGGAATGACCATTAGGGGTCAGGTCACGACAATACTGACACCGGACTGAATGTCCGCTCTTGTGAAGATCGGCAGCTGGAAGCTGCCAGTCCGCTGTCGTGAACCCAAACGCGACGTCTGAGTAGTGGTTCGGCGATGATCGCTCTTGGGCGGCGAAACGGTCATTCAGCTGCGGTCGCGAAGATGTTTTTTCAGATGCGTTCGCCTAGTGAGAGTTCACCCAACCATCAGGCTGCTGGCGCACCGCAAAAATTGAAATTGTTCGAATTGAAAGCTGAGAACCAAAAGCGCGAAGTTGAGAGCTTCGGAGAATGTTGAGCCAGAGCACGCCCTTCAGCCCGGGAGGCCGCCCAGCGCAGTTGGCAGCTTAAATTGAAAAGCCCCGCGGTTTTGCGCGGTTCGTGCGCCATCGAGCCGAGGCAGAGAATGTTGGGGCAGGGTGCATTGGCGGAGGGAGTGTCTTCTAAACCGTCGTCCGCTGGTGTTTGCCGGTGTAGCAAAAAGCCGTTGATTCTCTTGGCTTTTCGCCGTTATTCGTTTGCTGTTATCCCTGCTAATCCGCTAACATCACACGTCGAAGTTAGGAACGGAGTTGCAGGAAATGGTCCGCTCGCTGAACTTGCTTGCCGAAACTACCATCCGCGCCAAAGACCTGAAGGCTGGACGGTACAGCGACGGCGGCGGGCTCTACTTGATGGTCAAGAAGGGCGGGACCAAATCCTGGACGTTCGTTCACTTCAAGGGCTCTGGCGCCGGCCGCGCCTGGAAGGAAGCCGGGCTTGGCTCCTATCCTTCAGTCTCGCTCAAAGACGCGCGCATAGCTGCCGGTGACTGTCGCGACCGCCTGCGGCGCGGTCTCGAACCGATAGCGCAGCCTGAGGAAAATCCCGAAGTTCCAACCTTCGCGAAGTGCGCGGAAGACTTCATTGCCGAAGTCGGCAAGAGTTGGAGGAATCCGAAACACAAGGCGCAGTGGGAAATGACCCTCGGCGACGCCTACTGCAAACCGATCCGCAACAAGCCGGTCGACAAGGTGACCACGGCCGATGTGCTCGAAATCCTCAAACCCGTCTGGCAAGCCAAGCCGGAAACGGCGCAACGACTTCGTGGGCGAATTGAACGGGTGCTGGACTTTGCCAGAGCCTCGGGACACCGATCGGGCGAAAACCCAGCTTTGTGGCGCGGCCATCTGCAACACCTGCTGGCGAAGGCAAAGAAGCTCTCCCGTGGGCACCACCCGGCGATGCCTTACGCTGATGTCCCGACATTCGCGAAGCGCCTTCGGGCCGTTGAAGGCCTATCGGCCAAGGCGCTGGATTATCTCATCCTGACGGCGGCGCGTTCGGGCGAAGTTCTCGGAATGAAGTGGCCTGAGCTGGATCTGGACGAAAAGGTCTGGACCGTGCCGGCTGACCGCATGAAGGCGGGCAAAGAGCATCGCGTTCCATTGACCGATGCCGCCCTGGCTATCCTGCGGCCTCTCTTAGAGGCGCGGGTGTCCGACTATGTATTCCCCGGCGAAACGAAGCGCGGACCCACGGCGCCGCTCTCTGTTATGGCCATGACAATGCAGATGCGCCGCATGGATGTCGGGCATTACACGCCGCATGGATTTCGATCGGCATTCCGCGATTGGGCCGGCGATCAAACCTCGTTCCCGCGTGAAGTCGCCGAGGCGGCGCTCGCCCACAAAGTTGGTGATTCGGTCGAGAATGCATACCGGCGTTCCGACGCCCTGGAGAAGCGGCGCAAGCTGATGTCGGCCTGGGCTAACTATCTCGACGCGGCCAATTCGAATCGGAATCTGCGAATTGTTGGGGGAAACGGTCACAAATAGCGGCGTGTTGCGGTTTGTTGACTCTTGACCGCCGAATCCGGCGGGCAGATAGTCGGTGCGTGAGGGTGTTTCAGTTTTGAGGTCTGTTCGCGCGGTGTTCTGAGCCCAGCGCGAAAAGCCCGCCGGTCCTGTTGACGGTGCGACCCTCCGTTCCCGGATCTATGTGCGAATTTTGACTCGTTTGACGACGGCTCTTTGCCGTACCCATAAGTTAGAACTAAAAGGGAACAAATCTTTGTGCATAAGCTGTGGAAAACTAGAGCCGATTTTGACCTAACCGGTTGAACCGGAAAGGAAAAAAATAGCCCTGTGAAAACCGGGTATAGCGCTTACCAACGCAAGACGTGAGTCACCGAAAATGCTAGTGTGTGCTGTGATTTGTTGACAACTCAAACAACGAAAGGAACCTGAATGAACACCAGTCCCAACGCCTACACGGTCGATGCTTTCTGTGATGCCTACGGCATCCGCCGAAATCTCGCTTACGACGAAATCAAGGCTGGACGACTCTCCATAAGAAAGGCCGGCCGCCGCACAATTATTCGCAAGATTGATGCTGATGCTTGGCTCGACAACTTGCCGGTTGGCAACAAGGAGCCTGCGCCAGCAGAAGAGGCTTGAGCAGTCCAGTTTCCCGACCCGACTGCTCAAGCCGGATCTGCCCCAATTTTTCGACATCCTCCAAAGATTACGAAAGGACAGACATGAACTCCATATCAGGGGATTTCGCCCAAGCGAAATCAATTCCGGTCTCGGCGCCGAAGAAATCCACAATCACGGTACGCATAGAGCCGGACGGGCGCACCAAGCGCCTTCATGGCCGCGCCGCCTGGATGATGCGGGAACTGGTCAAGGCCGGCAAGCGTGGCGTCACCACGATCGAATTGCCCGCCGGTGTGCGAGTATCCCATGCCGTGTACCTGCTGCGCCGCGAAGGCTTCATCATCTCGATGCAGCGCGAAGCCCACGGCGGCGAGTTTGCCGGAGTTCACGGCAGATTCAGGATCGAAACGCCTTGCACCATCGTCAACGATGGATCGGCGGTGGCTGCATGAGCGCGTCTGTTCCGGTCGCAACCATCAAGAAGAACAGTCGAGAGGAGATTGATATCTCCCTCGATTTCTTCAACGGCAACCGCGTGTTCAATGCGCGCGTGTTCTACGAAGCCGAAGACGGCACACGCCGCCCCGGCAAGGCAGGCCTCGCCTTCACCGTCGATAAGCTGGAGGCGTTCGCCGAAGGCGTCACCTCGGCGCTAATGGCTGCCAAGTCGAAGGGGTTTCTGAAATGAGCGCCGCCGGCGATGTAACTACCGGGTCGACGCCGGACCCGGTAGTGGAAGCCGCCAAGTGGCTGGCCACCGGTTCGGCGGATCGCACCAAGGCGCTGGTGCCTCAACTCCAAGACAAGTTCGGCCTCACTGCGTTGCAGGCCGTCCAGGCGATGCGCGAAAGCCGTCTCGTGCAGGCGAGGGCTCATTGATGGCGTTTCGCGACCCAAGAGACCACAGCCGGACGGAGCGCGGCAAAACGTTTTCGCTCGTGAAGAAACACACACTGCCACCGAATGATCAAGGCGGCTGGATGGCAGAAACCCGCGACTTTTTGGAGTCGGCCGCCTATCGCACTTTGAGCACCAACGCGCGGCGGGCTCTTGACCGGCTGAAAATTGAACACATCGGGCATGGCAGAACACACAACGGGAAGCTGATTGTGACGCACGACCAGTTCATCTCCTACGGCGTGACGGCAGAATATGTTGGCGATGCGCTCGATGAGCTGGCCTTCAAAGGCTTGCTGAAAATCACCCGCGGCAGGGCGGGTAACGGAACTGCTCACCCCAACGTCTTCCGGTTGACATTCGACGGCGATTTCGAGGGCGCCCCGGCTTCGAACGAGTGGCGGCGGTGTACGGAAGAAGATGCCAAGCGCTGGGCTGAGACGGTACGCGAGCAACGCAAACTCGGTCGGTCTGGCGTCGGTCGAAAAACTAAAACCTCGCTTCGTATTCCCGAAATCCGTCCGCTTCGTATTCCCGAAATCCGCGTTGCTGTTGGAGCGAAGTGACCCATGGCAAACCCTTCAATTGCAAGGCCTCAGCCAATTTCGGAAACCCGAAGTGCTATATATAGTTTGGACGGTAGTGTCCGCTTCGGCTGCACAACGCTAGCCCGTAGGAAGTCCCGCCAAACCAAAGGGCGGGGGCTGACGAAGGGCGGGGGAGGCTCGCATGGCGTGTGAACGACGCCCCCTTGCCCCTTGGCAGCGGGCCAAATGTCAGATTGTCCCATTCCCGGCAAAAAAACGGGTCGGAAAAATTCGGCGAACCGCTGAAGTTCTCGGCGGGCGCCATGGCAAGGGCGCCGACCACTATTGGCAACAGGTGATCACCGGCATGCGCTCTCAGATGAAAAAGTCGGGCCTGCCGGCTGCGGTCATTGAAAGCGAGCTTAAGGGCTTTGCGGATGCGGTATTCGCGATGATGTCGATCGCTCGCCCGAATGACGGGGATGCCGCATGAACATCATATCGGAACGCGATGGCCTCGAAATGACCAATGAGCATGGCGCATGGCGCCTCTACCTCGTGGAGAACGACGGGGCCTCATACACCTTGCTCGCCGACATGACCGGCCACTCGGCGGTGAACCTGCTGAGCGAATATCTCTCGCGCCTCCCAAAGTACGCGAACGACAATCTCCTAGGGAATGGCGAGGGGGGGAGGTGATGGAAGATCTGAATGACGAATTCTCGGAAAAGCAGTTGCAGCGCATGGCTGAAAAGCTGTTGGCGGGCTACCGAGCGCCGACCGCGTTGTCTGGCCTCGGTGAAAAAGAGCAACGCATGGCGGCAAAGCTGCTCGGCGCCTCGAATGCGGAACGCCTGGCGCGAACTGGTGGCAATAAGCCCTTCAAGTACCGCCGGCCCACCCACGTCATAGAATACTACATGGGGGCGTGGGGCTGGGCCGTCGACCTTATCGAGAACGGCAAGCGCCTGCCGTTCAAGTCGAACTTAGACGACGAGAAGCTGGCTCTCGTGTTGGCGGCCATAAAGCAAAAGGGCGTGCCTGTCCGTCGCTTCGAGACTGAGGGCGAGAAACAAGACCGCCACGAACGGGAACGGCGCCTGGAAACCAATCCGACCATCAAGAGCAAGCCGAAAAGCGCGCGCTTCGACGTGCTCGATGAACTGAGGGGCTTCCGCCTATGACCAAACATGTTGATGAAACGAACGTGATTAAATTCCCGCAAAGGGAGTTTGTCCGCATTTGGAAAGGCGAAGTGGTGGGAGAAGGCATCGTGTACATCATCGATAGCGTTGTTGGCGAGGAAGAGGCTGGCATCGCCTACTTCCACACGATCGAGGAGGTTAAGGCGAACCTTCCTAATCTTGTCCCCGATGGTATGCGCCTCGAATGGGACATTGATGATGAGAAAGGCAATAAATGAACCAACATGTCGATCTGCCCCGCTGGTTTATCGTGAAGACGCGACCGAGCCAGGATCTGAAGGCAGGCGAAGAAATTCTCGCACTCGGGCAGGCGGTTTACCTGCCGCAGTTCCGGAAGGAATATCGCCACCACCGGCAAAACCGCTGGATCACGCGCTACTTCCCGCTGCTGAACGGCTACCTGTTCGTTCTCAACTCCGTTCACTGGCACCGCGTTCTGAATTGCGATGCCGTCGAAAAGGTTCTGCGCTCTCAGCTTGAGGGAGGCGCGGGCGACCCGATCATGATCGACGACGCGACCGTCCAGACCATTCGCCGGGCACAAGATGCCGGGGAGTTCGATGAACTGCGGGTGCACGGCCACAACGTCACGGTCGGCGAAACGGTCAAGGTGACAGAGGGCGCGCTGATCGGCCTCAAGGGCGCGGTTCATGGCGTCGGCGAGAAAGATATCACCATGATGCTCAACATCCTGGGCCGCGAAGTGAAGACGAAGGCACCGGTTGAAATGTTGGGACGAATAGGCTAGGTTACGGCAATAGTTTGGGATTTTATCCCAACAAGGGCGAAATGTCCGCCTGCGCGAGGCCTAAGAGTTTTCGCCGGGACAATGCGGGGATCGCCCCCCGCATGAAGGGGAGGCTGTACCCCTTTGCCATCTCCATCCAGAAACATTGCGGGGCAACATGACGAGCTTTCTCGACAAGCGCCGCTCCAAGCTCTCGCCATCCGAACAGCGGGCAGCACAGGAAGAAGTCCGCCGGCAGATCGCCGTGGCGGTATCCGTCGCCAAGCGGAAGACAGAAGCAAAAGTGAAGGCAGAGGTATTGGAGCGCTCGCACATCGCCAGTGAGCCACAAGCCTGATGTCTGAGGGAAATCTGACTGCCAAGCAGGAGGCTTTTGCAGCTGCTTATGTCGAGACAGGGAACGGCTCCAAAGCCTATCGCCTGTCTCACGATGTGGGAGCGGACACCAAGCCTGAAACGGTCTGGAGCGAGGCAAGCCGCCTCCTGGCCAGCCCCAAGGTCTCCGCAAGGGTCAAAGAGCTTCAGGCCGAAGCCCGCGCATTGCTCATGGTGTCGGTGGGAACGCTCACTGATGAGCTTGAACAGGCTCGCCTCAAGGCGATGGCTGACGACAAGGGCGCCTCGGCCGCTGTCTCCGCGACCATGGGCAAGGCGAAGCTGCATGGTCTGCTGGTCGACAAGGCCGAAGTGACCGGGAAGGACGGCAAAGACCTGATGCCCGATCACTCGCCGCGCAAACTGGCCAAGGCTGTTGCGCTGATCCTGGCCAAGGGAATGAAAGAGGCCGATGGAAGCCGGTCTTGATCTTCGCCAGCTCGAAGCCATCATTGCCAAGCTGTCGCCGGAAGACCGGGCCGAACTGGTCGAGCAAGTCGAGGCCGAACTAGAGAAGCCCTTCCTGCCGAATCCTGGGCCGCAAACGGCAGCACTCGAAAGCCTGGCCGATATCCTGCTCTATGGTGGGCAGGCTGGCGGCGGCAAGTCGGCGTTGGAAGTCGGCGCCGCGGCGAACAACCACTTCTCCAGCCTGATCCTGCGCCGTGAAGCGACACAGCTAGATGGCCTGATTGAGTTCTCACGTGAGATCCTGGCCGGGCATGGCGAGTTCATCGGCGGCAATGAAAACGTCTGGCGCCTCAAGACCGGTGGCCGGCTCAAGTTCGCAGGCCTGAAGCAGCCCGACGACTGGCGCAAATATGCGGGTAATGCTCGCGATTACCTCGCTTTTGATGAGGCTGGCGAGTTCCTTCGGGAACAAGTGTTTTCGCTGATCGGCTGGCTTCGATCGACAAAGGAAGGGCAGCGTTGCCGGGTAATCCTCGGCTCCAACCCGCCGCGTGGTGGTGATGGGCTCTGGCTTATCGAAGAGTTCGCGCCGTGGCTCGATCCCAACTATCCCAACCGGGCGATGCCTGGTGAACTGCGCTGGGCCATCGTGGTCGGCGGCATCACTGAATGGGTCGCCGGTCCCGGCGTCTACGAGCGCGGCGGCGAAGACTACGAAGCGATGTCGCGGACGTTCATCCCGGCAAGCCTCGATGACAATCCGTACCTGAGAGACACAGACTACCGGGCCAAGCTGCAAAGCCTGCCCGAACCGCTCCGCTCGCAACTGCTCTATGGCGATTTCCAAGCCGGCCGTGCTGATGACGAATGGCAGCTCTTGCCCGGCGAATGGGTCAAGGCTGCTCAAGCGCGGTGGGTGCCAGACGGCTTCAAGGGCCTGAAGATGACGGCGCTGGCTGTCGACGTGGCGCAAGGTGGCGCCGACGATTCAACGATAGCGCCTCGCTACGGCACATGGTTTGCACCGCTGGTGGTGAAGCCGGGCAGGGAAACGCCGGACGGTCCAAGTATCGGCGCCATGGTCTTCGGTGTCCGTCGCGACGGTGCCGGCGTGATTGTCGATGTCGGCGGCGGCTATGGCGGTGGTGCCGTCACCTTCCTGAAGGACAACGGGGTCGCTGTCACTGGCTTTAACGCCTCCCACACGTCGACCGCCAAGTCAGTGGATGGGCAATGGTCGTTCTTCAATAAGCGCGCTGAAGCGCATTGGCGGTTCCGTGAAGCCTTGGACCCGTCGCAAGAGGGCGGATCGCCGATAGCTCTGCCTCCTGACCCTCTGCTGCTGGCCGATCTGCTCGCTATCCGCTGGAAGCCGGTCGGAACGGCCAAGGTCCAGATTGAAGAGAAAGCCGCCATCAAGGTTCGTCTTGGCCGCTCTCCGGACCGCGGCGATGCGGTCATCATGAGCTGGTCGGAAGGCACGAAACTGGCCATTCGAAAGCTAACTGACGCGGCACTTGGCGGCCGACTGCCGCAAGTCAAGGTCGGCTATGCAAAACAGAAGGTAGGCAGGCGATGACATTCGAAGATTCAATCAAGGTGCCGAAGCCGGCGAAGGGCGCACCTCGTGGCATCATCTCGGAAAAGCAGGCTGAAGAGTCGCTTGCCCTGGCTGCAAAGGCGTTCGGCGAAAGCCGCTTCGGCCTGCTGCGGTCTGAGCGTAGGGCAGGGGTTGTCTCTCTGGTCTACGGGCTCAACGGCCGGGCGCTGGACGCCAAAGCCCTGGCCTATGAGCTGAACAACTGAGGCCGGCGCTATGAACAAGAACACTGCCGGCGCCGTGCTGGTGCTGATCATCGCCGCCGCTGGCCTCGTCTATGACAAGCCGTGGGCGTGGGGTTTCGCCGCTGCAACCTGCGCGCTCGCCTTCCTCGCCGAAAAGCTGAGCGAATTGGACACGGTAGGAGCCGCCATCCTTCGCCTCGGCTTCGCCTTGCTGTCCTGGGCAACCGTCGTTGCCGCCTTCATCGCCCTCACTGCCTGAAAGGAAACAACCATGGCTGGCCTGTTCAAACCCAAAACCCCGAAGGTGGAACCAACGGCGCGGATGCCAGATGCTCAAGATCCGGCCGTCCTGGCTGAGAAGCGCAAGCAAATGGCCGAAATGCGAGCCCGTGGCGGCCGGGACTCGACCATCATGTCTGACAATCTCACCGGCTCTGTCGGCAAGCTCGGGGCGTAAGCCACATGCAGACCTCCGCCGCGGTTCAAACGATTGTCGACAACGGCAACCGGCTTTTCAGCGAGAAGACGCCGCTGCTGTCGCATTGGCAGGAATTGGCGGAGCATTTCTATTACGACCGGGCCGACTTCACCGGGCCGCTGAACATCGGCTCTGACTATGCGGCGGGCTCGTTCTCGTCTCGGGCGGCGATTTACCGTCGGGACATGGCGGACCTTTACCGGACCATGCTGCGGCCGGCTGACTTCTTCGAAGTGAAGTCGCTCGATAAAGCCCGGAACAAGGTTCCTGATGCGCGGTCCTGGCTGGAATACGCCACGGCAATGCAGCGGGCCGTCATGTACCGGAACGGTGCCGGCTTCACTCGGGCAACCGAAGCAGGGGACCACGATCACCTGACGTTCGGGCAGGCGGTGGTGGAAGTCGCGCCAACGACTGACCGGCGCAATGTGTTCTACCGCAACTGGCACCTTCGCGATGTGGTGTGGTCGGAAGACTACGCTGGCTCGGTGTCTGATGTTCACCGGAACTGCAAGCCGACGATTACCCAGCTTATGCAGCTATTCCCCGGCAAGGTGCCTGAGGCGCTCACCAAGGACGCTGAGAAAGACCCTTACAAGAAAGTCACTGCCCGGCATGTCGTGGTGCCTGCGGCCTCCTACGATACCGGCATCAAGGTTCGGGCCGAACACGAGTTCATTTCGCTGTGGGTGCTGCCCGACTGCGAAGGCGAAGTGCTGGAGAACATCGGCCGCACCTACCGCGGCTACATCATTCCTCGCGGTCCTACCGTCTCGGGCTCGCAATACGCCCGTTCGGTCTTCACCTCGATCATCTTGCCGGACAGCCGGACGCAACAGGCCATTGAACGCATTCTGCTGGAAGCCGGCGAAAAGGCGATCGATCCGCCGATGATTGCCACAATGGACGTGATCCGGTCGGATATCGGCCTCGGCGCCGGTGGCATCACCTGGCTCGATCGCGAGTATGACGAGAAGCTTGGCGAAGCTCTGCGACCGCTGCCAATGGACTATTCCGGCCTTCCCGTTGGACAGAACATGTCCGACCGCCTCGATATGACGATCCGCATGGGCTTCATGACTGACAAGGTGAACATCCCCGACACTTCGGGGATGACCGCTTTTCAAATCAGAAAAGTGGTCGAGCAACAGATGCGGGCTCATATCCCGATGTTTGAGCCGGTGGAAGTCGAATATTCCGAACCGCTCTGCTCTGAAACGTTCAAGGTCATGCGCTCGCTCGGGGCTTTCCCTGCGAATGAGATCCCCGATTCGCTGCGCGGCTCCGGTGTCGAATTTTCGTTCAAGAGCCCGATCAAGGATCTTGAGGACGAGGGCATGCAACAGAAGCTCATCGAGGGCCTTGGCGTGGTCAAGGAAGCCGCTGCGCTCGATCCGATGGTTGCCAAGCTGCCGAACGCGATGGCGATTGCGAAAGACCTCCTTCGACGCACTGGCTGGCCTGAAGAGTGGATCAACGATGAAAAGATGCTGAAGGCCGCGGCTGACCAGATGGCCGCTGAAGCTGAAGCGGCAAACGCTGCCGCGACCGTTGGCGGTGCCGCTGAAGTGGCAGGCAAGGCCGCTCCGATGGTCAAGGCAATGCAGGGCATGCAAGCCGCATGACGCAACACCAAGCGCGTGGCGGGGCTCCCAGGTCCAATCCTATGGCGCCGGCAACATATGATGACCTCGATGTCGAGGCGATCAAGGCTGTTGCCGCTGGCAATGCCTCGGAAGGGCAGCAAAAGCGGGCAATCGGCTGGATCGTCCACAAAGCGGCAATGACATACGACGAGCCCTTCGTGCCTGGGCAACCTGACGTGAGCGACCATCTGACCGGACGCATGAACGTCGGTCGCCAGATCCTCAAGCTGGTCAACACCCCTATCCATCTGCTGACGAAAACCGAAAGGAAATCTTGATGTCTGATGACACTCTTGCGGGCGCGGCTTCGGCCGAAAACCCCGCTCCGGGTGCTGCTGAAGCGGGAAAGCCTGCTCCCGCTGCTGTGACTGCCGAACCGGCGAAAGCCGCTCCTGCGGCTGCTGCTGCCACGCCTGGCCCTGCCGCGCCGGCTGCTGAGGCCGGCAAGGAACCGCCGCCGGCCGAAGAGGAAGGACCGTGGGGCAAAGACTGGCGCGACAAGCTGGCGAAGGGCGATGCCAAGCGCCTTGAACGCCTCGCACGGTTCGCTTCGCCTGAAGCGCTGCTCACTGCCCAGGAGGAAGCACAGCGCAAGATTTCAGAAGGGCTGAAGCCGAAAGGCAAGCCCGGCGAAAAGGCCACGGCCGAGGAGTGGGCAGAGTATCGCAAGTCCAACAACATTCCTGAGGCGGTCGATGATTTCGTCAAGGCCATTGTGCTGCCCGACAAGCGCACCATCGGCGACGATGACAAACCGGTGGTGGCGGCATTTGCGGAACGTGCCATCAAGAAGGGGATTGCTCCCGGCGATATGGCCGAAATGGTCGATGAATATTACGCCTTGCAGGAGGAACAGCAGTTCCAGCAGGCAACCGCCGACGCGGACTTCAAGAAGCAAGCCGAAGCTGACCTCAAGAAGGAATGGGGCGGCGACTTCACCGGCAACTTCGCTGCGATGCGGCCCTATTTCGAGAGCGTCAGCCCTGAATTGTTCGATAACCTGATGGGCGGCCGGATGGCTGACGGTCGGAAAATCGGCAATCACCCCGACGCTCTCCGGTTCTTCGCCGCGAAGGCGGTTGCCGAAAACCCGATGGCAACGATTGTTCCGGCCGGCGGATCTTCCGCTGAAAGCCTTCACGCAGAAATCGCCACGATGGAAAAGCGGATGAAAACAGACCGCGCCGCATGGCACAAAGACACGGCAGCACAAGAGCGCTACCGCAAACTGATCACGGCCCGCGACAAGCTCAAGGCCTGATATCCCGCCTGAAGACGGCCAACCCGCCTCGCGGCTCCGTCAATCGCGGCTCTACCCAAACCAGCACGTAATCAGCGCCGAAGGGCGGTCTAGCGGCTCCGGTTAACCCCGGACAACCCGCGACCCTGGCCTGCGGACAACCTGCCTACGGCTCCCGATCCCTCGATAGAAGGAATCTGGACCATGGCCGACACGGCATTCCAGAAACAGTATCGCCAAGAGTACATCGCCGGTTTCGAATCCGGTGAAAGCCCGCTGCGCATGTCTGTCACGACTGAGTTCGTGCGCAAGGGCAATGAAGCAATCTTCCTCGTGGCCGACAGTGGCGGCGCGGAAGCTCGGACGCGCGGCGTCAACGGCCTGATCACGGCTCGCGGCGACAACCTGACCCAGAACACCGCAACGCTGGTGGAATGGCACGACTTGGTTCGCAAGACCGACTTCAACATCTTTGCTTCGCAGGGTGATCAGAAGCGGATCATGCAGGATACCTCGCTCAAGGTGATGAACCGCAAGGTCGATGCGGACATTATCACTGAGCTTGCGACCGGCACCGTCGACACTGGCGCCGCAGCCACCGGTTCCCTGACCTTGGTAACCAAGGCAATCGGTATCCTTGGTCTTGCCAAGGTTCCGATTCAGGAAATCGAAAACATGTGGGGGCTCATCTCTCCCGCGATGCTGACGTACTTCATGCGCGACGCGACTTTCACGTCTCGCGATTACGTCGACGTGCAGCCGCTGGCTGGCGGTCCAATCAAGCGCGTCATGCGCTGGGCGGGCGTCAACTGGCTGGTGCACCCCGATGTTCCCGGCGTCGGTACGAGCGCTGAAAAGTGCTTCCTCTACCACCGCTCCGCTATCGGCCACGCGGCCGATACCGAAAACCTCGAATCCCTTGTCGGCTATGACGAAGAGCAGGGTTACTCCTGGGCTCGCGCCTCGGCTTTCATGGGCTCCAAGCTGCTGCAAAACAGCGGCGTGGTCGTCATCAACCATGATGGCTCTGCCATCGTCGGCGCCTAAGGAGGGCTGATCACATGGCTTACGCAACCACCAACCCTCCGGTCCTGATTACTCAGGGCATCGCTGGCTTCCGTATCTGGAAGTACGAATCTGTCGACGCGGCCACTCTGGTCCGCGTTGCCGGCTACTTCACGAACGGCTGGCAGCTCGGCATGCGGGCGAACGACATTGTCTTTGTCACTGACACGGACAGCTCGAACGCCACGACCATCCACACCGTCAACTCGGCTTCGTCTTCGGGCGTGGATCTGACTGACGGCCTGGCGGTCGGCACAACCGACACGGACTAAACGTCAACGGCGGGGGCTTCGGCTCCCGCTTTTCTCGTTGGATAGGAGGCCGCAATGGCTATCAAGGTTTCGGAATCCCTGGCTGCGACTGGTTCGACGGGGGAGCTCGTTCTCAAGGGCGGGTTTGTCTCTGTGCAAGGAACGTGGGCCGGAACGATCAACGTGGAAGTCGACCCAACTGGCGCCGGCTCGTGGTCGAACATCACCGACACTGCCGGAACTGCTCTTGCGTTCACCGGCAATTTCAATCTCGCGATCGATAACGGCGCTCCGGTAAAGACCCGCGTCAAGTTCACTCGCACGTCCGGCACGGCCGTAGTTGCTTTGATCGGCGAATAGATGACTGCCGTTCGCTCTCCCATTCGTAGCCCGCTCAGGTCACCGCTCTACAGCCCATTGGTAGGGAAGTGGGGAGGGGCGCCGTCTCAGGCTGCGGCGCGTTTCGGATCGAGGACTGACGGCATTGTCCTGAGCTTCGTTGATGATACGTTCTACGCTTCCACAGGCTATTACGGCTCGGCTAGGGTCAAAGACACCGCAACCCCGGCCAACGTTTACAACAGCCATCCATTTGGATTGCTGACCTACACCAGCCCGACCGTAAAGATGCTCAGGGGGTCAAATGGCCTTTATCGCTACCAGAAGCACAACCTGTTCCTGAACTCCGGCGCCCCGGTCACGCAAAGCATAACCACGCTGGCCAATGCCACCTATCAGGTGCTTGTCACCGGGTCCGGCACGGTCACGCTGACGAATGCAGGCACGGGTGTTGCATCTGCCGGGTCGCCAGTATCGTTCACCGCGTCGTCTGGAACGCTGACATGCACAGTGGCAGGCGGGCCGACAACGGTTCAAGTCGTCCGGACGCCGGTTGAGGCGGGCTATGTCGCTACCACGGCAGCGAGGCTTTTCGATCTTCCATACGAATGGGATGAGTTCGGCAATCTTCTGGGTATCCTGACAGAAGACCAGCGTGTCAATTTGGCCCTGTGGGGGTCTGATCTTACCAATGCGGTTTGGGTCAAAACGAATATCACTGCAGCCAAGACCGCGACCGGCATTACCGGCGTGGCAAATAGCGCGACGACGCTGACAGCGACCGCCGCTAACGGAACTGCCCTTCAGTCCATAACGAGCGCATCGGCGTCGCGGATAACCTATTGCTGGATCAAGCGCCGCACCGGCACCGGCACGGTGGAGATG